>NZ_JBFBFB010000006.1:0-442393 GCF_040683935.1 Streptomyces sp. NPDC093085 | reverse complement strand
CCGTCCGGTCGGGGTATCAACATATCTGGCGTTGACTTTTGGCACGCTGTTGAGTTCTCAAGGAACGGACGCTTCCTTCGTACTCACCCGGACCACTGTCCGAGGCTTTCCTCCGGGCGCTTCCCTTCGGTGTTTCTTTATTTTTGCTTTGTTGCTGTGTTCCGTTCTTGCGTTTCCGACTCTATCAGACTCTTTCGTGTCCGATTCCCCGTCGGAGCGGGGTTGCTTTCCAGTTCTTCGCTTTCGCGTTTTCCCTTTCCAGCGATTCCGACTTTATCAGAGATTCTCCGAGCCGGATTCCCACCCTCCAGCGGCAGCGGCTCGGGCACATGAAAACCCGGGCTTCCCGTTCAGGTGGAGCCGTAAACGTACTGGAGCGGGGGGCCTCGAAGCAAATCGAGGCCCCCCGCTCCAGATACCGTGACGGTCCGTCAGACCTCGACCACCACGGGGAGGATCATCGGGCGCCTGCGGTAGGTGTCCGAGACCCACTTGCCGACCGTGCGGCGGACGAGCTGCTGGATCTGGTGCGGCTCCGCCACACCGTCCGAGGCCGACTTGGCGATGACCTCCTCCACCTTGGACAGCACCGCCGAGAACGCCGCGTCCTCGATGCCGGAGCCGCGCGCGTGGAAGTGCGGGCCGCCGACGACCTTGCCGCTGGTGGAGTCGACCACCACGAAGACCGAGATGATGCCCTCGTCGCCCAGGATGCGGCGGTCCTTCAGGGACGCGTCCGTCACATCGCCGACCGAGAGGCCGTCGACGTAGACATAACCGGCCTGGACCTTGCCGACGATCCGGGCCTTGCCGTCGACCAGGTCGACGACGACGCCGTCCTCCGCGATGACGATGTGGTCCTTGGGGACCCCTGTCAGCGCGCCCAGTTCGGCGTTGGCCCGCAGGTGGCGCCACTCGCCGTGGACCGGCATCAGGTTCTTCGGCTTGCAGATGTTGTAGAAGTACAGCAGTTCGCCGGCCGAGGCATGACCCGAGACATGGACCTTGGCGTTGCCCTTGTGGACGACGTTCGCACCCCACCGGGTCAGGCCGTTGATCACGCGGTAGACCGCGTTCTCGTTCCCCGGGATCAGGGACGACGCCAGGATCACCGTGTCGCCCTGGACGATACGGATCTGGTGGTCGCGGTTGGCCATCCGGGAGAGCGCGGCCATCGGCTCGCCCTGGGAGCCCGTGCAGACCAGGACCACCTCGTGGTCGGGAAGGTCGTCGAGGGCCTTGACGTCGACGACCAGGCCCGGCGGGACCCGCAGATACCCCAGGTCACGGGCGATGCCCATGTTGCGGACCATGGAGCGGCCGACGAAGGCGACCCGCCTGCCGTACTCGTGCGCGGCGTCCAGGATCTGCTGGATGCGGTGGACGTGGCTGGCGAAGCTCGCCACGATGATCCGCTTCTGCGCGCCGGCGAAGACCTGGCGCAGGACGTTGGAGATGTCCCGCTCCGGCGGGACGAACCCCGGCACCTCCGCGTTGGTCGAGTCGGAGAGCAGCAGGTCGATGCCCTCCTCGCCGAGCTTGGCGAAGGTGGGCAGGTCGGTCAGCCTGCGGTCCAGCGGGAGCTGGTCCATCTTGAAGTCGCCCGTGTGGACGACCATGCCCGCGGGGGTCCGGACGGCGACCGCCAGGGCGTCCGGGATGGAGTGGTTGACCGCGACGAACTCGCAGTCGAAGGGGCCGATCCGCTCGCGGTGGCCCTCGCTGACCTCCAGGGTGTACGGGCGGATGCGGTGCTCCTGGAGCTTCGCCTCGATCAGCGCGAGGGTCAGCTTGGAGCCGATCAGCGGGATGTCCGGCTTCAGCCGGAGCAGATAGGGGACGCCGCCGATGTGGTCCTCGTGGCCGTGGGTGAGCACGACCCCGTCGATGTCGTCGAGGCGGTCCCTGATCGTGCTGAAGTCCGGCAGGATCAGGTCGATGCCCGGCTGCTCCTCCTCGGGGAAGAGGACGCCGCAGTCGACGATGAGCAGACGGCCGTTGTACTCGAAGACCGTCATGTTCCGGCCGATCTCGCCCAGACCGCCGAGCGGGGTGACGCGCAGGCCGTTCTTGGGCAGCTTCGGCGGGGCGCCGAGTTCAGGATGCGGATGACTCAAAAGACTCTCCTCACCACACGCGCCACGTACCGCTGAGGCACGTGGCGCGCATGACATTCGTGCACTTGCAGTTGTCTGTGTATACCGGTGTGTGTATACCGATGTGTCGCGCGTGACCATGACCGTCGGTCACCGGTCGGGAGCGCGATCGGGTTCTGCTGTCCTCGCGTATTCAGTTGTGAAGTCTGTGGCTAGATCTGTACCCCGCCGGCGGCCAGGTCGATCTTGAGCTGGGCCGTTTCCTGGGCCGACAGTTCGACCAGGGGCAGCCGCAGCGGTCCGGCCGGCAGGTTCTGCGAGGCGAGCGCGGCCTTGGTGGTGATGACCCCCTGCGTGCGGAACATCCCGGTGAAGACGGGAAGCAGCTTCTGGTGGATCTCCGTGGCCTTCTGGACGTCGCCGTTGAGGTGGGCGTCGAGGAGGGCGCGGAGCTCCGGGGTGACCACATGGCCGACGACGGAGACGAAGCCGACCGCGCCCACGGAGAGCAGCGGCAGGTTGAGCATGTCGTCGCCGGAGTACCAGGCGAGGCCGGACTGGGCGATCGCCCAGCTCGCCCGGCCGAGGTCGCCCTTGGCGTCCTTGTTGGCGACGATGCGCGGGTGCTGTGCGAGCCGCACGATGGTCTCGGTGTCGATGGGGACACCGCTGCGGCCGGGGATGTCGTAGAGCATGACCGGGAGCCCGGTGGCGTCCGCGATGGCGGTGAAGTGCCGCAGGAGGCCTTCCTGCGGGGGCTTGTTGTAGTACGGGGTCACCGCGAGGAGCCCGTGGGCGCCGGCCCGTTCCGCGGCGCGGGCCAGTTCGAGGGAGTGCCGGGTGTCGTTGGTGCCGACTCCGGCGACGATGTGGGCCCGGTCTCCTACGGCTTCCAGTACGGCCCGTACGAGCTGCTCTTTCTCCGTATCACTGGTGGTCGGCGACTCACCGGTGGTGCCGTTCAGGACCAGGCCGTCGTTGCCTGCGTCCACCAGATGGACGGCGAGCCGCTGGGCACCGTCGAGGTCGATTGCGCCGTCAGCCGTGAAGGGCGTGACCATGGCGGTGAGGACCCGCCCGAAGGGGGTCTGCGGAGTGGAGATCGGAGCCATGGGTAACACGCTACTCGCTGCTCAGTCCGCCGTGTCCCTTTGGGGGACGGGTTGAGGGGCGGGACGGTAGGAGCCCGGCACTGCCTGCTCGGGGGTTCAGGCAGTGCCGGGTCCGTTTGATCAGCCTAGATGAACTTCTCGAAACGCCGCAATTTGGACACTTCACCCGGCTGACCGTACATCTGTACCCCGGGCAGCCCGCGACCGTACCCGGGCATGCGGCGCTCCTAGGGGGCGACGCGGCCGTTCAGGTTGAAGGCCGCGTGGGTGAGGGGCATGAGGCGCGCCCAGTGCTCCTCCATCAGCTCCCCGACCATCTCGATCTCGCGCTGCGGGAAGGACGGCACCTTCGCCTGCTCGTGCTGGGTGCGCAGACCGAGGAAGTGCATCAGCGAGCGCGCGTTGCAGGTGGCGTACATGGAGGAGAAGAGGCCGACGGGAAGGACCGAACGGGCCACCTCACGGGCGACGCCCGCCGCCAGCATCTCCTGGTACGCCTCGTACGCCTGGATGTACGAGGCCTCCATCGCGCGCGCCGTCAGCTCGTGCTGCGCCTCCGTTCCCGGCACGAACTCGTACTTGCCGGGACGGCCCTGCTGGACGAGCTTGCGGTCCGTGTCCGGGACGTAGAAGACCGGCTGGAGCTCCCGGTAGCGGCCCGATTCCTCGTTGTACGACCATCCGACGCGGTGCCGCATGAACTCGCGGAAGACGAAGATCGGGGCGCTGATGAAGAAGGTGATCGAGTTGTGCTCGAACGGGCTGCCGTGGCGGTCCCGCATCAGGAAGTTGATCAGGCCCTTCGAGCGCTCGGGGTCCTTCGTCAGCTCGTCGAGGGAGTCCTCGCCCGCGGTGGAGACGCGCGCGGCCCAGAGCACGTCGGAGTCGCCCGCGGCGTGCTTCACCAGCTCCACGGTGACATCGCCGCGGAAGCTCGGTTTGGTCTCGGCGGAGGTCACGGAGGTATCCGCGGGGGTCTCGCTCACGAAGGGGTCCTTCCAGTCACGACGCTCGGGCGGCGACCACTTTACGGCGCGGCACCGACAAGACCGGCCACGGCCGGTGTTCCTCGGCCAATCCGGGGAATTCGGGCACGGCTCGGCGCTTCTGTTCGTCAGAAGAAGTAGCAATCGACCGACCAGCGGCGTTCCCCATCACGGCCGCTCCGACCCCGAGGAGAAGTGCCTCCATGTTCCGCCGGCGAGAGGCCGTCCCGTTCGCGTTCGTCGCCGAGGCCGACCGTTTCCGCAGTAATGTCACTCCCCCGCCCCGCCACCGTGCCACTGTCCCCGAGGTGGTGGGCCGTACCCTGATCGGGCTCACCGTCGCCGCCGGTTTCGTCGGCGCCCTGCTCTTCGGGATGCCGGCGCTGGACACGAACCACGCGTCCGGCCACAGTCAGCAGTCGGAAGCGTCACAGGGCCGCTGACACATCCGGCCCACACGGGGTGGTCCGGGCGGGGGCGTGATCGATAACCTCACCGGGCACAGCAATCGAGCGTGCTTGTGAGTGAGGATCAGTCGTGCCCCTGCACTTTCTGACGGCCGACCGGGCCTTTGAGGCGACCGACGAGGTCGCACTGCCCTTCGACGATCATGATGACTGGCGGCGTCCGTACCGCCCGGGGCCCTGGCGGGTGGTGGCCTCGGCGCTGCTCCTGCTGCTGGCCTCGTTCGTTCTGCTCGCGGCGCTGATCACCGCGATCGCGGCCGGGATGGCCGGGGCGACGTTCTGCCTGGTCGTCGCGGCCGTGGCCATCGCGGTCGCGCTGCGGCTGCTGCGGGTCGGCGCCTGGGTGAGCCGGCACGGCGTTCGGCGGGTGAGCCTGCTCCGTACGACCACACTGGCGTGGAACCAGGTCACCGCGGTCCGCACCGTCCAGCAGCCCGTACGGTGGCTCGGGCTGCCCCGCACCGTACAGGGACAGGCGCTGCTGGTGGTCCGCCGTCAGGGTGAACCTCTGGTGGTACTGACCGATCACAACGCGGACTTCCTGTCGCGTACGGAGGCGTTCGACCGGGCGGCCGACACGGTCGAGGCCTGGGCGGACGAGTACCGGGGCGCCTGAGCCCGGCGGAGAGACGACAGGAGCGGGGCCCGGCTACGGCGGCCGGGCCCCGCTCCTTCGCGTGTGGGGCGCCGTACGGGGCGTAGCCGTACGTACGGGGCGGACCGGCCCGCGCCGTACGGTACGCGGCGCCCCGTACCCCCCGTACCGGAGCCGGAAGCGGGTCAGGCCCGGACCGGGGGGCGGCCCTCGTGGAGGGCGATCGCCCGTTGCATCGCCTTGCGGGCGCGGGGGGTGTCCCGGGCGTCGTGGTAGGCGACCGCCAGCCGGAACCAGCAGCGCCAGTCGTCCGGGGAGTCCTCCGTCTCGGCGCGGCGGGCCGCGAAGACGGCGTCCGCGGAGTCCCGGTCGATCCGGCCGCCCGGGGTCCGTACCAGCTCGTCCACCGGAAGTCCGCCCTCCGCCTCCAGCTCGGCGGCGAGCCGGTTGGCGCGGGTGACGAACCGGGTGTTCTGCCAGAGGAACCAGACGCCGATGGCGGGCAGGATCAGCACCGCGACGCCGAAGGTGACGGTGAGCGCCGTACCGTGCCGGATCAGCAGCACGCCCCGGCTGCCGACCAGGACGAAGTAGACGACGAGGACGGCGGCCGTGACGCAGTAGGTGATCTTCGCGCGCATGGGTCAGCCCAGGTCGAGGAAGTGTTCGAGCCCGAGGGTGAGCCCCGGGGTGGAGACGACACGCCGTACACCGAGCAGGATGCCCGGCATGAAGCTGCTGTGGTGCAGCGAGTCGTGCCGGATGGTGAGGGTCTCGCCCTCGCCGCCCAGGATGACCTCCTGGTGGGCGAGGAGGCCCCGGAGCCGTACGGAGTGCACCGGCACGCCGTCGACATCGGCGCCGCGCGCGCCGTCCAGCGCCGTGACCGTCGCGTCGGGCTGCGGGGCGCTGCCCGCCTCCGCGCGGGCCGCCGCGATGAGCTGGGCGGTGCGGGTGGCCGTCCCGGAGGGCGCGTCGGCCTTGTTCGGGTGATGCAATTCGATGACCTCGACGGACTCGAACCAGCGGGCGGCCGTCTCGGCGAACTTCATGGTGAGGACGGCGCCGATGGAGAAGTTCGGTGCGATCAGCACACCGGTGCGCGGCGAGGCGTCGAGCGAGGTGTGGAGCTGCGCGAGCCGTTCGTCGGTCCAGCCGGTGGTCCCGACGACCGCGTGGATGCCGTGGCGTACGCAGAAGTCGAGGTTGCCCATCACCGAGGCCGGGGTGGTCAGTTCCACCACGGCCTCGGCGCCGGCCTCCACCAGGGTCTCCAGCTTGTCGCCCCGCCCGAGGGCGGCGACGAGTTCGAGGTCCTCGGCGGCCTCGACGGCCCGTACGGCCTCGGCTCCGATCCGGCCCTTGGCGCCCAGCACGGCCACGCGCAGCTTGCTCATTGCTCTGTTTCCTTCACCTTGGGGGTACGGCCGGCCCGGGGCCGGTCAGGAGACCGCTTCGTCGAGGCGGGCGGCCTGCTTGTCCTTGAGCGGCCCGATGACGGCGAGTGAGGGGCGCTGTCCCAGGACGTCGCGGGCGACGGCGCGGATGTCGTCGGGGGTGACCGCGGCGATCTTGGCGAGCATCTCGTCGACGGACATCTGGGTGCCCCAGCACAGTTCGCTCTTGCCGATACGGTTCATCAGCGCTCCGGTGTCCTCCAGGCCGAGGACGGTGGAGCCGGAGAGCTGGCCGACGGCGCGGGCGATCTCGTCGTCGGGGAGTCCGCCGGCCACGACGCGGTCGAGTTCGTCGCGGCAGATCTTCAGGACGTCGTGCACCTGTCCCGGCCGGCATCCCGCGTACACCCCGAAGAGCCCGCAGTCGGCGAAGCCCGACGTGTACGAGTAGACGCTGTAGGCCAGGCCGCGCTTCTCCCGTACCTCCTGGAAGAGGCGGGAGCTCATACCGCCGCCCAGCGCCGTGCTGAGGACGCCGAGGGCCCAGCGGCGCTCGTCGGTACGGGAGAGGCCCGGCATCCCGAGGACGACATGGGCCTGCTCGGTGGAGCGGTCGAGCAGGTCGACGCGGCCCGCGGCCCGTACGGCGGTGGTGCCGTCGCGGGGCGCGACGGGCGTGGCGTCCGTACGGGAGAGGGCGCCGGCCCGGTCGAACGCGGCGCGGACCAGGTCCACCACCGCGTCGTGGTCGACGTTGCCGGCCGCGGCGACGACGAGGCGCGTCGGGTCGTAGTGCTCGCGGTAGAAGCGGCTGATCCGGTCTCGGTCCAGGGCGTTGACGGTCTCCACGGTGCCCAGGACGGGGCGGCCGAGGGGGGTGTCGCCGAACATGGTGTGCGCGAAGAGGTCGTGCACACAGTCGCCCGGGTCGTCCTCGGTCATGGCGATCTCTTCGAGGATGACGCCGCGCTCGGCGTCGACGTCGGCCGCCTCGATGAGGGAGCCGGTGAGCATGTCGCAGACCACGTCGATGGCGAGCGGCAGATCGGTGTCGAGGACCCGTGCGTAGTAGCACGTGTACTCCTTGGCGGTGAAGGCGTTCATCTCACCGCCCACCGCGTCGATCGCCGAGGAGATGTCGAGGGCGCTGCGCCGTCCGGTGCCCTTGAAGAGCAGGTGCTCCAGATAGTGCGTGGCGCCGTTGAGGGCGGGGGTCTCGTCGCGGGAGCCGACCTGGACCCAGATGCCGAAGGTGGCGGAGCGCACCGACGGCAGGGTCTCGGTGACGACGCGGAGCCCGCCGGGGAGCGTCGTACGGCGGACGGTGCCGATGCCGTCCCGGCCGGCGAGAAGGGTTTGGGTACGGGCGACGGCCCGCGCCTCGGAGGAGGTGCGGGCCGTCGTCCTGGAGCTGTCCGTCACTTGGAGGTGTCGTCCTTCGCGTCCTCGGATCCGGACTCCTCGCCCTCGATCACGGGGATGAGGGAGAGCTTGCCGCGCTGGTCGATCTCGGCGATCTCGACCTGGACCTTCTGGCCCACGCCGAGGACGTCCTCGACGTTCTCGACGCGCTTGCCGCCGGCGAGCTTGCGGATCTGCGAGATGTGCAGCAGCCCGTCCTTGCCCGGGAGCAGCGAGACGAACGCGCCGAAGGTGGTCGTCTTGACGACCGTGCCCAGGTAGCGCTCGCCGACCTCCGGCATGGTCGGGTTGGCGATGCCGTTGATCGTGGCGCGGGCGGCCTCGGCGGCCGGGCCGTCGGCGGCACCGATGTAGATGGTGCCGTCGTCCTCGATCGTGATGTCGGCGCCGGTGTCCTCCTGGATCTGGTTGATCATCTTGCCCTTGGGGCCGATGACCTCGCCGATCTTGTCCACGGGGATCTTGACCGTGATGATCCGGGGGGCGTTCGGGGACATCTCGTCCGGGACGTCGATGGCCTCGTTCATCACATCGAGGATGTGGAGGCGTGCGTCGCGGGCCTGCTTCAGCGCGGCGGCCAGCACCGAGGCGGGGATGCCATCGAGCTTGGTGTCGAGCTGGAGCGCGGTGACGAAGGTCTTCGTACCGGCGACCTTGAAGTCCATGTCGCCGTAGGCGTCCTCCGCACCGAGGATGTCGGTGAGGGCGACGTAGTGGGTCTTGCCGTCGATCTCCTGGGAGATCAGGCCCATGGCGATACCGGCGACGGGGGCCTTGAGCGGCACACCGGCGTTCAGCAGCGACATGGTGGAGGCGCAGACCGAGCCCATGGAGGTCGAGCCGTTGGAGCCCAGCGCCTCGGAGACCTGGCGGATCGCGTACGGGAACTCCTCGCGCGTCGGCAGGACCGGCACGATGGCGCGCTCGGCGAGCGCGCCGTGGCCGATCTCGCGGCGCTTCGGCGAGCCGACGCGGCCGGTCTCGCCGACGGAGTAGGGCGGGAAGTTGTAGTTGTGCATGTAGCGCTTGCGCGTCACCGGGGAGAGGGTGTCGAGCTGCTGCTCCATGCGGAGCATGTTGAGGGTGGTGACGCCCAGGATCTGGGTCTCGCCGCGCTCGAAGAGCGCCGAGCCGTGCACCCGCGGGATGGCCTCGACCTCGGCGGCGAGCGTACGGATGTCGGTGACGCCGCGGCCGTCGATGCGGACCTTGTCCTTGATGACGCGCTCGCGCACCAGGGTCTTGGTCAGCGCCCGGTAGGCGCCGGAGATCTCCTTCTCGCGCCCCTCGAACTGCGGGAGCAGCTTCTCGGCGGCCAGCTCCTTGACGCGGTCCAGCTCGGCCTCGCGGTCCTGCTTGCCGGGGATGGTGAGCGCCTGGGCCAGCTCGGAGCGTACGGCGGCGGTGAGGGCCTCCAGGACGTCGTCCTGGTAGTCGAGGTAGACCGGGAACTCACCGGTGGGCTTGGCGGCCTTGGCGGCGAGGTCGGCCTGGGCCTTGCAGAGCGCCTTGATGAAGGGCTTCGCGGCTTCCAGACCGGCGGCGACGACCTCCTCGGTGGGGGCTTCGGCGCCGTCCTTGACGAGCTGGATGGTCTTCGTGGTGGCCTCGGCCTCGACCATCATGATCGCGACGTCGCCGTCCTCCAGGACCCGGCCGGCGACGACCATGTCGAAGACGGCGTCCTCCAGCTCCGTGTGGGTCGGGAAGGCGACCCACTGGCCCTTGATGAGGGCGACGCGGGTGCCGCCGATGGGGCCGGAGAAGGGCAGGCCGGCGAGCTGGGTGGAGCAGGAGGCGGCGTTGATGGCGACCACGTCGTACAGGTGGTCGGGGTTGAGCGCCATGACCGTCTCGACGATCTGGATCTCGTTGCGCAGGCCCTTCTTGAAGGAGGGGCGCAGCGGGCGGTCGATGAGGCGGCAGGTGAGGATCGCGTCCTCGGAGGGCCGGCCCTCGCGGCGGAAGAAGGAGCCGGGGATCTTGCCGGCCGCGTACTGCCGCTCCTCCACGTCGACCGTGAGGGGGAAGAAGTCGAGCTGGTCCTTGGGCTTCTTGGAGGCTGTGGTGGCCGACAGCACCATGGTGTCGTCGTCCAGGTACGCCACGGCGGAGCCGGCGGCCTGCTTGGCCAGGCGGCCCGTCTCGAAGCGGATGGTGCGGGTGCCGAAGGTTCCGTTGTCGATGACGGCCTCGGCGTAGTGGGTCTCGTTCTCCACTAGTGATTTCTCCTCGTCTTCGTCCCGTGCCCGTGTGGCAGGGACGTGGCGGAGGAGCGCGCTCCTTGGTGCGGGCCGGTCTTCGATCGAAGCTCCCGGGGCGGCGGCATGGGCCGTGCCTTTCCGGGCGCCACTACCGAGGACCGGCGGCGGTGGAGATCGCTCCCCCTGCTTCAGTTGTGCACTTCGGTGGTACTCGTGTGTCCAGATTACTGAGCTTGGCCACGGGATGGCATTCCGGCCGTCCCGGGCGAGGCGCCCCGTCCGCCCCGGTACGGCGTGGACGGTGGGCCCGGAAGATCCCGTACCCACCGTCCGCCCCGTACATACGGCGAAGGGAGCGGTTCCCCGGACGTGGGGAACCGCTCCCTGGTCGCCATGGACTTACTTGGCGCCGCCGGCCGCACCGCGGCGGATGCCGAGGCGGTCGACCAGCGCGCGGAAGCGCTGGATGTCCTTCTTGGCCAGGTACTGGAGCAGGCGGCGGCGCTGCCCGACCAGGATGAGCAGGCCACGACGCGAGTGGTGGTCGTGCTTGTGGGTCTTGAGGTGCTCGGTCAGGTCCGAGATCCGGCGCGACAGCATGGCGACCTGGACCTCGGGGGAGCCGGTGTCACCTTCCTTGGTGCCGAACTCGGTCATGATCTGCTTCTTCGTAGCGGCGTCGAGCGACACGCGTACTCCTCGTGATTCTTCGTGGCCACCGAGTGCCCCAGGTCGAATACTCTGGGGAGCTTCCGTTACTCGGGAGGCGGGAGATCCGTCGTACGCCGACCGCGCAGCCAGGGGCTTCGGTGGTCGCGTACAGAGACGGCCGCCGCCCAGGGTATCAGCCCTGGGGCGGGGTCTCGGCCGGGGTGCGGGTCCCGGCGTACGGGGCCCGTACGGCGCGGTACGGGGCCCCGGTACGGGGCGGTACAGGGCGGGGTCAGCCGGTGAGGGCGCGGGCGGCGCTGAAGACGTCGAGGACCGCGAGGCAGAGCGGTACGAGGGTGAGCAGCACCGCGCCCTCGGTGAGGTCGAGGAGGCGCCCCCAGAACGGCGAGAGCCCCTTGCGCGGGATGATCAGGCCGATCGCGGTGATCAGGGCGGCGCCGGCCGCGACGCTCGCGGTGAGCCAGATCGTACGGATGTCCAGGGCGCCCCGGTCCCCGTACACGAGGAGCTCCCTGACGTGGTCCAGGGGCGGGTTGAGGGAGAGCCCGAGGATCAGCAGGGCGATCGCGGCGATGCCCGCGGCGAGCGCGCAGACGACCTGGGCCGTGTAGCGGAAGAGGCGGGCGCGGAGCAGGGTGGCGAGGCCCGCCATGAGGGCCAGGAGCTGGGCCCAGAGGGAGTCCGCGAAGCCGAGGACGGCGGCGGAGCCGACGACGACCGCCGCGCAGCCGCCGACGAGGCCGAGGAGCATCTCGTGGCCCCGGCGGGCCTGGGCGGCGATCCGTTCGGCGTCGACCGGGTCGGCCTCGGCGGCGTGGGGGTCGGCGTGCGGGTCGCCGGGGGTGCCGAAGGTGTCGTCGTAGGGGCCGCCGCCGGTGCGCGGCGAGGCGTAGCCGATGGGGAGGCGGGCGAAGCGCGCGGAGAGGCCCGGCAGGAAGGCGACGAGGCCGACGGCGACGGGGGCGCAGACGGCGGCGGTGTCGGTGGCCGACGCCTCGGTGAGGATCATGACGAAGGTGGCGAGGGTGCCGACGGTGGCGAGGAACGTCGCGGCGACGAACGGGGCGTCGCCGCTCGGGGTGAGCGCGACGAGGGCGACGGAGGCGACCAGGACCGTGACACAGCCGAGGAGGAACTGGAGCCGCCCGGGGCCCTGTCCCGGCTCGGCGGCGAGGATGCCGGAGCCGCCGATGAGCAGGAGCGGGAGGGCGCCGAGGCCGAGGGCGACGGCGGTGGCGCGATCGGCGTACACCCGGGCCCGTACCCCCGCGAAGGCGGTCAGCAGGAGGCCGGCGACGCCCGCGATGACGCCGGGCAGCCCGTGCATGTCGTGGCGCACCGGGTCGGCGTACCAGAGGACGAAGCCCATGAGGACGAGGAGGAGGACGCCGCCGACGAGGCCGGCGCCGCGCAGCATGTCGTCGCTCCACAGGTGGCGGTCGCGGCGTACGGCGGAGGCGACGGCGTCCGAGACGTCGTCGAAGACGGCGGGCGGCAGGGAGTGGCCGAAGGGGCGCAGGCTGAGGATCTCGCCGTCGAGGACCTGCTGGGCGGCGAGGGTGCGGGCGCCGTCGAGGACGGTGCCGTCGCGCCGTACGAGGTGATAGCCGGTGGGGGTGCCGGCCGCCTGGGTCTGTCCGGTGAGCCGAAGGATCTCCGGGTGGACGTCGGCGACGGCGAGATCTTCCGGCAGAGCGACGTCGATCCTGCTGTCCGGCGCCACGACAGTGACGCGGCAGAAGCCGGTCGCTGTGGTCGTACTCACGTGTCTGTCCCCCTGATTCGCGGTTGCGCACGGTGCGCGCGTCACCCTACCGGGAGGGGTGCGGTGCGGCTGCACGTAGGATCACGGTCGCGCGGAGCGACGCCGTCGCCACGGGGGCGCCGGTACGGAATCGCCCGTCCGTCATGAGGGATTGATGCGCCGGTGAGCCAGATCGTAGTCAAACGCCCGCCACGTTCCCTTCCGCCGGAAGTGCCCTCCGATGCGCTGACCTTGGAACCACCGCCCGAACTGCCGCGCGGTCAGCAGGAGGGCATGCTGATGCAGGTGCTCCCGGTGCTGGGCATGGCCTCGTCGGTGGTGTTCTTCTTCTCGCCCCAGGCGCCGCCGTTCATGAGGATCATGGGCGTGCTGATGCTGTTCTCGACGGTCGCGATGGTCGGTGCGCAGATCGTCCGGTACCGCCGGGGTACGCAGGGGCAAATGTCCGATGTACGGAGCGACTACCTCAAGTACCTGGCTCAGACGCGGCGTACGGTGCGCAGGACGGCGCGGGCGCAGCGCGACGCGCAGTTCTATCTGCACCCCTCCCCCGAGCAGCTCTGGTCGGTGGTGGCCGAGGGGTCGCGGGTGTGGGAACGCCGGGTCGGCGACGAGGACTTCGCTCAGGTGCGGATCGGGCTGGGGGCGCAGCAGCTCGCGACGCCGCTGGTGGCGCCGGAGACGGCGCCGGTGGACGAGCTGGAGCCGCTGTGCGCGGGGGCGATGCAGCGCTTCCTGGCGGTGCACGGCTCGCTGGACGGGCTGCCGATGGCGGTGTCGATGCGTGCCTTCTACCACGTGACGGTCTCGGGTGAGCAGGAGTCGGCGCAGGGTGTGGCGCGGGCGCTGGTCGCGCAGTTGGTGACGCTCCACTCGTGCGAGGACCTGATGGTCGCCGTGGTGGCGTCGCCGGGCGCGGCGGGGCGCTGGGAGTGGACGAAGTGGCTGCCGCACACGCAGGTGCCGGGGCAGATCGACGGGGCGGGTACGAAGCGGCTGTTCGGGGACGACCTGGGCGAGCTGGAGGCGCTGTTGCAGAGCAGGCTGGAGGGGCGGCCGCGGTTCGGCAGGGACGCCTCGCCGGTGCTGGACCAGCCGCATGTGGTCGTGGTGCTGGACGGCGGTTCGGTGCCGCCCGACTCGCTCTTCGCGGCGGCGGAGGGCGTGCAGGGCGTGACGATCGTCGAGGTGGTCCCCGGGGAGCTGGACGAGCCGCGGGGCGGTCTTTCGGTGGTCGTACGGCCGGGACGGCTGCGCCTGGAGTCCGGGGGCGGTCTGGCGTACGAGGGGGTGGCCGACGGGCTCTCGCTGCCGGCGGCGGAGGCGCTGGCGCGGCAGCTCGCGCCGCTCCGTACGGGCGGGGGCGACGACGACGAACCGCTGCTGGCCAACCTGGACTTCACCGACCTGCTGGGGCTGGGCGACGCGGGCGCCGTAGACGTGGCGCGTACGTGGCGGCCCCGGTCGACGGCGGAGCGGCTGCGGGTGCCGATCGGGGTGGGCGAGGACGGCGCTCCGGTGATGCTGGACCTGAAGGAGGCGGCGCAGGAGGGCATGGGGCCGCACGGGCTCTGTGTCGGGGCGACGGGGTCGGGGAAGTCGGAGCTGCTGCGGACGCTGGTGCTGGGGCTCGCGGTGACGCACTCCTCGGAGACGCTGAACTTCGTGCTCGCGGACTTCAAGGGCGGCGCGACGTTCACCGGGATGTCGCAGATGCCGCATGTGGCGGCGGTCATCACCAACCTGGCGGACGACTTGACGCTGGTGGACCGCATGGGGGACGCCATACGCGGGGAGTTGCAGCGCCGTCAGGAGCTGCTGCGTTCCGCGGGCAACTACGCCAACATCCATGACTACGAGAAGGCGCGGGCGGCGGGCGCGGCGCTGGAGCCGCTGGCCTCGCTGGTCCTGGTGATCGACGAGTTCTCCGAACTGCTGACGGCGAAGCCCGACTTCATCGACATGTTCATCCAGATCGGCCGGATCGGCCGTTCGCTGGGGGTGCATCTGCTGCTGGCCTCGCAGCGGCTGGAGGAGGGCAAGCTGCGCGGGCTGGACACGTATCTCTCGTACCGCATCGGTCTGCGCACCTTCTCGGCGGCGGAGTCGCGTACGGCGCTGGGGGTGCCGGACGCGTACCACCTGCCGTCGGTGCCGGGTTCGGGGTATCTGAAGTACGGCACGGACGAGATGACGCGGTTCAAGGCGGCGTACGTCTCGGGGACGTACCGCGCGGGCGGGCCGGATCTCTCGG
This sequence comes from Streptomyces sp. NPDC093085, assembly GCF_040683935.1. Classification (NCBI taxonomy): domain Bacteria; kingdom Bacillati; phylum Actinomycetota; class Actinomycetes; order Kitasatosporales; family Streptomycetaceae; genus Streptomyces; species Streptomyces sp. NPDC093085. The sequence continues at coordinate 427,423 of NZ_JBFBFB010000006.1, read as the reverse complement.
TGGGGCAGCTCGCGGTGGAGCGGCGGCCCGCGGTGTTCACGGCGGCGCCGGTGCCGGTGGTGTACGCGGCGCCGGATCCGGTGCGTACGGTCGCGGAGCCGGTGGAGGACGACGCGCTGGCGGACACGGTGCTGGACGTCATCGTGCGGCGGCTGGACGGGCAGGGGGTGCCGGCGCACCAGGTGTGGCTGCCGCCGCTGGACAAGGCGCCGACGCTGGACCAGTTGCTGCCGGGGATCGCGGTGACGGCGGAGCGCGGGCTGAACGCGACGGAGTACTCGCGGCCGGGCGGGCTGACCGTACCGCTGGGGCTGATCGACAAGCCCTTCGAGCAGCGGCGCGAGGTGCTCTACCGGGACTTCTCGGGGGCGGCCGGGCACCTGCTGGTGGTGGGTGGCCCGCAGTCCGGGAAGTCGACGCTGATGCGGACGCTGATCTCGTCGTTCGCGCTCACGCACACGCCCCGTGAGGTGCAGTTCTACGCGCTGGACTTCGGTGGCGGCGGGCTCGCCTCGCTGGCGGAGCTGCCGCATGTCGGCGGGGTGGCGTCGCGGCTGGACCCGGAGCGGGTGCGGCGTACCGTCGCGGAGGTGCTGGGGGTCCTCAACCGGCGCGAGGAGTTCTTCCGCGCGCAGGGCATCGACTCGATCGCGACGTACCGGCGCAGGCGCGCGGCGGGGGAGCTGCCGGGCGAGGCGTGGGGCGATGTCTTCCTGGTGATCGACGGCTGGGGCGGTTTCCGCAACGACTACGACATGCTGGAGTCGGTGATCTCCGACATCGCGGCACGGGGGCTGGGATACGGCGTCCATGTGGTGGTGACGGCGGCGCGCTACATGGAGGTGCGCGCGGCTCTGAAGGACCTGATCCTGAGCCGGCTGGAGCTGCGGCTCGGCGATGTCATGGACTCGGAGTTCGACCGCAAGGTCGCGGCGAACGTCCCCGCGGGGGTGCCGGGCCGTGGCCAGGTGCCGCAGAAGCTGCACTTCATGGGCGGGCTGCCGCGTGTCGACGGGGTGAGCGGCGCCGAGGACTTGGCGGAGGGGGCGGCGGCCTTCGTGGCGGCGGTGCGGACGCACTGGGCGGGCCCTTCGGCCCCGACGGTGCGGCTGCTGCCGCGCAAGCTGCCGGCCGACCGGCTGCCGAAGGGGTTCGAGTTCCCGCGGGCGGGGATCGCGGTCGCGATCGACGAGACGAGTCTGGAGCCGGTCTTCGTCGATTTCGAGACGGACCCGTTCTTCCTGGTCTTCGGGGAGAGCGAGGCGGGCAAGACGAATCTGCTGCGGCTGATCGCGAAGCAGCTCGCCGAGCGGTACACGCCGGACGAGGCGAAGTTCGTGGTCGGCGACTACCGGCGGACGCTGCTGGGGTCGCTGTCGGAGGCGCATCTGCTGGAGTACGCGCCGATGGCCTCGTCGCTCCAGATGCACATGGAGGCGCTGGGCGGCGTCTTCGCGCGGCGTCAGCCTCCGACGGATGTGACGCCGCAGCAGCTCAGGGACCGGAGCTGGTGGAGCGGGCCGCAGATCTTCATCATCATCGACGACTACGACCTCGTGGCGACGAACTCGGGCAACCCGCTGGCGCCGCTCGCGGAGTACCTGCCGTTCGCGCGGGACACGGGGATCCGCTTCATCATCGCGCGGAACGCGGCGGGCGCCTCACGGGCGCTGTACGAGTCGTTCATGCAGCGGGTGCTGGAGCTGGGCGCCCAGGGCGTGGTCCTGTCGGGTGACCCGTCGGAGGGCGATCTGATCGGCCGCGTACGGGCGACTCCGATGCCGCCGGGGCGCGGTTACTTCGCGTCGCGGCGGCGTGGCAACCCGCTGGTGCAGACGGGGCTGCTGCCGGGCGCGTGAGGCGGGGCGGGCGGTGCCACGGGGTGCGATCCGCCCGGCGCGGCACCGCCCGGGTCGACAAAGATGTCTGCCGACAACGAAAGAAACGGGGGAGGAACCTCATGGGGTTCGATCAGGAGTGGAGCCAACTTCGGTCGGAGGCGACAGCGGCATGCGGCTGAACAGCGCCGACGCCGGCGGCGCCCCGTGGGGCGACGCGGACGTCGCCTCGACACCGGGCCAGAAGAAGGCCGCCGCGAACACGATAGAGACGGAGTTGGAGCCCGACACCAGGAAGGCCGGGAACTGGGCGGACGACGCGTCGGGCAAGGCCGTCACCGGCTTCGACGGCTGGGACACGGCGGCGGGCCTGAAGAAGGTCCGCGAGACCTGGGAATCCCAGGTCAAGACCCTGATGGGCCGCCTGTCGGCGGAGAAGGGCGCGCTCCGGGGCGCCGGCGGCCTCTTCGCCCAGAACGACCTGGCCACGGAGAGCGCCTTCAAGAACGGGTCGAAGCTGAACGGGCTGTAGGGCACGGCCTCTGACTGCCCGGAGCGCCCGGAGCGCCCCGAGCGGAGAACGGCATCGGGCGCGTACAGGGTGCTCTCACGGGCGTACGAAGCGCTCGTACGCCCGTGAGAGCACGGGCAGGGACTCGACGGGCAGGGACATCGACGGGCGGGAACACGGCCCCGGGCACGGCGACGGGCCGGGGTGTGAGGCGGCCCCGGGCGCGGCAGCGGGCCGGGGCGTGAAGCGGCGACGTTTTCTCACGGGGAGAGCAAGAGAGACATGCTGACGTACGAAGACGTCATGACGACCGACTTCGGCCTGCTGACCACGGCGGCGGGCAAGTGGGACGACATGGCGGCCGAATTCAAGAAGGTCGAGACCCGCTACAAGGAGAGCGTCCAGTCCATCACCATGGGCTATCAGTGGCAGGGTGCCAGCGCGATGGCGGCGCACACGAACTTTGCGGCGACCCGCTACGAGTACAAGGCGGCCCAGACGCAGGCCAAGGCGATCGCGAGCCTGCTGCGCGACGCCCACGAGCAGTTCGTGGAGTTGAAGAAGCGGGTCGAGTCGGCGCGGGACGACGCGATCAAGGCGGGGATGAAGGTCTCCGAGTACGGGACGGTCTCGTACGACTACGCGAAACTGAGCGACTCGGAGCGCACCGCCGTCCGGCACGATCCGGATACCCGCACCATCGAGCAGTCCTGGGCGAAACACATCAATGATCGCGTGAAGGCGGTCGACGACGCGGACAAGGGCGTCAAGCTGGCGCTGGCGGCCGTGGTCATCGACTCGTACGGGGACAAGAACGACGAAACCCTGGGCACCGGCTTCAACGCGCATGCCAAGGGCGACATCGAACTGTACGAGGCGGAGAACCAGAAGGAGATCGCCACCCGTATCAACAACGGGGAGAAGGTCTCCGCCGCGGAGTGGGCCGAATTCCAGCGGGCGTTCCGGGACAACGCCGACAACAAGGTCTTCAACCAGACGTTCCTCAACGGCCTCGGTCCGGACGGCGTCATCAAGCTCAACGACAAGCTGAACGATTTCACGCACGACAAGGACAGAAAGGCCGATCGCGACCAGTTCAAGGCCGTCCAGAGGGGACTGGCCAACTCGGTGGCCGAGGCGACCCGCGTTCCGGGCAGTGTCGCGGACGCGCCGCCCGGTTCGAAGAAGTACCGGGACTGGGTGGCGAGTTCCGACGGGAAGTTCTACCGGGAGTGGACGGAGGAGCTGGATAAGTCCGGCACGAAGAACTTCGGTTCGAACACGGAACCGCTTTACGGCTATCAGTTGTTCGTCGACATGATGGACCACGCCGACAGGAAATACGACGACCAGTTCCTGTATGCGCTGGGCGACGACCTCATCGCCGCCGAGAAGGACCATCCGGGCATCTTCACCAAGTGGGGCCGGGGTCATGAAGGGGTGAACACCGATGCCGTCGACGGACTGCTCAAGGTCATGAGCAAGAACCCGGACGCCGCCACCGCCTTCTTCGATCCGGATGGCAACGGGACCGGCGAGAACCACGTCTCCAACAACCATCTGAAGTATCTGGTCGGCAGCGGGGACGATACCCGCGAATGGCCGAAGAACATGGTCACCGGCCTTGGGACGAAGCCGTTCGACGACCCGGCGAGCCGGCAGGGCCTCGGCGCGGCCCTGGAGGCCGCCACGACCGGGCATCCGCCGCTCAAGGAGGGCCAGTCCGGCGGCGAGCCCGGCCCGCACACCGCCGCACAGGCCCGGGTGATGCAGGAGACCATCAACACCCTCGACAGCAAGGCGGGCGGCGAATCCGTCCACCAGAACCTCCAGAGGAATCTCGGGCGGGCGCTGGCCGACTACGCCCAGGACAATCACAACATCCTTGCGGAGAAGGGCACGAAGTACGGCAGCCCCGAGGGGATGGACGACATCTGGACGAACGATTCCGGCAAATCCGGAATCACCGTCGGAAAGGACAGCCTCATGCGTGTGATGCGCGGGGTCTCCTCCGACGACCAGACCTATGCCCTGCTCTACGACACCCAGCGGGCGTACGCGATGGATCAGCTCGCCGAGGCTCCGAAATCCGGCGGAGAGGGCCACGAGGCGTGGAAGAACCCGGCGAGTGATGTGGGCTCCGTACTGGGCGCGATGAACTCGATCGGCTCCGATGTGATTCTGGACGAACGGGACGGAAAGATAGCCGCCGTGAACGACCAGGCACGGTACGCCTATCACTTCGCCGGTGCCCCGGTGACCGGACTTCCGGTGTTCGGCGACACGGCGCAGCGACTGATCGACGCGGCGACCTACGAATGGTCGAAGGATGTCAGCTCGGCGGCGTCCTCGGCGGCCCAGGAGAAGAACTCCGAACATTACGCGTCCGGAATCGGCGGCACGTACAGCATGATCGACAGTTGGGCCCAGGACCGCGGCGTGGACATCACGGACGAGAACAACAGCAAGAAGGACCCGAACTGGGATGCCTGGCAGGCCATGCGGCGCGAGGCCAAGCAGTCCTATTCCAGCTCCCGCGGCGACGCCGCGGTCAACCTCGGATGGGAATGACCCGCCATGCCCGTACGTCTGCCGGCACGACTGCCGATACGTCTGCCCCGATCCCGGCGTGCCAGGTGGACCGCCATCGCGGTCCCGGCTGTGCTCGCGCTCCTCGGCGGAGCGTTCCTCACGTACAACACCCATGTCCTCGGCCCGGAGAAGCTCTGTCACGGGCTGGTGTCGGCCGAGGACGTCAAGCGGGCGTTTCCCGGCATGGGACGGCTGAGCGGTGAGGACTCCGGAACGGGCCGGAGCCGGAGCTGCACGGTGGAGCGGAGCGCCGTGGGCACCGGAGACGCGCGGTTCTCGCTGCGGGTGTCCTCGGAGACCGCCTCGTTCCCCTTCGACGTGGGCCATTGGGAGATGACCGCGAGCGGTGACGTCCTGACCGGTGCCACGCCGGGTACGGCCGATCCGTACAAGGGCTGGGTCCTGCTGCCCTCCTCGTGCGCGGCGCTCTCCGGCCCGGCAGGACCGGCCGGCTCGGCCGGCCGGCCGGTGCTGCGGGTCTCGGTGGAGAAGGGCAGCGCGGAGCCCGCCGCTCTGGCGCGGCTCCTCGCGGCGGCGGCCGCGTCCCTGACCGCCGAGAGCGGCTGCCCGCCCCGTACCGGGGCGGGCGGGGACGACGTACAGCCGGCCTCCGCGGTCTCCCCCACCGACCTCGGCCGGGTCTGCTCCCTGCCGGGGTTCCGGCTCGGCAAGGTGACCGGACCGCGCGGCGGAACCGTACAGGAGCGGACATCCGGATCGTTCGACACCGCGTGGTTCTGCGACCTCTCCTTCACCGGGGACGAGCGCGACGGCCCCTTCACCACACTGGCCGTCGTCAAAGACCCGGAGCTGGCCGCGGTGCTCAAGGAGCGGAACGTGAAGAAGGCCACGTGCGGGGGCCGGGAAACATACTTCTTGCAGGACAACGCCACCTACCCGTGGGAACCGGAGGAGCGCGCGGCGGCGGGGTTCCCGGCCGAGAGCGAACTGAGCGACCTCTTCTCGGAGGCCGCGCGCAAGGCACTCCACTGCTCATGACCAGTTGCTCATCAACCGTCACTCATCAACCGTTGCTCATGAACCGTTGCTCATGAACAGTCACCGAGGAACAGCAGAATGAAGAAACGCCGGTACGGGCTTCCCGCCCCGCTCCCGTTCGCCGCCCTCGCGCTCGCGTGGCTGTTGAGCGGCTGTACGAGCGGCGCGGAGCCGGTGAGTGTGAAGGAACTCGTCAGGATCGCGGACGAGGCCGGGCCGGGGAAGAACGGGAAGCCTGCCGAGCTGGACGCCTGTCCGCTCCCGTACGACATCGGGAAGGCCGCCGAGGCGGCAGGAGTGACGGCCGGGAGCGGAGCGGGAGGCGGCGGGGACGGGCCGGCGGCCACGGTCGAGGGCGGGAAGTACGCCGCTTCCGGAGATCCGTTGGACGTCAACCCCGGTGCGCTGGTGAGTTGCGCGTTCCGGCTCGGGGACGAGGACGTGGAGGTGCACACGATCGGCACCGAGCGGCCCTCGGCGCTCGCCGTGCTGGCCCCGGCGATCCAGGCAGCGGCGAAGATGAGGACGGAGGACCTCGCGGCGTACGTCGACAAGGCCGCCCAGGGCGCTCCTGGGACGCCGCTGGTGTCCGGGAGCGGGAATGTCGCCTCGGTGCCGCTCAAGGACGCCGACGGGGGCTCCACCGGCCTTGTGGTGGCCGTGGCGCCCGACGCGGGGAAGACCTCGCTGAGCCGGGCGCAGATCGAGGGTCTGGCGAAGGCTCTCGTGTCGCAGGCGGGGTGAAGCTCCGCGACCGGCGTGAGCGACAGCACCGACTACGGATACTTTGGTCTGCGACTCCGTACCGTGACGAGGAAGGGGAGGACCCTGATGGGTACTCAGCAGGAGAAGGACGAACTGTACGCGCTGGACATCAGCGGCGTGGAGTGGCAGGGCGCTCCCGGTACGAGCCCGGACGAGGAGCGCGTGGAGATCGCCTACCTGCCGGGCGGCGCCGTCGCGATGCGGTCGTCCCTCGACCACGACACCGTGCTGCGGTACACGGAGGCCGAGTGGCGGGCGTTCGTCCTCGGCGCGCGGGACGGGGAGTTCGACCTGGAGTAGGGCCGGGAGCGGAGAGCGGGACGCCGGGGCGGCCCGGCGGACGTGTCGTTCCCGGGAGAGGCCGAGGGGCACGCGCGGTACGTGTACGTACGGTGCGTGCCCCTCCCCGTGTTCCCGGTGGTGGGCCGGTGGCGTCAGCGCGCCTCGGCTCAGTACGCCTCGGTGAAGTAGCGCGACGCCTTGTGGTCCGTGGCGCGGTAGCCGTCCTTGCCGCTCTCGATCAGCTTGGCGACCTTCTCCAACTGGTCCTTCATGTGCGTGGCCTTGCCCTTGTACTTGCGCTGGAGCGCCTCGTACTCGCGGTGCGCCTCACCGTCCCAGGTGTCGGTCACCACCTTGAGCGCGTTGTCCATCTGCTGGAGGTCCTTGATGATGTTCTTCGAGACCGTACGGACGCGGTCGGCCATCTCCTGAACGGACTCGTACCGGACCCGGGTGCCCGGATCTGTGCCGGCCATGGTGTTCTCCTCGCTGTGTGATGGGGCGGCCGTGGGGCCGCGGGCGGAGCGGGTGGTTCAGATGCCGTTGAGGCCCGAGGTGTTCGGCGGCGGGGCCGGGGCCTGGGACTTGGCGGCGGCGAACTGGGCGCGCACGTCCTCGTCCTGTTCGTTGCTCAGGTTCTTCGTCGCGCCGACAGCGTGCTCCAGGACGGTGAGCAGACGGAGGATCTCGTCGTGGTCCTCGTTGATCATCACCTGGGCCGAGACGAAGCCGCCGGCGCCCACACCCGTCCAGCCCGCGCTGACGGTGGCGATGATGTCCGCCAGCTCCCTGGACTGCCTGGAGACCGCGTCCTTGGTCTCCGCGATCTTGTTCTTGGCACTGACGACCGGGTCGTCGGTAAGTCCGAACCCGCCTGAGGGGTTGCTCATCCGGAGTCCTATCTATCGGTTCCCGGCCCGGCGGACACCGTCGCCGCCGGGCTTCTTCTCTTCGCGCGCGCGGCCGGATCCGCCCGGGTGTGGTGCCCGGACGTTCCCGCTGGTACGTCGCGCCTGCCCCCGTGTCCCAGAAGAGGGGGAAGCAATGGGTGAGGGCGGCTTCTCCGTCGGGCGGGACGGTACGACACACCGCGTACCCGGACGGCGGGAATCCCCCGCGCCGTCCAGTGTTTCCCCCGCCATGTCAGGTCCCCCACGCCCCCGTCGGCCCCATGGGCTTCATCGCACTCGTGAAGCCACGGTCACTCTAGTCATATCCCTTCCCGCCCCCAACACGGGTTTCGGGGAGAGTCCGCCTTCACTCCGCCGAAAGCATCGCAAAGGACGGTGGTGGCTCACGTCAACCTGCGTGGACGCCGGCGCCGTGCGTCCCGCCGCCCCAGGTCTCGCAGCACGGTGGCCGAGCCGGCGACGACCGCGACGAGCACGGCGCCGATCCCCAGGGCGTAGGTGGCGTACCGCTCCGAACGTTCCTGCGGCGTCTCGGAGAGCGCGAGGTGCGCGGGCTCCGGCGCCGGCGCCTTGGGCGGGCCAGGGTCGGGACGCGGGGACTCGGGCGGGGTGTCGGCCTCGGCGAGCGCGCGGACCGGGTCTACGACGCCCCAGCCGACGAAGTCGTCGTGGCCGTTGACGCTGCGCTCGGCGGTCTGCTCGATCTGCGCGACGATCTGGTGCGCCTTCCACGTGGGGTGCTTGGCGCGCAGCAGCGCGGCGACGCCCGCGACGTACGGGGCGGAGAAGCTCGTCCCGTTGTCGACGCACTGGCCGTTGCCGGGGACGGTGGAGACGATGTCCACGCCGGGCGCCGCCACCCCGACGAACGCGCCGGCCTGGGAGAACGCCGCGCGCTCGTTGTTGCGGTCGGACGCGGCGACCGCGAGGACCCCGGGGAAGGCCGCCGGGTAGGTGTTCTTGCGCTTCCCGTCGACGCCGTCGTTGCCGGCCGAGGCGACGACCACGATCTCCCGGTCCAGCGCGCGGCGTACGGCGCGGCCGAGCGCGGAGTCCTCGGTCAGGGGCTTGGTGGTGTCCTGGGAGATGTTGATGACATCGGCATCGTGGGCGATGGCGTGGTCGATCGACTCCGCCATCGTGGTGTCGTTGCCACTGTTCTTCTCGTCGTTCTGGCGGATCGGGATGATGGTCGCCTCGGGGGCGAGCCCGACGAACCCGGTGCCCTTGCGGGGGCGTGCGGCGATGATCCCGGCGACCTTGGTGCCGTGACCGACCCGGTCGTCCGTGCCGTCGCCGTCGGCGCCCTTCTCCATCTTCTTGGCCAGGAACTCGGTTCCGGCGGCGGTGTCGACGGCCTTGCGGAGCTGCCGGTTGGTGTTGTCGACCCCGGTGTCGATGACCGCGACGCGCACCCCCTTGCCCTTGGTGTCCGCCCACAGTTCGTCGAGGATCACACGCTGGAGGGGCCAGGGGGTGTCCGCTATCTGCTTCTTCATCGGGAAGGCGCATTCGCCGCTGCCGTCCAGGCCGAGGGCCGGCAAGGCGGCTCCCTGGCCGTCTGCGGGCCGTTCGGCCCCCCGGACGGGGGGAACGGCCGCCAGGGCGGTCAGGGCCGTCACAGCGGCCACCACGGCCGTTGGTCGCATCAGAGACATCGGATCCCGGTCCCCCTCACGAGCCCTGCGGCTGGCGCGCGCTGTTGGTGTCGAGACGGGGCCCCTTCGACAGGAACTCCGACCAGGCGAGCGGGACCAGCGCCGGGGTGACCTTCTCGTAGCCGAGCCGTATCTGCGCCGCGCTGGGCTCGGGCCGGCCGTCCTGCTGCTTCTCCCCGTTCCCGGTGCCGATGTCGGAACGCGCCGCGTCACTGTCGCCGTTCGTCTGGACCGCGTACCGCAGTCCGGTGTCCGTCACCAGGAAGAGCGAACCGTCGGGGTTGGTCTGACGGCCCCGCACCTGCGTGTAGAGCAGTCCGCTGCCCGGGGTGACGTATGTGCTCGTCCCCCCTGCCGTGATGTCCGCGGGGTACGCGGAGCCGGCCCAGGTGGAGAGCGTCGCGCGGCCCTTGGCGTCGACGGAGCGCAGCACGCTGCACACGGTGTCGCGGGCGCCCGCGCCGCTGCCCGTGTTGACCTGGGTGGTGCGCCGTTCGGGCCAGCGCTTCTTCGCTCCGAAGGTCTCCGTGTCCGGGGAGAGGGCCTGCGCGTCCACGGTGTCGGCCTTACCGCCCATCTCGAGACCGCCGGTCTCCGGGGAGTTGATCAGCAGCCAGGCCGTGAACTCCGACACCGGCTGGACCCTGCCCTTGAGGACCACGTAGTGCTGCGGTCCCGCGCCGGTCTGGGCGAGCAGCACCTTGCCGACCCGGTCCTGCTCGGGCGTGAGCCCGCCGCCGACGCCCGCGTCGGCGGCGACGGTCCCGGGGACGTCGGGGAAGTCGATGGTGCTGCCGGTGCGCAGCGTGGCCAGCCAGTCGTCGGTGACGGCCTGCGGCTCCCGGTCACCGACCAGGGCGCGGGTGAGGTTGTCGCTGGCCTTCTCGCGCACCAGGTACTTCGTACCGTTGGCGTCGACCAGGTAGCGGTCGCCCTTCTGGCCCTTCACATAGAGCACCTGGGCGCCGGAGAGCCGCTGCCGGCCCTCGGTCCTGGCGAAGTCGCGGGAGGCGAAGAGGAACGCGGCCTTCTGCACGCTGGCGCCCTTGCCGCCGCCCGGCTGCTCGCAGACGGCCCACCGTTTGGGTGCGGCCGCCTCCTTGTCGCCCGGAAGGCGGTCAGGGGCGTACGGGATGCCGAGAACGGGGCCGCGCGGTGGCTCGCCCGCGTCCAGGATCGTGTCGGGCACCTGGATGACCGCGAACTCCTTGGGCGTGAGCAGGAGTCGCGCCGATGCCAGGTTCAGCACGGGGTGCAGCAGTGTCTCCTTCTGCTTCCCCTTGCCGGTGCTCAGCACCACGTACCGCGTGGTGGAGTCCTTGCCGACGATCACCTTGGTGTCGGGTTCCGCCCAGTCGGCGGGCGCCGTGGGCTTGAACATCCCCCACGCGCCGAACCCGGCCAGGATCAGCGCGCCGGCTATCAGCCCCGGGACGACGGCGCGCAGCGGTCTGGGCGCGCCCTCGTCGGTGGCCGTGGCCGTGGGTTGGAGAAATGCTGCCACCGTGCGCTTCTTCGCGAAGGTGTACGCGTTGAGCTCATCCCGCCGTGATGCCATGAGTCCCCATCGATGAAAAACGGCTCGGTCTCCCCCGAAGGGCAGGGCACCCCGGCAGGGCCGCCGGGCCCTGCCTGACTGTCGGACCGGCCCCCTACTATGCCTGTAGACGGGGTGTGCTGGTGGGGCGGGTAGGGTGAGCGCGCTGTCAACGCCCTGGTCCGCCAGGGTGATCGGGATGAATGGGGGGATTCTCCGCATGGCTTCAGCGACGCAGACGCGGCCTGCCGTGACCGCGCCGTCCGGCGCCGCGCCCCGAGGGCAGGCACGGCCCGCACTCCGGGCGCGGCCGGGGCAATTCGGACCTTTCCGAATGCAACAACTCGTCCTGATCGAGCTGGCGGTGGCGCTGCTGCTGGTGGCGTGGGTGATCAGCCCGCTGATGCTGGTCCCGGCCGGCGCGGTCGCCACGGTCCTTGTGCTGCTGGCCGTGGTGCGCCGCCACCGGCGCGCGCTGCCGGACTGGCTCTCCACCGTGCTGGCGCTGCGCGCCAGGACCCGCAGGGCGGCCTCCCTGGCGCTCCCCGCCGGTACGGAGCCGGGGCTGGCGCCCGCCGTCGAGTGCGACCCCGCGTTGCGCACGTACACGTACAGCGACCGGGACCGGCGCCCGGTGGGGCTGATCGGAGACGGCACGTTCCTGACGGTGGTGCTCCAGATCGAGTCGGACGCCACGGCGCTGCGCCCCGAGCGTTCGGCCAGGCCGCTCCCGGTCCGCCTGGTGCGGGAGGCGCTGGACGTGGACGACGTACGGCTGGAGTCCGCCCAGGTCGTCCAGCACACGCAGCCCGCGCCGTCCCCGTTCCTGCCGGAGCAGTCGGTCGCCGCCCGCAACTACGCGCCGCTACAGGCCCAGACGGGCTCGCCCGCCGTACGGCTCACCTGGGTCGCGCTCAAGCTCGACCCGGAGCTGTGCCCCGAGGCGGTCGCGGCGCGCGGCGGCGGTCTGGTGGGGGCCCAGAAGTGCGTGGTCCGCGCGGCGGACCAGCTCTCCAGCAGGCTGGCCGGCGCCGGGTTCAGCGCGACGGTGCTGACGGAGCAGGAGCTGACCGCGGCGATAGCCGTCTCCTCCTGCGCCAATCCGCTGGCCATAGCGCAGGCGGGACGCTCGGAGACACCCGCGCGGCGCACCTCGGAGACGTCGCGTACGTGGCGCTGCGACGACCGGTGGCACACCTCCTACTGGGTGGCGCGCTGGCCCGAACTGGGCGGAAGCGGCGCGTCCATGCCGCAGTTCGTCGCGCTGCTCACCTCGATACCGGCGCTCGCCACGACCTTCAGTCTGACGCTGGGGCGCGGCGAACGGCAGGGGGTGACGGTCAGCGGGCACGTACGGATCAGCGGGCGCAGCGACGAGGAGCTGGTGAACGCCCGTCATCAACTGGAGCGCACGGCCCGCGGGGTGAAGGCCGGGCTGGTACGTCTCGACCGTGAGCAGGGGCCCGCGGTGCTCGCCACTCTTCCGCTCGGGGGTACCCGCTGATGTCCGTACCGACGATGAGGCCCACGTCGGGGGCCGTCCCGGTGACCGGGACGCCCGCTGCCGGGGCGCCGCTGCCCGCGATGATGCGGGAACCGGTACGGGGCCGGGGCAGGCCGCGGATCGGCTTCGGGCTGATCGGGCCGCGCCGGGAGCGCCACGCGATGTCCGTGGACCAGTTGGAGGCGCTCGCGCTGCCGGTCGGGGATGACGGAGTGGTGATCGGTGTTGACGCGAACAACCGCCCTGCCGTGCTCGGCGTCAACCGGCCGACCCCGTACGACATCACCTTGATCGGCGGCTTGTGGACGGCCCAGGTGATGGTGTTGCGGGCCGCCGCGACCGGTGCGCGGATCGCGGTGGAGACGGGCCGTGCGCATGTCTGGGCCGCGCTCGCCCAGGCGGCGGGTGGGGGCACTCCTTGTGTCACCCTGCACGACGTGGGACGGGTGCCGCCGCAGGGCGCCTCGGCGGGCAGCCCGGTGATCGTCGTACGGGACTGCGGTATGCGACCGCCACGCGGCCGCGTGGTGTCGGCTCCCTGGCAAGCGGTGTTGACGCTGCTGCCGTACCTGAGTCCGGTGGCGCCTCGGCTGCTGGAGAAGTCCGCGCTCGTCGGCCTGCAACGGGTGTCGCCCGACGAGGCGGCGCAGATCGGCCGGATCATGAGTCTGCCGCGCGCCGAGACGGAAGCGCTGTCGACGCTCTCCGACGGGGTGACCCTCTGGTGCACTCCGCGGGACCGGCAGTTCGTGATGACCCAGGCGACGGACGCCGAGACCGGATTGTTGGGCAGCGCGCGCCGGATGGACTGAGACCGCGCCGTACGGTACGGGGCCCGGCCCGCGTGGCCCCGTACCGCCCGCACACAGGTCGCCACATGTCTCGATTCAGCCACCTTGCACCGTTCTGACAACCCCTTATGTCCGCTCCGTTCCGCCCCGTACGCCGCCCGGTGCTCACCCTCCTCATCTCCGGGGTCACTTGGGGGGAGCGCGGGGGCGGCGGAGCGGGCTTCCACGGGGCGGTCCGCCCTGCCGTATCCGCGCTGTTGGCGATTAGGGTGGGTGGGGGCGCGGGAGCAGCGAACCTGCGGGCAGACCGGCCGCGTCGCAAGGGGAAGAGCCGGGCGGACCGGAGCGAAGGATTCGGCCGCCCCCACCCACCACGGCACAAGGGTGCTCGACCACACCAGGAGGCAAAGTGAACGGCGATCGGGACGAGATCCGCGGCGGCTGGAACCGGCCGGCCGCGGACGATCAGTCCGACGCGGAGCCCGAGATGACGGGTGAGTTCACCATCGACTACACCCCGCCCGCCTGGTACACACAGAACGCGCCGGGGGACACGACCGGTGGTGGCGCGACGAGCGCACCGTCCTACGCGAACACTCCCCCGCCGCCCGGTGGGGCGCCCATAGCGGTACCCGGGCTGCCGGCGGGGGGCAGCTTCGAACCCAACTGGGCAGCGCGGCCCGCCGGCCCGGCGGGCGCCACACCCGCCGCCCCGGGACCGGCCGCTCCGGCGGCGCCCGTCGCGCCGGCCGCTCCCGCTGCTCCGGCTTCCGGCGGGGCGCCTGCGGCGTCCGCGGCGGCTCCTGGGCCCTCGCACGAGGAGACGGGGGCGTTCGGCGGCGGCGACGTGGAGAGCGGCGCGACGATGCGGTTCTCACCGACGGCGCTCAAGCGCGAGTTCGAGCGGCGCGACGCCGAGAAGGCAGCAGCGGAGAAGGCGGCAGCCGAGAGGACCGGCACCGCCGCCACGCCGGAGGACGGCACGCAGGCGGCGGGGGCGGGCACGCGCCCGGACGCCGCCGACGGGACGGCCCCGGCCGACGGCTCCGGTACGGAGGAAGGTGCCGCCGCCGAGGGCGGCGAGGGCGCGGGGAACGACGCGCGCGCCGATGCCGCGGCCGCCCCCGTGGACGCCGCGCGGGACGGGGCCCGGGAAGGGACGGAGGACGCGCGGGACGCCTCAGGCGCCCCTGACGCGCCAGATACTCCCGGCGCGAGCGCCGCCGTGGGTGACGGGGCGGAGAACGGCGCCCCGGAGGGAGCCGACGCCGCCTCCGTGCCGTCGGTGCCCGAGGGCTCGTCGGACGGCGAGGACGCCGCGTCCGACGGTGCGGTGAACGAGGTTACGGAGCCGGACGCCGCACCGGCGGACACGGCACCCGAGGCCGGAACCGAGGCCGCCAGCGGCCCCGGGAACGTGGCGGAGGCGGAGTCCGCCGCCCCGTCCGATGCCTCCGACGGCGGCATCGACGGCGTCGAGGACGCCGTCCCCGCGTCTCTCAAGGATGCGACCGACAAGGAGCCGTCCGACGCGGTCCCCCCGGCCGAACCGGAGGACGCCGTACCAGCCGTAGAGGACGCCGTACCGCAGGACGCGGTCCCCGCCGACGCGCCCCAGGACGCTCCCCCGGCCCCGCCGTGGGCGCTCCAGCCGGGGGCGGCGCCGGCCGCCGGACTGCCGCCGCTGCCCCCGGCGTTCCAGCCCGCCGCACCGGCCGCCGCGCCGCAGTGGTCAGGACCGGAGCACTCCGCCGAACCGCCCGCCGCCCCGCAGAGCCCGGTGCCCCCGGCCGGGACCACGCCGCCCGTTCCTGCCCCCGCCGCCGCACAGGCGCAGCCCCAGGACCAGCCTCCGGCGGCGCCCCAGGGGGCGAGCCCGTGGCCCGCGCTGCCCGCCGCCCCGCAGGCACCGGGCGGCTACGGCTTCCCGCAGCAGCAGCCTCCGGCCGGCCAGGCCCCGGCGCCCGCCGCCCCGGTGCCGGCCCTGCCCGCACCGGCGACGCCCGCCGCGGCGGCCCCCGTACCGGCTGTTCCGGCTCCCCTGCCGCCCGCGCCGCAGCCGCCCGCCGCGCTGCCGCCCGCGGCGTCCTCGGGCCCCTCGGCGCCCGCGCCGAACGCTCCGGCCCCGGACGGCCCCGTACCGCCCGCCGGTTACGGCTTCCCGCAACCGGGCGCCCCAGGGCTCCCCGTACCGGCGAACGCGGCGCAGCCGCTCGCGCCCCAGCTCCAGCCCCAGAGCGGTTACGGCTTCCCCCAACAGGGTGGATACGGATTCCCGCAGCAGGGCAGCCCCGGCGCCCCGGCAGGCGTCCCTGGGCAGCAGCACCCGGTGCCGCCCGGTTACGGCTTTCCCCAGCAGCAGGGCCGCCCGGACACCGGGGCGCCCGTACCGCCGTCCCCGCCGGCCCCTTCGGCGCCCCAGCCGTCGGCGCCCGGCACGCCGCACCTCCCCGCGCAGCAGGCTCCGCAGCCGCCCCAGGGGCAGGCCACACCGCCGGGGGCCGGGGAGCCGCCCCAGCAGTTCCACCAGGCGCTGCCCCAGGCGGCCCCCGGGGCGCCGCCCGTCGACCCCCGTACCGGTGCGGCGTGGCCCTCCCCCGTCGCGCACGACCAGCGCGAACGCTCCGTTCCCGGCGCGCCGCTCGGCTACACGGCGGCCGTGGAGCTCTCTTCCGACCGGCTTCTGCGCAACAACAAGCAGAAGCCCAAGAGCAGCCGCAACCCGTCCGGCGGTTCGCGCTTCAAGATCGGCGGGAAGGCCGCCGAGGCGGAGCGTAAGAGGAAGCTCGAACTGATCCGCACACCGGTGCTCTCCTGCTACCGGATCGCGGTCATCAGCCTCAAGGGCGGCGTCGGCAAGACGACGACCACCACCGCACTGGGCGCGACGCTCGCCTCCGAGCGGCAGGACAAGATCCTGGCGATCGATGCCAACCCGGACGCCGGCACGCTCGGCCGCCGCGTACGGCGCGAGACCGGTGCGACCATCCGTGACCTGGTGCAGGCGATTCCGCATCTGCACAGCTACATGGACATCCGTCGCTTCACCTCGCAGGCACCGTCCGGCCTGGAGATCATCGCCAACGACGTGGACCCGGCGGTCTCCACCACCTTCAACGACGAGGACTACCGGCGCGCTATCGATGTCCTGGGCAAGCAGTATCCGATCATCCTCACGGACTCGGGCACCGGCCTGCTCTACAGCGCGATGCGCGGCGTGCTGGACCTGGCCGATCAGCTCATCATCATCTCGACGCCCTCCGTGGACGGCGCGAGCAGCGCGTCGACGACGCTCGACTGGCTCTCCGCGCACGGGTACGCCGATCTCGTGCAGCGCTCCCTGACGGTCATCTCCGGGGTCCGTGAGACGGGCAAGATGATCAAGGTGGACGACATCGTGCGGCACTTCGAGACCCGCTGCCGGGGCGTCGTCGTCGTACCGTTCGACGAACACCTCGCGGCCGGTGCCGAGGTGGACCTCGACATGATGCGGCCGAAGACCCGCGACGCGTACTTCCACCTCTCGGCGCTGGTCGCCGAGGACTTCGTACGGGCTCAGCAGGCGCAGGGGCTGTGGACGGCGGACGGCCAGCCGCCGCCGCACCTCGCGCCGCCGATGCCGGGGCCACAGGGGCAGCCCGTCCAGGGCCGGCCCGCGGCGCCGCAGCAGGGGCAGGCGCCGTACGGGGCGCCGGTCCAGGGGCAGCCATACGGGCAGCCGACGCACGGTCAGCAGCCGTACGGGGCCCCGTACGGCGCTCAGCAGGGCCAGGAACAGGCTCAGGGGCGGCCGGGCCCGGCGCAGCCTCCTCAGCCCGCACAGGGCGCCCAGGGCGCGCCGCACCAGGGGCAGCCGTACCCGCCACAGCAGTACGGGCAGCCGCCGATGCCCCAGCAGCCGCAACCGCCACACGCGCAGCCGCAGCCCCACCAGGGTCAGCAACCGCACCAGGGACACCCGCAGCAGCCACCGCAGCAGCAGCCTCCGGTGTATCCGCAGCCGTACCCGCCGCAGCAGTACGGTGCGCCGCCCGGGCCCGGGGTCCAGCAGGGCTGGCAGCAGTCCCCGCCCTCCCAGGCGCAGTCCCCCGCGAGCCCGGCGGGCGCCCCGCAGCCCCAGCACGGGGCCCCCGGCCAGCCGGTACCGCCCGGTCAGCCGGTGCCCCCCGGGGGCCGGCCCGCCCTGCCCGGTCCGTACGGTCAGCAGCCGCCGGGCACCGTGCCCGCGGACCCGTCGGAGCAGCCCGACCCGCGGCACCCCGTACCGCCCGGCGGCTGGCCCCAGCAGCAGACCCCACCCGCACCGCCAGCGCCTCAGCAGTAGGGCGTCAGAGGTAGAGACCAATGAGAGGCCGCACCGTCTTCACGGTGCGGCCTCTCGGCGCATTACCGCAGACCACACGCGGTATGGGCGGCCGTTGACGCGGCCGACAACCGCTGATAAACCTTCGCTTCACCAGTTGACGAATCAGCATCAACCCGGCTTCTCCGTGCGAGTGATAACGCGAGGTCACCCTCCCATGGTCGAAAGAGTTCCGCCGCGTACGCCGCGGCAGGCCGCGCCGTGCCCCGCGCACCGGCCCGAACCCCGCCCCGTACGGCAGCGCCGCCGTCCCCGGCTCCGTCATCTCCTGGCCTCCGTCGCCGCCTCCGCCGCTCTGGTGGCCGGATCGGTGATCCCGCTCGGTCCGCTGCTCCCGGCGCCCCAGGAGGCCCGTGCAGCCGACGGAAAGAACGTCCTCACGGTCGCGGTCAGCCAGTCGATCGACTCGCTCAGCCCGTTCCTGGCGCAGCGGCTGACCAGTACCAGCATTCACCGGCTGGCCTATGAGTACCTCGTCAACTACGACCCCAAGGACGCCCATCCCGTCCCGGGCTTCGCGACCGCGTGGAAGCCGTCGGAAGACAAGTTGACGTGGACGTTCACCATTCGTGACGACTCGAAGTGGTCGGACGGGCAGCAGGCCACCGCCGAGGACGCCGCCTGGACGTTCAACAAGATGATGTCGGACCCGAACGCCGCCGTCGCCAACGGCAGCTTCACCGCCAACTTCGAGAAGGTGACGGCGCCCGATCCGACCACCTTGGTCGTCAAGTTGAAGAAGCCCCAGGCGACGATGACAGCGCTCGACATACCGATCGTCCCGAAGCACGTATGGGAGAAGGTCGGGGACTTCTCCACGTTCAACAACGACAAGACGTTCCCGATCGTCGGCAACGGTCCGTTCGTCATCACGGACTACAAGGTCGATCAGTACGTCAAGCTGAAGCCCAGCAAGGACTTCTGGCGGGGCGCGCCCAAGTTCGACGAACTGGTCTTCAAGTACTACAAGGACGGGGACGCCGCCGTCGCGGCGCTTCAGAAGGGCGAGGTGTCCTTCGCCGCCAACCTCACCCCGGCCCAGGCAGCGGCGCTCAAGAGCGCCAAGGACATCAAGGTGAACAACGCCCCGGGGCGGCGCTTCTACGCCCTCGCGGTCAACCCCGGCGCACGCGCCAAGGACGGCAAGAAGTTCGGCAACGGGAACGTCGCGCTCCAGGACCCCGCCGTGCGCAAGGCGCTCTTCCAGTCCGTGGACCGCGGCACGATCATCGACAAGGTGTTCCAGGGGTACGCGGTCGAGGGCGAGGGGTACATCCCGCCGCGCTTCACCTCGTACTTCTGGAAGCCCTCGGAGAGCCAGAAGATCGCGTACGACCCGGCCGAGGCGGCGAAGACGCTCGACGCCGCCGGCTACCGGAAGAACGCCGAGGGCAAGCGGCTGGGCAAGGACGGCAAGCCGCTGGACTTCCGGATCCTGTGCCACGCCACCGACCCGAACGACAAGTCGATCGGCAAGTACCTCCAGGAGTGGTGGGGCACGCTCGGCATCGGGCTGAAGGTCGACTGTCTCGACAATGTCTCCGACCCCTGGCTGGCCGGTGACTACGATCTCGCCTTCGACGGCTGGTCCGTCAACCCCGATCCGGACTTCGTCCTCTCCATCCACACCTGCGGGGCGCTGCCCGCCACGCCCAAGGACTCCGGCGCCACCGACAACTTCATCTGCGACAAGCAGTTCGACGAGCTGTACGCGCGGCAGGTAGCGGAGTACGACGCCGCCAAGCGGGCGGATCTCGTCAAGCAGATGGAGTCGCGGCTGTACGACATCGGGTACATGAACGTCATGGCGTATCCGAACGCGGTCGAGGCGTACCGCACCGACCAGATCAAGTCGATCACGACGATGCCGGAGGCGGCCGGGAACATCTGGGGCCAGGACGGTTACTGGAGCTGGTGGTCCGCGACGCCCGCCGACGGCACGGGGGGCGCTTCGGGCGGTTCCTCGTCGAACGGGGCGCTGATCGGGATCGGCGCGGCCGTGGTGGCCGCCGCGGCGCTCGGGGGCTTCTTCGTGCTGCGGCGCCGCTCCACCGCGGAAGACCGTGAATAGCCCATGAGCGCAGCGAGCACGCCCCGTACGGCGCGGGACGCGGCGGACGGTCCGGTGTCCCCCGGGCCGTCCGGCTCCGCCGGTCCCGCTGGCTCCACCGGCCCCGGCGCGCGCGACGTCCGCGCGGCGTCGGGCGCCGGGGCCGCTTATGCGGTCTATGTGGCGGGAAAGCTGGGCGGGGCGCTGGTGTCCCTCTTCGCCGTCCTCGTCACCAGTTTCTTCCTCTTCCGGATCATCCCGGGCGACCCCGTCAAGGCGATGACCCATGGGGTGCCGACCTCGGCCGAGCAGTTGGCGACGCTGCGCCGGCAGTTCGGGCTCGACCTGCCGCTGTGGCAGCAGTTCACCGACTACTGCGCGAAGGCGCTCAGTGGCGATCTGGGCGTCTCGTACCAGTTCCACGCGCCGGTGGGCGAGCTGATCGTCCAGAAGCTGCCTGCGACGCTGTTGCTGACGGGCGTCGCCGTGGTGATCTACTCGGCGCTGGGGCTCTGGCTCGGCACCCGCTCCGCGTGGCGCAACGGCAGCCTCGGCGACCGCGTCAACACCGGCGTGGCGCTCACCCTGTGGTCGGTGCCGTCCTTCTGGCTCGGGCTGCTGTTGATCATCGTCTTCGCGGTGGGCATCGGACCTCTGCCCGGCATGTTCCCCACCGGCGGGATGGAGTCGGGGAACACGACCGGCCTCGCGTACGTCGCGGACGTGGCGCACCACATGGTGCTTCCTGTGATCACCCTGGTGGCGGTCGGCTACGCGCAGACGCTGCTCGTGATGCGCTCCTCACTGCTGGACGAAATGGGCAGTGACTATCTGACGACGGCACGTGCGAAGGGGCTGCGGGACGACCTGGTGCGCCGCCGCCACGCGGTGCCCAACGCGCTCCTGCCGACCGTCACCATGGTCTTCATCAATCTGGGCCATGTGGCGGCCGGTTCGATCCTGGTGGAGACGGTGTTCTCGTGGCCGGGGCTGGGCGGGCTGTTCTACTCGGCGCTGAGCGTGCCGGACCTGCCGCTCGTCCAGGGGCTGTTCGTCGTCTTCGCCGGCGCGATGATCCTCATGAACCTCGTCGCGGATGTGCTCTATCCGCTGCTCGATCCCCGGGTGGGCCGATGACGCTGGAGAAGACCCCGCCGACGCCGCCCGTCCCGCCGTCCGGCGCGGACGGGGCCGCGGTGGCGCCGGACCCCCCGGAGGGCGCCGCACGGCCCGGCACGGGGCCTACGGCGGCCTCGCTCGCCCGGGCGCGGCGGCGCCGCTCGGTGGCCCGCTTCTGGGCGGCGTACCGCACGCACCGTACGGGGCTCTTCGGCCTCGTCGGGCTCGCCTCCGTCGCGCTGCTCGCGCTCCTCGCCCCGCTGCTGGTCGGCGGCGACGTGGCGAGCGTGACGGACGCCCCGGGGAAGGCCCTGGAGAAGCCCAGCGGGGCGTTCCCGCTCGGCACGGACCAGTTCGGACGGTCGCTGCTGGGGCTGCTGATCTGGGGCTCACGGGTCTCGCTGACGGTGGGTCTGCTGGCCGCCGCGCTCTCGGTGGCCATCGGGACGCTGGTCGGCATCGTCGCCGGGCACTACGGCGGCTGGTTCGCCACCGTGGTCATGCGGATCACGGACTGGTTCCTGGTGATGCCGGCGCTCGTCCTGGCCATCGTGCTGGCGACGGTCATGTCCCGTTCGATCTGGACGGTGATCCTGGCGATCGGCGTCACGAGCTGGCCGACGACGGCGCGGCTGGTACGGGCGCAGACGATCGCCGTCGAATCCCGCCCGTACATCGAACGCGCGCGGGCCCTGGGCGGCGGGCACCGCCACATCATGACGCGGCATGTGCTGCCCAATGTGATGCCCCTGGTACTCGCTCAGACGACGCTGGGCATCTCCAGCGCCATCCTGACGGAGGCCACGCTCGCCTTCCTCGGCCTCGGCGATCCGATCGTC
Source organism: Streptomyces sp. NPDC093085 (assembly GCF_040683935.1). Classification (NCBI taxonomy): domain Bacteria; kingdom Bacillati; phylum Actinomycetota; class Actinomycetes; order Kitasatosporales; family Streptomycetaceae; genus Streptomyces; species Streptomyces sp. NPDC093085. The sequence goes on along the minus strand of NZ_JBFBFB010000006.1, from coordinate 405,664 downwards.
ATCTCGTGGGGCGGCATGCTCCAGGACGCGCGCGAGGCGGGCGCCGTCTCGTCGGGGCACTGGTGGTACCTGGCGCCGCCCGGTCTCGCCATCGCGTTCGTCGCGCTCGCCTTCACTCTCTGCGGCCGCGCCGTCGAGGCCGTGCTCAACCCGAAGCTGGGGGTCTCCCGTTGACCACTGCGAGCAGCATGCCACCGCAGCCGGGCGCGAGCGGCGCCACCAGTCTGCTGGAGGTCAGGAACCTGCGGGTGACGTACGGTACGGGGCCCACCGCCGTGCCCGCCGTACGGGGCGTCGACCTCACCCTGGCGGCCGGCAGCAAGCTGGGTATCGCGGGCGAGTCGGGGTGCGGGAAATCCACGCTGGCGCTGGCGCTTCTCCGGCTGCTGCCGCCCGCGGCGAAGCTCTCCGGGGAGATCCTGCTCGACGGTGAGGACGTTCTCGCCATGAAGTGGGGCCGGCTGCGCGCCGTACGGTGGGCGGGCGCGTCCATCGTCTTCCAGGGCGCCATGCACTCGCTCAACGCCGTGCACCGCATCGGCGACCAGATCGCCGAACCGGTGCTGCTGCACCGCCGCACCACCCCTGGTGCGGCGCGGGCGCGCGCCGCCGAACTGCTGGAACAGGTCGGACTTTCGGCGGCGCGCGCGGACGCGTACCCGCACGAGCTCTCCGGCGGCCAGCGCCAGCGCGTCATGATCGCGATGGCGCTCGCCTGCGATCCGCGCCTGATCGTCGCGGACGAGCCGACCACGGCGCTCGACGTGATGATCCAGGCGCAGATCCTGCGGCTGATCGAGCAGCTCGTCGCCGACCAGGACATCAGCCTGCTGATGATCAGCCACGATCTGGCGGTGCTGGCCGACACCTGTGACCGGCTCGCCGTGATGTACGCGGGCCGCGTCGTCGAGGAGGGCCCCGCACGGGGCGTGTACGACGCGGCGGAGCACCCCTACGGCCGCGCCCTCTCCGCCGCGTTCCCCCGTATCGGGGACCTCACATCACGCCGCGCCCCCCGTGGCCTCCCCGGCGACCCGCCCGACCCGGCGGCGCTGCCGTCCGGCTGTACGTTCCACCCCCGCTGCCCCGTGGCACTGGCCACCTGCGCCGAGCAGGACCAGCCCCTGCGCCACGTCACCCCCGACCGCCGCGCGGCCTGCGTCCACGCGGGCCTCCCACGCGAGGCCGACACGACGGCGCCGACGGGGCGGACAGCGCGAACGGAGACGCCCCAGGCTCCTCCTGAGGCGGCGGAACCGACGGAAGCAACCCAGACGGCCCCCGAGGCGGCGGAGCCCCTGCCGTGACGGGACGCACGGCACGGGGCCGCAGAGCGGCGCCCTGCCCGCCCCGTACGGCGCGGAGCGGCACGGACCGCCCCTGCGCGCGCGGTACGTCGCGGCGCGTCCCGGTGCGCGGGGCGCCGCTCCGTGGCACGGGGCGCGGACCACGACGCCGGTGCGTCGCCCCGTACGGTGCGCCATGGCACACGGCCCCGTACACCGCGTCGTGGCGCGGGCCGCGTACGGTGCGCGACGCGTCGCGGCGGCACCTACCACCGCGCCATGGGTCACCCGCAGTGCCATGGCACTGCGCCCCGTACTACGCGCCCTGTACGCCGCATACGCCGCGGCCCTGCGCAGCTCCTCACGGAATGGCGTCACGCCGTACGCCGCGCGGCGGCGCAGGGCCCCGTACCGCGCCCCGTACGCCGCGCCGCGCGGGCCGTCCCCGTCCCGTCGCCGAAGTCCGCCTCCTCGCCCCGTCGTCCGGCGGCGCGTCGCGCCGTTCCCTTCCGTATGCCGCGCCCCGTACGCCCCGTACGGGGCGTACGGCGCACCACCGTGGTCCGTACGCACACCGCACGGCCGTTCTCCAGGAGCCAGCCATGACGACCACCCCCGCACCGTCGGCGCCCCCGGTGCCGGCGCCGCTGCTCTCGGCCGCCGGGCTGAGCGTGACCTTCCCGGGGCGGCGCGGGGCGGCGCCCGCACGCGCCGTTGACGGGGTCGACCTCGACATCGCCCCCGGGGAGATCGTCGCCCTGGTCGGTGAATCCGGGTGCGGCAAGACCACCCTGGCGCGCTCGCTGCTCGGGCTGGTGGCGCCGACGGCGGGCCAGGTGGCCTTCGCCGGGGCGCCGCTCGGCTACGGGGCCCGCGACCTCAAGGCGTACCGCCGGCGCGTCCAACTCGTGCTCCAGGACCCCAGCGGCTCGCTCAACCCGCGCCACACCGTGTACGACGCGGTCGCCGAGGGGCTCCGGATCCACGGCCACCAGGGCGACGAACGCGCCGCCGTCGCCGAGGCGCTGGCGCGCGCGGGGCTGCGGCCCCCCGAGCGCTTCTTCCTGCGCTACCCGCATGAACTGTCCGGCGGGCAGCGCCAGCGCGTCGTCATCGCCGGGGCGCTGGTCCTCGAGCCCGAACTGATCATCGCGGACGAGCCGGTCGCCTCCCTGGACGCCTCGGTACGGGGCGAGATCCTGGCGCTGCTGCTGTCGCTGCGCGACGAACTCGGTCTCTCCGCACTGGTGGTGACGCACGATCTGGGGCTCGCCTGGAACATCGCGGACCGGGTCGCGGTGATGTATCTCGGCCGCATCGTGGAAACGGGCCCCGTCGAGGACGTACTGACGGCGCCTCAGCACCCGTACACACAGGCGCTGCTCTCGGTCCTGCCGGAATCGGACGCCGCCCCGGTCGTCCTCACGGGCGAGCCGCCGGACCCGTCGCGTATCCCCCAGGGGTGCCGGTTCCACGTACGGTGCCAGGTGCTCGCGTCGGGCGCGGCGGAACGCGCGGGCGTCGCGGACCGGTGCCGTACCGCGCCGCTGCCGGTACTGACGGGCGGCGCCGGGGCGCAGGTGGCCTGCCACGCGGCGACGACGGCGCCCACAGCCACGGAGTGACGGGACATACACGGCGGCCCCGTACGGGGCGCGGGGCCGGTGGATGCAGCCTGGGTCGCGCCGTACGGGGCCGCAAGGCCGGCACGTGACCGGAGTCGCGCCGTACGGGGCCGTGGCGGCGTCGCTCTACGGGGCGGCAGCGGCGCCGCTGGGTACAGCCGGGGGGGGGCGCCCCGTATGGCGCCGTACGCCCGCCGTACGGGGCTTCTGGGGCCCCGGGACGGTCCCTGCGCACCGTACGGCGCCATACGGCGTGAACGGTCGCCGCGTAAGACGCCGCCCCGGTTACGACGCGTCGTACGACTCCGTCAGGGTTCGTGCGCGCTTCACGTCGTCGCCCATCGCGTCGAGCAGCGCCTCGATGGACTCGAACTTCCGCATGCCGCGCACATAGGCGAGGAAGTCGACAGTGACATGGAGTCCGTAGAGATCCAGGCCCACCCGGTCGATGGCGTACGCCTCGACGGTCCGGTCGACGCCCTCGAACTGCGGGTTCGTGCCCACGGAGATCGCGGCGGGCATGCGCTCGCCGTCGGCCGTGAGCCACCCCGCGTAGACGCCGTCGGCGGGAACGGCGGTGTGCGGCAGGGTCTCCACATTGGCCGTCGGGAAGCCGAGTTCGCGTCCGCGCTGCGCGCCGCGCACCACCACGCCCTCCACCCGGTGCGGCCGCCCCAGGATCTCCGCGGCGCCCGCGACGTCCCCCTCGGCGACGAGGCGGCGGGTGAGCGTGGAGGAGAAGGGCTCGCCGCCCCCCGCGGCGCCGCGGACATACAGGTCGACGACCTCGACCTCGTAGTCGTACGTGGCCCCCAGGTCGGCGAGGACGGCGACGTTGCCCGCCGCCTTGTGGCCGAAGCGGAAGTTCGGGCCCTCGATGACGGCACGCGCGTGCAACTTGTCGACCAGGACCTTCACGATGAAGTCGGCGGGCGACAGCTTCGAGAACTCCAGCGTGAACGGCAGGATCAGCAGCGCGTCCACGCCCAGCTCCGCCATCAGCTCGGCGCGCCGGTGGTGCGGGGCGAGCAGCGGTGGGTGGCTGCCGGGGCGTACGACCTCGCTGGGGTGCGGGTCGAAGGTCACCACGACGGACGGTACGCCCAGTTCCCCGGCGCGCTCCACGGCGCGGCCGATGATGAGCTGGTGCCCGCGGTGCACCCCGTCGTAGGAGCCGATGGTGACGACGCTGCGCCCCCAGTCCTGGGGGATGTCCGCCAAGCCACGCCAGCGCTGCACTGAGACCGCTCCTCGCCCGAACCCATGTACGTCATTTCCAGTTACGCAATGCTAAGACTGCCATGCCGCCCGTTCACGCCCCCCAATGCCCCCGGAGTGCATTCCGCGCGCCCCGCTGAAGGGGTGACGGGGAGGTTCCGGCTGGACAGAGATCTTTCTCGGAGGGGGACCGTGGGGCGGACAGGCGAGCCCGTCCGTCCCACGGTGGGAATCCGGTGACGAGGCGACAAGGTGACGAGGCGACGAAGCGACCGGCAGCCTGCCAACCGGCGGCCTGCCTGCCAGCAGCCTGCCGGCGGCCTGCCGACCAGTGGCCTGCCAATCCGGCAGCTTCCACTCGCCGGTATCCGCCCGCCGACCACCCGCCCGGGCAGAACTCGCCGGCCGCCCGCTCAGGCGAAAACCGCGAGGCTCTTCGCCTTGCCGTGCCGCTCCTCCAGCAGCGCCAGAAACCGGCCCGCCGGGTCGAAGGCCGCGACCGGCCCCGTCCCGTACGCGGGCATCTCCAGCCGTACCCCGTTGAGCAGGAGCTGCGCCCGCTTCTCGTCCACGTCCCAGCGCGGGAACGCCGCGGCGGCCGCCTCGGCGACCGGCATGACGGTCAGCTCCTCCTGGAGCTGGTCGAGCGTCCGCGCGGCGTCCAGCGCGTACGGGCCCACCCGGGTCCTGCGCAGCGCGGTGAGGTGGCCGCCCACCCCGAGCCCGGCCCCGAGGTCGCGCGCGAGGGCGCGGATGTACGTACCGGAGGAGCAGACGACGGAGACGACCAGGTCGAGGACGGGGGTGCCGTCCTCAGCGACGGCGGCGCGGACGTCGTAGAGCCGGAAGGAGGAGACGGTGACCGGCCGGGCCGGGATCTCGAACTCCTCGCCGCCGCGCACCCGCGCGTACGACCGCTTCCCGTCGATCTTGATGGCGCTGACCTTGGAAGGCACCTGCATGATCGCGCCGGTGAGGGCGGCGATCCCGGCGTCGATCGCCTCGCGCGGTACGGCGGAGGCGTCGGTGACGGAGGTGATCTCCCCCTCCGCGTCGTCCGTGACGGTGTCCTGGCCGAGCCGGATCGTCCCGAGGTACTCCTTCTCGGTCAGCGCGAGGTGGCCCAGGAGCTTCGTGGCGCGCTCCACGCCGAGGACCAGGACTCCGGTCGCCATCGGGTCCAGGGTGCCCGCGTGGCCGACGCGACGGGTCCTGGCGATGCCGCGCATCTTGGCGACGACATCGTGCGAGGTGAAGCCCGACGGCTTGTCCACGATGATCAGGCCGTCGGGCGTCCGGGGCCGCTGATCCTGCCGCTGGCCCTGCTGCCGGCTGTGGTGCTGAGTCATTCCGCGGCGGCGCCGTCCGTGCTGCCGGCCGCACCGTCCGTGCTGCCGGCGGCGCCGCGCCGGGTGGCCCCGCCGGAGGCGTCCGCACCGGCGGCCCCGCCCTCGGCGGCGCCGCCGTCGTCGGAGTCGGGGTCGGCGGCGGAAGCGGAGGCCGCGTCGTCGTCGGAGGCGTCCGCCTTACGGTACGGGTCGGCCCCGGCCGCGTACGTCTTGCCGGTCGAGACGTTCCGTACCTCGGCGTCCTTGGCGCGCGCCTTGTCGAGCAGGTCCTCGATGGTGCGCGCGTTGTCCGGGAGGGCGTCGGGGACGAACGCCAGGGTCGGCGTGAAGCGGACGCCGGTCTGGCGGCCCACCTCGGAGCGCAGGATGCCCTTGGCGCTCTCCAGGGCCGCGGCGGACGCCGCGCGCTCCTCGTCGTCGCCGTAGACCGTGTAGAAGACCGTGGCCTCCCGCAGGTCGCCGGTGACGCGGGCGTCCGTGATGGTCACGAAGCCGAGTCGCGGGTCCTTGATACGCCGGTCCAGGGTCTCCGCGACCACGACCTGGATACGGTCGGCCAGCTTGCGCGCCCGCGCGTTGTCGGTCACCGGTCCGTCACTCTTCCTTCTGGGATTCTTGCTGGTTCCCCGGCCGCTCGCACGGCCGGTCTTCTCTGGTCGGTCCTGCCGCCCTGGACCTCGTGCCCCGGTCCTGAGCGCTCCGTACAGCGTCTTCTCCATACGGCGCCCTCTGTACGGCACCCTCTCCCTACGGCGTCTTCTCGTACAGCGTCGCCTCGGTCCTCGTCACCTCTGTACAGCACCGTCACCGTACGGCGACGGTGCCTCCGTACGGCGCGGCGTCTCAGTCCTCGTCGTCGCCATGGAGGCGGCGCCGTACGGAGAGCAGCTCCACCTCGGGGCGGCCGGCGACCATGCGCTCGCACCGGTCCAGCACCTCGGTGAGGTGCCCCCAGTCGCCGGAGACCACCGCGAGACCGATCTCGGCCCTGCGGTGCAGGTCCTGGTCGCCGGTCTCCGCCACGCTCACGGCGAATTTCCGCTGCAGCTCGGCGACGATCGGCCGGACGACGGAACGCTTCTCCTTCAACGACCGTACGTCGCCGAGAAGGAGATCGAAGGACAGTGTCCCCACATACATGGATGTCCGGATGTCCCGCCGGTACGGGTTCGACGGTCCCGGCCGTGCTGGGCAGGGACACCAGAACCGTACACGGAACGGCCGGGGCCGATCGACGGAAATACGTCCCGTCGACCGGCCCCGGACCGGCTGCCGCGCGTCAGCCGCGCGGCTTCTCCCGCATCTCGTACGTCGCGATGACGTCGTCGATCTTGATGTCGTTGAAGTTCCCGAGGTTGATACCGCCCTCGAAGCCTTCGCGGATCTCGGTGACATCGTCCTTGAAGCGGCGCAGACCCTGGATGTTGAGGTCCTCCGCGATGACCTTGCCGTCGCGGATGAGCCGGGCCTTGGTGTTGCGCTTGACCTCGCCGGAGCGGATGAGAACACCCGCGATGTTGCCCAGCTTGGACGAGCGGAAGATCTCGCGGATCTCCGCCGTACCCAGCTCGACCTCTTCGTACTCCGGCTTGAGCATGCCCTTGAGGGCCGCCTCGATCTCCTCGATCGCCTGGTAGATGACCGAGTAGTAGCGGACGTCCACACCCTCGCGGTCGGCCATCTGCGCGGCGCGCCCCGCGGCGCGCACGTTGAAGCCGATCACGATGGCGTCGGAGCCCATCGCCAGGTCGATGTCCGACTCCGTGACCGCACCGACGCCGCGGTGCAGGACGCGGATGTCGACCTCGTCGCCGACGTCGAGCTGGAGCAGCGAGGACTCCAGGGCCTCGACCGAACCGGACGCGTCGCCCTTGATGATGAGGTTGAGTTCCTGCACCAGGCCGGCCTTGAGGGCCTCGTCCAGGTTCTCCAGGGAGAACCGGACGCCCCTGCGGGCGAACGCCGCGTTCCGCTCACGGGCGGCGCGCTTCTCGGCGATCTGCCGGGCGGTACGGTCCTCGTCCACGACGAGGAAGTTGTCGCCGGCGCCGGGGACGTTGGTGAGCCCCAGGACCAGGACGGGCGTCGAAGGCGTCGCTTCCTCGACGTTGTTGCCGTTGTCGTCGAGCATCGCCCGGACCCGGCCGTACGCGTCACCGGCGACCATGGTGTCACCGACGCGCAGCGTGCCGCGCTGGACGAGGACGGTCGCGACGGCGCCGCGGCCGCGGTCGAGGTGCGCCTCGATCGCGATGCCCTGCGCGTCCTGCTCCGGGTTGGCCCGCAGGTCGAGCGAGGCGTCGGCGGTGAGGACGACGGCCTCCAGCAGGCTGTCGATGTGCAGACCCTGCTTGGCGGAGATGTCGACGAACATGGTGTCGCCGCCGTACTCCTCGGCCACCAGACCGAACTCGGTGAGCTGGCCGCGCACCTTGGTCGGGTCGGCGCCCTCGACGTCGATCTTGTTGACCGCGACCACGATCGGCACGTCGGCCGCCTTGGCGTGGTTCAGCGCCTCGATCGTCTGGGGCATCACACCGTCGTTGGCCGCGACCACGAGGATCGCGATGTCGGTGGACTTCGCACCACGGGCACGCATGGCGGTGAACGCCTCGTGACCCGGGGTGTCGATGAAGGTGATCTTGCGCTCTTCACCGTTGACGTCCGTGGCGACCTGGTACGCGCCGATGTGCTGGGTGATACCGCCGGCCTCGCCCGCGACGACGTTCGTCTTGCGGATCGCGTCCAGCAGCCGGGTCTTACCGTGGTCGACGTGACCCATGACGGTGACGACCGGCGGCCGGGACACGAGCGCTTCCTCGCCGCCCTCGTCCTCGCCGAACTCGATGTCGAAGGACTCGAGAAGCTCGCGGTCCTCCTCCTCCGGGCTGACGATCTCGACGACGTAGTTCATCTCGCCGGCGAGGAGCTGCAGCGTCTCGTCGGAGACGGACTGCGTGGCCGTGACCATCTCGCCGAGGTTCATCATCACGGCGACGAGCGACGCCGGGTTGGCGTTGATCTTCTCCGCGAAGTCGGTGAGCGACGCACCGCGCGACAGCCGGACCGTCTGGCCCTGGCCGCGCGGCAGCATCACGCCGCCTACCGACGGGGCCTGCATGGCCTCGTACTCCTGGCGCCTCTGCCGCTTCGACTTACGGCCACGACGCGCGGGCCCGCCGGGGCGGCCGAACGCACCCTGTGTGCCACCACGGCCGCCGGGACCACCCGGACGTCCGCCGAAGCCGGGACGGCCACCGCCGCCGCCGAAGCCACCGCCGCCGCCGGGACGGCCCGGGGCACCGCCGCCGCCACCGGGACGGCCCGCGAAGCCGCCACCGCCGCCGCCACCCGGACGGCCGGCGAAGCCGCCGCCGCCGGGACGACCGCCGCCGCCACCACCGGGGCGACCGGGGCCGCCGGGTCCACGGCCGCCGCCGGGACCGCCACCGGGGCGCGGGCCGGCTGCGGGACGCTGCGGCATCATGCCCGGGTTCGGACGGTTACCGCCGGGGCCCGCGGGGCGCGGCGCCTGGGGGCGCGGCATGCCGCCCGGGGTGGGCCGGCCGCCGGACTGTCCGCCGGGGCCCGCCTGGGGCCGGGGACCGCCCTGGCCGGCGCCCTGGGGGCGCGGGGCGCCGCCGGGGGCACCGGGGCCGCCGGGACGCGGGGCGCCGCCGGGACGGGGCGCCTGCGGGCGCGCCATGCCGGTGGAACCGCCGGACGTGAAGGGGTTGTTGCCCGGACGCGGGCCCGCGGGGCGGGCGCCGGGACGGGGTGCCTGGCCGGGACGCGCGCCGCCGGGGCGGCCGCCCTGGCGCTGCTCGCCGCGCTGGTCTCCCTGGCGCTCCTGCCGCTCTCCCTGGCGCTGGTCGCCCTGGCCGCCGGAGGGGCGGGGGGGACGCGGTCCCGGGGTGGCGCCGGGCCGGGGGCCGGACGGGGCCGACGGGGGCGCGGTGAACTCCGGCGCCGCCGGGGCGGGCGCCGGACGCGCGGGCCGCGGGGCGGCCGGGGTCGGACGCGGGCCCGGGGCCGGCACCGGGGAGGGTGCGCTGCTCCTGGGGGCCTCGGCGGCCGCGGGCTTGGGGCCCGGGACGCCCGGCTTGGGGGCAGCGGGACGGGCCGCCTGGGCCTGCGGGCCCGGAGACGGCGGGGCGGGCCGCGCGGGGGTCGCCTTACGGGGCGCCCCGGGCTTGGCAGCGGGCTTGCCGGCGTTGCCACCGGGCCCCTGCAAAGCATCAGTCAACTTGCGTACGACCGGCGCCTCGATCGTCGAGGACGCCGAACGGACGAATTCACCGAGTTCTTGGAGCTTGGCCATGACGACCTTGCTCTCCACACCGAACTCCTTGGCGAGTTCGTATACCCGGACCTTAGCCACTTCGCTCCTTTTAGGTCCGGGTTACCGCCGGACCGTCGCTACTTCATGGGCGTACTCATCGCGTACTCATCGAGTGCTCATCGCAATCTCGACCTACTTCCAACTCGCGAGGTACCTGAACCGCACGGGGTCCCGTGCCGTACTTCTTCTTACAGTGCCGACCGCTCGACATACCGGCGCAGTTCCGTGCTGTCGAGCGGCCCCTGAGCCTTGAAGGCCCTGGTGAACGCCCGGCGGCGGATGGCCAGGTCGAGACAGGTCAAGGCGGGATGCGTGTACGCACCCCGGCCGGGCAGCGTACCGCGTTGATCGGGAACACAGTGTTCACCCATCACCACGATGCGCAGCAGATCGCTCTTGGCCGCTCGCTTCCGACAGCCCACGCACGTTCGCTCAGGGCAGGGTCGGTCGCTCGTCCGGCCAGACACGTTCAAGTCTACCTCCCCGCGCCGACCTCACCCCTTTGGGGCAGCGTTCGGGCGCTCACGTACAGACTCATGGACACCTACGGGCCGTGCTGGTGCCGCGACGTGCGGTGCCGCACGTCGCGGCACCGGTACGCGGCTCACTGCGGCGGTGCGTGGTGGTGCGCGGCAGGATCTCCGCCGTACGGGGCGCGTGGGGGCGCGCGAAAGATCGCCCCCGGATCGTTACCAGCGGTATCCCCCGCGTCAGCGGTCCCGTCCCCGATCGGCGCGCTCGCCGCGCTCCGTACGGGGCGCGCGCTCCGTACGCCCCGCGTCCCGCCCCGCGGCGCCACGGTCGGCGGTACGGTCCCGGTCGGCCGGGCGATCGCGCTCGGCGGTACGGTCCCGGTCGGCACCCTCCGGTTGCTCCGTGTCGGGGCGGATGTCGATACGCCACCCGGTGAGCCGCGCGGCGAGCCGGGCGTTCTGCCCCTCCTTGCCGATGGCCAGCGAGAGCTGGTAGTCCGGCACGGTCACCCGCGCGGAACGGGCGCCCAGGTCGACGACCTCGACCTTGCTGACCCGGGCGGGCGAGAGCGCGTTCGCCACCATCTCCGCCGGGTCGTCCGACCAGTCGACGATGTCGATCTTCTCGCCCAGCAGCTCGGCCATGACGTTGCGCACCCGCGCGCCCATGGGGCCGATGCAGGCGCCCTTGGCGTTGAGTCCGGAGCGCGTCGACCGTACGGCGATCTTGGTACGGTGCCCCGCCTCGCGGGCGATCGCCGTGATCTCCACGGAGCCGTCCGCGATCTCCGGGACCTCCAGCGCGAAGAGCTTCTTGACCAGGTTGGGGTGGGTGCGGGAAAGGGTCACCGAGGGGCCCCGTACGCCGCGGGCCACGCGCACCACGTACGTACGCAGCCGCAGCCCGTGGGTGTACTCCTCGCCCGGCACCTGCTCCTGCACGGGGAGGATCGCCTCAAGCTTGTCGTCCAGCTTGACGAGGACGTTCTTGGGGTCCTTGCCCTGCTGCACCATGCCGGCCACGACGTCGCCCTCACGGCGCGCGTACTCGCCGAAGGTGACGTCGTTCTCGGCGTCGCGCAGGCGCTGCTGGATGACCTGACGGGCGGTGGTCGCGGCGATCCGGCCGAAGTCCGAGGGGGTGTCGTCGAACTCCTTGGGCTCCTGGCCCTCCTCCAGATCGGCCGGGTCCTCCTTGGCCCAGACGGTGACATGGCCGTTGTCGCGGCTGAGGACGACGCGGGCGCGGCGGTGGCTGCCGTCGGTGCGGTGGTAGGCGATGAGGAGGGCGGATTCGATCGCCTCGACCAGCAGATCGAAGGGGATCTCCTTCTCTTGTGCCAAGCCCTTCAGGAGCTTCACATCGATGTCCACGGCTACGCCTCCTCTTCCTTCTTGTCCTTGCGGTTGAACTCGATCTCGACCCGCGCCTTGGCGATCCGGGCGAATTCGAGCCGCCGGGCGGTGGGCTTACGGCCCTTCACGCCGGGCACTTCGAGGTCGATGCCCTCGTCGTCCACGGTGAGCACGCGGGCCACCAGTTCGTCGCCCTCATGCGGCTGGATACGGGCGAGCCTGCCGACGGCGCGCAGATAGTGGCGCTGCTCGGTCAGCGGGCGTTCCGCTCCGGGGGAGGTGACTTCGAGCTGGTATTCGCCGTCGCCCATCGCGTCCGTCTCGTCGAGTTTCTCGGAGATGGCGCGGCTCAGTTCGGCGCACTCGTCGAGGTCCACGCCCTCGTCGGAGTCGACCACGATTCTCAGCACACGACGCCGGCCGGCCCGGGACACCTCGATCTCTTCCAGATCCAGGTCCTTGGCGCTGACGAGCGGTTCCAGCAGTCCGCGCAGCCTTTCGCTCTGGGTGGTGCTCATCCGGGTGACTCCTCGGCCGCGTGTGCTGTTGTGGGATCGTCGCGTGTCAGATCAGTCGTGTGTCGGATCAAAGGGTATCCGGTCCTGAGGGGTGTTGCCGTCCACGAAAGAGTGACCCGCGGGTACGCTCAACCCTGTTGATCATGGAGATCTTCACCAGGCCCGAGGAGAAACGCGTGGGGCTCACGGGGACGACACGGAGACATGCTCTCTTGGCCGCGGGCGCCGCGACGGCCGGTCTGCTGACCGCCGCGTGCTCCTCGTCGGACTCCGCGGAGGGGCCGGCCGCCGCGGCGTCGGAGCGCGCCGTGCGCGCCGCGGCGCGGGCGGAGCAGACGTTGCGGCGGCGGACCGCGGAGAGCGGCCGGGCGCTGCTGGCACGGTACGACGCGGTACGGGCGCGGCATCCGGGGCAGGAGGCGCGGCTCGCCCCGCTGCGGAAGGCGGTGGCCCGGCATCTCGCGGTGTTGACGCCGGAGCCGAACCAGGAGCCGCGCAAGGAAACGTCCCCCAAGGCGCAGGGCACGCCCCATGAGGCGCGGCACGGGGCGGCGGACGGGGCGAAGGGCGGGGCGGCGGACGGGGCCGCCGCCAGCGCGGAGCACCGTGTGGCGGCCGACAGGAAGTCCCCTCCCGAGTCGGATACGGAGCCGGGCACGGGGCAGGCGCCGATGTCGGCACCGGAAAAACCTTCCGCCACTCCCGCCCCGTCGGCCACAGTGTCGGCGGCCCCGGGCCCCGGGGCGACGGCCGAGCCCGTGGCCGACGACCCCGCCACGGCGCTCAAGGACCTGGCCGCCGTGGAGCGCCGTACCGGCGACGCGTACACGGCCGCCCTCATGGCCGCTCCCCCGGAACTCGCCCGGCTGCTGGCCTCGCTCGCCGCGGCGAGCGCCGCCCACGCCTATCTGCTGACGGAAGGAGCCCGCTCGTGACCACCCGTGCGCTGGAGGCCGCGCAGGCGGCGCTCGCCGCGGAGCACGCCGCCGTCTACGGGTACGGCGTGGTCGGCGGCCGCGTCGGCACGGAGCACAAGGCCGAGGCGACCGCCGCGTACACCGCGCACCGTGCCCGGCGCGACGCGTTGACGCGCACCGTACGCGACATGGGTGCCCGGCCCGTCGTCGCGGCGGCGGCGTACGAACTGCCCTTCACGGTGCCGGACGGGGCCACGGCCGTACGGCTCGCCGCCGAACTGGAGGACCGGGTCGCGAACGTCTACGCGGACCTGGTACGGGCCTCCGAGGGCGCCCTGCGGCGCGAGGCGGCGGGGGCGCTGCGCGAGGCGGCGGTACGCGCCGTGCGCTGGCGCGGAAGCGGCGTAGCCTTTCCTGGGCTCGCCGAGAGAGCGTGAGCCCGGCACATTCCTGGCTCCGAAAGGGATCTCCGCGCGTATGGGTTTCGAACCGCCGCAGCGTCTGGCGCGTACGCTCGGCGAGCTGACCGGGGAACCCGCCGCCGCGGAATGGCTCGCGCGGCTGCCCGCGCTCGCCGCCGAGGCCGTGGCGCACCGGGGCCTGGACGTCGAACGGGTGGTCGCCCCGGGCGGCCGGAGCGGCCTGGTGATGCTGGTACGGCGCCCCGACGGCTCCCCCGCCACCCTCAAGCTCGCGCCCCCGTTCGCCGCCCCGGCCCTGGAGCACACGGCGCTGGCCCACTGGCACGGCTGGGGCTCCGTCCGGCTCCTGGCCGCCCCGTACGGAGCCGAGGGCGCCCCGCAGGGCGCCGGGGCCGCCCCGTACGGCGCGGAGGGCACCGGGGCGGCGGAGGACCCCGCAACGGACGCCCCGCCGTACCCACCGGACGGGGCGCTGCTCCTGGAGCGCCTGCACCCCGAGGTGTCCCTACGCTCCCTGCCGGAGGCCAAGGCGCTACTCGAAGCGGCCGGCACGGTACGCCGCCTGTGGGTGGCCCCGCCCGCGGGTCACGCCTTCCCGACGGTGGCCGAGCGGACCGCTGCCCAAGCGGCGACGGTGCGGGCGGCGTCGGACGAGAGCACCGCCCCGCTCGTCGCGGCGGCGCTGACGGCGCGCGACGAACTGTGCGCCGCACCGCCCGAGCACCTGCTGCTGCACGGGGAGTTCCACCAGGGCAAGGTCCTGGCGGGCGACCGCGCCCCGTGGCTGGCGGTGGGGCCCGAACCCGTCGTGGGCGAACGCGCCTACGACGTGGCACGGCTGGTGCGCGACCGGGTGGAGGACCTGGTCGCGGCCTCCTCCGGCGCCTCCTCGGCCCGCCGCCGCGTCAAGCGTCTGGCCGACTCCCTGGACCTGGATCAGGAGCGGCTGCGCGGCTGGACCCTCTTCCGCGCGGTGGAGTCGGGCACCCGAGCACTGTCGACGGGCCACCGCCAGAACGCCGAAGTGCTTCTGGAGTTCGCGAGCTGGCTCTGAGCACACTCCGCGACGTACGGGGCACGACGAGGCGTACGGGCGCGGTACTGAGCAGCGGCGCGGCGTAGGCGTGGGCGTACAAGCACTCCCCATGAGTCGTGCACAAGCACGTGGCCACCTAGAAGTGGCGCACTGTGCCACACCACACCGCGCGCCGTGCGGGCGGCGGAAGCCGGGCCCCGTACGGCGCGCGGTGGCGGATCCGTGGTGGAAACCGTCAGGCGGTGAGGCGGGCGATCGCCTCCGCGACGGTCAGCTCCTCGCGCTCCCCGGTGCGGCGGTCCTTCAGCTCCACGACGCCCTCCGCGGAGCGGCGGCCCGCCACCAGGATGTGCGGAACACCGATCAGCTCGGCGTCCGTGAACTTCACGCCCGGCGAGACACCGGCGCGCTCGTCGACCAGGACGCGCAGCCCGGCCGCCGAGAGCTGCTCGGAGACGTCCAGCGCCAGCTCGGTCTGGAGCGCCTTCCCTGCGGCCACCACATGGACGTCGGCCGGGGCGATCTCCCTCGGCCAGCACAGGCCGCGTTCGTCGGCGCTCTGCTCGGCCAGGGCCGCCACGGCGCGCGAGACGCCGACACCGTACGAGCCCATGGTCACGCGGACCGGCTTGCCCTGCTGGCCCAGCACGTCGAGCTGGAAGGTGTCGGCGTACTTGCGGCCGAGCTGGAAAATGTGGCCGATCTCGATCGCACGGTCCAGCTTCAGCCCCGTACCGCAGACCGGGCAGGGGTCGCCGGGCTCGACGACCACGACGTCCAGGTACTGGTCGACCTCGAAGTCGCGCCCCACGACGACGTTGCGCGCGTGGGTGTCGGGCTTGTTGGCCCCGGTGACCCAGGCGGTGCCGGGGGCGACGCGCGGGTCGGCGATGAAGCGGACCTTGAGGCCCTGGGGGCCCACGTAGCCCCGTACGAGGTCCGGCCGGTCGGTGAAGTCGTCGGCCGTCACCAGTTCCACCACGGCGGGCGCCAGGTGCTCGCCCAGCTTGCCGAGGTCGACCTCACGGTCGCCCGGTACGCCGACCGCCGTGATCTCGCCGTCGACCTTGACCAGCAGGTTCTTCAGGGTGGCCGAGGCCGGCACGCCGAGATGCGCGGCGAGCGTCTCGATGGTCGGGGTGTCGGGCGTGTCCAGCTCCTCAAGGGGGCCGTGCTCGACGGGCGCCGTCTCCGGGGCGTTGAAGGTGACGGCCTCCGTGTTGGCCGCGTAGTCGCAGGCGGGGCAGTCGACGAAGGTGTCCTCGCCCGCCGCGGCGGGGGCCAGGAACTCCTCGGAGGCCGAACCGCCCATCGCGCCGGAGACCGCGGAGACGATGCGGTAGTCGAGCCCGATCCTCGCGAAGATCTTCTGGTACGCGGCACGGTGCAGCGCGTACGACGCGGCGAGGCCCTCGTCCGTGGTGTCGAAGGAGTACGAGTCCTTCATCTGGAACTCACGGCCGCGCAGCACGCCGGAGCGCGGACGCGCCTCGTCGCGGTACTTCGTCTGGATCTGGTAGAGCATCACCGGCAGGTCCTTGTAGGACGTGCACTGGTCCTTGACGACCTGGGTGAAGATCTCCTCGTGCGTGGGACCGAGCAGGTAGTCGCCGCCCTTGCGGTCCTTGAGGCGGAAGAGCAGGTCCCCGTACTCGTCCCAGCGTCCGCTCGCCTCGTACGGCTCCTTGGGCAGCAGCGCGGGCAGCAGGACCTCCTGCGCGCCGATGGCGTCCATCTCCTCGCGGACGACGCGCGAGATGTTGTCGAGGACCTTCTTGCCGAGCGGCAGCCAGCTCCAGATACCGGCGGACGTACGGCGGACATAGCCGGCGCGGACGAGCAGCTTGTGGCTGAGGGTCTCGGCGTCCGCCGGGTCGTCGCGCAATGTCTTGACCATCAACCGGGACATGCGCTGGACCTGGGACATGGGGAGCACTCCTGCGTTCTGCTTCTCTCGGGTGTTGCCTGGAGGTTAGCCGGGGTGCGTCGGCTGGCGGAAATCAGTATGTGCCGGGCACGGTGCGCCGCAGCGGCAACGGGGCGCCCATCACGGCATACGGCTTCGGCGCGCTGGGGAAGTGGACCTGGCGGGCGAGGTCCTCGTAACCGAGGGTGCGGTACAGCCTCCGGGCGGGGCTCTCGATGTCGATGGCGGAGAGGATCGAGCGGGGCTGGACCGCGGCGTCCGTGATGGCGGTGATCAAGGCACGGCCGATACCACGTGCCTGAAACTCGGGATGCACATGGAGCTCGGTGATGACGAAGGAGTCGTCGAGCCACATATCGGCCCCGCCGGCGCGCAGATACGGCTCGACGACCGTGGACCACCAGTGGGCGCGGTCGTTGGGCATGCCGTAGACGAAGCCGACGAGGCGCCCCGATCCGGTGGTCGCGCCGAGCGCGCGGCAGCCGCGGTGCAGTACGTGGCGGAGCACGATGTGGCGCCGTACGCCGACCTCGGCGTCGCTGAGGCCGAAGGCGAGGGCCTGCACAGCGAGGGCCTCGTCGACGCGCGCGGCGAGGTCGACCGGGCCAACCTGTACGTCGGGGGTGCGGGGGGTGCCCCCGGGGATGCTCGGCATGGCCGAACCCTACTTTCAGAACAGCACGCTCATGAAGGCACCCACTTCGTGGAAACCCACGCGCCGGTAGGCGGCCCTGGCGGGCACGTTGTAGTCGTTCACATAGAGGCTCACTATGGGGGCGAAGTCGGCGAGGGCGTACCGTACGACGGCCGCCATACCGGACTCGGAGAGGCCGCGCCCCCGGAACGCGGGGTCGACCCAGACGCCCTGGATCTGGCAGGCCTGTGAGGTGGCGGCGCCGATCTCGGCCTTGAAGAGAACCTTGCCGTCCTCTATGCGGGCGAACGAGCGCCCCGTACCGACGAGTTCGGCGACGCGCGCCTGGTAGAGCAGTCCGCCGTCGCCCGCGAGCGGGGAGACGCCGACCTCCTCGGTGAACATGGCCACGCAGGCAGGCATGATCACGTCGAGCTCGTCCTTGCGGATACGGCGGACGAAGGGGTCGGGCGCGACGGTGGCGGGAAGCTGCTCCGTGACCATCAGGGGCTGATGGGAGCGGACCTCGCGGGCGGGGCCCCAGTGGGGCTCCAGAAGGCGCCAGAGCGCGGCGGTGGGCTCGGCGGGGCCGACGACGGAGGAGCAGCGGCGGCCGGTCCTGCGGGCGCGGTCGGCGAAGGCGCGGACGGCCTCGGGGGTGGCGCAGATGGGGACGAGGTTGGCACCGGCGTAGCAGAGCGAACGGAGCCGGCCGTCCTCGTACCAGCCCCACATCTCGCCGCCCAGGCGCCACGGGTCGAGCCCGGCGACCTGGACGCGGGACGTGACGAATGCGTTGGCGACGGGCTCGCTCTCCAGGATGGCGAGCGCGGCGCCGAGTTCACCGGGTTCGAGGACCCGGGTGGTGGTCTGCGTCAACACGAGGGGGCCTCACCATACGTATGCCGATCTCCGCACTGTACCCGCCACCACCACACGCCGCCGCCCGCGCGCACGCAAGGCCCCACCACGCCCCGTACGCCGCCCGCTACGCCCCGTACGCGCGCTGCCGGCGGACGGGCACCGCACCTGCCGTACGGGCTCCCCAGGCGGCGCTCCAGGGCCGCGCAAGACGCCACGTGAGGCAGCGGCGCACGGCGCCCGGGCAGGACGCTGCGGGACGGAGCGCGCATCGCGGCGTCCCGGGGCGGTGCGGGGCAGACCGGTGTGTACGGCGCGGGGCCGAGCCCGGAGCGGCGTACGGGCAACGTACGGGGCGGCTTTGCCGTCTGGGGCGACGCCGCCCCGCGCGGCGTACGGCGCGCAGGGCCGGGCCGTACTACAGGGCCAGGCCGGCGTACAGGGCCGGGCGAGCCTGCGCGTCGCCGAGAGGGCGGCGTACGGGGCGGTTCATGGCGGCGCGGCCGGCGCAGGGCGGGCTCGGGGCGGCGTACGGAGCGCTGGCGGGTCAGGCTCGTAAGGCGCGGCACGGGCCCGAACGGGGCGGCGTACGGGGCGGCGTGGGGCGGCGTACGGGGCGGGCACATCGCCCATCCACCCGCGCCCCGTACGGGGCCACAGGCGCCCCGCAACGGCGACGGCCCCGCAGCCAGTGCCCAGAAGAGGGTGGCTGCGGGGCCCACGGGGCGTGGGGCCGGGCGACGGGTTGGTGCTCGGCTGGTGCTCGTCCGGCCGACCACGTGCCTTACGAGTCGTGCGTACGGTGCGCTACGGGGGCCGTGGGTCAGCTCACGGAGACCTCGGGCTCGCCCGAGGCGACGCCGTCCTTCTCCATCTGCTCGGCGATCTTCATGGCCTCGTCGATCAGGGTCTCCACGATCTTCGACTCCGGGACGGTCTTGATGACCTCGCCCTTGACGAAGATCTGGCCCTTGCCGTTGCCGGAGGCGACGCCGAGGTCGGCCTCACGGGCCTCACCGGGGCCGTTCACGACGCAGCCCATGACGGCGACCCGGAGCGGGACCTCCATGCCCTCCAGCCCCGCCGAGACCTCGTCCGCGAGCTTGTAGACGTCCACCTGGGCGCGGCCGCACGACGGGCAGGAGACGATCTCCAGGCGCCGCTGCCGGAGGTTCAGCGACTCCAGGATCTGGATACCGACCTTGACCTCCTCGGCCGGGGGCGCCGACAGCGAGACGCGGATCGTGTCGCCGATGCCCTCCGCCAGCAGCGCGCCGAACGCCACCGCCGACTTGATGGTGCCCTGGAACGCCGGTCCCGCCTCCGTGACACCGAGGTGCAGCGGGTAGTCGCACGCCGCGGCGAGCTGCCGGTAGGCGTTCACCATGACCACGGGGTCGTTGTGCTTCACGGAGATCTTGATGTCGCGGAACCCGTGCTCCTCGAAGAGCGACGCCTCCCAGAGCGCCGACTCCACCAGCGCCTCGGGGGTGGCCTTGCCGTACTTGGCGAGCAGCCGCGCGTCGAGCGAACCAGCGTTCACCCCGATACGGATCGGCGTGCCCGCGTCGCCCGCCGCCCGAGCGATCTCGCGCACCTTGTCGTCGAACTGCTTGATGTTCCCCGGGTTCACGCGGACCGCCGCGCACCCGGCGTCGATCGCCGCGAAGACGTACTTGGGCTGGAAGTGAATGTCCGCGATCACCGGGATCTGGGACTTCTTGGCGATGACCGCGAGCGCGTCCGCGTCGTCCTGGGTGGGGCATGCCACGCGTACGATCTGGCACCCCGAAGCCGTCAACTCTGCGATCTGCTGAAGCGTCGCGCCGATGTCCGATGTCCGCGTCGTCGTCATCGACTGCACCGAGACCGGCGCGTCCCCGCCGACCGCCACCGACCCGACCTGGATCTGACGGCTGACCCTTCGATCGGCGAGCTTCGTCGGTACGGACGGCATTCCGAGAGAAATTGCGGTCATCTGTAGTGCAACCCCAAGGTATGGATCAAGGTCCCGAGATCGGCGGGCTCCAGGACCCGAGATTACGCCACCCCGCGCCGGGCGGGCACATCCTCGCGGGAAGTCCACGCAAAGGTAAGCGGCCGGACACACATGGTGCCCGGCCGCTGTAAAACGGCTGTTATCAGCTGATCTTCACGGGGTTGAAGACATCAGCGACCAGAACGAGCAAGGTGAAGCAGATGAAGATCCCGGCCACCACATAGGCGACCGGCATCAGCTTCGCCACGTCGAAGGGGCCCGGGTCGGGGCGCTTGAACAGCCGCGCCAGCCTGCGCCGCAGGGACTCCCAGAGGGCGCCCGCGATGTGGCCGCCGTCGAGGGGCAGCAGCGGCAGCATGTTGAAGAGGAAGAGCGAGAGGTTGAAGCCGGCGAGCAGGAACAGCATCATCGCGATCTGGTTCTGCGCCGGAATGTCGAGGGTCATCACCTCACCGCCGATGCGCGCCGCGCCGACCACGCCGACCGGCGAGTCGTCCTTGCGCGGCCCGTCGCCGAACGCGGCGCTCCAGAGGTCGGGGATCTTCGAGGGCAGCGAAATGATCGAGTCAACGCCGTGCACGATCATGTCGCCCATGCGGTCCACGGACTGGGGGAAGGAGAGCGGAACGATCTCCGTGGCGGCGGCGAACCCGAGGTAGCCGGCGGGGACGTACTTGTCGGGGATGACCTCGCCCTTGGAGTCCTTGGCGGCCACCATGTTCTTGGCGAGCGTGGCGTGCAGGACCTGCTCCGTACCGTCGCGCTGAACGGTGATGGTGGCGGGGCCGATCGTGCCGCGGATCAGGTTGGAGAGTGTCGACCAGTCCTCGACGGGCTTGCCGTCGAAGGCGACGATCTTGTCGCCTTGCTTGAGGCCGGCCGCTTCGGCGGGCGAGACGGGGTCGCCCTTCTCGCAGGTGTCCCGCTTGTCGCTCTGCGAGATCACGCACTTCTGGACGCCGGCGACGGTCGTGGTCTGCGTCTGGAAGCCGAAGCCCATGGCGACGCTGATGAAGATGACCGCGGCCAGGACGAGGTTCATGAACGGGCCCGCGAACATCACGATGACGCGCTTCCACGGCTTACGGGTGTAGAAGAGCCGCTTCTCGTCACCGGGTTCGAGCTCCTCGAACGCGGCGGACCGTGCGTCCTCTATCATCCCGCGCCAGGGCGACGTGGAGCGCGCCTCGATGCGCCCGTCGGGGCCCGGCGGGAACATCCCGATCATGCGGATGTAGCCACCCATAGGGATCGCTTTGAGGCCGTACTCCGTATCGCCCTTCTTGCGCGACCAGATGGTCGGTCCGAAGCCGACCATGTACTGGGGTACGCGGATACCGAAGAGCTTCGCCGTGGACAGATGTCCCAGTTCATGCCAGGCGATGGAGAAGAGCAGCCCTGCGACGAACACAAGGATGCCGAGGACCGTCAACAGAATCGTCATGCGCGAGCCTCCGCTGGCTGTTCATCACGTGACTGACGTAGGTCACTGAATTTCGCTGCTGTCTCACGGGCACGGGCGCGTGCCCATGTCTCGGCTTCGAGGACGTCGGCCACCGTGAGCGAGGTTCCTTCCGCGGCGCCCCGTCCCGCGACGTCACCCGCGCCGGTACGGGGCGCCGCGCGCTCAGCCTCCGCCACGACGGCGGTGACCGTCTCCATGATGGCGTTGAACGGCAGCCGCCCCGCCAGGAACGCGTCCACGCACTCCTCGTTCGCGGCGTTGAACACCGCAGGGGCCGTGCCGCCCAGCTCCCCGACGTGCCGGGCGAGTCCCACGGACGGGAACGCCTCGGTGTCGAGCGGGAAGAACTCCCAGGTCGAGGCCTTCGTCCAGTCGAACGCGGGCGCGGCGTCGGGAACCCGCTCGGGCCAGCCGAGACCCACGGCGATCGGCCCGCCCATGTCGGGCGGGGTCGCGTGGGCCAGTGTCGAACCATCCATGAATTCCACCATCGAGTGCACATACGACTGAGGGTGGACGACCACCTCAATGCGCTCGAAGGGAATGTCGTAGAGCAGGTGGGCCTCGATCACTTCGAGGCCCTTGTTGACGAGGGTCGCGGAGTTGACCGTGATCACCGGCCCCATGGCCCAGGTGGGGTGCGCGAGGGCGTCGGCGGGGGTGACGCTCGCGAGATCGGCCTTGGAACGGCCCCTGAAGGGCCCTCCTGAGGCCGTGACGACGAGCTTGCGGACATCGGCGCGGGTGCCGGCCGCCAGCGCCTGGAAGAGCGCGGCGTGCTCGGAGTCGACCGGGATGATCTGCCCGGGCTTCGCCAGCGCCTTGACGAGGGGGCCGCCGACGATCAGCGACTCCTTGTTGGCGAGCGCCAGGGTGCGGCCTGCCGTCAACGCGGCGAGCGTGGGGGCGAGCCCGATGGATCCGGTGATGCCGTTGAGGACGGTGTGGCACTCCGAGGCGGCCGCCTCGGTGGCGGCGTCGGGGCCGGCGAGGATCTCGGGGAGCGGTTCGCCCGCCCCGTACCGCGCGCGGAGGGCCTCCCGCAGTTCGGGGACGGCGCTCTCGCGCGCGACGGCGACCGTACGGACCCGCAGCCGCCACGCCTGCTCGGCAAGGAGCGCCACGCGGCCGCCGGCGGCGGAGAGCGCTGTGACGCGGAAGCGGTCGGGGTTGCGCAGGACCAGGTCGATGGCCTGCGTGCCGATGGATCCGGTGGAGCCGAGGACGACCACGTCACGGCGGCCTTCGATCGGGTCGAAGAAGAGGTGCGGATCGGCGAGAGGGGCTGGGCTGTCGCTCATGCCCCCCATTCTTGCCGCATCCGGGGGTGCGACCGACAACGCGCCCCCATGGGTGTCTCCATGCGCCACCCGTGCCCGCGCCCCGGCCCGCCCGGTACGGAGCCCCGGACCCGCCCCCTAGGGGACCTCACGCCGCGACGCACGGGCACAGGCACGAAGGAGGCCGACACAGCGGCGGGCGGCGCAGCCACGGGCCTCGGCACCGTACGGGGCCTGAGTGAGGCATTGCGTACGGGGCGCGTGGGCGCTTCGTACCGGCGCGGCCCGACGGCACCGTACGGGGCGTGTGCAACAGGCACCGTACGGGGCGTGCGCGCGGCGGGTGGGGGCGGTTCCGTAAGCCTCCGGTCGGCTCCGGTCCGTGGGAACACGTTGACACGTCTGCCGTCCACCCTGATCCTGAGAGCGCTCTCAGACTCTTCTTTCCACCCCCACTGGAATCCACCTCCTAAGGAGGAAGAGCGTGCCTGCCCTACGGAAGGTACTGACCCACCTCGCCGCCACCGTGGTCTTCGCTACGGGGTTCACGGCCACAGGACCCGCATCCGCGGCCACCGCAGCCGCCCCCACGGCGTCCGCCACGCCGTCGGCAGAAGCGGCGGTTCCCGAGACCATTCCGCTCACCATCAAGAACAGCTCCGGGCGCGGCGATCAGGTCTACGTCTACAACATCGGGACAGAGCTCTCGACGGGCCGGCAAGGCTGGGCCGACGCGAACGGTACGTTCCACGCCTGGCCGGCCGGGGGCAATCCGCCCACCCCGGCGCCGGACGCGTCGATCGCCGGGCCCGCCAACGGGCAGTCGATGACGATCCGGATGCCGCAGTTCTCCGGCCGGGTCTACTTCTCGTACGGCCAGAAGCTCGTCTTCAAACTCACCACGGGCGGCCTCGTACAGCCCGCCGTGCAGAACCCGTCCGACCCGAACCGGGACATCCTCTTCAATTGGACCGAGTACACGCTCAACGGCTCCGGGCTGTGGATCAACAGCACCCAGGTCGACATGTTCTCGGCCCCGTACGCCGTGGGCGTCAAGGTCCCGGACGGCACGACGAAGACCACCGGCCACCTCAAGGCGGGCGGCTACAACGGCTTCTACGCCTCTCTGCGGGAGCAGCCGGGCGGCTGGGCCAACCTGATCCAGACACGCGCCGACGGCACCGTTCTGCGCGCTCTCGCGCCCGGTCACGGCATCGAGGCGGGCGCGCTGCCCGCGTCCGTCATGGACGACTACATCAACCGCGTGTGGAACACCTATGCGTCCTCCACGCTGACCGTGACTCCGTTCGCGGACCAGCCGGGCACCAAGTACTTCGGCCGGGTCTCGGGCAACGTCATGAACTTCACCAACGCGTCGGGCGCGGTCGTCACCTCGTTCCAGAAGCCCGACTCCGACAGCGTCTTCGGCTGCTACAAGCTTCTGGACGCGCCCAACGACGCCGTACGGGGCCCGATATCGCGCACCCTCTGCGCAGGCTTCAACCGTTCCACCCTCCTGGTGAACCCCAACCAGCCCGACACCAATGCGGGCAGCTTCTACCAGGACGGGGTGACCAACCACTACGCGCGGAAGATCCACGCGCAGATGGCCGACGGGAAGGCGTACGCCTTCGCCTTCGACGATGTCGGCAACCATGAGTCGCTGGTGACGGACAACAACCCGCAGGAGGCGTTCATCACCCTGGATCCGTTCAGCTAAAGGACGTGTGACGGGGCATCACGGGGCCGGGCCGGGGGGCACGCCGCCCACCGGCCCGGCCTCCCCTGTGGCGCCGTACGGGGCGCCACAGGGGCTCAGCGGATGGTACGGCGCACGTTCTCCCGCCGAGTCGGTCCCGGCGTCGCGTCGGCGATCCAGGGGCCCTCTCCGCTCGGATCGACGATGCCGTCCTCCAGCCAGGCGTACGTCCCCGAGAGGACACCGTCCACGACCTTGCGGTCGAGGTCGTCCGTGTTCGACCAGAGTCGCGTGAAGAGCTCCTCGACGCGGATCCTGGACTGCTCGCAGAAGGCGTCGGCCAGTTGGTACGCCTCGCGGCCGTGGTTGCCCCGCGTGCGCAGCAGGTCGGCCCGTACGCACGCGGCGCTCATCGCGAACAGCTCCGCGCCGATGTCCACGATCCGGCCCAGGAAGCCCTGTTTGGTCTCCATACGGCCCTGCCAGCGCGACATGGCGTAGAAGGTGCACCGGGCGAGCCTGCGGGCCGTGCGCTCGACGTAGCGCAGATGCGCCGCCAGGTCGGGGTGTCCGGCCGGGTGGAACGCCGCGTACGAGCCGGGCAGTTGCCCCGGGCCCGCCACCAGCTTCGGCAGCCAGCCGGCGTAGAACTTCCCCGCCCGCGCCCCCGCCCGCGCCTTGTCCTGGAGTGTCTTGTCGGGGTCGATGATGTCGCCGGCCACCGCGAGGTGCGTGTCGACGGCCTCGCGGGCGATCAGCAGGTGCATGATCTCGGTGGATCCCTCGAAGATCCGGTTGATGCGCAGGTCGCGGAGCATCTGCTCGGCGGGGACGGCGCGTTCGCCGCGGGCCGCCAGGGAGTCCGCCGTCTCGAAGCCCCGGCCGCCGCGGATCTGAACGAGTTCGTCCGCCATCAGCCAGGCCATCTCGGAGCCGTACAACTTGGCGAGCGCCGCCTCGATCCTGATGTCGTTGCGGTCCTCGTCGGCCATCTGGGAGGCGAGGTCGACGACCGCCTCCAGCGCGAACGTGGTGGCGGCGATGAACGAGATCTTCGCCCCCACGGCCTCGTGGCGGGCCACCGGCCTCCCCCACTGCTCGCGCACGGACGACCACTCGCGGGCGATCTTCAGCGACCACTTGCCGGCGCCCACGCACATCGCGGGCAGGGAGAGCCGCCCCGTGTTGAGCGTGGTGAGCGCGATCTTGAGGCCGGCGCCCTCCGGGCCGATACGGTTCGCGGCGGGGACGCGGACCTGGTGGAAGCGGGTGACGCCGTTCTCCAGACCGCGCAGTCCCATGAAGGCGTTGCGGTTCTCGACGGTGACGCCGGGCGAGTCCGCCTCGACGACGAACGCGGTGATGCCTCCCTTGTGCCCCTCTTGCCGGGGGACGCGGGCCATCACCACCAGCAGGTCGGCGACGACACCATTGGTGGTCCACAGCTTGACGCCGTCCAGGAGGTAAGCGTCTCCGTCGGGAATGGCGGTCGTGGCCAGCCGGGCGGGGTCGGAGCCGACGTCGGGCTCGGTGAGCAGGAACGCGGAGATGTCGGTACGGGCCAGGCGCGGCAGGAAGCGGTCCTTCTGCTCCTGGGTGCCGAAGAGCTTGAGCGGCTGCGGTACGCCGATCGACTGATGCGCGGAGAGCAGCGCCCCGACGGCGGGGCTGGCGGAGCCGACGAGTTCCAGGGCCTTGTTGTAGTACACCTGGGTGAGGCCGAGACCGCCGTACTTGATGTCGATCTTCATACCGAGGGCGCCCAGTTCCCTGAGGCCGTCAACCACCTCGTCCGGGATCCTGGCCTCGCGTTCGATGAGCGCGCCGTCGACGCGCGTCTCGCAGTACGCGCGGAGCTTGGCGAGGAACTCCTCGCCGCGCCTGACGTCCCCCGGGGCCGGCAGAGGGTGCGGATGGATGAGGTCGAGGCGGAAGCGGCCGAGGAACATCTCCTTCGCGAAGCTGGGCTTGCGCCAGCCCTGCTCACGGGCGGCCTCGGCGACCTGCCGCGCTTCGCGTTCGGAGACCTTGGGCTTGCCCTGTGGCTCGCGAGGGCCTTGGGGCGCGGACGCTGCTGACGGTGCGGATGGGGCGGACATGAGGAACTCACCTCGCCGCGGAGTCGGGGCCAATGGCGTTGCCTGGCGGGTACGGGGCCGGTACGCGGCCCTGTACGCGACGGCGCGGGACGGAGCCGCCTCCGCCAGTGACGGTGTCGATATGCCGACTGCTGCTACTGGTCCGTATCTACCCGATTCCGGGCGCCCCCACCAGTCGTGCACGGCTCCCCCGTCGCCCCGTACGCGCTCCGTCGCCCCTCGATGACGCCTCCGCCCCTCATGCCCCCCATTCCGCCCGGCATGGAGACGCCGCCCCGTACGTCGCTCCGTATACGCACCCCGTACGGAGCCCCGACGAGGCGGCGTACGGGGCGCGTATACGCGTATAGAGGACGGCTTTACGAAGCGGCGTTACAGGGCGACCACAAGGGCGCGGTATGGGCCTGCCTAGAGGTCGATCCCCGTCAATACGAGAACGCGCTCGTAGGTGTAGTCGTCCATGGCGAACCGCACACCCTCACGGCCCACACCGGACTGCTTGGCCCCGCCGTACGGCATCTGGTCGGCGCGGTACGAGGGGACGTCGCCGACGATCACACCGCCGACCTCCAGGGCGCGGTGGGCGCGGAACGCCGCCCGCAGGTCGTGCGTGAACACGCCGGCCTGGAGGCCGTACTTCGAGTCGTTGACGCGGGCGAACGCCTCGGCCTCGGTCTCGACGCGCTGGAGGGTGAGGACCGGCCCGAAGACCTCCTCGCAGGCGAGGGTGGTGTCCTCGGGGACGTCGGCGAGGACGGTGGGCGTGTAGCTGGCGCCGTCACGCTTGCCGCCGGTGAGGAGCCGCGCTCCGGCACGTACCGCCTCGTCGACCCAGGATTCGACGCGCTTGGCGGCGTCCTCGCTGACGAGGGGGCCCACGTCGGTGGTGTCGTCCGCGGGGTCGCCGGCCACCTGGGCCTCGACGGCGGCGACGATGCGGGGTACGAGGCGCTTGTACACGGTGGCGTCGGCGATCACCCGCTGCACGGAGATGCAGGACTGGCCGCCCTGGTAGTTGGAGAACGTGGCGATACGCGTCGCCGCCCACTCCAGGTCCTGGTCGCTCGCGTAGTCGGCGAGGACGACTGCCGCGCCGTTGCCGCCGAGTTCGAGGGTGCAGTGCTTGCGCGGGACGGAATCCATGATCGCGTAGCCGACCTTGTCGGAACCCGTGAAGGAGATCACCGGCAGCCGCTCGTCCTGTACGAGTGCGGGCATGCGGTCGTTGGACACGGGCAGCACCGACCACGTACCGGCGGGGAGGTCGGTCTCGGCGAGCAGTTCACCGAGGAGAAGGCCGGAGAGCGGCGTCGCCGGGGCGGGCTTGAGGATGATCGGAGCGCCCGCGGCGATGGCCGGGGCGACCTTGTGGGCGCAGAGGTTGAGCGGGAAGTTGAACGGCGCGATGCCCAGGACGACGCCGCGGGGGAAGCGGCGCGTCAGCGCGAGGCGCCCCGTACCCCCCGCGTCGGTGTCGAGCCGCTGGGCATCACCGGAGTTGAAGCGCCGGGCCTCCTCGGCGGCGATCCGGAAGACGGAGACGGCGCGGCCGACCTCACCCCGGGCCCACTTCAGGGGCTTCCCGTTCTCGGCAGAGATCAGTTGGGCGATCTCCTCGGTGCGCTCGGCGAGGCGGCGTGAGACGTGGTCGAGGGCGGCGGCGCGTACGTGCGCGGGCGTCGCGGCGAACTCGTCGACCACGGCGTACGCGGCGGCGACGGCCTCCTCGACCTGTGCGTCGGTCGGTACGGAGACGGTCCCCACGACGCGCCCGTCCCAGGGGGAGGTGACGTCGAGGGTGTCGTCGCCGGTGGCCTGGCGGCCGGCGAGCCAGAAAGCGTGGGTGGAAGTCATTGCGAGTCCGGGCCCTTCCGAGGAGACGTCGTGTATGTCCCACGGTAGGGGCGCGAGGGCATGCGGCGGATTATCCGTGGTGGAGTGGTGCGCCGGGAGTTGTGCTACGCAATGTCGTACGTAGGGACCTGCGGCGGCCCCGCACCGTACGGCGCCCAGCAGGGCACATGGCGTCCCCGGCGTTCCCCAGGCCCCGGATGTGACCGCCTCGGTGCCCCGCAGGCCGAGCCGCCCCCGCACCCGGCTGCCCCGTGCTCTGCTCCCCGTGCTCCGCTGCCCCGTCCCCGCTACGTACGAGGCTCCGGGGGCGTGGGAACGGGCGGCGTCGGGGCCGACGGTGCCGGGGAGGGCGTGGGGGCGGGCGGCGTCGGGGCGGCCGTGGTCTTGAGCGCCAGCCACAGCTCCATCCGTACGTCCGGGTCGTCCAGCGAGCGGCCCAGGATCTCCTCGACCCTGCGCATGCGGTAGCGGAGCGTGTGGCGGTGCACGCCCAGGTCGGCTGCGGCGGCGTCCCACTGACCGTGGCGGGAGAGCCAGGCGCGCAGGGACTCGACCAGATCGCCGCGTCCTTTGGCGTCGTGGTCGCGCAGTGCCCGCAGCATGCCCTCCGCGAAGGCGCGTACGGCGTCGTCCGCGAGCAGGGGCAGGATCGAGCCCGCGGCGAGCGCCTCGTGCTCGACAAGGGCTCTGCCGCGCCGTCTGGCCACCGACAGGGCCTGCTCGGCCTGTTTGTAGGCGCCGGCCGTCGCGATCGGCCCCGTCGGCGCGGAGAGGCCGATGACGACGCCCGCCTCCTCGGCCTCCTGCGGCGTGTACGGCGCCGTGGCGGCGACCACCGCGCCGCCGTCGGAGGCCACCACGGCAAGACGGTCCTCCCCGTCGGTCACCACGAGCACGGCTTCGGCGGCGCGTGAGGCCGCCGCCTCGATGGCGTCGGTCAGCGCCTGGAGCGGGTGGTCCGTCCTGGCGCCCCCGGCCCCGTGCGGGGCGGCGTAGTTGCCGGCTCCCGCCACGGACTCCGCGATCAGCAGCCGGAACGGCGCGTCGAGCAGCGCACCGTACAGGTCCCCCGCCACGGTCCGCGCGTGGTCCGGTTCGCCGGACAGCAGCATGCGGAGTACGGCGGCGCCCAGCCGCTGCTCGGCGGCCTGGAGGGCGCGGGAACGCTCCGTGGTGAGCGTCAGCAGCGCGACGGCGGAGTGCACCGCGTACCGCTCGGCCGTGCCCAGCGCGGCCCCCGTACCGACCGCGAGGGCGCCCCGGACGCGGCGGCCGGTGCCGAGCGACTGGAGTTCCACCCGGTCCTCCGCGTCGCCGGGCGCGCCGTCCCCCGCGTCCGCGCCGCCGACGACGGCACTCGCCGGCGCGGGGCGCTCACGCAACCGCTCGACCTCCGCCGTGAGCCGCGCCGCGCGCCGCGCCGCCCACTCGGGCGCCGCCGCGACGACGGCGCCCGACGCGTCGTACAGCGCCGCCCAGCCGTTCACATGTGCTGCGAGCCGCTCCAGCAGCGCGGCAGGCCCTTCGGAGAGCGCGGCGCGGGTCAGCTCGCGCTGGACCTCGAACCCCGCCGTCACGGCGCGGTACTGGTCGGCAGCGAGCGCCGCCGACACGGCCTTGCTGATGGCCAGGAACGGGGTACGGCGTGGAACGCCCAGCAGCGGCAGCCCCGCCTCGCGCGCCGCGCCGACGAGGGCCTCCGGGACGTCTTCGTAGTTCACGCCGATGGCGAAGCCGAGCCCGGCGACCCCGGCGTCCGCCAGCCGGCGTACATACGGCCGCATCGCCCCGGCGTCCGCGGCGTCCAGCGTGGTCGCCGTGATGAGGAGCAGTTCCCCGCCCTCCATGTACGGGACGGGGTCGGGCAGCTCGCTGGCGTGGACCCAGCGGACGGGCGTGCTCAGCCGGTCCTCCCCCGCGTACACGGTGAGGTGGAGCGCCGAGTGCTGGACGAGCGAGGCGAGGGTGGGCGGCATGGTGGAACCGTAGGACCTTCGGCAGCGGAGGGGCAGGGCGACGGACAGAGGCCGTCAGGGGCATGGACACCCCCGTCCGGCCCGAGCGTCCGGCCCGAGATCCGGGCCGTGCGGTCATTTTGCCGTCTTGTAGCAACGGTAACCCTCAATTGTGCCAGCCTGTACGAAGTACAGGTCATATGCACTCACCCGGAGAACCGCCCGGCCCCACGCATCGTGGACGGCGCCATGGGGCCCGGCCGCCGCGCGACGGCCGGGCCCCACCGGCTCAGTTCCGCAAGTCGACGAGGAGGGGCGGCGCGTGCTCACCGTCCACCGTGCGCAGCGACAGGACCGCATGGCCGGCGGGCACGGAATGCGCCAGGTCCGAGGCCGACCAGCGCTCGCGCTCGACCTTCCGCACGGTTACCGCGTCCGTGGTCACCGCCTTGCCGGTGACCAGCTTGCGGAAGGCGTGGATGGCCCGGGTCAGCGGTTGGTCCGCGAAGACCGTGCGCTGGGTGACGTCTCGGGTCTCCACCCATTCCGTGCCCCATGCCTCCGCGAAGCGCTTGCCGTCCCAGGTGGTGATGCCGGAGAAGGCCATACGGCAGCCGACGGCTCCGAGCAGCGCGGTGTGCAGCGCCTCGGGTACGTCGTCGAGGGTGCGCAGCGTGAGCACCGCGCCCGCGTTCACGGACCGGAGGCGCTGTACGCCGCGCAGTGTCTCCGGGGTGAGGGTGCGCGTCGCGTCGTCCAGGACGAGGCAGGCGAAGAGCGACCGGTCGGCCCGCGTCGCGGCATTCGCCGCGAACTGGGCGAGGACGATCCTGGCCAGCATCCGTGACGCCTCCGCATGCCCACGCTCGGGCAGGTCGATCCGGACACGGAGCGGGTGCTCCAGGGTGCGGAGGGAGAACGGCCTGGTGCGGCCGTTGGTGTCGAAGAAGCCCGCGAAGGCGGGCCGGTCGAGCAGCGCCACCCGGTCGGCGAGAGCCCGCCCCGGGTCCCCGGGGGTCCCGGACTGCCGTTCGCGGGTGTCCAGCTCACGCCGCATGGCGGTCTGTCCCGCGGCGTCCAGGGCCTCGCGCAGCGCGACGAAGGCCGTCGGTTCACCGTCGAGCAGCTCCCGCAGCTCCGGTACGGCGGGGAGGCGGCCGTGCGCGGCACGGAACGGCCCCAGAAGCTGCGCGAGGGCCGTGGAGGCGCGCCGGGTGTCCGTGTCCGCGAGATCGCCTACGAGGCCCTCAGCGAGGGCGACAGCGGCCTCGTCGGGGTCGTTGGTGCCACCGTACAGGTCCAGGTCGTACACCGACTCGGGATCTCCGAGCCTGACGACGACGTCGTAGGCGCTGTCCGGCCCGAGTTGTGTGCCGGTGGCGCACACCGCGATGACGGCGGCCTGCCCGGCGAGCGCCTGGAGCGCCAGCGATTCGACGACGGGGCGCACCAGGGTGTGTGTCTTGCCGGCGCCGGGCGGGCCGACGGCGAGCAGCGAGGTGCCCAGCAGGACGGGGTCGAGTGCGAGCCCCGTACCGCGCCGCGGGTACGGATTGCGCTCTCCGTCGTGAACGGTGCCGAGCCTGACCTGCCGCACGAGCAGATCGTGCCGTGCGGCGCGCACGGGCAGATCCCGCTTGCCCGAGGGGTGGACACAGGCACCCGCTCCGTCGCCCCGTACGGCCTCGGCGAACGCCGTGAGGCGCGACGGATCGGCGCGTACGGAGTGCCAGGCGCGGCGGATCCTGGCGTAGTCGACATCGTTCATCCGCCCGTCCCGCACCTCGGAGGCGAGGCGCGCGGCGACGTCGCCCTGCCCCGCGGCCCGCAGCTCGGGCCACTCGGCGAAGTCGTCCTCGGGCTCGGGGGGCGGCGGGGCGGCTTCCTGGGCGGCGACGCCGGGGACCAGGCCGAAGACGCGGCGTACGAGTTCGGGCCAGCGGCCGAGGCGGCCGAAGAGGAAGGCGATCGCGCCGCCGATCACGACCACGATGTAGAACTGCGCGGCGCGTTCGCCGGTCTGCGTCCCGGGCCAGGAGTCGGGTGTGACCAGGAGGAGAGGCCAGAGCCAGAAGCTCCCCAGATAGCCGTTCGACACCAGTGACCAGAGCAGCAGACCCGCCAGAAACGAGATGAGCGCCCCGCTCACGAGCTGACGGAGCGGCGTCCGCTCCGGTTCCTCGGCGGGCCGGGCCCGGTGGCCGTACGCCCACGTACCGGGCGCGTCGCCGACCCGTGGGACGCGCAGCCACTCCGCCAGCGTCGGCCCGGAGCTCGGCGCGTGGCCCGGCGCGGGGGGCGGGACGGATTCGAGCGGCGCCGACGACGGCATCGGCGGGGGGGTGGCGGGCCGCTCGGGCGGTGGCCCCGCCGGGCGCGGCACAGGGTTGGCGCGTGTGCCCCGTGCGTCGTGCGTGCCGTCGCTGTCCATGTGAACTCCTGCCCCCTGCGCAGTCCGCCCTGCTGTACCCGCTCAATGTATTGCCACCACCGGGTGTTGGACGGGTGGCCACCTCCGAAGGTCTCACCCTCGGGGCGCCGACACCCACCCGTGCCCGCGCCGCGCGACGCGCCCCCGCGACGTGGCCCCGTACGGCGCGCCGCCATGCTGCTATGTCCGTCGCGGACAACGACACACCCTTCACCACTCCCGATCGGAGCATGCCCGCCTTGCTCTCCCGCCCCTAGCCTGCGGAGAAAGACCCGGAATACCCCCAGGAGCCCCGCATGACCGCCATTCCGCAGGAGCGCCGCGTCGTCACCGACATCCCCGGACCCAAGTCGCGTGAGCTACAGACCCGCCGTACGGCCGCGGTCGCGGCCGGGGTCGGGTCCGTACTGCCCGTCTTCGCCGCCCGCGCGGGCGGCGGCATCCTTGAGGACGTCGACGGCAACCGGCTGATCGACTTCGGTTCGGGCATCGCCGTGACCTCCGTCGGGGCCAGTGCCGAGGCCGTCGTACGCCGCGCCGCCGCCCAGCTCTCGGACTTCACCCACACCTGTTTCATGGTCACGCCGTACGAGGGGTACGTGGAGGTCTGTGAGCAGCTTGCCGCGTTGACGCCGGGCGACCACTCCAAGAAGTCAGCTCTGTTCAACTCGGGCGCCGAGGCGGTGGAGAACGCCGTCAAGATCGCCCGTGCGTACACCAAGCGCCAGGCGGTCGTCGTGTTCGACCACGGTTATCACGGCCGTACGAACCTCACCATGGCGCTGACCGCCAAGAACATGCCGTACAAGAACGGCTTCGGCCCGTTCGCGCCCGAGGTCTACCGCGTGCCGGTCGCGTACGGCTACCGGTGGCCGACCGGTGCCGAGAACTGCGGCGCCGAGGCCTCCGCCCAAGCCATCGACCAGATCAGCAAGCAGGTCGGCGCGGAGAACGTCGCCGCGATCATCATCGAGCCCGTGCTCGGCGAAGGCGGTTTCATCGAGCCGGCGAAGGGCTTCCTGCCCGCCCTCGCGCGGTTCGCCCGCGAGAACGGCATCGTGTTCGTGGCGGACGAGATCCAGTCGGGCTTCTGCCGCACCGGCCAGTGGTTCGCGTGCGAGGACGAGGGCGTCGTACCCGACCTGATCACCACCGCGAAGGGGATCGCGGGTGGCCTGCCGCTCGCCGCCGTCACCGGCCGCGCCGAGATCATGGACGCCGCGCACGCGGGCGGCCTGGGCGGTACGTACGGCGGGAACCCGGTGGCCTGCGCCGCCGCGCTCGGCTCCATCGAGACGATGCGGGAGTTGGACCTCAACGCGAAGGCACGCCGCATCGAGACGGTCATGAAGGGCCGCTTCTCGGCGCTGCGCGAGAAGTACGACGTCATCGGCGACGTCCGCGGGCGCGGCGCGATGATCGCCATCGAGCTCGTCAAGGACCGCGACACCAAGGAGCCGGACCCGCAGTCGACCGCGGCGCTCGCCAAGGCGTGCCACGCCGCGGGGCTGCTGGTCCTCACCTGTGGCACGTACGGCAACGTTCTGCGCTTCCTGCCTCCCCTGGTGATCGGCGAGGAACTGCTGAACGAGGGCCTGGACATCATCGAGACGGCACTCGCCGCTCTCTGAGCAGACCGGCGCACCGCAGCGCACCGTGGGCGCGTTCGGCAGCGCACTTCAAGGGCATGACGGCGCCACCACACGTGTCAGGGCCTGTGAAGAAGGTGTGCGGGGGCGATGGCGGGATGGGTTTCCCGCTGTCGGAGCCCCCGGCGCTGCCGTACGGTTTTGCCAGATGAGAGAAACACCCCGCTCACAGGGGACTGCGAAGCGACCTGTGGGCGACACCAATGCGGGGCATCCCCAGCGTCGCCTTGGTCGTGCCTTCGCGCACAGCACTGGAGCTTCTGGCTCTGGATCTCCTCACCGATCGGATGTCCGCTCGCCCCAAACCCCCCGGGGCGTGCGGTACACCGGTCCTGACGGCCGCCCCGGAACATCCCCCCCTGTTCCCGGGCGGCCGCCTCTTTTCGCTCCGCGCGTCTCGCGGCGCGCCGTCGCCAGCTTCGCCCTGTGTGCGGTCGCCTTCGCCCTGATGACCTGGCAGACGGCCTCGGACGGGCCACTGCGGGCCGCCGACGAGCGGCTCGGCCTTCTGCTCGCCGGCGAGGGCCCGGGGGCTCTGACGCAGCTTCTGGCCGATCTCGGAAGCATGGCGGTCGCCCTGCCCGTGCTCGCCCTCGCGCTGGGTGAGGCGCTCCGACGCGGCCAGCGCGTGCGACCGCTGGGCGCCGTCGTCGCGATGGCCGCCGTACCCGCCCTGGTCGTTCCGCTGAAGCTGTGGATCGACCGGCCGGGCCCGCTCACGGACGCGACCGGCTACTACCCGTCCGGGCACACTGCGACCGCGATGGTCGCGTACGGCAGCGCCGCGCTGCTTCTCGCCCCGTACCTGGGCCGGAGCAGGACGCTGCCCGTCGCCGCGCTGCTCACCCTGGCGACAGGTGTGGGCCTCGTACTGCATGGCTATCACTGGCCCCTGGATGTCCTCGGGAGCCTGGCACTGTGCGGCATGCTGCTTCTCCTGACGGAAGCGGCGATCAACGGCTTCTGTTCACGTCAACTGGAACATGACGGTGAACGCCACCAAGGTCCCGGATCGCCTCACACCTGAGGCGATCCGGCGGGGCGCCCCGTACGGTGCTCCGTGGCCGTGCGCCGTCGGTCCGCGGCATCCCGTCGCTCCGCTGCCCATCACTCCGTACCGTCACCCTCCTAGCCACCTCCGCCCCCGCTCCCGCGCGCCATCCCTGCCGCCGCCTCGTGCATCGCGAGCTCCAGGAGCGCCGCGTCGGTGAGAGTCCCCGCACCGTCCGGTGGGATCAGCCAACGCACCCCGCCGCTCGCCCGCCCCGGGTGCGGAACGACGATCCAGGTGCCCCGACCTGCGCCCCGTACCCCGGTACCGATCCAGCGCGCGGCTGTCCCCGGTGGCACGAAGAACCCCATCCGCGCGTCACCGAAATCGGCGAGTACCGGGCCCGGGCGGTCCACCAGCCGGGCCAGCACATCGAGCGTCGGATACCCGAGTTCGCCCGGCAGGATCAGTACGTCCCAGCGCTTGCCCGCCGGAAGGAGAGTCACACTGTTCGGGCTGCGTTCCCATTCCCACCGACAGGCGTCGGGATCCGGTGCCACCGATACCAGCCAGTCCACCGCGCTTTTCGCCCCCGCGCCAGCCATCCGCCTGGCCTCCCATCCGTGTTGTTGGACAGTCCGTCCAACAAAGGAGAAGGCGGCAGATCCGGTATATGACGCGGGTTCGCTTCACCATCTTGCGGTGATCTGGCTCACGGGCTCCGAAGGAAGCGCGGGACGGGGCGCCGTACGAGGCCGCATCGACCGCCCCGCTCCACGCATGGCCAAAGCTCGCGTCCACCAACTGCGGGGACAGCGGAAGAAATAAGCAGCGGGCTGGAGACACACCCGGGATGGTGCTCCGCATGGCGACGCCCCGCCGGTCCCCCAGGGCCTGCCCAGGAAGGCCGGTGAGTCGACCTCAGCGCGGAGCGCGTCGCGGTCGAGAAGTTCAAGCCCCTTCAGCCCATTCTCCCCCGCTGCACGTGCCCCCTCGCGGCGCCCGTCGAACCGATAAGGCGCGGTAGCGACGTCAGTCCTACCTGCGCGTTCGAAGGTGCATTCGATGACATAGCGGGAGGCGCGGCGGCATTGATGGCTTCGAGGTTGCCCTCGTTGTTGCCCTCGCTCGACTTCTTAAGCATCCGCAGTTCGCCGGGCGAGTGGGCGAGCCTGCTGTCGAGGCCATGAGGGAGGAAGGCTGCTCAGAAGCCGCCTTGCGGCCCAAGTCGGCCCAGCCGACCTGGTGAATCCCGATCACCTCGATCAGAACTTACGTCGCGCTCCGCGGCGCGCTATCGGACGGCAAATGAGCTACCGCCGGGCTCCCCGCTGTTCAGGCGCTCGTAGCGCTCTTCCTCCGCCGGTTTCCGACGGTCTGGCCGATGACCACCGACACCACGGCCACGATGAACATCGCCGTCCCGATCACATTGATCTGCACCGGCGTGCCCCGCTGCGCCGAGCCCCAGACGTACATCGGGAAGGTGACGGCCGCCCCGGCGTTGAAGTTGGTGATGATGAAGTCATCGAACGAGAGGGCGAAGGCGAGCAGTGCTCCTGCGGCGATACCAGGCGCGGCGATGGGCAGTGTCACCCGTACGAAAGTCTGTACCGGCCCCGCGTAGAGGTCACGCGCCGCTTCTTCGAGGCTCGGATCCATCGACATCACGCGTGCCTTGACGGCGGTCACGACGAAGCTGAGGCAGAACATGATGTGCGCGATCAGGACAGTCCAGAAGCCGAGTCGCGCACCCAGGTTGAGGAAAAGCGTCAACAGCGATGCCGCCATCACCACTTCGGGCATGGCCATCGGAAGAAAGACCAACACATTGATCGCACCACGCGCCCGGAAACGGTAGCGGGCCAACGCAAAAGCGATCATGGTTCCCAGAACAGTCGCGCCGAGTGTCGCCAGGACGGCGATACGGAGCGAGAGCACCAGCGAGCCGCACAGGTCGGCGACGCCGCACGGATCCGCCCAGGCGTCGAGTGAGAAGCGCTGCCACGCGTAGTTGAAGCGACCGTTCGGCTTGTTGAACGAGAAGACCATCACCACGACATTGGGGACGATCAAGAAGCCGAGCGTCAGCGTCCCGGCCATAAGCACCAGATTGCGTCGTACCCAGCGCGCCGCCGCCCTGAGACCGCCCCGTGGTGCTCTGTTCGCCGGATTCATCGAACCAGCTCCTCCGTCCCGGCCCGACGGATGTAGATGGTCACCAGCAGGAGGACGGCGGCCATGAGGATGAACGAGAGTGCCGCGGCCGTCGGGTAGTCGAGGACCCGCAGGAACTGCGTCTGGATGACGCTTCCGACCATCTTGGTGTCGGTCGAACCGAGCAGTTCGGCGTTGACGTAGTCACCGCTCGCGGGGATGAAGGTGAGCAGTGTGCCGGCGACGACGCCCGGTGTGGAGAGCGGGAACGTCACCTTGCGGAAGACTGTCACCGGTCTGGCGTAGAGATCGGCCGCCGCCTCGTGGAGTCGGCCATCGATGCGTTCAAGCGACGCGTAGAGCGGCAGGATCATAAAAGGAAGGAAGTTGTACGTCAGCCCACAGACCACTGCCATGGGCGTCGCCAGGACACGGCTGCCCTCGGTCCAGCCGAGCCATCTGGTCACATCGAGGACATGCAGGGCGTCCAGGAGGCCGACGACGGTGCCACCGTCCGCGAGGATCGTCTTCCACGCGAGCGTACGGATCAGAAAGCTGGTGAAGGACGGCGCGATCACCAGAACCAGCAGCAGACCGCGCCGGCGCCCCGCCTTGAATGCGACGAGATAGGCCAGGGGGTAGCCGAGCAGCAGGCACAGGAGCGTCGCGGTTCCTGCGTACAGCAGGGAGCGGACGAACTGCGGGTAGTACTCCCGAAGCGCCTCCCCGTACGTCGCGAAGTGCCAGGTGACCTGGAAACCCTCCTCCAGGGAGCCGGTCTGTACGGACGTCGACGCCTGGTAGACCATCGGCAGCGCGAAGAAGACCAGCAGCCAGAGAACGCCGGGCAGAAGCAGCCCGTACGGAACGAGGTATTGCCGCGCGGCCGCCCCACGCCCGGCGCTCCCGGGTTCCGCACTGTCCGGCGCGGTGCGCGAGGGCGGCGCGGGCGCGGCGTACGGGGCCTCTGTGGCGGTCACACGCCCACCCCTCCGGCCCGACCCTCGCGGGCGGCCTCCAGGGCCGTACGAGCGCCTGCGACGCCGCCGTCCGGCGCCACGTGGACACCGTCGTCCCCCGTGGTGCCGGCCAGGAGCGACTGCGCGGCGTCCAGGCCGAAGGTGTGCGCCGGGCTCCAGTGCAGGACGACCTCGGTCCCCGGGGCCAGGCGCCTGTCGCGTTCGATGTTCTGCGCGTACACCTCCAGCCCGGGACAGACTGCACTGTCGATCACGTACTGCGTGGAGACGCCGATGAAGCTGGAGTGGACGATCCGGCCGGATATGCGGTTGCGCCCGTCCGGAATCGACGCGGCGTCGCCGGCGTGCGTCAGCGAGACCTTCTCAGGGCGTACGCCGACCAGGAGCCGGCCTCCGCGGGCGATCGGAGCGGCGCACTGCGCGCTCGGGAGCAGGAGCCGTACGGGGCCGGCCATGACCGCGACGTCGCCGCCCTGTGCGCCCGCCGTCTCGGTGATCTCCGCCGCTATGAGGTTCGACGTACCGAGGAAGTTGGCGACAAACGTGCTCCGCGGATTCTCGTAGAGCTCGGCGGGGGTGCCGAGCTGCTCGACGTTCCCCGCGTTCATCACCGCGACGGTGTCGGCCATCGTCATGGCCTCCTCCTGGTCGTGGGTGACATGGATGAAGGTGATCCCGACCTCGGTCTGGATGCGCTTCAGTTCACGTTGCATCTGGCGGCGCAGTCTGAGATCGAGGGCACCGAGCGGTTCGTCGAGGAGGAGTACGCGCGGATGGTTGATCAGGGCGCGGGCAACCGCGACGCGCTGCTGCTGACCGCCGGAGAGCTGGTGCGGCTTGCGCCGTGCGTGGTCACCGAGCTGAACGAGGTCGAGCATGTCGCCGACCTGACGGCGTACGGACCTGATGCCTCGACGTCGCAGTCCGAACGCGACGTTCTCGTAGACGTCCAGATGCGGGAAGAGGGCATAGCTCTGGAACACGGTGTTGACGGGACGCTTGTACGGGGGGAGCCCCGTAACGTCCCTGTCGCCCAGGAAGACCGTGCCATGGGTGGGTTCCTCCAGTCCGGCGATCATCCGCAAGGTGGTCGTCTTGCCACACCCCGAGGCACCGAGCAGGGCGAAGAAGGACCCTTGCGGCACAGTGAGATCGAGCGGCCCTACGGCGCGGACGGAGCCGTACGTCTTGCTGATCCCCACGAGGTGTACGGCTCCGCCATCCCGCCCGCCGGACGCGGTCTCTGGCTCTGTCATGCGTCCTGTCATAGGTCATGGTCCCGGTAATGAATGAGAGAGGTGATGTAGGGAGACGGCGCAGGTGGCGCGCACCGTACGGGGCGGACGACGCGAGGTTACGCGCCGATCAGCTTGGCGAACTTCTGCTCGTAGACCGTCTCCTCCTCGGCGCTGAGGGTACGGAAGGCACGCGACGCCGCAGCCATCGCCGCATCGGGGAGAATGAGCGGGTTGTCCGCCATCGACGGGGAAATTCTCGCCAGCTCCGCGCGGACTCCGTCGACCGGGCAGACATAGTTGATGTACGCGGCGAGCCGCGCGGCGATCGGCGGCCGATAGTAGTGGTCGATGAGTTGTTCCGCATTGGCCTTGTGCCGCGCCTGAGCGAGGACGAGCAGGTCGTCGCTGGCGAGCATGTAGCCGACCCGCGGGATCGCGAACCTGATGTCCGGATTGTCACTCTGGAGCTGCACAATGTCGCCCGCCCACGCGACGCACGCCGCGATATCGCCCTTGTCGAGATCCGCCGTGTAGTCGTTGCCTGTGAAACGGCGTATCTGCTTCCTGTCGACAGCCTTCTGGATCCGATCAAGCGCAGCGTCGAAGTCGTCGTCGGTGAAGTCCGCTGGGTTCTTGCCGAGGTCCAGGAGGGTCATGCCGACGGTGTCACGCATCTCGGAGAGCAATGCCACCCGTCCCTTGAGCTCCGGGTCGTCCAGGAGCTGGGAGACCGAGTCGACGGTGCGCCCACCGGTCGCCCTGGCGTTGTAGGCGATAACGGTCGGGATGCCGGTCCAGGGGTACGAGTAGGCGCGGCCCGGGTCCCAGTCGGGCGCGCGGAACGGCGCGGAGAGGTTGGCGAACGCGTTCGGAAGATGCGACGGGTCGAGTTTCTGCGCCCAGCCGAGCCTGATGATGCGGGCGGCCAGCCAGTCGGTGACACAGATGAGGTCACGCCCGGTGCCCCGACCGGCGGCGAGCTGTGGCCGGATCTTGCCGAAGAATTCGACATTGTCGTTGATATCAGCCGTGTAAGTGACAGCGATGCCGGTGCGCCGCGTGAACATCTCCAAGGTCGGATAGTGCTTCTCGTCTTCGCTGACGTCCATGTACTCGGTCCAGTTGGAGAAGACGAC
Organism: Streptomyces sp. NPDC093085; assembly: GCF_040683935.1. Classification (NCBI taxonomy): domain Bacteria; kingdom Bacillati; phylum Actinomycetota; class Actinomycetes; order Kitasatosporales; family Streptomycetaceae; genus Streptomyces; species Streptomyces sp. NPDC093085. Next base: position 364,767 of record NZ_JBFBFB010000006.1, on the reverse strand, counting down.
GCGGTTCTCCTTCGCCGAGTGATCGTGGGAAGCCACCCCCTCGCCCTCCCGTTTCGCGGGCGGAATGCCGCAGCCGCTCGTCGCGGCCGGCCCGCCGAGCATGAGGGCCCCGGCCCCGGTGGCGCGCAGCATCGAGCGGCGGCTCAGGGCACCTCTGCCGCCGGCCATAGTGCGCCGTATCGCCGCCCACTGTGCCGCAGAGAGGCGGTCGGGTCCGTACTGCTCCATCTGTTCCACGCACTGTGTCCTTCGGCTGTACGGCTGGCTGACGCTGGCCGACGTGGTGACTCGGCCGCCCCGCCGACGAGGCGGCCGAGTCACGGATCGGTGAGCAAGTCGGGGAGGGCTGTCAGTGGTGGCCGGCAGACTCGCCCCATGGGGATGAACACGAGGGTCACGCGGAGCTCCGCTCGTACCGCGGCCGATTTGGTGGAGCGTGTGAAGGGCGGCGAGCCGGTCAAGTACCTGCGCTTCTGGGGGCACACCCCACGGCGTGACGGCACGCTGAGCGCGAGCTGTCTGAGTCAGTGGTGGGCCTCACCGTTCACGGTCGACGGGGTCGGATACGCGACGGCCGAGCACTGGATGATGGCCGCCAAGGCGCGCCTGTTCGGGGACAAGGCGGCCGAGCACAGGGCCCTGGGCGCCCCGAATCCGGCGCTCGCCAAGAAAGCAGGCCGCTTGGTGCGCGGCTTCGACCAGGAAGTCTGGGAACGGGAACGGTACGGCATTGTGGTAGCGGGCAGCGTCCACAAGTTCGGCCAGGACGCCACCCTCCGCGGCTTTCTGCTGAACACGGGCGACAGGGTGCTCGTCGAGGCGAGCCCGATGGACCGGATCTGGGGCATCGGGCTCGCCGCCGACGACGAGCGAGCGGCTAACCCCACGCGCTGGCGCGGGCTCAACCTGTTGGGCTTCGCGCTGATGGAGGCACGCGACAGGCTCCGGGCGGACCAGAGGTAGGAGCCCGGTGGGGCCGGGTTTCTCGCGTCCACCATGCGGGCGGTTCAGCGGTGGGACAGGGCACCGACGACGAGCGAGGTGGCGAACGGATCGGTCCGGTTCGAGTCCAGTTCCTCGCCATTGGCGATCGCCCAGATCAGGAAGCCGAGGAAGGCGGCGCTGAGCAGCGTGCCGATCGCGCCGAGGATGATGCCCGCCAGGGCCATCCCGGCGTTGTTCGCCTCGCCGCGCTGGGCCCGGCCCCGCCCGACGAACCCGAAGATCAGCGCGAGGACGCCCAGCAGGATCCCGAGCCCCCAGAAGCAGAAGCTCACGACGGCGAGGATGCCGAGCACCAGCGCCGTGATCCCCATCCCGTTCGACTGCCCCTGTTGCCAGCCGGTCTGGCCGTACCCCTGGTACGGAGCGGCCGAGTAGCCGGGATAGCCGTATCCCGGCCCCGTACCGGCCCCGTACGGGGCACCGGGCTGCTGGGCCGCCCCGTAGCCGAACGGTCCCGGCGTGGGCCTCGCAGGGCCCCCTGGAGCGGTCGGTGGCGGCGGTACGGCTCCCCCGCCCGCCCCTGATCCCGTGGCCGGCCCCGAGGCGGCGCCGGCGGCCGGCATCCCGGTGACCGTCGGCTGGTTGTGCACCGACCCGTCGGACGGCGGCGACGGCGGCGCCGACGAGCTCTGTGGGGTGTGCGGCTGCTGTGCGAACGACTGCTTGTCCAGCGGTACGGGACGCTCTGGTGGCGCCCAGGGGTCGCGGGGCTCGTTGCCGCGCGACGGCTGCTCGCTCTGGTCTGACATGGGCCTCCCCCACTCGTAATCCGTCATGCTACGGCCTCCGCTCCGCACGGATCCGGCCCGGCCTACGATGATCCCTGCCCCGGAAACCGTCCGGCAGGCGCCCCTGGTGGCGCGCCCCGCCGTGGCCTCGTTCCGGGCATCCACGCCGGGGTCCCGCCCCGTACCGCTCCCCTCCCTGGAGGATCACGATGACCGATCCGAGCGCCTTCATCGCCGGTCTGCCCAAGGCTGAGTTGCACGTTCACCACGTCGGCTCGGCGTCGCCGCGCATCGTCGCCGAACTGGCGTCCCGGCACCCGGACTCCACGGTACCCAGCGACCCCGACGCCCTCGTCGACTTCTTCACCTTCACCGACTTCGCCCACTTCATCGACGTCTATCTCGCCGTCGTCGATCTGATCCGGACGCCGGAGGACGTGCGACTGCTGACCTTCGAGGTCGCGCGCGACATGGCCCGGCAGAACATCCGCTACGCGGAACTGACGGTCACCCCCTTCAGCTCGACCAGCCGCGGCATCGACGACCACGCCTTCATGGATGCCATAGAGGACGCGCGGAAGGCCGCGGAGACCGAACTGGGCGTCGTACTGCGCTGGATCTTCGACATCCCGGGAGAGGCGGGGCTGCGATCCGCGGAGGAGACGGCGCGCCTCGCGGTCGACCTGCGCCCCGAGGGGCTGGTGGGTTTCGGACTGGGCGGTCCCGAGATCGGGGTGCCGCGGCCTCAGTTCAAGCCGTACTTCGACCGGGCGATCGCGGCCGGGCTGCACTCCGTGCCGCACGCCGGGGAGACGACGGGGCCGGAGACGGTCTGGGACGCGCTGCGCGAACTGCGCGCCGAACGCATCGGTCACGGCACCAGCTCCGTCCAGGACCCGGAGCTGTTGGCCTACCTCGCCGAGCACCGCATCCCGCTGGAGGTGTGCCCTACGTCCAATATCGCCACCCGCGCCGTCGCCGACCTCGACGAGCACCCCATCAAGGCGATGGTCTCGGCGGGCGTGCTGGTGACGGTCAACAGTGACGACCCGCCCATGTTCGGTACGGACCTGAACAAGGAGTACGGGGTGGCGGCGCGGCTCCTCGGCCTGGACGAGCGGGGTATCGCGGACCTTGCGAAGAACGGGGTGGACGCGTCGTTCCTGGATCCGGCCGCCAAGAAGCGCCTCGCCGAGGAGATCGACACGTACACCACGCAGTGGCTCGCGCGCTGATCATGGCCGGTGGCGACAGTTCGGGTGGCCGCGTGGGCGGTACGGGGCGGGCGGTCGTCGCCGTGGGGCACCGCGGCGACCCGTACCGCCTCCGGGAGAACACCCTCGCGTCGCTCCGTTCCGCGCGGCTACGGGGCGCGAACGCGGTGGAGATCGACGTACGGCTCACCCGGGACGGCACGCCCGTCCTGCTCCACGACGCGTCGCTGGCACGGCTCTGGGGCGACGAGCGACGGCTCACCGAGGTGACATACGAGGAACTGCGCGAGCTGACGCGCGGCGAAGTACCTCCCCTGCGCGACGCGCTTCTGCCCCCACCGGGCGCGGCGTACGGCGCCGACGGGGCGGCCTGGGGTGAGGCGGGTGGCCGGCTCATGATCGACCTGCCCGGAGCCACCGCGGCGTCGGTGCGTACGGTCGTGGGCACTGTCCGCGAATGCGGCGCGCAGGACCGCGTGTACTACTGCGCGGGACCGGACGCGATGCTCGCCGTCCGCGCCGCCGACCCGCGCGCCGAGATCGCGATGACCTGGACGACGCTGGCGCCGCCGCGCCCCGCGCTGCTCGCCGCGGTGCGGCCGCGCTGGCTCAACTACCGCTTCGGACTCGTCAGCAGGGAACTAGCCGACCGCAACCACCGGGACGGATTGCTGGTATCCGCCTGGACGGTGGACACGCGGCGCAGCATGCGCAGGCTGATCGGGCGTGGTGTGGACTCGATCACCACGAACCGGATCGACGTGCTCTCCGACGTACTGCGCGGGACCCTCGACGCACCAGCTTCACAGGCGACGGACCCGCCGACCGCTCCCACGTCGCTCCGGTGACAACTCCTTGGCCGGCGACCTACACGGCGGGCTTCCGCCGATCGGCCAGAACGCGACGTGCGACGGTGTGGGAGAGCACGGTGGCCGCGGCGGCCAGACCCAGCCCTGCCGCCACGTCGCGCGCCCTGCTCTGCCTGAGGACGCCCGCACGGCGCAGCCGTGTCCGTGCCCAGAGGGTGAACGGAACGACGAGCAGCGGCGACGTGACGGACCCCGGCGTGTAGCCGCGTACGGCTACGGCCTGGGCGATGTGGACGACCCCGTGCAGGCCGAACCCGTCCAACGCCCCCTGATAGAAGCCGGACCGCCCGCCGGTACGCCGCCCCGCCACGGCCGCGGCGGCGACGACGGCGCCCATCATCCCGACGGCGACGGCGAACTCGCGCTCGTCCACCGCCTCCATGGCGCGCCACAGCCGCTCCGGAGCGGCCGGGACGCGTGTGCGCAGGGCAGGCAGGTTCTCCCGGATCCACCCGGGCCCCGTGGCCAACTCCTCCGCATCGTGCGCCACCCATGCGGCGAGGAGCCCCAGAGTGACGGCGGCGCTGACATCACTGTCGTTGTTGTCGCCGTTCATTGACGTCAGTCTGCCGCAAGGGCGCCTGCCGGCGTAGCGGTCCACCGCGCGTTTCCCACGCACCGTACGGGGCGGCGAACGACGCACCGTACGCCGCGCATTACGGTGCGTCCGGACACCGGTGCACGAGAACACGCACAAGACGGACACCGGTGCACGAGGACACGTACAAGACGCACCAAGGGGTGTACGAGGCGGAAAGCACCGCGCCCCGCAGACCGCTCCCCCATACGTCCTCCGCCGCCCCGTACGGCGCCCCGCTTCTGCGCGAGCCTTAGCCGTCCAGCGACGTCATCACATGCTTGACGCGGGTGTAGTCGTCGAAGCCGTACGCCGAGAGGTCCTTGCCGTACCCCGACTTCTTGAAGCCTCCGTGCGGCATCTCCGCGACCAGCGGAATGTGCGTGTTGATCCATACGCAGCCGAAGTCCAGGGCCTTCGACATCCGCATGGCCCGTGCGTGGTCCTTCGTCCATACGGAAGACGCGAGCGCGTACTGGACGCCGTTGGCGTACTCCAGTGCCTGCGCCTCGTCCGTGAAGGACTGGACGGTGATGACAGGGCCGAAGACCTCGTTCTGAATGATCTCGTCGTCCTGCTTGAGGCCCGAGACGACGGTCGGGGCGTAGAAGTAACCCTTGTCGCCGACCCGGTGCCCGCCTGCCTCGACCCGTGCGTGCGCCGGCAGACGCTCGATAAAGCCGGAGACCTGCTGGAGTTGCTGAGCGTTGTTGAGCGGCCCGTAGAGCACGTCCTCGTCGTCCGGAGCGCCCGTCTTCGTGTCCGCCGCCGCCTTCGCGAGCGCGGTGACGAACTCGTCGTGGATCGATTCGTGGACCAGAACGCGCGTCGCCGCCGTACAGTCCTGCCCCGCGTTGAAGTACCCCGCCACCGCGATGTCCTCGACGGCCTTCGCCAGGTCGACATCCTCGAAGACCACGACCGGCGCCTTGCCGCCCAGTTCCAGGTGGACCCGCTTGACGTCCTTGGCCGCTGACTCGGCGACCTGCATGCCCGCCCGAACGGAGCCGGTGATGGAGGCCATCGCGGGCGTCGGGTGCTCGACCATGGCACGTCCTGTGTCACGGTCACCACAGATGACGTTGAAGACACCCTTGGGGACGATCCCGCCGATGATCTCGGCGATCAGCACTGTCGAGGCGGGGGTGGTGTCCGACGGCTTGAGCACCACCGTGTTGCCCGCGGCGAGCGCCGGGGCGAACTTCCACACCGCCATCATCATCGGATAGTTCCAGGGCGCGACCTGGGCGCAGACACCGACCGGCTCACGTCGGACGATGGAGGTGAAACCGTCCATGTACTCCCCGGCCGACCGGCCTTCGAGCATCCGGGCGGCACCCGCGAAGAAGCGGATCTGGTCCACCATCGGAGGGATCTCTTCGGTACGGGTCAGTCCGATCGGCTTACCGGTGTTCTGGGACTCCGCGGCGATGAGGTCCTCCGCGCGCTCCTCGAAGGCGTCCGCGATCCTCAGGAGCGCCTTCTGCCGCTCGGCAGGGGTGGTGTCCCGCCACGCCGGGAACGCCGCGGCAGCGGCGTCCATCGCGGCGTCGACATCGGCCTTCCCCGAGAGCGGGGACATGGCGTACGCGTCGCCCGTGGCCGGGTCGACCACCTCGATGGTCCGCCCGTCAGCGGCGTCCCGGAACTCCCCGTTGATGTAGTTGCGCAGCCGACGCAGTTCGGTGGTCACTGCCACCCCTCCCTGCCAGATGTCCGATGGGTGAGACACCTACCCTAGTCACTCGGTCGACGCTTTCGACAGATCCGACCCTCCAGAACTTCGAATTCCGCACTTTAGAGTCACAAGAACAACGAATTTCATCGTTTCAGAGTTGCGATACGGACAGTCCCGGTGCACAGTGAAACTTGTGGCCACTCGTAACACAGACTCCTCGCCGCCCCTCGACCCCGTATCGCTCGCGATCATCGAACAGCTCCAGCAGGACGGACGCCGCCCGTACGCAGCGATCGGCAAGTCCGTCGGCCTCTCCGAGGCCGCTGTACGCCAGCGCGTCCAGAAACTGCTCGACCAGGGCGTGATGCGAATCGTCGCCGTCACCGACCCGCTCACCGTCGGCCTGCGGCGACAGGCCATGGTCGGCATCAACGTCGAGGGCGACGCGGAGACAGTCGCGGACTCGGTCTCCGAGATGGCCGAGTGCGAGTACGTGGTGATGACGACGGGCTCCTTCGACCTGTTGGTGGAGATCCTCTGCGAGGACGACGACCATCTGCTGGAAGTGATCAACAAGCAGATCCGCGCACTGCCCGGCGTGCGCTCCACCGAGAGCTTCGTCCACCTCAAGTCGAAGAAGCAGAGCTGCATGTGGGGAACCCGATAGCCCTTCATCGCCAGGGGTGGCTGCGAGCCGTGGAGACCTATGGAAGCTTGCCAGGGGGACGCCCCGGAGACGCTCGGCCACTGGGGCGCCAACCGGATCGAGCAGCAGATTCTCTTCGAACGCGAGAGCCCGAACCAGCATGTGCTCGACAATGAGGGCACGTACTTCGAGACCCGCGGAAGCTGACCGACCTGCCCACCGTGGGCGACGTCCGCGCGTTTCGTGCTGAGTGGGCGCCTGCGGCCCGTACGGACCCGGCCGCACCCCCTGTGGGGCCCTCCCCGCGACTCCCGGGCTCGTACAACACCCTGTAAGCCCCTTGCGCCCCCTTTCGGGTGATATAGGGCGGCACCTGGGCCTGTGCTGTCCGCCCTTCCCGCTCCGAAAACCTAGCGTGCCCTATGACCGATCGTCGCCGCCCCCGTTCCATCGGACGAGGTCCGCCGGGCGAGGGGATGGCCAGGGGAAGCGCCCAGGCGCCCCCACATCCGATCAGAACCGAGGTGTACGCCATGGTGGCCCCGCCGGACAACGACGTGCTCTGGGCGCGTTCCCTGACCTACTCCCACAACGGATCCCCCGCCCTCGACAACGTTTCGCTCGGCGTGCGCGAGGGCGAGATCCTCGCCGTGAACGGCCTGCGCGGCAGCGGTAAGACGACGCTGCTCCAATGCCTGTCGGGGCAGTTGGTCCCGCAGGAGGGCGAGGTCTGGTTCGACAGCTCGCCGGTGCACACCATGAGCCCGTTGCTGCGCGAACGGCTGCGCCGTGACCGCTTCGGCTGGATCGGGCCCGAGCCGGCCCTCGTACCCGAGCTGACGTCCTGGGAGAACGCCGCGCTGCCCCTGCTGATGCGCGGTACGCCGCACCGTGCCGCCAAGTCCGCCGCCTTGGAGTGGCTGGAACGCCTCGATATCGGTGCCTGCGCCCGCAAACGGCCGTACGCCCTCTTCCGCTCCCAGCAGCAGCGCGTCGCCGTCGCACGCGCCCTGGTCACCGAACCCTCGGTCGTCTTCGCCGACGAGCCGACGGCACCCCTGCACCGCAAGGACCGGGCACAGGTTCTGCGTACGTTGACCACTGCGGCGCGTTCACACCGGATCACCGTCGTCCTGGCCACTCTGGACGCGGAGGTCGCGACGCTCGCCGACCGTACGGTCACCCTGGTGGACGGCCGACGCGACACAGCGTCGCGCTCGCCCGAGGCGGAAGGCCAGGCCGCGTGCTCGCTCTCCGTCTAGGCCGCGGCACTCACCCCCTGGTCCAGTTCCGGCGACTGCTGGTCGCCGCGGCGTCGGCGGGTGTCGGTTTCCTCTTGCTGTGCACACTCGGCGGGGCGATGGGTCACCCGGCGGGGGCGATGGGCCGGCTCATCTGGTGTCTGATCCCGCTCGCGGCGACGGTGCAGTTCGCCGTCGCCGTGGCGCGCGCCGACCCGCGTACCCGCTCGCGTCGCGGCCTGTCGGCTGTGGGCCTCGGCCCGGCGCGGCTCACCGCCCTGGCGGCGACGTCGACGGCGATCTCCTGCACCCTGGGCAGCGCGCTGGCGCTGCTGTTCTTCCTGCATTTGCGCGGCGATCTGACGGGCATGCCGTTCGACGGCGAGGCGGCCGACCTGCTCGCCACCGGCCAACCGCTGCCGCTCGGCGCGGCCCTGACGCTGCTGGCCGCCGCCCCGGTCCTGGCCACCGTGGCGACGGCCTTCGCTCTCCGCAGAAGGGGATACGCCGAGGCGAGGGCCACAGGCGCCGTACGGGCCCCGGCACGGGGCCGGATGCGGGCGACCACGGGAACCACGATGGCAGGGGACGGTGGCGGCGCGGAGACACCTTCCGCGGCTCTCTCGGCGCCAGCGGCACCGGAGATGGACGACGGGGGCTCCACCGCCGAGGGCCCCGTAGCAGTCCGTACTGCCGTCTCCGCGCCCACCGCTCCCGCCCCGAAGCCCGTCCACACGCCCGTGGCAGCACCGCATCCCTCGCCGGCACCGACGGGGCTGCCCTGGGGCGTCGCGCTCGTCGCGGCCGGCCTCGCGGTGGAGACGTACGCGAGCCGGGGTGGGGGCGACTCCGCGCTGGCGCTGCCCGGCCCCTTGGGCAGCAGCCCGACGGGGGTCCTGGTCGGCTGGGCACTGACCGCCGTGGGGCTGACGCTGGCCGGGCCCGGCATCATGTACCTGTGCGGCTGGCTGCTTCAGGTCGTACGTCCCGGAGCGCTCCGTCTGCTGGCGGGGCGGACCCTGATGGCGGAGTCGCGGCGTATCGGTCACCCTCTGGGCGTGCTGTGCGCCGTACTCTCGGGCACGTTCGCCGCAGTGTCCTTGTACGGCCCCACGGACGAGCGCCCGTTCGGTCCGCTCACTGCGCTCGGCACCGCTCTGGTCATCGGTTGCACTGCGGCCACGGTGCTGACAGCAGCCCTGGAAGCGCGGCAGACCCGACTGGCCACCACCGAGAACCTGCGCGTCACCGGCGCTCCGGCGACGCTGCTGCGCACAGCGACGGTGCTCAGAACAGTCACCGTGGTAGCCGTCTTCACTGCCCTGACATGGGGCGTGGCAACGCTGGCCGCGATCCCGCTCACCGCGTAGGTACGGGGCGAGGCCACGGGCCCTCGCCCCGTTGCATCCCCGCCCACGGCCCCACGGCGCGCAGCCGCGCTTCGTGGGGCCGCCCCGTACGTCGCCGACTCGTCGACCTTCCGGCGCTACCGCTCCATCAGGGGCTGCCTCAAGGGGACGCCGTTGCGCCCCGTACGGGGCGTGCGGGGCGCTCCGTACGTTCGTCCAGGACCACTACATCCTCGGCTTCGAAGACGACGCCCACCGTCGCGCCCTCCGCCGGGGCGGCGTACAGGCCGCATTCGGCCTCCAGGGGCGGTACGTCGCCAGGGCAGTCGGGACGCAGCAGGACGGCGACGCGGCTGCCCCGGAATGTGCGGGCCTCCACGGTGCAGCGCAGCCCCTGGGCGGCGTCGACGAGGCGTACCCCGCCGGGTCGTACCAGGAGAGACTGTTCGCCCGTCGCGGAGCCTTCCGGTACGGGGATCTCGCCCCAGGGAGTGTCGGCGGCCCCATCGCTCACCGTCGCGGGTACGACATTGTCGAAGCCGAGGAATCGCGCGACGAAGGCGGAGGCGGGGCGCTGCCAGACTTCCAGCGGTGTGCCGTTCTGCGCGATCCGGCCTTCGCGCATCACCACGACGCGGTCGGCGAGCGCGAATGCCTCGCCCTGGTCGTGGGTGACGGCGAGCACGGTCGTACCCAGTCGTCCGAAGAGGCCGCGCAGTTCGACCACGAGGCGCTCGCGCAGGCTCCGGTCCAACTGGCCGAGCGGCTCGTCCAGCATCAGCAGCCGAGGCCGGGGCGCGAGCGCCCTCGCCAGGGCGACCCGTTGTTGTTCGCCGCCGGAGAGCGTGGTGACGGCGCGGTGTCCGGCGCCCGGGAGGCCGACGAGTTCGAGCAGTTCCTCGACGCGTCGCGCCTGCTCGTCGCGTGACCCACCGTGCATCCGCAGGCCGAAGGCCACGTTCCCCGCCACGTCGCGCTGGGGAAAGAGCTGGTGATCCTGGAACATCAGGCCGACGCCACGCCGGTGCACGGGTACGTACGACAGGTCGGTGCCGTCGAGGGTCACGCGCCCAGCGTCCGTGGCCTGGAGGCCCGCCACGACACGCAGCAGTGTCGACTTGCCACTGCCGCTCGGCCCGAGCACACAGACGATCTCGTGTTCGGCAACTTCCAGGTCCACCGCGTCGAGGGCCGCGCGCGGCACGGTGCCCGCGCGCGTGCCCGTACCGAACCGCACGGTCACGTCGGAGAGGGTCAGCAGGGGCATCAGAACTCTCCCGAGCGGTCGGTACGGATACGTTCGAGCGCCAGCAGCGACACGGCGCACACCACCATCAGGACGGTGGACAGTGCCATCGCCTGCCCGTAGTTGAGTTCGCCCGGCCGGCCCAGCAGCCGTGCCACCGCGACCGGGAGCGTCGGCCGGTCGGGGCGTGCGATGAACACTGTCGCGCCGAACTCGCCGAGCGATACGGCGAAGGCGAACCCCGCCGCAACCAGCGCGGCGCGCCCTACCAGCGGCAGATCGACCTCGCGCCAGACGCGCAGGGGGGAGGCGCCGAGGACTGCCGCCGCCTCGCGCAGTCGGCCGTCCACCGCGCGCAGGACGGGCAGCATGGTCCGTACGACGAAGGGGACACCCACCAGCGCTTGGGCAAGCGGTACGAGGATCCAGGACGCCCGCAGGTCGAGCGGAGGCTTGTCGAGGGTGATCAGGAAGCCGAAGCCGACGGTCACGGCGGAGACACCGAGAGGCAGCATCAGGAGTGCGTCGAAGCCCCGTACGAGGCGTCCTGCGCGGCGGGTCAGCGCGGCGGCGGCGAGGCCGCCGATCACTACCGCGACGGCCGTGGCGACCAGCGCGTACCGCAGCGAGTTCCAGACGGCCTCCAGCGGCGGTACGAGGAAGGTGCCCGCGCTCGCCTCGACGGAGGCGAGCGCCCGGTAGTAGGCGAAGCCGTACCCGTCGGGGCCTTGTAGGGAGCGTTCGACGAGCACGCCCAGGGGCAGCAGGATCAGCAGCGCGACGGTCGCGAGCACACCGGCCAGCAACGCCCACTGTCCCGCTCCGCGGGGCCGGTGCGCGGTCCGTGCCGGGTCGACGAGCTTCAGCGCGGTCTCCCGCCGCCGTACGGTGCCGGCGTGTACGGCGAGGACCGCCCCGACCGCCGCGAACTGCACGAGGGTCAGTACCGCAGCGGTGGGCAGGTCGAGGAGTTGGGCGGTCTGCCGGTAGATCTCGACCTCAAGGGTGGAGAAACCGGGGCCGCCGAGAATCTGCACGACACCGAAAGAGGTGAAGGTGAAGAGAAAGACCATCAGTGCCGCGGCGGCGACGGCGGGGGCGAGCGCGGGGAGCGTCACATGCCGCCACGCCCGGAGGCGCCCCGCGCCCAGTACGCGCGCGGCTTCCTCCTGGCGCGGGTCGAGCTGTGACCACAGGCCGCCCACGGTGCGTACGACCACCGCGTAGTTGAAGAAGACATGGGCCAGCAGGATCGCCCAGACGGTGGTGTCGAGCCGTATGCCCCACATGTCGTCCAGGAGTCCACCGCGACCGAGCAGCGCCAGGAAGGCGGTACCGACGACGACGGTGGGCAGCACGAAGGGCACCGTCACGGCGGCGCGCAGGACGTGTTTCCCTGGAAAGGCGAAGCGCGCGAAGACGTATGCGCCGGGCAGGGCGATCAGCAGGGTGAGCGCCGTGGAGGCGAGTGCCTGCCATGTGGTGAACCACAGGACGCCGAGAATGTCGGGGCGGCCGAGTACGTCGCCGACGCGGCCGAACTGCCAGGCGCCGTCCATCTTGAGGCCGCGGCCGACAATCGCTGCCACCGGGTAGGCGAAGAAGACCGCGAAGAAGGCGAGGGGCGCGGCCATGAGGGCGAGGCGTACGGCGCCGCCGTGGCCGCGCCGACGTCCCCGCCACCGCTCTCTGCGCCACGAGGCGCCCCGTACGGCGCCGCGCAGGCCGCCAGCGTGCCGTACGGGGCGCCGGGCGGTCTGGTCGTCCTGTGCTGCCCCGTCGGCCTTCTCCGGGGTTACTTCACGGCGAGTGAGGACCACGACTGAATCCACTGTTCACGGTTGGCCGCGATGCGTGTGGGCGCCACGGTCTCGGGCCGCTCGACGGTCGCGCCGAACTTCGTGAACAGTTCGGGCAGTGCGACGTCCTTGACCACCGGGTTGACGAACATGTTCAGCGGCATGTCCGCCTGGAACTTCTCGCTGATCAGGAAGTCCAGCAGAGCCTTGCCCCCCGCCACGTTCTTCGCGCCGTCGAGCAGACCCGCGAACTCCGTCTGCCGGAAGCAGGTGCCGGTGGAGACACCCGTCGGGGCCTGCTGGGGCTGCGGCTTCGCGTACAGCACCTCCACAGGCGGGCTGGAGGCATAGGAGACGACCAACGGCCGGTCGCCCTTGGCCTTCTTGCCACCGGCGGAGCCGGAGAAGCTCTCGTTGTACGCCTGCTCCCAGCCGTCGACGACCAGGACGCCGTTGGCCTTCAGCTTCTTCCAGTAGTCCTGCCATCCGTCGTCCCCGTAGTGCGCGACCGTGCCCAGAAGGAAGCCGAGGCCCGGCGAGGAGGTCGCGGCGTTCTCGGTGACGAGCAGGTTCTTGTACTGGGGCTTGATCAGATCGTCGAAGGACTGCGGCGGAGTGAGCTTCTTGCCCTCGAAATACTTCTTGTCGTAGTTGACGCAGATATCGCCGCTGTCGACGGGGGTGACGCGGTTCTTCTCCTTGTCGAGTCGCGCGCTCGCGTCGACCCGGTCCAGCCCCTTCGCCTCGTACGGTACGAACAGGTCGTTGTCGAGAGCCCGAGAGAGCAGCGTGTTGTCAACGCCGAAGAAGACGTCACCCTGAGGCGCCCCCTTGGTGAGGATCTCCTTGTTGAGCGCTTCGCCGGCGTCACCGCTCTTGAGGACCTTGACGGTGTAGCCGGTCTCCTTGGTGAACTCCTTGAGCACCTCGGGGGACGTGTTGAACGAGTCATGGCTGACCAGGGTGACGGTCTTGGACTCCGTACCGCTGCCGCTTCCGCCGTCGCCGGACGGGGCGGAGGCATCGGAGCCGCCGCAGGCCGCGAGGGTGGTGATGCCGAGCGCCACGGCGATCGCGGCGTACGCCGCCTTTCTGGCACCGGTACGCGTACGGGTGGTGCTCACTGGTTTTCCTCCTGGGGGTGTCCAGGAGAAGACGCCGCCCTGCCCGGAGCACGGCAGTCGACAAGGACGGCCGGTCTCCGGGCAGGGCGCAACAGCTTGAGTGATGTCCGAACTTCCTACCCAGAATGACCTGGGCAAGGTTCAGAGGGTCTGCGACCGCTGCCCGCTCTCACGGGCACATGCCGCACTCTCAGCGCTGTAGCGCTCCCCTGCCGGAAATATGCAATACGTTTCGGGGCTAGGTTACCCCTAGGACGCGCTAGCGCTCCGTGGCGGCCAACTGTCCGCACGCACCGTCGATCTCTTGGCCACGTGTGTCACGTACGGTGACCGGCACGCCGTGCGCCGCGATGGCCTCGACGAACTTCTTCTCATCCTCCGGGCGGGACGCCGTCCACTTCGACCCTGGGGTCGGATTGAGTGGGATCAGGTTGACGTGGACCCGCCTGCCCTTGAGGAGGCGGCCGAGACGGTCGCCTCGCCACGCCTGGTCGTTGATGTCGCGGATCAGGGCGTACTCGATGGAGATGCGGCGGCCGGACTTCTCCGCGTACTCCCACGCGGCGTCCAGCACCTCCCGTACCTTCCAGCGGGTGTTGACCGGGACGAGGGTGTCGCGCAGCTCGTCGTCGGGGGCGTGCAGGGAGACCGCGAGCCGGCATTTGAAGCCCTCGTCGGCGAAGCGCAGCATCGCGGGGACCAGGCCGACCGTGGAGACGGTGATTCCTCGCTGCGAGAGCCCCAGGCCGTCCGGCTCGGGGTCGGTCAGGCGGCGGATCGCGCCGACGACACGCTTGTAGTTGGCGAGCGGCTCGCCCATGCCCATGAAGACGATGTTGGAGAGCCGCGCCGCGCCGCCGGGCACCTCGCCGTCGCGCAGGGCACGCATCCCGTCGACGATCTGGTGGACGATCTCCGCGGTGGACAGGTTGCGGTCCAGGCCGGCCTGTCCTGTCGCGCAGAAGGGGCAGTTCATGCCGCACCCTGCCTGCGACGAGATGCACATGGTGACCCGGTCCGGATAGCGCATCAGGACGGACTCGACGAGGGTGCCGTCGTGCAGCCGCCAGAGCGTCTTACGGGTCGTGTCGTCGTCGCACGAGATATGCCGTACCACCGACATCAGGTCGGGCAGCAGCTCCGTCGCGAGTTTCTGCCGCGCGGTGGCCGGGATGTCGGTCCACTGCTCGGGGTCGTGCGCGTACCGCGCGAAGTAGTGCTGCGACAGTTGCTTGGCGCGGAAGGCCTTCTCACCGATGGCGGCGACCGCCTCGCGGCGCTCGGCGGGGGTGAGGTCGGCGAGGTGCCGCGGCGGCTTCTTGGCTCCGCGGGGCGCGACGAAAGTGAGTTCTCCGGGTGCAGGCATGGTCCGTCCAGTGTCGCAGACGGTGCCCGGTGCCCCGTATGCCGATCGCGGCGGGCATACGCGAGGGGGGTACGCCGCACCGTGGCGGACGTACCCCCTTCGCCGAAACCGGCACGCGCCCCGTACGGGGCGCGCGGCGGTCCCCTTCATGCCCGGGGACCGCCACTGTCTTTCATGCCCCCACGAAGAGCACCAGGAGCAGCCAGACCACCGGCGCCGTGGGCAGCAGCGAATCGAGCCGATCCATGATGCCGCCGTGCCCCGGCAGCAGGGTGCCCATGTCCTTGATCCCGAGGTCGCGCTTGATCATGGACTCGCCGAGGTCGCCGAGTGTGGCGCTGGCCGCGACGGCGAGGCCGATCAGCAGACCCTGCCACCAGGCTCCGCCGTCGATCATGAACTCCATCAGGAGCGCGCCGGCCACCATGGCGAAGCTGACGGCGCCGCCGAGCCCCTCCCAGGTCTTGCCGGGGCTGATGCGCGGCGCGAGCTTGTGCGTGCCGAAGCGCCAGCCGACGGCGTACGCGCCGGTGTCGCTCACGACGGTCAGCACGAGGAACATCAGCACCCGCTGCGATCCGTCGCCCGCTGTGAGCATCATCGCGACGAACGTCGCGAGGAAGGGTACGTAGAACGCGGCGAAGACCCCGGCCGTGACGTCCTTGAGGTAGCCCTCGGGCGGCTCCGTCATCCGCCAGATCAGCACGGCGAGCGCGGTGAGGGCCATCGCGACCCAGGCGCCCTCCGCGCCGCGCGCGTACCCGGCGACGACCATGGCTGCGCCGCCCACGGCGAGCGGTACGAGCGGTGCCTTGATGCCCTTCTTCTCGTCGAGTCGCGAGGTCAGCTCCCACAACCCCACGACCACGGCGATCGCTATGACACCGATGAACACGGCCTTGACGATGAAGAGCGAGGCGGCGACCACCGCGCCGAGCCCGACACCGACCCCTATGGCCGCGCGCAGATCGCGGCCGGCCCGCTTCTTCGGCGGGGGCTGCGGGGGAACGGCCATGGGCTCCTGCGGCGTCTCGTCACGGAACGGGGGGCCGCCCGGTCGAGCAGCCCCCCGGTCGTCGTTGTGGTCCCCGCCGTTCGCGGGTTCGTCGGGCACGATGGGCATGGGCCGAGTCTGCGATGCGGGCTGCTCATCGTATGCGGGACCCGCCGGGGCAGCCCCCTGGTCGGTCGGTCCCCAATAACCGGCTGTCGGCGAGGCACCCCGGGAAGAGTCGTTCATCAGACTTCGAGCAGCTCGGCTTCCTTGTGCTTGAGCAGCTCGTCCACCTGCGCGACGTACTTCGCGGTGGTGTCGTCGAGCTCCTTCTCGGCGCGGCGTCCCTCGTCTTCGCCGACCTCGCCGTCCTTGATCAGCTTGTCGATGGTCTCCTTGGCCTTGCGGCGGACGGCGCGGATCGAGATCCGCGAGTCCTCGGCCTTGGTCTTGGCGACCTTGATGAACTCCTTGCGGCGGTCCTGCGTCAGCTCCGGGAAGACCACCCGGATGATGTTCCCGTCGTTGCTCGGGTTGACGCCGAGGTCGGAGTCGCGGATGGCCTGTTCGATGTTGCGCAGCGCGCTCTTGTCGAACGGGGTCACCACGGCCATGCGCGCCTCGGGCACGGCGAACGAGGCGAGCTGGTTGATCGGGGTGAGGGCACCGTAGTAGTCGGCCACGATCTTGTTGAACATCGCCGGATGCGCCCGCCCGGTGCGGATCGCGGCGAAGTCGTCTTTGGCGACCAGGACGGCCTTCTCCATCTTCTCCTCGGCCTCAAGGAGGGTCTCTTCGATCACCACTTGCTCCTGCGTGTCTTGAGTGGGTCCGGCATGCTTGCCGGCCGGCGGAACCTGCGTCGCGTCTTGTCCTGCACGGTGTCCGACCGGCAGGGCTTTGTCCATCCCCGTGCGGGGCCGCCCGGAATCAGCTCCGGGTGCCCTGGTCGCTCACGAGAGTGCCGATCTTCTCACCCTTGACGGCGCGTGCGATATTGCCTTCCTTCAGCAATTCGAAGACAAGGATCGGCAGCCGGTTGTCCTGGCACAGCGTGATAGCGGTCATGTCGGCGACGCGCAGATCGCCGGCGATGACCTCGCTGTACTCAAGTGCGTCGAACTTGACCGCGTCGGGGTTGGTCTTGGGGTCGGAGTCGTACACCCCGTCCACGCCGTTCTTCCCCATCAGCAGCGCCTGGGCGTCGATCTCCAGGGCCCGCTGGGCGGCGGTGGTGTCGGTGGAGAAGTACGGCATGCCCATACCCGCGCCGAAAATGACGACGCGGCCCTTCTCCAGATGGCGTACGGCCCTCAGTGGAATGTACGGCTCGGCGACCTGCCCCATGGTGATGGCCGTCTGGACGCGGGAGTCGATGCCTTCCTTCTCCAGGAAGTCCTGAAGCGCCAGACAGTTCATGACCGTACCGAGCATGCCCATGTAGTCGGAGCGTGCCCGGTCCATGCCGCGCTGCTGGAGTTCGGCGCCGCGGAAGAAGTTCCCGCCGCCGAGGACGACCGCGATCTGGGCGCCGTCGCGGACGACGGCGGCGATCTCGCGGGCGATGGCGTGGACGACGTCGGGGTCGACTCCCAGCGCCCCGCCGCCGGCGAACGCCTCACCGGACAGCTTCAGCATGAAGCGGCGCTTCGTGCTGTCGTCGGTCTTCTCGACGCTCTTGTCGGCCTGTTCCATGGAGATCTCCTCGTGCACATACGAAGAAGGCCATTGCCGGGGGTCCTTACGGTTCCCTGTGCGGCAATGGCCTCCTCGTCAGATCTGCGGTCGCCCGGCCGCCTACGAAGCAATGCCGTCAGGCACGCGCGAGCGACTGCCTCCGACCCTATCGGGGTCTTTGGTTGATCGCGTACGGGCTCAGATGCCGACCTTGATGCGCGAGAAGCGCGTCAGGGTGACGCCGGCCTCGTCCAGGATCTTCTGAACGGACTTCTTGTTGTCCTTGGCGAAGGCCTGCTCCAGAACGACGTTCTCCTTGAAGAAGCCGTTGACGCGACCCTCGATGATCTTCGGAAGGGCGGCCTCGGGCTTGCCCTCCTCGCGCGACGTGGCCTCGGCGACGCGGCGCTCCTTCTCGACCGTCTCGGCCGGGACCTCGTCACGGTTGAGGTACGTCGGCGCGAACGCGGCGATGTGCTGCGCGATGTCCTTGGCGACCTGGGCGTCTTCCTTGTCCAGCTGGACCAGGACACCGACCTGGGGCGGGAGGTCGGGCATGGTGCGGTGCATGTACGCCGCAACGTAGCCACCGGTGAACTGCGCGAAGCGGTCCAGGACGATTTTCTCGCCCAGGTTCGCGTTCGCCTCGTCCACGTACGCCTGGACGGTCTTGCCGGCCTCGATCTCGGAGGAG
Organism: Streptomyces sp. NPDC093085; assembly: GCF_040683935.1. Taxonomy (NCBI): domain Bacteria; kingdom Bacillati; phylum Actinomycetota; class Actinomycetes; order Kitasatosporales; family Streptomycetaceae; genus Streptomyces; species Streptomyces sp. NPDC093085. The sequence goes on along the minus strand of NZ_JBFBFB010000006.1, from coordinate 346,560 downwards.
AGCAGGGTGTCCAGGTCGGCGGGGGACGTCGCGGCGACGTGCGCGGCGAGCGCGTTGGCGACGGCCTGGAACTTGTCACCCTTGGCGACGAAGTCCGTCTCGCACTTCAGCTCAAGGAGGACGCCGGAAGTCTTGTCGTCGGAGATGAGGGAGACGACAGCGCCGTTCTCGGCCGAACGGCCTTCGCGCTTGGCGACGCCCTTCTGGCCCTTGACGCGGAGCGTCTCGACAGCCTTGTCGACACTGCCGTCGGCCTCTTCCAGGGCCTTCTTGCAGTCCATCATGCCGGCGCCGGTGAGCTCGCGGAGCTTCTTGACGTCAGCGGCGGTGAAGTTCGCCATGATCTGTAATTCTCTTTCGAAGGTCTGAAAGATCTACGGGTGGACGGCGGGGACCGATGGCCCCCGCCGTCAACTGCCGAACCTGGTGAAGGTCAGGCCTGCTCGGTGCCGGCGGCCGGGGCGTCGGTGGCCGGGGCCTCGGTGGCCGGGGCGGCGGGCGCCTCGGCGGCGGCCTCGGCCGGCTTCGCGGCGTCGTCCTTCTTCTCGCCTTCGAGCAGGTCGCGCTCCCACTCGGCGAGGGGCTCGCCGGCAGCCTTCTCGCCCGGCTTCGAGTCGCCGGTGGCGACGCCGGAGCGGGCGATGAGGCCCTCGGCGACGGCGTCGGCGATCACGCGGGTCAGCAGGGTGACGGAGCGGATCGCATCGTCGTTGCCCGGGATCTTGTAGTCGACCTCGTCGGGGTCACAGTTGGTGTCGAGGATCGCGACGACCGGGATGTGGAGCTTGCGCGCCTCGCCGACGGCGATGTGCTCCTTCTTGGTGTCCACGATCCAGACGGCGCTGGGCACCTTCTGCATCTCGCGGATACCACCGAGGGTCTTCTCCAGCTTGGCCTTCTCGCGCGAGAGGACCAGCAGCTCCTTCTTGGTGAGGCCGGAGGCGGCCACGTCCTCGAAGTCGATCTGCTCAAGCTCCTTCAGACGCTGAAGGCGCTTGTAGACGGTGGAGAAGTTGGTGAGCATGCCGCCCAGCCAGCGCTGGTTGACGTAGGGCATGCCGACGCGCGTCGCCTGCTCGGCGATGGCTTCCTGCGCCTGCTTCTTCGTGCCGACGAACATGATGGAACCGCCGTGGGCGACGGTCTCCTTGACGAACTCATAGGCGCGGTCGATGTACGACAGCGACTGGAGCAGGTCGATGATGTAGATGCCGTTGCGCTCCGTGAAGATGAAACGCTTCATCTTCGGGTTCCAACGACGGGTCTGGTGACCGAAGTGGACGCCGCTTTCCAGCAGCTCCCGCATCGTGACGACGGCCATGGCCGTACTCCTTGAGATACTCGGTTGTCGCGCCCGCCGGACGGCAGTCGCGCCTGACGCCCCGAGCGCGCTGTGCCACGGAAGAGCCCGAGACCGAGAAGCGCAGGCATCGGCACGGAGAGGCCGATGACGGGGCGTGCGAAGTCGACCCGGTGACCCGGATCGCCACAAGAAGTGTACGGGACCTTCGCACCCCCGGGTGACGGCGTTATCCACAACCGGTCGGTTGTCCACAGATCCGGTTCATGATCAGCGCGGTCGGGCCGTTCTGGTCCACGGTGTATCGCATGATCACCCATCGATTCACCCGCCGTTCGCGTCTCCCGCGCCTGCTCGCCCGCGCCGGAGGACATGTCCTCAAGCCGTCCTTCACCCCTGTCCTCTCGCTGGCCATCGCGCTCGCGGTGGGGCTGCTCTGGCAGCCTCGCGCCGCCGCGGACCCGGCTGCCGACCCGGCCGGTACGCCAGCTCCCGCGCCTGCGCGCGCACCCGCCGAGCCCCCTCCCGATTCCCCGGGCGCGCCCCCGCCGCCCGATCTCCCCGACGCACGCCGGTCCTGGCCGGTGGGTACGCGGCCCACGGTGCTGCGCGGCTGGCAGCCGCCCGCGACGGAGTACGGGCCGGGGCATCGGGGCGTGGACCTCGCGGCGCCCGCGGGTGCGCCGGTACGGGCCGCCGCGTCGGGGCAGGTCTCCTTCGCGGGCCCGGTGGCGGGGCGCGGGGTCGTCTCGATCACCCTGCCCGGCACCGGCGACCCTCCGCTGCGTACCACCTACGAGCCGGTGGAACCGCTGGTCAGGAAGGGTGAGCAGGTCGTTGCCGGCCAAGTCGTCGCGATGTTGTCGGCCGGCCCTTCACACTGCCCGACGACCTGTCTGCACTGGGGGCTGCTCCGGGGCAGGACGTATCTGGATCCGCTGTCGCTCCTGCCGCCCGCCCTGCTGCGCCGGGGCCCGGCCCGGCTGCTGCCGGTGTTCGGGGTGTCGGAACCGCGGGAGCCGGCCGTATCCCGGGGCGCGACCGGTCGCCTCGGGCATCCGCCCGGCCCGCCGCGGCCTGCGGGGCCGGTGCCGTTGGCCACGGTTCCGGCCGGGCGCCAGGGTGTCTCGTACGGGGTGTTCGGGTGGTACGCGCTGGTGCTGCTGGCGGTGGCGGCCTGGGCCCACCGGGCGGGGCGGCGCCGGGGTCAGCCCCGTACGCCGCGCAGCGCCATGGAGACGGCCGCCTCGGCGATCTCCGGGGGCGCCTCGGCCGCGCCCAGTTCGATGCGGCGGACCGCCGCGTCCACCACGCCCTGGAGCAGCATGGCGGCGAGCCGGGGCTGCTCGTGGCCCAGCTCGGCGAGGGCTTCGACGATCATGGCGATGAGGCCGCCGTGCGCGGCGCGGATCTTCTCGCGGGCACCGGCGTCCAGCTCGCTCGCGGAGATCGCGACGACCGCGCGATGGCGCCGGTCGCCGACCAGGGCGAGCTGCTGCCGTACGTACGCCTCCACCTTGGCCTCGGCGGTGTCCGCGTCCGCCATGGCCGCCTCGACCTCGGCTGCCCAGACCGGGAAGTCGACCGCGCACAGTTCCTCGACCACGGCGGCGCGCGAGCGGAAGTATTCGTAGACCGAGGACCTGGCGAGTCCCGTGCGCTCGGCGAGGGCGGGGAAGGTCAGCGCCTCCGTACCGCCTTCGGACAGGAGGGAGCGCGCCGCGTCCAGCAGGGCGCCGCGTTGCATGGTCCGGTGCTCGGCCACGGAGGCCGCTCGAATCCTGGGCACGCCTCCACTTTACGGATGCGGTCGCCGCGGCACAGTGTCAGCGTCCGACGTCGGCCAGCTTGGCCCGCAACTGGAGCACGGACTTTGTGTGGATCTGGCTGACCCGGCTCTCGGTGACTCCGAGCACGTTGCCGATCTCCGCGAGGGTCAGGCCCTCGTAGTAGTAGAGCGTGACCACGGTCTTCTCCCGGTCGGGGAGGGTGTTGATGGCGCGGGCGAGCAGCCGCCTCAGCTCACGGTCCTCGGCGACCTCCACCGGGTTGTCCGCAGCGGTGTCCTCCAGGGTGTCCATCAGGCTGAGCCGCTCGCCGCCCTCGCCGCCGACATGGAGCAGTTCCTCCAGCGCCACGACGTTCGCGAGGGACAACTGGCTGAAAACCGAGTGCAGTTCCTCCAGGGCGATACCCATCTCCGTGGCCACCTCGCCCTCGGAGGGGGTGCGTCTGAGCTGGGCTTCCAGGGTGGCGTAGGCACGCTCGACGGCGCGCGCCTTCTGCCGTACGGAGCGCGGGATCCAGTCCAGCGCCCGGAGCTCGTCGATCATGGCCCCGCGGATCCGGGTGATCGCGTAGGTCTCGAACTTGATCGACCGCGCGATGTCGAACTTCTCGATCGCGTCGATGAGCCCGAAGACCCCGGAAGAGACGAAGTCCGCCTGCTCGACGTTGGCGGGCAGGCCCACGCTGACCCGGCCGGCGACATATTTCACCAGCGGCGAGTAGTGCAGGATCAACTGCTCGCGCAGCCGGCCGTCCCCTGTGGTCTTGTAGGTCCGCCACAGCTCGTCGAGTGACGAGGGCGCGGGGGAACGCACGGCGCTCCGGGCGGCGGGGGGCGCTGCCGCGCGGTCAGACCCGGAGATGTGCTGGGGCATACGTCGCCTTGAGCCGTTCTGCCGTGAAGTGCGGGGGATGTCTCCTTGGACCGGAGTCCAGGTGAGCGTAGCGTGACTGAGGCGTCGCGCTGCGCGAGGGGCGGGCGCCGGGCCCCGCCCCGGTGAATGCCGTCGGCCACGTATTCGATCGTGCTCGGGGTCCGCCAGGCCCTGTCCGGCCGCCGGCCCTGCGGGGATCGCCACAGGTGGAACGGGGGGCGTCCGCCTCACCTTTTCACCCGATTGCCCCAGGTCGAGCGCCGCCTCGCCGAGCGCTGGTCTCCGCTCTGGTCCGGGCGGCCAACTGCCATCGGTCGCCGCGCCGTTCGACGTACCCCAACGAGTGCAGTTCGTACAGCTTGCCGAGCGCTTCGTCCTCGCCGGCCCCGGCGTCCCGCGCGATGTCGAGCCGGTCGGCGGCTCCTCGGGACGGCAGGGCCTCCAGGATCCGCGCGCTCAGTGGATCGAGCAGGTCTCTGGGGAGTACGGGGCCCTTGCGCGCGGGGGCCAGCTCCCCGATGTCCCCGACGAGTTCGGCGACCTCCGCGGCGTCCGTGACCAGCGTCCCTTCCCCGCGCAGCAGTTCGTGCACGCCGGCCGAGAGTCCGCTGGTGACGGGGCCCGGGACGCCCATCGTGTAACGGCCGAGCCGCCGGGCGCAGCGGGCGGTGACCAGGGATCCACTGCGGTACTCGGCCTCCACCACGACGGTGCCCCTGGTGAGGGCGGCGATGACGCGGTTGCGCAGCACGAATCTGCTGCGGGTGGGGTGGTCGCCCGGTGGCAGTTCGCCGACGACCAGGCCCTGTTCGACGATCCGGCCGACCAGTTCGGCGTGGCCCGGCGGATACACCACGTCGACGCCGCAGGCGAGTACGGCCACGGTCGCCCCACCGGCTGCCAGGGCGCCCCGGTGGGCCGCTCCGTCGACACCGAACGCGGCCCCCGAGGTGACCACCCAGCCGCGCTCGGCGAGACCGGAGCCGAGGCTCGCCGCCATATGTGCCCCGTACGGAGTACACGCCCGCGCGCCGACGACGGCGACGGAGCGCAGGGACCAGATGCGCAGATCCGGTCCGCCGCGGACCCACAGACCGATGGGCCGGGCCGTACCGAGGTCGTCTAGCTGGCTCGGCCATTCCGCGTCACCGGGGCAGACGAATCGGCCGCCGATCCCGGTGATCGCCGCCAGGTCCCGCTCGGGTACGGCCCGCCGGGCCCGGGCCCGGTAGCTGTCGAGCCGCCGTTCGGTGGCTCCGGCGAGGCGGCCACGTACCTCGTCGGCGGAGTCGGCCGGCGCGGCGAGCAGTTCCAGCAGGGCGACGGCACCGCAGGTGTGCAGCCACCGGCCGCCCTGTTCGTCACCTGGTTCGAGGATCCGGGTGAGGGCGGCGCGCGCCCGGCGTTCCTCGGGGCCGACGGGGGTCATGAGAGGGCTCCTGCCGCGGCCCGGGCGCCGTGCGCGATGCCGGTGCGCAGTTCCAGGGCGAGGTCCACGTGGTGGGCCTGTGGCAGATCGCTCCCGGCGAGGTCGGCGACCGTCCAGGCCACTCTCAGGACCCGGTCGACGCCCCGTGCGGTGAGCAGCCCGCGCTCCAGGTCCCGTTCGGCGGCCGCGAGGGCACCGGGGGCGACGGACCAGCGGGTGCGCAGCTCATGACCGGGGACCTGGCTGTTGACGGCCCAGGGAGTGCCGGACAGCCGGGCGGCGGAGCGGGCCCTGGCCTCCCGTACCCGCGCGGCGACCACCTCCGTGGACTCGCCCCGGTCCCCCTGTCCCAGCAGGTCGGCGCGGCCGACGGGCTGAACGTCCACGCGCAGGTCGACCCGGTCGAGCAGGGGCCCGGAGAGCCGTGACTGATAGCGGCGGATCACCGAGGGCGGGCACTCGCATCCCGCACCGTTCACGGTGTGCCGTCCGCAGGGGCAGGGGTTGGCGGCGAGGACCATCAGGAACCGGGCCGGCAGCCGGACCACCCCCGCGCTGCGCGCCACCACGACATGTCCGGATTCGAGAGGCTGGCGCAGCGCGTCGAGTGCCCGTCCGGAGAATTCGGGCGCTTCGTCCAGAAAGAGAATTCCGCGGTGGGCCAGCGAGACCGCGCCGGGACGTGGCAGCCCGTTACCGCCGCCGACCAGTGACTGCATGGTCGCCGAGTGGTGGGGCGCGCAGTACGGCGCCGTGTGGACCAGGGGTTCGCCGGGCGGCAGGATGCCGGCGACCGAGTGGATGGCGGTGACCTCCAGGGATTCCTGTGCGGTCAGCGGGGGCAGTACGGCGGGGAGCCGCTCGGCCAGCATGGTCTTGCCCGCGCCCGGCGGCCCCTGGAGCAGCAGGTGGTGTCCGCCCGCCGCGGCCACCTCCAGCGCTGTACGGGCGGCGGTCTGGCCGGCCACGTCCGCGAGGTCGGGCCGGTGTCCGTCGGCCGTGGTGCGCGTGGCGAGCCCGGTGCCCACCCCGGCTCCGGGCACCATCAGCCCCGCCAGCATGGCGTCAGGACGGCCCTGGAGCGGTTCCTGCGGCTCTTCCGGAACGGCCTCGCCGGTGAGGACCGCGATGAGTTGGCGCAGGCTCCGTACGCCGAGGACGGAGACTCCGGGCACGAGGGAGGCCTCGCCCGCGGTCCGCTCGGGGACGACGACCTGCCGGTACCCGGCCTCGGCAGCCGCGAGCACCGCGGGGAGCACTCCGCGCACCGGCCGGACCCGTCCGTCCAGGCCCAGCTCCCCGATGAGCACCAGGTCGGCGATGGCCTGTGGATCGATGCGCTCGGCGGCGCCGAGGACGGAGCAGGCCACCGCGAGATCGAAGCCGCTGCCGCTCTTGGGTACGGAGGCGGGGCTGAGGCCCACCGTGAGTTTCTTCTGCGGCCACTCGCCGCCGGAGTTGACGATGGCCGCCCTGACCCGGTCACGGCTCTCGACCAGGCTCTTGTCGGGCAGGCCGACGAGGGTGAAGGCCGCCACCCCGGGCTCCAGGTCGGCCTGGACCTCGACGACCACTCCCTCGACGCCCACCAGGGCGACCGAGCACGTACGCGCGAACCCCATCAGGCCACCCCCCGCGCGTGCTCGACCTCGGGGGCGCCGCGCCGGGGCACCACCACGCCGATCAGGTCGATCCGTACGCCACCGGGCGGCGGGCCGCCGTACCGCTCCAGCCAGCAGCCGGCGAGCCGCCTGAGCCGGTCGGCCTTCTCCGGCGTGACCGCGGCCATCGGGTGTTCGAACGAGCCCACCCTGCGGGTCTTCACCTCGCAGACGACCAGCGTCTCCCGGCCCCGCGCGTCCCTGTCCCGGGCGACGATGTCGATCTCGCCCGTCCTGCCGCACCGCCAGTTGCGGGCGAGCACGGTCATGCCCGCCGCGACCAGCCGTCGCGCCGCCAGATTCTCGCCGTACTTTCCGAGTGCCCCCGTCGCGTTCATGTCGGCACCACCTCCGGCACCGACTCTGACGCGATTTCCCGAAACAAGTGGATCTTGGTGGATAACTCAGCGAATGTGGATAACTCGCTCACCCGTCCGAGTGATCATCACCGCACGGGTGAAGCATCTCGCCCCCCACAGCCCGTCCCCCGTCCAGGTGATGGCCGGAACCGGGAACCCTCAGCCGTCTCAGCTGCCGGGCAGTTCGAGATCGCTCTTGTTCAGCTCCTCGATATTCACGTCCTTGAACGTGAGCACCCGCACCTGCTTGACGAACCGAGCGGGGCGGTACATGTCCCAGACCCATGCATCGGCCATCGTGACCTCGAAAAAGACCTCGCCCTGGACCGAGTGGACCTGCATCTCGTAATCATTGGTGAGATAGAAACGACGCTCGGTCTCGATCACATACTTGAACAGACCGACGACATCGCGGTACTCCCGGTAGAGCTTCAGCTCCATCTCGGTCTCGTACTTTTCGAGGTCCTCGGCGCTCATGGCATGTTCCCCTTCAGCCGTACGTGCCCCTATTGTGCTCCGGACTATGCCCTGGCCCCGCGCCGTCAGACGTGCTCGGACGCGAGGTCCACCGGTGTGTCCGGGGGACCGTCGTCGAGCAGCGTGCGCAGCAGCTCGGCGAGCCTGTTCGGATACACCGTCTCACGCGCCGCCGACAGTTCGGCGGAGGTCCACCACCTCAGCCCGGCTACGCTGCGCCGCTCCAGGTCGGTCAGGCCGGTGGGGGCGACGTCGGTGCGGGTCGTACGTGCCAGGAAGTACCACTCGTCCTGTTCCCAGCGGCGCCCGTCGAACGGGAAGGAGCAGATACGGCGCCACAGCACGGGCCCCAGCTCCACCTCTGTGATCCCCGTCTCCTCCGCCAGCTCGCGCAGTGCCGCCTCCTCCCGGGACTCGCCGCCCTCCAGGCCGCCGCCCGGGGTGAACCACCACCGTCTCCCGGGGTCGTCCGGTTCGTACCCGTGCATCAGCAGGATCCGGTCCTCGGGGTCGAGCAGCACCACCCGCGCCACGCGCCTGAGCGAGCCGCCCCGTCCGTCGCCCGCCGTTCCGGGCCGGTCCTCAGCCGGCATGCGCGGACGCCTCCTCGTGCCGGAGCGCGCTCCGGCGCCGCTTCGCGATCGCCTCGGCGACCGGAGGGTACGCCGCGCCACCGAAGATCAGCAGCGCACCGCCCGCCACCGCCACGAGCAGCGGCGCCAGCGGTCCGGGCGCGGACACGCCGCCCGGGAGCGCCGCGAAGGACGACGGGCGGTCGATCATGCCGCCCCATGGCCATGCGACGGCGTCCACCCGCGCGTCCACCGCCGTACGGGGCACCGAGCCCTGTGCGGGGTCCTGGAGATGGACCCGGGAGTCCAGCGAACCGCTGCGTTCGTCGCCGAGCAGAAAGAGCTGCCCCTGGGGCACGGTCGCCTCGAAATCGGTCGAGGAGGCGCGTCCGCCGAGCATGCCGTGTACGTACGGTTCCTCGATCGGCCGCCCGTTGACGGTGAGCCGGCCGGCGGCGTCGCAGCAGGCGATCCTGTCGCCTCCCACGCCGACCACGCGCTTGAGCATGGGCAGGTCACCCCAGTCGGCGTCGCTGAAGACGACCACGTCGCCGCGGCGTACGTCGCCGCCGGAGATCCGCTGGGCCAGTACCCGGTCCCCGGCCTTCACGGTCGGGTCCATGGAGTTCGTGGGGACGGTGTACGGCCGGTACTCGACCGCCGCCCAGGCGAATCCGCCGAGGAAGAGCACACAGCCGACGGCCACGGCCAGCCCCGACAGAATGCTGCCGAGGCGGCCGTGGCCGTCGTTGTCGCGTTTCGTTATGCCCATCCCAGCACCCCCCGTTCGGAGAACGATCTGGGACGGCACCCTACCCGGCGGTACTCCGGCGGGTCAGCCTCCTTCTGCGCCAGAGCACGATCGGCACGGCTCCGGCCAGGGCGAGCGCACCAGGAGTCGCGGCCGTCGCGACAGAGGCCGCGGTGCTCAGTCCCGGCTGGTCGAAGGTGCCGGGCACCGGCAGCAGAGACCAGCGGTTCACCGGCCAGGCGACGACGACGGCGCGTCCGACGACATCCTTGTTCAGCACCGTGCCGTGACCGGGAAGCTCCTGGTGGTAGCGGGAGTCCAGCGAGTTCTGCCGGTGGTCGCCCATCACCCAGATGCTGTCCTTGGGCACGGTGATCGGGCCGAACGGCTGGTCGTCGCAGGGAGTGTTGCCGGGGTAGATGAAGTCCGTCTCGTTCAGCGCGTGGCCGTTGACCTGGACCTTTCCGCCCTTCTTGCACTCCACGGTGTCCCCGCCGACCGCGATGACCCGCTTGATGAGGTCCTTCTCGTCGGAGGACGGCATCAGGCCGATCTGCCCGAGGAACCACTGCACCGCGTTCGGTTCGGGGGTCTCGGCCCCGTCGAGCCAGCCGCCCGGGTCGTGGAAGACGACGACCTCGCCGCGCTGCGGTTCCGCGCCGAACCATGGTGTGAGCTTGTCCACCAGCACCCGGTCGCCGCGCTGCAATGTGTCCTGCATCGAGTCCGAGGGGATCGAGAACGCCTGGACGAGGAATGCCTTGATCAGGAAGGCGAGCAGCAGCGCGATCCCGATCAGCAGGGGCAGTTCCTTCCAGAAGGAACGCGGCTTTCTCGCGGCGCCTGCGCCGCTGCCCTCCGCCGTGTCCCTGTCGTCCCGTCGCTCCCCGCCGTCACCGCGCTGTTCCGCCGGCCTGTCCGTCACGTCTTCGGGCGACTCGGCGAGCTGCTCGCGTCCCTCCTCGGGATCGTCGTGTCCGGATCGTGCGCCGACCGCCACGTCCCCCACATCCACTCCTTACTCCGCGCGAATACTCTCTGTGATCGCCTGTCCCGGAGAAGGGACAGGCTCACCACTCCCATAACGAGCGGGAGTTCCGCAGGGGTCGGGAGCCGGACCAATCCGTTTCGATCCTGGGACGACAGACTATTCGACGGTGCTGTGGCCGTCGCCGGTGCGGCACGCGGATCGGGTACCGAAGCGAAGGTGGAGCGCTGTTCCAGGCCGCTCCAGTGGTCGAGCGGCCAGGCGATGACCACGGCGCGGCCCACGACCCCGGACTCCGGGACGGTCCCGTTGTACTCCTCCTGGAGATGAAAGCGGGAATCGGCCGAATTGGAGCGGTGGTCCCCCATCACGAAGATGCGCCCTTCGGGAACCGTGACCTCGAAGGGGATCGTGGAGGGCGCGTTACCGGGGTTCAGGTACCCCTCCGTAAGAGGCATGCCGTTGACCGTCACTTTGCCGTTGACGTCACAGCACCTCACTGTGTCGCCGCCCACCGCGACGACGCGCTTGATCAGGTCCTTGTCGTCGGCGGACGGCAGCAGACCGATGGCGGAGAGACCTTCCTTGATCTGCTTGACCACCACGGGGGAGTTGTCCGGCGGGGGCTGCTCGTCCTGGAGCCAGTTGCCGGGGTCCTGGAAGACCACGACGTCGCCGCGCTGCGGTTTGGCGCCGAACCAGGGGGTCAGCTTGTCCACCAGCACCCGGTCGCTGATCCGGATCGTCTGCTCCATGGACCCCGAGGGGATCACGAACGCCTGCACCAGGAAGGTCTTGAGGACGACGGCGATCAGGAGCGCCACTGTGATCAGCAGTGGGATCTCCTTGGCGGCGGAGCGGCTGCGGCGGCGCTTCACCTTCTTGGCCAGCTTGCGCCGCTCCGCGCGGCCCGGCAGCGCCCGGCCCGACGTCGGCCGTGAACCGGTCGGGAGTCTGGTGTCGTAACCGTGATTCGCCGGACGTCCGCGCTTACCCATGGCCACCGCCCTCCGGCCCCGGCACCCGCCGGAAGGCGTCCGTAGGCTCCAGGGCGGACCAGCGGTCCAGCGGCCAGCCGATCCAGTCGGCCCGGCCGATCACTCTCTTCACGGGCACCATCCCGCCTCCCGGCTCTCCGAGATGATCCCGGGAGTCACGCGATTCACTGCGATGATCGCCCATCACCCAGAGGGTTCCCTCGGGCACGACGATGTCGAAAGGCACGCGGGAGGGTGCGTCTCCGGCATGCAGATACCGCTCGTCAACGGACCGGCCGTTCACTTGGACCCTGCCCCCCTTGTCGCAGCAGACCACACGGTCACCCCCCACACCGACCACGCGCTTGACGAAATCGGTCTCGGCGGGCTCGGCGAGACCGAGGGCCGCGGCCGCCCCGTGCAGCAGTCCGGTGACGGGGTTCTCGCGGGGCGGTTCCTGTACGAAGGAGCCGGTGCCGTCGAAGACGATCACGTCACCACGCTGCGGCGCGGTACCGAAACGGTACGCCAACTTGTTGACGAGCAGGCGGTCTCCCACCTGGAGGGTGGGTTCCATCGAGCCACTGGGGATCAGGAACGGCTGGAGGACGAACGTACTGAGGAGCAGAAGGAAAACCGCACAGATGATCCCCAGGAGGCCCGTACGGCGCCAGGAGAGCCCTCCACGCCCGGTTTCCTCCGCCGCCTCCGGGGCCGTCCCCGCCTCCTCGGCGGGCCGGGGAGAACGCGAGAAGCGCGACCGCTCTGCCGTCCCCGTGGGGGTGACGGAAGAGTGGTCGCGCTTCTCGTGCTGCGTATCGGTGTCCATCGGGGCCAGATCTTATCCGGCGGCCCTGTGACACCGGGCGTGAGAAGAGTCCCGGCCCCGGGCGTGAGAAGTCTCCCACCCGGGGCCGTGGGGATCAGCGGTCGCGCTTCTCCTTGATCTTCGCGGCCTTGCCGCGCAGCTCACGGAGGTAGTACAGCTTGGCGCGACGGACGTCACCGCGGCTGACCAGCTCGATCTTCTCGAAGATCGGGCTGTGGACCGGGAAGGTGCGCTCGACGCCGACCGAGAACGAGACCTTGCGGACCGTGAAGGTCTCGCGGACGCCCGAACCCTGGCGGCGGATGACAACGCCCTTGAACTGCTGGATACGGGAGCGGTTGCCCTCGATGACACGCACGTGGACGTTCACGGTGTCACCGGGGCGGAAAGCGGGGAGGTCGCTGCGGAGCGACGGGGCGTCGACGGCGTCGAGCAGGCTGGCCATGAAGGTCTGCTTCCTCGCTGATGCCACAGGTCATCAGCGGATGATCGGGAGAGTGTTGAGTGCCGTTCGCGTCGGACGGGCGTCGGTCCCCCTGTGGCAGGGGCGTCCACCGGACGTACAGCAGCGGCCTATTCTTCCACGTCGTCGGGCCTGCGCCAAAATCGGCCGCCGGGTTCGGGTGCCCACCCCAGGATGGAGAGCGTCTCCCGGTCCTTCTTGTCGAAGGCGGCCGGATCGCACCGTTCGATCAGGTCGGGCCGGTTGCGCGCGGTACGCCGGAACGCCTCGTCGCGGCGCCACCGCGCGATCTTCCCGTGGTGGCCGCTGAGCAGGACGTCGGGGATGCCGCGACCGCGCCACTCGGGCGGCTTGGTGTAGACGGGCCCCTCCAGGAGGTCGGCCATCGCGCCGGGGGCGAAGGAGTCGTCGCGGTGCGACTCCGCGTTGCCGAGGACGCCGGGCAGCAGCCGGGCGACCGCCTCGGTGATCACCAGCACCGCCGCCTCGCCGCCGGCCAGCACGTAGTCGCCGATGGAGACCTCGACCACGGGGATCCGGGTCGCGTACTCGTCGATGACCCGGCTGTCGATGCCCTCGTAGCGTGCGGGCGCGAAGAGCAGCCAGGGGCGCTCGGAGAGCTCCACGGCCAGCTTCTGGGTGAAGGGGCGGCCGCTGGGCGTGGGGACGACCAGGACGGGGCCGTGCGCGCCCGCCTCGTAGCCGTCCGCCAGGGTCTCGTCGAGGGCGTCGCCCCAGGGGCCGGTCTTCATGACCATGCCGGGGCCGCCCCCGTAGGGCGTGTCGTCGACCGTGTTGTGCCGGTCGTACGTCCACTCGCGCAGGTCGCGTACGTGGACGTCGAGCACGCCCCGGGCCCGCGCCTTGCCCACGAGCGAGACGTTCAGGGGCTCCAGGTACTCCGGGAAGATCGTGAGAACGTCGAGCCTCATCGGTCGCCGCCCGCTCCGGCGCCGCCGTTCCCGGAGTCCGCCGCAGGGCGCTCCCCGGGGCGTTCTCCCGTCTTCTCGCCGGGCACGGTCTCCGCCCGGTCGTCGATCAGTCCGGGGGGCGGTTCGATCACGGCCCGCTGCTCCGTCAGGTCGATCTCGGTGACGATCTCCTCGACGAACGGGATCATCACCTCGCTGCCGTCGGGGCGTTCCACGATGAAGAGGTCCTGCGAGGGCAGGTGCGAGATCTCGGTGATCCGGCCGATCTCCGTGCCGTCGGCCAGGACGACGTCCAGGTCCATCAGCTGATGGTCGTAGAACTCGTCCGGGTCCTCGGGAAGCTCCTCCGGGTCGACCTCGGCGATCAGCAGGATGTTGCGCAGGGCCTCGGCGCCGTTACGGTCCCGTACGCCCGCGAAACGGAGCAGCAGCCTGCCGCTGTGCACCCGGCCGTTCTCGATCGTCAGCGGCCCGGCAGAGGCCGGTTCCGTGGCGAGGACGGCGCCGGGGCCGAGTCGAACCTCGGGCTCGTCCGTACGCACCTCGACGGTGACCTCGCCCTTGATGCCATGGGCGCGGCCGATCCGCCCGACTACCAACTGCACTGCCAAGCCCGCCTTCGCGCGGCCGGACCGCCTGCCGCTCGTGTGCGGGGGGGGGCCGCTTGCCGCCGTGGTTCCGTCATGAGTGGTGCGGAGACGTCAGCACGGGCCGGGAAGGTGGGTGCCCTTCCCGGCCCGTGCCGTTGTTCCGATGTGTCAGCGGACCTGGTCCACGTCGACGAGGTCGACGCGGATACCGCGGCCGCCGAGGGCGCCCACGACCGTCCGCAGAGCACGCGCGGTGCGGCCGTTGCGGCCGATCACCTTGCCGAGGTCCTCGGGGTGTACCCGGACCTCCAGCACCCGGCCGCGGCGCAGGTTGCGCGAGGCGACCTGCACTTCGTCCGGGTTGTCGACAATGCCCTTGACGAGATGCTCAAGAGCCTCTTCGAGCATGCTCAGGCTCCGGCCGACTCGGCGGCGGCCGAGGACTCGGTCGCTTCGTCGGCCTTCTTCTCGGACTTCTTGGCCTTCTGCGTGATGGCCTCGCCCTTGGGCTCGTCGCCGGCGTCCTTCGCGGCGGCCTCGAAGAGGGCGCGCTTGTCGGCCTTCGGCTCCGGCTGGAGCAGCGGCGCCGGGGCCGGGAGGCCCTTGTGCGCCTGCCAGTCACCGGTGAGCTTGAGGATCGCGAGAACCGGCTCGGTCGGCTGGGCGCCGACGGAGAGCCAGTAGCGCGCGCGGTCCGAGTCGACCTCGATGCGCGAGGGGTTCTGCACCGGGTGGTACAGACCGATCTCCTCGATGGCCCGGCCGTCACGACGGGTACGGGAGTCGGCGACGATGATGCGGTAGTGAGGCGAACGGATCTTGCCCAGACGCTTCAGCTTGATCTTGACTGCCACTGGAGTGGTGTCTCCTGGTCTTGACGTGGTTGGGCACAGCGGAACGCCGCGTGGGGTTGCGGTACCCGATCTGCCCGATGGACGCGTCAGCCGGAGGAGAGAGGGGTCCTGTGCGACTGTCGAGTACGGCTGGCCATTGTGCCATACCTCGGCGCCGGGGTTGACCCGACCGGGGGACGGCTCAGGGCGTACGGGGCGGGCCGTACGGCTCCGCGGGCGGAAGGGCGCCGGTGCACGGCCCCGTGGAGGACGGGGCCGTGTACCGCGGGCCCGGAGCGCCCTACGGAGCGCCGGGTCCGGAGCAGGACACGCCGTGTGGGGCCGGCGGGGTCCGGCGGGAGCCGGAGGTCGCTTCGGCCGGGCGCGAGGGTCCGTCGTCCGGTTCGGGCGGGACGTCACGGACACGCCCTACCCGGCCGCGCCGACCGGTTCCGGGATACGGAAGGGCTTTCCGCAGCCGCCGCAGACGATCGGGGCCTGGGCGAGGACCGAGGGGACGACCCGCACGTTGCGGCCGCAGTCGCAGACCGCCTTGACCCGTACCCCGCCACCGGACGAGCCGTGGCGGGCGGCCGGGCCGCGGAAGCTGCGCTTGGTGTCGGCGGCCGTGGCGACCGTGTGTGCCTTGAGGGCGCGCTGGAGCCGCTCGATGGTGGGGCGGTACCGGCGCTTCGCCTCGGGACTGAGCGCGACCAGGGAGAAGCCGCTGCTGGGATGCGGCTCCTCGGGGTGGTCGAGCCCCATCTCCTCGGCGATCGCGAGGAATCGGCGGTTGTGGTAGCGGCCCGCGCGGGAGGTGTCACGGACACCTCTGGCCGCGGCGATGCCGTGGACCGCTTCATGAAGCAGTCGTTCGAAAGAGAGTTCGGCGCCACAGGCGGACGACGACTCTCCGATCAGGGACTCTGGCGCGGCAAGATCCGGCAGCTCGGGGTGGGACCGCTGAATGTCGGCCCACGCCTGTGCCAGCTCTGCGGCGAGAACAGGTGGTGTCGTGCTCACGTCGTGAACAACGAGCCGGAACGCTCCCGGGTTCCATTACGGGGCATCACAAATAATTTGCACGTACCCGTCAGTTGCCGTTGATGCGTCCTGACGAGGGCGGGTGCGTAGAACTGCGGAGAAGGCTCACAGGGAGCAACAAGGTGGTACGTAGCACCGGATACGTAGCGGCATGTAGCCGATCCACGTCGGTCCCCGGCCTGGGGGGGCCGGCGTCGCCCGGTGCGGGGGCGGTACGGAGCGGGGGCACCGTCCGCCCGTACGGCGCGGGCCGCGGTACCGCTGCCCCGAATGGCTCAATCGGGGCCGGGACGCGCGCCGCTCGGCCGCGCGTCCGCTCGACCGTCCTGCTCAGATCCTGGTACGCGTTCCGGAGCCAGGAAAAGGAATCAGCCATACACGCGGGGGCGTGCGCCCGGGGCACTCACACAGTGCGCTTCATCCACTGGACGCGGGCACGGATGGGGAGTTCTCTGACATACGGGGGATGTGTGCTCGCACGTACAGGGGGGCTGTCCATCAGGGTACGAACGACCTCTCGGCGGATTGGGGCGCTATCCATGACACGTACGCTCGCCCAGCACCACCAACTCCCTTCGGGCGCCGGCACGAGCGCGGGTACGGGACCGGGCGCGGCGGCCGGGGCGGCGTTCGCGGCGCCGTCGGAGGCCGGCGCGCGGGCCCGCGACTGGGCCGAGATCCAGGAACGGATGCTGGTGCCGCTCTACGAGGCGGTGTACGAGCGCCTGGAGGTGCGCTCCGGAACCCGGGTGCTCGGGCTCGGCTGCGGCTCGGGGCTCGCGTTGTTGCTGGCCACCGCGCGAGGCGCCCGGGTCACCGGGGTAGAGGCGGACCGGGAACGGCTGGCGCTCGCCCGCGAGCGGCTGCGCGCCGAGGACGAACGGGACGGGTCCGCGCGACGTCCGGGCGGCACGGGGAGCGGGGCGCGCCGGCGGAGCGGGACGCTGCTGCCCGCCGAGCGCATGGCCGACGCGGTGGCGGAGGACGGAGGCTCCGGGGGTGAGCCGCGCGCGGGGTACGACCTGATCACCGCCTTCCAGCCGATCGGCTCCGTGCCGGGCGACGCCAGGGGGCTCGAACCCGCTCTCAGGGCGGCGATACCGCTGGCCGGGCACGGCACTCCGGTGGTGCTGGCCGGCTGGGGGCCGCCGGAGCGCTGCGCGACCGACGCGGTGCTGCGCGTCGCGGGACGGCTGGCGGACCGGCTGCGCAAGGGGGTCAGGCGCCCCGCGTATCGGGACGATCTGGAGGATGTCGCGGCGCGAGCGGGGCTGAAACCGGATGGTTCCGGGCGGGTGGCCTGCCCGTTCGGGTACGCGGACCGGGAGAGCGCGGTGCGCGGGCTGCTCTCGACCGGGGTCTTCGACGGCGCGATCCGGGCGACCGACCGGAGGCAGGTGGAGAAGGAGATCGGCGAGGCGCTCCATCCGCATCTGCGCCGTGACGGCACGGTCTGGATGCCGAACGTCTTCCGGTATCTGATCGCCCGCACACCCTGACACCCCCGGCCGGCAGATTGGCGTGTGGACGCCAATCCGCCGGGAGATCTTGCCAGAATCCAGAATCCTGTTTACTGTCGTTTTCGTGATCGACTTCATGGATTTCGACGAGCGCTTCCTGACCCGCAACGGGCTCGCGGCCCGGCAGCTCGCGGTTCTGCTGCTGAACCACGAGCCGGACACGCGGCTGCCGCGCGTCCGCGACTTCGCGCAGGAGCTGGGGGTCGGGAACGGGACGGTGCAGGCGGCGCTCCAGCTCCTGGAGGACGCCGGCGCCATCGAGACGACGGCGCGGGGCCACCTGGGCACGTTCCTCGTCCGCTCCGATCGCTCGATACTCTGGCGGCTCTCCGGGCTCGGCACGGTGGTCGCCGCCATGCCGCTGCCCTACTCCCGTCGCCACGAGGGGCTGGCCACCGGGCTGCGGTCCGCCTTCGAGGAGGCCGGGGCGCCCTTCGCGATCACCTTCATGCACGGTGCGGACGCCCGGGCCGCCACGCTGCTCGAAGGGAAGGTCGACCTCGTGGTGCTCTCCCGCCTCGCGGCCGACCGGCTGGTCGAGGAGTACCCGGTCAACCTCGTCGCGGACCTGGGCCCGATCACCTACGCGGGGGCGCACGGCATACTCCTGCGGCACGGCTCGGACCTGGCGAGCCCGGGGCTGCGGGTGGCTGTCGACCCGTCCTCGGAGGACCAGCGCGCCCTCGCGGAGCGCACGTTCGCGGAGCGGGACGACATCGAGTGGATCGACGCCTCGCCCACACAACTGGGCGAGCTGTTCGCGTACGACCGGGCGGATGCCACCGTCTGGAACCTGGACGAGGCACAGGGCCTGGTCGGCACGGGGGTGGAGGTGCTGCCGCTCGGCGACGAGGTCACGCGCGAGCTGTCGCCACGCACCTCCAGCGCCGCGATTATCGGCAGACAGGGGGGGGCGAAGGCACTCGGCGCGGTACGCGACTCCCTCGATCTGTCCGTCGTCACCGCCTTGCAGGCGGAGGTGGTACGAGGCGAGCGCACCCCCACGTACTGAACCGGCCCTCCGCCCGGACCGGGGCACCTCCCTCGCACCCCCCAGCCGAGCAGAGTGCATCCGGCGCGCCCGACCGGGGCTCAAAATCCAAAATACTGGTTACTGTTTTATCTTTTCATCCGCTCGTACGACCCGAAGGAAGGAGCATCGTGGACGATCAACTCGCCCTCCGTATCCGGCTTTTCCATGAGACCGGCCAGGCCCGCCCCGAGGTGGCCGCGTTCGTCGCGGCGGAGCTGGACGCCCTGGCCGCCGAGGGCCTCACCGTCACCGAGGACACCGCGGGGCTGCTCACGAACCATCTGATGACGGCGCTCACCCGGCTGATGGACGGCCTGCCGATCGAGACCTTTCCCGGGGACGCCCAGGTCACGGCCGAGCTGGCCGGGCACCCCGACGCGGTCACCCGGGCGCGTGCCGTGGCCGTCCGGGCCGAGAAGGCGCTCGGCGCACCGCTGCCCGGCTCCGAGGTCAACTTCCTGGGCCTGCATCTGGCCGCGCTGGCCCAGAACTCCCCCGTCCCGCGCCACTCGTCGGCGGCGGAAGAAAGGACCCGGTCATGACGGAGATCCTCACCGGGGGCGTCGGCAAGACCGAGGTCGCGGACATCCTCTCCCGGCTCGGCCTCGACGGCGTGGCGGTCCGGGTCTCCAACGACATGGACGCCGCGACCGCCCTCCGGACCGGTCGGGCCGACTACTACCTGGGGACCTGTCACACCGGGGCGGGTGCCTCGCTGGGCCTCCTCGTGGCGCTGTTGGGCACTTCCCAGTGCCACACCTTCGGGCGCTCCGTGCCGACGGAGGACGAGGTGGCCGCGCTGCTCTCGGACGGCAAGAGGGCCTTCGGCTTCGCCCTCGACCAGATCGATGTCCTTGCCCCGCTGATGGCCCGCGCGATCGCCGCGCACGGCTGACCCGTTGACCCATCGGACCGCAGAGGAGACTTCCGGTGCACACCGTTCTCGCGGCGAGTACGCGTCTGGACCTCTCGCCGACGCAGCAACTGTTCGTCGTCGCCCTGTGCGCGCTGACCGCCTTCGTCTCGCATCTGGCGCTGGCCGTCTTCAACGACGGGGTCCGTCCCTTCCTGCTCGACTTCGTCCAGGGCCGCACCGAGCGCTCCGCCACCGCGGCGGTCTCCTTCGGGCTCTCGGCCGGCTTCATCTTCGGCCTCGGCGCGCCGATGGCTCTCGCCAGCGGGGTCCTCAACCCCTGGCTGCTCTTTCTGCCCACGGACATCCTGGGGCTCCTCGCCCCGAGAAAGTGGATCGCGCCGTTACTGGGCGGCGGTTGGGGCGCGGTCGTGGTGCTCGGCCTCGGCGGGGCCAATGCGGTGGCGCACGATCTGCCGGTCGACTTCCTGACCGCGATGCAGCAGATGTCGACCCCGATCCTCTTCCTCTTCACGCTCTTCCCGGTGCTCGCCATCACCAGGCAGTTCGGGCGGTGGCCCGGAGCGCTGGCCGCCGTTCTGGAACTGGCGCTGGTCATCATGACGATGAAGCTCTGGCCGAAGATCTTCGCGGGTTCGCTCGCGATGGCGGCGGGGGTACTCCTGCTCATCGCCTTCGCCGTCAGGAAGGACCTGCTCCAGCGGAGGCGCGAGAAGGACCGGGAACACCTCCAGGAGCCGGACCGGGGACAGGGCCGGCAGGCCGCAGAGGTCGGGGAGGATCCGGTGGTCTCCCTGTTCAGCGCCGGCGCCCTGCGGCTCCGTCGCCATCTGCCGCTCTTCATGCTGCTCGGGGCGGGGATCTGCGTCCTGGCACAGACCCACATATTCGGCGGCGGCGAGGCGACCAGCTTCCTGATCGCCAAGGGGCAGTACGGCGAGGCCGCCCAGGTGGACCTCTACCGGGCGTTCGGCTTCATCCCGCTGATCGCGACGACCGCGCTGGCATCCGGCGCGTACGGCATCGCCGGGTTCACGCTCGTCTACCCCATCGGCTATCTGCTGCCGGATCCGTTCCTCGCCGCCGCGGTCGGCGCCGTGGTCTTCGCCCTGGAGGTGCTGGCGCTCTCCCTCATCGGGAGGGTCCTCGGCAGGCTCCCGAGCGTGCGCGATTCCTCCGAGCACCTGCGGGCCGCGATCACGGAGACGCTGGGGCTGGCCATCGTCTTCGGCTCCCTGCTCGCGGCCCATGTGATGGGCGGCGGACCGGCGATCTTCCTCGTCGGCGGGCTCTATCTCCTCAACGAGGCGATGGGCAGACCGGTGGTACGGATGGCCGCCGCGCCCGCCGCGGTCGTGGTCGGCGGTGTCCTGCTCAACGTCCTCCACTGGCTGGACCTGTTCACCCCGTTGAAGAGCTGACCCCTGGGGCTCGACGCTCGCGTTCCGGTCGTCCGGTCCCGGTCAGCTCCCCAGAGAAAGGCAGAGGCAGAGATGCGTTACCCGATCTCCGGCAGGTCACCGGCCGCGGCCACGGCGACGCTCACCACGGTCGCCGGACCGCTGTCCGTCCGCGCCGTGCGCGGTCCTGTGCTCCCCCATGAGCATCTGGTGCTCGACCTCGACCGTACGGGCGACGGCGCCGCCGTTCTCGACTCCGGACGCCATCGGTCCGCCGTCGTCGCCGAACTGGCCTCCTTGCGGGCCTCGTTCGGGCTCGGTCTGGTCGTCGAGGTGACCTGCCGGGGGATGGGGCGCGATCCGCGCGCCCTGGCGCGGATCGCCGCGGAGTCCGGGGTCGCGCTGGTGGCCGCCACAGGGTGGTATCACCAAGCCTTCCATCCGCCGGAGACGGAAGAGGCGAGCGTCGCGCGGCTGACGGAGATCCTGGTGCGGGAGATCGAGGACGGCATCGGAGGCAGTGGCGTCCGCCCCGGGGTTCTCGGTGAGATCGGCAGCGGCGGCGAGCGGCCGAGCGCGCGCGAGGGCCGCACGCTGGTCGCCTCGGCCCGGGCCGCGTGTGCCACCGGTCTGTCGCTGGTCACCCATGCCCACCTGGGCCGTGGCGGGTTCGCCCAACTGGAGCTGCTGACCGGTGCGGGGTTGCCACCGCACCGGATCTCCATCGGGCACCAGGACCTGCTGGACGATCCGGGGACGCACCGTGCGCTCGCGGCGAGCGGCGCTTACGTCGCGTTCGACACCGTGGGCAAGGAGCGCTACCAGGGCGACGACACCCGGCTGCGGCTGCTGCTGGCCCTGTTGGAGGCGGGTTACGCCGACCGTGCGCTGCTGAGCTGCGACATCTCCCGCCACAGCTATCTCAGGGCGGAGGGCGGCCGGGGGTACGGGCATCTCTTCCGCTCGTTCCTGCCGAAGGCGCGCGCGGCCGGGGTGGACGACGGGCTGATCGACCTGCTGACGCGCCGCAACCCGCTGCGCTTCCTGACCGGCGCCGAAACCGACACCGAGATCGACACCGACACCGGTACCGGCATCCCTGACCGAGCGGGCCCCGGGACCGGATCCGTCCGCCCTCTGGGCGGCCTTGCGAAGGAGACCTGAGATGGCCCCGCAGCTTCCCCGGACCTTTCCGCTGCCCACGATCCCGCTGGAGGAAGCGGTCCGGCTCCAGTTCCGGCTGCTGGAGCACACCGCGGCGCACTTCGAGGGGCCCCAGCTCTTCGAGGCGGACGCCGGTGTGGTCACCGGGCTGGGGCGGCCCCGTACGACGGCACGGGTCGAGGCCGTCCTCGCCGACTGGTTCGGCGCAGAGGACGCCGCACTGGTCCAGGGCGCCGGTACCGGGGCGATCCGGGCCGCGCTCCAGGCCGCCCTCTCCCCCGGCGACCCGCTGCTGATCCACCGTGCCCCGGTGTACCGGACGACCGCCGTCACCCTGCGCGGCCTGGGCGCCCGTACCGTCGAGGCCGACTTCAACGACCGTACGGCGCTCCGCGACGCCCTGGCCTCGCCGGAGATCACCTGGGCGTACGTCCAGCACAGCCGGCAGCGGCTCGGGGACGCGTACGGCCTGGGCGAGACGGTGGCGGCCTGCCGCGCCGCAGGGGTCCGTACGGTCGTCGACGACAACTACGCGGTGCTGCGGGTGCCCGCGTGCGGCGTCCAGCTCGGTGCCGACGCCTCCTGTTTCTCGCTCTTCAAGCTGCACGGGCCGGAGGGGGTGGGCGCGGTGGTCGGCGCCCGGGATCTTGTCGGGCGGGTCCGCGCCGACAACTACTCCGGCGGCGGCCAGGTCCAGGGCGGTCAGGCCCTGGAGGCGCTGCGCGCGCTGACCCATGTGCCGGTGCTGTGGGCGCTCCAGTCGCGGGTCTCCGCCGAGATCGCCGAGCGGCTGGCCGCCGGGGAGGTGCCGGGCGTCGCCGAGGTACGGATCGCCAACGCGCAGGACCGCTGTCTCCTGGTGCGGCTCGACCATCCGCTCGCCCGTGGGCTGCCCGCCGTCGCCGCGCGGTACGGGGCCGCGCCGTACCCCGTGGGCTCCAACTCCCGTTACGAGATCGCCCCGCTCGTCCACCGGATGTCCGCCTCCTCGCTGGAGGACGCTCCCGAACTGGCCGACTGGACCGTGCGGATCAACCCCATGCGGGCCGGAGCCGACCTGGTGATCGGCATTCTCCGCCGTTCACTGCACGATCTGAGGGGCTGATCATGTTCCTGGACACCGTCCTCGCCCGTAACCCCGCGCTCGTCGAGACGGCCACCGCGCTGCACTCCTCCGGGGCGATCCCACCCGACACCTATGTGCTGGACGCCGACACCGTGGAGGCCAACGCGGCGCTGCTGGCGGCCGAGGCGCGGCGGCTCGGGGTCTCGCTCTGGTTCGTGGCCAAGCAGTTCGGCCGTAACCCCGCGCTGGTGCGGGCGGTCGCACGGCATCTCCCCCGGTTCGCCGCGATCGACCCGTCCGAGGCGAGGACCGTGCGCGCGGCGGGCGCCTCGGCGGGCAATCTGGGCCATCTCGTGCAGATCCCGCGCCGGGCCCTGCCGGAGATGCTGGCCTGGCGGCCCGAGGCGGTCACGGTCTTCGACCTGGCCAACGCGCGAGCCGTCGCGGAAGCGGCGGGCCGGCTCGGCCTGGTCCAGGATGTGTGGGTACGGGTCGAGGCGGCGCCGGGCGACGGTCATCCGGGCCAGGAGGGCGGCGTACCGCCGGCGGCGCTGGACGGTTTCGCGGCGGCGGTCGAGCGGCTGCCGTCGGTGCGCGTCGCTGGGGTGACGGGGTTCCCCTGCGTGCGGTGCGCCCCGGAGACCGGGCGGCCCGCTCCGACGGCCACCTTCGAACGGGCCCTCGCGGCCCGGGAGCTGCTGGGTTCGCGGGGACATGAGGGGGTGGGGCTCAGCGCCCCGGGGGTGACCTGTGCGGCGACGCTGCCGCTGCTGGCCCGGCTGGGTGCCACCCATGGGGAGCCGGGCCACGCCCTCACCGGCACTACTCCGCTGCACGCGGCGGATCCGCGGCAGCCGGAGCGGCCCGCGTCCGTGTATGTCACCGAGGTGGCCCACACGCTCTCGGACGGGCGGCCCGCGCTCTTCGGCGGCGGGTTCTACCCGCGCGCCGGGATCCGGTCGGCGTTGCTGCCGCGTACAGGGCTGCGGCTGCCGGTGTGCGACGCGCCCGCCGAGTACATCGACTACTACCGGGCGCTGGGCCGGCCCGCCCCTGGCTCCGGGGAGGTCAGGGCCGGGGACACAGCCGTACTGGCGTTCCGTACGCAGATCTTCGTCACCCGCTCGACCGTGGCGGTCGTCGCGGGGCTCGCCACCGGGCGGCCCCGGCTGACGGGGCTGTACGACGCGCGGGGCCGGGCCCTGGAAGGAGCCGTCTCATGAACAGGTCGCTCTTCGGCCGAGCACGCGGGCCGGGCCGCTGGGCGCTCCTCGGCACCGTAGGGCGTTCGGTGGCCCGTGGAGTCCGGGCGGCGCGGCTCCTGACGGCGGGGCGCGGGGCAAGGGAGCACGGAGCAATGGGGCACGGGGCGGCGGGGCGCCGACCGTGGCCGGCGCGCCCCCGTTCGCCGTATCCGGGCGGGTCAGCCCATGAACTTCTTGAACTCGTCGGGCAGTTCGAAGTTCTTGTCCTGAGCCTTGTCGGGGATTCCGAAGGCGCCGCCCGCCTGGGCCGCCGCGGCCTCCTCGCGCCGCGTCCGGGCCGCCTGCTCCTCGGCCTTGCGCTTCATCGGGTTGCCGGAGCGCTGCTTGCCCTTGGCCTGCTTGGCCTTCTTCTTCGTACGGCCGGGGCCGCCGCCCATGCCCGGGACGCCCGGCATGCCCGGCATGCCGCCGCCCTGCGCCATCTTCGACATCATCTTGCGGGCGTCGAAGAACCGCTCCACGAGGTTCTTCACTGCGCTGACCTCGACGCCGGAACCACGGGCGATACGGGCGCGGCGCGAGCCGTTGATGATGACCGGGTCCTGGCGCTCGGCCGGCGTCATCGACTTGATGATCGCGGCCGTCCGGTCCACGTCCTTCTCGTCGATGTTGTTGATCTGGTCCTTGATCTGCCCCATGCCGGGCAGCATGCCGAGCAGCTTGGAGATGGAGCCCATCTTCCTGACCTGCTCCATCTGCGCCAGGAAGTCGTCGAGGGTGAAGTCCTTCCCGCCCTTGCTGCTCGCCAGCTTGGAGGCCATCTTCTCGGCCTCGGCCTGGCTGAAGGTCCGCTCCGCCTGCTCGATCAGGGTGAGGAGGTCACCCATGTCGAGGATGCGGGACGCCATCCGGTCGGGGTGGAAGGCGTCGAACTCGTCCAGCTTCTCGCCGTTCGAGGCGAACATGATCTGCTTGCCGGTGACATGCGCGATGGAGAGGGCCGCGCCGCCGCGGGCGTCGCCGTCGAGCTTCGAGAGGACCACGCCGTCGAAGCCGACGCCGTCGCGGAACGCCTCCGCGGTGTTGACGGCGTCCTGGCCGATCATGGCGTCCACGACGAAGAGGACCTCGTCGGGGCTGACGGCGTCGCGGATGTCCGCGGCCTGCTTCATCAGCTCCTCGTCGATGCCGAGGCGGCCCGCGGTGTCGACGATGACGATGTCGTGCTGCTTGGTCTTCGCGAACTCGATCGAGTCCTGGGCGACCTTGACCGGGTCGCCGACCCCGTTGCCGGGCTCCGGCGCGTAGACGGCGACGCCAGCGCGCTCGGCGACGACGGAGAGCTGGGTGACGGCGTTGGGGCGCTGGAGGTCGCAGGCGACGAGCAGCGGGGTGTGGCCCTGGCCCTTGAGCCAGAGGCCGAGCTTTCCGGCCAGGGTGGTCTTACCGGCACCCTGGAGACCGGCCAGCATGATGACGGTGGGCGGCTGCTTCGCGAAGCGCAGGACGCGGGTCTCGCCGCCGAGGATGCGGACCAGTTCCTCGTTGACGATCTTGACGACCTGCTGGGCGGGGTTCAGCGCCTGGGAGACCTCGGCGCCGGCCGCGCGCTCCTTGACCTTGGCGATGAAGGCGCGGACGACGGGCAGCGCCACATCGGCTTCGAGCAGGGCGATGCGGATCTCGCGGGCCGTGGCGTCGATGTCCTCCGGGCTGAGGCGCCCTTTGCCCCGGAGGCTCTTGAACGTGGCTGCGAGGCGGTCGGAGAGAGTGTCGAACACGGCGGTCGCGAATCCTCAGGTCGGGAGCGGATGAGGGGGCTGTCCCGCGCGGTGAGGGACAGACCGTCCCCCAGGGTATCCGGCCCCGTGCGGTGTGGTCTGCCCCGTGGGGGCGCCTCTGCGGCGCTTACGGCTCCGGGCGCGGGGCGGCGGGGGTCAGCGCAGCGCGGTCTCCACGGCTCGGGCCAGCTCCGTGGCGGCCTCCGGCGTCAACGGGCGTCCACGGTCGGTGGTCACGTAGAAGGCGTCCACGGCGTTGGCGCCCAGGGTCGACACATGGGCGCTGCGCACCATCACCCGCGCGTCCTCCAGGGCGCGGCCGATGCGGTGCAGCAGGCCCGGGGCGTCCTGGGCGCGTACCTCGATGACCGTCGCGTGGTGGGAGGCGGTCGGCGCGACCGTGACACGGGGCGGCGGGGCCGTGACGCCTCGGCGCCGCGGGTAGGCGGCCTCGCGTTCGGCGAGCTTGGCCGGGATGTCGAGGGTGCCGTCCAGGGCCCGTACGAGGTCGGCGCGGAGCCGGGCCGCCTGTGGGAGCGAGCCGTACGCGGCGGCGACGCGCCAGCTCAGCAGCAGGATGCCGGTGGTGGGCCCGGTCGTCGTGCCCGCGCCGGGGCGGCCCGGGCCGCCCTCCGGTTCGGCGGGCGGTCCGTCCAGGCCGCCGGGGAGTTCCACGGCGCGCAGGTCGGCGGCGCGGACGGTGAGCCGGTGCAGGGCGAGCACCCCGGCCGCCGCGGGGAGCACTCCGGGCTGGTCGGGGAGGGCGATGAGCAGTTCGACGCCCACCGGTTCGGGTGTGCCGTCCGGCTGCCCGGCGCGCTCGTCCGCCCCGCCCCGCGGGGGCTCGGACTGGGTACGCAGGGCGAGTACGGGGCCGCCGGTGCGGAGCGCCTCGACGGCGAGGCGCTCCTGCTCCGCGCTGGGCGCGGCGGGTTCGGGTTCGGCCGGGCCGTCCCCCGCGAGGACGGTGGCGACGCGGTCGACCAGGTCGGCGACGAGGGCGGAGCGCCAGGAGGACCAGGCGGCGGGGCCGGTGGCGAGCGCGTCGGCCTCCGTGAGGGCGTGCAGCAGTTCCAGGGTGGCGGTCGAGCCGACGCGGGTGGCGACGGAGTCGACGGTGGCCGGGTCGTCCAGGTCGCGCCGGGTGGCGGTGTCGATGAGCAGGAGGTGGTGGCGTACGACGGTGGCGATGACGGCGGCGTCCTCGGGGTCGAAGCCGATCCTGGCGGCGACGTCGCGGGCGATGACCTCGCCGGCCACGGAGTGGTCGCCGGGCCACCCCTTGCCGATGTCGTGGAGCAGGGCGCTGACGAGGAGCAGGTCGGGGCGGCCGACGCGGCGGGTGAGCGAGGAGGCCCGGACGGCGGCCTCGACGAGGTGGCGGTCGACGGTCCAGGTGTGGACGGGGTTGTGCTGGGGCCGGCAGCGGACCCGCTCCCAGTCGGGCAGGAGTCCGGTGATCAGCCCTTCGGCCTCCAGGGCCTCCCAGACCGGGACGGTCGGCTCGCCGGCGCCGAGCAGGGTGACCAGTTCCTCGCGGGCCTCGGCGGGCCAGGGCACCGGCAGGGGGGTGGCGGCCTGGGCGAGGCGGCGTACGGCGTGCGGGGAGATCGGCAGTCCGGCCTGAGCGGCGGCAGCGGCGGCGCGCAGCGGCAGGACGGGGTCGCGTTCGGGGCGCGCGGTGCGGGCGAGGACGACCTCGCCGTCCTGCTCCACGACCCCCTCGGCGAGCGGGGTGCGTTCGGGGGCGGGCCTGCCGCCGAGCATGGCGCGGAGCCGGGGGCGTACGGAGCGGGCGCGCAGGACGCGGTTGACCTCGCGCCAGGTGATGTCGGAGGCGTACGAGACGGTGCGCGCGGCCTCGTACACCTGGCGCAGCAGGGTGTCGGCGTCGAGGAGGCCGAGTGCGTCGGCGACGGCGGCCTGTTCCTGGAGGGCGAGCCGGTCGGTGGCGCGTCCGGTGATCAGGTGGAGGGCGTCGCGGGCGTCGAGGAGGGTGCGGCGGGCGTCGTCGAGGCCGGCGCGGGGGGCGTCGGCGAGCCAGGAGGCGGCGACGGCGCGGAGCACGGTGGCGTCGCGTACGCCGCCCCTGGCCTCCTTGAGGTCGGGTTCGAGGAGGAAGCGGAGTTCGCCGTGGCGCTCGGCGCGCTCCCGGCAGAGTGCGTCGAGTTCGGGAAGGCGCTTGGGCGCGGTGTTGCGCCAGTCGGCGAGGATGGCGGTGCGGGCGCCGGTGACCAGGCCGAGGTCGCCCGCGAGGTGCCGGGCGTCGAGCAGGCCGAGCTGGACCTTGAGGTCCTCGGCGGCGGTCGCGCGCGCCTCGGCGGGGGTGCGTACGGAGTGGTCGAGCGCGATTCCGAGGTCCCAGACGGGGTACCAGACGCGGTCGGCGAGGGCGGCGACGGCTTTGGCGGAGGTCTTGCCGTCGTGCAGGAGGAGCAGGTCGAGATCGCTGCGCGGGGAGAGTTCGCCACGCCCGTAGCCGCCGACGGCGACGAGGGCGGCGCCGCGTACCCCGGTCTCCCGGGCGGCGGTGGTGAACAGGGCGTTCAGCCAGTCGTCGGTCAGACGGGCCAAGGCGGCACGGCGCGGCGGCCCTGGCCGCGCCTTCTCCTGGAGGAGGCGCAGCCGGGCCGCCGCATAGCCGCTGGGTCCCGAGTCTGCCTTTTCGGTGGTTTCTTCGACGCTCGTCACCCAGTCGTTCCCGTCTCTGGTGTTTCTAGAGGGCGTCCGGGCCGCGCTCGCCGGTCCGTACGCGGACCGCCGTGTCGACCGGGACGCTCCATACCTTGCCGTCACCGATCTTGCCGGTGCGGGCGGCTTTCACCACGACGTCGATGAGCTGTTCGGCGTCGTCGTCCTCGACCAGTACCTCGATGCGGATCTTCGGTACGAGGTCGACGGTGTACTCCGCGCCCCGGTAGACCTCGGTGTGGCCGCGCTGCCGGCCGTATCCGCTGGCCTCCGTGACCGTGAGGCCCTGGACGCCGAAGGCCTGGAGGGCCTCCTTGATCTCGTCCAGCCGGTGTGGCTTCACGACTGCGGTGATGAGCTTCATGCGTCCACCTTCTTGTTCTGCGCCGCGGCGGCGTGGGTCTCGTCCTTGCTCGGTGCGGCGAGGCTACGGCCCGACGGGGAGCCCCCGACAGCGCTGTAGTCGTAGGCCGACTCCGCGTGGTACGCCATGTCGACGCCGCTGGTCTCGTCGTCCTCGGAGGCCCGGAAGCCGATGGTGGCGTCGACGATCTTGGCGAGGATCCAGGAGACCACGAAGGAGTAGGCCATCACCGAGAAGGCCCCGGTGGCCTGCTTGCCGAACTGGGCGAGGCCGCCGACTCCGTCGACCGCGAGGAGGCCGACGAGGAGGGTGCCGATGACGCCGCCGACCAGGTGGACGCCGACCACGTCGAGGGAGTCGTCGTAGCCCAGCTTGAACTTGAGGCTGACGGCCCAGGA
Organism: Streptomyces sp. NPDC093085; assembly: GCF_040683935.1. NCBI lineage: Bacteria > Bacillati > Actinomycetota > Actinomycetes > Kitasatosporales > Streptomycetaceae > Streptomyces > Streptomyces sp. NPDC093085. The sequence continues at coordinate 317,196 of NZ_JBFBFB010000006.1, read as the reverse complement.
GCAGACCAGGCCGGCGACGAGGCCGATGAGGATGGCGCCGAAGGGGCTGACGTTGGCGCCGGAGGGGGTGATGGCGACGAGGCCGGCGATGGCGCCGGAGGCGGCGCCCAGGGTGGTGAAGGCGCCGTGCCGGACGCGCTCGTAGATCAGCCAGCCGAGCATCGCGGCGCCGGTGGCGATCTGCGTGTTGAAGGCCATGATGGCGGCGGTGCCGTCGGCGGCGAGTTCGGAGCCGGCGTTGAAGCCGAACCAGCCGAACCACAGCAGGCCCATGCCGAGGACGACGAGCGGCAGGTTGTGCGGCCGCATCGGGTCCTTCTTGAAGCCGATGCGCTTGCCGACGACCAGGACCGCGGCGAGCGCGCCGACACCGGCGTTGATGTGGACCGCCGTACCGCCCGCGAAGTCGATCACGCCCAGCTTGTGGAGCCAGCCGTCGGACTGCCAGACCCAGTGGGCGACCGGGAAGTAGACCACGGTGACCCAGAGCGTGATGAAGAGCGCCCAGGCGGTGAACTTCACGCGGTCGGCGAGGGCGCCGCTCATCAGCGCGGGGGTGAGCACCGCGAACATGAGCTGGAAGAGAGCGAAGGCGAAGACGGGGATGCCGTCCTTGCCGGTCAGGGTGTCGACCGTGATGCCGTTGAAGCCGATGTGGTCGAAGTTGCCCAGGAGGCCGCCGCCGATGTCGTCGCCGAAGGTCAGCGAGTATCCGTAGAGGACCCACAGGACGCTGACGATCCCGAGCGAGATCAGGGACATCATGAGCATGTTGAGGGCGCTCTTCACCCGCACCATGCCGCCGTAGAAGAATGCCAGTCCGGGCGTCATCAGCATGACGAGCGCGGCACTGATCAGTACGAATGCGGTATCTGCGCCATTCAAGGCCACGTCTCCTCGTGGGTCGGATACGGCCCGTGCGGATGCTTGAGCGGGTAGAGGGGCCGACTGTGCTCAGGAGATTGGCGCAGCGCGGTTTCAGCCAGTGCCGCTCGATGTTTCACGGCGGTGACGAAGGTGTCCCGCGCGTTACACCCCGGTGAACCGGCCGATCAGCCGGGGTGACACGCGCGGCGGGCCGTACGCGGGCGGAAGAGGACCGGCCGCGGCACCCACCCTGCTGTCCTGGCGGCGGGGGAGCCGTGTCGGGCTGTACGGGGTGGTTGCCGCGGCCGGAGCTGGGGCGGGCCGTGCGGCGCGGGGGCGGGCTTGTGTACGACCGGAGGTGGTCCCGGGGGACGTACGGAGCGGCCTCCGCGGGGTTCTCAGACGGCCTCCGCGGAGTCGGGCAGCTTCTGGGCGAGGACTTCGCTGAGGTCGATGACCTCGGCGACGTCCCCGAAGTCCCTGGCTGCGGCGTCGAGCGTCTTGCGCAGCCGGGTGTTGACCCGCTCGGAGCGCACCTTGCCGACGGTCTCCAGGGCCTTCTCCGCCACCGCCGTGGCCTGCTCGGGCTCACGGTTGAGGAGGTGGACGGTGGCCATGCCGATCAGGTTGAGGGCGTAGGAGCGCTGGTAGGCGTCGTCCTTGGCGAAGAGTTCGACGGCGCGCCGCATGACGGGCTCGGCGAGCGAGGCGTAGGTGGGGCTGCGACCTGCCACATAGGCGAGGTCGCGGTAGGAGTGGGCGTTCTCGCCGTTGAGTTCCGCCTCGGAGAAGAAGCGGATCCAGTCGGGCTCCGGCTCGCCGTCGAGGCCGACGTCGGCGAAGGTGTCCTCGGCCATTCTGACGGCGCGCTTGGTCTTGCTCGGCTGGCCCATGTTGGCGTACGCCCTGGCCTCCATCGCATACAGCATCGCCTGGGTTCTGGGGGTGGCGGTGTCGCGGCTGCCGTACTGCGCGAGGTGGATGAGTTCGAGCGCGTCGTCGGGCCGGCCCACGTGGATCATCTGGCGGCTCATGGAGGAGAGGATGTACGAGCCGAGCGGCCGGTCCCCCGCCTCCTTGGCGGCGTGCAGGGCGAGGACGAAGTACTTCTGGGCGTTGGGCTGGAGGCCGATGTCGTAGCTCATCCAGCCGGCCAGCTCGGCCAGTTCGGCGGCGCACCGGAAGAGCCGCCTGGAGGTCGCCTCGGGGTGGGGTTCCTGGAGCAGTTCGGTGACCTCGTGGAGCTGGCCGACCACCGCTTTGCGGCGCAGTCCGCCGCCGCACTGCGCGTCCCACTGCCGGAAACAGACCGTGGTGGACTCCAGCAGTTCCAGCTCGGGGGCGGAGAGGTGGTGCGAGCGGGTCGGGGCGACGAGGTCGGGCACCGGCTCGCCCGGGTCGGCCGCCGGGGTGGGCACCAGCCAGCGCTGCATCGGCTCCACCAGGGCGGGCCCGGCGGCCAGGCCCAGGGATGTACCGAGGAAGCCGCGGCGGGCCAGCATCAGGTCGCCTCGGGAGAACTCGCTGATCAGCGCGACGGTCTGGGGGCCAGCCCAGGGCAGGTCGACCCCGGAGGCGGAGGTCGAGCGGTGGGCGGCGCGCAGCCCCAGCTCCTCGACGGCGACCATGGCGCCGAAACGCTCGGAGAACAGTTCCGAGAGGATGCGCGGGATCGGCTCGCGGGGCTGCTCGCCGTCGAGCCAGCGCCGTACGCGCGAGGTGTCCGTGCTGATGTGGTGGGCGCCCAACTGCCGTGCGCGGCGGTTGACCTGGCGGGCCAGCTCGCCCTTGGACCAGCCGCTGCGCAGGAACCACGACGTGAGTTGCTCATTCGGACGCTTGCCGGTATCCGAACCGCCTGCGCCGCTGCCGCCCACTGGAAAGCCCCCATCCGACGAAATGCCCTATGTCTCGCGAACCACTATCAGAATGCCGTGGATGACGGTCCCGTGTCCGGAGGTCGTCCCCCTTCGAACAGGAAACCGAGTTGCCCATGGCATACCCGCGAGACTGTCTCACCCGAGGTTCATGCACCGAAAGTAATCCTACGATCACCCGTCCGGCGAGGGTGAATCCACAAACGCCACCATTCGCCACCCCATCGAATGAACTACCCCCTGGCATGGCGCGATTGACTTGACGCACGAGGTTCACAGGGGTGGTGAAACGGAGTGCAAGGGGGCGCGCGAATCGGATCGCACCGTCCCGAACGCTTCAATGCGCCACTCGAATGGCGCAAGCGACGACGGAGGGTCACAGGCAGACTGCGACTCGTAACCACCGGCGAGTTCCACCCGTTGGAGGGGGCATGGGCTTCACGATCGGCGGCATCCGGGAGATACGGTCCGGCTCACGCCGTCGCGGTCGCACCACAGAGTGCACCGCGGTGGCGGAGTACACCGGACTCTGGGGGTGGGACGTCGCACCCGGCGCGCGGGCCTCGGGCGGGGCGTGCTCCTGCGGGGAGTCGGGGTGTACGGCGCCGGGCGGCCACCCGCTCGGCCGCCGCCCCGAGATCCCGGCGGGCGCCACGCTGGAGTACGTGACCAAGGCGTGGGCCAGGACGCCCGGGGCGGATGTCCTGCTCCCGGTGGGCCGGAGCTTCGACATCCTCGACGTCGGGGAGCCGGCGGGCAGCCGCGCGCTGGTGCGGCTCGAACGGATGGGGCTCCCCCTGGGCCCGGTGCTGGCCACCGCGACGGGCCGGGCGCACTTCTTCGTCGCGCCGGGCGCCGCGGCCGAGCTGCCCGAACTGCTCTACCGGATGGGCTGGGACGACGCCCGCCTCGATCTGCGCGGCCTGGGCGCCGGTACGTATGTCACCGCGCCGCCTTCGGAACCGACGGGGCCGGTCCCGGTCCGCTGGCTCCGCCCGCCGTCGCTGGACACCGCGGTGACGCCGCCGCAGGCCCGGCTGCTGCTGGGCACCCTGGCGTACATCTGCCACCGCTCGATGCCACCGCCCTGAGCAGGCTCCGCGCCGTACGCAACGGTACGGCGCGGCCCCTCCCCGGGTGCCGCGCCGTACCGTACGGGCTCAGAGCCGCCGGGTCACTCCCCGACCAGCGCGTCCACGAAGGCGCGCGGCTCGAACGGGGCCAGGTCGTCCGGGCCCTCGCCCAGGCCCACCAGCTTCACCGGGACGCCCAGTTCGCGCTGGACGGCGACGACGATGCCGCCCTTGGCCGTGCCGTCCAGCTTGGTCAGCACGATCCCGGTGATGTCGACCACCTCCGCGAAGACCCGCGCCTGCACCAGGCCGTTCTGTCCGGTCGTCGCGTCCAGGACGAGCAGCACCTCGTCGAGCGGGCCGTGCTTCTCCACGACGCGCTTGACCTTGCCCAGCTCGTCCATGAGGCCGGTCTTGGTGTGCAGCCGGCCCGCCGTGTCGACGAGGACGACGTCCGCGCCCTCCGCGATGCCCTCCTTGACCGCGTCGAAGGCGATCGAGGCGGGGTCGCCGCCCTCGGGGCCCCGTACGGTGCGCGCGCCGACGCGCTCGCCCCAGGTCTGGAGCTGGTCGGCGGCGGCGGCGCGGAAGGTGTCCGCCGCCCCCAGGACCACCGAGCGGCCGTCCGCGACGAGCACCCGGGCGAGCTTGCCCGTGGTGGTGGTCTTGCCCGTGCCGTTGACGCCGACGACCATCACGACGGCGGGCGTCTCCAGGCCGCTCTCCGTCTTCACCGCCCGGTCGAGCGAGGGGTCGAGGAGCGCCAGCAGCTCCTCCCGCAGCAGCGTGCGCAGCTCCGCGGGGTCGCGCGTGCCCAGCACCCGTACCCGCTCACGCAGCCGCTCGACCAGTTCCTGGGTCGGCGCGACGCCGACGTCGGCGGTGAGCAGGGTCTCCTCGATCTCCTCCCAGGTCTCCTCGTCCAGGTGCTCCCGGGAGAGCAGGGTGAGCAGCCCCTTGCCGAGGGAGTTCTGCGAGCGGGCGAGCCGCGCGCGCAGCCGGACCAGCCGGCCCGCCGACGGCTCGGGGACCTCGATCGCGGGCGCCTCGGCGGCCGCCGCGGGCTCCTCGACGGCCACCTGCCCCTCGGCGGTGCCGGGGAGGCCGACCTCCTCGATCGTGCGGCGCGCTTCGTCGCGCGGCGTCTCCGCCTCGTCACCGACGTGCGGTTCGGCGGGTGGGGCTGTGATGGTCGGCGAGTCCGACGGTGCCGGGGGCGGCAGCTTCTTCTTGCGGCTGCTGACCACGAGCCCGCTGATCGCACCGACCGCGACCAGGGCGATGACTACAACAAGGATGACGATTTCCACCCCCTCATCCTCGCAGGGGGCGGACGGCTTCGGACGCCGAGGCAGGCCGGGGAGGGCCGGACGGTCCCGTCAGGGAGCAAGCGCGCCCTTCGGGCTGCTGAGCGGGCCCTTCGGGGCCGGGCACGCCCAGCCGGGGCCCGGCAGCCCAGTCCGGGAGCTATAGGAACATATGCGACAGTGGGTGGGTATCCGGGTTCGCCCGCTGTCCGCTCCCCCAGGAGCCCCCACCTCTGTTCGGAGCCTGTTCATGCCCCACGCCTCCGCATCCGAAGGCGCGATGGAGACCCGTGGCCTGGAGCCCGTCCCCGACGGTGAGCGCACCGGTCACATCCGGGAACTCTTCCCCACCTGGGTAGCCGCCAACATCAGCGTGCTCCTGCTCACCATGGGCGCCGGTCTGATCGTCCTCAACGGTCTCAACTTCTGGCAGGCGCTGGTCGTCGGGGTCGCCGCGCCCGTCGTCGCGTACGGCACGGTCGGGCTGATCTCGATCGCGGGGAAGCGCGGCGGGGCGCCGGGGATGGCTCTGTCGCGTGCGGTGTTCGGCCAGCGCGGGAACCTCTTCCCGGGGGCGCTGATCTGGGTCGCCCGCTGGGGGTGGGAGACGATCAACGCGGTGACCGGCGCGTACGCCGTGCTGACCGTGCTCGACCTGCTCTTCGGGATCAAGCGGAGCACGCCGCTCATAGTGGTGACGCTGCTGCTCTTCGTGGCCGCCACCTTCCTGGTCTCGGGTCTGGGCATCAAGGCGCTGCGGGTGTGCAGCACCTGGTCGGCGTATCTCTTCGGGGCGTTCAGCGTGCTGGTGCTGATCCATCTCGTCGCGGAGACGGAGTGGTCGGCGGTCTTCGACCGGCCCGCGGGGCCGACGGCGCTGATGGTCGCCGGCATCGGCACGATCGCGGCGGGCGGTCTGAGCTGGGCGCCGACCGGACCCGACTTCACCCGCTATCTGCCCCGGTCCGTCTCCGGCCGGGCGATGGTCGGCTCGACGGTGGGCGGCGCGGGCGTCGTGGTGCTGCCGCTGGTGCTGATGGGGGCGGTGATGGCGGTGGGGACCCCGGATCTCGCCAGGGCACAGGACCCGGTCTCCTTCATCGGCGCTCTGCTGCCGGCCTGGATCTCGGTGCCGTATCTGCTGATCGCCCTGGTGGGGATGGTGCTGATCAACGCGATGTCGATGTACTCGGCCGGGTTCACGGCGCAGACGCTGGGCGTACGGGTGCCCCGTGCGTGGGCGGTCAGCGTGAACGCGGCGATCAGTCTGGTCCTGGGCTTCCTGCTGATGGTGGTCGCCACGAGCTTCATCGGCTCGTTCGTCTCGTTCCTGACGCTGCTCGCGGTGGCGTTCTCGGCGTGGATCGGGGTCTTCGGCGTGGACATGGTGCGGCGGCGTACGTACGACCCGGTGGCGCTGATGGACACGGGGCGCACCAGCGCTTACTGGTACCGGGGCGGCTTCGCCCCTTCGGCCATGGCGGCGTGGGGTACGGCGCTGGTGGTCGGGGTGCTCTTCACCTCGGTGCAGTGGTTCGCGGGCCCCTTCGCTGGGTCCTGGGTGGGCCGTAACGGCCTGGGCTGGGTCGTCACCGTCCTGGTGGCGGCGGGGCTGTACGCGGTGCTGCCGAGGGCGCGCGCGAAGGCCCCGGCGACCGCGGGGGCGGAGGCCGGGGCCGGTACGGAGGGCGGCACGGAGGCGGGGATAGCCGTGGGGACGGGGCGCGCGTTGGACACCCCCGCCCCGTGAGTCAGCCCATCTCCTCCAGCGTCTTGCCCTTGGTCTCCCGGACGAAGAGCAGCACGAACGGGATGGAGAGCGTGGCGAAGCAGGCGTAGATGACGTACGTCCCCGACAGGTTCCACTCGGCCAGGCTCGGGAAGCTCGCGGTGATCGCCCAGTTGGCGATCCACTGCGCGGAGGCTGCGACACCGAGCGCGGCGGCGCGGATCCGGTTCGGGAACATCTCACCGAGGAAGACCCAGACGATGACGCCCCAGGAAAGGGCGAAGAAGAGCACGAACACATGCGCGGCGACCAGCGCGACGGTGCCCTCGGTGCCGGGCAGCTTGCCGTGGACCAGGGGGGCGGAGAAGGCCCAGGCCTCGCAGGCGAGCGCGACGGCCATCCCGGCGGAGCCGGCCAGCGCCAGCGGCTTGCGGCCGACCCGGTCCACCAGGACCATCGCGATCACGGTGCCGATGATGTTCACGATCGAGGTCGTGAACGAGTAGAGGAACGAGCTGGACGGGTCGATGCCGACCGACTGCCAGAGCGTCGCCGAGTAGTAGAAGGCGACATTGATGCCGACGAGCTGCTGGAAGACGGAGAGGCCGATCCCCACCCAGACGATGGGCAGGAAGAGGAAGCCGCCCCCGCCCAGCAGGTCCTTGAAGGTCGACTTGTGCTCGCGGTGCATCGCGTGCTCGATCTCGGCGACCCGGGCGTCCAGGTCGACGCCCTTGCTCTCGACCTCGGCGAGGACCTTCTTGGCGCGCTCCACCTTGCCGACGGAGAGCAGGAAGCGGGGCGACTCGGGGATCGCGAGGGAGAGCAGACCGTAGAGGAGTGCCGGTACGACCATCACACCGAGCATCCACTGCCAGGCTTCGAGGCCGAGCAGCTTGCCGCGCTGGTCGCCGTCGGCGAGCTGGAGGATGCCGTAGTTGACGAGCTGCGAGACGGCGATGCCGATGACGATCGCGGCCTGCTGGAAGGAGCCGAGGCGGCCCCGGTACGCGGCCGGGGAGACCTCCGCGATGTACGCGGGGCCGATCACCGACGCCATACCGATCGCGAAGCCCCCGATGATCCTCCAGAACGCGAGGTCGTAGATGTCGAAGGGCAGGGCGGAGCCGACCGCGCTGATCGTGAAGAGCGCCGCGGAGATCCGCATGCAGCGGATCCGGCCGATCCGGTCGGCGATCCGGCCCGCCGTGGCCGCCCCGATCGCACAGCCGATCAGGGCGATGGCGATGACCTGGGCGAGGGCCGCCGAACCGATGTCGTACCGGTCCCTGATGGCCTCGACGGCGCCGTTGATCACCGAACTGTCGTAGCCGAAGAGAAAGCCGCCCATCGCGGCGGCCGCCGTGATGAAGACGACATGGCCGAGATGTTCGGGGTGGGCCGCTCGACCTCCTGTCGGCGGAACCTGCGCTGTGCTGGTCACGTGTACTCCTGAAGCCGCCCGGCCGCGTCGCCGGGCGTGGGGGTGGGCGAGCCCTTCAAGTGAGGCATAACGTCCCGTCAGACACCACTTGAAGGCAAAAGCAACGCGAAAGAGCGTATTCCTTCAAGCTGTGAAGGGATGCGGCGGGGTGGCTCCGCGCCACGGTGCGACAAAACAGGCGACTCGCCCCGAGTGATCGTTCAGGACACGAAGCGGGGGAGGCCGGGGGCGTCAGCGGAGCCGCTGGCTGATGACCTTGGAGACCCCGTCGCCCTGCATCGAGACCCCGTAGAGCGCGTCGGCGACCTCCATCGTCCGCTTCTGGTGGGTGATCACGATGAGCTGGGAGCTCTCCTGGAGCTCCTGCATGATCCGGATCAGCCGCTGGAGGTTGGTGTCGTCGAGCGCCGCCTCGACCTCGTCCATCACATAGAACGGGCTGGGTCTGGCCTTGAAGATCGACACCAGCAGCGCCACGGCCGTGAGGGAGCGTTCGCCGCCGGAGAGCAGCGAGAGCCGCTTGACCTTCTTCCCCGGCGGCCTGGCCTCCACGTCCACGCCGGTGGTGAGCATGTTCTCCGGGTCGGTGAGGATCAGCCGCCCCTCGCCGCCCGGGAAGAGCCGGGAGAAGACGCCCTCGAACTGGGCGGCGGTGTCGCGGAACGCCTCGGTGAAGACCTGCTCGACCAGCTCGTCGACATCCTTGACCATGCCGAGCAGATCGGCCTGCGCCTTCTTCAGGTCTTCGAGCTGCGAGGAGAGGAACTGGTGGCGCTCCTCCAGCGCCGCGAACTCCTCAAGGGCCAGCGGATTCACCTTCCCGAGCTGCTGATACGCCCGTTCGGCGGCCTTGAGGCGCTTCTCCTGCTCGGCCCTGACATACGACTTCGGGCGGTTCCCCGGGGCCTCGGGGCCCTGCGGCGGTTCCTCGCCCTCGGCCGGCGGGGCGGGCGGCACGGGCTGGTCGGGGCCGTACTCGGCGACCAGCCCGGCCGGTTCGACGCCCAGCTCCTCCAGCGCCTTCGCCTCCAACTGCTCGATCCGCAACCGTTTCTCGGCGCCCAGTACCTCGCCCCGGTGCACCGAGTCGGTGAGCTTGTCCAGTTCGGCCTTGAGGTCGCGGCCCGCGTTCCGCTCGGCGGCCAGCTCCCGCTCCCGTACGGCCCTGGCCTCCTCGGCGGCGGTGCGTTCGGCCGCGGCGCGCACGACCGAGACCTCGACATGGGCGAGCAGGGTACGGGCGCCGACGGCGACCGCGGAGGCCACGTGCGCCTCGTGGCGCAACCGCGCGCGGCGCCGTTCCGCACGCGCCCGCGCCTCGCGCTCGGCGCGCGCCGCGCGGTCGAGGCCGTCGGCCCGGCCCGCGAGCCCCTTCATGCGCTCCTCGTGGGTACGGACCTGGAGCCGGGCCTCCATCTCGGTCTGCCGGGCGTTGGCGCCGTCGGCGGCGAGGCGGTCCCGTACCGAGGTGTCGGGCTCCTCGTGGCCCTCCCCGAAGGGGGACTCCTCCTCCGCGACGAGCAGCCGCTCCGTCAGCTCCTCCGCCTCCTCCGTGGCGCGCTCCAGCGCGGTCCGCCCCTCGGCGGCGGAGGCGGCGGCGCGGTCGGCCTCCGCGGCGGCGGCGCGGGCCTGCCCGGAGAGCCGCCCGAGCCGCCCGGAGACGGCGGAGCGCTCCCGGTCGGCGGCCCTGCGGCGCTCCCCCAGCTCCTCGACGAGCGCGGCGTGTTCGGCGCGGCGCGCGGTGGCGGCGCGCTGCTCGGCGGCGAGTTCTCCGCACCGTACGGCGAGCCGTGCCAGCTCGGCGGCGGCCTGGTCCACGGAGGCCCGCACCTCCAGCAGGCTGGGCGCCCCCGCGGAGCCGCCCTGCGCGAAGTGCGCCCCGAGGACATCCCCTTCGGCGGTCACGGCGGTGAGCTCGGGCCGTACGGCGACCAGCGCCTCGGCCTCCTCCAGCGTCGCGACCACCACCATGCCGCGCACCAGCCGCCCCACCGCCCCCATCAGCCCGGCGGGCCCCTGGACGAGATCGACGACGTACGGCGCGGAGAGCCGGGTGCGTACGGTGCCGGGCGCACCCGGAGCGGCGTCGGGCGCGGCGTCCGGGACATCCGGGACGTCCGGGGCGGCGTCCGGGGTGCCGCCCTGCGCCGGGACGGGCGCGGCCGGCGGCGGGGCCGGGGCGTCGGGGGCCCCGGCGGCCTGCCCGGGCACCCCGGGGCGCGCCTCCTCGGCCCCGTGGAGGACCTCCGCCCCGCCGCCCCGTACGCGCGCCTCCGGGGCCTCCGCCCCGCCCCGTACGCCCGGCTCGTCCCGTACGTCCGCCGCCGTATCCCCCGTCGCGGCGCCCAGCAGCAGGGTCGCGCGGCCCGCGTCCTGTGCGCGAAGGAGGCGGATGGCCTCGGCGGCCGTGGTGGGACCGGTGGCCGCCAGGGCGTCGGCGGCGGTGCCCAGCGCCGCGGCCACCGGGATCTCCTGGCCCGGGGTGACGGTGAGGAGTTCCGCGGCGGGGCCGAGCAGGCCGGTGAGGTGGTCGCGGGCGGCCAGCAGCGCCCCGGTGCCGTCCTTGCGGCGCAGGCCCAGCGCGAGCGCGTCATGGCGGGCGGTGAGCGCGGCGTGTTCGCGCTCGGCCGCCGTCGCGGCGTCGCGCGCGGTGGACTGCGCCGTCTCCGCGGCGGCGAGCGCGCTCCGGGCCGCCTCGTACCGCTCGGCGAGCGCGTCGTCCTCCGCGTCCGCCGCCTCGACCTCCGCCTGGAGCTGCTCGTACTCCTCCCGCGCGAGCGTCGCGCGCTCACGCGCCTCGTCGCCGGCGGCGGCGAGCCGGCCGATCTCGGCCTGCGCCGAGGCGGCCCGCCCGCGCGCCGCGGTGACCTGGCCGTGCAGCCGGGCCAGCCCCTCGCGGCGGTCGGCGAGGGCGCGCGCGGCGTCCCGCAGGCGGCGCTCCTCGGCGGCCAGCTCCCGCTCCAGCTCGGCCCGGTGGGCGACGGTGTCCTCGCGGGCGTGTTCGGCGGCCTCCAGCGCGGCGGCCAGCTCCGCCTCCTGCTCGCGGATCCGGGCGGCCTCGCGCTCCAGGTCCTCGGGGTCGCGGCCGCGCCGCTCCTCCTCGGGGGCGCTGGTGGCACTGGTGACGCGGGCGTCGGCGAGGGAGACGGTGCCGCGGACCCGTTCGGCGAGCCGGGAGAGCTCGTACCAGCTCTGCTCCGCCGCGCGCAGCCGGGGCGCGAGCCGCCGTACCTCCGCCTCCAGCTCCGCCTCGCGGCCCAGCGCCTCCCTCAGCCGGCGCTCGGCCTCCTCCTTGCGGCTCTTCAGCTCGGCCTCGTCCGCGATCTCCGCGCGCAGCGCCTCGCGCAGCCGCACCAGGTCGTCGGCGAGCAGCCGCAGCCGGGCGTCGCGCAGATCAGCCTGGATGACGGCGGCGCGGCGGGCCACGGCGGCCTGCCGGCCGAGCGGCTTGAGCTGACGGCGGAGTTCGTCGGTCAGATCCTGGACGCGGGCGAGATTCGCCTTCATCGCCTCCAGTTTCCGCAGCGCCTTCTCCTTGCGCTTGCGGTGCTTCAGCACCCCGGCGGCTTCTTCGATGAATGCCCGGCGCCCCGTCGGATCGGCATGGAGTACGGAGTCGAGCTGGCCCTGCCCGACGATCACATGCATCTCGCGGCCGATACCGGAGTCGGAGAGGAGTTCCTGGATATCGAGCAGCCGGCAGGTGTCACCGTTGAGCTGGTATTCGCTGCCGCCGTTGCGGAACATGATCCGCGTAATGGTGACCTCGGCGTATTCGATCGGCAGCGCCCCGTCGGAGTTGTCGATCGTGAGAGAGACCTCCGCGCGGCCGAGCGCGGGGCGCCCGGTGGTGCCGGCGAAGATCACGTCTTCCATTTTCCCGCCGCGCAGCGACTTCGCGCCCTGCTCCCCCATGACCCAGGAGAGCGCGTCCACCACATTGGATTTCCCGGAGCCGTTCGGGCCCACGACACAGGTGATACCCGGCTCGAAGCGCAGCGTCGTGGCGGAGGCGAAGGATTTGAACCCGCGCAGGGTCATGGCCTTGAGGTGCACGCCGCCGGACTCTACCCGGCGCGGATCGTCCGCCGGCGGTTTCACCGGGGAACGCGCAGGGCACATCAGTCGTTAAGAAAGGCGTGGGAGCGCCAACAATGCTTCGTTCAGGGGAAGTTCGGAGCGGGGAAGACGGAAAGAAAGAAGGGACGCCGAAGCGTCCCTTGCATATCTTGCGAGAGTGTTTCTCACCCGGCCCCGACGGGGGCTGTCGTCAGGTGAGCGCGGGCTCCGCCTGAGGGACGTCGATGTCGATGCCATTGACATTGAGCAGCGACTCTCCGGGGTGCTGTGCGACAGCGGCGTTCAGCACGTCGTTCTCGGACTGGATCCGTACCAGCTCGGATTCCAGGTCCTGGACGCGCTGCTGAAGCCGTCGCATCTCGGCGAGGAGTCGCGGGTCGGAACCGCCGACATAACCGAGAAGCGCCTTTGCCATGATGAATGGTCCTCCACACTGAGTGACCGACCGAATGCGGTGTGGGTCGTGAGGGAAATCGCACCCGCGGTGCCCGGCAGTGGATGTTCGTCACTGCGGTTCTTACTGCGGTTCCTACTGCCAAACAGCTAAGGTGCGCGGGGATTCCAGAGTCTCACCAAAAAGTTTGACGGTCAACACGATCACCGCCCGCCGCGCCGGGGTGCCCGGGGGCGCGACGGCCCGGGCGTGCGCGGTACGCGCCCTCCCCGGGGCGCCCGGTACGGCGCGGCCGGCCCGGTCCGGGGAGCGTGGCACGGCCGACCGCTCCCGGCAACCTCCAGGTCATCGCTGGTCATCACGGAGAGTCGCGAATGCCCCCGGCATGTACCGGTTCCCGGGGGTGTTCCCGGGCGCGCGCCTCTCAGCGGATCGCGAACCCTTCGTAGCCGCCGCGCGGGGTGTCCCAGATCTCAGTGACTCCCTCGACTCTCCCGGGTGTGTCGGCGGAGCGCAGCCACTCCAGGAGACGGTGGCAATTCTCACGCGGCCCCTCGGCGACGATCTGCACCCTGCCGTCGTCCAGATTGAGGGCGAATCCGGTGAGACCGCCGATCTCCAGGGCGTTCGCCCTGGTGAACCAGCGGAAGCCCACTCCCTGTACGCGTCCGCGCACCCACGCCGTGAGTCGTACGTCTTCTTTCATACGCGCAAAACTAATCGGCCAATTGCTCTACAGCCCCGGCGGCCCCACGGGGCATGCCGTACAGTCCGGCGCAATGAGCCTCACTCTTACGGGTGAGTAACGTTGCCGTCGAGACTGAGGAAGGCACCACGGATGGGACGCCACCGACGCTCCGCCGCCCCCGGCGCACCTGCCGTACCTCCGGAGAGCCCCGCCGCTGCCCGCACCGGCGCCGCGCCGCGCCCCAGGCGCCGGGTCGCCAGGCCGGTCCGTACGGGGCTGCTCGGGGCGTCCGCCGCGATGGCCGTCGGCGCCGTCGCGGTCGCCTCGGGGCTGCTGCCCGGCGGGGGTTCGTTCTCGGTGAGCGGCGGTGGCGGCACCGGTGAGCAGATACGCAGCGAGGGCGCGCCCGAGTTGCAGCAGCAGGGCGGGACGTCCGCGGAGCCGACGCGCGAGACCACGGACGGGCCGAGCCGCGACGCGGAGCGGACGACCGGGCCGGCGAAGTCCCCCTCGCCCTCCGCCACCACCCCTTCCGCCTCACCTTCGGAGGCGAAGCCCGCCGCGGCGCCGCCGAAGGCGAAGACCGAGGCGCCCGCGCCCGAGACCTCCGCCCCGGCCACCGGATCGGGTGACTCCGCGAAGGCGGAGACCTCGGCGCCCGCCCAGACCACGGAGCGCGCCGTCGAGCAGCCCCAGGCGCCGACGTCCGCCGCTGCCGCCGTGCTCTCGCTGGTCAACCAGGAGCGCGCCAAGGTCGGCTGTGCCGCGCTCAAGGCGGACGCGAGCCTCAACGCGCTGGCCCAGGCGTTCAGCGACGACATGGCGGCCCGGGGCTTCTTCGACCACACGGACCCGGACGGCAACACGCCCTGGGACCGCGCGGCGAAGGCCGGGGTGAAGAACCTCGGGGGCGAGAACATAGCCAGGGGGCAGGCGACCGCCGAGGCCGTGATGGACTCCTGGATGAACAGCGAGGGCCACCGCGCGAACATCCTCAACTGTGACTACACCCGGCTCGGCGTCGGTGTGCACACCGGTTCCGGCGGCCCGTGGTGGACGCAGAACTTCGGCTTCTGAGCACAGGCCCCGGCCCGGCGGGCACACGCCCCGGCCCGGCGGGCACCCGCACCCGCCCCGTATCTCTCCGTCCGCCCCACGCTCACCGTTGGAAAGCGCTGCCCGTTCGGGTGGCGCTTTCCGGTTGTAGGGTGCGGATATGGACACTTTCTCCGCCGACACCGGGCGGCCCGTCGTCGGCGACGACACCGACGACGCCGAGTTCGCCTTCGACGTGTTCTCCCGGCGGTGCCCCTCACGCTCCACGCTGGAGCACGCGACGGGACGGTGGGGCGCGCTCACCCTCGGCGCGCTCCACGAGAGCGGTTTCCGCTTCAACGAACTCCGGCGGCGCGTGGACGGGGTGAGCGAGAAGATGCTCGCCCAGACGCTGCACGCGCTGGAGCGGGACGGCCTCGTACGGCGCGAGGCGCAGCCCGTCAACCCGCCGCGCGTGGACTACGCGCTGACGCCGCTGGGCCGGGATGTCGCGGAGCGGCTGTCCGGCCTCATCCACCTGGTGGAGGGGCGGATGCCCGAGGTGCTGGCGGCGCGGGAGCGTTACGACGCCGCGCGGGCGCGGGGCGACGCGGCGCGCGGCGGGCGCTGACAGCGCGGGCAGAAGTAGCTGGACCGGTTCATCCAGGGGCGCCGGCGGATCGGGGTGCCGCAGCGGCGGCACGGCTCGCCCTCACGGCCGTACGCGTCGAGCGACCGGTCGAAGTAACCGGACTCGCCGTTCACATTGACGTACAGGCTGTCGAAGCTGGTGCCGCCGACCGAGAGCGCCGCGTTCATCACCTCGCGCGCGTGGCCGAGGAGTTCGGCGGCGCGCGGCCGGGGCAGCGTCGCGGTGGGGCGTTCGTAGTGCAGCCGCGCGCGCCAGAGCGCCTCGTCCGCGTAGATGTTGCCGACCCCGCTGATGAGCGTCTGGTCGAGCAGCGCCCGCTTGACGGTCGTACGGCGCACTCGGAGCGCGGTGAGGAAGGCGCCGTCGTCGAAGGCGGGGTCCAGGGGGTCGCGGGCGATATGCGCGATGACGTCGGGAACGCCGTCGGGGGTGTTGTCGTGGAGCGAGAGGCCGCCGAAGGTGCGCTGGTCGACGAAGCGCAGCTCGGTGCCGAGCGCGTCGTCGAAGCGGACCCGGATCCGCAGGTGCTTCTCGTCGGGCGCGCCCTCGGGCTGGACCAGGAGCTGGCCGCTCATCCCGAGGTGGCCGAGGACCGAGGCGTCGGTGTCGGTGAGCGGCAGCCAGAGGTACTTGCCCCGGCGCCGCGCGGCGCCGATGGTGTGGCCCTTGAGGCGTGCCGCGAAGTCCGGGCCGCCCCCGAGGTGGCGCCGTACGGCGCGCGGATGGAGCACCTCGGTCTCGGCGACGGTCCGGCCGCTCACCCACCGTTCGAGTCCGCGCCGGACGACTTCGACCTCGGGCAGCTCGGGCACGGAAACTCCTGGGGACGGCCGGGGCGGGTGATACGGAGCGGGGTGGTACGAACGGGGTGTGGTGCGGAGCCGGAGGGCAGGGCCACGGGAGACGCCCCCCGCGCCGCGTACGGCACGAGGGGCGCGCACCAGAAGGAGCGTACGGCGGGACGGTCAGGGGGCCGTGGCCGGGTCCGCCGGAGCCTGTTCAGAGGCCGGGGCGGCCTCGTCGGCGGCGGCACCACCGGTACCGGTCTCCGCCCGGCCCCCGGTTCCGGCGTCCGAGGAGGCCGCGGCCTCCGCCGCCTCCCGTTCGTCGGCCGAGGCGCGGATGGAGCGCCAGGCGGACTCCGCCGCCTGCTGCTCCGCTTCCTTCTTGCTGCGGCCGGTGCCGGTGCCGTACGAGACACCACCGACGCGGGCGGCAGCAGTGAAGGTCTTCTCGTGGTCGGGTCCCGACTCCGTGACGAGGTACTCGGGCACGCCGAGCGCCTCCGCCGCGGTCAGTTCCTGGAGGCTGGTCTTCCAGTCCAGGCCCGCCCCGAGGTTCGAGGACTTCTCGATCAGCGGGTCGAAGAGCCGGTGGACCAGCTCGGACGCCGCGTCGAGGCCCTGGTCGAGATAGACGGCTCCGATCACCGCCTCCAGGGTGTCGGCGAGGATGGACGCCTTGTCGCGGCCTCCGGTGCCCTCTTCGCCCCGGCCGAGCCGGATGAAGGAGCCGAGTTCGAGGCCGCGGCCCACCTCCGCCAGCGCACGCGAGTTGACCACCGCGGCCCGCAACTTGGCCAGCTGGCCCTCGGGCAGATCCGGGTGGATGCGGTACAGCGTGTCCGTGACCACCAGGCCGAGCACCGAGTCCCCGAGGAATTCGAGCCGCTCGTTGGTGGGCAGACCGCCGTTCTCGTACGCGAACGAACGGTGGGTCAGCGCACGCACCAGAAGGGCGGTCTCCAGGTGATACCCGAGCCGCCCTTCCAGAAGCGTGTGCGACGAGGCCGTACTGACAGTGTCTGTCTGCTTCTTGGCAGGGGACAGTTCAGACATCGAGCCTCTCACCAGCCGCTCAGACCTCGATGACCTGGCGCTTGTTGTAGGTGCCACAGCTCGGGCACGCGATGTGCTGGAGCTTCGGCTCCTGGCAGCGCTCGCACGAAACCAGGTTGGGGACCGCAGCCTTCCACTGCGACCGGCGGTGGCGCGTGTTGCTGCGCGACATCTTCCGCTTCGGAACAGCCACGGCTACTTCTCCTGCTTCTCGTCGACGCCCGGTTCGGCGCCGCCCATGTTGTCCTTCTCGCCGTCCTTGACGGTCTCGGCGAGTCCCTGCAATGCCGCCCATCGGATGTCGACGGCGTCATGGTGGTGGTCCGGGTCGTCGTCCAGCCTGGCTCCACAGGTGGAACACAGGCCGGCACACTCCTCCCGGCACACCGGCTGCATCGGCAGTGCGAGCACCACCGCGTCACGCAGTACGGGTTCGAGGTCGAACAAGCCGTCCTCGACGAAGAGCGTGTCCTCTTCCCCGGAGTCCTCGTCACCCGCCGCCGGTTCCGCGCGGACGCGGCCCCGGTCGTCGGTCTCGTGGTACGAGAACAGCTCCTGGAAGTCCGCCGCCACTTCCCGGCTGAGCGGCTCCAGACACCTTACGCACTCCCCCTCGGCCGTGACACGGGCGGTGCCCGTGACGAGCACCCCTTCCATGACCGACTCAAGGCGGAGGTCGAGCTCGACCGGGGCGCCCTCCGGCGCTCCGATCACCCCGTCGATACCGAAGTCCTTCGGGGCGGGCACCGAGCGGGTGACCTTCCGCAGCGCGCCAGGACGCCGCCCCAGCTCGTGTGTGTCGAACACGAGGGGGTTGTGGTGGTCGAGGCGCGCGTTCAGGACCGTTTCCCGCTTTCGGATCGTGGAGGGGGGCCGCCACCGTCGCGGAAGCGAAGCGGGCAGCCTGAGCCGCGGACATGCACACGGCCGAAGAACCAGGGTACTGGACCGGCCGCCGTAGACCCAATCGGGCCCCTGCGGTCAGCGGCCCTGTTCGTAGCGGCGGAGCTGCTCGATGTCGATCATGCTCGTGTCGAAGAAGCTGGTCTCGTCGAGCGAGCCCTGCTGGTCGGACGGGGCGGGCGGCAGGGCGGGCAGCGCGGGCCGGCCGCCCTGCTGCTGTTGTTGCTGCTGCTGCCAGCCGTAGTCCGAGGCGTACCCCTGGGCCTGGCCGCCGCCCTGGCTCTGCGCCTGGCCCTGGTCCTGGCCGTACCCCTGCTGCTGGTACGTGTACGGGTCCTGCTGCTGATAGCCGTAGGCGTCCTGTTGTCCGTACGACGCGGCGTAGCCGGGCTCCGCGGCGGGGTACGCGGGGTCCTGGTACCCGCCGCCGGCACCGGTGGCACCGTCCTGGTAGCCCGTGCCGGTCGCCGCCGCCGCGTAGGCGGGGTCCGTGTACGGCTGCTGGGCGGGCAGGGGAGGCAGGGCGGGGTCCGAGGGACCCAGGGGCTGTCCCGAGGCGTCCACGGGCGCCTGAGGGGCCTCCCGGGGGGTTCCCGCGAGGTCGGCCAGGTAGTCCGCGTCGCTGGTGAGAGAGTGGGGCCCGGCGGCGTCCTGGGCGGCCATGTGCGCGCCGAGTTCGTCGGACTCCGTACGGCCGTGGAGCTTCTGCCGGCCCCGGCCGACCGCTTCCAGGGTCTTGGTCAGCACGGCCTCGAAGGCGCCGATCTTGGCGTCGACGTACTCGTCGGCGCGCCGGATCAGGGTGCTGGGGTCGGAGCTGTACTCGGGGGCGTCGTCGTCATCGGCGCCGCCGTACCCCGGCTCGCCGCCCGGGGAGCGGCCGAGCAGCTTCTCGCGGCCCCGGTCGACGGAGCCGATGGTCTTGGTGAGGACGACCTCGAAGTTGGCGAGCTTGGAGTCGACGTAGTCGTCGGCCTCGGCGCGGATCTCCTCGGCCTCCCTGCGGGCGTCGGCGAGGATCCGGTCGGCCTCCTCCTGGGAGCGGCGCGCGATCGCGGTGTCCGAGACCAGGGTGGAGCGCTGGGCGTGCGCCCCTTCGATGATCCGCTCGGCCTCCTGACGGGCCTGCTCGGCGAGCTGGGCCTGCCCGCCGATCAGCTCCTGCGCCTGGGCCAGCGAGTCGGGCAGCGCGTCGCGTACCTCTTCGAGCAGCGCGAGCAGCTCCGCCCGGTTGACCACGCACGACGCCGACATGGGCATCGAGCGGGCGTTGCTCACCGTGTCGACGATCTCGTCGAGCTTCTTCTGCACGTCCACCGTGTGCTCGCCACTCTTTCGGCCGGTTCGAAGACGGACGGAACGACTGTAAGGCCAGTCGGCGCCCGGCCGACACCGGGTGACGGGTGGTCGGATCCGGTCAGGGGCGGCGCAGGCGCTCCAGGACCGCGGCGTGGACGGCGGGGGGCAGCAGATGGGAGACGTCGCCGCCCCAGGTGGCGACTTCCTTCACCAGGGAGGAGGAGAGGAAGCTGTAGGTCGGGTTGGTGGGGACGAAGAGTGTCTCGACGCCCGAGAGCCCGTTGTTCATCTGGGCCATCTGCAGCTCGTAGTCGAAGTCGCTGACGGCCCGCAGGCCCTTCACGATGGCGGGGATGTCGCGCTCTTTGCAGAAGTCCACGAGCAGTCCGTGGAAGGACTCCACCTGGACGTTGCCGAACTCGGCGGTGACCTCGCGGATCAGCTCGATCCGCTCCTCGATCGTGAACAGTCCCTTCTTGGACTGGTTGATCATCACCGCCACGTGGACGACGTCGTACAGCTTGGAGGCGCGGGCGATGATGTCGAGGTGTCCGTTGGTGATGGGGTCGAAGGACCCCGGACAGACGGCGCGGCGCAAGTGAATTCGCTCCCTCTCCGGTCCGGTCATGGGGCGTCTCTCTGGGCGTCTTCGTGACGAGATGCGGCGCGACCGTACCAAAGCGTCCCCTCGCCGTAGCGACGGGACCGCAGGGGTACGAAACCTGCCGGCCAGCCGAACTCCCCGCCTCTGGTGCTCCGTTCCACGGTGGCGACCGCATCGTCGGCGAGCCACCCCCCGGTCCGGAGTGTGAGGAGGATCTCCCGAAGATCGTCGTCGGTGACGGCGTACGGCGGGTCGAGGAAGACCACGTCGTACGGGTCCGCGGGGGCCGGTCCCGTGACGACCTGCTCCGCCCTCGCGGTACGGACCTCGGCGCCGGGCAGCCGGAGCGCCGCGACGTTCTCGCGTACGGTGCGGGCGGCGCGGGAGTCCGCCTCGACCAGCAGCGCGTGCGCGGCGCCGCGCGAGAGCGCTTCGAGGCCGACGGCGCCGGAGCCGGCGTACAGGTCGGCGATCCGGACGCCTTCCAGGGTGCCCAGGAGCGACTGCCAGGTGGAGAAGAGGCCCTCGCGCGCCCGGTCGGAGGTGGGGCGGGTGCCGGTGCCGGGCGGTACGGCGAGACGGCGCCCGCCGGCGGCACCGGCGATCACGCGGGTCATGGGTGTCGGGCCTCGTTCTCTGCGTTGTCGCTCTGGGGAGTTGCCTCTGGGTGGTCGCGGGCGTCGGCACGACGACCGCTCCGTCTCCACGATATGGCGTACGGCGTGACCTGCCGGGCCCGCCTCCTTGCCCCGCCGGACTGTCCCGTGCCCCGTCGGGCTATCCCTTGTCGAGGAACTGTTCGCGCTCCGTGTCCAGCAGCGCGTCCAGGGCCGTGCGCAGCTCCGGGGCGTTCGCCAGCTCCGGATCCGCGGCGACCACCGCCGCGGCCTCCTCGCGGGCGGCGGCGATGATCTCCTCGTCCTTGATGACGGCGAGCATCCGCAGCGACGTACGCGCCCCGGACTGGGCCTGGCCCAGCACATCGCCCTCCCGGCGCTGTTCGAGGTCGATCCGGGAGAGCTCGAAGCCGTCGAGCGTGGCGGCGACCGCGCCGAGCCTGGCCCTGGCGGGGCTCGCCTCGGGCATGTCGGTGACCAGGAGGCAGAGCCCCGGGGCGGCGCCCCGGCCGACCCGGCCCCGGAGCTGATGGAGCTGGGACACGCCGAACCGGTCCGCGTCCATGATCACCATCGCGGTGGCGTTGGGGACGTTCACCCCGACCTCGATGACCGTCGTGGCGACCAGGACGTCCACCTCACCGGCGGCGAACCGGCGCATCACGGCGTCCTTGTCGTCCGGCTGCATCCGGCCGTGCAGCACCTCGACGCGGAGCCCGGCCAGCGGCCCCGTCCCGAGCCGTTCCGCGACGTCGAGAACGGCGAGCGGGGGCCGCTTCTCCGCGTCCGCCGCCTTCTCCTCGGCCTTCTCCCCGGCCGACGCCTTCTTCTTCGCCCCCTTGGCGGCCGCCCCCTTGGTGGCCGCGCCGTCGGCGCCGTCCTCACCGTCCCCGGCGTCGTCGCCGATCCGGGGGCAGACCACATACGCCTGGTGCCCCTTGCCGACCTCCTCGCGCACCCGCTCCCAGGCGCGGGCCAGGAAGTGCGGTTTGTCCTCGGCGGGGACGACATGGCTGGCGATCGGGGAGCGCCCGGCGGGGAGCTGGTCCAGTACGGAGGTCTCCAGGTCGCCGAAGACGGTCATGGCGACCGTACGGGGGATGGGGGTGGCCGTCATGACCAGCAGGTGCGGCGGCTGTTTGCCCTTGGCGCGCAGGGCGTCGCGCTGCTCCACCCCGAAGCGGTGCTGCTCGTCCACGACGACCAGGCCCAGATCGTGGAAGCGCACCTTGTCCTCGATCAGCGCATGGGTGCCGATGACCAGGCCGGCCTCGCCGGTGACCAGGTCGAGGAGGGCCTGTCGGCGCGCCGCGGTGCCCATGGAGCCGGTCAGCAGCACCACCTTGGTGGCGTGTTCGGCGCCGCCGAGCATGCCGCCCTGGGCCAGCTCCCCCATCATCTCGGTGATCGACCGGTGGTGCTGCTGGGCGAGGACCTCGGTGGGGGCGAGCAGCGCGGCCTGGCCGCCCGCGTCGACGACGGCGAGCATGGCGCGGAGCGCGACGAGGGTCTTGCCGGAGCCGACCTCGCCCTGGAGGAGCCGGTGCATGGGGTGTTCGGTGGCGAGGTCGGCGAAGATCTCGGCGGTGACCTGGCGCTGGCCGTCCGTGAGGGTGAAGGGCAGCCCGGCGTCGAAGGTGTCGAGCAGCCCGTCCGCGACCTGCTTGCGGGCGACGGCGGGGAGCTGGCTGTCCGCGTACCGCCGCCGGGCCAGCGCGACCTGGAGGACGAAGGCCTCGTCCCACTTGAGCCGGGCGCGGGCGTCCTCGATGTCGGCCCGGGTGTCCGGCCGGTGGACCTTGAGCAGCGCCTCGGGGAGCGGGACGAACCCGCGTCCCTCACGGAGCGTGGGGGGCAGCGGGTCGGCGGCCTCCACGGCGCGCGGCAGTACGGCGTCGACGGCCTTGGTGATCTTCCAGGACTCCAGGCCCTTGCAGGCCGGGTAGATCGGGATCAGCTTCCCGGCGAAGTCGTCCACGGCGCTCGTGTCGTCGTCAGGGGTGGCGCCGTCGGGGCGGCCGAGGGGGACGTAGGTGGGGTGGGCGAGCTGGAGTTTCCGGTTGAAGACGGAGACCTTGCCGGCGAACATGCCCCGGCTGCCCGGCGGGAGTTCCTTGTGGGGTTTGTGGAGGCCGCGTCCGAAGAAGACGAGCTGGAGCCGGCCGCTGCCGTCGGTGAGGGTGATCTCCAGGCGCTGGCCCCGGCCGTGGTTGAAGGTGAGGATGCGGGAGTCGGCGACCTGCGCGACCACCGTCACCTCTTCGTCCAGCGGGAGTTCGGCGAGCGTGGTGAGCCGGCCGCGCTCCTCGTACCGCCGTGGGTAGTGGTGGAGCAGATCGCCCACCGTGTGCAGGCCGAGCTGCTCGGCCATCACCTTCGCGGTGGCGGGGCCGAGCGACTTCTTGAGGGGTTCATCCAGCGCGGACACGAGATCCATTGCACACCACCCCACTGACAACCGTCGGGCACCCCCGGGTTTTCGCAGGTCACGGCCGTGCCGCCGGCCCTGCGGTCACTCCACGCCGACGAGGAGCGGCGCGGACTGCCGGCCGCCCCGGTAGACCACGGTGTCGACGGCGAGATGGCCCTCCCGTACGTAGCTCTCCAGGCGCCCGGCGAGCGTCCCGGGTACGTCCTCGCCGAGGACCAGGGTCACCAGTTCGCCGCCGGCCGCGAGCATCCGGGAGAGCACCGTCTCCGCGGTGGCGGCGAGGTCGGTGCCGATGACCGCCACGTCGCCGTCGATCAGCCCCAGTATGTCGCCGGCCTGGCAGACGCCCGCCGTGGTCCACGACTGGTGCTCCGCCACGGCCAGTTCGGCGTACCGGGTGGCGCCGGCTGCGCTGGTCATGGCGACAACGTCCTCGTCGAAGCGGCGTTCCGGCTGGTGCACGGCGAGCGCGGCGATGCCCTGGACGGCGGCCCTGGTGGGGATGAGGGCGACGCGTACGCCTTCGGTACGGGCCTGTTCGGCGGCTGCGGCGGCGGTGTGCCGCAGGGCGGCGTCGTTGGGCATGAGGACCACCTCGCGGGCGTGCGCGCGCCGGATCGCCTCGACGAGTTCGCCGCTGGCGGGCGGTTCTCCGGGGCGGGCCAGCACGGTGGTCGCGCCGGCCTCGGCACAGAGCCCGGCCAGGCCCTCGCCGGGGACGACGGCGACGACGGCGCGCTGGACGCGCGGCTCCTCGGCGGCGGCGCCGAAGTGGGTGATACGGATCCGGTACGGGCGGCCCGCCTCGACGCCCGCCTCGACGGCGGCGCCCGCGTCGTCGACATGGACGTGCACGTTCCACAGTCCGTCGCCGCCGACGACCACCAGGGAGTCGCCGAGTCCGTCGAGCCTGCCCCGTAGCCGGGCCACGGCCGCCTCGTCCGCCTCCAGCAGGTAGATCACCTCGAAGGCGGGCCCGCCCTGGGCGGCGCACGCCGCGTCGGCGGGGCCGTCGAGGGCGGGGTGGCCGGGGCGGCGCGAGGCGGGCGGGAGCGCGGCGGGGGCCTCGCCGGTGAGGGCGTTCACCAGCGCGCCGAGGACGGTGAGCAGCCCCCGGCCGCCCGCGTCCACGACGCCGGCCCGGCCCAGCGCGGGGAGCTGCCCCGGGGTGGCGTCGAGCGCGGCCCGCGCCCCCGCGTAGGCGGCCCGTACGGTCCCGGCCGCGTCGGCCCCGTACGGTGCGGCCTCCCCGGTCCCGTGCGCCCCGTACGGCGCGTTCCGCGCGCCGTACGTCGCGCCCTGCGCCGCGCCCCGTGCCGCGTCCTCGGCCGCGTCGGCGGCGGCGCGGGCCACGCTCAGGATCGTGCCCTCGACGGGGTGCGCAACGGCCTCGCGGGCGAGCTCGGCGGCGCGCCGCAGCGCCCCGGCGAGCCGCGCCCCGTACGCGGCGTACGGGGCCTCCCGCGCCGTCCCGTCCGGGCGGTCCCCGTGATCCCCGTCACCGCCTGCGTCACCGGGCGGCTCGTCCGTCAGCACCTCGGCCATGCCGCGCAGGAGCTGCGCCAGGATCGTCCCGGAGTTCCCCCGGGCGCCGATCAGCGCACCGTGTGCCATGGCCCGTACGGCGTCGGCCGGGGCGGGCTCCGAGGCGCCGGCGGTGCCCGTCCCGTACGCGGCGAACACCGCCTCGACCGCCTGTGCGGCGGACTCCACGGTCAGGTAGAGATTGGTCCCGGTGTCCGCGTCCGCGACCGGATAGACGTTGATCGCGTCGATCTCCTCGCGCTCCCGGCCCAGGGCCTCCAGCGCCAGCGCGCACCAGCTCCGCACCGCTGCGGCGTCGAGGGTCTGCGGCACCTGCGGGGTCCTCCTCCGTCGGCTGGGGGTGTTGCGAGAAGGGTATAGTTTCCGGCTACCGAGGCAGGCGTTGTATGCTGCTGCGGTTGCCCGATGAAAGTCGGGCCAATCCCCCGGCAAAGCGACGTCGGCGACATCTCACGTTCGTCGAACCAGCCACGCCGGATTTCTCTGTACGAGCATCTGAAGTCTTTGGAGTGACCCGTGGCTGCCAACTGCGACGTCTGCGGCAAGGGGCCGGGCTTCGGCAACAGCATTTCCCACTCGCACCGCCGTACGCCCCGTCGCTGGAACCCGAACATCCAGCGCGTGCGTGCCGTGGTCGGTCGGACGCCGAAGCGCCTCAATGTCTGCACTTCGTGCATCAAGGCCGGCAAGGTCTCGCGCTGACGCCCGCGTCGTAGCGCAGCCCCTGCGGTTGCCTTGAAGGGCCGGTCCCGCCTCCGGGTGGGACCGGCCCTTTGCCGTGCGCGCCGTCAGCCCCGGAAGCGCCAGGCGTGGTCCACCGGGCCGATTCCCGCGCCCAGCGGGAAGCCGTGCGCGATCGCCCCGGTGACGTACTCCTTGGCCGCCCCGACCGCCGCCACCACGTCCTGGCCGGCCGCGAGCCCGGAGGCGATCGCCGCGGCGTAGGTGCATCCGGTGCCGTGCGTATGGCGGTTCTCGTGGCGCGGGGCGCGCAGCCAGTGCTCCTGGTCGCCGTCGGTCAGCAGGTCCACCGCGTCCCCCGGCAGGTGCCCGCCCTTGATCAGCGCCCAGCGCGGGCCGAACTCCAGGACGGCGTGGGCCGCGCGCCGCAGGTCGGCCTCCTCGGTGACCCGTACGCCGGTGAGCTGGGCCACCTCGTCCAGGTTGGGGGTGGCCACCGTGGCGACCGGAAGCAGCCGCCTCCGTACCCCGTGCAGCGCCGACGCGGCCAGCAGGGGGTCTCCGTGCTTGGAGACGCCCACCGGGTCGACCACCACGGGGGCGTCGGTACCGGCGAGCAGTTCGGCGACCGCGTCGACGAGGACGGCGGAGGAGAGCATCCCGGTCTTCACGGCCTGGACGCCGATGTCCCCCACCACGCTGCGGTACTGCGCCCGCACCGCCTCCACCGGCAGTTCCCAGGCGCCCTGGACGCCCTGGGAGTTCTGCGCGGTGACCGCGGTGAGCACACTCATGCCGTGGACGCCGAACGCCAGCATGGTCTTGAGGTCCGCCTGGATGCCCGCACCGCCGCCGGAGTCGGATCCGGCGACGGTGAGTACGCGGGGAGGTACGGGTACGGGGACGGGCACGGATATCGCCATGGGTCCGAATCTACGGGGTGTCCTCGATGTCGCCGAAGTGGTCCCAGCCGCCCTTGCGGGTCCACGGGGCGCCGTCGACCGTCACCTGGGGCAGCGCGGACGGGTTGAGGACCTCCCCGATCACCTTCCAGCGCGCCGGGAGTTTGGCGTCCATGGGGAACGTCGCGACGATCGCGTGGTCCTCTCCCCCGGTCAGCACCCACTGGAGCGGGTCGACGCCGACCGCCTGGCCGATGTCGTTCATCTGCGAGGGGATGTCGATCAGCCCTGAGCGCAGGTCGATACGGACCTGGCTGGCCTCCGCGATGTGCCCGAGGTCCGCGACGAGGCCGTCGCTGACGTCGGTCATGGCGGTGGCGCCGAGACCGGCCGCCGCGGGGCCCGCGTGGTACGGCGGCTCCGGCCTGCGGTGCGCCTCCACGAAGGCGCGCGGCGAGCGGAAGCCCCGCGAGAGCACCGCGTGCCCCGCCGCCGACCACCCCAACCAGCCGGTGTAGGCGACCACATCGCCCGGGCGGGCGCCCGAGCGGGTCACCGGCTCGTGGTTGCGCAGATCACCGAGGGCGGTGATGGCGATCGTGATGGTGTCGCCGCGCACCACGTCGCCGCCGACCACGGCCGCGCCGGCGACCTGGCACTCGTCGCGGATGCCGTCCATCAGCTCGGTGGGCCAGGTGACCGGGAGTTCGGCCGGTACGACCAGGCCGAGGAGGAGCGCGGTGGGCACCGCGCCCATGGCCGCGATGTCGGCCAGGTTCTGCGCGGCGGCCTTGCGGCCCACGTCGTACGCGGTCGACCAGTCGCGCCGGAAGTGCCGCCCTTCGAGGAGCAGATCCGTACTCGCCACGACCCTGCGGTCGGGGGCCGCCACCACCGCGGCGTCGTCGCCCGGCCCGAGCCGGACCGCCGGGGTGGTGGTGAGCCGGGACGTCAGCTCTCCGATGAGCCCGAACTCCCCCAGCTCGCCCACGGTTCCCTTCACCGAGTCTCCCCTCTCTTCGCTCTCTCTTCGCCGGGCCGCCTCTGCGGTCGCGGTCCCTCACTGCTCCCATGACGCCCACCAGGTCGCTGACCTGCGTCAACAACGGTGGACGTCAGGTCATGCCCTCTTGATGCGGCACACTCCGCGCCGTACGCGCCGTGCCCCGCACCGTACGGTGCGCACACCATGGCGCGCCCCCGCGTCAACGTGGGCCTTTGTACGCCACCCCGCGGGCGCCACCGGACCCCCGGGTCTCCCCGCCGCCGTGGGCGACGCGATACCGTGGCGTCTCTTTCCCCCCACATGATCCTCGTGGCCGCCCTGGAGGTTCCGTGGTACAGGCGTACATCCTTATTCAGACCGAGGTGGGCAAGGCGACGTCCGTCGCCGAGACCATCGCGAAGATTCCGGGAGTCATCCAGGCCGAGGACGTCACAGGACCCTACGACGTGATCGTCCGGGCCCAGTCGGACACCGTCGACGAACTGGGCCGCATGGTGGTCGCCAAGGTCCAGCAAGTGGAAGGCATCACCCGCACCCTGACCTGCCCGGTCGTCCATCTCTAGACCGCCCCCGTCTACGCTTGGCCGGTGATACGTTCCCGTCGCCCTCTTCCGAGCCGCAGGCTATCCGGCCGCTCTCTCGCCCGCTTTCCCGCCGTCGCCGTCCTTCTGACGGCGGCGGCGGGCTGTTCTCCGACGGACGCCCCGGCGACGGTCACGGTTCCGAGCCCCTCCGCGCCGGAGGCCGCCCTGTGCCGCGCCCTGCACAAGGAACTCCCCCGGAGCCTCGCGGGCCTCGACCGTGCGGACCCGAAGCCGGCCTCGGCGCTGACCGCGGGGTGGGGGGACGGCGCGATCGTACTGCGCTGCGGGGTCCCCCGGCCCGCGAGGATGGACGACCCCCAGGCGCAGGCGGTGGAGGCGGACGGGGTCAACTGGATGCTGGAGGAGCGGGACGACGGGCCCCGGTTCACCACGACGTACCGCGAGACCTATGTGGAGGTCACGATGGACACGCGGTTCGCGCATGACATCACCCCGCTCGCGGGGCTGGCGGGACCGGTCGCGAAGACGGTCCCGCCCAGCCTGTAGGGCCTGTCCCCCGTGTCCCCGCCGGCTCAGCGCAGGCCGGTCGGGCGGCGCAGCGCCGCCTGGAGGAGCCGGTCCACCAGCTCCTCGTAGCCGACCCCGCTCTCCTGCCACATGCGCGGGTACATGGAGATGGGGGTGAACCCCGGCAGGGTGTTGATCTCGTTGATGACGAAGCCGTCCTCGGTGAGGAAGAAGTCCGCGCGGACCAGCCCCTCGCAGGAGACCGCGTCGAACGCCGCCACCGCGAGCCGCTGGACCTCCGCGGTCTCCTCGGCGGTGAGCGGCGCGGGCACCAGGCCGGTGGCCGCGTCGATGTACTTGGCCTCGAAGTCGTAGAAGTCGTGGGCCGTGACCGGGGGGATCTCGGCGGGCACGCTGGCGCGCGGGCCGTCCTCGAACTCCAGGACGCCGCACTCGATCTCCCGGCCGCGCAGCAGCGACTCGACCAGGATCTTGGGGTCGTGGCGGCGGGCCTCGGCGATCGCCTCGTCGAGCCCGGAGGCGTCGTCGACCTTGGTGATGCCCATGGACGAGCCGCCCCGCGCGGGCTTCACGAAGAGCGGCCAGCCGTGGTCGGCGGCGAACTCCGTGATCCTGCGGCGCGCGGCGGCCGCGCCGTCCGGGCGCTCCCACTCGCGGGGCCGGATCACCACGTACGGGCCGACGGGCAGCCCGAAGGAGGTGAACACCCGCTTCATGTACTCCTTGTCCTGGCCGACGGCGGAGGCGAGGACGCCCGCGCCGACGTACGGGATCCCGGAGAGCTCCAGCAGCCCCTGGAGGGTGCCGTCCTCCCCGTACGGGCCGTGCAGCACCGGGAAGACCACGTCGACGTCGCCGAGCACCTTGGGGACGGAGCCCGGTTCGCTGTAGACGACCTCACGGCTGCCCGGGTCGACGGGGAGGACGACGGTGCCGTCCGCGGACTCGGCGATCTGCTCGACGCTCGGCAGGGCGCGGTCGGCGATGCCCATGCGCTCCGGATCGTCGGCGGTGAGCGCCCAGCGTCCTTCGGTGGTGATGCCGATGGGGAGGACGTCGTACTTCGTCCGGTCGATGGAGCGCAGGACGGCGCCGGCGGTGACCACGGAGATGGCGTGCTCGGAGCTGCGGCCGCCGAAGACCACGGCCACGCGCGGCTTGCGGGCCGGCCGTACGGGGCCGGGCTCCGGGGTGTTCCCGAGGGGGCGCTCAGGGCTGGGTGAGGAGTTCTCGCTGCTCATATCGCGATGAGCGTACCTGCTGGTACCGCCCGAGTCAGCGCCGCTCGGGCTTGGCGCTGCGCGACATCAGCTCCTTGAGTGACACGAGCGGCGACTTGCCGTTGTGGACGATGTCCACGACGGTTTCCGTGATGGGCATGTCGACGTCGTGGCGGCGCGCCAGATCCAGCACGGACTCACAGGACTTGACGCCTTCCGCGGTCTGTTTGGTGACCGCGATGGTCTCCTCCAGCGTCATGCCCCGGCCGAGGTTGGTACCGAAGGTGTGGTTCCGGGAGAGCGGCGAGGAACAGGTCGCGATGAGATCGCCCATTCCGGCGAGTCCGGAGAAGGTGTGCGGGTCGGCGCCCATGGCGAGACCGAGCCGGGTGGTCTCGGCGAGGCCCCGGGTCATCAGGGACGCCTTGGTGTTGTCGCCGAGGCCCATCCCGTCGGCGATGCCGACGGCGAGTCCGATGACGTTCTTGACGGCGCCGCCGAGCTCGCAGCCCACCACGTCGGTGTTGGTGTACGGGCGGAAGTACGGGGTGTGGCAGGCGGCCTGGAGCCGCTGGGCGACCGTCTCGTCGGCGCAGGCGACGACGGCGGCGGCGGGCATCCGGCCGGCGATCTCCTTGGCGAGGTTGGGCCCGGTGACCACGGCGACGCGCTCCGCCGGGGCCTTGGCGACCTCCTCGACGACCTCGCTCATCCGCTTGGCGGTGCCGAGTTCGACGCCCTTCATCAGCGAGACGAGGACGGTGTCGGAGGGGAGCACGGGCGCCCATCGCGCGAGGTTGCCGCGGAGCGTCTGGGAGGGCACGGTGAGGACGGTGAACTCGGCGTCCCGCGCGGCCTCGGCGGGGTCCGTGGTGGCGCGTACGCCGGCGGGGAGTTCGAAGCCCGGCAGGTAGTCGGGGTTGGTGCGGGTGGTGTTGATGGAGTCGGCGATCTCGGGGCGCCGGCCCCAGACCGTCACGTCGCATCCGGCGTCGGCGAGGACCATGGCGAACGCCGTTCCCCAGGACCCCGCTCCGAAGACGGCGACGCGCGTCACTTGGACCCCTCTTCCGCGGCCTTGCGCCGCTGTTCTTCCCTGGCCTTGCGGTAGTCGTACGAGACGGTGGGCACCGGCTCGCCGCGTACCTCGGACAGCAGTTCCGTGATGGCGGCCATGATGACCTCGGTTGCCTCGCGCAGCAATTCGGGGTCGATCTCGCGGTCGTAGAAGCGCGTCAGATCGACGGGCGGGCCGACCAGCACATGGTGCGTCTTGCGCGGGAAGAGGTCCGGCTTGGTGGCGTACGGGGGGAGGACGAGGTTGGCGCCCCACTGGGCGACGGGGATGACCGGGCACTTCGTCTGGAGGGCGACCCGGGCGACGCCGGTCTTGCCGGTCATGGGCCACAGGTCGGGGTCGCGGGTGAGGGTGCCCTCGGGGTAGAACGCCACGCACTCGCCCCGTTCGACGGCGTCGATGGCGGCGCGGAAGGCGCTCAGCGCGTCGCTGGTCTCGCGGTAGACGGGGATCTGCCCCGTGCCGCGCATGACGGAGCCGACGAACCCCTTGCGGAAGAGGCCGTCCTTGGCGAGGAAACGCGGCAGGCGGCCGGTGTTGTACTGGAAGTGGGCGTAGGCGAGCGGGTCGAGATGCGAATTGTGGTTCACCGCGGTGATGAATCCGCCGTCGGCCGGAATGTGCTCCGCGCCCCGCCAGTCCCGTTTGAGGAGAAGGGTCAGCGGCGGTTTTGCGATCACCGCCGCCAGGCGGTACCAGAAGCCGATTCTACGGCGGGACACTCGGACACCTTCCTTTTCTCGCCGGGCTCGCCCCGGCCGACGGGGGTCAAGTGTGGCCCCGGTCCCCCGGTCTGTCGAGAACACCGTACGCCCCGGTCCGCGGACCGGGCCTGTGGGTGGGCGGGGTGCCGGGCCACAATAGAGGTCCGGTACACACGGGCCACAGGTGGGCCACCGCACAGGGAGGGAGAGCGGACGCGGAGATGGAGCCGGAGCTCGCCACGCACACCGACCCGGCCGCGCCGTGGTCCCTGGTGGTGCCGTTGAAGCCGCTGCGGATCGCGAAGAGCCGGCTGGCCCGGGCGACGGGCGAGGCGCTGCGCCCCCGGCTGGCCCTGGCGTTCGCGCTGGACACGGTGGCGGCGGCGCTGGCCTGCCCCGTGGTGCGGGACGTGGCGGTGGTCACCGACGACCCGACGGCGGCGGGCGAGCTGGCCGCGCTGGGCGCCCGGATCGTGCCGGACACCCCCGCGGACGGCCTCAACGCGGCGCTCGCGCACGGGGCGCTGGCGGTGCGGGCGGTGCGTCCGGGGGCCGCGGTGGCGGCGCTCAACGCGGATCTGCCCGCGCTGCACCCGGCGGAACTCGGCCAGGTCCTGACGGCGGCGGAGTCTTTTCCCCGTGCTTTTCTCGCGGACGCCGTGGGAATCGGTACCACTTTGCTGACGGCTGCCCCGGGGGTGGAATTGAATCCGGCTTTCGGCGGGGAGTCGAGAATGCGGCATCTGACGACCGGGGCGGTGGAAATCATTCTGGCCTCGGTGGATTCCGTACGGCGGGATGTCGATACCGGCGAGGATCTGCTGGCGGCGGCTGAGCTGGGGCTCGGGCCGCGCACGGCGCTGCGGTACGAGGGGTACGCGGCGTCCGGGCCGGGGTGCTGAGGCCCTGGGGACGGCGATACGCTGCGGTGATGCAGGCGACCTCGTACACATACGATCCCGAGACCCGCTGCGGGAGTGTGCTGCTCGACGACGGCACTCCGGTGGAGTTCGACGCGGCGGCCTTCGACGCGGGCGGGCTGCGGCTGCTCCGACCGGGTCAGCGGGTACGGATCGAGACCGAGCCGGTGCCCCGGGGCGAGGGCGTGCGCATCACACTGGTGACCCTTCAGACGCTCTGAGTTTCCGCGTCACCTCTTTTCGCGGCAGCCTCGTGGGGCGCCGCGAGGGAGCTGCCCACAGCGGCCCGCAAGGCGCCCGTACCGTGCCCGCCCGCCGCCCGGCCAGCGCCGTCCGCCCCGTCACACGCCGCGGGCCGGGCTCCCCGAGGGGAGCCCGGCCCGGCGCGTACGGCCTTGTCAACCGCTTCCTGCCTACTTCTTCCTGGCGACGACCTTCTTCGCCGTGGTGGTGCGCGCGGTGGCCTTGCGCGCGGGGGCCTTCTTGGCCGTCGCCTTCTTGGCCGGGGCGGTCTTCTTGGCGGTGGCCTTCTTGGCCGCGCCGGTGGCCTTCTTGGCGGTCTTCTTCGCGGTGGCGGTGGTCTTCTTGGCGGTGGTCTTCTTCGCCGTCGCGGTGGTCTTCTTGGCGGCGGTGGTGCGGGCGGCCGTGGCCTTCTTGACCGCGGTCTTCCGCGCCGTGGTGGCCACCTTCTTGGCGGTGGCCTTCTTGGCCGCGGCCTTCACGGTCGTACGGGCGGAAGCGCCGCCCGAGAGGCTGCCCTTGGGGGCCTTCTTGACGGCCACATCGTTCTTCGGGAGCTTCTTCGATCCGCTCACGAGGTCCTTGAAGCCCTGGCCCGCGCGGAACCGCGGCACCGAGGTCTTCTTGACCCGTACGCGCTCGCCCGTCTGCGGGTTACGGGCGTACCGCGCCGGGCGGTCGACCTTCTCGAACGAGCCGAAGCCGGTCACCGAGACCCGGTCGCCCGCGACCACCGCGCGGACGATCGCGTCGAGTACCGCGTCGACCGCGTCGGCGGCCTGCTGGCGCCCGCCGACCTTGTCCGCAATCGCTTCTACGAGCTGCGCCTTGTTCACGTCTTCCCCTTCGGAAACATTGCCAGAACGAAAGTGTTCAAGCTTTTTCGCACGTTAGGCAGATATATACCGCAAATCAAACACGAAACGGGCTAATCACCCTAGTGCCGCAACGAAGTCGGCTCGACGGAGTTCCGGCGGGTCAGCGACCTTCCGGAAAACGCCCCTCGTCGAGGTCCTTCATCAAGCGGTCCAGACGCCTTGCCGCGTCCGGGAGATCGTGCTTCGCCGCGGCCGTGATGACCAGCAGCTTCCGTGAGAGAGCTTGTCGCACGCCCTCCGGGACCTGCAGTGCACGCACCTTCGCGTGCGCATCTTTGAGTTGTTCGGCGACTAACCCGTAGAGCTTGAGTTGGCTGTCGCGTTCCATGCACCGATTGTGCCATCTGGGGCGAGTTGTCGCCCGACAGGGGCTCAACAAGCAACTGCACCCCCTGCCGGGAGGCAGGGGGTGCAGAAGGGGAAACGCGCTGATCAGACCGTGATTGTGCGTGGTTTGAAGGAGGGCCTCGCGGCCTCGTACGCGGCGATGTCGGGCTCGTTCTGAAGGGTGAGGCTGATGTCGTCGAGCCCGTTCAGGAGCCGCCAGCGGGCGTTCTCGTCAAGCTCGAAATCGGCCACAAGCGTTGCTCCGTCGGAGGAGGCCGCCCGGACCTGGCGCTGCTCCAGGTCGACCGTGACCTCCGCCGTGGGGTCGCTCTCGGTGATCTTCCAGAGGGCGTCCACGACCGGCTGCTCCAGAACGACGGTCAGCAGGCCGTTCTTGAGCGAGTTGCCGCGGAAGATGTCGGCGAAGCGCGAGGAGATGACCGCCTTGAACCCGTAGTTCTGGAGGGCCCAGACGGCGTGCTCGCGGGAGGAGCCGGTACCGAAGTCGGGTCCGGCGACCAGAACCGTGGCTCCGGCGTACTCGGGCTGGTTGAGGACGAAGGACGGGTCCTTGCGCCACGCCTCGAAGAGGCCGTCCTCGAACCCGTCCCTGGTGACCTTCTTGAGCCAGTGGGCGGGGATGATCTGGTCGGTGTCGACATTGCCCCGGCGGAGCGGAACGGCCCGGCCGGTGTGGGTGGTGAAGGCTTCCATGGTTATCGCGCTCCAGCGGGCGTACGGTCGCCGGCACCGGCGTCGGACAGATCGGCGGGGGAGGCCAGATGGCCCAGTACGGCGGTGGCGGCGGCGACCTGCGGCGAGACCAGATGGGTCCGGCCGCCCTTGCCCTGCCTGCCCTCGAAGTTACGGTTGGACGTGGACGCGGAGCGCTCGCCGGGCGCGAGTTGGTCGGGGTTCATGCCCAGGCACATCGAGCACCCCGCGTGCCGCCATTCGGCGCCGGCCTCGGTGAAGACCTTGTCGAGCCCCTCGGCGACGGCCTGGAGGGCGACCCGTACGGAGCCGGGGACGATCAGCATCCGTACCCCGTCGGCGACTTTGCGGCCCTCCAGCAGGGCGGCTGCCGAGCGCAGGTCCTCGATACGGCCGTTGGTGCAGGAACCTACGAAGACGGTGTCGACCGTGATGTCGCGCAGCGGCTGCCCGGCGGTCAACCCCATGTACTCCAGGGCCTTTTCGGCGGCGAGGCGCTCCGAAGCGTCCTCGTACGAAGCAGGGTCGGGGACGCTCGCGGAGAGCGGCAGGCCCTGGCCCGGGTTGGTGCCCCAGGTGACGAACGGGGCGAGTTCCTCGGCCTTGATGAAGACCTCGGCGTCGAAGACCGCGTCGTCGTCGGTGCGCAGCGTCTTCCAGTACGCGACGGCCGTGTCCCAGTCGTCGCCCTGGGGTGCGTGGTCGCGGTCCTTGAGGTAGTCGAAGGTGATCTGGTCCGGGGCGATCATGCCCGCCCTGGCGCCGGCCTCGATGGACATGTTGCAGATGGTCATCCGGGCCTCCATCGAGAGCTTCTCGATGGCGGAGCCGCGGTACTCCAGGATGTACCCCTGGCCGCCGCCGGTGCCGATCCGCGCGATGATCGCGAGGATGAGGTCCTTGGCGGTGACATCGGCGGGCAGTTCGCCCTCGACGGTGATGGCCATGGTCCGGGGCCGGGCCATCGGCAGCGTCTGGGTCGCGAGGACGTGCTCGACCTGGCTGGTGCCGATGCCGAACGCGAGCGCGCCGAAGGCGCCGTGGGTGGAGGTGTGGCTGTCGCCGCAGACCACGGTGGTGCCGGGCTGGGTCAGACCGAGCTGGGGTCCCACGACATGGACGACGCCCTGCTCGACGTCGCCCAGCGGGTGGAGCCGTACCCCGAACTCCGCGCAGTTCTTGCGCAGGGTCTCCAACTGGACACGGGAGACGGGGTCCGCGATGGGCTTGTCGATGTCGAGGGTCGGGGTGTTGTGATCCTCGGTCGCGATGGTGAGGTCGAGGCGCCGGACGCTCCGGCCGTTCTTGCGGAGACCGTCGAACGCCTGGGGGCTGGTCACCTCGTGCAGCAGGTGCAGATCGATGAAGAGGAGGTCGGGCTCGCCCTCGGCGCGCCGGACGACATGGTCGTCCCAGACCTTCTCCGCGAGTGTCCTACCCATCGCTTTCCCTCCGGCCGGCCTCTCATGGCCGGCTCTCCTAGAGATATGTGGGGCCCACGTCCGTACCCCACGCTCCGGACGCCGGCGGGGGACCCTTGGTCATGGGCCCGTCTCCCGCGGACCCGATTCCGCGGGCCCGTACCTACCAGGTTGGCAAGTTCTCCGGAAAATTGAACTTGCGTTTCACAGAGTGAGACGCGAGTATCGTTTCATGGACAACTCTAGCGGCGTCGGCGTTCTCGACAAGGCGGCTCTGGTATTGAGCGCCCTGGAGTCCGGTCCGGCCACCCTCGCCGGGCTGGTCGCGGCGACCGGGCTCGCACGACCCACGGCCCACCGGCTGGCCGTGGCACTCGAACACCACCGGCTGGTGGCGAGGGACATGCAGGGCCGGTTCATCCTCGGCCCCCGGCTGGCCGAGCTGGCCGCCGCGGCGGGCGAGGACCGTCTGCTCGCCACGGCGGGGCCGGTCCTCACCCATCTGCGGGACCTGACCGGGGAGAGCGCGCAGCTCTACCGCCGCCAGGGCGACATGCGGATATGTGTGGCGGCGGCGGAGCGGCTCTCCGGACTGCGGGACACGGTCCCGGTGGGCTCCACCCTGACCATGAAGGCGGGCTCCTCGGCCCAGATCCTGATGGCCTGGGAGGAGCCGGAGCGGCTGCACCGCGGCCTCCAGGGCGCCCGCTTCACGGCGACGGCGCTCTCGGGCGTACGGCGCAGAGGGTGGGCCCAGTCGATCGGCGAGCGCGAGCCGGGCGTGGCCTCGGTCTCGGCGCCGGTACGGGGCCCGTCGAACCGGGTGGTCGCGGCCGTCTCGGTATCCGGACCGATCGAGCGGCTGTCGCGCCATCCGGGGCGGATGCACGCCCAGGCCGTGATCGACGCGGCGGGGCGGCTGAGCGAGGCGCTGCGCCGCGCGGGCTGACCCCCGCTCCGGTCACGCTCTCCCTTCACGCTCCCCCTTCCCCGCCGCTCACCTCTCCCGCTCGCCCCTCCCTCACTCCCCCGGGCCGCTCCAGCGCCGTAGCGGCCCCACCTCCCCCACAGACCTCAGGGCCCCCTCGCACCTCATCCCGTCCCCCGATCGGGACGAGGCCGAGGCGAGCCACCCGGCGCCGCGCGTCCCGCGCCCGGCGCCCCGCGTTCACGCCGCCGGGCTCTTCTTCACGGCCAGCCGGTCCGCCGCGCGGTCGCCGCGCCTGCCGACCGGGATCACCCCCGTCGCCGCGCCGAGGCCGAACTCCGGCATGTTGACGTAGACGGTCTCGTACGAGCCCGCCGGGACCAGATAGGTCTCGTGCCAGAACCCGACCCCGGCGCCGCCCGCCCGCGCCCTGCGGTTGAACGCCGCCCAGGCCGGCCGGTGCCCCCGGTCCGGGGCCGCCGCGTACGCCAGCAGCTTCTCCCGGGACTCCCAGTACTGGACGAGGTAGGCCAGCCGGGCCCCGCCGACCAGGAAGCGGGCGCCTATCAGCCCGCCGGCCGGGTCCTCGGTCAGCTCCTTCAGCATCCTCGGCATGGCCCGCATCACCGGCCACCAGTCGCGCGGGGAGCGGAACTTGTTGATCCGCATCCCGATCAGGAAGACCACCACGCCGTCCTCGGCCGCCGCGGTCATCCGCCCTTCGATCACCTGTGCACTCATGACGCCCCCATCGATCTCTCGCCTTCGCCAAACTGGATAGCTCGACTATCCATGATTGGATAGTGGCACTGTCCAAGGAAAGGTGCAAGCGGGATGCGCATGAAGGAACTGAGCGATCGCAGCGGGGTGCCCACCGCCACGATCAAGTACTACTTGCGCGAGGGGCTGCTCCGGCCGGGCCGCCGGATCAACGCCACGCAGGCGGCGTACGACGAGGAGCATCTGCGCCGGCTGCGGCTGGTGCGGGCGCTGATCCAGGTGGGGCGGATGCCGGTGGCGACGGCGCGGGAGGTCCTGGTGGCCGTGGAGGACGATGCGCTGGACCTCCACAGCCGGATCGGGGCGGCGGTCTGGTCGCTCCCGGCCGACTTCCCGGACACGGGGGCGAAGACGCCGGGCACGGCGCCGCCGCCGGACGCGGAGGCCCCCGTACCGGACGCGGCACCGGATCCGGTGGTGGCGGCCGCCGAGGAGCGGGCGACGGAGTTGCTGGTGCGGCTCGGCTGGAGCTTCGGCAGCGCGGCGCGGGGCGAGTCCCCGGCGTACCGGACGCTCGTCGAGGCGATCGCGGCGCTGGAGCGGAGCGGGTATCCGTGCGCGATGGAGGACCTGCTCGCGTACGGGCGGTGTGCGGACCAACTCGGCGTCGTGGACATCGACATGATCGAGGCGTACGAGCCGGGCACGCGGATGGTGGAGGCGGCGGTCGCCTCGACGGTGCTCTACGAACCGGTGTTGCTGAGCCTGCGGCGGCTGGCCCAGGCGGAGGAGTCGAACCGCCGCTTCGGCGACGGGGGTTGAGGGAAACGAAAAGACCCTCCCCGAAGGGAGGGTCTGATCTGGTACCCCCGACCGGATTCGAACCGGCGCTACTGCCGTGAGAGGGCAGCGTGCTAGGCCGCTACACAACGGGGGCAAGCCTTGCGGCGAGCTGGGCTACCAGGACTCGAACCTAGAATAACGGAACCAGAAACCGTCGTGTTGCCAATTACACCATAGCCCATGGTGATTCAAGTGAATCAGTACCCCCGACCGGATTCGAACCGGCGCTACTGCCGTGAGAGGGCAGCGTGCTAGGCCGCTACACAACGGGGGCCTTTGGCGATCCTGCATCGACGTTCCCGGGTGCGACCCGAGGACATCGGAGAGAAGGATCAGTACCCCCGACCGGATTCGAACCGGCGCTACTGCCGTGAGAGGGCAGCGTGCTAGGCCGCTACACAACGGGGGCGTGTTCGCAGAAGACAGTCTGCGCTGGGCTACCAGGACTCGAACCTAGACTAACGGAACCAGAAACCGTCGTGCTGCCAATTACACCATAGCCCACCAAAGCTGAACCCCCTGGTGGGGGCCTTGTCTGGCGTGCGCTTCCCGGTCGTTCCTCGCGGTTTTCCCGGGCGGCGCAGGAAGAACATTACCTGATCGCGGACAGGCCACCAAAACGAGATTGCCCGCGGAGTACGGCGGGCAACTGCCCCAGATCGGTGATCCGCACCAGCTCGGGACGGCCGCCGACGCCGCCCCGGTCCAGCCAGACCCCGGCCAGCCCGGCGGCGACGGCGCCGCCGGCGTCGATGTCCGGCTCGTTCCCGACGTACGCGACCTCGCCGGGGTCGAGGGCGAGGGCGGCGCAGGCGGCGTGGAAGGCGGCGGCATCGGGTTTGGAGACACCGAGTTCGACGGCGCAGAGCACGCTCTCGAAGTGATCGCGTACGCCCAGGGCGCGGAGTTTCGGGTCCTGGTTGGCGATCGAGGAGTTGGAGAGCACGGCCTGGCGGTAGTCGGCGGCGAGCAGATCGAGGGCGGCGAGGCTGTCGGGGAAGAGGCTCCAGGCGGCCTGGTAGTGCGCGATGTACCGCTCGAACCAGGCGTCGGCCTCGGCGTCGCTCAGCTCCGCCCCGGTGAAGATCCGCACCCGCTCGCGCCGCTGCCCCAGGAAGTCCAGCTCCCCGGCGGCGAACCGCAGCCACTGGGAGTCGGTGATCCCCCGCCACCGTTCGAGGCTCCGCTCGACGGACTCCCCCGGCTCCTCCATCCCTTCGGCCGCGAGATGCCGCGCCATTCCGGCGCGGTCGGCGCTGGTGTGGTCGAAGAGGGTGTCGTCGATGTCCCAGAGGACGGCACGAATCGCCATGGAGCCGACGCTACCGCGCCGACGCGGCCCCCGTGGCGCCCGGGACGGGGCGGACGGGGGCGGCCCGGGAGCGAAGAGGGAGCGGACCGGGGGCGGGGGCGCGGAGTGGACCGCCCGGGCGGGCGGTCCGGCGCGGGGGCCGGGCCGGACGCCGGTCAGTGGTCGTCCCAGTGCCCCTCGTGACCGGCGTGACGGTGGCCGTCGTGCACATAGTCGACGTGCCCCTCGTGCGGCACCGCGACATGCCCGCACCCCTCGCCATGACGGTGGGCGTGGTCGTCGTGGGTCACATGGCCCGCGGTCCGGCACTCGTCGGTGTGGTCCTCGTGGGCGCGGTGGAGGTGGCCGTCGTGTACGTAGTCCACGTGCCCCTCGTGCGGCACGGCCACGTGGCCGCAGCCTTCGCCGTGGCGGTGGGCGTGGTCGGGGTGGGTGGCGTGTGTGGTGTCCATAAGCCACATGGTGGCCCGGGCCGGCCCCCCTCGCAGCTTGAGCGGGGCGGGCGGGGGCCGCCCCGCTGTCGGGCCGGGGTCAGGCCGGGATCAGCAGTTGTCCCCGATGGCGTCCATCAGCTTGCCGAAGCCCTGGTCGTAGTTGTCGGCGTAGTCGCCGGCGCGTACGGTCCGGCACTCCTTGGTGCCGTTGTTGTAGTTGATGAAGGCACCGCTCCGGTTGGCCCGGAACGAGTACACGTGGTCGTGGAACTCCGCCGGGAGGTCCCGGTAACCGCCCTTCCAGACCAGGAGTTGGCCGCCACCGTTCTTCTTGGTCCAGAGACAGATGGCGTTGGCCTCGCAGGCCGGAGCGGCAGTGGACGGGGTGATGGTGGCGAGTGTGGCCAGCACGGCCGTTCCGGCGACGACCAGTGCTTTCACCTTGCGCAGGGACATATGTCCTCCTCTCGGGCGGGCGCCCCGGAACGGCGGAAATCCCGTTACAGGCGGAGAGCGCCCTCGATGGAGGGATATGCCCAGGGGTGCGCTCGTTAAGTGAGCGCACCCCTGTCGCGTGAAGCGTGCAGAGGTGAACCACGCACCTCCTGGTGCCCCGCTTCACCGGCGCGCACGACGGGGCGCGCGGGGCGGATGCGTTCACCTGTCGCGGTGCCCTCCCCCGAGGGCACGGGTGGCGACCGTGGCGGTCCCGCCCGCGCCCGCACGGCGGTCCGCGCCGGTCACGCCCCCAGCTTCGCCAGCGCCGCGTCGATACGGGCCAGGGTGCGGTCGCGGCCCAGGAGTTCCAGGGACTCGAAGAGGGGGAGGCCCACCGTGCGGCCCGTGGTGGCCACGCGGACCGGGGCCTGGGCCTTGCCGAGCTTGAGGCCGTGTTCCTCGCCGGCCGCCAGGACCGCGTTCTTGAGGGACCCGGCGGTCCACTCCGCCTCCGCGATCTTCGCGCGCGCCGTGGTGAGCAGCGCGTCCGCGCCCGGCTTCATCGCCTTCGCCCAGGACGCCTCGTCCTCGACCGGCTCGTCCAGGAAGAGGAAGTCGACGTTGGCGGTGATGTCCGAGAGGACCGTGACCCGGGTCTGGGCGAGCGGGGCGAGTGCGTCGAAGGCGGCCGGGTCGAAGTTCTCCGGGGCCCAGGGGGCGTGCGGGGCCTTCAGCCAGGGGGCGCAGGCGTCCGCGAACGCCTTCGGGTCCAGCATCCGGATGTGGTCCGCGTTGATCGCCTCGGCCTTCTTCAGGTCGAAGCGGGCCGGGTTCCCGTTGACGTCCGCGATGTCGAACGCCGCGACCATCTCGTCCATCGAGAAGATGTCCCGGTCGGCCGAGAGCGACCAGCCCAGCAGCGAGAGGTAGTTGAGCAGTCCCTCGGGGAGGAAGCCGCGCTCCCGGTAGAGGTTGAGGGACGACTGGGGGTCGCGCTTGGAGAGCTTCTTGTTGCCCTCCCCCATGACGTAGGGGAGGTGGCCGAAGGAGGGGACCTCCGACGCCAGGTCCAGTTCGATCAGGGCCTGGTACAGGGCCACCTGGCGCGGTGTGGAGGAGAGCAGGTCCTCGCCGCGCAGGACATGGGTGATGCCCATCAGCGCGTCGTCGACGGGGTTGACGAGCGTGTAGAGGGGCGCCCCGTTGGCGCGGACGATGCCGTAGTCCGGGACGTTCTCCGGGGTGAAGGTCAGCTCGCCGCGTACCAGGTCCGTGAAGGTGATCGGCTCGTCGGGCATCCGGAAGCGGACGATGGAGCCGCGCCCCTCCGCCTCGTACGCCGCCCGCTGCTCCGCGCTCAGGTCCCGGCAGTGGCCGTCGTACCCGGAGGGCCGCCCCGCCGCGCGTGCCGCGTCCCTGCGGGCGTCCAGCTCCTCCGTCGTGCAGTAGCAGCGGTACGCGTGGCCGGCCGCCTGGAGCTTCTCGGCGACGTCGCGGTAGAGGTCCATGCGCTGCGACTGGCGGTACGGGGCGTGCGGGCCGCCGACCTCGGGGCCCTCGTCCCAGTCGAGGCCCAGCCAGCGCAGCGCGTCGAGGAGCTGGACGTAGCTCTCCTCGGAGTCGCGCGCCGCGTCGGTGTCCTCGATGCGGAGCACCAGGGAGCCGCCGGTGTGGCGGGCGTACGCCCAGTTGAAGAGGGCGGTACGGACCAGGCCCACATGGGGGTTGCCGGTCGGGGAGGGACAGAAACGTACACGGACGGGTGCGCTAGCCACGCTTGATCACCTTGTTGGTGAGAGTGCCGATGCCTTCGATGGTGACGGCGACCTCGTCGCCGACGGTGAGGGGGCCGACCCCCGCGGGGGTGCCCGTGAGAACGACGTCGCCGGGGAGCAGCGTCATCGCCTCGGTGATGTTGACGATCAGGTCCTCGATGGAGTTGATCATGTCGCTCGTACGGCCGAGCTGCCGCTGTTCGCCGTTGACCGTGCACTGGATGGTGAGGTCGGAGGGGTCGAGTTCGGTCTCCACCCAGGGGCCGAGCGGGCAGGACGTGTCGAAGCCCTTGGCGCGCGCCCACTGCTTCTCGCTGCGCTGGGTGTCGCGGGCGCTGACGTCGTTGGCGCAGGTGTAGCCGAAGATGACGTCCTTGACGCGTTCGCGCGGCACCTCGCGGCACATCCGTCCGATGACGACGGCGAGTTCGGCCTCGTAGTGCACCTCGTTCGAGAAGGACGGGTACTCGATGGCGTCGCCGGAGCCGATCACCGAGGTGGTGGGCTTGAGGAAGGCGAACGGCACGTCGGGGACGGCGTTGCCC
The DNA here is from genome assembly GCF_040683935.1 of Streptomyces sp. NPDC093085. Taxonomy (NCBI): domain Bacteria; kingdom Bacillati; phylum Actinomycetota; class Actinomycetes; order Kitasatosporales; family Streptomycetaceae; genus Streptomyces; species Streptomyces sp. NPDC093085. Next base: position 274,654 of record NZ_JBFBFB010000006.1, on the reverse strand, counting down.
AGCTCCGCCGCGTGCTCCGCGTAGTTGCGCCCGTACGCCACGACCTTGTTGGGCAGGACGGGCGGGAGCAGCCGCACCTTGCTCAGCGGGACCTTGGTGCCCGACAGTTCGAAGTCGGTGTACGGAATGCCCTTGATGATGTCGAGGACGAGGCCGGCGGTGGAGCCGGCGGCGTCGCCCTCGACCGCGCCGAAGGCGACATTGCCGTCGATGGAGAATCTGGCGATGCGCACGGAAGCTGTCGCCCTTCGCTTGCTGGGTGCTTGCTGAGTGGTCTGGTCGCCCGCCGGGATGGCCCCGGAGGACGCCTCAGGCTAACGCGGCCCGCGAAGAACCCTGGACCTTCACCGCCTCCCACGCCTTCCACCGCTTCGACGGCTCCGTGAACGGCGGGTGCCTCCGGTGCGTATAACACGGCACGGGCGGGCGAACGGGCGGCAGAAGCGGGCAGGGGCTGATCGTGCGGGGCGTACGGGACGACCGGAGCGGGCGGCACAAGGGGTGCGCGCGGCGTGCGCGGAGCGGGCGGCGTACGGGGTGCGCGCCGGCATCCGGAGCCGGGGCGCACCCCGTACGACGGGACGTCCGGCGTTACGCCGTGGCCTCCGCCGTGCCGGGCTGTACGGCCGGGGCGGTCATCAGCGTCGTACGGCGCGGGTTTGCCGTACGGTTCGGGAGTGCGGCGGCGTGTTCCGGCCGGTCGGCCTGGTCGGTACGGACCAGTTCCTCGGCGTCCTTCAGGTGCGCCAGCGTGGTGCGCCGGGGGTTGGCGGTGTTGCGGAACATCATCGTTGTCTTCTGCGGACTCATCTGCGCTGTCAGACCTTGTCGGGGTACGGGCGCCGGAACGCCGGTTGTCGGATGTGCCATACCTGTAAAGCGTCAGGCTAAACATCGAATTCCCGGCAGAAGTCGTGAACGATCGCCGATCACCGTGTGAGTTTCCTCACCAACCACCCGGCATATCACCCATTCCGGACCCGAGTTGGTGACCAAGGAAACGGACAATGAAGTACTGAACGTGACATTCCGCTGCTGATCATCCGGACTGGGACACCCCCCACCCGTACGCGGCTCGTACGCGAAAGTCCGATTCCTCCGCGAAACCTTTCCACGGCCGGTGACTCGCCGCTCACGCCGTGTCATTCCGGTCACAGGGCGCCCCACCGCCCTTGTTGGAGATCCTGCACTGTGCTGGAATTCCCCCCACCGCCGCGGGTTTGGATGTGCCGGCGCGCAGGGGCGCAACGCAGCGCCGAGTGGCGGTGGGGAAGGGGAGCAGCGCCGGTCACTCACGACCACCATGGGGGGCGGGTTTCCGCGCCCCACGACGCCGACACCGTTCCGCCGTCCAGCGGGGGAACGCCTGGTCCAGAGGTTGCGACGCTAGTGCAGGGACGTTACAAGAGGGATGGCAGCGCTGCGGCGGAGCAGGAGCACCGCGGCGGATCCGACCGCGGCTCCTCGCCCCAGCACACCCAGAACCCGGGCCCGGGCCCGGCTCCGTCGGACGGCCAGGGCGGCGGTCGGAGCGGTCATCAGGGGCCCGGGGGCCCCGCTCCCAGGAGCGGACCGGGCAAGGGCGGCCTCGGCGCGCCCGCCATGCCGCCGGCTCCGCAGACGGTCTCCAGCGGGACGGCGCCGGGCGATCCGGGGAACCGAATAGCCCTGCGCAACTGGCGCATCAGCACCCGTCTGGTGGCGCTGCTGACCCTTCCCGTGGTCGCCGCCACCACGCTGGGCGGACTCCGTATCAACGAGTCCCTCAACGACATGCAGCAGCTCGAACACATGCAGCTGCTCACCAAGATGACCAAAGAGGCGACCACGCTCGCCCAGGCGCTCCAGGCCGAGCGCGACGAGTCCGCGGGCCCGCTGACCAACGGCGCCGACGCCAAGGACTTCAAGGTCCAGGACCGCCGCACCAAGACCGACCGGGCCAAGAAGGCCTTCCTCGACGCCACGGTGGACATCGGCAACACCGAGGGCGACCAGGCGCTGGAGAGCATCCGCTCGAACGTCAACCAGATTGCCACCCAGGTCAACCGCATCAACACCATCCGCAAGGACGCGTACAGCGGCACCGGTTCCGACTCGCTGACGGTCGACGCGTACGACGGGCTGATCACCTCGCTGCTGAGCCTCTCGCAGGACATGGCGCAGGCGACCAACAACCCCGACATGATCAAGCGGACCCGCGCGCTCGCCGCGTTCTCGTCCGCCAAGGAGTACGCCTCCATCCAGCGCGCGATCATCGCCGCCGCGCTCCCCGCCGACCCTTCGAAGAAGGGCAAGCTCGACGAGAACGACCGGCTCTACGGTCTCGCGGCGGCGACCAAGGAGAAGAACGCCCTCACCTCGTTCAGCTTCCTGTACGAGTCGATGGGCGGCGACGCCGAGTCGCTGATGGCCCCGCTCAACGGGCAGGGCAACCCCGAGATCCAGGCGTCCGAGAAGTACGCGGACCGGGTGCTCAGCACCGCCGACGGCCTCCAGAGCCAGCCCAACCGCTCGTATCTGGACTGGACCGACCAGGCGTCCACCCGGCTCAACGCGATGAAGACCATCGAGGCGACGCTCCTCGGCGAGATGGAGAGCAAGGCGCGCGAGCTGCGCACCCAGTCGCAGCGCGACGCGCTCATCAACGCCGCGCTGATCCTCATCGTCCTCGGTGTCTCCCTCGTCGGCGCCTTCGTGGTCGCCCGCTCCATGATTCGCTCGCTGCGGCGGCTCCAGGACACGGCCACCCGGGTCGCCCAGGACCGGCTGCCCGAGCTGGTCAAGCAGCTCTCCGACTCCGACCCGCAGGACGTCGACACCTCCGTCGAGTCGGTCGGTGTGCACTCCCGGGACGAGATCGGGAAGGTCGCCGCGGCCTTCGACGACGTGCACCGCGAGGCCGTCCGGCTCGCCGCCGAGCAGGCACTGCTGCGAGGCAACGTCAACGCGATGTTCACCAACCTGTCGCGCCGCAGCCAGGGCCTCATCCAGCGCCAGCTCGCCCTCATCTCCGAACTGGAGTCCCGCGAGGCCGACCCGGACCAGCTCTCCTCGCTCTTCAAGCTCGACCACCTCGCGACCCGTATGCGCCGTAACGGCGAGAACCTCCTCGTCCTCGCGGGCGAGGAGCCGGGGCGCCGCTGGACCCGGCCGGTGCCGCTGGTCGACGTGTTGCGCGCCGCCGCCTCCGAGGTGGAGCAGTACGAGCGCATCGAGCTGGCCTCCGTGCCGACCACCGAGGTCGCCGGGCGGGTCGTCAACGACCTCGTGCACCTCCTCGCCGAGCTGCTGGAGAACGCCACGTCGTTCTCCTCGCCGCAGACGAAGGTCCGGGTCACCGGTCACGCGCTGCCCGACGGCCGGGTGCTGGTGGAGATCCACGACACCGGTATCGGCCTCTCCCCCGAGGATCTCGCGGCGATCAACGAGCGGCTCGCCTCGCCGCCCACCGTGGATGTCTCGGTCTCGCGCCGCATGGGTCTCTTCGTGGTCGGCCGGCTCTCGCTCCGCCACGGCATCAGGATCCAGCTCAGGCCTTCCGACTCCGGGGGGACGACCGCGCTGGTCATGCTCCCCGTCGATGTCGCGCAGGGGAACAAGAAGGCCCCCGCGGGGCGGCCCGGCGGGGCAGGGCCCGGCCAGGGTCCGATGGGCCAGCAGGCACCGAACGGCGCGGGCCAGCTCCCCGGAGGCCCCGGTGGCCAGGGCGGCCCCGGTGCTCCCGGGGCTCCCGGCGGCGCGCCCGGCGGGCTGCTCGGTGCCGGTGCTCCGCGCGGCCAGGTCGGTGCCGGTGCGGGGCCGCGCGCGGCGCTGCCCTCGCGCGGGGACGGGGCGCCGGGCGGCGGGCCGCAGGGCGGCTCGAACGACCCGCAGCGGACCGGATCCGGCCAGCCCAGCATCTTCGCGCAGAACGCCTTCGGGCCGGGGTCGCAGGGGCCCTCGTCGCAGGCTCCGTCCGGACAGGGTCCCGGGCAGGGCGGCCAGGGCGGTCCCGGGCAGGGTCAGGGCCGTACCGACCGCTCCGGTGTCGCGAACGCGTTCGGCCAGGCACCCGGCGGCCCCGGCAACCAGGGCGGCCCCGGCGGCTCCGGCCAGGGGCAGAACGGTTTCAGCGGGCGCGCCCAGAACGCCTTCCAGCAGGGCGGCGCCCCCGCCCCCCAGCGCGACCGGCAGCTCCCGCCGCCCGGCGGGCCGCGCGCCGAGCTCCCCGGCGGCACCCCGCAGCCGTCCCGCCCGGGGACCCCGGGCTGGGGCGACGGCCACCAGGGCCGTCCCTCGCCGGACGCCCCGCGCGGCCACGAGGAGCACGGGTCCGGCAACCAGTTCGCCCGCCCCTCCGGCGAGCGGCAGGGCCCCGGCTCCACCTCCGAGTTCCCCCGGCCGGACTTCGACGGGCCCCGCCCGGACCAGAACGGCCCGCTCGGCGGCGGCCAGGACCCGGCGTCCACGGCCCCGTTCGCGCGCCCCGACTTCAACGCCCCGGCCCCGTACTCCGCGCCTTCCGGGGAGTACGGCAGCCAGCAGCAGGGCGGCACGGACTACGGCCGGCAGAACGAGAACGACGGCTACCGGCCGCAGTCGCAGTCCGGCTTCGCCACCGGCCAGCAGGACTTCAACGCCCCGCGCCCGCCCGCGCCCGCCACGGCGCCCGGCGGCGAGGGCGACTACCAGCGGCCGAGCCTGCCGCCGCAGCCCCAGCCGGAGGCGCTGCCCCCGGCCTCGGGCCCCGGTGACGGCCGTACGCCGCTCTACGACACGCTGGAGACCAACTGGTTCCACGCGTCGCAGGACACCGGCCGCCAGGACACCGGGCGCCAGGACACCGGCCCCCAGGGCGGCCCGATCGGCGACAGCGCGTTCGGCGGCGGCTCCCTGGGCGGCAACGGCTCCCTCGGCGGCGGTACGTTCGGCGGCGGTGCCGGATCCGGCTCGTACGACAGCGGTCTGCCGGCCAGGAACCCGGCCGCGGACAGCCCCTCGGCGCCGCCCCCGATGCCGCGCCGCGAACCGGGCGGCGCCCTCGGTGCCAACGGCGGCGCCAACGGCGCGGACACGAACGGCGCGGGCGCCACCTCCGGCAACGGCTTCGGCGTGGGCACCGGGCGCCCCGGCGTCAACGACCCGCAGAGCCGGCGCCCCGGGCTCAATGGCCTCGGCCAGGGCTCCGGGACCAACGGCTCCGGCTTCAACTTCTCCAGCGGCGGTTCGGACTCCCAGGGGTCCGCCGGGGGCGTGGGCGCCACCTCCTCCTGGCGTACCTCTCCCAACGATGAACTGGTACGCCAGGCCGAACGGGCCAAGAAGCCCCAGTCCGGCGGCGTCACCACATCCGGTCTGCCCCGCAGGGTGCCGCGCGCCAACCTGGTGCCCGGTACCGCGCAGGAACAGAACACCCAGGCCGGTCCGCAGGTCTCCCGCGCGCCCGCTGACGTGCGTGGCCGGCTGACCAATCTCCGTCGGGGTATCCAGCAAGGTCGTCAGGCGGGCAGCAACTCCCCGGCGAACAGCGGATTCAACCTCGGCACCTCTCACCAGCAGGAGCGTTAGTTGAGTCCGATGAGTCAGGCTGCGCAGAATCTGAACTGGTTGATCACCAATTTCGTGGACAACACCCCCGGGGTGTCCCACACCGTGGTGGTCTCCGCAGACGGACTTCTGCTGGCCATGTCCGAGGGCTTCCCCCGTGACCGCGCCGATCAGCTCGCGGCCGTGGCGTCGGGGCTGACCTCGCTGACCGCGGGGGCGTCCCGGATCTTCGAAGGCGGCCCGGTCAACCAGACCGTGGTGGAGATGGAGCGCGGCTTCCTCTTCCTGATGTCCGTCTCCGACGGTTCCTCCCTGGCCGTGCTCGCCCACCCCGAGTGCGACATCGGCCTGGTGGGGTACGAGATGGCCCTCCTGGTCGACCGCGCCGGTACGGTCCTCACCCCGGATCTGCGCGCCGAGCTTCAGGGAAGTCTGCTGCACTGAGTCTTCCAGGAACTACCCAGCTACTCACCGTCAGGCCGCCCAACCGGCCCCCCACCGGCCAAGTCAGACGGCACGCAGACATCTTGCTGTCACGCCCGGAGGATTCATGACCCCGCCACCCGCCTCTCACGATCCGTACGGCGTCTCCGTCGACGCCTCGTACGGACCCGAGGGCGATCAGCCGCTGGTACGTCCGTACGCCATGACCGGCGGCCGGACCCGGCCGCGTTACCAGCTCGCCATCGAGGCGCTGGTCAGTACGACCGCGGACCCGGCGCACCTCGCCACCCTGCTCCCCGAGCACCAGCGGATCTGCCACCTGTGCCGTGAGGTCAAGTCCGTGGCCGAGGTCTCGGCGCTGCTGACCATGCCGCTCGGTGTCGCCCGGATCCTCGTGGCCGACCTGGCGGAGGCCGGCATGGTGGCCATCCACCAGCCGGGCAACGGAGAGGCCGGCGGTACGCCGGATGTGACACTGCTCGAAAGGGTGCTCAGTGGACTTCGCAAGCTCTAGCGGCGGTGCGGCCCGATCGACCACCAGCGCGAAGATCGTGGTGGCGGGCGGCTTCGGCGTGGGCAAGACCACGTTCGTAGGCGCCGTCTCAGAGATCAACCCGCTGCGTACCGAAGCCGTCATGACCAGCGCATCCGCCGGCATCGACGACCTCACCCACACCGGAGACAAGACCACCACCACCGTGGCCATGGACTTCGGACGCATCACCCTCGACCAAGACCTCATCCTCTACCTCTTCGGCACCCCCGGACAGGACCGCTTCTGGTTCATGTGGGACGACCTCGTACGCGGCGCCATCGGCGCCGTCGTCCTCGTCGACACCCGCCGCCTCGCCGACTGCTTCCCCGCCGTCGACTACTTCGAAAACTCCGGACTCCCCTTCGTCATCGCCCTCAACGGCTTCGACGGACACCAGCCCTACACCCCCGACGAAGTACGCGAAGCACTCCAGATCGGCCCCGACACCCCCATCATCACCACCGACGCCCGCCACCGCGCCGACGCCAAAAGCGGACTCATCACCCTGGTCGAACACGCCCTCATGGCACGACTGAAGTAGGGGGAGCCGTAAGGCAGTTGCCGTAGACCACCCGGAGGTGGGCCCTGTCCCTGGACACGGCCCGCCGCTGTGTTCATAACATTTCGACAGAGAATTCACGCTCTCCGGCCACCCGCCGCACTCGCGTGGTGTCCCTGCGCACATGCCGGCCCCGTCTTTTGCCGGGGCTCGTTCTCTATGCCCGTTTTAGGTGAGGCCTCCGCCACTCGGAATGGCTGGTTCCCGCTGTTTGGATCGGGAGCGTTCCCCGTGCTGGAATTCGAGAACTCCCGAGTATTACGGCCCTGAAACAAAACACGGCACAGCGTAGGTGCCGACGCCGAGAGGTTGTTGGTCGAGTGAGGCGAAGCACGACAAGCTCCGCGGAGCAGAAGGCGCGGGGCAACTTCACCCCGCCGCCGCGTGCGGCGGCGCCCGCCGTCACCACCGGCCCGCCCCCGGCGGCCGGCAGCCCGAGCCGGTTCTCGCCGCGCAACTGGCGGGTGACCACCCGGCTCTACGCGATCCTCCTCGTCCCCGTCCTGGTCGGCCTCGTCATGGGCGGCTTCCAGGTCAAGGCGTCGGTGGACACATGGCAGGCCGCCAAGGACGCGGAGCGCACCGCCCTCGTCGTCAAGGCCGCCTCGGAGTACGGCCACGCGCTCCTCAACGAGCGCGACCTCACCGCGCAGTCGTTGCTGACCAACAAACGGGACGCGCCGGTCGTCGCCCAGAGCTACGCGGCGACGGACGCGGCGAAGAAGAAGTTCGACCTGGCGGTCGGCGACATGCCCGCCGAGCAGGGCCTCGAACGCCGGCTCGGGCTCTTCCGCAGCGTGGAACCGTCGCTGGAGAACATCCGCAAGACCGCGTTCACGGCCGGGGTGGAGACCCCGGACAAGAGCGGCGGCAACGGCGGCCCGGTCGCCACCGAAGAGGCGTACGTGCCGCTGGAGCACACCCTCATGGAGTTCGCCAACGAACTCGGCCTGGGCACCGGGAACATCACCAGTTACGGCCGTACCGTCTACGCCATCGGGCTGGCCAAGGGCGCCGAGTCGCTCCAGCGCTCCATCGGTACGCACCTGCTGGTGCGGCCGAGCCAGAAGGCCGACGTCAGGAGCGGTCAGACGATCGCCTTCTCCAGTTACGCCTATCTGGAGGACATCGCCATCGGCGAGTACCTCTCCGGTGGCACCCAGGAGGACGCGGTCAAGCTCCAGCAGGTCATGCGGGAGCAGACCGCGGAGGCGACCAAGAAGATCGCCGCCGCGCAGCAGCAGGCCGCCGCCGCGGGCCAGGAGTTCACCGCCCCGCCGAGCAAGGACGGCTCCGTCTTCGACGGCATGGTGGCGGCGATCGCCTCCGGGGACAGCCCGGAGCAGCTCGCCCAGCGCGGGATCACCCCGGAGACCTGGATGGCGGCCTCCACCGCCAAGTTCGACGGGTACAACACGATCGAGACGGACCTCGTCGACAAGGCGGTCTCCGAGGCGTCGTCGATCGCGGACAACGCGCGGAACAACGCGATCATCAACGGTGCGGTGGTGCTGGTCGCCCTGCTCGCCGCGTTCATCCTGGCGGGCATCATGGCGCGGCAGATGAGCCGGTCGATGCTCTCGCTCCGTACCGCCGCCTTCGGCATCGCCGAGCAGCGGCTGCCGATGCTGGTCGACCAGCTCTCGCGGGCCGAGCCGGGCCGGGTCGACACCCGGGTGCAGCCCATCCCGATCGACTCGCGCGACGAGATAGGCGAGGTCGCCCGCGCCTTCGACCAGGTGCACCGGGAGGCGGTACGGCTCGCCGCCGAGCAGGCCATGCTCCGGGGCAATGTCAACGCGATCTTCACCAACCTCTCGCGCCGCAACCAGTCGCTGATCGAAGGCCAGTTGACCCTCATCTCCGATCTGGAGAACAACGAGGGCGACCCGGACCAGCTCGAAAACCTCTTCAAGCTGGACCACCTGGCCACCCGTATGCGCCGGAACGGCGAGAACCTGCTGGTCCTCGCGGGCGAGGAGCCGGGGCGCCGCTGGAACCAGCCGGTGCCGCTGGTGGACGTCCTGCGCGCGGCCTCCTCCGAGGTGGAGTCGTACGAGCGCATCGAGCTGACCGGGGTCCCGGAGACGGAGATCCACGGCCAGGCCGTGACCGACCTCGTCCATCTCCTCGCCGAGCTGCTGGAGAACGCCACCACGTTCTCCTCCCCGCAGACGAAGGTGCGGGTCACCGCGACACGGCTGCCGGACGGCCGGGTGATGATCGAGATCCACGACAAGGGGATCGGGCTCACCGCCGAGGACTTCGCGGACATCAACCACAAGCTGGCCAACCCGCCGACGGTGGACGCCACGGTCTCCCAGCGCATGGGCCTCTTCGTGGTCGGCCGCCTGGCGGACCGGCACGGGGTACGGGTCCAGCTCCGCCCCTCGGGCGAGCAGGCGGGCACCACCTCGCTGGTCATGCTGCCGGACGCGATCACGCACGGCGGCGGGGGCGGGGCCGCGGGCGCCGGCTCCGGCGAGGAGTTCACGGTCTCGCAGATCCTGCCGGAGCAGCCCAACCTGCCGGAGAGCGAGCAGCAGTCCTTCCCGAGCCCCCCGATGCTGACGGCGGCGGAGCTGGGCTTCGACGACTCGCGCTACGAGCAGCCGCAGGAGCAGGGGTCCGGCCAGGCCGACCAGGCCGAGCGGCTCGACCCCGTCAACCGCGCGCAGAAGCGCGACGAGCGCCGCGCGGCCGTCGGGACGGACGGCCAGGCCCCGGCGGACGGGCAGCGGCACTTCACGGCCGAGGACGGCGCCTTCCCGCCGGGCCCGACGGCGTACGGAACGGGGTACGGGGCGCAGCAGCCCGCCGCCGGGACGGCCGGGGCGGTCGGGGCGGAGTTCGACACCGGCGGCTTCGACGCGTTCCCGCAGCGGAACGAGGCGTTCGCGCCGCAGGCGGAGGCGTTCCCGCCCCCGGCGGACGCGTTCGCGCAGCCGTCGCCTTCGGACAGTTTCGCGCAGCCGTCCGACGCCTTCGCGCCGGGGAGCGACCCGTTCGCGCCCGCCGAGACGTACGGGCACTCCGACGGGTTTCCGGGGATCCCGCCCCAGCAGGGGTATGCGGAGCCCCCGTACCCCGCCGCGCAGGGCGCCGGGTCCTCGTACGAGAATCTCTTCAACCCCCAGCCCCACCAGGGTGAGTGGAGCGACGGGAACGGTTTCCCCGGGACGTACGGCTCGGAGCCTCCCGCCGATCCGGAATCGGACCTCGGCGCTCCCGGGAACGCCCGGGACAACGTAGGCTTGAACCGTCCGGGGCCCTCCCCGAGCACCAGTCACGAGCTGACGGACGCGGGTCTGCCGCGCCGTGGCGGCGGCCAGGCGCAGAAGCCGCGGTCGCCGGAGGCGTGGCAGCCGACCGGTGAGGGCGAAGGACAGCCGCCCGTACAGGCCTCGTCGACGGCGCTGAACGGGCGGGGCACCACCGGGAGCGACTTCCAGGACGAGCAGGGCAGTGAGCAGGACAAGGGCCGCGGCGCGGGGGAAACCCCGGGCGACGGTCTCGGCACCACCCGGACCACCGGTCAGCTCAACGGCCTGCTCAACGGCCGGGGGGAGACCGCCGGGCGGAACAACGGCGGTGGACAGGGCGGCGGACCGGGCGGCGGCCTCCTCGGCGGCGCCGGCCAGGGTGTCGGCGGGCAGGCGGACGCCGGTCCGGACGACGACTGGCGGGCGCGGAACGACGAGCGCTGGCACCGCGCGGAGAAGCTGCGCGAGCCGAAGGCGGGCGGAGTCACCTCGTCCGGTCTGCCCCGTCGGGTGCCCAAGGCCAATCTGGTCGAGGGCGCCGCGGAGCAGACCACGCACAGCGGTCCCCTGGTCTCCCGTGCCCCGGAGGACATCCGGGGCAGGCTGAGCAACCTGCGACGCGGCGTCGAGCGGGGCCGCAACGCGGGAGCGGACACGAACGGACCGGGCCGCGGCCCGGGCAGTACCTACAACCAGGAGCGTTAGTGTGAGCCCGATGAGCCAGGCGGCGCAGAATCTGAACTGGTTGATCACCAACTTTGTGGACAACACCCCCGGGGTGTCCCACACCGTGGTGGTCTCCGCCGACGGACTCCTGCTGGCCATGTCCGAAGGATTCCCCCGCGACCGCGCCGATCAGCTCGCGGCCGTCGCGTCGGGGCTGACCTCGCTGACCGCGGGCGCGTCCCGCATCTTCGAGGGCGGGGCCGTGAACCAGACGGTCGTCGAGATGGAGCGCGGCTTCCTCTTCCTGATGTCCATCTCCGACGGTTCCTCGCTGGCCGTCCTCGCCCACCCCGAGGCCGACATCGGCCTCGTCGGGTACGAGATGGCCCTCCTGGTCGACCGGGCGGGGACGGTCCTCACCCCGGACCTCCGCGCCGAGCTTCAGGGCAGTCTGCTGAACTGACAGACAGTGCGCTGTTGGCCGCCGCACCATTAGGGTGCGGTGGCGCGGATGTATCGGTGTCCGCCAGGATCGGGCCCGGCGCCCCGGCGGTTCGGAGGAGGAAACGTGGCTACACCCCCAGGTGGGCATACTTATGACGGTGGCTCCAGGTCTCCGGGTGAGCATGTCCAGAACCGGTTCAACTTCCCTTCCACGCCCAGCGGACAGAGCGTCGGACAGGGCGGGCAGAGCCATGAACAGGGCGGACCGGGCCACGGTGGTCAGGGCGGTCACGGCGGTCACGGTGGTCCCGGCGGTCAGGGGCACCCGGGACCGGGCGGCGGGCCCGGCGGGCCGCAGCACCAGCCGTACCAGCAGCCTCCCCCGCCATCGCAGTACGAGTACGACGAGCCGCGGCAGCCGCGCATCCAGCCGGTGCCGCCGCGGCGCTCCCCGGAAGCCGAGCCTTCCATGGGCACACACAATCCCTTGGTGCGCCCGTACGCCATGACCGGCGGCCGGACCCGGCCGCGTTACCAGCTCGCCATCGAGGCGCTGGTCAGTACGACGGCCGATCCGTCGCAGTTGCAGGGGCAGTTGCCCGAGCACCAGCGGATCTGCCGGCTGTGTTTCGAGATCAAATCGGTCGCCGAAGTATCGGCGCTCCTCTCCATTCCTCTCGGCGTGGCCCGGATCCTCGTAGCCGACCTGGCGGAGGCGGGCCTTGTAGCCATCCATCAGCCCGGTGGCGACGAGGCCACCGGTGGCCAGCCAGACGTGACACTGCTCGAAAGGGTGCTCAGTGGACTTCGCAAGCTCTAGCGGCGGTGCGGCCCGATCGACCACCAGCGCGAAGATCGTGGTGGCGGGCGGCTTCGGCGTGGGCAAGACCACGTTCGTAGGCGCCGTCTCAGAGATCAACCCGCTGCGTACCGAAGCCGTCATGACCAGCGCATCCGCCGGCATCGACGACCTCACCCACACCGGAGACAAGACCACCACCACCGTGGCCATGGACTTCGGACGCATCACCCTCGACCAAGACCTCATCCTCTACCTCTTCGGCACCCCCGGACAGGACCGCTTCTGGTTCATGTGGGACGACCTCGTACGCGGCGCCATCGGCGCCGTCGTCCTCGTCGACACCCGCCGCCTCGCCGACTGCTTCCCCGCCGTCGACTACTTCGAAAACTCCGGACTCCCCTTCGTCATCGCCCTCAACGGCTTCGACGGACACCAGCCCTACACCCCCGACGAAGTACGCGAAGCACTCCAGATCGGCCCCGACACCCCCATCATCACCACCGACGCCCGCCACCGCGCCGACGCCAAAAGCGGACTCATCACCCTGGTCGAACACGCCCTCATGGCACGACTGCGCTGAGCGTCGGTCCACGGATGCCCGGTGCCGTACGGCGCCGGGCACCGGCCTTTCCCGGCACCGGCGCCCCTCCGGGCCGGAGCCGGGCCCCGGGCCGTATCCGGGCCGCGTCCGCCCCGTACGGGCATCACGGCATGACGAAAGCCCCCGCACTCCGGTGCGGGGGCTTCGTCGTGTGCGACGGTACGGCGCGGGCGGTCAGCCCTGCCAGCTGTGCGGGGCGCGGAAGCCGGGGGTGCGCTCCAGGCGGCGCCAGCCGGCCGTGGAACGGCCCCGGTGGGCCGGGGCGGCGGCCGGCCTGGTGGCGGCGCGGGCCAGCAGGAGGGCGGTCAGGGCGGCCAGTTCCTCCGGGGCGGCCTCGCCCTTCTCGACGCGCAGCAGGGAGTCGTTCGTGGCTTCACTCATGGAGTCGTTCTCCGTTGTCTCGGCAGGGACGGCGACGGCGGGGCGCGCGGCGGGCGCGGGGCGCCGGGTCACTGCGGGGGGTTGCCGTGCTTGCGGGACGGCAGGTCGGCGTGCTTGGTACGGAGCATCGCGAGCGCGCTCACCAGGACCTCACGGGTCTCGGCGGGGTCGATGACATCGTCGACGAGGCCGCGCTCCGCGGCGTAGTAGGGGTGCATCAGCTCGGACTTGTACTCCTTGACCATGCGGGCGCGCATGGCGTCGGAGTCCTCGGCCTCGGCGATCTGCTTGCGGAAGATGACGTTGGCGGCACCTTCGGCGCCCATCACCGCGATCTCGTTGGTGGGCCAGGCATAGGTCAGGTCGGCCCCGATGGACTGGGAGTCCATGACGATGTACGCGCCTCCGTACGCCTTGCGCAGGATCAGGGAGATCCTCGGCACGGTGGCGTTGCAGTAGGCGTAGAGCAGTTTGGCACCGTGCCGGATGATTCCGCCGTGCTCCTGGTCGACGCCCGGAAGGAAGCCGGGGACGTCCAGCAACGTGACGATCGGGATATTAAAAGCATCACACATCTGGACAAAGCGCGCAGCTTTCTCCGATGCCTCGATGTCCAGCACCCCGGCCAGGGACTGCGGCTGGTTGGCGACGATGCCGACGACCTGGCCGTCGAGGCGGGCCAGGGCGCAGATGATGTTGCGGGCCCAGCGCTCGTGGATCTCCAGGTAGTCGCCGTCGTCGACCAGTTCCTCGATGACCTTGTGCATGTCGTACGGGCGGTTGCCGTCGGCGGGCACGAGGTCGAGGAGGACGTCGGAGCGGCGGTCCGCCGGGTCCTCGGAGAGGACGGTGGGCGGGTTCTCGCGGTTGTTCTGCGGGAGCATCGAGAGGAGGTAGCGGACCTCGGCGATGCAGGTCTCCTCGTCGTCGTACGCGAAGTGCGCGACGCCCGAGGTCTCGGCGTGCACGTCCGCGCCGCCCAGGCCGTTCTGGGTGATCTCCTCGCCGGTCACGGCCTTGACGACGTCGGGGCCCGTGATGAACATCTGCGAGGTCTCGCGGACCATGAAGACGAAGTCGGTGAGGGCGGGGCTGTAGGCCGCGCCGCCCGCGCAGGGGCCGAGCATCACGCTGATCTGCGGGATGACGCCGGAGGCGCGGGTGTTGCGCTGGAAGATGCCGCCGTATCCGGCGAGCGCGGAGACGCCCTCCTGGATCCGGGCGCCCGCGCCGTCGTTGAGGGAGACGAGCGGGGCACCGGCCGAGATGGCCATGTCCATGATCTTGTGGATCTTGGTGGCGTGGGCCTCGCCGAGGGCGCCGCCGAAGATCCGGAAGTCGTGGGCGTAGACGAAGACCGTACGGCCTTCCACCGTGCCCCAGCCGGTGATGACACCGTCGGTGTACGGCTTCTTCGCCTCCAGGCCGAAGCCGCTCGCCCGGTGCCGGCGGAGCTGCTCGACCTCCTTGAACGATCCTTCGTCGAGCAGCAGCTCGATGCGCTCACGGGCGGTGAGCTTGCCCTTGGCGCGCTGGGCCTCGGTGGCGCGGTCGCTGGGGCCTCGGCGGGCCGTCTCGCGCAGGGCGTGCAGTTCGGCGACCCGGCCCCGGGCGTCGGTGGGCTCGCTCGGCGTCTCGTCCACTACGGTCATGTCCCAACCCTACGAACCCCGCCAAGGAATGCGCGCCGTCGACTCCGCACAGTCTCCCGCGGGTATTCCTGGTGGGCATGGACAGAACGGGGGCTCCGACGGCGACACCGGACAGCACGGGCCCCCTGGCGGTTGTAGGGATCCGCCATACCGGTCGGCCGTCCCGGTCGGCCGTCCCGGTCGCGCGGGTGTTCCAGCCGTGCGGGCCTTCCGGTGTACGACGTGGCGGCCGCGCTCAGCGCAGTTCCAGGGTGCAGGTGTGGCGGGCGCAGGCCGTGCCCGGGGTGATCCTCAGCCGTACCGTACGCCCCGCCGCCAGGACCTCGACGGAGGGGTCGTGGGCGGTGACGCGGCGTACGGGGCGGTGCGTGCGGTCCCAAACGACCTCCAGGGGCGCGCCGGTGCGGGGCGGCTCCGCGACGTACAGGGCGGCGGTACGGCCCCGCTCCACGGCGAGGAGGCTCGCCGGGGCGGTGGCGGAGAGCGGCCCGGCCGTTCCCGGGGTCCAGAAGTTGGCGGCGACGCAGCCGAGCCGCCGGACCGCGACGGCCTGGGCGTGCTCCGTGTTGGCCAGGATGTCCAGCCAGTGGCGGTCGGCGGCGCGGGCGGCCACGGCGCGCCGGCCGGCGCCGGGGAGCAGCAGATACGCGTACGACGCGGCCACCGGGTCGGTGCCATGGTCGAACCAGAGGCTCCGGTAGCGCCGGGTACGGCGTTCGGGTGAACTGGTGGTGTTGATGTCGCTCCACGCGCCGGTGCGCGCCTCCGCGAGGGTCCGTACCCGCGCGCCCCCGGGGAAGACCCAGCCGCCGTGCCCGGCCAGATGCGCCCAGCGGGGGCGGGTCCCGCCGCCGGGGTCGAGGGTGAAGCCGCCGGGGTCCCGCTCGCCCAGGTTCCGGTTGTCGATCACCGTCTCGACGGGCACGCCGTCCCGTGCGGTGATCCCGGCGCCGAGGCAGACGACGGTGTCATCGAGGCAGAACCAGGACTTACGGGCCTCCAGGGTCGAGCCGAGCCCCTTGAGGTGCTGCCCGACGGCGGCGTACGTCCCGTCGGTGACGCCGCCGACCCACCGTACGGCGGGCTTCGGCTCCCCCCACTCGCCGCCCGCGCGGTCGGCGAGCCGCAGGGTGGAGACGGTGGTGCCGGGCATGCGGTACGGGTCGACGGTGGGCCAGAACCAGTCGGTGTACTGGCCGGTGGTCCCCTCACCGGTCCCGATCCCGGTCCCGGCCGGTCCGGCGGTCCACCACAGGAGCATCCCGGATCCGGTGTGCCAGCCGTGCGGATGCTCGCCGTTGCCGCACTCGTAGTGGGCGATCCGCTCCGAGGCCATGGAGATGTTCGCGGCCCACCCCGGGCGGCGGTGGACGGCCCGGTCCATGGCGGCGAAGAGGGTGTGGCCGACCGGCTCGGGCGCGGCGGGGAGCTCCGAGGCGGCGACGGCGTGGAGCCGGGCGAGGTCGGCGACGTCGAACTGGCGGGCGGTGAGGACGGGCGCGACCGTGTTCCGCTCGATCCACCCCTTGAGCAGCCCGGTCCAGCGGGCGCGCTCGGCGGCGTCCGCCGCGCCCGCGAGCAGGGCGATGGCGGCGATCACGCCCTGGCCATGGAAGTGGTCGCTCCGCATGACCCGGCGTTCGTCGCTCAGCAGATAACCGCGGCTGACGGCGCGCCCGTTGACGCTGTCCATCATCAGCCCGTGGAAGATCAGCGGGGCGAAGGCGCGCTCCACGCCGTCCAGGACGGTGCGCCGGGCCGGGTCGGTGACCTCCCAGGGCGACCCGGCGAGCAGGGCGAGGAGCCGGCCGAGGCCGTCCAGCAGGACCTGGCCGTACGTCCCGGAGTAGGCGACCCAGGTGTGCTGCACGAACGACCCGTCGGCGTAGAGCCCGTCGCCCGTGGTGACGTACGGGAAGACCGGCGAGAGCGCGTCCCTGGCGAGCGCGATCCGCTCCGGCGCGCGGCCCAGGACGCCGCGCAGGGCGACGGAGCGGCAGAGGTCGACCCGGTTGGCGCCGGTGCTGGTGCCGGTGTACTCGGTGAGCAGGGTGTCGGGGATGAAGTGGTCGACGGCGGCGGTGGCGGCGGTGCGCCGCGCCTCGCCGAGCCGGTCGTACAGCACGGCGGTGATGTCCATGAGGAGCCGGGGGGTGCCGATCTGCCACTCCCACCAGTTGCCGTACGGGGCGGTCCCGGGGTGGTAGACGGTGGCGCCGAGGTGGTCGAGCCCGCCCCGTACGGCGTCGAGCAGCCCGGCGTCCCCGGTGAGCCCGGTGCCGGGCTGGGCGTGGGCCCGGGTCATGGTCCAGAGCCGGCTGTAGCTCTGGGTGATCCCGGAGGGCGGGTCGTACGGCAGCCCCGGCCAGAGCGATCCGGCGGCCGGCTCCATGGTACGCAGGAACCCCGAGGCCAGCTCCCCGGTCTCGGCGAGCCGGGCGGCGTACGGCTCGGCCCCCGGGTCGTACCCGCTGCCCAGCGCGAGATCCACCCAGCGCAGCCGCAGCTCCTCGAAGGGGTCGTCGGGTACGGGGGCGAGGGGCGCGGCGGAGGCCGTGGCGGCCGCGTACGGAAGGTGTACGGCCCCGGTGGCGGCCAGCACCCCGAGCACCCCCCGGCGACTCCAGACGGGCGAGGACGACACGGGGCCTCCCGGGGCGAGAGCGGGGCGGACGGCTGCCCGTTGGTGTAGCACCGCACGGGGCGCCTTTCAACGGCCCCCGCACGGCGGGGCGGTCATGACACGGCGCGGCGGGCATGTCACGCCGCCGCGTCCACCGCCCCGGACGCGGGGCACGCCCCTGGCGCACCGCCCACGTCAACGGGCGCAGGACGCCAGCGCTTCCCCTGACGCACTGCTCACGTCAACGGGCGCAGTACCCCGGCACCTCGCCAGGCGTACCGCCCACGTCAACAGCGGCAGGACCCCTGCGCTTCCCCTGGCGTACCGCCCACGTCAACAGCCGCAGGACCCCGGCGCCTCCCCAGGCGTACCGCTCACGTCAACGCCGCTCTCTCCAGCCTCGCATGACGGCGCGTCAGTTCTCCCACGGTGTGAGAGCGCTCTCAGTCCCACTACTTGACTCGTTCCCCACCCGCAGCGAGGCTGGGGGGCCACGCTGGGCGCCTCCTCCCACCCGCCGCGCCCTCGTGCCCCCCACATATCTGGAGTTCTTCCGTGATATCCCGCCGACTGTTCCTCACCGGCACGGCCGCCGCGGCGACAGCGCTCACCTACCCCGTGTGGGGAAGCGCTCTCAGCCCCCACGCCTCCGCGGCGCCGGAGACCTGTGAACTCGCCCTGCAGAACAAGTCGCTGCCCGGCTCGGTCAACGCGTATGTCACCGGGCACGACGGCGCCACGGGCGACTGGGTGCTGCTCCGCGCCGACGGCGGCGTCTACCGGCCGGAGTCCCCCGGCAGCCCGCTCACCCCGCTCCCGGTCGACTGCGCCATCCCGCTCAACCCGGCGGGCGGCGCGCCCGTCGTGCTACGGCTGCCGCAGATGTTCGGCGCCCGCGTCTACTTCGTGCGCGACGACAAGCTGGACTTCTTCCTCAACCCGGGCCCGGCCCTGGTCGAGCCGGCGTTCGCGACGCCCGCCGACCCCAACTACGGCCGTACCTGGTCGTTCTGCGAGTTCACCTTCAACTCGGACCAGCTCTTCTCCAACATCAGCTATGTCGACCTGGTGACGGCGCTGCCCATCGGCATCTCGCTGGAGGGCGACGCCACCCACACGGTCGCCCCGCTGCCCGAGGGCGCGCTGGACCGGATCGCGGACGGGCTCACCGCCCAGGCGGCGAAGGACGGCTACCCGTGGGACAAGCTGATCCTGCGCAACGGCGACGGCCAGGTGCTCCGTATCATCTCGCCGCAGAACGTGCCCGGCCAGACCGGCTTCGACGGGGTCTTCGCCGGCTACGCCGACCGGGTCTGGGAGAAGTACCGGTCCACCGACCTGTCGGTCGACCTCCAGGGCGGCCGGGGCGTGTTCACCGGCCGGGTCGAGGGCGACACGCTCACCTTCAACGGCGGGCACACCTTCGCCAAGCCGACCTCGATGGACATCTTCACCTGCAACAGCGGTCCGTTCGCCAACAACCCGGCCGACTCGGACGAGAAGAAGGGGCTGCTGGCCCGGCTCGGCGCCGCGTTCACCCGCTCCACGCTGCTCACCCACGCCCAGACCCCGAACGGTCTCACGGCGGCGGACTACTACCTCGACGAGGCGACCAACCACTACGCCCGGATCGTGCACGAGCACAACCCGGTCGGCTACGCCTTCCCGTACGACGACGTCCAGGCCGAGGGCCAGCCGGATGTCTCGGGCGCGGCGCACGACGGCAACCCGCGCCGCTGGACGGTCACCGTCGGCTCCTGACGGCGGGAGCGAGAGGGCGGCAGCGGGCCTACGACGGTGCCCCGTCCCCGGCGTCATGGCCGGCGGGGACGGGGCACCGTCGTGTGTTCCGCGGAGGTGTTCCGCGGGGCGCCTCGGCTCAGCAGCCGCCGCAGTTGTAGTACGTGACGTCCCAGTGGTTGCCCTCGTCCGCGTAGAGGTTGCCGGCGCCGGACTTCCACTGCGGGTAGCCGTCGCCGCGCAGCCCGATGTACGTGAACGTGTTCTTCACGTAGTTGGTGAGGCAGGTGGCCTTGCTGAAGTCGAGCTTGTAGCCGTTCCAGTGCGAGTACGTGCCGCTCGCGTGCCCGGTCTCGGTACCGCCGGTGATGGTCAGGGCGCAGCCCGAGGCGCTCCTCAGGGTCTGCGCGCCCTTGGCCGTGTCCAGGTTGAGCTGGTCGAACGAGGTACAGGTCGCGACGTTCCGGTTGGAGCAGTTGCCGGAGGAGGTCCAGCCGATACCGGACGCGCTGAACATCGACGTGGCCGTGGCGTGCGTGATCTTCGTGGCGGCCTGGGCGTCCGTGGCGGTGCTGAACACGCCGAAGCCGGGGGCGAAGAGCGCGCCCAGGACCAGGGCGAGCGCGGTGAGGACGGAGCGGATCTTCATGGGGGGAGGTTCCTCCTGCTGGAGACCGTGATGGGGAGGCGGTGCGGTGGAGCAGGGCGGTGCGCGGCCGATCCTGCCGGATGTCTACGCGCGTCCGCCAGAGGTGCCACGGACTCCGCACATGAATATGACGCGTACATGACGTGCACATCCCGTGATTCCGTTGATCTTTGAACGAGCTTGACTCCATTGGCCTTTGAACGAGAGAGCAACGAGAGAGCGCGGCGCCCCTCGCCCCACCCCATACCAACGGGGTCCGGCCGGGAACGGCTCTCGCCGTCCTGACCGGACCCCGCGGATGCCGGGCCCGCCGTCGCGGGCGCGCCGGGCGCCTCAGAAGCCTCCGCCGTCGAAGCCGCCGCCCCCGCCGAAGTCCCCGCCGCCCCCGAAGTCCCCTCCGCCGCCGCCGAATCCGCCGCCGAAGTCGTTCGGGTTGAAGTCCGCGCCGGAGTAGTCGCCGCCCTCGAAGCCGGAGGTGTCCCCGCCGCCGAAGTCCGCCGCGTACGCGGGGCCCGCCATCATCGAGCCGAGCATCGTGCCCATCAGCAGCCCCGACAGCATCCCGCCGCCGAAGTAGCCGCCGGCCCACGGGCCGTACGCCGGGCCAGCGTCCCAGTACGGGCGGGGCCCCTGGTCGGTCTGGACGGTGCGGGTCATCGGCTCCTCGCCGTCCGCCAGCCGCGCCGCGTCCGCCGCGCAGACCGGCACCGCGCGCCGGGCGGCGCCGGGCTCGGGCGACCACTCGGCGTCCGTGGTGGAGGGACCGTGGCGCGGGTCGAAGAAGCAGGGCGAGCGGCGCTCGGGCAGCGGGGCGCCGGTACGGCGGGCGGCCAGCGTCGCCAGCGAGAAGCGGCCGTCCTCCAGCGCCTCGGTCACGCCGCGTACGTCGTCGGGGCGCCGGGCCTCGCCCATCCGGGCCTTGGCACGCTCGTACGCGTCCAGCGCGTGCTCGTAGTCGGTGCGCATCGCGTCGTCGGCGCCGCGCTCGCCGGGGTGGAAGTCGAGCCGGTCCAGCTCCTCGCCGAAGGCGGTGATGTCCTCGTCCACGACGACCCGGAGCTGCTCCAGCGCCTGCCGCTCGCTCTCCTCCCGCTTGCGGCGGTTCCTGCGCGCGACCGCGTACGCCCCGCCGCCGCCCAGCACGACGGCCGAGCCGAGCACGATCCACCCGGTGGACGAAGTGCCGCCGCCCTCGTCGCCCGCGCCCTCGTCCCAGGAGGCCGGCGCGTGGCCACGGGTCTGCGGGAGCGCCTGGTCGACGAAGTTGTCGAGCTGGGTGGCGGCGTCGACCGGGGCGCTGCCCGCCTTCACCCCGGCGACCAGGTTCGAGACGGCCTGGCGGGAGAGGGCGGACGGATCGGCGCCCGCGTCGAAACGGTCCCCGAGGCGGATGGCGTAGACGCCGGTCACACCGGTGGCGGTCCGTACGGTACGGAGCAGGGTCGCCGCGGGGAACTCCGCGTTGTCCGGCACCACCGCGACGAAGAGCGGCTTGTCCGCGTCCTTGATCTTCTTGGCCAGGGCGTCGGCCTGGGCGGCCGAGAGCTGGTCCTTGGCGCCCGGATCGACGTAGACGGGGCCCTTCTTCAGAGCATCGGCCACCGCCTGGGGGCCGGTGTCGGCGGCGTGCGCGGCGGGCGCCGCGACAAAAGCGGTCGCCGACAGTGCGAGAAGCGATCCGAACAGAAAAGAAAACAGCCTCGGCCTCATGCCTCGACGCTACCCGAACGCGAGCGGGAACGGACGGGCAAAGAGGCGGCAAAATACGCAGGTATCCCGACACCCCCTGCGACACCCCGGCCCGGCATCCCGGCCCGGGCCCCCGGCCCGGCACCCCGGCCCCGGCCGCCCGTCCCCTCCGGCACCCCGGCCGCCCGTCCCGTCGCGGGCAGGTCCTACCGCGCCGGTTCGATGCCCGCGCGCAGCAGGCCGTAGGTGTAGGCGTCCTCCAGGGCCTGCCAGGACGCGGCGATGACGTTCTCCGCGACGCCCACCGTCGACCACTCCCCCGTGCCGTCGCTCGTGGTGACGAGGACGCGGGTGGTGGACTCGGTGCCGGAGCGGCCCTCCAGGATGCGGACCTTGTAGTCGACCAGCTCCAACTTGGCGAGCTGCGGGTAGATCCGCTCCAGGCCCACCCGCATCGCCCGGTCCAGCGCGTTGACGGGGCCGTTCCCCTCCGCCGTGGCGACGATGCGCTCGCCCTTGGCCCAGAGCTTCACCGTGGCCTCGTTGGCATGGGTGCCGTCGGGGCGGTCCTCGACGATGGCCCGCCAGGACTCCGTACGGAAGTACTGGCGCGGCCGGCCCTCCACCTCCGCGCGGAGCATCAGCTCGAAGGAGGCGTCGGCGGCCTCGTACGTGTAGCCCTTGAGCTCCTGCTCCTTGACCCGGCCCACGACGCGGCCGACCAGGTCGCGGTCGCCGCCGAGGTCGATGCCGAGTTCCTTGCCCTTGAGCTCGACGGAGGCGCGGCCCGCCATGTCGGAGACGAGCATCCGCATGGAGTTGCCGACCCGCTCGGGGGCGATGTGCTGGTAGAGGTCCGGGTCCACCTTGATCGCCGAGGCATGCAGGCCGCCCTTGTGGGCGAAGGCCGACACGCCCACGTACGGCTGATGGGTGGAGGGAGCGAGGTTGACGATCTCGGCGATGGAGTGCGAGATCCGGGTCATCTCGGCGAGCGCGCCCTCGGGCAGCACCCGCTGGTCGTACTTGAGCTCCAGCGCGGCGACGACGGGGAAGAGGTTGGCGTTGCCGACGCGCTCGCCGTACCCGTTCGCCGTGCACTGCACATGCGTGGCGCCCGCGTCCACCGCCGCGAGCGTGTTGGCGACGGCACAGCCGGTGTCGTCCTGGGCGTGGATGCCGAGCCGGGCGCCGGTGTCGGCGAGGACGGTGGAGACGACCGCCTGGATCTGGGCGGGGAGCATGCCGCCGTTGGTGTCGCAGAGGACGACCACATCGGCGCCGGCCTCGGCGGCGGCGCGGACGACGGACTTGGCGTACTCGGGGTTGGCGCGGTAGCCGTCGAAGAAGTGCTCGCAGTCGACGAAGACCCGCCGGCCCTGCTCGCGCAGGTGGGAGACGGTGTCGCGGACCATCGCGATGTTCTCGTCCAGCGTGGTGCGCAGGGCCAGCTCGACATGGCGGTCATGGGCCTTGGCGACCAGCGTCACCACCGGGGCGCCCGACTCGACCAGCGCCCTGACCTGCGGGTCCTCGGCGGCCTTGGCGCCGGGGCGGCGGGTGGAGCCGAACGCGACGAGCTGGGCGTGGCGGAAGGTGATCTCCTGCCGGGCCCGGGCGAAGAACTCGGTGTCCCGGGGGTTGGCGCCGGGCCAGCCGCCCTCGATGAAGCCCACGCCGAAGTCGTCCAGGTACCGGGCGATGGCCAGCTTGTCGGCGACGGTCAGGTTGATGCCCTCACGCTGCGCACCGTCGCGCAGCGTCGTGTCGAAGACATGGAAACCGTCGTCGGCGGCCGTGGACTCTGTGGTCATGGTGGACTGCTCCTGTCGAGTGGAAGGTCTGGCTCCACTTGCCCATCATCGCGTGCCGGTCGCTTTCGGCCGTGGTGGGCCGGAAAACGAAAAAACCCCTCGCGGGTGCGAGAGGTCTGCGCGCGGGTCCGGGCAAAGTGTCCGCGCCGTACGGGTGGTACGGGGCGGTCACCGCGGACCGGCGCGCTTGCTGCCGATAATCATGGCGAACGAGAGCACGGGCCGATTTTCGCATGTCTCGCCCGTCCGGAAAGACCCGTCTCACGATACGAACGGAACGGGCGATACGGACGGTGCGGGCGGGGGCGGACGGGGCGGATGGCACGGACAGGGCGGATGGCACGGACGAGCAGGGGGGGCGAGCAAGCGGCGGACGGGCCGCCCGTGTCCGGCCGGGGCTCCCCGGCCGGACACGGGCCCCGGCGGCTCAGCCCAGCCGGTGCATCCAGCCGTGCAGGTCGGGCGCGGTGCCCCGCTGGATGTCGAGCAGCGCCCGGCGCAGCTTCATGGTGACCTCGCCGGGCTGGCCGCCCGACTGGGTCCACTCGCCGCCCGCCGACTTCACGGTGCCGACCGGGGTGATCACCGCGGCCGTACCGCAGGCGAAGACCTCGGTGAGGGTGCCGTTCTCGGTGTCGCGGCGCCACTCCTCCGTGGAGATCCGGCCCTCCTCGGAGGTGTAGCCCAGCTCGTCCGCGAGGGTGAGCAGGGAGTCCCGGGTGATCCCGGCGAGCAGCGAACCGTTGAGCCGCGGGGTGACGATGCGGTCCCCGTACACGAAGTACAGGTTCATCCCGCCCATCTCCTCGACCCAGCGGTGCTCCAGCGCGTCCAGCCAGACCACCTGGTCGCACCCCTTCTCCGCCGCCTCGGCCTGGGCGAGCAGGGATGCCGCGTAGTTGCCGCCGGTCTTGGCGTCGCCGATGCCGCCCGGGACGGCGCGGACGTAGTTCTCGGAGAGCCAGACGGAGACCGGCTTCACCCCGCCCGGGAAGTAGGCGCCGGCGGGCGAGGCGATGACCAGGAAGAGGTACTCGTTCGCGGGGCGGACCCCGAGGCCGGCCTCGGTCGCGATCATGAACGGGCGGAGGTAGAGGGACTCCTCGCCGCCGTGCGCGGGGACCCACGCCTTGTCCTGCTGGACGAGCGCGTCGCACGCCGCGATGAAGGTCTCGGTGGGCAGCTCCGGCATGGCGATCCGGCGGGCCGAGCGCTGGAACCGTTCGGCGTTGGCGTGGGGGCGGAAGGTGGCGACCGACCCGTCGGCCATGCGGTACGCCTTGAGCCCCTCGAAGATCTCCTGCGCGTAGTGGAGCGTCATGGTGGCCGGGTCGAGCGGGAGCGGCCCGTACGGCACGAGCTGGGCGTCGTGCCACCCCCGGCCCTCGGTCCACCGGATCGTCACCATGTGGTCGGTGAAGTACCGGCCGAAGCCCGGGGCGGCGAGGGCCGCCGCGCGCTCCGCGGCCGGCAGCGGGTGGGCGGAGGGCTTCAGTTCGATCGTGAGACCGGTGGTCGGTGTGGTGGCTGGCGTGGTCATGAATACTCGTCCTTCACGTGTGGGTGTGATGGACCGCGCTCACGCCGCTACTGCTGATAGGACGTCCGAGCATTCCCGCATGCCGCGGCCCACTGGCGATTATCACTCGGGGGGTGCGGCGGGGAGAACAGGGGTGAGTGCGGTCCGGGAAGTGTCGGGAGGGAAGCGCCGGAGAGATGTCGGCGCCTCCCGCCGGGATCCCGGTGGCCGCACAGCACGACGCGGCCGCCGGGTTCCAGTGGACCCGGCGGCTGCGGTGAGTCGACGGGTCAGCTCGCTACGCGTACGGCGAGCGCGTCGCCGATCTCGTCGGTGGTACGCGGGGACGCCGTACCGTCACGTCCGGCGAGGTCGGCGGCGACGGCCTCCTCGATCCGGCCGGCCTCGGCGTCGAAGCCGAGGTGGCGCAGGAGCAGGGCGACGGACAGGACGGTGGCCGTGGGGTCGGCCTTGCCCTGGCCCGCGATGTCCGGTGCCGAGCCGTGGACCGGCTCGAACATGGACGGGAAGGTGCGGTCCGGGTTGATGTTCGCGGACGCGGCCAGGCCGATGCCGCCGGTCACGGCAGCGGCGAGGTCGGTGAGGATGTCACCGAAGAGGTTGTCGGTGACGATCACGTCGAAGCGCTCCGGCTGGGTGACGAAGAAGATCGTCGCGGCGTCGACATGCAGATAGTCGGTGGTGACCTCGGGGTACTCCTGCCCGACCCGGTCGAAGATGGTCTTCCACAGGTGGCCCGCGTGGACGAGGACGTTGGTCTTGTGGACCAGCGTCAGCTTCCTGCGGGGGCGGGAGTTCGCCCGCTCGTACGCGTCCCGGACGACCCGCTCCACGCCGTACGCCGTATTGAGGCTCACCTCGGTGGCCACCTCGGCGGGCGTACCGGTGCGCAGCGAACCGCCGTTGCCGGTGTACGGTCCCTCGGTGCCCTCGCGGACGACGACGAAGTCGATGTCCGGGCGGCCGGCCAGCGGGGTCTCCGTGCTGGGGAAGAGCTTCGACGGACGCAGGTTGACGTAGTGGTCGAAGGCGAAGCGCAGCTTGAGCAGCAGCCCGCGCTCCAGGACGCCGGAGGGCACGGACGGGTCGCCGATCGCGCCGAGGAGGATGGCGTCGTGCCCCTTGAGGGCCTCCAGCTCCGTCTCCGGGAGGGTCTCCCCGGTCCGGTGCCAGCGGCGCGCGCCGAGGTCGTACTCCTTGGTCTCCAGCTTCACATCCTGCGGGAGCACCGCGGTCAGGACCTTCAGGCCCTGGGCGACGACCTCCTGACCGATGCCGTCACCGGGGATCACTGCGAGATTGAGGCTGCGAGACATGTCGGCACCTTACCCGCCCGTCCCAGCGGCTGACACGGTGCGTCCATTCTGTGGACACATGGCGAACCTGTCACCGCATGGACGTCTCTTGTGCCGCCGTTTCGACGCGTTCAATACAGACTTCCGCCATCGGTCGGTGTCACCGTCTGGTCATGGAAACTCCCCGCGTCGGGATTCCCGACCCTCTCGCCTCGCGTATGACCATGCCGGAACAGCACGAGTACCTGCGGGCCAGGATCGGCCGGCGCGGGCTGCTGCGTGCCGGGACCGTCGCCGCCTCCACCGTGGCGGGCGCCGGGCTGCTGGGCGCCAGCTCAGCGACGGCGAGGACGACGCTCCCCGCCCCCGGCTTCCTGCCCTCGACGGCCGCCGCGGGCCGGGTCGACGGGGCGCTGGTGGCCCCGTTCGGCCGCCATCTCGCCTTCGGCGCCGACCCGAAGACCATGATGGCGGTCTCCTGGCAGGTGCCGCTGCCGGTGAGGGACCCGTATCTGCGGGTGGGGCTGAAGCCCTGGGAGCTGGACCGGAAGATCCCCGCCGAGGTCCGGGCGCTGCACACGCCGGCGCTCACCGCGAAGCTGCCCGCCGTGGACCAGTACTATCTGCACGCCTCGCTGGAGCGGCTCCGTCCCGGTACGACGTACTACTACGGCATCGGCCACACCGGCTTCGACCCGGCGGACCCGGGGAACCTGGGGACGGTCGCGTCCTTCCGTACGGCTCCGGCGCACCCCGGTCCGTTCGTCTTCACCGCCTTCGGCGACCAGGGCGTCTCGTACGACGCGCTCGCCAACGACCAGTTGATCCTGGGCCAGAACCCGGTCTTCCACCTCCACGCGGGCGACATCTGCTACGCGGACACCAGCGGCCAGGGCCGGGAGACGGACGTGTACGACGCGCGGGTGTGGGACCAGTTCCTCGCCCAGACCGAGTCGGTGGCGGCGCGGGTCCCGTGGATGGTGACCACCGGGAACCACGACATGGAGGCCTGGTACTCGCCGCACGGCTACGGCGGGCAGAACGCGCGGTGGACGCTGCCGGGCGGCGGGATCGACCCGGTGAACGCGCCGGGGGTCTACTCGTTCACGTACGGCAATGTGGGCGTGGTGGCGCTGGACGCCAACGATGTCTCGAACGAGATCCGGGCCAACACGGGGTACACCGGCGGGGCGCAGACGCGCTGGCTGGACCGGCGCCTGGGCGAGCTGCGCCGGGACAAGGGGATCGACTTCATCGTGGTCTTCTTCCACCACTGCGCCTTCTCGACGACCAACGCGCACGCCTCGGACGGCGGGGTGCGCGACGCGTGGGTGCCGCTCTTCGACAAGCACCGGGTCGATCTGGTCGTCAACGGCCACAACCATGTGTACGAGCGGACGGACGCGCTCCGGGGCGGCGCGGTCGGGCGCCGGGTCCCGGTGGGCGCGTCGGTGAGCTCGGTGCGGGACGGGATCGTGTACGTGACGGCGGGCGGCGCGGGCAAGGCGCTCTACGACTTCCCCGTGCCGGACAGCTACGAGGGCCATGTCGCGGACGTCGAGTCGGTGGACTCGTACCACTGGGCCGAGGGCGGTGCGAAGGCGACCGAGACGGTGGAGTGGTCGCGGGTGCGCTACACCGGGTTCTCGTTCCTCGCCGTCGAGGTGACGACGGGGGCGCGGCCCGCGCTGAAGGTCAGCGCGCTCGCGGAGACGGGCCACCGGGTGGACCACTTCACGATCACGCGCTGAGGCTCACGGCGGCGCGGTCGCGCGGCGCGGCGCCACCGTCGCGCGGCGCGGCAGGCCGGTGACGGGCGTCAGTGGCCGGTCGCGCCGCCGTTGTCCCTGCGGTCGAGGGCGCGCTGGAGGGCGGCGGCCGCGTTCTTCCGCTCGGCGTCGGCGGCAGCGGCGGAGTGCGGGGTACGGGGCGTACGACGGACACGTCGGACGGCGGCGGTCTCGGCCATGGCGGTCGGCTCCTTCGCTCGGCTCAGACGGACGCCTCGGGCGAGCGGGCCGCGCGGGCCTGCCGGGGATGCGTCCATGAAGGACCGAAAGGGGCGGGAGGCCAGCGCGACAGGGGTCACCTGTGTGGGGGCACGTGCCTCGACCGCCGTTCGCTCGATGGAGCGAGACGTTCGGCTCTTCCAAGCTAAGCGAGGCGGGCCGCCCTGTCTTCACGATTACTCGGACTTCCTACTATCTGAGACGGTGGCCTTCGACACACGAAGGCCACCGTCCGTCCCGGCCGGCCCCTGCGGCCGGGATGTCCCGTCAGCCCATGTGGGGGTAGCGGTACTCCGTCGGCGGGACCAGGCTCTCCTTGATGGCGCGGGTGAGGGTCCAGCGCATCAGGTTCTGCGGGGCGCCCGCCTTGTCGTTGGTGCCGGAGGCCCGGCCGCCGCCGAAGGGCTGCTGGCCGACGACCGCGCCGGTCGACTTGTCGTTGATGTAGAAGTTCCCGGCCGCGTACCGGAGCTTCTCCATGGTGCGGACGGCGGCGGCCCGGTCGCCCGCGATGACGGCGCCGGTGAGCGCGTAGGCGGAGACCGACTCCATCTGGTCGAGCACGGCGTCGTAGTCGGCGTCGTCGTAGACGTGCACCGCGAGGATCGGGCCGAAGTACTCGGTGGTGAAGACCTCGTTCTCCGGGTCGGTGCAGACGATGACGGTGGGCCGGACGAAGTAGCCGACCGAGTCGTCGTACGTGCCGCCGGCGACGATGGCGCAGCTCGGGTCGGCGGCGGCGCGGTCGATGGCGGCCTTGTTCTTGGCGAAGGCCCGCTCGTCGATGACGGCGCCGATGAAGTTGGTCAGGTCGGTGACGTCGCCCATGGTGATGCCCTCGACCTCGGCGGCGAACTCCTCCCGGAATCCGTCGTTCCAGATCGACGCGGGGATGTAGGCGCGGGAGGAGGCCGAGCACTTCTGGCCCTGGTACTCGAAGGAGCCCCGGGTCAGCGCCGTCTTCAGGACCGCCCGGTCGGCACTCGGGTGGGCGACGACGAAGTCCTTGCCGCCGGTCTCGCCGACGATGCGCGGGTAGGAGCGGTACGTCTCGATGTTGGCGCCGACCGTCTTCCACAGGTGCTGGAAGGTCCTGGTCGAGCCGGTGAAGTGGATGCCGGCGAGTTCGGGGTGGGTCAGCGCCACCTCGGAGACGGCGAGGCCGTCGCCGGTCACCAGGTTGATGACGCCCTGGGGCAGCCCCGCCTCCTCCAGCAGCTCCATCAGCAGTACGGCGGCGAGGGTCTGGGTCGGGGAGGGCTTCCAGACCACCACATTGCCCATCAGCGCGGGCGCGGTCGGCAGGTTGCCGGCGATCGCGGTGAAGTTGAAGGGCGTGATCGCGTAGACGAAGCCTTCGAGGGGGCGGTGGTCGAGCCGGTTCCAGACGCCCGGGGAGTTGGCGGGCGGCTGCTCGGCGAGCAGGTCACGGGCGTACTTCACATTGAAGCGCCAGAAGTCGACCAGCTCGCAGGGACAGTCGATCTCGGCCTGCTGGGCGGTCTTGGACTGGCCGAGCATCGTCGCCGCGGCGAGCTTCTCGCGCCAGGGGCCGGCGAGGAGTTCGGCGGCCCGCAGGATGATCGCGGCGCGGTCGTCGAAGGCGGTCGCGCGCCAGGCCGGGGCGGCGGCGAGCGCGGCGTCCACGGCGTCCTGGGCGTCCCGCTCGGTGGCGCCGGCGAACGTCCCCAGGACGGCGCGGTGGTTGTGCGGCTGGACGACGTCGACGCGCTCGCCGCCGCCCATCCGCTTCTCGCCGCCGATGGTCATCGGCAGGTCGACCGGATTCTCGGCCAGCTCCTTGAGCCGGGCCTCCAGCCGGGCCCGCTCGGGCGTACCGGGGGCGTAGCCGTGCACCGGCTCGTTGACCGGCGCGGGAACCTGGGTCACAGCGTCCATGGGGGCCGCATCTCCTTCATCTGCTGGGTGCTGGGGGGCTGGGTGCTTCGAGGGCCGACGTTCGAGGGCTGACGGGGGGTCCGGACCGGGCGATTCACGTACGGGTGACGAGCGAGCGCAGGAAGAACCCGAGGTTGGCGGGGCGCTCCGCGAGTCGGCGCATGAAGTACCCGTACCAGTCGGTGCCGTACGCGACGTACACACGCATCCGGTGTCCCTCGGCGGCGAGCCGGAACTGCTCGGCCTCCCGGATCCCGTACAGCATCTGGAACTCGTACTCGTCCGGCTTACGCCCCGCGCGCCGCGCCAGGTCCTGCGCCACGGCGACCAGCCGCGGGTCATGGGTCCCGACCATCGGATACCCCGAACCGGCCATCAGGACGCGCAGGCACCGTACGTACGCCCGGTCGACCTCGCCCTTGTCCTGGTACGCGACGGAGGCGGGCTCCTTGTAGGCGCCCTTGACCAGGCGCACCCGGGAGCCCGCCGCGGCCAGCGCCCGGCAGTCCTCCTCGGTGCGGAAGAGGTACGACTGGACGACGGCGCCGGTCTCCGGGAAGCGGGCGCGCAGCTCGGCGTGGACGGCGAGGGTGGAGTCGAGGGTGGTGTGGTCCTCGGCGTCGAGGGTGACGGTGGTGCCGATGGCGGCGGCGGCCTCCACGACCTCGGTGACGTTCCGCAGCGCGAGGTCGTGGCCGCCGGGGAGCGCCTGGCCGAAGGAGGAGAGCTTCACCGACATCTCGGCGCGGGCGGCGAGGTCCAGCGGGGCCAGGGCGTCGACCAGCCGCAGATACGCGTCGCGGGCGGCGAGCGCGGCGGCCGGGTCGGTGATGTCCTCGCCGAGGACGTCGAGGGTGACCTCCAGGCCCTGTTCGGCGAGGGAGCGGACGACGGGGGTGATCTCCTCGACGGACTCGCCGGCGATGAACCGGTTCACCACCGGCTTGGTGACCGGGGCGGCCGAGAGCGTACGGCGCAGGGCGTCGCTGCGCGACGCGGCGAGGATCACGGGACCCAGCACAGGGACCTCCACGGGGGGATCGGACGGCGCCGTGACCGGGGCGGACCGGCGCGGCGGGAGAACCACTGTGAACGCTAAGGACCGCTCCGATCCTCTGCCATCGACACGTGTCACGCATCCGTGGCCCGGATCTCAGACAGATGTCTGAAGAGGGGCGGCGCCGGTGGGAGAATGTCCGGGTGAAGGACGATTACCAGGAACTGGTGGACGAGATCTCGGCGCTGCTGGGGGTCCCGGCGACCCTGGAGAACCGGGACTTCGGGCTGATCGCCTTCGGGGTGCACGACAGCGAGGACGACACGGCGGTGGACCCGGTCCGCACCCGCTCGATCCTGACCCGCCGCTCCACGCCGGCCGTCCGTACCTGGTTCGAGGAGTTCGGCATCGCCCACGCTTCGGGCCCGGTCCGTATCCCGGCGGCCCCGGAGGCCGGGGTGTTCCGGGGCCGCATCTGTCTCCCCGTACGCCACCGGGGCCATGTCCTCGGCTACGTGTGGCTGCTCGACGACGCGGCTCCGGGCCGGGGCCCCGACGACGCGACGCTGGCGGCGGCGATGGAGGTGACGGCCCGCATCGGCGACCTCCTGGCCGGCGAGGCGAAGGCGGGCACGGAGCTCTCCCGGGAACTCCGGACGGCCCTGACGGCGCCCCCCGGCTGGCAGCGCGAGATGGCGACGGCGGCCCTCCGCACCGCCCTGGGCCCCAGCGCGGACGGCCCCCACGTCCTGCTCTGCGTGGCCCCCTGGCCGGACGAGGAACCCCCGGCGCGCGCCGTCCCGGGGGCGGCGGCGCTCTGCACGGTGCCGTGGACGGCGCGGGCCGGGGCGCCGGACGGCGCGGAGGTACGGGGCGAGGCGGGGCCCCGGGGCGGGACGGGGCGCGGCGCGGCGGCGTACGGAGCCGGAAGCGGTGGCGGGGCGCACGGCGCGACGCGCGGTGCCGGGGCGGCGGTGCGGGGCGCGGTGGACGGTGCCGGGAGCGGTGGTCCCGGGGCGCCGGACGGCGCGGCGCTGGCGCTGCTCGTACGGTTGCGGTCGGCGGAGGCGGAGGGGCCCGTCCTGACGGCGGCGGCGCGGCTCCGTACGGCGGCGGGCCCCGGCGCCGGGGCCGGGCTCTGCGCCCCGCGCCGGGGTCTCGCCGGGCTTCCGGCGGCCTGGGGCGAGGCGGTGGGGGCGGCCCGGGCCTCGGTGGCGCAGCCCCGGCTCGGCCCGGTGGCCCGCTGGGCGGGGCTCGGCGCCTACCGCCTGCTGACGGCGTTGCCCACGGCCCCCGACCCGGCGGTGTCGGCGCTGCTCTCCCCCGCCCACGGCGAACTGGCCCGCACGGCCGAGTCCTTCCTCGACCACGCGGGCCAGGCGGGCCGCACGGCGGCGGCGCTCGGCATCCACCGGCAGACCCTCTACTACCGGCTCTCCCGCATCGAGCAGCTCACCGGCCTCGACCTGGCCGAGGGCGAGGACCGCCTGCTGCTGCACATGGCGCTGAAGGCCGCCCGGCTCTGAGCCCCCGTCCACGGGGAACGCCCCCGGCGACGCCGCGGGGCCCGGCGGGGAGCCCCCGCGCCGTGGCGTCGGAGGGTCCCGCCGGGCCCCGGGGGCGTGGCGAAAGGGGCCGCGTCAGTCGGTCAGGTCGACCGAGCGGGCCGAGACCGCGCCGATCTCCGTGGAGATCTCCGCCAGGACCGGCTGCGGGACCGTGTCGTCGACCGTGAGGACGACCAGCGCCTCGCCGCCCTCCGCGACCCGGGAGACCTGCATGCCCGCGATGTTCAGCCCGGCCTCGCCGAGGATCCGGCCGACCGTGCCGACGATGCCGGGGCGGTCCTCGTAGCGGAGGACGATCATGTGGTCAGCGAGGGCCAGGTCCACGTCGTACGCGCCGATGGCGACGATCTTCAGCAGGTGCTTGGGGCCGGCCAGCGTGCCGGAGACCGAGACCTCCTCGCCGTCCGCGAGCGTGCCGCGCACCGTCACCACGTTGCGGTGGTTCGGGGACTCGCTGGAGGTGGTGAGGCGGACCTCGACGCCGCGCTCCTGCGCGAAGAGCGGCGCGTTGACGTAGCTGACCGTCTCGTCGACGACGTCCTCGAACACACCCTTGAGCGCGGAGAGTTCGAGCACCTTGACATCGTGCTGGGTGATCTCGCCGTAGACCTCGACATCGAGCCGCGCGGCGACCTCGCCCGCGAGCGCGGTGAAGATCCGGCCGAGCTTCTCGGCGAGCGGCAGCCCCGGGCGTACGTCCTCGGCGATGACCCCGCCCTGGACGTTGACCGCGTCGGGGACCAGCTCACCGGCGAGCGCGAGGCGGACGGAGCGGGCGACCGCGACGCCCGCCTTCTCCTGCGCCTCGTCGGTGGAGGCGCCGAGGTGCGGCGTACAGACGACCTGGTCGAACTCGAAGAGCGGGGAGTCCGTGCAGGGCTCCTTCGCGTAGACGTCCAGACCGGCGCCGGCGACGCGGCCCTCCTTGAGCGCGGCGGCGAGCGCCGTCTCGTCCACGATCCCGCCGCGCGCGGCGTTGACGATCCGGACCGTCGGCTTGACCTTGTGGAGCGCCTCGTCACCGATGAGACCGATGGTCTCGGGGGTCTTCGGCAGGTGCACGGTGATGAAGTCCGACACCTCCAGCAGCTCGTCCAGCGTCAGCAGCTTGACACCCATCTGGGCAGCGCGCGCGGGCTGTACGTAGGGGTCGTACGCGACGATCTTCATCCCGAAGGCGGACATGCGCTGCGCGACGAGCACCCCGATCCGGCCGAGGCCGACGACCCCGAGGGTCTTCTCGCTCAGCTCGACGCCGGTGTACTTGGAGCGCTTCCACTCGCCGTTCTTCAGCGCGGAGTTGGCCTGCGGGATATGGCGCGCGGTGGCCACCAGCAGACCGCAGGCCAGCTCGGCGGCGGTGACGATGTTGGAGGTCGGCGCGTTGACGACCATCACGCCGGCCTTGGTGGCGGCGGGCACGTCGACATTGTCGAGGCCGACCCCGGCGCGGGCGACGACCTTCAGCTTCTTCGCCGCCGCGACGGCCTCGGCGTCGACCTTGGTCGCGGAGCGGACGAGGATCGCGTCCACGTCGGCGATGGCGTCGAGCAGCTCCGCGCGGTCGGCACCGTTGCAGTTCCGGATCTCGAAGTCCGGACCGAGCGCGTCGACGGTGGCGGGCGAAAGCTCTTCAGCGATGAGTACGACAGGTTTCGAGCTCACGTGAGTCCTCACAAGTCCCATTGCGGACGGCCGTCCCGACGGCCGCATGCGGTGGAGGGGTCCTAGGGCGGAGCGCGCCCTAACCGCGTGAAAGACGCACGACGCTGTGGGCCTGACGCGTATGTGTTGAGCAGTGTAATGCTGACGCCCGGGTGGTGTTCCGCCCTTGCGAAAGGATCACTCATACGTGCGACCGGGGCCCGGAAGACTCCCCTCCGCGGCCCCCTCGGCGCCCGGCACACGCCCCGTGCGTCCCGGTTGTACGGGCATGTACGGGCGGCCCCGGCGCGGGCCCCCGGCCCCGTCCCGGTCGTGCCGGGGAGGGGCGGGGGCGGCGCCGGGGCCGCCTCGGGGCGCGGTTACGCGTCCTCGTCGTCCACCCAGCTCATGAGCTTGCGCAGCTCCGCGCCGGTGGTCGCCAGCAGGCTGTCGCTGTCGGCCTTCTTGTACTCGTTGTACTTCTTCAGACCGCCGTGGTACTCGTCCATCCAGTTCTTGGCGAACGTACCGTCCTGGATCTCGGCGAGGATCTTCTTCATCTCGACCTTGGTCTGGTCGGTGATGACGCGCGGGCCGCTGACGTAGTCGCCCCACTCGGCGGTCTCGGAGACCGACCAGCGCATCTTCTCCAGGCCGCCCTCGTACATGAGGTCCACGATCAGCTTCAGCTCGTGGAGGCACTCGAAGTACGCGATCTCCGGCTGGTAGCCGGCCTCGGTCAGCGTCTCGAAGCCCGCCTTGACCAGCGCTGCGGTACCACCGCAGAGCACGGCCTGCTCACCGAAGAGGTCGGTCTCGGTCTCCTCCGTGAAGGTCGTCTTGATGACGCCGGCGCGGGTGCCGCCGATGCCCTTCGCGTACGAGAGGGCCAGCGCGAACGCGTTGCCGGAGAAGTCCTGCTCGACGGCGGCGATGCAGGGCACGCCGCGGCCTTCCTCGTACTGGCGGCGGACCAGGTGGCCCGGGCCCTTCGGGGCGACCATCGCGACGTCGACATTGGCCGGCGGCTTGATGAAGTCGTACCGGATGTTCAGGCCGTGGCCGAAGAACAGCGCGTCGCCGTCCTTCAGGTTGTCCTTGATGGACTCCTCGTAGACCTGCGCCTGGATCGGGTCCGGCACCAGGATCATGATGACGTCGGCCTCGGCGGCGGCCTCGGCGGGCGTCACGACGCGCAGACCCTGCTCCTCGGCCTTGGCCTTGGACTTGGAGCCCTCGTGCAGGCCGACCCGGACGTCGACACCCGAGTCACGGAGCGACAGCGCGTGGGCGTGGCCCTGGCTGCCGTAACCGATGACCGCGACCTTGCGGTTCTGGATGATGGACAGGTCGGCATCGTCGTCGTAGAACAGCTCGGCCACTGGGTCTTCTCCTTTTTGTGCACTTCTGTGAATTGTCGCAGCTTGCGTCCACCGTACGGCGGGGCGGACGAAGCGGGTCTCCCGGTCTCGGCATACGAACCGGACCGGGTGCGGTCCTTGTCAGGCGCTGCGGTCCAGGGCCCGCAGGCTGCGGTCGGTGATGGACCGCGCGCCGCGCCCTATGGCGATCGTCCCGGACTGCACCAGCTCCTTGACGCCGAACTGCTCCAGCATCTTGAGCATGGCGTCGAGCTTCTCACTCGATCCGGTGGCCTCGATGGTGACGGCGTCGGGTGAGACGTCGACGGTCTTGGCGCGGAAGAGCTGGACGATCTCGACGATCTGGGAGCGGGTCTCGTTGTCGGCGCGGACCTTCACCAGGACGAGCTCGCGCTGGATCGCAGCGCCGGGCTCCAATTCGACGATCTTCAGGACGTTCACCAGCTTGTTGAGCTGCTTCGTCACCTGCTCCAGGGGCAGTTCCTCGACATTGACCACGATGGTGATGCGGGAGATGTCGGGGTGTTCGGTGACACCGACCGCGAGCGAGTCGATGTTGAAGCCGCGGCGGGAGAACAGGGCGGCGATCCGGGCGAGGATACCGGGGGTGTTCTCCACCAGAACGGAGAGGGTGTGCCTGGTCATGTGTCGGTCTCTTCTCTCGTTCTCGCGGCTCAGTCGTCGGCGCTGTCGCCGAAGTCGGGGCGGATCCCGCGCGCGGCCATGACCTCGTCGTTGGAGGTGCCCGCGGCGACCATCGGCCAGACCTGGGCGTCCTCGTGGACGATGAAGTCGACCACGACGGGGCGGTCGTTGATCGCGTTGGCCTTGGCGATCACGGCGTCGAGGTCGTCGGGGGACTCGCAGCGCAGCGCGACACACCCCATGGCCTCGGAGAGCTTGACGAAGTCCGGGATCCGGGTGCCGCCGCCGGAGGTCTCGCCGCCGCCGTCCCCCGCGTGCAGGACGGTGTTGGAGTAGCGCTGGTTGTAGAAGAGGGTCTGCCACTGGCGGACCATCCCGAGCGCCCCGTTGTTGATGATCGCGACCTTGATCGGGATGTTGTTGAGGGCGCAGGTGGTGAGTTCCTGGTTGGTCATCTGGAAGCAGCCGTCGCCGTCGATCGCCCAGACGGTGCGGTCCGGCTGCCCGGCCTTGGCGCCCATGGCGGCCGGCACGGCGTACCCCATGGTCCCGGCGCCGCCGGAGTTCAGCCAGGTGGCGGGGTGCTCGTACTCGATGAA
This sequence comes from Streptomyces sp. NPDC093085, assembly GCF_040683935.1. Lineage (NCBI taxonomy): Bacteria > Bacillati > Actinomycetota > Actinomycetes > Kitasatosporales > Streptomycetaceae > Streptomyces > Streptomyces sp. NPDC093085. The sequence goes on along the minus strand of NZ_JBFBFB010000006.1, from coordinate 237,688 downwards.
CTGGGCGGCCCACATCTGGTGCTGGCCGACGCCGGCGGCGAAGACCGTGCCCTCGGGGGCGAGCTTGCCGACGCGCTCGATGACCTGCTGCGGCGAGAGGGAGCCGTCGCCGGGCTGCTCGTAGCCGAGCGGGTAGGTCGCGCGCCAGCGGTCGAGGTCCCGCCACCAGGCGGCGTAGCGGGAGCGGGCGGCCTCGCCGAGGTGGTCCTCGGTGTGCTCGGTCTGGACGGCCTGGACGAGGTCGGCCAGGACCTCGCGGGCGTCCCCGACGATCGGCACGTCGGCGGTGCGGTTCTTGCCGATCTCGGCGGGGTCGATGTCGGCGTGGACGACCTTGGCGTACGGCGCGAAGCTGTCCAGCCTGCCGGTGACGCGGTCGTCGAAGCGGGCGCCGAGGGCGACGATCAGGTCGGCCTTCTGGAGCGCGGTGACGGCGGTGACCGACCCGTGCATGCCCGGCATCCCGACGTGCTGCGGGTGGCTGTCGGGGAAGGCGCCCAGCGCCATCAGGGTGGTGGTGACGGGGGCGCCGGTCAGCTCGGCGAGGACCTTCAGCTCGGCGGTGGCGCCGGCCTTGATGACGCCGCCGCCGACGTAGAGGACGGGGCGCTCGGCCTGGGTGATCAGCCGGGCGGCTTCGCGGATCTGCTTGGCGTGCGGCTTGGTCACCGGGCGGTAGCCGGGCAGGTCCTGGACGGGCGGCCAGGAGAAGGTCGTACGGGCCTGGAGGGCGTCCTTGGCGATGTCGACCAGGACCGGTCCTGGCCGGCCGGTGGACGCGATGTGGAACGCCTCGGAGATGGTGCGCGGGATGTCCTCGGCCCGGGTGACGAGGAAGTTGTGCTTGGTGATCGGCATGGTGATGCCGCAGATGTCCGCCTCCTGGAAGGCGTCCGTCCCGATGGCCTTGCTCGCCACCTGGCCGGTGATCGCGACGAGCGGCACGGAGTCCATGTGCGCGTCGGCGATGGGGGTCACGAGGTTGGTGGCGCCCGGCCCCGAGGTGGCCATACAGACGCCGACCTTGCCGGTGGCCTGCGCGTATCCGGTGGCGGCGTGGCCCGCGCCCTGCTCGTGGCGGACGAGGATGTGCCGGACCCGGGTGGAGTCCATCATCGGGTCGTACGCGGGGAGGATGGCGCCGCCGGGGAGACCGAATACGACTTCGGCGCCCACCTCTTCAAGAGAGCGGATGAGCGACTGCGCGCCCGTGACGTGCTCGACTGAGGCGGAGGACGGTCCGGTGTTACGGGCCCGCGGCTGCGGATGGTGGGCCCCGGTGGCCTGCTCGGTCATCGGCATTCTCTTCTCGAAGCTGAGGGTTTGTGCGGGGTTTCTGCGGGTTCTGCGGTGCACCGGTGCAACAAAAAACCCCTCGTGCCGGGAGGCAGGCGAGGGGAGCGCGTCGGTTGCGGTCCGCAGAGCGGGGAGGGGCTCTGCGTCAGCCGACGCGCTGTCCAAGTACGAGAATTCGGGTGCGCATGGAAATGACCCTCCCTCCGGCGCGCCCCGGCTGTCAAGTGGGTGGGACGGGAGTCTCACTATGTGAGCGGAGGGACGGCTGCATCGAGGGCTGCCGGGACGGTGGCAGGGAGGGCTGCGGGATCCGGTCGGAGACGGGCTGGCGGGAGCGGCGTACCGGCCCGGGGCCGCCGGTACCGGCCAGGACGGGGAGTGCGTTGGTCCCCGGCAGGGGATAGGAACCGGCCACCAGGGCACGGCGCAGCCGGTACTCGTCGAGCGGCCCGGAGAAGGCCATCCCCTGGCCGTGGGTGCACCCCATGGCCCGCAGGGCGGTCACCTGTTCGGGGAGGTCCACGCCCTCGGCGACGGACTGGAGCCCGAGGTCGGAGGCGATCCGGAGGAGCCCTGCGGTGATCTTGTGCAGCCGGCCGGACTCCACGACGCCCTCGACCAGACCGTGGTCGATCTTCAGGACGTCCACGGGGAGGCGGCGCAGGGCGTTTATCGCCGCGTAGCCGCTGCCGAAGCCGTCCAGGGCGATCCGGACGCCGAGCCTGCGGAGCGCGGCGAGGCGGTGTTCCAGCTCGTCCAGACCCGCGCGGTCGCTGTCGGAGAGTTCGATCATCAGGGCGCCCGAGGGGAGCCCATGGCGGTTGAGCAGGGCTTCCACGGAGCCGAGCGGGAGGGACTTGTCGAGGAGTCGCCGGGCCGGGATCCGTACCGAGACGGGTGTGGAGTAGCCGAGCCCGGCCCGGTCGGCGGCCTGTTTGACGGCCTCTTCGAGGAGCCAGCGGCCCAGTTCGGAGGTGCGGTCGCCGTCGTCGGCGCCGCGCAGGAACTCGGCCGGGGTGAAGAGGATGCCCTGGGCGGAGCGCCAGCGGGCCTGGGCGGCGACGGCGGAGACCCGGCCCGAGGTGAGATGGACCACGGGCTGGTGGAGCAGGGCGAACTCGCCGTCGTGGAGCGCGGTACGGAGACGGGTGGCCAGCTCGGTTCTGCGGACCACGTCGGCCTGCATCTGGGGCGCGTACATCTCGACGCGGTTCTTGCCGCCCGCCTTGGCGCGGTACATGGCGAGGTCCGCGTTGCGCATGAGGTCGGTGGGGGTGATGCCGGGCTCGGCGAAGGCGACGCCGATGGAGGCGGCGACCCGGACGTCGTTGCCGTCGATCTTGTACGGCTGGGAGAGCCGGAGCCGGAGCCGGTCGGCGATCTCGTGGACCTGGAACTCGCGGGCCGCCTGGTCGCCGGAGCCGTCGCCGAGGACGATGGCGGCGAACTCGTCGCCGCCGAGGCGCGCCGCGGTGTCGCCCGCCCGGACGGAGTCCTGGAGCCGGTGGGCGGCGAGGATGAGGAGTTCGTCGCCCACCTGGTGGCCCAGACGGTCGTTGACGGCCTTGAAACCGTCGAGGTCGATGAAGAGCACCGCCGTGCCGGGATCGGTCGTCCGGCGGCCGGAGAGGGCCTGCCGGACCCGCTGGGTGAAGAGCGCCCGGTTGGGCAGGTCGGTGAGCGGGTCGTGCTCGGCGTTGTGCTGGAGCTGCGCCTGGAGGCGGACCCGTTCGGTGACGTCCCTGCTGTTGAAGATCAGCCCGCCCTGGTGGCGGTTGACGGTGGACTCGACATTGAGCCAGTCGCCGGTTCCGGAGCGGAAGCGGCACTCGATACGGGTGGTGGGTTCGTCGGCGGGCGGGGTGGCCAGGAAGCGGCGCACCTCGTGGACGACTCTGCCGAGATCGTCGGGATGGATGATCGAGGCGAGTTCCGCGCCGACCAGGTCCTCGGCCTCGCGGCCGTAGACGCCGGTGGCCGCCGGGCTGACGTAGCGCAGTATCCCGGAGGGCGCGGCGATCATGATGACATCGCTGGAGCCCTGGACCAGGGAGCGGAAGTGGCTCTCCTTGTGGGCCAGTTCATGGGTGAGGGCGATGTTGTCGACCAGCATGATGCCCTGCCGTACGACGAGGGCGAGCACCACCGTGCACCCGGTGAAGACCACGAAGCGGTCGACCTTGCGGCCCTCGGTGACGTTGTACAGGATCCCCAGTGTGCAGACGGCCGCCGCCAGGTACGGCGTGAGCGCGCCCAGGGAGCCGGCGATGGGCATGGCGCCGCGCGTCTGGCGCTCCTCGTGCGCCGGGTCGGGGTCGGGTGGATCGGGGAGGCGCCGGACGCCCCAGGGCGCGTACGCGAGGAGCAGCGACCCGGCGAACCAGCCCGCGTCCAGGAACTGGCCCGACCGGTAGCTCTCGCGCAGCAGCGGCGAGGTGAACAGGGCGTCGCAGAGCACCGTCAGGGCGAGTGCGGCGATGGCGGTGTTGACGGCGGGGCGGCTCCCCGCCGCCTTCCGGAAGTGGAGCGCGAGGACCATGCTGACCAGGACGATGTCCAGCAGCGGGTACGCGAGGGAGAGCGCGGCCTGGGTGATGTCCTCGCCCTGGGACTGCGCGGTGCGGGCGAGGGCGAGGCTCCAGGAGAGCGTGAGGAGCGAGCCACCGATCAGCCAGGAGTCCAGCCCGAGGCAGACCCAGCCGGCCCGGGTGACCGGCCGTTTGGCCAGCACGAGCAGGCCGACGATGGCGGGTGGCGCGAAGCAGAGGAAGAGCAGGTCGGCGAGGCAGGGGTTGGGCACGGGCCGCTCCAGCACGACTTCGTACCACCCCCAGACCGCGTTGCCCGCCGAGGCCATCGCGGAGGAGAAGGAGAAGAGCAGCCATGCCGGCCGGAAGCGGCCGTCCTGGCGGCGGGCGTAGAAGAAGCAGGAGACCGCGGCGATCAGGGCGGCGATGCTGAGTCCGAAGTCGCCCATGAACAGGGCGAGTTTCTCGGAGCCCCAGCCGACCGCAGCGCCGGCCGCGTAACCGCCGCAGATCAGGGCGAGGAGGAGCTGGCCCGCCGGTCCCGTGGACCCGCCGGCGAACTGTCGCCCGCGCACGAGCATGCCCTCGGCGCTCACCGGATCGTCCTTGAGACGGTCCGCGCGGCGACCCGCGCGGCGGTCTGTCCGGTGGCCGGTGCGGTGAGCCGTGCGCCGGCCCGTTCCGTGGCCCGTACGGTGATCCGTGCGCCGGTCTTCGGGGCAGTCCCGGGGATCGCCTTCGGGATCGCCGCCCGGATCACCGCCCGGTTCACCGTCGGGATCGCCGCCCGGATCACCACCGGGACCGCCGTCGGAATCCGTGAGCTCTCCTCCGTCGCCACCGGCGGGCGTGGTGCGCACGCCGGGGAGTCCGGAGGTCGCCGCCGACGCCCCTGCCGCGTCGGATCGTTCGTCCATTGGCCGTACATCGCCCGTCGCCCCCCTCGCAATCCGTTCACTCCGCCGCGCCGCCCCACGCGCGGCGCAGCCCCCAGATCGGGACGATACACCAGACTCGTCACTCAGGGCCATAGTTTCTCTACTCTCCGTGACGACCAGCGGAGTTGTCGGTATCGAGGGTGTCCGTACGGGTGCGGAGCGTGGTGCCGGGGCGCTCGCGCGGGGGTGCGTCCGGCGGCGCGGGCGCCCCCTGCGGCGCCGGATCCCGCGACGGGCTCCGGGTGGCGGGTCGGGCGGCGGGTCAGGCGGCGGGTGATCCGGTCGGTCCTTCCGTCGTTCCGGTCGGCCCTGCCGTCGTGAGGACCACGTTGCGCGGCTCCTCCCCGGCGGCGAACCGGGTGAGCTGGCCGGCCAGCAGGCGCCGGGCGCGCGGCAGGAAGGCCGAGGTGGGGCCTCCGACATGGGGGCTGATGAGGACACCCGGAGCATGCCAGAGGGGATGTCCCGCGGGGAGCGGTTCGGGGTCCGTCACATCGAGGGCGGCCGTGATCCGGCCACTCTCCACCTCCGTGAGGAGCGCCTTGGTCTCCACCACGGCGCCGCGCGCGACGTTCACCAGGAGGGCACCGTCCTTCATCCGGGCCAGGAACTCCGCCCCGACCAGGCCCTTCGTCTCCTCGGTGAGCGGCGTGGAGAGGATCACCACATCGGCATCGGGGAGCAGCGCGGGCAGCTCGTGGAGCGCGTGCACGGGCCCGCGCTCCGAGGCACGTGCGGAGCGCGCGACGCGCACCACCCGCGCGCACTCGAACGGAGTGAGCCGGTCCTCGATGGCCGCGCCGATCGAGCCGTACCCGACGATCAGCACCGACCGGTCGGCGAGCGCGGGGCGGAACCCGGCGCGCCACTCCTCGCGGTCCTGGCCGCGTACGAAGTCGGGTACGCCGCGCAGCGAGGCGAGGGTGAGCGTCAGGGCCAGCTCCGCCGTACTGGCCTCGTGGACGCCCTTGGCGTTGCAGAGCAGGACTCCGGCGGGCAGCGCGGAGAGCGCGGGGGCCACATTGTCGGTGCCCGCCGACAGCGTCTGGATGACGCGGAGGGACGTCATCGCGGGGAGCGGCCGTATGACGGTCTCCGGAGGGCGCATGTACGGCACGACGTAGAAGGCGCAGTCGGCGGGGTCGGCGGGGAACTCCTCCTCGCCGTCCCACTGGAGGTAGCGCGGCCCCTCGGGGAGTCCCTCGATCTCAGCGGCCGGAATCGGAAGCCATACGTCAGGAGTCATGGTCAGGAGGCTATGCGACGCCCTGGGCGCGGGGCGCCGGGCCGGGGAGCCGGGGTACGGCCACGGAGCGGCCACGGGAGCGGCTCCGGCGGTGGTCCTGAAGGGGTCCCTGGGGGCAGATCCGCAGGTCGATGGGGTTAGTTTGAGGGCGGCACGAGGAGGGCGGGGTTGGAGCGCAGGACAATCGGCGGGGCGCTCGCCGTGGGGGCGGTCGGGCTCGGCTGTATGCCGATGCACTGGGGCTACACCGCCTCCCAGCGCCATGGGGAGCGCTCGCTGCGCACCGTGCACGCGGCGCTGGACGCGGGGTCGACGCTGCTGGACACGGCCGACATGTACGGTCCGTTCACCAATGAACTGCTGCTGGGGCGGGTGCTCGGGCGGCGGCGCGCGGACGCGGTCGTCTCCACCAAGTGCGGGCTGCTGGTGGGCGATCGGCAGGTCGTCGCCAATGGCCGCCCCCAGTACGTACGGCGGGCGTGCGACGCGTCGCTGCGGCGGCTCCAGACCGATGTGATCGACCTCTACCAGCTCCACCGGGTGGATCCGGAGATACCCGTCGAGGAGACGTGGGGCGCGATGGCGGAGCTGGTGGCCGCGGGGAAGGTACGCGCGCTGGGGTGGTGCGCCGTGGGGGCGCGGGCGGGCGGGGCGGGCGTGCGGGGAGCGCGGCGGGTCCCGGGGGAGCCTCCGTACGCGGAGACGGTGCGGCAGCTCCAGCGGGTGCAGCAGGTGTTCCCGGTCGGCGCGGTGGAGGCGGAGCTGTCGGTGTGGTCGCCGCAGGCGCTGGAGGTGCTGCTGCCGTGGTGTGCGGCGCGGGGCGTCGGCTTCCTGGCGGCGATGCCGCTGGGCAGTGGTTTCCTCACCGGGACGCTCACCCCTGGGCAGGGGTTCGAGCCGGACGACGTACGGGCCAGGCACCCCCGGTTCACGGCGGAGATGATGGCCGCGAACCAGCCGCTGGTGGCGGGGCTGCGGCGGGTGGCGGAACGGTACGGGGCGACGCCGGCCCAGGTGGCGCTGGCGTGGGTGCTGGGGCAGGGACGCCAGGTGGTGGCCGTACCGGGGACGAAGCGGGAGCGGTGGGCGGTGGAGAACGCGCGGGCGGCGGAGGTGTCGCTGACGGCACGGGACCTGGCCGAGATAGCGGCCCTGCCGCCGGTGCGCGCGTCCTGGGAGTAGGGCGCGTCCCCGGGCGGCCCGGTGGGCCCGGCGTGCCACATCGGTGGCGGAGTCGGGGAACCTTCCTGGGACGCCCGGTGTAAGAACAGGAGGAAGGAACAGCAGTGCCGTACGGCGCGGAACCGCGCGGGCGGAGCTGTCCGGAGTCGTCGAAGGGACCGGGACCGTGAAGCGTTCAGCAGGGACGGCCGTGGGGGCCGCCGCCGCCCTTCTCCTGGCGGCGGGGTGCTCCTCCGGCGAGGACACGGGCACGCCGTTCGACCGTGCCACGTCCTCGGCGGCGGCCCCCTCAGCCGCCGCGTCGCCGACCCCCACCGTGCCGCCCGCGCCCGCCAAGGGGACGGTGAAGGTGGTGTCGACGGTCACCGAGGGGCTGGCGTCGCCCTGGGGGCTCACGGCGCTGCCGGACGGCGGGCTGCTGGTCGCCTCGCGCGACGAGGGGACGATCACCCGGGTCGACGTGGAGAGCGGGAAGAAGACGGTGATCGGCTCGGTGCCCGGGGTGGCGCCGGCCGGCGAGGGCGGGCTGCTGGGGCTCGCCGTCTCCCCCACGTACGCCAAGGACCAGTTGGTCTACGCCTACTTCACCACCGCGTCGGACAACCGCATCGCCCGGATGTTCTACGACCCGAGGAAGCCGGTGGGCCAGCAGTTGGGCGCGCCCGACACGGTGCTGCGCGGGATCCCCAAGGGCACCGTCCACAACGGCGGCCGGATCGCGTTCGGCCCGGACAAGATGCTCTACGCGGGCACCGGGGAGACCGGCGAGACGGGGCTCGCCCAGGACCCGGAGTCGCTGGCCGGGAAGATCCTCCGGATGACCCCGGACGGGCAGCCGGTACACGGGAACCCGGAGGCCGACTCGGTGGTCTACTCGCTGGGCCACCGCAATGTGCAGGGGCTGGCCTGGGACGCCGAGAAGCGGCTGTGGGCCTCGGAGTTCGGCCAGAACACCTGGGACGAGCTCAATCTGATCGAGCCCGGCAAGAACTACGGCTGGCCGATCGCGGAGGGCCGGGCCGGGAAGCCCGGCCAGGTGGACCCGGTGGAGCAGTGGCGCACCGACGAGGCCTCGCCCAGCGGCATCGCGTACGTCGCGGGCTCGGTCTGGATGGCGGGCCTGCGCGGCGAACGGCTCTGGCGGATCCCGCTCGCGGGACGGGAACCGGTGGCCGCCCCCCAGGCGTTCCTGACAGGCGAGTACGGCCGCCTCCGCACCGTCCTGGCCGCCGGCGGCGACCGGATGTGGCTGGTGACCAGCGAAACCGACAACCGGGGCACCCCGAGCCCGGCCGACGACCGGATCCTGCTGCTGGAGGTCTCGTAACGGCGGGGGGGCCGGCGCTCAGGCCGTGACGTCCGGGAAGAGTCGGAGGCGGTGGGCGAGGGCGGCTGCTTCGGTGCGGCCGGAGACGCCCAGTTTGGCCAGGATGTTGGAGACGTGGACGCTGGCGGTCTTCGGGGATATGTACAGTTCCTCGGCGATCCTGCGGTTGCTGTGGCCCGCCGAGACCAGCCGGAGGACGTCCTGTTCCCGCCGGGTGAGCCCCAGTTCGCGTACCGGGTCGGCCTCGGGGCCCGTACCGGCGCCCCGGGGGCGGGAGGGCTCCGTACCGTCCGCCGATGGTGCCGCGAGGCCGATTCTGGCGCGGGCGGCGAGCAGGGTGATCTCCTCGGCGAGGGGGCGCGCGCCGAGCCGGGTGGCCTCCCGGTGGGCGCGCTCCAGCAGCGTGGCCGCCTCCGTACGGTCCGCGTGCGCGTCGAGGAGCGCGGCGGCCCTGCGGAGCCGGACCTGCGCCAGCTCGTACGGGCGGTCGAGGCCGGCGAAGGCAGCCTCCGCGCGGCCCCACTGCGCGGGGGTGTCCTTCCCGTGGGCGCGGGCCAGTTCGGCCTCCAGCGTCAGTCCGTACGCCGCCCAGACCGGCACCAGCCCCGGCAGCCGCTTGCCGTGGGCGCGGACCGCGGCCAGCACCGCGGCGCGGCCCGCCTCGGCGCCGGGCAGCCCCCGGGCGTCCGCCTCGATCGCCGCCGCCGTACAGAGCAGCGGCAGCGTGTACCGGTGGGTCCCGAGCGGGAAGCCGTGCGCGGCCATCTCCTCGAACGCGGCCCGCGCCTCGTCCAGCGCCCCGCGCCGGGCCGCGACGACCATGCTCAGCCGGGCCGGGGTGATGGCGTGCTGCGGCTGGTGGTCATGGGTGCCCAGGAAACCCCTGGTCAGCTCCACCTGGCGGGCGGTCTCCTCGAAGTCGCCGCGCGCCAGGGCGAGTTCGGCCCGGCGTACGGCGAGCAGGGCGCGCGCCTTGGGGGACCGGGCCAGCTCCACCGTCTCGTCCAGGACCGTGTCCGCCTCCGCCCAGCGGCCCAGCGAGATGAGGGACTGGGCGAGGTTGGTCCTGACCCAGGCCTCCGTGTCGGTGAGGCCGCGCTGGTGGCTGAAGGCGACGCCCTCGCGTGCGGTCGTCACGGCCTCCTGGGAGCGGCCCATGGACTCCAGGGTGGACGGCAGGTTGTTGGCGGCGCGGCCCTGGATGGAGACCGAGCCCAGCTCGGCGGCGCGGTCGCGGACCGCGTACATCTCGGCGATGCCCTCCTCGATGGCGCCCGCGTCGGCGGTGAGCCACCCCCGGGTGAGCCGCGCGTGGAGTTCGGTGCGCTCGGCGCCGACCAGCCGGGCGTACTCGACGGCCCGGTCGGCGGCGGCCAGGCTCTCCGGGCCCGGCTGGTGCAGCGCGCCCCAGGCCGCGACATTGGCGAGGACCTGCGCGTGCACGGCGGAGGGGTTGAGCCCGCGCACCAGCTCCTGCGCGCGGGCCAGCTCGGCCCAGCCGTCGCCCCGGGTGAGGTCCTGGACGAGCCGGGAGCGCTCGATCCAGAACCAGGCGGCGCGCAGCGGGTCCTTCTCCCCCGACTCGCCCTCCAGCAGCCGCATCGCCTTCTTGGCGATGGCCAGGGCCCGTTCGCGGTCGCCACTGGCGCGCGCGGCGACGGTCACCTCCGCCATGAGGTCGAGATAGCTCAGCGGCTCGGAGTCCTCGGCTCCCCCGCAGGGCGGATAGACGTCCAGTTCGTCCGGCGGGCGCAGAATGGCCCGTATCGCGGCGGGGGCGTCGTCCCACAGCTCCATGGCGCGTTCCAGCAGCCGCAGTTGCTCGGAGTGGGCGTACCGCTCGCGGGCCTCCACGGAGGCGAGGAGGACGGCGGGGAGCGCCTTCGCCGGGTCGTGGGCGTGGTACCAGTAGCTCGCCAGCCGGGTCGTCCGCTCGTCGGCGCGGACCAGGGAGGGGTCGGCCTCCAGCACCTCCGCGTACCGCCGGTTGAGCCGGGAGCGCTCGCCGGGCAGCAGGTCGTCGCCGACGGCCTCGCGGACCAGGGCGTGCCGGAAGCGGTAGCCGTCGCCGTCCGCCGTCGGCAGCAGGATGTTGGCGCCGACGGCGGCGCGCAGCGCCTCGATGAGCGCGTCCTCGGTGAGCCCGGCGACGGCCAGCAGCAGCCGGTACTCGACGGTGGAGCCGCCCTCGGCGACGATCCTGGCGACCCGCTGGGCGTCCTCGGGCAGCGTCTCGACCCGTACGAGGAGCAGGTCGCGCAGGGACTCGCTGAGGCCGCCGCCACCGCAGCCGGTGCCGAGGGAGCAGGCCAGCTCCTCCACGAAGAACGCGTTCCCGTCCGAGCGGTCGAAGATCTGTTCCAGCAGCTCGGGGCCCGGCTCGGCGGCGAGGATGCCGGTGAGCTGGCTGCGCACCTCGGCACGGGTGAAGCGGGGCAGTTCGAGGCGGCGGACGGTGCGGAGCCGGTCGAGCTCGGCGAGGAGCGGGCGGAGCGGGTGGCGGCGGTGCAGATCGTCGGCACGGTAGGTGCCGATGACCAGGAGCCGGCCACGGCGCAGCGAACGGAAGAGGTAGGTGAGGAGGTGGCGGGTGGAGGCGTCCGCCCAGTGCAGGTCCTCCAGGACGAGGACGACCGTACGGTCGGTGGCGAGCCGTTCCAGGAGCCGCGCGGTGAGCTCGAAGAGCCGGGCGGTGCCCTCCTCGCCCTGGGCGTCCCGGCCGGAGTGGCCCAGCTCGGGCAGGATCCTGGCCAGCTCGTCCTGCTGCCCCTCGGCGGCGGCGTGGAGCTCGTCGGGGAGGCGCCGGCGCAGGGTGCGCAGGGCGCTGGAGAACGGCGCGAAGGGGAGCCCTTCCGCACCGATCTCGACGCAGCCGCCGACGGCGACGACGGCCTTCTCGTCGCAGGCCGTGCGGTGCAGCTCCTCGATGAGGCGGGTCTTGCCGACGCCCGCCTCCCCGCCGACGAGCACCGCTTGGGGCTCGCCCGCGGTGGCGCGGGCGAGCGCTGACGTGAGCGCGGTGAGCTCGGCGGACCTGCCGACGAACACCGGGCTGATTGACCTGGTCTCCACATCGCCGAGCATCGCACAGCCCTCTGACAACACGGCACCCGTTATCGGGTGGCCGGCTCAGGCGGCCCGGGCGAAGCGGTTGCGGAGCTGTCTCACCCGCCCTTCCGCGGCGTGCTCGGCATCGCGCCGGGCCTGGCGGCGGGCGGCGACGGCGGCGCGGACGAGGCGCCGGTGGTCGGCCGCCCGGTGCAGTTCCTCGGCCTGGATCTTGTGGAGTTCGTACGCGAACATCGGGGTGCTCCCTGGGGAAGGCGGTAGGTCATCTGGTGATGCCTCCACCTTCGTCTCCCAGGGGGCGGGGCCGCATCGGGAGTGTGCCGCATCTTGACGGGGCCCGGGGCCTTAGAAAGCGGGGCCCCGGCCCGAAGATTGCCTCAGGCTCTAAGGCCCCGTCAGCGACGTGCGGGGCGCCGTTCGCGGTGTCCGAGGCGTGGTGGCCCGTCCGGGGTCAGCCGGTGGCCGCGCCGGTGGTGGGAAGGGCGGCGAAGAGATCGAAATACATACCCAGGGAGATCAATACCCCGAGGAAGCCGAGGACGGACGCGGCGAGCGCCACGGGACGCACCCAGCCCGCGCGCGGGGGCAGCGCCAGCACGATCACCCCGAGGAGCAGGGCGACCAGGGCGACCCCGCCGTTGACGGCGGCCGTGACATGCCAGGCGTCGCCGTAGATCGCGGCGATCTGCTGCTCGGCGGTGGCGGACTGGCCGGTGGTGAGCTGCCCGACGAGGCCCTGGCGCTCGGCAAGGACCTTGCCGGTCCAGGTGCCCGTGAGGGCGACGACGCCGAGGCAGACGGCGACGACGGCCGCGGCGGCGGCGCCGAGCCCGTACGAGGTGTCCGAGGGCCCGTCGACCGGGTCCAGCGCCTCGTCCTCGGGGTACTCCTCCTCGTCGGCCTCGGCGGCGGCGTCCGGGGCGTTCTTGGCTTCCGTGGCCTCCGGGGTCTCCCCGGCGGTGTCCTTCGGGGCGTCGGTGATGGTGTCCGCCGGGGCGTCGGCCGTGTCCGTGCCGGTCTTCGTCAGTTCCGCCTTGGCGGCGGGGTCCTCCGCCGTCTCCGGCTCGGGGGTCTCGGTCTTGGAGGTGGGGGTGGGGTTCATGGGACGCACGCTAGGGGCCCGGCGTGAGAACTTCCTGAGAACGCCGGAATTCACCCGCACGAGGAACCGGATCGTGACCCGGCTACGGTGTGTCCGGGCCCGACCCCGGTTCCGGGCTCGCCCCCGATCCCGCCTCGGGTCCCGGTTCCGCCGCTGTCCCCGATCCCGCCTCCGTCCCCTGGGCGCCGGCCGCGCGCCACTCCGGGGCGAGGACCGACCAGACCTCCAGGTCGTGCCGTACGCCCCGGTACGGGTAGGCCTGGCGCATCACACCGTCCCGGGTCATCCCGAGCCGCCGGGCGACCCGGATGCTCGCCTCGTTGCCCGCCGAGGCCCACCATTCGACGCGGTGGATGCCGCGCTCCCCGACGGCCCAGTCGATCAGCACCCGGACGGCGCGGGTGACCAGCCCGTGGCCGGTCGCCGCGGGCTCCAGCCAGCAGCCGACCTCGCAGGTCGAGAGCTTCGTGTCGAAGATCCGGAAGAGCACGCCGCCGACCAGGGTGCCGTCCCGCCAGATCCCGTAGACGCGCCCGCCGTCGGCCGCCTGCTTCTCGGCGTACGAGGTGAGCAGTGTCCGCGCGGAGTCCAGGTCGGTGGCGGAGCGGGCGAACTGGATGTACTCGTCCACCAGTTCCCTGGCGCGGTCCATATGGGCCAGGAACTCCTCGGCCTGCCAGGGCTCCAGCGGGCGCAGTTCGGCCCCGTCCCCCAGTGGTACAGCGAACATGACGATCCCCCATGCGGTACGGATGGCGTGCCGAAGCCGAGGCGAACCTGGTGAACGCGACGAGGACCGACCTGTCCGACCCGTCCGACCCGCCCGACGCGGCTTCAGCGCACGAGGGGCGGCGTGCCGGCGCTCTCGTTCTCGCCCCCGCGCCCCTTCGGCACCGGCATCTTCGCACGTCCATGACGTTCGGGCGGCTCGATACTGATCCGGGGCAGCCGGCGCTCCAGAAAGCCGGGGAGCCACCAGTTGGCGCCGCCGAGCAGATGCATCAGGGCGGGGACGAGGAGCGTACGGAGCAGGAAGGCGTCCAGCGCGACCGCCGTGGCGAGCCCGACGCCGAACATGGCGATGACGCGGTCCCCGCTGAGGACGAAGGCGAGGAAGACGGAGATCATGATGACCGCCGCCGAGTTGATCACCCGCCCGGTCTCGGAGAGCCCGACGCGCACGGCCCGCGCGTTGTCGCCGGTCGCCAGCCACTCCTCGTACATCCGGCTGACCAGGAAGACCTGGTAGTCCATGGAGAGCCCGAAGAGCACCGAAACCATGATGACGGGGAGGAACGGTTCGATCGGGCCCGGGCTGCCGAGCCCCATCAGTTCGCTCCCCCACCCCCATTGGAAGATCGCGACGACGACCCCGAAGGAGGAGGCGACAGCGGCCACGTTCATCAGCGCGGCCTTGAGGGGGATGCCGACGGAGCGGAACGCCAGCAGCAGGAGCAGGCATCCCAGGGCGATGACCACGCCGACGAAGAGCGGGAGTTTACCGACGATGATCCCGGCGAAGTCGTCGTAACTCGCCGTCACGCCGCCCACGTACACGGTGAGCGAGGTGCCGGCCGAGGCCTCGGGCAGGACGCGGGTACGGAGCCGGTCGACCAGCTCGCTGGTCTGCCGGGACTGCGGCGATGTCGCGGGGACGACGGTGAGCAGCGCGGTGTCGGCGCTGCCGTTGAAGACGGCCGGGGAGACCGAGGCGACCCCTTCGGTGGTACGGAGGAGACCGGGGAGCCGGTCCATGGCGAGCCGGTCGGCGGCGCCCTCCAGGTGGGCGACGAGCGTCAGCGGGCCATTGACGCCGGGGCCGAACCCCTGGGCGAGCCGGTCGTACGCCTGGCGCGTGGTGGAGGCGGGAGGGTTGTTGCCCTGGTCGGAGGTGCCGAGATGGAGCGCGGCGGTGGGCAGCGCGAGGACCACCATGACGGCGGCGGCGAGGGCGCCCAGCAGCCGGGGGTGGCGTTCGACGAAGTGCGACCAGCGGACGGCGGGCCCGGCCCGCCCCCGCGCCGTCCCCGACGTCCCCTCCGCCGGCACCGACGGCCCCTCCGCCGCCCAGGGGGCCTCGGCCGCCCGCGGGCCCCGTACGGGCGTCCCGCGGCGGTCGCGGCGGCGGAGCACCCGTTCGCCGATGTACGAGAGCAGCGCGGGCAGCAGGGTGACGGCGGCGGCCACGGTCAGGACGACGGTCAGCGAGGCGGCGATCGCGACCCCGTTGAGGAAGCCGAGGCGCAGGATCAGCAGGCCGAGGAGGGCGACGCAGACGGTGGCCCCGGCGAAGACGACGGCGCGCCCCGTCGTGGCGACCGCGTTCGCGGCGGCCTCCGGGACGGTCAGCCCGCGCAGCAGCCCCTTGCGGTGGCGTACGACGATGAAGAGCGCGTAGTCGATGCCCACGCCGAGCCCGATGAGCAGCCCCAGCACGGGCGCGAATTCCGCGACTGTCATGACATGGCCGAGCAGGGCGATCCCGGCGTACGCGGTGCCCACCGAGACCAGGGCGGTCGCCAGCGGGAGCAGCCCGGCGGCGAGCGAGCCGAAGACGACGAAGAGCACGACGGCCGCCACCGCGACGCCGACGATCTCGGCGGTGTGGTCCGTGGTGGCCTCGGTACGGGCGACGGCGCCGCCGCCGAGGTCGACCGCCAGGCCCGGATGGGCCGCCTCCAGGGAGGTGGCCGTCTCGACGAGGGCCCGCGCCCGGGAGACCGGGAGCTCGTCGGCGGGGCGGTCGAAGGCGACCCGGGCGTAGGCGGTGCGGCCGTCGGCGCTGATCTGCCCGGCGCCGTCGGCCCCGTACGGACCCGTGACGGAGGAGACGCCGGGCAGTCCGGCGACGCGGGCCAGCATCCGCCCGGCTCCGTCCGCGATGCCGGCGTCGCGGACGGAGCCGCGCTCCGTGTGCCAGACGATGGTGTCGCTGTCCCCGGCGAGCCCGGGGAAGGCCGTGGCGAGCAGGGCGGTGGCGCGGCCCGACTCGGTGCCGGGAACCTCGTAGTCGTCGGAGTACGCGGTTCCCGCCACCGCCGCCGCGCCCGAGACGCCGCCCAGTGCGAGCAGCCAGAGGAGGACGACGAGAAGCCGGTGGGTGACGCACCATCGCGCGAGGGCTGCCAACGGAGTGCTCCCTGGGGTGGTTCGTGGATCTTTACCGGGAACGGCCCGTGGGAGGGTGCCCGCAAAGAACGCGTGACCTACGGAGAGCTACTATCGCAGCCGAAAGTGATCGTTGGTGATCCTTTGTCCGGTTGGTGCGGTTACTCACAGGAACAGCATTGCGCGGCGGAAGCGTCAATTCCGTGGTGACGGTGCGAGACGCCTCCCTTGTGCGTCAACCGGCGACGCTCGGGCGGCCGTTCTCGATATGCCCCATGAGACGGCGCCGGAACGGTGTGCCCCGCTCCTCCGGGTAGGGGTCGGCGGGGGACCCCGGCGCGTCGGCGGACTCGGCGGTGACCTCGATGTCGTACCAGCCGTGCGCGTCGGCCGCCGAGTGGACGACGGACCTGCCGCGCCCCGGCTTCACCGTGATCCGGCGTGTCCAGCCGTCCAGGTCCGCCTCGTCGACGTACCCGAGGGGCCGTACGGTGAAGGTGACCGGGCGGGTGCCCCGGTTGGAGAGGGTCAGGTGGAGATCGCGGTCGTGGTGGTCGACGGAGGAGGCGACCTCGGCACCGTCCCCGGCCACGGGGCCCGAGAACTCGCGGCGGAAACCGTTCGGCCCGGTGATCGTGAACCGGTAGGCGTCGCGTTCCGTACCGGCCGGCCCCGTACGACCGGCGGGCCCGGTAAGGGGCACCGTCCACTGCGCCTTGCCCCTTACATCGCGGTGCTGGGGGACGGTGAACTCACCGGCGTAGGGGTAGAGCGTGAAGTGCGCGCTGGCGGGGCCCGTGTTGCTGAGCGCGACCGTGAACGTCCGCCCGCCCTCGTCGACCCGCCCGTGCGCGTCCGGCTGGTACGGCAGCGGCCTGGCGGGGCGCGCGCCCTTCTCCGGTACGGGCATCCGGCGCTCGTCCGGGGCGGGGGGTACGGGGTGCCAGCGGCCGGTGAACGGCGGGATGGCGCCCGGCTGTTCCACCTCGGGCAGGCCACGGCCGCGCCGGAAGTCGAACGCGGAGGTCAGATCGCCGGTGACGGTGCGCCGCCAGGGCGTGATGTTGGGCTCGGCCACCCCCGTCCAGCGCTCCAGGAAGCGGATGACGGAGGTGTGGTCGAAGACCTGGGAGCAGACGTAGCCGCCCACCGTCCACGGCGAGACGACCAGCAGCGGGACCCGTATGCCGAGCCCGGTGGGGCGGCCCTGCCAGCGCTCGTCCGGGTCGTACACGGGCGGCACGGGCGGCGGCACATGGTCGAAGAAGCCGTCGTTCTCGTCGTAGTTGACGAGCAGCACGGTGTGCCGCCAGACCTCCGGGTGGGCGCCGAGCGCGTCCAGCACCTGGTAGACGAGGGAGGCGCTGGCGACCGGCGAGGAGGAGCCGGGGTGTTCGGAGTCGGCGGCGGAGGGCACCAGGTAGGAGACCTCGGGCAGGGTCCCCGCCGCGACGTCGGCGCGGAACGCGGCGGCGAGCGTGCCGCTCTCGACCCGGCGCAGCCCGCGCTCGAAGAGCGAGCGCTCGGCGGCGGTGAGTCCCGTGACGCCCTCCTCCAGCGCGTCCAGCAGCCGGGTGCGGCGCGTGGTGTCCCCGGCGGCGTCGGCGTCCCGTACGGCGGCGTAGAACGCCTCCATGAAGGTGAAGCCGGCGGCGCCCGGCTCCCCGGTGAGGGCGCGGGCCCGGGTGAGCGCCTTGCGGGCGATGTCCTTGAACGTCGTGAAGAACTCGATGTTGTTGTCGGTGAAGTTCTCCCACTCGGTGTACGTGCGCCAGCTCCGGCCCGCCTTCTCCAGCCGCTCCGCGTAGGTCGGCCAGGGGTAGCCCGGGTGGGTGTCCTCCTCGTAGGCGTCGTTGCCGACGGCGCGCCGCCCGTCGGCCTCGTAGCCGGTCCAGCCGCTCCAGAGGTGGTTGCGGTTGGGGCTGGTCGAGGTGTGGACGGAGGAGTGGTAGGCGTCGCAGACCGTGAAGGTGTCCGCCAGTTCGTAGTGGAGCGGGAGGTCGCGCCGGTCGTAGTAGGCCATGGTGGCGGCGGTCTTGGCGGAGACCCAGCGGTCCATCCAGCCGTCGTGCCAGGCGGCGTGGCCGCCGTCCCAGGAGTGGTCGAGGGCGCCGATGTACTGGAGGTCCTTGCGCTGCGCGGCGGCGGCGTCCCGGACCGGGAACGGCAGGACGGTGTCGGCGCCGGTGCTGGTGCCGGAGCCGCGGACGGCGCCGTCGGCGGGCTGGGCGAAGACGGAGTTCCCGGAGGGCAGTTCGACGGCGTTGCGGTCGCCGAAGCCCCGTACGCCGCGCAGGGTGCCGAAGTAGTGGTCGAAGGACCGGTTCTCCTGCATGAGGACGACCACGTGCCGGATCTCCTCCATCCCGCCGGGCGGGGGCCCCGCGGCGAGCGCCGCCTGGAGGGAGGGCGGCAGGACGGAACCGACGGCCGCCGCGCCGACGGCGCCGGAGCCGAGGGCGAGCACCTTCCTGCGCGACATCGTGCCGCTGGTCGTCCCGCTCGGCGCCGTCGCGCCCGGCGTCATCTCGCGCGTCGTCGTTTCGCGCGTGTTCTCCGCTGACATGTACGGGACGGTAACCAGGGCGGATGGCAGCGGGAAGACCCCGGCGCGTCCACCAGGTGAACGTCGGCGCGCCCGGTACGGACCCCCGGCCCCGGTACGGATATCCGCGCCCGGTACGGGGCCCCGGCTCACTCCTCCCCGTACGGCCAGACCAGCAGCACCGGGCAGGGCGCGTGGTCGACCACGAAGCGGGTCGCGTGGCCGAGGCTGTGCGGCCCGGGGCGGTCGCGCTCCCCGTCCCTGGCGCAGACCAGCAGATCGGCGCCGGCCGCCGCCCGTACCACCTCGTGCTCCACCCGCCCATGGAGCTCGCGGCGTTCGCAGGGCCGGTCCAGGCGGTGCGCGGCGGCCTCCAGCAGCTCGGCCGCCGCCGTACCGGAGAGGGCTTCGAGCCGGGCGCCCGGGTCGCGTCCGGGGTGGTGGCCCCGGCCGAGGAGCCCCGTATAGGCGTGGTGGGCCGCTGCGGCGACCTCGTCGTCGCTGACGTGGAGGAGCACCACGGCGTCGTACGGGGCGCGGTCGCGGGCCGCGTCGACACAGGCGGGCCAGGTGGACTCGGTGAGCCAGACGAGCACGCTCCGCTCCCCATCGGCCATGGTTCGCTCCACGTCGGTCACGGTCAGCCTCCGATCAGTCGCAGGGAGCCCCACAGTGCCACGGTGGAGACGGCCAGGGTGGCAGGCACGGTCAGCAGCCCCAGCCGGGTGAAGTGGCCGAGCCGGGGCTCCGCGTCGTGTTCGTGCAGGATGCGGCGCCACAGCAGGGTGGCGAGCGAGCCGACGTACGTCAGGTTGGGCCCGAGGTTGACCCCGATGAGGGCGGCGAGCAGCGGCCCGGGACCGGCCGGGGCGAGGACCGGCAGGAGCGCCAGGATCGCCGGGAGGTTGTTGATCGCGTTGGCCAGGACGGCGGCGACCGCGGCGATCCCCAGCAGCGCGGGGAGCGAGGAGCCGCCCGGCAGCAGCCGGCTGATCCCGGTGTCCAGACCGTTGTCGACGACCGCCTTGACGACGATGCCGAGGGCGAGGACGAAGAGGCAGAAGAGCGGCGAAGCGGCCCGGAGCAGCTTGGCGGGGCCGGTACGGCGCTGCCGCAGGGCGCGGGCGGCGAGCACGGCCGCACCGGCGAGGGCGGCCCAGAGCGGTTCGATCCCGGCGAGCGAGGTGACCGCGAACCCGGCCAGCGTCAGCCCCAGCACCACCAGCGTGAAGACGGGGAGCGGGCGGCGCTCGCCCGGCGCCGGGGCGTGCGCTCCGGCGGCCAGGTCGGCGGCGAAGAAGCGGCGGAAGACGGCGTACTCGACGGCGATCGCGGCCAGCCACGGCAGCGCCATCAGGGCGGCGAACCGGGTGAAGGAGAGCCCGCTCGCGGTGAACGCCAGCAGATTGGTCAGGTTGGAGACCGGCAGCAGCAGGGACGCGGAGTTCGCCAGGTGTGTACAGGCGTAGACATGTGGCCGGGGCCGCGCCCCGACCCGCGCGGCGGTCGCGAAGACGACCGGGGTGAGCAGCACGACCGTGGCGTCCAGGCTGAGCACGGCGGTGATCAGCGCGGCGACCGCGAACACCCCGCCGAGGAGGGTACGGGGCCGCCCGCCGCAGAGCCGCGCGACGAGATCGCCCGCGGCGGTGAACAGCCCCTCCTCGTCGCAGAGCTGGGCGAGTACGAGGACGGCGGCGAGGAAGACGACGACGGGCAGCAGGGTGCGCGTCTGCTCCCACGCCTCCCCCGGCGACACGGCGCCGACGCCGACGAGCAGCAGCGCCGCGGGGACGGCGGCGACGGCCTCGGGCAGCCCGCGGGGGCGGACGACGGCGAAGGCGAGGACCGCGAGGAGAAGGACGACGGAGACGGTCTCGGCGGCGACGGTGTTCACAGGTCTGCCCTGCCTGCCTAGTGGATCTGCTCGGTGGATCGGGGGAACCACGCCACTGGGGGCGGCACACCGTCGCCGGTGCACCGCCCCCAGTGGCGTGTTGATGTACGCGTCGACGTACGAGCCCGGACCGGCCGAGGCAGCCGGAACAGCGGCCCGGGCCCAGAACGCCCAGCTTCCCAGACCGCGCTTGCCGTACTTGTCGTGCGTGCCGTGCTTGTCGTGCGCGTGCCGTGCATGCCGTGCGCGTGCCGTGCTTGTCTATTCCTTCGGGGCGAGCCGCTCAAGGATCAGCTCCCGGACGCGTGCGGCGTCGGCCTGCCCCCGCGTGGCCTTCATGACCGCGCCGACCAGCGCGCCCGCCGCCGCGACCTTGCCGGCCCGGATCTTGTCGGCGATGGCCGCGTTGCCCGCGATCGCCTCGTCCACGGCGGCGCCGAGCGCGCCCTCGTCGGAGACGACCTTGAGCCCGCGCTTCTCGACGACGGTGTCCGGGTCGCCCTCCCCCGCGAGCACGCCCTCGATCACCTGGCGGGCCAGCTTGTCGTTGAGGTCACCCGCGGCGACGAGTTCCGCGACCCGGGCGACCTGCTCCGGGGTGATGGGCAGCTCGTCGAGCGCGCGGCCGGACTCGTTGGCGTTACGGGCCAGCTCGCCCATCCACCACTTGCGGGCCTGGTCGGCCGGGGCGCCCGCGCCGATGGTGGCGACGATCGGGCCGATCGCGCCCGCGTTGAGGATGGACTGCATGTCGTGCTCGGAGACGCCCCACTCCTCACGGAGCCGGTTGCGCCGTACCCGCGGCGGCTCGGGCAGCGCGGCGCGCAGCTCCTCCACCCAGGCCCGGGCGGGGGCGACGGGGACGAGGTCGGGCTCCGGGAAGTACCGGTAGTCCTCGGCGTTGTCCTTGATCCGGCCCGAGGTGGTGGAGCCGTCCTCCTCGTGGAAGTGGCGGGTCTCCTGGAGGACCGTACCGCCGCTGTTCAGCACGGCGGCATGGCGCTGGATCTCGAAGCGGGCGGCGCGCTCGACGCTGCGCAGCGAGTTGACGTTCTTGGTCTCGGAGCGGGTGCCGAACTCCTCGCGGCCGTTCGGGCGGAGCGACAGGTTGACGTCGCACCGCATCTGGCCCATCTCCATCCGGGCCTCGGAGACGCCGAGCCCCTTGATCAGCTCGCGCAGCTCGGCGACGTACGCCCGCGCGACCTCGGGCGCCCGCGCGCCGGCGCCCTCGATGGGCTTGGTGACGATCTCGATGAGGGGGATGCCGGCGCGGTTGTAGTCGAGCAGCGAGTGGGACGCGCCGTGGATCCGTCCGGTGGCGCCGCCGACGTGGGTCGACTTGCCGGTGTCCTCCTCCATGTGGGCGCGCTCGATCTCCACGCGGAAGATCTCGCCGTCCTCGAGCTGGACGTCCAGATAGCCGTTGAAGGCGATCGGCTCGTCGTACTGGGAGGTCTGGAAGTTCTTCGGCATGTCCGGGTAGAAGTAGTTCTTCCGGGCGAAGCGGCACCACTCGGCGATCTCGCAGTTGAGCGCGAGCCCGATCTTGATGGCGGACTCGACGCCGACCGCGTTGACGACCGGGAGCGAGCCCGGCATGCCCAGACAGGTCGGGCAGGTCTGCGCGTTGGGCTCGGCGCCCAGCTCGGTCGAGCAGCCGCAGAACATCTTGGTCCTGGTGCCCAGCTCGACATGGACTTCGAGGCCCATGACGGGGTCGTACGCCGCGAGGGCGTCCTCGTAAGGCACCAGGCTCGTCGTGGCGGTCACAGAAAACGCAACTCCTTCAAGGCAGCCGTCAGTTCGGCGCACCACATCTGGTACGCGGGGAGGGTTCGCAGACGGTCCAGATCAACGCGTTCGCCGAGGAACCCGGCGAGTTCCCGGCTGTCGCCCCCGGGCAGGACCCGGGAGAGCAGGGCTTTGGGGTCCGCGGCCCGTTCCACGCCCCGCGCACCGGCGGGGATGTGCTCGGGCACCGCTCCCGGCAGCGAGCCGAGGAGCGGACCGTCGGCGAGCAGCCATGCCTCCGTCTCACGTACGGGGACCACTCCGACAATACGGCAGTGGGAGGGCGGCGCGACGTCCCGGCGGATCTTGTCGATCTTGTTCCGCTCGCGGTGGTCGTTGTGGATCAGCAGCAGGTCACAGTCCTCGGCGAGGTCTGCCACTTCCGCGCAGATCTGTTCATGTGCGGTACGGGCGGTGCTGTACCGGCCCCGCAGAGGGGTGTCGCCCACATCGAAGTGCCCGCTGTGGTGCGCCGCCAGTTCCTTGAGCTGGCGTACGGCGACGGTGCCCAGGAAGATCTCGTCCTCCGGGCCCTCCGCGAGCAGCCCGACCGTCAGATATCGGGTCACCCGTCGCCTGCCCGGGCGGTCTCCAGGTACTGGCGTGCCTCGCGGGCGGGGACGTAGGTGCCCCGCTCCCCGGATTCGGCCAGCGGGCGGATCCGGCTGTGCCGGGACGGGGTCGCTCCACCGCCGACCCGGGTCACGGTGTCGACGAAGAGCACATCGCCGGGGTGGTCGGGGTACACGGCGGCGAGCACGACCGGGGAGTGGGTGGTGACGATGATCTGCTGGAGCGTCCCGGGGCCGGTGCGCCGGCGGAGCCGCCGTACCAGCTCCTTGACCTGGCCGGGGTGGAGACCGTTCTCGACGTCCTCGACCATGAGGGTGGTGCACGCGTTGAACCTGCGTACGTGATGGACGAACGCGTACTCGTCGGGGCCGCCCCGGTCATGTGCGGCCGCGAGCACCGCCAGGACATGGAGGGTTCCGTCGGAGGCGAGCCGGGCCGGCGTGGGAGCCGCGTCCCGGTAGCCCAGCTCCAGTTCCCATGCCCCACGGTGCGGGTCGGCGGCGGCACTCAGGTCGGTGAGTCCGGGCAGTACGGCGACGGCGTCGGCCTTCAGCAGCAGCGCCTCGTGGGCGGTTTCCTCCCGCGGGCCGAGCATCCGGCCCAGCACGGCGGAGAGGTTGTGCGCGTCACGGGCCATGCGTTCGTCGTCGTGCAGGTCCGCCTCCTGGCGGGCCTCGCCGGCATCCGGTGCCAGCCCGTACCACCGGCCGCCGGGGCTGGAGCGCTCGAAAGAGGTGCCCAGCTCGGCGTTCCGCCGGATCTCGGTCTCCTGTTCCGCGCTCAGCCCCCATGCGGCCGGGGCGTCGGGCAGCAGGGTGACCGTGCCACGTACGACGGGGCGGGCCGCCTCCCCCTCGCGGGTGATCTCCAGGACCAGCCGGAGGTGGCGCATGCCGTGGGAGGCGTCGGACTGGAGGAAACAGAGCGCGATGCCGATCCGGTCGGCGGCCGTACCGTCGCCGTACCGGTGGAAGAGGTCGACGACCCGGCCCCGCAGGCCAGCGCCCGGGCGCAGGTCGCCGGTCCAGTGCACGCCGTCGGCCGACTCCCACCAGGTGTTCGTGTCGGCGCCACCGGTCAACCGCGCCGCGAGGTCGATCGCTTCGAGCAGGTTGGTCTTGCCCGAGCCGTTCTGGCCGACCAGCACCGTGAAGGGGGAGAGGTCGACGGCGCAGTCACGGAAGGACCTGAATCCTTCCACTTCGATACGGGTGATCACGCGTGTCACCCCCTTCCATGGTGTGGGTACGGTCGCCGGGGCCCGCGAAGGCCCCGGCTCCCGTGCCGGTCAGCCCAGCAGGATGTCGTCGTCGTTCAGGCGCTTCAGTTCGCGGAACAGGAGGGCCAGGGTGGTCACGACCGCCGCCGCGGAGACCGCCGCGTCGATCAGTTTGAGCGTGTCCTGCTCCTTGCGGGCCGACTTGATCTGCTTCACGGCGCTGACGGCGCCGAACACGCTGCCGCCGATCGACAGATATGTACCGGCCTTGGACTTCTTGAAGCCCTTGGCTTTGCTCATTGCACTGCTCACAGTGACGGTGCCTCCTCCAGCAACGGGTGCCCCCACCTTTCCACGAAGGCCGCTTCGACGGCGGCACCGACCTTGTAGAGCCGGTCGTCCCGCATCGCGGGGGCGATGATCTGGAGGCCGACCGGAAGACCGTCCTCCGGGGCGAGGCCGCAGGGCAGGGACATGGCCGCGTTGCCCGCCATGTTGACGGGGATGGTGCACAGGTCCGCGAGGTACATCGCCATCGGGTCGTCCGTACGCTCCCCGATCCCGAACGCGGTGGTCGGGGAGGTCGGCGAGACGATGACGTCGACCTGCTCGAAGGCGTTCTCGAAGTCCCGGGTGATGAGGGTGCGGACCTTCTGGGCGGAGCCGTAGTACGCGTCGTAGTAGCCGGAGCTGAGCGCGTACGTACCGAGGATGATCCGGCGCTTGACCTCGTCGCCGAAGCCGGCCTCGCGGGTGAGCGCGGTGACGTCCTCGGCGGAGCGGGTGCCGTCGTCGCCGACGCGCAGGCCGTACCGCATGGCGTCGAAGCGCGCGAGGTTGGAGGAGCACTCGGAGGGCGCGATCAGGTAGTACGCGGCGAGGCCGAGGTCGAAGGACGGGCAGTCCAGTTCGACGATCTCGGCGCCGAGCGAGCGGAGCAGCTCCACCGACTCGTCGAACCGCTGGAGGACCCCGGCCTGGTAACCGTCGCCGCGGAACTGCTGGACGACGCCGACCCGCATCCCGGCGACCGAGCCGTTGCGGGCCGCCTCGACGACCGGCGGGACCGGGGCGTCGATGGAGGTCGAGTCGAGCGGGTCGTGGCCCGCGATGGCCTCGTGGAGCAGCGCGGTGTCCAGGACCGTACGGGCGCAGGGGCCGCCCTGGTCGAGGGAGGAGGAGAAGGCGACCATGCCGTAGCGGGAGACCGCGCCGTACGTCGGCTTGACGCCGACCGTGCCGGTGAGGGCGGCGGGCTGGCGGATGGAGCCGCCGGTGTCGGTGCCGATGGCGAGGGGCGCCTCGTACGCGGCGAGGGCGGCGGAGGAGCCGCCGCCGGAGCCGCCGGGGATCTTGGTGAGGTCCCAGGGGTTGCCGGTGGGGCCGTAGGCGCTGTTCTCGGTGGAGGACCCCATGGCGAACTCGTCCATGTTGGTCTTGCCGAGGACGACGACATCGGCGGCCCGGAGCTTCTTGGTGAGCGTCGCGTCGTACGGCGGCAGCCACCCTTCGAGGATCTTGGAGCCGACCGTGGTCGGGATCCCCTCGGTGGTGAAGATGTCCTTGAGCGCGAGCGGAACGCCGGCCAGCGGGCCGAGCTTCTCCCCCGCCGCGCGCTTGGCGTCCACGGCGCGGGCCTGCGCGAGCGCGCCCTCGCGGTCGACGTGCAGGAAGGCGTGGACCTTCTCGTCGACGGCCTCGATGCGCGCGAGGTGCGCCTCGGTGACCTCGACGGCCGTGAGGTCACCGGAGGCGATCCGGGCGGCGATCTCGGCGGCGGTGAGCTTGATGATCTCGGTCTGAGCGGTGTCGGTCATGCTGTTCAGTCCTCCCCCAGGATCTGCGGCACCTTGAAACGCTGCTGCTCCTGGGCAGGGGCGCCGGAAAGCGCCTGCTCGGGGGTGAGCGACGGGCGGACCTCGTCCGCGCGCATGACATTGGTCAGCGGCAGCGGGTGGGAGGTCGGCGGTACGTCTTGGTCGGCTACCTCGGATACGCGGGCGACCGCGCCGATGATGTCGTCGAGCTGTCCGGCGAAGTGGTCCAGCTCTTCGGCCTTCAGCTCCAGACGCGCCAGCCGTGCGAGGTGGGCGACCTCCTCGCGCGTGATGCCAGGCATGCGGCGATCCTCTGGGGTGAGTGTGTCGTTGATTTCGCCCCAATCCTATGGTGCGCACACCCCTGCCCACGAAACGGCCGGGACGGGGGGCAGCGGACTGCGGGACGACAGGGGTACGGGGCGACAGGGGTACGCCGCCACCGCGCCGCCCGGGTACCCGCCGCGCGGAGTCTCACCCCAGTCCGGCGGCCTGCCTGAGCGTGTCCCGCCCGCCCACAGGGGTCAGGTGTTCCCCGACCGCCTCCACCACCCGCGCGTACTCCGCGAACACGGCCCGGCACAGCGCGCGCTCGGGGTGCTCGGCTTCGCTGCCGTACCACAACGTCATGGCGGCGCACTCCCCGTCGACCGACTCGGCGAACCCGGCGACCAGGACCAGCAGGTCCAGCAGCGCGGCCCGCTCGGTGACCCCGGGGTCTCCGGCCAGGCGGAGGAGGAACGGCAGCGCCGCCGGAGCGGCGGGGTTCATCGCGGCGATGCTGTCGATGAGGCAGTGGGTGAGCGTGTGCGCGGCGGCGGACGCGGCGACCGGTTCGAGAACGGCGCGCAGCAGCGTCGGGATCCGGGCGGGGCAAGCGGGGAACCCGGCCCAGTCGATCTCCTCGCAGCCCTGGAGGGCGGGGTGGCCGCGCCCCGCTTCGGCGGCTCGCGGGTACTCCTGGAGGAAGCGCTCGATCGCGGCCTCCTTGCTCACCAGGTCCATCACACACATCCGGCTGTCCCCGTCCTGTCCTGCGCGACGGGGTACGGCGTCGCCCCCCCTGTTCAGGGCGTACGTCGCGACCCGTCTCCGGTGTCCTAAGTGACCGCCTGGCCCGACTGTTCGCGGGCCCGGGCGGCCTCCAGTTCCGCGGGGCGCTGCCAGCCTCGTTCGCCTCGGGCCAGGAGCCAGGCGGTGGCTTCGTGGGGCGGCATGGCGGCGGCCACCAGCCAGCCTTGTACCGCGTCGCAGCCGAGGTCGCGGAGGCGTTCCCAGGTTTCGTCGTCCTCCACGCCCTCCGCGACGACCAGCAGGCCCAGGGAGTGGGCCAGGTCGACCGTGCAGCGGACGATCTCGGCGTCCTCCGTGTCGACCGCCAGGCGGGCCACGAAGGAGCGGTCGATCTTCAGTTCGCTCACCGGGAGGCGGCGGAGGTGGACCAGGGAGGAGTACCCCGTGCCGAAGTCGTCCAGGGACATCTTGACGCCGTGGCCGGTGAGGCCGGCCAGGGTGTCGGCGGCGCGCTGGGGGTCCTCCAGGAGGACGTGTTCGGTTATCTCCAGTTGGAGGGAGCCGGCCGGGACACCGTGCCGGGCCAGCCGGGCGGCGACCGCCCCGGCGAAGCCGGGGGTGTGGACGTCGCGGGGCGAGACATTGACGGCCACCGGGACCATGAGTCCCTGAGAACGCCAGCGGGCCACTTGAGCGAGAGCGGTGTCCAGTACGTATTCGGTGAGGTGAGGCATGAGACCGGAGGACTCGGCGATGGCGATGAACTCGTCCGGTGGGACGCGCCCGCGCTCGGGGTGCACCCAGCGGACCAGCGCCTCCAGCCCGGCCACCTGGCCGTCGAAGCCGACCTTGGGCTGGTAGTGCAGCTCCACCTCGTGCGCGTCCAGCGCGCGGCGCAGATCGCCCAGCAGGCCGAGGCGGTCGGGGGTGTTGGAGTCCCGCTTGGACTCGTAGACCTCGACGCCGGTACGGTCCCGCTTCGCCTGGTACATGGCGACGTCGGCACGCTGGAGCAGCCCCTCCGCGTCGAGCGCGTGCTCGGGGTAGACGGCCACCCCGGCGCTCGCCTCCAGGACGAGGGTGAGCCCGTCGAGGTCGAGCGGCGAGGAGAGGTCGGCGACGAGATGCCGGGCGACGCGCTGGGCGCTGGTGGTGGAGTCGCAGGTCGGCAGGAGGACGGCGAACTCGTCGCCGCCGAGCCGCGCCGCCTCCGCCCCGCGCGGCAGGGCGTGCTGGAGCCGGTCCGCTATCTGCAAGAGCAGCCGGTCGCCCGCGAGATGGCCGAGGGTGTCGTTGACCGAACGGAAACGGTCGAGGTCGATCAGGACCAGCGCCGAGCGGGCGCCCTGCCCCTCGGCCTCCTCCAGCGCCGTCCAGGTGCGCTCCAGCAGCCACTGGCGGTTGGGGAGTTTGGTGAGCGGGTCGCGGAGCTGCTCCTCGGCGCGTGCCCGGGCGATCCAGAGGGTGGAGTCGAGGGCGATCAGCGGGACGGAGAAGAGCGGCAGGAGGACCGGCTGCGACATCGCGACGACGCAGATCAGCGGGGCGATACCGAGCAGGGCGACCGCGACCAGGCCCTGCCGGTAGAGGCCGGTGCGGACGGCGGCCGGCATCTTGGTGCCCTGCGGCGCCAGCGCGTACCGCGAGAGCAGCCGGACGACGCCGAGCTGTGCGGCGGCGGCGAGGACGACCAGTGGTACGTCGCCGACGGTCCAGCCGAGCGGCTGCCAGGGGTCCTCGACGGTGGGGACCACCCCGAACGCCGCCAGGGCGAGCGCCGCGACCCCCGTCCCCAGCAGATCGGCGGCGCCGTACAGGACGCCCTGGCGCCAGCGGTGTCTGCGGGCCGCCCCGACCAGGACGACCACGGCGAGGGAGACCAGGCCGGCCGCGACCCAGCCGTACAGCAGCAGCACGGCGAGGGTGAGCGCGGCGCCCGAGCCCGTACCGCCCCACCAGCGGTCGCGGCCGAGCGCGATGAGGTAGCCGACGATCACGCCGGTGAGGACGCCCAACGCCCAGCCCGCCTCGGAGCCGGGGAAGAGGGCGCGCCCCTCGCGTACGGTCCACACCGCGCCGGTCACCAGGGCGGCGCCGGCGAGTCCGACCACTAGAACGGGCGTTCTGGCCGCCATCCCCCCAAATCCCGCGAATCCGCGCGGGGGTGAGACCGGGGCGGCGCTCTCGGTCGGTTTCATTCCCGTCCCTCTCACAGCCGGCGGAGCCGATGCCACGCGTGGGCACACTGTCGGGTGACACGGCCGGAATCGGACCACTGAGCCGTGTTCGACAAGCGCACACCTCAACAGTAGGCCGCGAACGGCCTCGACGGGCAGCGCTCTACATCTGTTGCCCGAATGCGACCGGCCCATCCTTAACCATCTGGTATGCGCCGTACGGGTGAGTTGGACGGCCCGAAATCGACGGTCCCCGAGCGCGGCCGGGTCACTCCTTCGGCGGAACGGACGCGTCCGCGGCGTCCTGTGCGGTCCCCTCCCCGGCGCCGGCCGGTTCCTCGGGCGGCAGCGCCGCCTCCCGCGCGGCGTCCGGGCCCTGTTCGAGCAGGACCGCGAAGCCGTCGCCGTCGAGCACCGGGACCTTCAACTGCATCGCCTTGTCGTACTTCGACCCGGGGTTCTCACCGACCACCACGAAGCCGGTCTTCTTCGAAACCGAGCCGGTCACCTTCGCTCCCCGGCTCTGGAGCGCCTCTTTCGCGCCATCTCGCGTGTAGTGCTCCAGCGTGCCCGTCACGACGACCGTGAGCCCCTCCAGCGGCCTCGGACCCTCGTCCTCGCCCGAGCCCTCCTCCTCCATCCGGACCCCGGCGGCGCGCCACTTGCGGAGAATCTCGCGGTGCCAGTCGACCGCGAGCCACTCCTTCAGCGAGGCCGCGATGATCGGCCCGACGCCCGCGACATCCGCCAGTTCCTCCTCCGTCGCCGCCTCGATCCGGTCGATCGAGCGGAACTCCCTGGCCAGCGCCTCGGAGGCGACGGGCCCCACATGGCGGACGGAGAGCCCGGCGATGATCCGGGCGAGCGGACGGTCCTTGGCGGCCGCGATGTTCTCCAGCATCGCGAGGGCGTTCTTCCGCGGCTCGCCCGCCTGGTTGGCGAAGACGGTGGCGATTTTCTCCTCGCCGGTCTTCGGGTCGCGCTTGGGCAGACCGCTGTCCTGGTCGAGGACGTAGGCGCGGATGGGCAGGAGTTGATCGATGGTCAGATCGAAGAGATCTCCCTCGTCGATCAGCGGTGGAATGGCCGGTTCCAGCGGTTTGGTGAGGGCCGCCGCGGCGACGTATCCGAAGTTCTCGATGTCCAGGCACTTCCGTCCGGCGAGATAGAAGAGCCGCTCCCGCAACTGGGCGGGGCAGGTACGCGCGTTGGGGCAGCGGATGTCGATGTCCCCCTCCTTCATCGCGCGCAGCGGCGTACCGCACTCGGGGCACTCGGTGGGCATCACGAACGCGTGGGCGTCGTCCGGGCGCAGGTCGATGACGGGGCCGAGGATCTCCGGGATGACGTCACCGGCCTTCCGCAGCACCACCGTGTCGCCGATCCAGACGCCCTTGGCGCGCACCACGTCCTGGTTGTGCAGGGTGGCGAACTCGACCTCGGAGCCCGCCACCGTGACCGGCTCGACCTGCGCGTACGGCGTGACCCGTCCGGTACGGCCCACGCCGACCCGGATGTTGACCAGCTTGGTGTTGACCTCCTCCGGCGGGTACTTCCAGGCGATGGCCCAGCGCGGCGCGCGGGAGGTGGAGCCCAGCCGGCCCTGGAGGGGGATCTCGTCCAGCTTGACGACCACACCGTCGATCTCGTGCTCGACCGAGTGCCGGTTCTCCCCGAAGTGCGCGATGAACTCCCGGACTTCGGCGACGGAGCCGACCACCTTGTTGTGCCGGGCGGTCGGCAGCCCCCAGCCGCGCAGCAGATCGTAGGCGTGGGAGAGCCGGTCGATGTCGAAGCCCTCGCGCGCCCCGATGCCGTGCACCACCATGTGGAGCGGCCGAGTGGCGGTGACCTTGGGGTCCTTCTGGCGGAGCGAACCCGCCGCCGCGTTCCGCGGGTTGGAGAACGGCTTGTCACCGGCCTCCACCAGGCGGGCGTTGAGCTCCTGGAAGGCGTCCATCGGGAAGTAGACCTCGCCCCGGATCTCCACCAGGTCGGGGATGTGCTCCCCCGCCAGCCGGTGCGGGATCTCGGCGATCGTCCGGACGTTGGGCGTGATGTCCTCGCCGGTGCGGCCGTCGCCCCGGGTGGCGGCCCGGGTCAGCCTGCCGTGCTCGTAGGTGAGGTTGACCGCGAGGCCGTCGACCTTCAGCTCGCAGAGGTAGTGGAAGTCGGGGGTGCCGACGTCCCGGGCGATCCGGTCGGCCCAGGCTCCCAGTTCCTCGTCGTCGAAGGCGTTGTCGAGGGAGAGCATCCGCTCGCGGTGCTGGACCGCCGAGAAGGCCGCGTGGGCAAAAGCTGCCTCGTACGCGCCCGCGACCTTCTGCGTCGGCGAGTCGGGGGTGCGCAGCTCCGCGTACGTCTCCTCCAGCGCCTCCAGGGTGCGCAGCAGCCGGTCGAACTCGCCGTCGCTGACAACCGGCTGATCCTTCACGTAGTACCGGAAGCGGTGCTCCTCGATCTGCTCGGCGAGGAGGGCATGCCGCTCACGCGCCTCCGCGGGCACCGCGCTCTGCTGTTCGCCAGCCACCGTCTCGTCCTCCCGTATCACCATGCCCCGACCTCCGGGACCGTCACTCAGGGTTGTCCGCGAGGGATCTCGCGGCCCTGACGCAGTGCGCCTGCGCGGCGTGCGCGTACGCGGGTGAGGCACCCGCGAGCCCGCAGGTCGGCGTGAGCACCACGGACTCCGTCAGAGTCCCCGGATCCAGCCCCAGCCTGCGCCACAGCGTCCTGACACCCATGACGCTACCGGCCGGGTCTGACAACGGGCTGTCCGTGCCCGACACGACGCCCGCGAAGAGCTTCGTCCCGGCCTCGACCGCCTCCCCGATCGGCTCCTCGTCACGCTCGGTGAGCAGCCCGGCATCGAACGAGACGGCCGCCGCGCCCGCCCGGCGCAGCAGTGCGAACGGCACGTCCGGCGCGCAGGAGTGCACGACGGTGGCGCCCGGCGCGAGCGCCGTCAGCTCGCGCAGCGCGCCCTCCACGACCTGGCGGTCCACGGCCCGGTGGGTGCGGTAGCCGCTGGCGGTCCTGACCTGCCCGCGCAGTACGGCGGTGAGGGAGGGCTCGTCGAACTGGAGGACTGGGACGGCGCCCGGCACCCGGCGCCGTACGTCGGCGAGGTGCGCGGCCACCCCCTCCACCAGCGAGGCGGTGAGGTCCCGGCAGGCGCCGGGGTCGGCGAGGGCGGACTCGCCGCTCCGCAGCTCCAGGGCGGCGGCGAGCGTCCAGGGGCCCACGGCCTGCACCTTGAGCGGCCCCTCGTACCCCTGGGCGAACTCCTCCAGCGCGTCGAGGTCCTCGCCCAGCCAGGACCGGGCCCGCCGGGTGTCGCGGCCGGGGCGGTCGCCGATCCGCCAGCCGCTGGGCTCCACCCGGGTGTAGATCTCGGCGAGGAGTCCGGTGGTACGGCCGATCATGTCGGCGCCGGGTCCCCGGGCGGGGAGTTCCGGGAGGTACGGGAAGTCCTCGAAGGTCCCGGTGACGGCGCGGGCGGCCTCCCGCGCGTCGCCGCCGGGCAGCGAGCCGACCCCGGTGGCGGCGCCCCAGCGGAGCGGGACGGGCCCGTCGTCGGCCGGGACGCCGCCGTGCCGCGCGCCGCCGTTCCGGGGCGCCTCGGAAGCGGATACGGACCCGGGCGTCCCGTTCACCGGCCGCTCCCCTCGGCAGCGGGGGCCGGCCGCACCGGGGATCCCGGCCGTACCGTCACATCGTCGATCTGCGCGTCGCGCGGCAGGTCGAGCGCGGCCAGGATCGCCGTCGCCACCGACCCGGGGTCGATCCAGCGGGCGGGGTCGTACTCCCTGCCCTCCTGCTGGTGGACCTTGACCTGCATGGGGCTCGCGGTACGCCCGGGGTAGACGGAGGTGACCCGGACGCCGTTCCCGCGCTCCTCCTCGCGTACCGCGTCGGCGAGCGCCTTCAGTCCGTGCTTCGAGGCGGCGTACGCGCTCCACTGGGGGTGGGCCCGCAGCCCTGCCCCGGAGTTGACGTAGACGAGCTGCCCTTTGGCGACCCGGAGCTGCGGCAGCAGGAGCCGGGTCAGCTCCGCCGGGGAGATCAGGTTGACGGTGAGCTGGCTCTGCCATGCCTTGGGCGTCAGCTCCCCGACCTCGCCCAGTTCGACCACGCCCGCGATGTGCAGCAAGGAGTCGAGCCGGTCGGGCAGCTCCTGCTGGGCGAGTGCCCAGGAGAGCCGCTCCGGGGTGGCGAGGTCGCCGACGAGGGTACGGGCGCCGGGCAGGGCCGACGCCAGCTCCCTGGCGCGGCCGGCGTCGCGCGCGAGCAGGATCAGGTCGTCGCCGCGTTCCTGGAGCCGGCGCGCGACGGCGGCGCCGATGCCGGAGCCCGCACCGGTGATCAGATGGGTAGCCATGCGGTCATCGTCGCATCACCCGGTGCCGATCACCGCATGCCGGCCGACTCCTCCAGCCAGGCCAGCGCCGAGACCCCGTCCTCGGCGAAGAAGACCAGGTCGGTGAGGGGCAGCGGCAGGAAGCCCTCCTCGTCCATCCGCTGGAACTGCCGCTTCAGCCCGTCGTAGAAACCGGCCGTGTTGAGCACCACCACGGGGTGGGTGTGCTTGCCGTGCTTCTTCAGCTCCAGGATCTCGGTGGCCTCGTCCAGGGTGCCCATGCCGCCGACCATGACCACCACGGCGTCGGCCTTGGCGAGCAGCAGGGACTTCCGTTCGGCGAGGTCCCCGGCGAAGACCATCTCGTCGGCGGCGGGCCGCGCCGTGTGGCGCAGGAAGTCGACGGAGACCCCGACGAGCCGCCCGCCGGCCCCCTGCACCCCGTCGGCGACGACCTTCATCAGCCCGCTGTCGGAGCCGCCCCAGACGAGGGTGTGCCCGGCCTTGCCGAGCAGTTCGGCGAAGTCGCGGGCGGGGCGGGTGTAGCGCTCGTCGAGGTCGGCGGAGGAGAGGAAGACACAGATGTTCATGGCGTCAACGGTACGGCCGGGAAGAGCGCGCCCCGCGCCATTGCTGAAGAGTACGGAGAACCGCTGAAGAGTACGGAGGACGGCGCGCGACCCCGGCCGCGCCGTATCAGGGAAACTTAAACTCCCGGGAACATTGTGCCCGGCAGACGTCAACCCCGAAGGGACGATCACCATGACCCAGGGACACCGCATCACGGTCGAGCCGTCGACGGAGCACGTACGCGTCGTACGGGACGGCCAGGTCCTCGCGGAGAGCCGCGCCCCGCTGGTGCTGCGCGAGACCGGCTGCCCGGTCCGCTACTACCTTCCGCCGCAGGACGTACGGACGGATCTGCTGACCCCGTCGGAGACCACGACGCACTGCCCGTTCAAGGGCGACGCCTCCTACTGGTCGCTGCCGGACGCCCCGGACCTGGTCTGGGCGTACCCGACCCCGAAGGCCGAAGTGGCCCAGGTCAAGGACCACTTCTGCTTCTACGACACGGAGGTGGTGACGGCCTGAGCGGCCCCGTACGGAGCCGCCGTAAAAAACTTCCGGAAACTTCCCGCCGCCGGCGATGAGTTGGCCGCACACCGCCGGTCTGACTCTCCATGGACAACGTGTACAGGGTGAAGTCGGGGGACGGCACCCCGATCGCTTACCGGCGGTCGGGCGAGGGGCCGCCGGTGATTCTGGTGGGCGGCGCGTTCAGCACGGCGGAGTCGGAGGCCCCGCTGGCCCGGCTGCTCGCGCCGCGCTTCGCGACGATCACGTACGACCGGCGCGGCCGGGGCGCCAGCGGGGACCGCGCCCCGTACGCCGTGGAGCGGGAGGTGGAGGACCTCGCCGCGCTGCTCGCGGTGGCGGGCGGTGACGCGGCGCTGTACGGGGTGGCCTCGGGCGGCGCGCTGGTCGTGGAGGCGGTGGCGGCGGGCCTTCCGGTCAGCCAGTTCGCGGTGTACGAGCCGCCGTACGCCGCCGATGCGGCCGCCCTGGCGGCGCGCGCGGAGTTACGGCCCCGGCTGACGGAGCTGCTGGCGCGCGGGGCGCGGGACGCGGCGGTGGAGCTCTTCCTGAGCGCCCTGGAGGTGCACCCGGAGACGGTCGCCGCGATGCGGCGGGCGCCGCTCTGGGCCGAGCTGACCGGGCTGGCCCACACCCTCGCGTACGACCTGCAACTCGTGGGCGAGGGCCGGGTCCCGGCGCGCCGGCTCGCCGCGGTCCGTACCCGCGCGATGGTCGTGGACGGCGGGGCCAGCCCCTCCCCGGTCCGCGCCGCAGCCCGGGCCGCCGCCCAGGCGCTCCCCCGGGGCCGCCACCGCACCCTGACGGGCCAGACCAACGAGGTGGCCCCGCATGTGCTGGCGCCGGTGCTGGAGGAGTTCTTCGCGGCGTGAGGGGTACGGGGCGGGGCGGCGCGTGGGAGCGGGCGGGGCAGTGGTGCCGGCCGTACGGCCCGTACGCCGCCCCCTCAGCCCGTCAAAAGCCCCTCAGCAGCCCCTCACCCCGTCAGCGCCCCCGTGCGGCGTTCCGTCGTGGCGATGGTGGCGGAGCCGACGACGCGGGGGCCGTCGTACAGGACGATCGCCTGGCCGGGGGCGACGCCGCGGACCGGCTCCGTGAAGCGGACGTGGAGGGTGGAGTCGACGAGCTCCGCCGTCACCGGGGTCTCCCCGCCGTGGGCGCGGAGCTGGGCCGTGTACGTGCCGGGGGCGGTGGGGGCGGTGCCGCACCAGCGAGGGCGGAGGGCGGTGAGGGCGGTCACGTCGAGGGAGGCGGCGGGGCCGACGGTGACGCGGTTGTCGACCGGGGAGATGTCCAGGACGTACCGGGGCTTGCCGTCGGCGGCGGGGTGGCCGATGCGGAGCCCCTTGCGCTGGCCGATGGTGAAGCCGAAGGCGCCGTCGTGGGTGCCGATCTTCGTACCGGACTCGTCCACGATGTCGCCCTCGGCGCGGCCGAGGCGGTCGGCGAGGAAGCCCTGGGTGTCGCCGTCGGCGATGAAGCAGATGTCGTGGCTGTCGGGCTTCTTCGCGACGGCCAGGCCCCGGCGCTCGGCCTCGGCGCGGATCTCGTCCTTGGTGGTGAGGGTGTCGCCCAGGGGGAACATCGCGTGCGCGAGCTGCCGCTCGTCGAGGACGCCGAGGACATACGACTGGTCCTTGGCCTGGTCGCTGGCGCGGTGGAGTTCGCGGCTGCCGTCGGGGGCGGTGACGACCGTCGCGTAGTGGCCCGTGCACACGGCGTCGAAGCCGAGGGCGAGGGCCTTGTCGAGGAGCGCCGCGAACTTGATCTTCTCGTTGCAGCGCAGGCAGGGGTTGGGGGTACGGCCCGCCTCGTACTCCGCGACGAAGTCCTCCACGACGTCCTCGCGGAACCGTTCCGCCAGGTCCCACACGTAGAACGGGATGCCGATCACATCGGCGGCGCGGCGCGCGTCGCGGGAGTCCTCGATGGTGCAGCAGCCGCGCGCGCCGGTGCGGAAGGACTGCGGGTTCGCGGAGAGCGCCAGGTGCACACCGGTGACGTCATGCCCCGCCTCGGCGGCGCGGGCGGCGGCGACGGCGGAGTCCACGCCACCCGACATGGCGGCGAGTACGCGCAGGGGGCGCTGGGGATTCTGAGTCATAGCCCCACCAGGGTACGGCCCGGGGGAACCACAGTCGCGCGCGTATGCGTTGACGATCATATGGGCGAAGAAACGCGGAACGGGACCGGTGGCGGGGGCGGTGGCGGCCATCGTGCGGGCGCGCGTCCGGGCGGAGGGCGGATGGGCCGCCGGGCGGTGCTGATCGGCGGCGCCGCGGCCGTGGTGGGCGGGGGTGTGCTGGCGCGGGACGAGTTGTCCCGGCTGTGGTGGCGGGTGCCGGGCGTGGAGAAGCCCCGGGTCGAGGGCGAGCTGGACTACGCGCTCTCGGAGTGGGTGGCGGCGTCGTCGGCGAACTGGCGGCGGGCGAGCCGCCCGGACGACTTCCGGGTGGACCGGGTGATCGTCCATGTCGTGCAGGGCAGCTACGACGTGGCGCTCCGGGTCTTCCGCGACCCGGGGCACGGCGCGGCGTCGCACTATGTGGTCCGGAAGGACGGCCATGTGGCGCAGATGATCAGGGAGCTGGACGTCGCGTACCACGCGGGGAACAGGAGCTACAACGAACGCTCGATCGGGATCGAGCACGAGGGGTACGTGGACAAGCCCGCGTCGTTCACGGACGCGATGTACGCGTCGTCGGCGCGGCTGACCGCGGACATATGCCGGCGGTACGGGATACCGGTGGACCGGAAGCACATCCTCGGCCATGTGGAGGTCCCGGGGACGGACCACACGGATCCGGGGCCGCACTGGGACTGGGACCGCTATCTGAAGCTGGTGCGGGAGGCGGAGCCGGTGCCGAGCCCGGCGCCCTCCCCCACGTCCTCGCCCGCTCCGTAACCCTTGCGGACGTCAGCTCAGGCCGGCGCTCCGGGCCCGTTCGACCGCCGGGCCGATGGCGCGGGCGACGGCCGCCACGTCCTCCGCCGTGGAGGTGTGGCCGAGGGAGAACCGCAGGGTGCCCCTGGCCAGGTCCGGGTCGCTGCCGGTGGCGAGCAGGACATGGCTGGGCTGGGCGACCCCGGCCGTACAGGCGGAGCCGGTCGAGCACGCGATGCCCTGCGCGTCGAGGAGCAGGAGCAGGGAGTCGCCCTCGCAGCCGGGGAAGCTGAAGTGCGCGTTGGCGGCGAGGCGGTGGTCGGGGTCGCCGCCGAGGACCGCGTCGGGGACGGCGGCGCGTACGGCCGCGATCAGCTCGTCCCGCAGGGCGCCGATCTCGCGGACGAAGGTCTCGCGCCGTTCGGCGGCGAGCCGTCCCGCCACCGCGAAGGCGGCGATGGCGGGCACGTCGAGGGTGCCGGAGCGGACATGACGCTCCTGGCCGCCGCCGTGCAGCACGGGCACGGGGGTGTGCTCCCGGCCCAGCAGCAGGGCGCCGATGCCGTACGGGCCGCCGATCTTGTGGCCGGAGACGGTCATCGCGGCGAGCCCGGAGGCGCCGAAGTCCAGCTCGGTCTGGCCGAAGGCCTGGACGGCGTCGGAGTGCAGCGGAATGCCGAATTCCGCGGTGACGGCGGCGAGTTCCGGGACGGGGAGGATGGTCCCGATCTCGTTGTTGGCCCACATGACGGTGGCGAGGGCGACATCGTCGGGGTTCCGCTCGACGGCCGCGCGCAGGGTGGCGGGCAGGACCCGTCCGTAGGAGTCGACGGGGAGGTACTCGACGGTGGCGCCCTCGTGTTCGGCGAGCCAGTCGACCGCGTCGAGCACGGCGTGGTGTTCGACGGGGCTGGCCAGGACGCGGGTCCTGGCCGGGTCGGCGTCGCGGCGGGACCAGTACAGGCCCTTCACGGCGAGGTTGTCGGCCTCGGTGCCGCCGGAGGTGAAGACCACCTCGCTGGGGCGCGCGCCGAGGGCTTCGGCGAACGCCTCGCGGGCCTCCTCGACGGTACGGCGCGCCCGGCGCCCTGCGGCGTGGAGCGAGGAGGCGTTGCCGGCGAGGCCGAACTGGGCGGTCATCGCCTCGATCGCCTCCGGCAGCATCGGAGTGGTCGCGGCGTGGTCGAGGTAAGCCATGGTGGTCCTGATTCTACGAGCGCCCTCGCCCACGCCCGCAGCCGGTACGACGCGTGGTCACCCGGGCCGGGCCCGCCGCCCGACACCGGCCGGCACCCGCCCGCAAAGAACAGACACCGGCCGGCACCGGCCGGCACCGGGTTGATTGCCTCCCCCGTCATGAGCGTTTAGCGTTATGGTCATGACAGAGTGGATTCTCGACCGCACGTTCCCGAGTTCGTCCGGCGAGATCCGCTGGACCGAGCTCGGCCCGCCCGGCCTGCCGCCCGTCGTCCTGCTGCACGGGACCCCGTTCTCCTCCTACGTCTGGCGCACCGTGGCCCGCGCCCTCGCGCGGGACCACCGGGTCCTGGTCTGGGACATGCCGGGGTACGGCGCCTCGGAGCAGAGCGCCGGGCAGGACGTGTCGCTGGACGCCCAGGCGCGGGTCTTCACCGAACTCCTGGACCACTGGGGCCTGAACGGCGGTCCCGGGCGGACACCTGCCGTCGTCGCCCATGACTTCGGCGGATGCGTGGCCCTGCGGGCCCGTCTCCTGCACGGCGCCGCGTACGAACGGCTGGCGCTGGTCGACCCGGTGGCGCTGGCGCCCTGGGGATCGCCCGCCTACCGGCTGCTGGGGGCGCACAGCGAGGTCTTCGGGCAACTGCCGCCCGCCCTGCACCGGGCACTGGTGCGGGAGTACGTCTCCTCGGCGAGCCACCAGGGACTGGCGCCCGCCGTCCTGGAACGACTGGTGGACGCCTGGTGCGGGGCGGCCGGCCAGCCCGCCTTCTACCGGCAGATCCAGCAGAACGACCAGCGGTACACGGACGAGATCCAGGGCCGGTACGGGGAGTTGGGGCTGCCCGTGCTGATCTGCTGGGGAGCGGAGGACACCTGGATCCCCGCCGCCAAGGGGAAGGAGCTGGCCGGGCTGATCCCGGGCGCCGAACTGCGGCTGCTGGCCGGCGCCGGCCATCTCGTCCAGGAGGACGCGCCGGAGGAACTCACGACGGCGGTCGCCCGCTTCCTGCTCGACGGGGGCCCCGGTCCGCGGACCAGGAGCGTGGGTCAGTAGACAACTCCTCGGAACGCCGAGCCTCGTGGTGGAGCGGTGGTGTCGGGCGGTGCCGCGGACGGGGACAAACTGGCGCTTGCCGTGTGCCGCCGCGGTGAACCCGGCGTCCTCGGCGAGGTGACGCTCACCCTGGCCGACGCCCGCGCGGCACAGGCCGAGATCGGCTGGACCCTCGACCCACGTCACCAGGGCCACGGCTATGCGACCGAGGCGGCCGGGGTGCCGGCCGGGTTCGCCTTCGACCGGCTGGGCGTGCACCGGCTCTACGTACGGCTGGATGTGGAGAACACCGGGTCCGTGCGGGTCTGTGAGCGCCTCGGGATGCGCCGGGAGGCGCACCTGGTCGAGAACGACCTCGACGGGGACCGCTGGGGCAGCGAGTACGTCTACGCGGCGCCGGCCGCGGACCTCGCCGTTCGGCCGGACATCAGCCAGTTGAGCCCGACGCCGCCGACCGCGCCGAC
Source organism: Streptomyces sp. NPDC093085 (assembly GCF_040683935.1). Taxonomy (NCBI): domain Bacteria; kingdom Bacillati; phylum Actinomycetota; class Actinomycetes; order Kitasatosporales; family Streptomycetaceae; genus Streptomyces; species Streptomyces sp. NPDC093085. The sequence goes on along the minus strand of NZ_JBFBFB010000006.1, from coordinate 197,796 downwards.
GGTGCCGGCGAAGACGACGTTCCGGGCGTTCGTCCCCGATCAGATGATCCTGGCGGCCTGCGCCGAGAAGCGCGGGTTCCCGCCGTATGGCCCACCCTGCTTCACCGGACCCGGACGAACGGCCGCGACCGGCCATCAGCCGATCCACGACCGCTCGCCGGCCGGGTCATCGCCGACCCGCGCTCCTCGCCCGTGCGGCCGGGCCTCCCCTCGCCCGCCCGGAGCGTCCTCAGCCGCGTGGCGCGCGGGCGAGTTGGCGGGACTGGGCCACCAGCCGGTCCGCGCTGTCCCAGATCTCCGCGTCCTCCTCCAGGAAGCCGCCGGCCAGGTTACGGGTGGTGACGGCGGCGCGGAGCGGCCCCGGGGCCGGGCGGCAGCGGATGTGCGCGGTGAGCTCCACGGTCGGGGTCCAGCCGCTCAGCCCGAGGTCGAAGGCGGCCGGGGGCAGTGCGTCGAGAGCGAAGAGCAGCGAGAGCGGGTCGGGGGCGCGGCCGTCGGCGAGTTCGAACCAGGCGCGTATCTCGCCCCGCCCGGAGGGCTCGCCGACCGCCCACCCGACGGTGGCGGGGTCGAACCGCATGCCGAGGCGCCCGAGAATCGCGAAGTCGCCCTCCAGGGCCGGCCCCTCGTCAGCCGAGACACAGCGCTCAGGGGGCGGCATCTCGGGCGGCTTGGCGGCGGTGCGCACGTCGTCGGAGAGGGCGTCGAGGAAACCGTACGAGGCGAGGAGCCGGATCCGCTCCACCTCCTGGCCGTCCTCCCCGCCCTGGAAGAGGGAGGCCTGCCCGGTGGAGAGGGTGCGCCCGGTGCGCACGGTCTCGGTCCGTACGGTGGCCGGGCCCGGTGTGGAGGGGGTGAGGAAGTGGGCGGAGACGGCGAAGGGGTCGGGGTTCGGCAGGGTCTCGCCGAGCGCGCGGCCCATGAGGGCGAGCAGATAGCCGCCGTTGACGACGTTCAGGATGGTCCACCCCGGGTGGAGCCGTGTGTCGTAGACGCCGGGGGCGCGGAGGGTGACGGCGGTCTCGCGGTCGAACTCGCTGTCACCGATGGTTGCCTGAGCCATGGGCAGCACGCTACAGCAGCTACGTACTAAGCGGTAGCTTATGCGACCGCCACGACATACCCGCGACCGGGCGGGGAGGCCGGGAGGCGCGGGCAGGCAGGCAGAGGGAGACAGGGAGGCAAGGGGTACGCGGCCCCGTGTCCCCGGCTAGGAGGGCTCCTCGGCCGCCGAGGAGCGGCGGTTCCAGGCGCGGGGCGCGCGCCAGTGGTACCGCATGGCCAGGAGCCGCAGGACGAACCCGGTCACCACGGCGACCCCGATCGTGGCGCCGTTGAGCACGTCGAAGGCGATGAAGACGGCCGCCAGCGTGGCGCCGACCAGGGCGGGCACGGCGTAGAGGTCGCGGTCCCAGCGGAGCAGCGAGGGGACCTCGTTGGCGAGGATGTCGCGGAGCACACCGCCACCGGCGGCGGTGGCCATGCCGAGCACGACAGAGGAGGTCAGGCTCAGCCCGTACTCGGACGCCTTGATCGTCCCGGTGACGCAGAAGAGGCCGAGACCGGCCGCGTCGAAGACGTTGATCGCGCCCTGGATCCGCTCGACGTGAGGGTGGAGGAAGAAGACGATCACGGTCGCCACCAGCGGCATGGAGAAGTAGCCGAGATCACTGAAGGCGGCGGGCGGGACGGCCCCGATGATCAGGTCGCGGAGGAGTCCGCCGCCCTGCGCGGTGACCTCGGCCATCACGGCCATGCCGAAGACGTCGAAGTTCTTGCGGACGGCCATCAGGGCGCCCGAGATCGCGAAGACGAAGATGCCGACCAGGTCGAGCGAATGCTGGACGGAGGGGGTGAACAGGTCGTGGAGCACCCGCACATTGTGCCGGGCCCCATGAGCGGCGGCGCCGACCGGCCCCGCCCCGGCGGATGCGGCGTCGGGGTACCGGAGATCCTCCGGTACCCCGACGCCGTACGTGTACGGGCTACTTCTCCGTGACGGAGTCCGACGCCCCGGACGCCTCAGCGGTCCCGGAGGTCTCGGCAACCCCGGAGGTCTCGGCAGACCCGGATGCCTCCGTAGACCCGGACGCCTTCGTAGACCCGGACGCCTCCGTAGACCCGGACGCCTCCGTAGAACCGGAGCTCTCGGCAGACCCGGACGCCTCCGCAGACCCGGACGCCTCAGCGGCCCCGGAGCCCTCCGCAGACTCAGAGGCAGAAGCCTCCGTCACCTCCGCCGCCTCCGTCACCTCCGCCGGCTCGGTCGCCTCCGTCGCCTCCGCCGCCCCCGAGACATCCGCCAGCTCGATCGTCTCGCGCGTCGCCACCGACACCGTGTCCTGCGGGCGCTGGTCCGGGGCGTTCTCCGGGTGGTGGCAGGCGGCCTGGTGGCCGGGGGCCAGTTGGAGCAGAGGGGGCTCCGTGGTCTTGCAGACCTCCGTCGCCTTCCAGCACCGGGTGTGGAAGCGGCAGCCGCTCGGCGGCGAGATCGGGGACGGCACATCGCCCCGGAGCAGGATGCGGTCGCTCTTGCCGCCGCGCCGGCTCGGGTCGGGCACCGGTACCGCGGAGAGCAGCGCCTTCGTGTACGGGTGCATCGGCGACTCGTACAGCGACTTGCGGTCGGCCAGTTCGACGATCTTGCCCAGGTACATCACCGCGATCCGGTCCGACACATGGCGGATGACGGAGAGGTCGTGCGCGATGATCACGTACGTCAGCCCCAGCTCCTCCTGGAGGTCGTCCAGCAGGTTCACCACCTGGGCCTGGATCGAGACGTCCAGCGCGGAGACCGGCTCGTCCGCGACGACGAGCTTCGGGTTGAGGGCGAGCGCGCGGGCGATGCCGATGCGCTGGCGCTGGCCGCCGGAGAACTCGTGCGGGTAGCGGTTGTAGTGCTCCGGGCTCAGGCCGACCAGCTCCAGCAGCCGCTGCACCTCCTTCTTCACGCCGCCCTCGGGCTCGATGCCCTGGAGGCGGAAGGGGGTGGAGACGATGGCGCCGATGGTGTGGCGGGGGTTCAGCGACCCGTACGGGTCCTGGAAGATCATCTGGATGTCACGGCGCATCGGCCGCAGCGCACCGGTGGAGAGGTGCGTGATGTCCCGGCCCTCGAACTCGACCTTGCCGCCGCTCGGTTCGAGCAGCCGCGTGATCAGCCGGCCCATCGTCGACTTGCCGCACCCGGACTCGCCGACGACCCCCAGGGTCTCCCCGGGCCGTACGTCGAAGCTGATCCCGTCGACCGCCTTGACGGCGCCGACCTTGCGTTTCAGCACGCCCTTGGTGATCGGGAAGTGCTTGACCAGGTTGTCGACCCGGAGGATCGGCTCGGCATCCCCCGCCGGGGAGCCTCCCGCGTCCGTACCCGCCGCGACCTGTTCCGGAATCTTCTTGGTCAGCTCAGTCACAGCTTCGGCGCAATCTCTTCGGTCCAGATCTTTTCCCGCTCCGTGCGCGACATGTGGCACGCGGAGAAGTGCCCGTCGGTGATCTCCTGGAGGTCAGGGCGGACCGTACGGGTGAGGTTGTCCTTGGGGACGTCGGCGTACGGGCAGCGCGGGTGGAAGGCGCACCCCGAGGGGACGTTGATCAGGCTGGGCGGGGTCCCCTTGACCGGTACGAGCCGGTCGGTCTGGTCCCGGTCGATGCGCGGCATCGAGCCCAGCAGGCCCCAGGTGTAGGGGTGCTGCGGCTGGTAGAAGACCTTCTCCGAGGAGCCGCGCTCGACGCACCGCCCGCCGTACATCACGAGCAGGTCGTCCGCGATCTCGGCGACGACGCCGAGGTCGTGGGTGATGATGACGACCGCCGAGTGGAACTCCTTCTGGAGGTCCCTGATGAGGTCGAGGATCTGCGCCTGGACGGTGACGTCGAGGGCGGTCGTCGGCTCGTCGGCGATGAGCAGTTCGGGGTTGTTCACCAGCGACATCGCGATCATCGCGCGCTGGCGCATCCCGCCGGAGAACTGGTGCGGGTAGTCGTGGTACCGGCGGGCCGGCTCGGGGATCCCGACCCGGTCCAGCATCTCGACCGCCCGCTTCTTCGCGGTCTTCTTGTCGACCTTGTTGTGGACGCGGTACGCCTCCACGATCTGCGCGCCGATGCTGTAGTACGGGTGGAGCGCGGAGAGCGGGTCCTGGAAGATCATCGCCATCTTGTGGCCGCGCAGCGCTCGCACCCGTTCGGGGCCCGCGCCGATCAGCTCCTCGCCGTCGAGCCAGATCTCGCCGGAGATCCGGGCCCGCTCGGAGCTGTGCAGCCCCATGATGCCGAGCGAGGTCACGGACTTGCCGGAGCCGGACTCGCCCACGATGCCGAGGGTCTTGCCGGCCTGGAGGTCGAAGCTGACCCCGTCGACGGACTTCACCAGACCGTCGTCGGTGTCGAAGTGGATGCGCAGGTCCCGTACGGAGAGGAACGCGTCCCCAGGAGCCGACGTCCCGTCCGGGGCCGACGTCCCGCCCGGGGCCGGGTCCTGAGCGCTCGCGTCCTGCTTCTTGCTCACGTCGCTCATGAGAGCCTCACCCGGGGGTCGATCGCGGCGTACACGAGGTCCACCAGCAGATTGCAGAGAACGATGAAGAAGGCCGCGACCAGCGTCACACCCATGACGATGGGCAGGTCGCTGCGGGTCACGCCCTGGATGGCGTAGGCGCCCATCCCCTGGAAGCCGAAGACCTTCTCGGTGATGACGGCGCCGCCCAGGAGCAGCGCGAAGTCCATGCCGAAGATGGTGACCAGCGGGGTGAGCGCGGCGCGCAGCCCGTGCTTGACGACCACCTTGCCCTCGCGCAGCCCCTTGGCCCGCGCGGTCCTGATGTAGTCCTCGCCCATGGTCTCCAGCATCCCGGCGCGGGTGAGCCGCGCGTACAGGGCGGAGTAGAGGAAGGCGAGCGTGAACCAGGGCAGGACGAGGGTCCGCGCCCATCCGACCGGGTCGTCGGAGAAGGAGACGAAGTCACCCTGCCAGGAGCCGACCACGGCGAGCACGACCAGACCGGTGAAGAACATCGGCAGCGAGACGCCGGCCAGGGCGACGCCCATGGCGAGGCGGTCGAAGAGCGAGCCCCGCTTGAGCGCGGAGAGGACGCCGATCGCGACACCGGAGAGGACCCAGACGACCGCCGCGCCGATGGCGAGCGAGAACGTGACCGGGACGCGCAGGAGGATCTCGGGCCAGACCTCGAGATGGGTCTTGAAGGAGTACCCGAAGCACGGCGCGTGGCAGACCGAGGGGTTGGGGCCGAAGTTGTACTCGGCGCCGACCACGATGGCCTTGATGAAGTTCCAGTACTGGAGGTAGAGCGGGTCGTCCAGCCCCAGGTTCGCCTTGATGGCGGCGATGGCGTCGGGGTCGGCGCCCTTGCCGACGTACTGGGCGGCCAGCGAGTCGGTCGTCTGGCCGCCCAGCCGGGGCACCAGGAAGAAGATCGCGAACGTGACTGCGCTGACCACCAGCAGCAGCAACACCGCGGCGAATACGCGTCGGATGATGTACGCAGCCACAGCCGTGCGGTACCGGTTCTTCCGGGCGGGGTGCGCCCGGCCTGGCCGGCACCTTCACCTGCCTTTCGGGGGGTGCTGATTGATGTAACAGGTGCGAGGGCCCCTCCTGGCGGTACGGAAGGAGGGGTGACACCCGGTCGGGTCCCGCCGGGCCTGGTCGGCGGCCGGCGGGACCCTCGGTGCGTGGTGCGGGCCCGGAGCGGTGTGCCCGGGCCCGCGGGGTGTTACTTGGCGGAGCTCATCAGCACGTAGTCGTACATGCCGAGGTACGACTCCGCGACGGTGACATTGGTCGCCGACAGCGGGCGGTAGAGCAGGTTCTTCTTGTAGAACAGCGGCACGGCGGACGCGTTCTCCATGACCATCTTGTCGACCTCGGCCCACTTCTCACCGCGGGCGGCGGTGTCGAGGGTGCCGATGCCGTCGACCAGCGCCTTGTTGATCTTCGGGTCGTTGAGCTCCATCAGGTTCGTGCCACCGGACGGCTTGATGGCCGAGCCGTTCACGATCGAGTCCAGGAAGCCGTAGCCGGTGGGCCAGTCGGCACCCCAGGCCATCATCATCAGACCGGCCTTGTTCTTGTGGACCCACTCGGGCGAGCCCGCGAAGTCGGTGAAGTACTTGTCCGCCGGGAACTGCTTGATCTCGGCGTCGATCCCGATCTTCTTCAGGGACTGCTGGATCTGCGTGGCGGCCTGGACCTCGTCGGGACGGTCGGAGCGCGCGGTCAGCGAGGTCTTGAAGCCGTTCGGCTGCTTGCACGCGGCCAGGTGCTCCTTGGCCTTCGCCTCGTCGCCCTTGCTGTCCTTCGACGGGTACAGGTCGAACTTCTTGTACCCGGCGACCGACGGCGGGATCATCGTGGAGGCGGGCTCGCCCTTGACCGAGCCGCCGACCGCGTCGACCACACCGGACTTGTCCACGGCGTACTGGACGGCCTTGCGGCACTCGATGTTGTCGAACGGCTTCACGTTGACGTTCATCGCCAGGTACTGGAGCGCGCCCGCGTACGGGTTGTCCGTCTGCGCCTTCTCGTCCGCCTTGACGAGGACCTTCGGCTGGGTCTTCGACTGGAGGCCGGTGCCGGCGATGTCCGCGGTGATCGAGTCGTCGAGCAGGTGCTCGTCGAGCGTGGTCGCGTTGACGTTGAACTTCAGCTCGATCTTGTCCGGCAGCGCCTTGCGGATCGGGTCCGTCTTCGGGTCCCACTCGGGGTTCCGGGAGAAGGTCGCGCCGCGGCTCTCGCTGTACGAGTCGAACTTGTACGGGCCCGAGGAGACGATGTTCTGGACGTACTCGGCGCCCTTGTCGGCCTTGCGCGGCACCGGCGCGGTCTGCGAGAACGTGGCCAGGTAGTCCATGTCCGCGAACGGCTTGCTCAGCTTGAAGACGATCGTGTACTTGTCGGGCGTCTCGATGGACTTGATGCCCTCGGGCGACTTGTCCTTGTACGGGCCCTTGTACTTGTCACCGCCTTCGAGGTACGCCTTGAAGTACGTCGGGCCGTTGGACATGGCCTCGGGCGCGAAGTTGGAGCGCTCGATGGCGTACTTGACGTCCGCGGAGGTGACCTCCGTGCCGTCCTGGAACTTCACGCCCTTGCGGATCGTGTACGTCCAGGTCTTGGCGTCGGGGCTCGCCTTGCCCAGCGAGGTCGCGAGGTCGGGGACGACCGTCAGGCCCTCCTTGCCCGCGGCGGGCTTGAAGCTGACCAGGGAACGGGCGTACAGGCGGGAGAAGTTCTGCACCCAGCCGTAGTACGTGTTGCCCGGGTCCAGGGAGTCCGGGCCACTGGAGTGCTCGTACGTGACCGTCCCCCCCTTCTTGTCGCTGGCGTTGACGATGCTGGTCAGACCGGCATCGGCCTTCGCTTCGCCGCCCCCCTTGCCGTTCTTCTCCGTGCTGCCGCCACCGCAGGCGGTCGCGCCGAGCGCGAGCACCAGCGTGACGGCGGTGGCCGACGCGATCTTTCTGCTGTTCATCCTGAGGAAAGCCCCCTCGATCGACGGTGCGGCAGGGCCGCGTTTACTTGCCACGGGGGTCGAGTGCGTCACGCAGACCATCCCCCAGCAGGTTGAAGGCCAGCACGGTGATGAAGATCGCCATGCCGGGAATGATCATGTACATCGGGTCGACCTCGTAGAGGTCGACCGCGGTGGAGAGCATGCCGCCCCAGGAGGACTGCGGCGGGGCGATCCCGACGCCGAGGAAGCTCAGCGACGCCTCGAAGAGGATGTTGGTGGGGATCAGCAGCGTCGAGTAGACGAGGATCGGCGCGATCAGGTTGGGCAGCAGCTCGCGGAAGAGGATGAACGGGCCGCGCGCGCCCAGCGACTTGGCCGCCTCCACGAACTCCCGCTCGCGCAGGCTGAGCGTCTGCGCCCGCACGATGCGGCCGATGTACGGCCAGCTGAAGAAGCCGATGACGAAGATCAGGACGGCGATACGGAGCGAGAGCCCGTCGAGGCCGAACACATTGCCCTGGAGCGAGGCCGAGATGGAGATCGCGAAGAGGAGCAGCGGGAAGGCGAGGAAGGTGTCCATCAGCCGGCTGATGACGCTGTCGGCCCAGCCGCCGTAGAAGCCGGCCACGACGCCCATCACGACGCCGATGACGACGGAGAGCAGGGTGGATCCGGCGGCGACGACCAGCGAGACCCAGGAGCCCTCGATGATGCGGGCCAGGAGGTCGCGTCCGGTCTGCGGTTCCACCCCCAGCGGGTGGTCCCAGCTCATCCCGCCGAAGCTGCCCTTGGGCGCCAGCAGGACGGGGTCGACGAGATCCTGGTTGAAGGCGTTGGGGTCGAGGCCGAAGAGGGACTGGAGCGGCTTGGAGAGTACGGCGACGAGGATCAGCAGGATCACGACGATGCCGCCCGCGACGGCGACCTTGTCCCGCTTGAAACGCGTCCAGGCGATCCGGCCGAGCGAACGGCCCTCGATCTGCTTGCCCCCGACGCCCGCCGGCACCGCTTCCGGCTGCGCCTGCGCCGCCGACCCGGTGGTCTCGATAGGTGCCGTCATTGCGCTGGAGACCCCTCTCGGCCGACGGTGGCCGGCCCATGACCGCCGCTGTAGCGGCTTGTTCACTGCATTGATGTCGGCATGGTGGGCTCCCGATGGGGGGGAGCTGCTTGTGTCAGCGCTTCGCCCACACATCCTTCGCACATATGTGCCGAGGCCACCTGCCTCAGGGAGTCTTCAGCCCCATCGCGATCACCCGCCACCCCCAACGGGGAATGTTTGCTCAACCGTGATGCGATCAGAGGGTTACCGTTATACGGACACCACTTACCGCCTCAGCGGACGATTTTGGTGGCCAATCAGTCGGAATCCGTCAGAACGGGCAGAGCACTCCCCCCGTTCCTCCCCTGGCCGTGCGCTCAGTATGCGCGCGAGGCGGGGGGCGGGTAGCCGTATCCGGAGGACTGGACCGGCGCCGCGTGCGCCGCGTGCGCCTCCCGGTCGTAGAACGGACGGGCGTTGGCCCGCAGCCACATCGTGATCGGGTCGTACTCGTCGGACATGGCGACGGTGGAGACCGGCAGCCCCTCCGGTACGGCGGCGATCGACTGCCGCATCATCGTGCGGACCGAGTCCACGGAGGCCTGCCCCGTGTCGTACAGGTCGAGCCCGATCGCCAGATACGGGGCGCCGAGCGCGGGCTGCACCCAGGCGCGGCGCAGCGCCCGCACGGCCGGGGTGCGGTGCGCGTTCTGGGTGAGCAGGGCGTAGAACTGCGGGAGCTGGATGGCCGGTTCGGAGAGCCGCAGCGGCCCGGCCGGCATCCGGTCGAGGCCGGTGGCGATCCGGCGCAGATCGAGCCAGGGGATGCCGAGACCGCCGCCGGGGGCGTGCGGATTGAGCCAGATCCCCCAGCGGTCGGGGTAGAGGGCGCGGGCGATGTCGCGCCCCGAGACCACTTCGTGCGCCCGGGTCCAGCCGCTGGCGGAGAGCTCGTGAGCGGAGGTGACACAGGGCGCGTAGCCGAGCCCGTCGACCTCCATGTTGCCGTACTGGGCGTCGGGCGAACCGGCCCGGCCGTGCCAGAGCAGCATCCAGACGCTGTCGTCGGCGAGCGCCTGGAGCAGCGCCTCGTACGCGTCGTACCGTCCCGGCGTCACCTGGCGCAGCATGTGCTCGACCTGCCCGGCCGCCGCGGTGCCTGACGCGCTCACTCTGGGTCCCGCCCCTCGTTCGATCCACCATTCGTGCCGCTCCCCGGCGCCGCCCCGCCGCCACGGGACTCCCGCGCACCGGGGCCCCGGGGAGGACCCGCCGCGCGGGCGGTGCGCCGGCCCGGCCATCAAACCAGCTTAGGCGGCTGGCCTGACACCGACTTGACGGCGGGTGTACGTGCCGCATAGGCGGGAACATGCGGTACGGCTGGTTCCGGCCCCGGAGGCCGGGGTTGTGGCGGTGATGTGCCCGCGAGTACGGCTCATACCCGCCCGGGCCGGTCGTACCCCTGCTTTCCGCCACCAGGTCGGCAACGGTTCGGACGCGTTCGCGGGGACGGTTCAGGACCGTTCGTAGAAGGGCCTGACCTTGCCGAGCATCCACTCCCCGACCGGGTCCTGCGTCAGGTCGAGCAGCAGCAGATTGACCGGCCAGCCGACCGGCACCCGGCCCAGGGCACGGCCGAGCGCGTCCATCGGGGCGTTGCGGTCGGCGGCCTCCCAGGAGGAGAGCTGGACGCCGATGAAGAGGACCGGCGGCTCGCCCTCGACGCTGGCGAGGGCGCGGCGGGCGGTGGCCACCGTGCCGGTCGCCGCGAACTCGGCGGAGGCGGCGGAGAGGAAGTCGACCGGGTCCTCCTGCCAGTCCGGTTCGAAGAGCCGGACCCGGCCCCCGCTGGCCGGGCCGTCGAGCGGCGTACGGCCCACCCGGCAGAGCTCGGCGACGGCGAGCGGCGGCAGCGGGGCGCCGACCGCGCCGCCGGGGTTGATCGCGATGCCGAGCTGCGGGGGCAGCCCCCGGGCGAACTCACGGGCGGGCGCGACGGTGCACGGCATGTGCTCGCCGACGCAGCTCAGGAACTGCCCGCGGGAGCTGAAGACCGGGACGTACGGGGCACCGTCGATCTCCATCGTGGGCAGATCGAGCGAACCGCTCTCGGGCCCGCCCCCGTTCGGCAGCGGCACCCAGATCTCGCTGCGCCCGAGCACCTCGACCAGCCGCGCGCCCGCCGCGTCGTTCCCGAGCGAGGCCGAGAGCACCTCTTCCAGCTCGTTGCCCGGCCATGCCGTGTTCACCACGGTTTCCCCTCCACCCACGTACTTCCACCCACGTATTTCCGCTTTCTGCGCCAGACCTTAATGCCGTACGGGGCCGCCCGTGTCCCCCCGCGACGGCAGCGGCAGGGCCGCCGGGAGGAAGGCGATCCGGCGCAGCGCGGCCGCCGCGTCCCGGTCGAGGAGCACGGCGGAGGCGCACCCCTCGGGGGGCCGGCCCGCCGCCGTCCCGGCGAGCAGCCGGGCGACGGCGCCCCGGTGGCGGGCGAAGGCGTATCCGGAGACGCCCCGGCCGCGCTCGCGCTGGCCCGCGCGGGCGGTCTCCGGCGGGACGTCCAGCACCAGCAGGTGGAGCCGCCGGCCGCGCGCCCTGGCCTCCCGGGCGAGCCAGTGCCGTACCCAGGTCTGCGTCCCGCAGTCGTGCACGACCAGGGAGGCGCCGGAGCGCAGGGCGCGCCCGAGCCCGGCGTAGTGCGCGGCCCGCACCAGGGGGCGGTAGACGGCGTACGGCAGCGAGGGCGGCAGTCTGCGGGCCCAGCGGTCCCGGGTGTCCTGCGAGTCGATGGCGCCGGCGGGGACGGCGCGCCGCATCAGGGTGGACTTGCCGCTGCCGGGCAGCCCGGAGACGACCACCAGGTCCCCGGCGTCGAAGTGCAGGTCGAAGGGGGGCGCGCCGGGGCCGCCGCCGGGCCCCCGGCCGCGCAGATCGCGTACGGCGGGCGGGCCCGGGTGGTCCACGCCCCCGGCCGTGGCGCACGCGCCGGCCGGGGCGCACGCGCCGCTCCCCTGCGGGATCATCGCCGCCCCCCTGTCACCTAAGTCGTTCACATCCATCGGTCAGCTCGATCCGCCCGGTCGCACCGTCTCCCGGCCCCTGCCCGGGCCCGGAGCCTGGCCCGGGCCGGTGGCCCCTGCCCGCCAAGTGTAAAGAATTGGCAATCTCTCCCCGGCTCTCTCCGGTGTCCCCGATGTGAGAATGCGGTGTGAACCCCTCGCACGCCCCGCCGTACGCCTCGCGCGCGCCCCGCCCCACGACCCCTCGCGCGCGCCGCGACCGCCCATGCGATGATGTGGCCGCCAACCCGATGTACCAGCTGGACCAACTGCATACCGGCCGTTTGAATCCGCGCGGGAGAGTCCCGGTCACCCTGTGCACCGGGCGCCGAAGGAGCAAGTTCCTCCCTTGAATCTCTCAGGCCCCGAACCGCGTGGACGAGGCAGATCTGAAAAGCGGGCCGTACCACCGGCGTTGTGGCCGCGGCTCCACCCAAGGTGCAAGTCATGACCTCCCTTACGGAGGGTCGTGACGAACCTCTCAGGTTCCGATGACAGATGGGGAGGACCGTCCTCGTCCTATGCCCTGGGAGCCACCCCGCGATGACCGATACGCCCCATGCGACCCATGCCACCCCGGCCGGTACACCCGGCGGGACCCCGCGCCGTACCGCCCTCGACGCCACCCACCGCGCGCTCGGCGCGACCATGACCGACTTCGCCGGGTGGGAGATGCCGCTCCGCTACGGCAGCGAGCGCGAGGAGCACCTCGCCGTCCGCACCCGCGCCGGGCTCTTCGATCTCTCGCACATGGGCGAGATCACCGTCACCGGACCGGAAGCGGGGCGCTGCCTCGACCACGCGCTCGTCGGCGACCTCGGCGCCCTCGCCGTGGGCCGGGCCCGCTACACCATGATCGTCCAGGAGGACGGCGGCATCCTGGACGACCTGATCGTCTACCGCCTCGCCGAGGACACGTACCTCGTCGTCGCCAACGCCTCCAACGCCGGGACGGTGCTCGCCGCGCTCACCGACCGCGCCGCCGCCTTCGACGCCGCCGTACGCGACGACCGCGACGCCTACGCCCTGCTCGCCGTCCAGGGCCCGGAGTCCCCCGGCATCCTCAAGGCGCTCACCGACGCGGACCTCGACGGGCTGAAGTACTACGCGGGGCTGCCCGGCACCGTCGCCGGGGTCCCCGCCCTGATCGCCAGGACCGGCTACACCGGCGAGGACGGCTTCGAGCTCTTCGTGGCCCCCGAGCACGCGACCGCGCTCTGGCAGGCGCTCACCGAGGCCGGCGCGGGCGCCGGGCTGATCCCCTGCGGGCTCTCCTGCCGGGACACGCTCCGCCTGGAGGCGGGGATGCCGCTGTACGGGAACGAACTGTCGGCCTCGCTCACCCCCTTCGACGCGGGCCTCGGCCGGGTCGTGAAGTTCGGCAAGTCCTCCGGCGACGGCGCCTTCGTAGGGCGTACGGCGCTGGAGGAGGCGGCCGCGCGGGCCGCGTCCGCGCCGCCCCGCAAGCTGGTCGGCCTGATCGCCGAGGGCCGCCGGGTGCCGCGCGCCGGCTACCCGGTGGTCGCCGGCGGCGCCGTCGTGGGCGAGGTCACCTCGGGCGCCCCGTCGCCGACCCTGGGCCGGCCGATCGCGATGGCATACGTGGACGCCGCGTACGCCGCGCCCGGGACGGCGGGGGTCGGCGTCGACATCCGGGGCACGAGCGAGCCGTACGAGGTCGTGGCGCTCCCCTTCTACCGCCGCCCGAAGTAGCCCCGGGCCACCGCCGCCCGAAGCAGCCCCGGGCCCGCTCGCCCTCTCCCCCGGGGGCCGGATCCGCCCGGGGCCGTCTCGCTCCGTAAGACACCAGTTCCGCACCACTCCCCCGCGTACAGGAGAATTCAGGTCATGAGCAACCCCCAGCAGCTTCGCTACAGCAAGGAGCACGAGTGGCTGACGGCCGCCGAGGACGGCGTGTCGACGGTCGGCATCACGGAGTACGCGGCCAACGCCCTCGGCGATGTCGTGTACGCCCAGCTCCCCGAGGTCGGTGACTCCGTGACCGCGGGCGAGACCTGCGGCGAGCTGGAGTCCACCAAGTCCGTCAGCGATCTGTACGCCCCGGTGACCGGCGAGGTCACCGAGCGGAACCAGGACGTGATCGACGACCCCTCGCTGGTGAACTCCGCGCCCTTCGAGGGCGGCTGGCTGTTCAAGGTACGCGTCACCGAGGAGCCGGAGGACCTGCTCAGCGCGGCCGAGTACGCAGAGTTCTCCGGCCAGTGATGTGACGCCGCTCACCACGCCGACCCCGCACCAAGAGACCCCAGGGACCGTGATGTCTTCGAAGTCGCTTCTGAACGCCTCGCTCCACGAGCTGGACCCCGATGTCGCCGCCGCCGTCGACGCCGAACTCCACCGCCAGCAGTCCACCCTCGAAATGATCGCCTCGGAGAACTTCGCGCCGGTCGCGGTCATGGAGGCCCAGGGCTCCGTACTGACCAACAAGTACGCCGAGGGCTACCCCGGCCGCCGCTACTACGGCGGGTGCGAGCACGTCGACGTGGTCGAGCAGATCGCCATCGACCGGGTGAAGGCGCTCTTCGGCGCCGAGCACGCCAACGTACAGCCGCACTCGGGCGCGCAGGCGAACGCGGCGGCGATGTTCGCGCTGCTCTCCCCCGGCGACACGATCATGGGGCTGAACCTCGCGCACGGCGGGCACCTCACCCACGGCATGAAGATCAACTTCTCCGGCAAGCTCTACAACGTGGTCGCCTACCACGTGGACGGCGAGACCGGCCAGATCGACATGACCGAGGTCGAGCGGCTCGCCAAGGAGTCCCGGCCGAAGCTGATCGTGGCGGGCTGGTCGGCCTACCCCCGTCAGCTCGACTTCGCGGCGTTCCGCCGGATCGCGGACGAGGTCGGCGCGTATCTCATGGTCGACATGGCGCACTTCGCCGGTCTGGTCGCGGCCGGGCTGCACCCCAACCCGGTGCCGCACGCGCATGTCGTCACCACGACCACGCACAAGACCCTCGGCGGTCCGCGCGGCGGCGTGATCCTCTCCACCAAGGAGCTGGCCAAGAAGATCAACTCCGCGGTCTTCCCGGGCCAGCAGGGCGGTCCGCTGGAGCATGTCATCGCGGGCAAGGCGGTCTCCTTCAAGGTGGCGGCCACGGAGGAGTTCAAGGAGCGCCAGCGCCGCACTCTGGAGGGCGCCCGCATCCTCGCCGAGCGCCTCGGCCAGGCGGACGTCACCGAGGCGGGCGTCTCCGTCCTCTCCGGCGGGACCGATGTCCACCTGGTCCTGGTCGACCTGCGCGACTCCGAGCTCGACGGCCAGCAGGCCGAGGACCGGCTCCACGAGGTCGGCATCACCGTCAACCGCAACGCCGTCCCGAACGACCCGCGCCCCCCGATGGTCACCTCGGGCCTCCGGATCGGCACCCCGGCGCTGGCCACCCGCGGCTTCACGGCGGAGGACTTCACCGAGGTCGCGGATGTCATCGCCCAGGCGCTGAAGCCCGCGTTCGACCGGGAGGCGCTGGCGGCCCGGGTCACCGCCCTCGCCGCGAAGCACCCGCTGTACCCGGCCCTGTAACCCGTAACCGACCGGGCCGCACCCCCGTCCGTACGGGCTGAAGCACCGCCGGGGCACCGCGCCGCACCGACCACCACCCGGGAACCACCCCGGGCCAGGCCGGCACGGCCCGGTGCCCCTCCCCTTGCGAAGCCCCTCTTCTCCCTTCTCCCGGACGACCCGCACGCCCGCGACGCTCACAGCTCGCCCCCGCCCTAAGGAGTCCCCGTGGCCATCTCGGTCTTCGACCTGTTCTCGGTCGGCATCGGCCCGTCCAGTTCCCACACGGTCGGCCCGATGCGGGCGGCCGGCCTCTTCGTACGCCGCCTCAAGAACGAGGGCCTGCTGGCACACACGGCCTCCCTCCGGTGCGAGCTGTACGGCTCCCTCGGCGCGACCGGCCACGGCCACGGCACCCCGAAGGCGGTGCTGCTCGGCCTGACCGGCGACTCCCCGCGCACCGTCGACGTGGAGAGCGCGGACGACCGGGTGGCGGAGATCCGCGCCTCCGGGCGGCTGAACCTGCTCGGGGCGCACGAGATCGCCTTCGACGCCGACGAGGACCTGGTCCTGCACCGCCGCACGTCCCTCCCGTACCACGCCAACGGCATGACGGTGGCCGCATACGACACCGAGGGCAGAGCACTCCTGGAGAAGACGTACTACTCGGTGGGCGGCGGCTTCGTCGTCGACGAGTCCGTCCTCGACGAGGGCACACCGGGCGAGACCCGCATCAAACCCGACGACACCGTGCTCAAACACCCCTTCCGCACCGGCGACGAACTGCTCCGCCTCGCCACCGACACGGGCCTGTCGATCTCCGCGCTGATGATGGAGAACGAGAAGGCGTGGCGCACGGAGGACGAGATCCGGGCCGGCCTGCTGGAGATCTGGCGGGTGATGCAGGCGTGCGTCTCGCGCGGCATGTCCCGCGAGGGCCACCTCCCGGGCGGCCTCAAGGTCCGCCGCCGCGCCGCCCACTCGGCCCGCCAGCTCCGCGCCGAGGGCGACCAGCAGGCGCACGCGATGGAGTGGATCACCCTCTACGCGATGGCCGTGAACGAGGAGAACGCGGCGGGCGGCCGCGTCGTCACCGCCCCGACCAACGGCGCGGCCGGCATCATCCCGGCCGTCCTGCACTACTACATGAACTTCGCCGCGGGCGGCGCGACCCCGGCCGAGAAGGACGACAACGTGGTCCGCTTCCTCCTGGCGGCCGGCGCCATCGGCATGCTCTTCAAGGAGAACGCCTCCATCTCCGGCGCCGAGGTCGGCTGCCAGGGCGAGGTCGGCTCCGCCTGCTCCATGGCGGCGGGCGCCCTCGCCGAGGTCCTGGGCGGCACAGCGGAACAGGTCGAGAACGCCGCCGAGATCGGCATGGAACACAACCTGGGCCTCACCTGCGACCCGGTGGGCGGCCTGGTCCAGATCCCCTGCATCGAACGGAACGGCATGGCCGCGGTGAAGGCCGTCACGGCGGCGAAGATGGCCCTGCGCGGGGACGGCAGCCACAAGGTCTCCCTGGACAAGGTCATCAAGACGATGAAGGAGACCGGCGCGGACATGTCGGTCAAGTACAAGGAGACGGCGCGGGGCGGGCTCGCGGTGAACATCATCGAGTGCTGAGGAAACCCGCTCTGAACAGGTAGTTCTCCTCTTTCAGCGCTGTCACGGTCTTTCCCGTCGAGCTGGCGGATCGTCCCTGAAAAGTCCCTCTGACAGAGCTGAAAGTCCCTGAAAAATCCCTGGGACAGCGTCCGTCCCGTCGCCGCGCCGACGTCCGGCCCGCCCTCGCGAGGCCGGGTCGAGCAGCGCACTTTTCTCTGCGCGTTCGGCGGTGAGGCCGCCTCAGTTCGCCGCACCGGTGAGCCACTGTGATGTCGGCCTTGGGCGGCCTTCGGTGAACCGAGGGTGAACAACGCGATCAGTCACCCCAGCCCCCCGGTCCGCCGTGAACCGCTCCTTCTGTGGACCTCGCACCGCCCACCTGTTTCAATAGATCTACATCTACATAAGCGAGCATCTATATTCACCCGTTGTTCATTCATAGTCGTCTATGAATACATCGGCTGTTCCTAGCTTCCGAGGTGGAGCGACGCGCTGGGCGTCGCGGTCTCCAGAGGGGCGAAGTACTCATGGCTCGCAAGACGCTCGCCGCGCTCGGCTCGGCTGTGGTGGTGGCGCTCGTGGCTACCGGCTGCGGCAGCACCAGCGACACCGGGTCCGGCGACAACAGCTCCACCAGCGGCGCGGGCAAGCAGGTGGCCTTCGCCGGTCAGATCTGCGGCCAGGGCGGCGGTGCCAAGCCCGGCTACAAGAACACGTACGCGACGCTTCCGGGCGGCGCCTCGAAGCTGTCGGGCGCCGGCTCCACATTCGTCGCCCCGATGCTGTCGGTGTGGACGAAGGACTACAGCCGGCAGGCCGAGGTCGAGGTCGCGTACCAGTCCATCGGCTCCGGCGGCGGTGTCCAGCAGATCAGCGCGAAGACCGTCGACTTCGGCGCCTCGGACACCCCGATGAAGGACGACGAGCTCAAGGCCGCCAAGGGCGGCGACCTGCTGCACATCCCGCTGACGCTCGGCGCGGTCGTCCCGGCGTACAACGTCAAGGGCATCAAGGCGGGCCTGAAATTCGACGGTCCCACCCTGGGCAAGATCTTCACCGGTGAGATCAAGACCTGGAACGACCCGGCTCTCAAGGCGCTCAACCCGGGCATCGACCTGCCCGGCGAGCCGATCGCGGTCGTGCACCGCTCGGACGGCTCGGGCACCACGGCCGTGTGGACGGACTACCTGACCAAGGAGTCCCCGGAGTGGGTGTCCAAGCTCGGCGGCGAGGACAAGAGCTTCGGCAAGGAGGTCGCCTGGCCGACCGGCATCGGCGGCAAGGGCAACGAGGGCGTCTCCGGACAGGTCAACCAGACCGAGGGCGCCATCGGGTACGTCGAACTGGCCTACGCCCTGTCGCAGAACATGAACTACGGCCAGGTCAAGAACAAGTCCGGCAAGTTCATCCAGCCGTGTGTGGAGACCGTCTCCGCGGACACCGACGGCCTGACCTACCCGGCGGACCTCCGCACCTCGCTGACCGACGGTACGAACGAGAACGCCTACCCCATCAGCGGGACCACCTACGCGCTCGTCTACGAGAAGCAGACCGACAAGGCGAAGGCCGCCTCGCTGGTCAACTTCCTGGCCTGGGTTCTGACCACCGGCCAGGACGATGCGGAGCAGATCCACTACGCCCCCCTCGGCAAGGATCTCCAGGCCAAGGCATACGCGCAGTTGAAGAAGATCACCGTCGACGGAAAGCCGCTGGTGAAGTGAGCTGAGCCCGTACGGGCCGACGCGGGTGGGCCCGCGGCCGAAGCGGGCCCACCCGCCCCACTCCCCGAACCACCTCACTCGTACCTGGAGCATCATGACCGGCATACCGGCCGACCGGGCCGCCGCGCCGCCGCTGCGCGGCAGGGCCCGCCGGCTCAGCGGCGACCGGATCTTCCACGGCGGCATCACCGCGGCCGGGCTGTTCGTCGTCCTGGTCCTGCTGGCCACCACCGTGTTCGTCGTGAACAAGGCGTGGCCCGCTCTCTCCCACTACGGGCCGGGCAGTTTCCTCTCCTCCGGCCGGTGGGCACCGTCGGAGGCGGCCGCGAACGCGGCGGACCCGAACCCGTACGGGATCCCGCAGTTCCTCTACGGGACGCTGGTCACCTCGGCCATCGCCATGGTCATCGCCGTACCGGTGTCCGTCGCCGTGGCCCTGACCATCACCGACGTCGCGCCACGGTGGCTGCGCAAGCCGCTGTCGTCACTGGTCGATCTGCTGGCCGCGATCCCGTCCGTGGTCTACGGCTTCTGGGGGATCTTCGCGCTGATCCCCGCGCTCAAGCCGTTCGGCACCTGGGCGGCCACCACCTTCGACGGTGTTCCCGTGCTGGGCACGGTCTTCGCCGGTCCGTTCTTCGGGGTCTCGTACTTCGCCGCCGGGGTGGTCCTGGCGATCATGGTGCTGCCGATCGTCACCGCCATCTGCCGCGAGGTCTTCGCGACCGCGCCGGTCGCGGAGAAAGAGTCCGCGTTCGCGCTGGGCGCGACGCGGACGGAGATGCTGCGGATGGCGGTGCTGCCGCGCTCGCGCTCCGGAATCGTCGGCGCCTCGGTACTGGGGCTGGGCCGGGCGCTGGGCGAGACGATCGCCGTGACCATGCTGATCGGCAACAACGTGCTGTCGATCAGCACGTCGATCCTGGGCCAGGGCGCGACCATGCCCTCGGTGATCGCGAACGAGTTCACCGAGGCCAACCAGCCCTTCCATCTGTCGTCGCTGTTCGTCGTGGCCGGCTGCCTGCTGGCGCTCGCCCTGCTCGTGAACACGCTCGGCAAGCTCATCGTCCGCCGCACGGGGGAGAACATCGCCTGATGGCCACGCACCTCACCCACCACCCCCGAAGTCCGCGGCCCGGCGGCCCCGGTCTCAAGCGCCGGCAGGCCACGAACGCCATCGGCTCCGCCGTCCTGTACGCCGCGTCCGCCGCGACCGTGGGCGTGCTGTGCTGGGTCCTGTTCTACGTCGCCGAGCAGGGCTTCAGGTACCTCGGCCCGGAGTTCCTGGCCAACACGCCGCCCGGCAACCCCTCCGAAGCCGGCGGCGGCTTCCTCAACGGCATCATCGGCTCGCTGATCGTCGTCGGGCTGGCCACTGTCGTCGCGGTGCCGCTGGGCATCGGGGCCGCGCTGTGCGTGGTGGAGTACGGCGGACGCCTCGCCCGGGCCGTGAACTTCCTCACCGATGTCCTGATCGGCATCCCGACCATCGTCACCGGCGCCTTCGTCTACGCCCTCTGGGTGACACGGTACGGATTCTCCGGCTACGCGGGCGCGATCTCGCTGGCCCTGGTGATGCTGCCGCTGATCGTGCGGGCCACCGCCGAGATCCTGCGCCTGGTGCCGGGCGAGCTGCGCGAGGCCAGCCTCGCGCTGGGCGTCACCCGGGCCCGCACCATCGTCTCCGTGGTCCTGCCGTCCGCCCTCGGCGGCATCACCACCGGCGTCATGCTCGCCGTGGCCCGCGCCATGGGCGAGACCGCGCCGCTGCTGCTGACCGCACTGGGCAACGACCTGTTCGTGGAGGCGAACCCGGGCCACCGGATGTCGACGCTGTCGCTCCAGATCTTCTCCAACGCGATCACCGGCTTCCGAGCGGCCCAGGCCCGGGCCTGGGCCGGAGCGCTCACGCTCGTCATCCTCGTCCTGCTCTTCACCGCCCTCGCACGGCTCGCGGGACGCCGTGGCATCGGGACGAGCGCCCGATGACGTACGGCAGCCGCACCCCTCCGACCGCCCTAGACCTCACCGCCACGAAGGAGCCCGAGATGCCGCCGACCCCGGCGCCCGTAGACCAGCAGCCCCCGAGGACCGAGTTCGCACCGGCGCGTATCGATGTCGTCGGCCTCACCGCCTCCTACCGGGGCGTGCCCGCAGTCGCCGGGGTCGACCTGTCCATCGAGCCGCGCCGGGTAACCGCGCTCATCGGGCCTTCCGGCTGCGGCAAGTCGACGCTGCTGCGCTGCATGAACGGCATGCACCTGATGGCCCCGCACGCCGGCGTCACCGGCAAGGTGCTGCTCGACGGCGCCGACATCTACGCCGAGCGCGTCAACCCGATCGAGATCCGTGCCCGCGTCGGCATGGTCTTCCAGCGCCCCACCCCCTTCCCGACCATGTCGATCCGCGACAACGTGCTGGCCGGCCTGCATCTGGGGCGCCGGCTGGGCAGCGGTGACCACAGCGACCTGGTGGAGTCGGCCCTGACCAAGGCGGGGCTATGGAAAGAGGTCAAGGACCGGCTCAAGGCACCCGGCGGCGGTCTGTCCGGCGGCCAGCAGCAGCGGCTCTGCATCGCCCGCGCGCTCGCGGTCGAGCCGGAGATCCTGCTGATGGACGAGCCCTGCTCGGCTCTCGACCCGATCTCCACGCTCGTCATCGAGGACCTCATCAAGGAGATCAAGGAGTCCTACACGGTCGTCATCGTCACCCACAACATGCAGCAGGCCGCCCGTGTCTCGGACACCACGGCCTTCCTGACGGTGCGGGCCGCGGGCGAGCCCGGCCGGCTGATCGAGGTCGGCGACACCGAGCAGATCTTCAACACCCCGCAGCGAAAAGCCACCGAGGACTACATCTCCGGAAAGGTCGGCTGACCCGCCCTGCCCGTACGGGCGCGGGCCGGAATGTCACAGCACGCCATCCCCCCGCGCCCCACGGCCGCCCTTGTCCACGCGGCGCACATCCCCCATCGCGCACCGCCCGAAGAGGAGCACCACGGGTGTCACCACCAGCACGCACAACCACCGGTCCGGACGACGAGCACAGCCCCGACCTGCTTCTCGTCGAGCCCGACGAGGAACTCGCCGCCACGGCCCTGGCCGCCTTGGCGGGAGCCGGCATAGAGACCGTCGTGTGCCACGACGGTGCCGAGGCCCTGCTCCAGGTCGGCGCCTGCCAACCCCATGCGGTGCTGCTCGCGGCCCCGCTGCCCGTCGTCGGTGCCGCCCAGGTCACCGCATTGATCGCCCGGCTCCACCCGGTACCCGTCCTCGTCGCCGCCGGACCCGACGGAAGCGAGGAGGCGACCGCGTCGGTCACCGCCGGGGCCCTCGCCTACGTCGCGCGCCCCTACCGCATCGAGGAGATCGTCCCCCTGCTCCGCTCCCACCGCACGGGCGGCGGTGCGCCCCGCCCCCTGCTCGTCGGTGACATCCAGCTCGACCCCGCGGGCTTTCACGTCTACGTACGCAGCCGGTCTCTCCAGTTCCCCGTACGGGAGTTCATGCTGCTGCGGTACTTCATGGAGCACGCGAACCGGGTCATCAGCCGCCAGGAACTCACCCAGGCCCTGTGGGGCTCCGACCGCCTGGACAGCAACACCCTCACCGTCCACATCCGCCGGGTACGCAACAGGCTCCGGGACGAAGGGGAGAGCTGCTGCACCATCGACGCGATCCGCGGGATGGGCTACCGCCTGGAGTGCTCGGCCTCATGCTCCGGCCGGCGGACCGAACCGTCCCCCACGGCGTAGGGCGTGGGGAGACCGGGCATGGCGGGCGAGCGGGAAGAGGACTCCTATATCGTCCTGCCGGTCTGGGCCACCGGCTACCCCCGCTGGGGCGCGGTCCACGGACGGCACCACATCCCCACCGTCGGCACGCTCTCGCACCGTAAACCGTGGTACTCGGCGAAGGTCCGCGTACGGTTCCGACCCGCCGACCGCACGTCGGCGCGCCACTTCACCACCGACCCAGCGACCCTGCTGGAGATCATCACTGCGGAGACCCTGGCGGATGCCCGGACTCTGATCTCCCTCTGCCTGACCGACGCGCAACCGTGAGCGGCGCGTCCACCTACCCCGGCCGACGGGCTGCATGGCGGTGCCCCGTCGGCCGGTCCACCCTCCTCCCCCGGAGCCGCGATCCGCGCGCGTACGACCGTACGGACCGCCTCTCGCCCGAACAGCTCACGCCCGGGGAGCGCTTGCCGGCAGGAGCTCACCCGCCAGTGCGTCGATACGGGTGGCGAGCGCGTCCCGTACGGCTCGCGCGCTCTCGATGTCCAGACCGGTCAGCTCCGGCAGGTCCCAGACCAGGTAGCGGCGGCCCGGAAGTACCGGGCAGGCGTCCCCGCAGCCCAGCGTCACCACGATGTCGGCGGCCGTGACCACCTCGGCGGTCAGCGGCTTGGGGAACTCGCCGCCGGTATTCAGATTCCGCTCGGCCAGCAGCCGCAGCGCCACCGGGTCGATGTGCGGACCCGGCTCGGAACCTGCCGTCTGCACCCGGACCCCGGCCTGCGCGCGATGCCGCATCAGCGCGGCGGCCAACTGCGAACGGCCCGCGTTCTCGGTGCACACGAACAGCACCTCGGGCACCGGTTTCGGCGACAGCCCCCTGCCACGGGCCAGCGCGCCGAGCCTCTGGTCGGCGAACCGCTCCACCAGAACCGGCACGTGGTTGGTCACACGGGCCTTCGCGGACAGCAGCCAGGAGCACTCCTCCACGTACCGCTCGACCGTCTCCCGCGAGAACGACCCGCCGTACCGCGCCGCCAACCGGGCCGTGATGCGGCGGAGTACGGGATCGATACTCCGCAAGGCAGGAGTCGTCCGCCTGGAAACGCGAAACTCCGGTTCTGGCATGAGGAACTCCTCGCTGGCGTCGGCCCCACCCGACCAGCAGCAATAATAGATGGGCTTCTATTAATCGGGGAGAGGCGGGGCGACGCCGACTCGAAGGTGAACGCTTGGTGAACAAGCCCCCGAAAGGATCTTCGAACGTCTGTTGGCGCTTGACCCGCACTTATGGTGAATAGATGGCCATCACTGAATTGAGCGCCTCGGAGGTGGCAGCCGAGGCGAAGGCGGAAACCTGCTCCCCCGGGCTGTCGTGCCTGTTCATCGAGCGTGACGAGGCGGAACGGCTGACGGCCATGCTCAAGTCCATCGCCGACCCGACCCGCTTGCAGATCTTCCGCATCATCGAGGGCGCGCCCGCCGGTGAAGCCTGCGTCTGCGACCTGGCCGACTGCCTCGGTCTGCGCCAGCCGACCATCAGCCACCACCTGAAGGTCATGACCGAGGCCGGCCTCCTGAACCGCGAACGCCGCGGGACCTGGGCCTGGTACTCGGTCAACTACGACGGTCTCAACCGGGTGCGGGCGATCCTGGACCCGTCGACCGCCTGACCCCGCCGGTGTACGCGCTCCGGGTGCCCGGAGCCGGGGGCCGCTGACCGGCGCCGTATCCGGCTGGTTCTGCCCGCGCCCGGCCGGTGCCCGGCCACGCATGCGGTCAGGGCTGTCCCCATGCATGCGGGGGAACAGCCCTGACGAGCGGCGGTCGATTCAGCCGATGCGGTCGGCCGGCTCCCGTTCCAGCACGGCTTTCGGCTTGGCGCCGACAATGTTCTGCACGATGTCGCCGCCCACGTAGACGTTCATCGTCGCGATGGACATCGCCGTACCGGGCCGCGGTGGCCGGGTTCCCGTCGGGCGGTCAGGCGGAGACCGCCGCCCTGTCCGGCTCGGCGGTCATCTCGGTGTCGGCGCGGGCCGCCAGATACCGCTCGGCGTCCAGCGCGGCCGCGCAGCCGGAACCGGCCGCCGTGACGGCCTGGCGATAGGTGTGATCGACGACGTCGCCCGCGCCGAAGACACCCGGGACGCTCGTCCGTGTCGACGGCGACTCGACCTTCAGATAGCCCTCGCGGTCCAGCTCCAGTTGGCCCTTGAACAGCTCCGTACGCGGGTCATGGCCGATCGCGATGAAGAGACCGGTCGCGGCCAGTTCGCGGGTGCCGCCGGTGAGGGTGTCGCGCAGCGTCAGGCCGGACAGCATGCCGTTGTCCTCATGGAGTTCGGCGATCTCACTGTCGAAGGCGAAGGAGATCTTGTCGTCGGCGAAGGCCCGGTTCCGCATGAATGGCGAGGCCCGCAGGGTGGAGCGGCGGTGCACGATCGTCACGGAGCGGGCGAACCGGGTGAGGAAGGTGGCCTCCTCCATCGCCGTGTCGCCGCCGCCGACGACCACGATGTCGCGGTCACGGAAGAAGAAGCCGTCACAGGTGGCGCACCAGGAAACACCCCGCCCGGAGAGCTCGTCCTCCTTGGGCAGGCCGAGCTTGCGGTAGCCGGAGCCGGTGGCGACGATCACCGCCCTGGCGCGGTGGACGGTGCCGGCAGTGTCGGTGACTTCCTTGATCTCGCCGCTCAGGTCGACGGCGGTGATGTCGTCGTCGATCATCTCGGTGCCGAACTTCTCGGCCTGGGCCCGCATGTTCTCCATGAGGGCGGGGCCGTCGACACCGTCGGGGAAGCCGGGGAAGTTCTCGACCTCGGTGGTGGTGGTCAGGGAGCCGCCGACGAAGACACTGCTGCCGAACAGCACCGGCTTGAGCTGGGCGCGGGCGGTGTAGAGGGCTGCGGTGTATCCGGCGGGGCCGGAGCCGATGATGACGACGTCATGTATGCCGCTCACGCCGTGACCTCCGGCGCGATCTCGGCGATCAGGCCCTCGACGAGCGTCTTGATCTCGTCCCGGATCGGCCGGACGGCCGCCACGCCCTGTCCCGCCGGGTCGTCGAGCTTCCAGTCGAGGTAACGCTTCCCGGGGAAGACCGGGCAGGTGTCGCCGCATCCCATGGTGATGCACACGTCGGACTCGCGGACGGCGTCGACGGTGAGGACCTTGGGGGTCTCGGCGGAGATGTCGATGCCGACCTCGGCCATCGCCTCGACGGCGGCCGGGTTCACGGCATCGCCGGGGTTGGAGCCGGCGGAGCGGACCTCGACACGGTCGCCGGCCAGATGAGTCAGCCACGCTGCGGCCATCTGGGAGCGGCCGGCGTTGTGGACACAGACGAACAGGACGGACGGCTTGTCGGCCATGATGATTGTTCTCTCTCGTCGCATGGCGGAATCCAGCCGCCAATGACTTCAGCCCCCACTGGTGTCAGTGAGCGATGATGTGAGAGTATCAGCGCATGCTGACTTCAGTCGATCCTGATGTGATCCGGGTGCTGGGCGACCCGCTCCGCCTGAAAATCGTGTCCCTGCTGGCGCGCGAAACGCTCTGCACCACGCACCTGGTCGAGGAGACCGGAGCCAAGCAGACCAACCTCTCCAACCACATGAAGGTGCTGCGCGAGGCCGGGATCGTGGAGACCGAGCCATGCGGCCGCTTCATCTACTACAAGCTGCGCCCCGAGGTCCTGGCCGGCCTGTCCGAGCACTTCGCCGAACTGGCCGCCTCCGCCCGTAACGCCGCCGAGAACAAGAGGGCCTGTCCGTGACCTCCACCGAACCCACCACTGCCTCCGCCCAGAGCGCCGGCCCGGCGGGGGACGACTCGATCGTCAAGAAGCTCTCCACCCTCGACCGCTACCTCGCGGTGTGGATCCTGCTCGCCATGGCCGTCGGCCTGGGCCTGGGCCGTGTCGTCCCGGGCATGAACGACGCGCTCGCGAAGATCGAGATCGGCGGGATCTCCCTGCCGATCGCGCTCGGCCTGCTCGTCATGATGTACCCGGTGCTCGCCAAGGTCCGTTACGACCAGCTCGACACCGTCACCGGCGACCGCAAGCTGATGGTGTCCTCACTGGTCATCAACTGGATCGTCGGCCCGGCCGTCATGTTCGCCCTGGCCTGGGTCTTCCTGCCCGACCTGCCCGAGTACCGCACCGGTCTGATCGTCGTGGGCCTCGCCCGCTGCATCGCCATGGTCATCATCTGGAACGACCTCGCCTGCGGCGACCGCGAGGCCGCCGCCGTCCTCGTCGCGCTCAACAGCGTGTTCCAGGTGCTCGCGTTCGGCCTGCTGGGCTGGTTCTACCTCGACCTGCTGCCGCGCTGGATGAACCTCGGCGACGGCCAGGGCCTGGATGTGTCCGTCTGGCACATCGCGCTGAATGTCATCATCTTTCTCGGGGTCCCGTTGCTGGCCGGCTTCCTCACCCGCCGCACCGGCGAGCGGAAGCTGGGCCGCGCCGACTACGAGGCGAAGTTCCTGCCGAGGATCGGCCCCTGGGCCCTGTACGGGCTGCTGTTCACGATCGTGATCCTCTTCGCCCTTCAGGGAAAGACGATCACCTCGCAGCCCCTGGACGTGGTCCGGATCGCACTGCCGCTGCTGGTCTACTTCGCGGTCATGTTCTTCGGCACCTTCCTGCTCGGCAAGGCCCTGGGGCTCGCCTACGACCGTACGGCGACCCTGGCGTTCACTGCGGCGGGCAACAACTTCGAGCTGGCCATCGCGGTCGCCATCGCCACCTTCGGTGTCACCTCCGGACAGGCGCTCTCCGGTGTGGTGGGTCCGCTCATCGAGGTCCCGGTCCTGATCGGGCTCGTGTACGTCGCGCTCGCCTGGCGCAAGAAGTTCCCGTCCGGGGCACTCACCACTGCGGGAAGGGACGTCTGATGCTCCGCCTCGGCCGTCACACCACGGGAACGGAGAGCGCCGCCCTCGGCGCCTGCCCGAGGTGCGTCTGCCCGAGGCACGGCACCGGGATCTGCGCCGCGCACACCTGCGGCGCGCCCCGGATGCGTGTGCGCCGGGGCAGCCCGCTCGGCTCCTGGGATCGGGCGCGGTCGCGTACCGCGCCGTCCCCGATGTGTGCCCCCGCGTGTGCCCCGGTCGAGGCGTCGGCCCGGGCGGCTTCGGCCCGGTGACCGGGACGGCGGATGTCGTGGTGATCGGCGGCGGGCAGGCAGGGCTCGCCGCCGGCTACCACCTGCGCCGCAAGAACCTGGACTTCGTCGTCCTCGATGCCCAGCACACGCCCGGCGGAGCCTGGCAGCACGCCTGGGACTCCCTGCGCCTGTTCTCCCCGGCCGCGTTCTCCTCACTGCCCGGCCACGTCATGCCCGCCCAGCCGGGCGAGCAATACCCGGACGCCGGGCACGTGGTGGAGTACCTGTCCGACCACGAGCGGCGTTACGGCCTGCCCGTCCACCGCCCGGTCCGCGTCCGGGCGGTGCACCGGGACGGCGAACGGCTGCGGGTCATGACGGACACCGGCAGTTGGTCGGCGCGGGCGGTCGTCTCGGCGACCGGCACCTGGTGGCGTCCCTTGCTGCCCGCCGTCCCCGGCCGCGAGGCGTTCACCGGCCACCAGATCCACACCACCGGCTACCGGCGTCCGTCCGCCTTCGCCGGACAGCGCGTGGTCGTGGTCGGCGGCGGGAACTCCGGCGCGCAGATCGCCGCCGACCTCGCCGTTCACGACGGCATCGACCTGACCTGGGTCACCCGGCGCCCGCCCCGCTTCCTCGCCGACGACATCGACGGCCGCGCCCTGTTCGACGCCGCCACCGCCCGCCGCCACGCCCTGGACGAAGGCCGCACCGACACCGGCGGCGTCGCCTCGCTCGGCGACATCGTCGCCGTCCCACCGGTACGCGAGGCCCGGGATGCCGGGCTGCTGAAGGCCCAGCCGATGTTCGACCGGCTTCTCGCCGACGGCATCCGATGGCGCGACGCAACGTCCGCCCCCGTGGACACGGTGATTTGGTGCACCGGCTTCCGCCCCGCCCTCTCCCACCTCGCCCCGCTGGGTCTGCGCGGGACCGGCGGCCACATCGCCACCGACGGCACCCGTGTGCTCGACGAACCACGGCTGCACCTGCTCGGCTACGGCGACTGGACCGGGCCCGCCTCCGCCACCCTCATCGGCGTGGGACGCCCTGCCCGCGAGTCCGCCCGCCAGATCGCCGAGTTGCTGGCCTGAACGCGGCGCCATGCGCGCAGCATGCGGGGCGAGGTGCGCTTACCCGCGCAGGTCGAGCATGGCGGCCATGGCCGCCACCACGGACGGGGCGACCTGGTAGTAGACCCAGGTCCCGCGCCGCTCGGAGGTCAGCAGGCCGGCCTCGCGCAGCTTCTTCAGGTGGTGGGAGACGGTCGGCTGGGAGACGCCGACATCGGAGATGTCGCACACACACGCCTCACCGCCCGGATGAGAGGCGATCTTGGAGAACAGGCGCAGCCGCACCGGGTCCGACAGCGCCTTGAACATCACGGCCATCTTCTCCGCGTCGCCCTGCGACAGTTCCCCGGCGGTGATCGGCGGGCAGCACGGCACCGTGCTCCCCGCCTCCAGGACCGGCAGCTCCACAACCTCTGATTTCGACATGTGTCTATGTTGACGCTTGTCGATGCGAGTGGCAAGCTCCAGATATCGACAGCAATCGAAACAGCGGCCGGACCGGCCGCCCACCCTGGAGGACACCACTCTCATGACCGCCACTACAGACCTGCCGGTCGTTGTCGTCGGTGCCGGCCCCGTCGGTCTGGCCGCCGCCGCCCACCTGGTCGGACGCGGCATCGAACCCCTGGTGCTGGAGGCCGGAGACGCCGTCGGTGCGACGGTACGCGAGTGGTCGCACGTACCGCTCTTCTCCACCTGGGGCGAAATCGTCGACCCGGCCGCCGAGAAGCTCCTCGCCCCGACCGGCTGGACCAAGCCGGACGCGACCGCCTACCCGACCGGCGGCGACTGGGCCGACCGCTACCTTCAGCCCCTCGCCGACGCGCTCGGCGACCGCGTCCGCACCGGTGCCCGCGTGACCGGCGTCTCCCGCGTCGGACGGGACCGGATCGTGGACGACGGCCGTGAGAACCAGCCCTTCGCCGTCCACGTCACCCGCGCCGACGGCAGCGAGGAACGCGTCCTCGCCCGTGCCGTCATCGACGCCTCCGGCACCTGGACCACCCCCAGCCCGGCCGGGGCCAACGGCCTGCCCGCCCTCGGCGAGCGCGCGGCAGCCGGACACGTCACCTACCGCGTCCCCGACCTCAAGGACCCGGCCGTCCGCGCCCGGTACGCGGGCAAGCGGACCGCCGTGGTCGGCTCCGGCGCCTCCGCCTTCACTGCGCTCGCCCACCTCGCCGACCTCGCCAAGGCCGACGACGGCGCCGGTACGAAGGCGGTGTGGATCCTGCGACGCGGCATCTCCGGGTCCACCTTCGGCGGCGGCAGCGCCGACCAACTGCCTGCCCGCGGCGCCCTCGGCCTCGCTGCCAAGGCCGCCGTCGAGGACGGCCACGCGGACGCGGTCACCGGCTTCCGTATCGAGGCGATCGAGCGCGACAGCGAAGGCCACCTGGTTCTGACCGCCGAGGACGGCCGCCGGCTGGACCCGGTCGACGAGGCCATCGTGCTCACCGGCTTCCGCCCCGACCTGTCCTTCCTCTCCGAGATCCGACTCGGCCTCGACGAGCGTCTCCAGGCGCCCACCGCGCTGGCCCCGCTGATCGACCCCAACCAGCACTCCTGCGGCACCGTCTACCCGCACGGCCACCGCGAGCTGTCCCACCCCGAACCCGGCGTCTACCTGGTCGGCATGAAGTCCTACGGCCGCGCCCCGACCTTCCTCGCCATGACCGGCTACGAGCAGGTCCGCTCCGTCGTCGCCGCGATCGCCGGCGACCTGGAATCCGCCGACAACCTCGAACTCACCCTGCCCGAAACCGGAGTCTGCGGCGGCGCCGGCCTCTTCGACGCCCCCGAAACCGACCAGACAGGCAGCGGCTGCTGCGCCACCCCCACACCCGCGCTCGTACAGATCGGCGCCACGGGCGCCCCTCTGCCCGCAACCGCCGATGAGGAAGCACCGTCGGCAGACGGCTGCCGCACCACCTGAGCCGAAGTGCCCCGGCCCCTGGCCGGGGCACTTCGCCACATGCCATGAGCGAGCTCTTCCCCCGAAGCCTCAACCGGAGCAGGGAACCGGCGGCGGCAGTCCGATACACATCACGCCGGAAGTCATCTCGATCTCACGATCTCGGAATAATCACTCCCTTCCGTCGATTGATTGTCCTGCCGAGATCGCGGGAGGGGACGCTGGTGGCCGAGCTGATGTTGTTCCGGCGAGATGCTGACGGCCGGGATGTCGAACTGTCCGGCTCGACGGTCGCCCTGGAGGTGGAGTTGCAGCGGCGGGTCGAGACCGGCCTGGAGACGATGCTCGGCATCCGGCTCCTGGCGTCGGAGTACCCGACGGGGCCATGGCACCGGGGACGTATCGACACCCTGGGGCTGGACGAGAACGGCAGCCCGGTGGTGATCGAGTACAAGAAGGGCTCCGACAGCGGGGTGCTGTCACAGGCCGTCTCCTACCTGTCCTGGCTGGACTCCGCACACCACGAGTTCGAGGCCCTCGTCCGGAAGGTGCTGGGCGCTGAGGCCGCCGAGTCGATCGACTGGCGCCGCCCGCGGATGGTCTGCATCGCGGCCAGCTTCTCCCACCACGACCGCGTGGCCGTGCAGCGGCTGCCCCAGCGGATCGATCTGGTGCGCTACCGCGTCTTCGAGGGCGACCTGCTGAGCCTGCTCCTCGTGGACTCCTCCCCGGGCTCCCCGACCACCGCTTCGTCCCGACGCACCAGGGAGCGGAGCCCGGCGAGCACCAGCGCGCCGGCTTTCCCGACGCCCTCCACACCGGCCGACGCCGGTCTCGTCCCGGAGTGCCTGCGGAGCCTGTACGCGGAACTGGACGACGCGCTCATGGCCTGGAGCGAAGTCAAGGTGGCCGCCCTCCTGCACTACATCGCCTACCGGCGGCTGGTGAACGTGGCGTGCGTGGTCTTCCGTCCGAAGCACAAGGTGATACTGCTCTACCTCAGACTCGACCCGAGGACGGTCACGCTGGAGGAGGGCTTCACCCGAGATATGCGCGAACTCGGACACCTCGGGACCGGCGACCTGGAGGTACGCATCGCCTCGGCCGCCGACCTGGAGAAGGCCGCACCGCTGATCCGGCGGGCGTTCGAGGCGGCCTGAACCCCGCGCAGCGGTAGCACGCCATTCTCCTTGTCACGCCACCCCTCCGGGAATCCTGCGGATACCTCTCGAAGGTGACCGGCCATGGGGAGACCTGACCAAATCTGCAAATCAGAGCGGAATCACCACAGTTTATCACCAATAGCCGAGGCTGCCGCAATCTCGGATACTCGATCATCTTGACTTATGTGGTCGAGGGCCGTTTTGGTCATGTTGCTGCACAAGGGATGAATATCGGCAGGAGCAGGAGGAAGCCAGCCGAGCACAGGTGTTCCGTAGCGGCCGAGATTATATTCCACTCGTTCCGTGAAGGCATCCGATTCCCTTTCCTTTTTATGGTTACGAACGAGCACGAGCCCGACCAATGGAATCCGCGACAGGTCATTTTGCCCCAGGTGATTTTCCCTCCAAAGAGCAGCAGAGTCTTCCGGGGCAAGGCCAACCGCACGGTCTCCGTCAATAGCCCGGCGCCACGCCGGAGTGGTCGTCTTCCTTGGATATTCGCTGGCGCCAAAGGAGAAGACCACACCGTCAATCCCCTTATTTGCAAGGCCACCAGACCAGGAGGAAGGTCGTTCATCCAGGACGAGGATGCGGCTGCACCGCTCTCGCGCAGTACCGAGAGCGGCGTCGATGGCTCCATCCTCCGCGACGGCGAAAAGGCCATCACCAAGGTTCAGACTCGCCCTCCATGCTTCTCCGCTTCCCGGTGTCAAACGCAGGCGGTTCCAGCGTGCGGCGTGGCCCGTCGGCCGTGGCATCTGGCCCGTCGGCCATGCCTTGTTTCGGCGGCCATACCAACTGAGGTCGAGATCGTCATGTTTGATGGACAGCACGGCAGCTACGTGACCTTGAGCAGCCCAGGCGGTCACTAGCCGTACGGCAGTGACAGCGGTTTCGCCGCGCACTGCCTCCCGAGACAAGGGACCGGATGTCAGAACGAAGCATCGCGCTGGCTCAGATCGTCTTTCAGCGCCGAGTCGACGGGCAGGGCGGCTGGGAGCTCGCACCTCGCCGAGAACCGCCAGGGCACGCCCCGGACTTCCGGTAACCGAGTTTCCGTGCTCGGTGCGGACAGTAAGGGCACCGCTCCAGCCTTCGGCACGTACAACAGCCCCGACGAAGCGCAGCGTGCACGAATCCGACTCACAGAGATGATCGAGGAGTTGAAGGTTGGGCCCTACGATCCCGTCCTGAAGCAACTCGACAAGCCGTTCATCGTGAAGCACTGTTCCAACTGCCACGCTCCGTACGAAAACCCAGTCCAACCCATGCTCAGAGATTGCACTGCTCACCGCGAATCCGTTGTTCCCGGCAAACGCTGTCCACATCCGCGGGCGGCGCACCAGTGCGCTCGCCAACTGCGCACTCGTGCGATGCTGGAAAATCACATCGCGGGCTAGCGGCGGGCGGCGCCGCAGCGGTGCGACTCTCTGGCCAGGTACCCAATGTGGAGTGCATCGTTCCTGGATCACACGTTCGTGGCGCGCCTGAAGCAGGGTCTCCATGAGCACATCCCCCTGGAGATGGATCCGCACCTTGGGATCTGCACCATTCCACCGGATGCCCGTCTTGTCACCAAAGGAGGCCGTCAGTTCAAGTTGCTTTCCGATCACACATGCCTGCAGGCCAGAAACCCCCCGCCTCGTTCCCCGTTTCTCTGCATACGGAAGCAAATCGAGCAGCACTCCGACAGCGTTGGCGCTTTCCAGTCGCAGATGCAGCAGATTCGCTTCCGCACGAAACGCCTCCACAACGCCGAGAGGGTGTCCGGACGGACGATACGATGCCAACCCTTCGAGGATTAGTGCTTCGAGCAGGGCCTGGTCCTGGCTCGCGGAAACCACAAGATCTGTCCACGTTCGACGATCGGCGAGGCGGGTGCGTGCCGATCTGAATGCCTCGCCGGTCAGGTCGGTGGCGGCAGTGGCAATAACGTTGAGGAAGGTATTCATGGTCGCATGCTCCTTTCGCCCGCTCTGCTGCCTCCCGACCAGGCTGCTTGGAACGGATCTCAGGGCCACGTGATCCACAGAATGACGATGCACTTGTCCAACAAGGGTGATACGTGTACGTAGATTGCCTGTCAGCGTCTGGTCGGGTCTAAACGCTCAGGTCTGGCCGCGCACTGAGGCCAGGCATCGTTATTGAACCACACTCATGGCGCTCTCGGATGAATCATGGCCCCGCAAGTACACGCGACACCTCATGGAGCCCATCCCATCCAGTCAGTAACGCCTCTGTAACCCACAGGTGGGAGCCGGAGGCGAAGGACGGCTGGCACATCGGTCTCCCGTGCACCAACCCCCTTTGCCTTCATGGCCCGCATCTTCCAGCACGATTCTCGTGATCACTCCTCCGGTCCCGCCAGGACGAAGTCGTCCCGCGTCAGCTCCGCGCGGAGCCGCTGCTCGGCCACGTCGGCGTAGTGCGAGGACAGCTCGACTCCCACGAACCGGCGGCCCTCGCGGAGGGCTGCGATCCCTGTTGAGCCGCTGCCCGTGAACGGGTCCAGGACGATTCCGCCTTCGGGGCAGATCTGGACGAGCTGCCGCATGATCTCGATGGGCTTCTGGGTGATGTGGACGCGGTCCTTGCGGGGCTGGGAGGCGATGAAGTGGCCGGGCAGGTAGAGGTCCTGGTCCTTGGCCAGGGTGCCCTTGACGCCCCAGGTGATGAACTCGGCGGACTGCTTGAACCCGCCCTTGCGGGGCCGGCTGGCGGGCTTGATCCACGGGATCGTGCCGCTCCAGGTCCAGCCCGCCATCTGTAGGGCGTCGGACGTGGTCGGCTCCTGACGCCAGTCCGAGAAGACGACGGCGACCGCGTGCTCGGTGGAGGCCCGGTACGCCTCGGTGAGCAGGGCGGTGAGCCAGCTCCGGTAGCTCCTCTGGTCGCGGTTTTCTCCGGGGAAGTCCCGCAGGTCGTGCGCGCTGTTGCTGGTGACGTACTTGGCTCGCGCGGTGCGGCCGGTGCGGTCCGAGCTGGTGCGTCCGCCGGAGTTGTACGGCGGGTCGGTGATGACCGCGTCGACGCTCTCGTCCGGGAGAGTCTTCAGCACGGTGAGGGCGTCGCCTCGGTGCAGGGTGTAGCTCATGTACGGGGCCTCTTTCAGGGCGCGGCGGGGCTGGAAACCCGCTTCGAACGTCGCTCGGCCGCGTGCGGTCCGAGCGGGGTTGCGCTGAAGGGTAACGGCGAATTCCGGCCGCGACTAACGAGCCGCCGCGCGGTTCGGAGGCCGGCTTCGGGAGCCGTTTGGTGCGGCCGGAATCGCGGTCTACTGTCTCGCCACGTCACCGGGTCGGATCACCGATCCAACCCCGTTGACCTGTGCTTATCCGTGTCGTCTCGTCCGAAGGGACGGCGCGGAAGGCCCGTTGCCCCCCTCGTTCGCGAGGCCATGAGGAGACCCCTGTGCGTCGACTGAGATTACGAGCGCGGCCGACTGCCGCGCATTGACCCGACACCGGCGTCCGGGAGCTACCAACTCCCGTGCCCCGGGCCCGCCCTGAGCGGCGGATTCACATCGGCGTGGTGCCGACGGCTTCGCACGAGAAGTCGGCACCACGCCTCCTACGAACCACAAGGAGCCGCTGCGATGCAGCATGCCCTCACACCCCCGCCCGTCGATCCGGCACCGCTGTCCGGCAGGCCCCGCCGTCCCGGTGAACGTCGGCGGCGGCGGTGAAGAAGACCGCCGGAGCCGTCGTCGGTCTCTTCGCCTCCGGCCCGCTGTTGCTGGCCGTTCCGATCCTCGCCGTCGGTGCCGGGACGGCTTCGGCCTCCTGCTCGGCCGACGGCGCACAGGCTGTGGACACCTCGGCGGTGGCCTCCCAGGTCAAGGCGATCTTGGACGGTAGCGGCCAGAAGACGGTCTCCGTTCCCGGCCTGGACAACCCGTCCGAACAGGTGCCCAACGCCAAGACGATCCAGGCCACCGGCGTCGCCATGAACATCCCGGCCCGTGGACAAGTAGTGGCTCTGGCAACCGCCCTCCAGGAGAGCGGTCTGCGGAACCTGACCTACGGCGACCGCGACTCGCTGGGGTTGTTCCAGCAGCGGCCCTCGCAGGGCTGGGGCACAGCCAACGAGGTCCTCGACCCGGTGCACGCCTCGACCACGTTCTACGAGGCGCTGGAAAAGGTCCCGGGCTGGCAGTCGTTGTCCGTCACTCAGGCCGCCCAGGCCGTACAGCGATCGGGTTTCCCGGAGGCGTACGCCAAGTGGGAGCCGCTGGCCACCGCCTTGCAGAAGGCCATCGGGCCCCTGCTGTCACAGAACGGCGGCGCGTCGCCCAGTCCTTCCGCATCCGGCTCGGCCGACACCGGCAGCCCTCCGACCACGACCACGACGGCGACCGGGAGCGGGAGTGGGAGCGGTTGTGCGACCGACGGGGATGGAACCGACTTCGGAACCATCCCGGCCGGCGCGGTGCCGACCGGTTACGAGATCCCGTCCGGCGTTTCGCCGAAGGTCCGGACGGCGATTCGCTGGGCGCTCGGCCAGCTCGGCACTCCGTATCAGTGGGGCGGAAGCTGTACCGACTCCCACGGACCCGACCCCATGGGCCGCTGTGACTGCTCCTCCCTGATGCAGCAGGCGTACAAGGCCGCCGGGGTCCCCCTGCCCCGGACTACGTACACGCAGGTCAAGGCGGGCAAGAAGGTCTCGGCCGACGCTCTGCGGCCCGGTGACCTCGTCTTCACCGACGGTTCGGCCCAAGTCCCCGAACACGTCGGCATGTTCATCGGCCAGGGCCTGATCGTCCACGCCCCGCACACCGGGGACGTGGTCCGCGTCGCGACCCTCGCCTCCTGGAAATCGCGCATTCTCGCGGCCCGCCGAGTCGTCTGACCGGCGCTTCCCCCTCCCCGTCTCCTCCCTCGCTTCTCGCACCGCCGCTCCGCCTTCGTGGGCTTCAGCGCGCAATAAATCGAACTGGAGTTCGTAATGTTTCTCGCCGGCAAGGTCGTCCAGCTTGCTTACGACCCCGGTATAAAGCCGAACGACGGCGGGTTGCCCGGCCTCGCCGTCCTCAAGCAGGTGATGGGCTCCATCAACCTCTTCGGCATCGTCGCCGTGGTCGGCGCGCTCGCCGTCAGCGCTGGCGTATGGGCCTGGGGCCACCACTCCGGCGGCCACCAGGCCGAGGCCAACGGCAAGAAGGGCGTGGTGGTGAGCGCCGGCGCAGCCCTTCTGCTGGGTGCCGCGAACGGCGTGGTCGCGTTCTTCAGCACGCTGGGGACGCGGGTCCACTGATGCCCTCCCCCGCCTCGAACCCCGGCGGCGCATCTCGTATGCGCCGCCGGGCGCTGCTCGGCACCGGCGTCCTGCTGGTGCTCGTCGCCCTCGCCGGTCTGGCCGCCTACCTGACCCGCGACAACCGGGAAGTCTCCAAGCCTCCCGTGGCGCGTACGGGTTCGGGCTCCGCGCCTTCCTCGGCCGCTTCCCCGTCCGGCTCGGCCTCGTCGAGCGCGCGCCCTCACGGTCTCCCGGTCCCACCGGACACCCACGATCCGATCGCCTTCGGGAAGGCAGCCGCCGCCGCACTGTGGTCCTACGACACCCGCGCGTACTCCCGTGCAGAGCTGCTGACCGCCCTGCACGGATGGCTGACAGCCGAGAGCGAGTACGCCGACCCCGCCTCGGTCGACGCGGTCGTCCCCTCGCCCGTGCTGTGGAAGGAAATGGCCGCGAACGACCAGCTCGCCACGGCCACGGTGTACGAGGGCCACTTTCCGGACTCGTTCACCCGGGCCCTCCAGGCGAATCCCGGAACGATCACGCAGGCGTACGTCTACGCGGTGACCGTCTCCGGCAAACAGTCGATCGCCTGGAAGGGCTCACCCGCCGGTGGTGCGGAGAGCCGCGTCACCACCCTCGCGGTCCAGTGCCGTCCCTCCCGCTCCTGCGCCCTGGCCGGCGTCATGCCGTCCGTCGCGCCCTGACACCCACCCCGAGAAAGGAGGTATCGCCATGGAAGTCTGTGACCTCCCCCTGATGGACCAGGTGTGCGGTGCTGTCGACTTCGTCTCCAACCCCGCCGGGTCCGTCACCGACGGCATCGGGGCATGGATCGCGAAGTCGGCGGGTGAACTGGCCGCCAGCGCCGCGGATCTCGCCGCGAAGACGGTCAACGCGACCACCGCCATCGATCTCAACGCCGGATGGTTCCGAGACAACTACGAACTCCTGCTCCCCATCGGGCTCGCCCTGACCGTCGGCACCTTCTGCATCCAGTTGATGTTCGCGGCCTGGCGACGGGACGAACGCGCCCTGGCCCAGGCCGCCATCGGCACGATGACCGGCGTCCTTTTCAGCTTCAGCGCCATCGCCTTCACGACCGTCGCCATCACCGTCGTCGACGCGCTGTCCGACGGCCTGTTCAAGGCGGCCAACAGCTCCGTTGACGACGCGATCCGCCGGGTGGTGAAGGTCAACCAACTGGGGGCCATGTACGGCCTCGGGTGGGGAGTCCCGGCCCTGGTCGCCCTCGGATGCGCCATCGGCGCGTTCCTGTACTGGGGAGTGATGGTCGCCCGTAAGGCCGGCGTCCTGATCCTGGTCGCCCTCGCCGTCTTCGCCGGATCCGGCGGCGGCTGGGAAGTCGCCAAACGATGGCGGCGCGGCTGGATCGAGGCCACCGCCACACTGATCGTCTCGAAACTCCTGATGACCGTCGTCTTCCTCATCGGCGTCTCGGCGATGGGCAAATCGGATGCCCACGACGGCCTGGCCGCACTGTCCGACGCCATGGCGGGCATCGTCGTGATGGTACTGGTCCTGTTGTGCCCGTACGCGACCTACAAGTTCGTCCACTGGGCCAGCGACGGAGGCGGCCACGACGACCTGCACCGCACCGGCGTCGCCGGCATGGCCGTCGCCGCAGGGGCCGCGAAGACCGCGGGCAGCCTGGCGATGCAGGTCGGCACCGGCACTCCCGCACCGCAAGGTCCACGCCAGGTCCCCGGCACGGGCAGCGACGGCGTCGTCTCCGGCATCAACCCCACCGGCGGCAACCTCAGCAAGGAGGGCATCGCCGCCGGGCCGTCCAAGCCACGGACCAGCTTCCGTTACGGCGAAGACCCCAACGCCTCCGGCGACAAGGGGCGCGCCCTGATCCAGCGCCCCGGCATCCCTCCGCTCATCACCCGGCCCGGCGAGGGTGCGTCGAAAGGTTCCGAAGAAGCCGTCCCAGCAGGGCAGTTCACCGCCACGTCGACTCCGGGCGGCACCATGACCCGCGTCGGCTCCGCGCCGTCCGCCGGCCCCGTACCCGGAGGAACGAGCAGCCCCGGAGCGCCACCGCCGTCCGCCACGGGTCCCTCGGCGACGGGCTCCCCGACGCCGACGAGCTGGCTGTGCCCCGAACAGCCGCCTTCCCGGCCCTGACCAGCCGTAATCAGGGGCGGGCCGCGCACGCGGCCCGCCCCCGTACCCCCACCATCTCCGATCACCGATCGCCCGAACGGAGCCCCGCCATGACCTCCAGAAGAGCGCCGCACACCCCGCCCTCCGCCCGCTCCCACCGTCTGGAACCACCATGTCCGACAAGTCCGAGGCCGAAGCCACCACGGCCGCCGTGAAATTCCCGCACCGCTCACGGCGCGGCATCCTGCTCGGCCTGACCGCCCCGCAACTGATCGCCGTCAGCCTCACCGGCCTCCTTCTCCTCGGCGTGATCCTCGCCCGTGGCGTGGTCGGTGCCCTCGAACTCGTTCCCCTCTGGGCCGCCATCGCCCTCCTCGTCTTCGTCCGCCACCGAGGCCGGGCCCTGGCCGACTGGGCTCCGATCGTCACCCGGTACGTACTGCGCCGGATGCGAGGCCAGTTGATCTGGCTCGCCCGGCCCTCTCGCCGCCCGAACCGCGAAGGGCTGCTCCACCTGCCCGGCACCGCGGCGAGCCTGCGTGTGGTCACCGCCCCCGACCGCCGGTACGGTGCGGTCCACGACCCCCACACCGGCACCCTGACCGCCGTCGTCAAGGTCTCCTCCCGCGCCTACGCTCTGCTCGACCCCGGCACCCAGAACGCCAACGTCAACGGCTGGGGGCGGGCACTGGCCGCGCTCGCCCGCACCGGCCAGGTCGCCCGTATCCAGGTGATCGAGCGCACCGTCCCGGACTCCGGCGACACCCTGCGCCGGTACTGGGAGGAGCACGGCCGGCCCGACGCACCCGTGGCCGGCGCGATCTACAGCGAGCTGATCCAGAGCGCGGGCCCGGCCGCGGCACCGCACGAGGCGTACGTCGCGGTGTCCCTCGACGCCAAGGCGGCACGGCGGCTGATCAACCAGGCCGGCGGCGGCCTCACCGGGGCCTTCAGCGTCCTGGCACAGCTGACCTCGACCTTCGATCAGGCCGCACGCACCGCCGGACTCAACCCCACCGGCTGGCTCGCCGCCCGCGAGATCGCGCCCGTCGTACGAACGGCGTACGACCCCAAGGCGCTCGCGCCGCTGGACCGTTGGTCCACCGCCGGTCGCCCGGAGGCCGAGCCATCCGCCGCCGGCCCCGTCGTGGTCGTCGAGAAGGCGAACCACATCATGACCGACTCGGCCGTCCACACCACGTACTGGGTGGAGAACTGGCCCCGCACCGAA
Source organism: Streptomyces sp. NPDC093085 (assembly GCF_040683935.1). NCBI lineage: Bacteria > Bacillati > Actinomycetota > Actinomycetes > Kitasatosporales > Streptomycetaceae > Streptomyces > Streptomyces sp. NPDC093085. The sequence goes on along the minus strand of NZ_JBFBFB010000006.1, from coordinate 157,756 downwards.
ACCTCGGCGGGCTTCCTGCACCAGCTCCTCTTCACTGCCGGGGTCCGGCGCACCCTGTCGCTGTCGTACGAGCCCAAGGGGCTGGAGGCCGCGCTGCGGGATGTCCAGCGCAGGAAGGCCAGCGTGATCGCCGATGCCGCCGAGCGAGCTCGGCGGGGGCAGGTCGACTCCGAAGCGGACTCGATCGAGTACCAGGACATCAAGTCCCGGGAGCGCCAGCTCATCGCGGGCCACGCGGATGTCGCCCTGACCGGCCTGCTGACCGTCTCGGCCGACTCCGAGGAGGAACTCCGCTCCGCCTGCGCGGTCGTGGAGACCGCGGCCGTCGGCGCCCAGCTCGACCTCCGGCCGCTCACCTGGCAGCAGGCCGAAGCGTTCACCGCCGCCGCCATGCCGCTCGCCCTCACCGTCTGACGCCGGCCTTCCCTTCCTCCGAATGAGCAGCGCCATGTCCCGCACCGCCAGTCCGATCGCGCAGGACTTCGTGCCCTTCGCCACCGCCGCACTCGATTTCCACCGCACGCTCAACATTCCGGGCGGCCCCCTCGTCACCACCCGCGCCGAGCTGGACGCCCTGCACGCCCATCTCGTCTCGCTGTACGGCCTGCTCGACGCCCATGCCGCCCGTACCGGCCGGCTCGTCCCGGTCGAGGGCGAGCACCTCCGCGCCGTACGCATCCGGATCTGGCAGGCCGCCGACCACGTCCACGCCGCGTACCACGCCGCACCCCGGCCGGACTCCGGCGAGGTGCCCGACCGCGAGGCGTGCCGGGCGGGCCTGCCCGAAGGGGCGCCGGAGCTGACCGTCTGCCAGCGCCACCAGCGCACCGCGCACCTGGTGCGCCGCCGCATCACCCCGGCCGAGCTGCACACGCCGTTCACCGGTCTCGTACGCCGCTGACCTCACCTTCCGTCCGGAGAAACCCTCATGCCCCGCACCCGCGCCACCGCCTCCCCTCTGTTCGTCCCCCGCAAGGCATCACGCACCGAACAGCGAGCGACCCGCGCCGGTTTCGCCGAGGCCCGCCGTCAGGCCCGCCTCGCCGGAACCCCGCCGCGACGTCGCGCCGAGGAGACCTCCGACCCGGAACTGCGCCCGACCTACCCACCGTCCGGACGCCCCGGCCCCTCCTCGGCACGGGGCGGCAAGCTCACCCTGCCCACCCACCGCATGACCACAGCCACCGTCAGCGGCGCCTACCCGTTCCTCGCGGAGGGCGGCCTGGGCGCCGAGGGGATCTTCATCGGACGGGACGTACACGCGGAGGCCGCGTTCTGCTACGACCCGTTCTCGCTGTACAGCAGCGGGCGGATCGAGGGCTTCACGAACCCGAACGCCGTCCTGGCCGGGATCATCGGCATGGGCAAGTCCGCGCTGGCCAAGTCGATAGCCACCCGGGCGATCGCCCACGGCTACCGGGTCTACGTGCCCTGCGACCCCAAGGGCGAGTGGACGGCCGTCGCGCAGGCGCTCGGAGGCTACAGCATCGCGCTCGGGCCGGGGCTTCCGGGTCGGCTGAACCCCCTGGACGCTCCGGCCCGGCCCGCTTCGGTGAGCGAGGGCGACTGGTCGACCGAGGTCCGAAAGCGCCGCCTCCTGCTCCTGGCCGGCCTGGCGCGCACCGTGCTGAAGCGCGATCTCCTGCCGATGGAGCACACCGCTCTAGACCTCGCGCTCGACCTGGTGGTCGCCGAGGCCGACGCCAGGGGCACGGTGCCGCTGCTCGGCGAGATCGCGCATGCCCTCGGCTCGCCCGAGCGCCTCGACCGGGCCCTCGGCGACCAGGCCGGACGTATGGGACCCGCCGCACAGGACCTCGCGCACGCCCTGCGCCGACTGGTGCACGGCGATCTGAGCGGCATGTTCGACGCTCCGTCGACGGTGGCCTTCGACCCGACCACCCCGATGCTCTCCATCGACCTCTCCCGGCTCGGCGGCTCCGGCGACGACACCGCCCTGGTCCTGGCCATGACCTGCGCATCAGCATGGATGGAGAGCGCCCTCGCCGACCCCGACGGCGGCCGACGCTGGGTGATCTACGACGAGGCGTGGCGGGTGATGCGCCATGTCGGCCTGCTCGAACGCATGCAGTCGCAGTGGAAGCTCTCCCGTGGGCTCGGCATCGCGAACCTCATGGTCATCCACCGTCTCAGCGACCTGCTCAGCGCGGGCGACGCGGGGTCACGCGGGCGAGTTCTGGCCGAGGGCCTCCTCGCCGACTGCTCCACCCGCATCATCTACCGCCAGGAACCCGACCAACTCGCCGCCGCTGCCTCGCTCCTCGGCCTGACCGGCATCGAGACCCAGGCGGTATCCGCCCTGACCAAAGGCCGGGGCCTGTGGAAGGTCGCGGGTCGGAGCTTCATCACCCAACACATCCTGCATCCGGCTGAGCGCGAGCTGTTCGACACCGATGCCCGCATGGCGGCCTAGGCCAACCAAACCTACCGGTACGGGAGTTACCTGTCGGCACTGAGTGGAGGTCTCTTGGAAACCGGTGGGGAACATCCCCTCGACCCCCTCGAACTACTCCCCGTCCTGGGCAAATCCGGTCGCTTATCAGCACTTTCCGGCAGGGCCAAATCTCAGATTCGGCAGACCCTCTCTCCGACGGTCCGCCCCCACACCCAGGAGTCCTACGTGCCTGCTCCTTCCATCACCATCACATCCGAGTTCAGTGGCAGCGTCGTGGCAAAGGGGGCCACCGACGATCTCTCCGCCTCGCTCCTGAAGCACGCCGGCTTCCAGCAGATCGACGACTGGTACGGACGACGTCATCGCCTCCCCACCACCATCCCCATCGCTGACAAGGTCGCCATCGCCACCCACGCGGCCGAGATGCTCCGCGCCGCCCGCTACAGCGTCGACCTCGCGCCTTCCCTGGATACGGCCCGGATGAGTACTCCGGCACACCCCCTCGGGCCCTACGCCGCCGGAGCGGAACTCCTCCAGATCACGGACCGGATCAGGGCGGCCGAGAACGGGCCCGACCTCCGGCGAGCGGTCGAGCACCTCCTTCATCCCGAGCACGGCGCCCTGGAGCGCGTGCGCGAAGCACTGGAGGCGGCGGGCGAGCAGATCAACGGCCTCGACAACGAGGCGTACGCACTCGCCGACCGGTTCGACACCGCCTCGGAGTTCGTCATCTCGGCGCAGTCGGAACTCGTCGACTCCGACGCCGAGCTGCGTCAGGTCGGCAAAGTGCAGCAGCCTCCGGTCGCGACGCGAGCGCCCTCCGCCAGGCTGGCCGACCCTGCGGGCGTTGCCTTGGCCACGTCGCCGGCTGCGGCGAAGGCCAAGGTCTCCCCGGCCCACGGCGACGAAGCGGCGCATCCCAGCGCGGGTCGTATGCCCGCCGCACACCCCTGGTCTGCGGCGGTGATCCCGCCGCCCGCGGCGCCGCCGATGACGGGCAGGAGGTAGGCCCGTGAGCTGCAAGAGAACCGAGCGCGCCCCGCCCCCGCCCGCTCGCACACCCAAGGAACCGCCGTGTCTTCCCCGCGCACCAGCGCGCCTTCGACCACCACCGGGTCGGACGCGCTCCTCTATCTCCTGTTCGGCGTCCTCGGCGCCGCCATGGCCTGCGGCTCCCTCGCCTGGCTGACCGGTAACCTCACCAACTCCTTCGTCGGCAGCGGCCCATGGGCCCCGTTCCACGCCACCGACGCCCTGGTGCACCCCGAGGTGCTGTGGCCGGGCCTGAGCGCCAACGCGTTGCTGATCGGCGCCCGGGTAGCCCCGGCCCTGCTCACTCTGGCCCTGGCCACCACCGGCGTACTCCTTTGGATGCGCTGGCGCTCCGGTTCCAAGGCCGGTCTCGCTCGCAAGGGAGACCTGGCGCCGCTGCTGGACAAGGAGATCACCGCCAAGGCGAAGGACCTGCGGCCATCCCTCATCGACCGGGAGCGTAAAAGAGGTCGCCCCTGCCGACCGCGGCATCCTGCTCGGCACCCTCGCCCCGGGGCGGGCAGAGGTCCGCGCTTCCTGGGAGGACGTGATCGTCGCGATCATGGCCCCGCGCAGCGGGAAGACCTCCGGGCTGGCGATCCCGGCGATTCTCGCGGCGCCCGGCCCGGTCCTGCTCACCAGTAACAAGGCCGCGAACGACGCCTTCACCGCGACGGTGGACGCTCGGGGCGAGGTCGGTGCGATCTGGACGCTCGACCCGCAGCAGATCGCGCACCATCCGCGCGAGATGTGGTGGGACATCCTCGCCGACGCGCGCGACCTGGCCGGGGCGAAGCGTTTGGCCGGGCACTTCGTCGCCGCGAGCGTGGACGAGTCGAACGGATCCGACTTCTGGTCCACCGCCGCGAGCAACACGCTCGGTGCGCTGTTCCTCGCCGCCGCCAGTCACCGCCGCCCGATCACCGATGCCCTGGCCTGGCTCGCCTCCCCGGCCGACCGGACCCCGGTCGATCTGCTCACCGACGCCGGCCACGACGCGGTCGCCGCCCAGCTCCAGGGCACGGTCTCCGGCGCGACCGAGACACGCGACGGGATCTACGAGACGGCGCGGCAGTACGCGAGCTGCCTGCTCGACCCGGATATCGCGGCATGGGTCACGCCGGACAAGGACCTCCCCGAGTTCAAGCCCCTCTCCTTCGCCACGTCCCGCGACACCTTGTATCTGCTCAGCAAGGACGGCGGCGGCAGCGCGGGCGCGATCATCGCCGCGGCGGCCGACGCCGTGATGCGCGCGGCCGTGGTCGTCGCCGAACGCTCCGGCGGACGGCTCGACCCGCCTGCCCTGTGCGTCCTCGACGAGGCCGCGAACGTGTGCAAGATCAGCGATCTTCCCGACCTCTACAGCCACTTGGGAAGCCGGGGCGTCATCCCGATGACGATCCTCCAGTCCTACCGGCAGGGCCAGCGATGCTGGGGCGAGGCCGGCATGGATGCCCTCTGGTCCGCCGCCACCATCAAGATCATCGGTTCGGGCATCGACGACGCCGACTTCGCCGACCGGCTCAGCAGGCAGGTCGGTGACCACGATGTCCAGACCACCTCGGTGTCGACCAACAACGGCGGCAAGTCCACCTCCGTGAGTATGCGCACCGAGCGGATCCTGCCGCCCGACGCGATCCGTGCGCTGCCCAAGGGCAAGGCGCTGCTCCTGGCCACCGGCATCCGGGTCGCCATGCTCGACCTCCGCCCCTGGTACAAGGAGCCCTCCGCGAAGGTGGTCGGCCCGGCCTCCGCCCGCGCGACGAAGGCCATCACCGAGCGGGCCCTGGCGAAGACCCACGGCCGCGACGGCTTCGGGCTGTCGTCGTGAGTGCGCCCATGCCGCCTACCGGGCTGCTCGTACGCGCGCCGGTCGCCGACCTCCGTGCCCGGGAGAGCGGGCTTCCCGCCCCCGGCACAGGGAGGCGGGGATGAACCCGTTGCTCGCTGCTGAGCAGGCGCTGCTCGGTTCGGTCCTCCTCGACCCGGGCCAGCTCTCGCGCCTTGACCGGCTCGCTCCGGATCACTTCCACCGGCCAGTCCACCAGGCGCTGTTCACCGCATTGCGCAAGCTACGAAATGACGGCCACCCCGCGTTGTCCGAGCGGCCCGTACCGCTGTCGTGGGTGACCGACGCGGTCGACGAGGCCGGCCTTCACGTACGGGGGCTGACCACGGTGTACGCCCACTCCCTGGTCTCGGCCTGCCCGCGTCCCGCGCATGCTCCGGTGTACGGCCGCATGGTGCTGGAGGGCGCGATCCATCGCAGCATCGCGGAGCACGCCATCCGTCTCCATCAAGCGGCCCGCGCCGACGCCCTCCAGGGTGGCGTCGAGGGAGCCCTGCACCGCGCGGATGTCCTGATCGGGGCACTCCGTGATCTCGCGCGGCGTTGGGGAACCGAAACGCGCCCCGTCGCGCCCGCTACGCCGCCGACCACCACCCCGGTCGCGCGACAACCCGCTCTGGCCGACCGGATCGCCGAGGACGAGCAGATCCTTCTGGCCGTCCTCGCCGAGCAGCCGAAGTCCCTGGACGACGTGGCCGGCTGGCTACGGCCGGGCGACTTCGCCGACCGCGCCCATGGGCAGATCTACCGCTGCCTCGGCGCGCTGCGTCATCGAGGCGAGCCCATCGATCGGATCACCCTGCTCTGGGAGGCCCAGCGGCGGGGCCTGCTGGCCGACGGGACGCTCTCCGGCGACCAGCTCACTGCCGTCTGCGACGGCGTCGAGCCTGGCAGTGCCGAACGGCTCGGCGAGGTGGTGATGCGCTCCTCGGTCACCCGGACAGCGGCAACTGCCGCGCGTGCCATCCGGGCCCTGGCGGAGAACGACGCTCTGGCCCCTGGTCAGCTCATCAACCACGCCCTGCACGCGCTTGGTCCGCTCGACGACGTACGTACCCGCTGGCAGTCCGCGAACGGCGGCCCCGCCCCGGCGCCGCCCGCCCCGACTTCCACGCCGAACAGGCCGTCCTCCGCGCGGATTCACGCTGCCCTCGCCCGCAGCACACCACGCTCAGCCGCGCCGCCGCCGGCCCTGCCTCGTCCCGCCCCCAACCCGGCCGCCGTACGGCCGCCCTCTCGCGGGCCTATCTGAAATCCCCCCTTTCTCGCCCTTCGTCCTCTCCTTCTTGGGATCCACCATGAACCACACCTCTGTTTCCGATGCCCGGGCCCTACGAACCGCCGCCTCAGCCTTCGACGCCCAGCGCGGCAAGCTCCCGGATCCCGGCGACCTCCGCAGCTCACGCAGCCTCGTCGGCATCGCCCTGCGCGAGGCCGCCGATTCCCTTCACTCCGCATCGGCGGTGGTTTCAGCCCCGTCCGTACGGCTCCAGGCCGCCCTCAGCCGGTCCACACCCCCAGCTCCCGCTCCCTCTTCGCCTGGTGCCACCGTCCCGGCGGCAGCAGTTCCCGCCGACCGGATCGCCCGGAGCCGGTGACATGGGGAGCAGCATCACGCGCCGTCCGCTGATCGGCTCGCTCTGCTCCGGGTACGGCGGGCTGGACCTCGGAGTCCTGGGTGCCCTCGGCGGCACGCCGGCCTGGCACGCCGAGGTCGATCCTGGCGCCTCCCGCATCCTGGCCCGGCACTGGCCCGGGGTGCCCAACCTGGGCGACATCACGACCGTCGACTGGTTCCTCGTCCCCCGGGTGTGCGTCCTGACTGCGGGTTTCCCCTGTCAAAGACGTCTCGGTCGCCGGCCGCCGGGCCGGACTCAACTCCCAGACCCGCTCCGGGCTCTGGCTGCACGTCGCCCGTGCGGTCGAGGCCCTCCGACCCTGCCTGGTTGTGATCGAGAATGTACGCGGCCTCCTCACCTCCCCCGCCGGTTCCCCTGGCGACGTGGAACCCTGCCCGTGGTGTCTGGGAGACACCCCAGGTCAGCCTCCTCTGCGGGCACTCGGTGCCGTACTCGGCTCCCTGGCCGACCTCCGGTACGACGCGAAGTGGCTCGTGCTTCGCGCCTCCGACATCGGAGCCCCGCACCGCCGCGAGCGCACCTTCCTCGCCGCCTGGCCCGCCGAACGCCCTGCTCAAGACGCCGACCAGCAACATCGCGAAGAACGGCGGCTCGCAACACCCGTCCAAGAGGAAGAGCGGGGGCCACGGCCCGAACCTGGCCGACGAGGTCGAGTGGCTCCTTCTGCCGACCCCGAAGGCGTCGGATGGGATCAAGGGCTCGCCCAACCAACGCCATGGCAACGGGGACATGACCCTGCCGAGTGCGGCGGCGTCGCTGCTGCCCACGCCGCAGGCCGGCCACCCGGGCAGCCGGGGACGCCGACCGGGCGAGACGTCGCGTCCTCCCTCGCCGGCAGTGGTCCTGCCGCTCTGGACGACATCGGCTCCGGGGGCGGGGGAGCCGACCGACGGTGGGGAGCGTACGCAGCCGCCATCACCCGATGGGAGACGCTCACCCGCCCCGCGCCGCCGCCCACCGACGCGGCCGGACGGCTCCGTGCCGACTTCGTGGAGTGGATGCAGGGCCTGGACCCCGGCTGGGTCACCGCCACGCCAGGACTCGGACGGCCGGCTCAGCTCACCGCGCTCGGCAACGGCGTCGTGCCCCAACAGGCCACCCGAGCGGTGCGGTTGTTGTCCCCGCCCTTCCCGCGTTGCCCTCGCTGCACGGCGGCGTAGCGCCTCACTACCCGGTTTTCCCGGCCGGGCCAAACCGTGGAATCTCCGGATCCTCTCCCCCACGCCGCCGTCCTACAGATGGAGCACAACCCCGTGTCCGACCCCAGCACGACCGCCCCCGGCCCGGAGCCGTTCCGCGTCCCCGACGGGGATCTCAACGATCTCGCCAGCACCCTCGCCAAGACCATGGCCGAGGTCAGGCAGCATGGCGCCCTCCTCGACCGACTGAGCTCCGAGCCCGCTCCCGCACCTGCCACATCCCCTCCGGCCGACGATGTTCCAGCCTCGGAGGCAGCCGACGCCGCGCCGGAGGACGGCCCCACGTCGGTGTTCATCCTCGCCCTGGGCGAGGAGGCGTACGCCGCGGAACTCGCGGCCCTCAGTGACTGGGTGAACTACCTCTTCCTCCCGGTGTACGGCCGGGAGATCAGCACCAGCCGCCCGTGGTGCGCGCAGTGGCACGAGCACCCGGAGGCCGTCGCCCGGCTCCATGCCCTCTGGCTCGCGTGGCAGCAGCTCACCGACGCCGAGGCCGGCCTGTCCGGCCCTTCGACCTGGCACCGCGACCACCTGGACCAAGCCCTCGTACACCTCCGCGCCGCCGACGGCCCGTTCGGCGCGTGCACCACCAGCCCCAGCCGACTCAACCACCGCGTACTGGCCACACCGGCCCCCGCCCTCACGGGGGCCGCCTCGTGACCCGCGAAGTCGACCTCCGTCTCGACGGCCTCGCGCCGGTCGACGACGCCTCCGCGTTTGCGTACGGGGGAATCTGGCCCAGTGCTCTGACGCCCATCGTCGAGTACCACACGAACCCGACCGGGATACGCAGCTACCTGGCCGCCCACGATGATTCGGTGGCCTGGGGCACTCCGAGCGACCCCCAGATCATCGCCATCAGCATCGAACGTGACTACGACCGGGACACATTCACCTTCGAGACCGCATATCACGCCACCGTGTCCTTCGCTCAGAACTGGCTGATCGAGCACGGGGGCCCGCCCGAGCGGATTGCCCAGGTCAGCGACGCCTTCAAGAAGCCTGCCGACAATCTCACCACACAGGTCGAGCAGAAGCTCCGCACATCGGGCGCCCGCTACAAGGTCCTCGACAGCCACACCTCGGACTACGGCCCGTACGAGACGTGGACATTGACCCGCGACACCGGTGCTGCCCAGGCACCGGTTCGTGTCTTCCTCGAAGCGGAGGACTTCAACGCGCGCGCCTACACGCTGCGTGAGGGCGCCTTCGCCGACGAGGACGCCGCCCGGCGATGGCTGACCGGCCGGGACAGCCCGCTGCCGCAGCCGCCGGAGTACGGCAGTGAGAACGCCGCCCTCCGGACCCGCGCCGCCCTCACCCGGTCGGCCGGCGCCTCCGCGACACCGAAAGCCGGCATCGACACCCCCGACGCTCCGTCGGCTGGAACAGCCCAGCGGCCGGCCCCTCGGAGGCTGATGTGAGCCGCGCCCGCTTCGCCTTCGCCGCGCACCCCGACGCCATCGCAGATCTGCGGGCACTTCCCGATGAGATACGCGACTTGGCGCTGCTGGAGCTACAGAACCTGGTCCACGGAAGCGACGACTGCCTGCCCCTGAAGGGGCGCCTCGCGGGCTTCCACAAGGTCTATGTGGACCCGTCCGTCTCCTACCGGATGGTCATCCAGTTCCGCCCGGCCCCGCCGTCCTCGCACCACAAGCGCGAGATCTATCTCGTCGCCGCAGGCAGCCGAAAGGACTACGCGGTCTACCGCTCCGCTCACCTCCGCACGGGTCCTCACCCGGACGCCGAGAGCGCTTCCGCCATCGAGGCGCGGGTGCGAGCCGCCCGCTCCCGCTCTCCCCGCGCTGACGACCGGCCGACGGCCGCACCGACAACTCCCCCGGCGCCGGCCCCGCACGCCGCCACTTCCCGAAAGGCCCTCCACCGATGACCGTCGCCCGCTCTCCCCTGGCCCGTACCGAACTGGCAGACCTCCTCACCAGTGCCGCGCAGAGCGTCTCCGGCATCCTTGCCGCCGAGTACCCGACGGCCGCCGGCCGCTCCTACCTTCATCCCGTACTGGGAACCCTCTCGGCCGGCCCCCGAGTGATCTGCGAACTGAACGACCGGCTCGAAGACTTCGTAACCGACGAGCCGCTCCCCACCACACCCGCGGGTCTCTTCGCTCTGGCTTCCTACGCCTCCGCGCTGGGCTGGCTCACCGAGTCCCTCGCCGAACTGACCGCCTCGGTGGAACAGATCTGCGCGCGCGTGGGCATCCCCACAGGACGACCGGCCCCAGAATGTGCCGCGCCCACCGACGCGGAGCACGACATCGAATTCGACTTCGCCTTCAGCACCGAGGAGTTGGTGGCGATCCGCACTGCCGCCGAGGCGGCCGGCCTCACCCCGGACGACTACGTCGAGGTGCTCTCCGACTCCCTGCTCGCGGCTTCCCGGATCACCGACGCCTGCAAGGAGATCTCCAGCGGCCTGCTCGAAGACGCCGCGTACGTCCTCAACGAGGCGACCGACCGTGTCTGGATCGGCGACGGCCCCGACAGCCTTCCCACTCTCGTCCGTTCACTGCTCGCCCGGATGAAGGCTGCCGAATGAACCCCGTGACGCGACCGACACCCCCGTGCCCGCCGCGCTACCGAGCAGCGTCAAGCACCAGTACAGCCGCCCGCTGAGAGAACCACGGCGCGGCGACGTCTCCAGCCGCGTCCCCCGGCCTCCACTGACCACCGGCCCCGTGGGCGGTCGAGCAGCCCGCTCCGCCGCGCACGCGGGCGCGTTCCCTTCCCCTACGCTCCGGAGCCTCGACCATGAGCACCCACCAGTCCTACGGCCAGGACCCGTACCAAGAGGTGCTGGTCAGTCCCCGCTACCTGGCCGGTTCCAACGGCACCGGCGACGCCGGCTTCGCCCCCGTCGCCAACTGGCCGCACCACTACCTCGACGAAGGCCCCTGTCAGCTCCTGGTCACCTCGCCCGACCGGAGGATCAGCATCGGCTGGTTCGGCGACGACTTCGAGCTGTGGAAAATCGCCGCGTCCAAGGAGGCCGTCTCCGCGCCCCGCTGGACGGCAACGTTCAACCACGTCACCCCGGCCGAGATAGTCGCAGGGCTCACCACCACGTTGGCTCATGACTACGCCGAAGCCGATGCCTACGACGGCAACGCCCGCTTTCTCGCGAGCCCGTCCTATCACTGGGCTGACGCGGTCCGGCCACTGACCGAGGCCGGCTGGACCCGTGACGGCGGGGCCGAGCGGGGCACCGTCGAGATCATCGCACCCGACGGACAGGCGGGCGTCCTGATCGACAACCGCCTCTCCGACTGGGACGACGAAACCATCACACTGTGGGCGGGGCCACCGGGGTGGGGCACGCGCGCCGAGGCGGGCTTCACCGCCCTCACCCCCTCCCATCTGATCGCCGCGACGGCAGCAGCCATGGCCGATCAGACCCCGGTGATACGCGAACGGCACCAGCTCCACCCCCAGATGGAACACCTGGTCACCCTGACTCCCGCCATACCGCCCGCCCCTCGGGTTCCTCGCGCTCCGACCCCGCTCGACGTCCGCCGCACCGCTGTCACCCAGGCGGTTCACCGCGCCGCCCGTGTCCCTCAGACAGCCGCCAACCTCAGGGTCATGGCCGCCCGCAGCCGCACGGACCTCTCCGGCCGGCACCGGCCGAACCCCGCACCCGCCCTCGGACCCGGCCCCCAGAGCATTTCTTCGAGCCCGCGCCGCAGCCGCTGACCGCCTGGCCCAGGCCGTCCACTTCTGCCCGAAACAGCACCTCCGAACGCCGGGAGTCCCGCCCTGCCCGACACCACCGCACTCGACCAGGCCACAGCCATGATCGAGGAAGCCTGGGGCCTCCCGATCGACGCCCTGGAACCCCTCGCCGTCCGCCTTCCGAGCCAGGACCCGCTCCTGCGCTCGGCCATGCACATCCGCTCGACCATGGTCGTCACCGACAACGCCGTGACCGTGTATCGGAACCGTCTGCACACCCTCACCCGGCCTGGCCACTTGTCGCACTTCTACGACCTGGAACGGCTCACCAGTTCAGCGGCGGACCTCCGTGTTGCCCAAGCGGAGAGCCAGGCTTCCCTGCGGGCCATCAGCCACGTGATCGAAGCGCGCGAAGCCACCGCGACCGCAGACCGGGCCCCAGCAGCCCGACTGGCCCAGGCCGCTGTCGCCCGCTCCGGGCACGCACCGCGCGCTGTGGGGCAGTCACCCGACCAGACCGCTCCTCCAGCCACTGTCGGGCCGTCGGCGGCCGGGCGGGGGCCGTACCGCTGACGGGTCAGGCGCGGTCCTCGTCACGGTGGGCGTCCCAGACGCCGGAGTCCACCGCGCGGGCCAGCTCCTCCAGCGTCAACTCGACGCGACGCCCGTCCGCGACCCGCTCCTCCACCACCCCTTCGTCTCCCCGTCCGCCGGCCTGCGCACCGACAGCCCACTGGCCGTCAGCGACCATCGCGATGTCGCCCACCCTCCACGGCCGCCCGGCAGAACGGATCTTGCGCTCCAGCCCGGCCCCGTCCCAGTACCCGCTCGGCCCCGTGATCCCGGCTCCCCCTTCGGCCTCGTGCGGCCCGCTGCCGCAACCGGGTTTACGACAACCCGGCTCGCCGATCCATTCCCCAAGGCCGCGGTCCCTTCCCCGACGGCCGCCGGTTCGCCCACGGCAGACGCCGCTCTCCCGAACAGGACTACGTACTTCGGCACTTCTCATGCCAACGTACAGGTGTCGGGAAAACCGCAGGTCAACGAAGGGATCGCGCGCCACCGTGAACGTCCCCGCCACCCTCCTGCCCGCTGTCGTCCGCCCGGCCGTCGAGGAGCGCCGCTGGCTCTCCTCCGACCACTGCGCCGACTCCGTGCTCGACCTCCTCACCACCCTTGGCCGGGCCGTCATCGACACCCCGGAGGCCAACATCCACGCGACGAGCCCAGACGGCCGTGTCTACGTCGGCTGGCTTCCCGAGGACACCACCGCCTGGAAGCGCGGCACCGTCCGGCAGGTCCGGGTGCAGCCCACCGCAGGCGACCCGTGGGTCCAGGAGTTCGGCCTCCACACGCCCTCCGAGGCCGTCGCCGGATTCATAGCCGCCCTCGTCGCCCACCACTGACCACGTCTCCGCACCCTGCTTCGAACAACACCGACCCGGCAAGGAGTTACGGCCGTACGGATGCTCTTGGCCACTCGCCCCGGCTACCGCCGTACATGCGCTTACGCCCGGCGCTGCACCTGCTACTACATACCCGGTCAATATGGCCGCCGCGCCAAGACCATCCGCCGTCGCACTGCCCGTCGCGCCGAACAACGCCAGTGGCGGCGAGACCAGGCGGAATGACCGTGCACAACCGGCAACCGCTCCTAAAACAACCCGTTCCCCGGAGATTCCAGTGCCCCACTACCCGACCGTCGGCCACCTGTTGCGCCAGCTCCAGGACCTCGACCCCGGCCTGCCGATCCGTCTTGCCGTCAACCCGGACTTTCCCTTCGCCCACTACCTGGGAGCGGAGGTCGTCGTCCGGGACGGCACGGCGTTCATCGCCGACGACGGCCAGGAGGACTACCTCCCCACAACAGTCAGCAACGCCCTCGGCTGGGCCTGAACCATTCACCGCACCTCCGGAGGCTCATATCCCGTCACGCACCCCTCCCACGCGCCCTCTTCCCCTGCACAGCCTCGCCGTACGCCCCATGCCGAGCGACGCGCGCGGCGCACTGGTCCAGCGCGTCTCCGCCCTGCCCGACGGACCGCTCGACGTCACCTGGCTCGCCGCCGAACCCCCACGCCTGCCTTTCGGCCGCATCCGCCTGCGCTGGGAACCGGCCCCCATCTCAGGCTGGAACGTCACCGCCCACCTGGGCCTGGCCACCGGCGAGGTCCATCTCGCCTCCTGGCCCGCCGCCCCGGACAACTGGCCCTGCCTGGTCCGCCCCACCCTTTACGAAGTCACCGGCCTCTGCGCAGCCCTGGCCACCGCCACCCGCGCTCTCCGCTCTTGCGGAGACCAATAACCCACCATGCAGTTGGCCGCCTCGGACAATGTACCGAGGCGGCCAACTGCTTCTTTGAAGCGTGGCTACACATTCCCGGAAATGACTCCGCGATGGCGACTTCGCGTCAGGGCCCCCTTTCCCACATCTGATAGCCCGCTGACCGGTAGCCGCATAGGACGCCACGAACCCACCGGGCCAGCAATCAGCCTTCGGCTGACCGGCGGTTCTGTCCACCCATAGAGCTCGTAACACGATCATGAGTGGGTCTTCTTGAGGCGTCTGAAGCAGATCAGGCTGCAGGCGAGGGAGACGAAGGCGTCGTAAAGTTCGGTGCGGCGTTCCCAACGGACTGCGAGGCGCTTGAAGTGGTGGAGCAGGGCGAAGGTCTGCTCGACGACGTAGCGGAGCTTGCCGATGCCTTTGATGTTCGGTGATCCCTTGCGGGAGATGACGGGCAGGATTCGCCGGTGACGGAGCTCGTCACGGTTGGGGTTTGAGTCGTATCCCTTGTCGCCGAGCAGAGCCTCGGGCCGTCTGCGGGGCCGGCCGGGGCGTCCTGCGACGGGTGGGATGCCGTCGACGAGGGCGAGTGTCTGGGTGACGTCGTTGACGTTGGCCGCGGTCGTGATCACCTTCAGCGGAGTGCCACGTACGTCGCAGATCAGGTGGTGTTTGCTGCCCGTCTTCCGCCGGTCGACCGGCGACGGACCGGTGTCGGGTCCCCCTTTTTCGCGCGGATATGGGAGCCATCCACGCATGCCCGGGACCAGTCGAGCTCGCCGGCGGCGTTCAGCTTCGCGAGCAGGATCCGGTGCAGCCGGTCGAAGACCCCTGCTTTCTGCCACCGGTCCAGGCGGCGCCAGCACGTCTGCCCCGAGCCGAACCCCAGCTCCAGCGGCAGCAGTTGCCAGGCTATGTCGTTATAGAGGACGAACAGGATGCCCTGCAGGCAGAGCCGGTCCGACACCGGCCGAGGCCCCTGCGACCGTTCCGGCCACGGCGGCAGCAACGGCTCGATCAACGCCCACAACTCATCGTCCACGATCCACGGTCGAGTACCCACACCTCACGAACGGCCGAATCATCACACCGGTCACGGCCTACCAGGGCATCTCAACAAGATCGTGTTACGAGCTCATAGGCTGCGACCATGCCGTCAGACTCTCGGATGCTGTCCCCACCGTTCCCGTCGCCCGACAACGCCGTGCTCCGAGTGGTCGTCGGCAACGCCATCGCGTCGGTCCCCAACGGAGAAGCCTCGGTGGAGGAGGCGATCCTGCACGCGGCCGTCCACGGCTGGTACGAGGGACACATACAGGGCGAGGACACCTGCCCTGGCCGCGACTTCCGTGGTGTGCTACCGGGGGCACAACAGCCGCAACTGAGCACCTCGCACCATCAGGAGTGCCGGAGCGAGAACAGCGCCTCACCTGACCACCGCATCGAATCACCACAAAAGGAACCAATAGGCCATTGCGCAGATCGAGTTGAGCTCCACAGCAAAAGAATCTTCAATCCACAGGCCGGATCACACGAAGGGGCAGGTCAGAGCCGCTAATTACCCCACCCCCGCACGCCCACCCACTCATCCACCCACCCTCCTGTCCACAGAACTGGCCCAGTTTTCCACAGGAATTCGGACCTTACCCCCAACACCTGTGG
Organism: Streptomyces sp. NPDC093085; assembly: GCF_040683935.1. Lineage (NCBI taxonomy): Bacteria > Bacillati > Actinomycetota > Actinomycetes > Kitasatosporales > Streptomycetaceae > Streptomyces > Streptomyces sp. NPDC093085. Next base: position 141,979 of record NZ_JBFBFB010000006.1, on the reverse strand, counting down.
AAACCTGCGTGGCTATGCGCTCTCTCAAGTGCCACCATTCCTCCATATGTAGGCGCCGCCGTTCCTGATCGACGGTCGACTACACAACGCCGTCACGCAGGATGGGAGGGCCGAAGAAGTGCCCCCGGCAATGGAAGTTGTCCTGCCAGCGCAGGTCCGTCACAAGTCGGCCATGCGTCGGCTGCACGCATTCATTGATGAAGCAGGAGTCCGCTCGCATAAGCCGAAGGCGAGTGACCACTTCGTCCTGTCCGCCGTCGTCATCGCCGAGGAAAACATCCCTCTGGCGCGCGAGTTCCTGGCTGGCCTTCGACGCGACTTCGGACGTCACCCAGGGGACACTCTCCATTGGCAGAAGTTCAAACACGAGGAACGGGTTCACGCCGCACGTCTACTCGGCGAGCAGGAGTGGCCGACCATCTCATCCGTCGTGGTTGCGAAGAGGCTCCTCCCACCTGAGACTCGCATCCTCAATGAAGATGACGCATACCTTCTCACCGTGCGATACCTGCTTGAACGGCTCTCCTGGTTCGCCCGTGACTGCAGCGCTAGCCTCAGCTACACCCTCGCGCACATTGTCCGTATGGAGGTTGCGAAGCTCCGCCGTTTCGAAGCGCTGCTCCGCGCGGAAGGCTCAGAGACCTGCCGCATTGAATGGACTGCTCTTGATCCCCACGGCGGCTGTATCGACCAGCCAAAGCGCATTGAGATGCTCCAACTCGCCGACATCGCCGCGTCTGCCACCTACAAGGCTTTCGACAAGGACAAGTTTGGCAATACCGAGCGTCGCTACCTCGAACATCTCCACCCCCGACTCTATCGCCGTGGGCAGTCAGCACTGACCTCGTACGGCCTCAAGATGTGCCCTTGGAACGAAACCACAAAGGTCGCTTACCCGTGGATAAGCGACCTTGGGATGCACGTCAGCCGGCTGTAACCGCCCTGGGGCGGGTGCCGCCGAATCCGGTGGCAGACGACCATCCGTGCGTGGTTCCCACTGTAGAGCCAGGCACTGACAAGTCAATCGTCCCGGGGGACGATGCGCCTACCCGAGGCGCCGACAAGTCAGTCGCATTCAAGATCAGCAATGCCCCGCGCCAGGCCCCGGACCTGCAGAAATGTGTTCATTGCTCCAGGTAGGTACCAGCAAATGCCCCATCGAAGCCGAGCGCGGCGAGGCCCTGCTCGACGCTCGGGTAGGTCGTCCCGTCCGGGATGGTGATCAGGGCGTCGAAGTCGGTGCGGGTGATTTCGGGGTCGAGCCATTGGTTGCCGCAGCGGCAGCAGACCCAGATGCTTCGGCCGTGGTTGATGAGGAGCCAGTCGCGTCGGGCGCGGCAGGCGGTGCACATCACGGGGATGCCGCGAAGGGCCAGTTGGCCTGGGTGGCTGAGGCAACGAGTCGCGTCGGGGCCGCTGGGCGGCTGTGCCTCGTACCGGGGCTGTGGTACGGGATCGGATCCGGTAGGGAGGGCGGGGGCCTGCTCTGCTGGGCGGGCAGCGGTTCTGGGCACGTGCGTCATCTCCCGGTGGAGGGCCTTCTGTTTCATCCGTAGCAGCCGGTGAAGTCGGCTGTCCAGGTGTTTCACGGTGGCCGGCAGGGCCTTGATGGTGGCGGACCGCAGGTCAGCGGCGCGTAGGTCGGCTTTGGGGGGCCGGTACGGCGGGGTGGGGCGTTGTCGGGGGTGGAGTCCGGGTGCCTGTTTGGTTGGGGGCGGGCTTGGTTCGACCGGTTCCGGTCTGCGAGGGACCGACGACGGCGGACGGGTGTGCGGGCAGTTGGGCGAGTCGGCGCAGACGCCAGACCAGGACGTCGTTCACATCGTCGGCGGTGTCGAGTTCGCGCATGTCGATGGCCTGCTGGAGAAGGGACTTGGGGTCGTGGCCTGCTTGCTCGGCCTGGGCAAGCGTGGCGGTCAGGACATCGGTCTTCGAGGACGAGTCGGCTGCCCGCAGGACTGCTTCGGGTAGGACGGCGCGGATGGTGGCCTGGTGGGCTCGGCGTTCGGTCACGGGCAGGGTGCGGGCTGTGTCGTGCAGCGCGCGCAGGGAAGTGGCGGCGGCCTGACGGTAGGCGGCTCGAAGATGTTCGGCGGTCTGCTGGGCGGCGTGGGCCTGCTGTGCGTGGCCTCGGGCGGAGTGCCAGCGGGCGGCGGCCAGGGCGACGAGGACCAGGGTGGAGAGGAGCATGGCGGTGGTGCCGCCGTCCTCACCACGACCGAGGGCGCTGCCAGCCTGGATGATGCCCCGGGCTGCCGAGCGGATCGCCCGGGTGTCGGCACGCTCCGCTCGGACGTGGCTGCGGGTGGCGCGCTCGAAGGCGCGGGCGGCGGCGCCCAGTTCGGCGCGAGTGGCGGCCGGGGAGGTCTGTGCGACAGCGTCCAGGAGTTCGCCCACCCCCACAAGTTGGGCTGCGGCTTCGTCTTCGTCACCGTCCAGCAGGATGGCCGCCCGTTCGGCGATGCCCGTGGCGTTGCGTCGTTCCCGGGCAGGCTCGGACCAGCCCGGTCGGCCACTGGTGGCCGTCGCCGGTGTCGTCTGGTCGGCCGGGCCGACGGCCAGACGGCTGCGGATCTTGGGGAGGGAGAGGTCGGGGGCCAGCTTGGAGCCGGGGTACCAGATCGGCTTGCCCTCGCGGTTACGGTCGCCGGGCAGTGCGACGTTGTAGCCGATGGCGTCGCCGGACGGGGCGTATCGGATCTTCACGCGGAGACCTGCCTCGCGGAGCCTGGTGAAGAACTCCTCTTCGGTGACCGTCCCGGTGACGGCTCGGCGTACGGCTTCACGCAAGGTCTCGCGAGGAGCCTCGGGTTGCCCGATGCGCTCGGCCTTGAAACGCTCCGCGCTCGTGGGGGACTTGGCTGCGGTGCCGTCGCCGGGCTTGAGCCGGCGCAGGCCCATCCCTTTCTCTATACGTCGACATTCGGCCTGAGCCTTCTTGAAGTCGTAGTTCATCCTCGGGCGGCGCAGATCGCCCCGGACCATGGTGGCCAGGATGTGGATGTGATCGTCGGCGTGGCGTACGGCGACCCAGCGGCAGCCGTCCGGGTCGCCTTCGGGGGCAAGGTTGACAGCGTGGACCAGGCGGCGGGCGACGGTGTTCCATTCGGCGTCGGTCAGATACCGGTCGCCGGGGTCGGTGCGGACCGAACAGTGCCAGACATGCTGGGCCGGTGCGGTGCTGCCGGCCTGCTTGACCCGCAGGTCGAGTGCTGCCGTGAGCCGCGCCAGGGTCACCTTCGGGTCCGGGTCCGCGCTGGTGTCGCGGCCGGGGTCCGGTGCGAATCCGTCCCAGCTTCCGACCAGGTGGGGGTCGATGTGCTCGTCGCGTTTCCCCGGGCCGTAGAGATAGACGAGGAGGCCGTGGGTACGGGAGCCGCGTCGGACCTTGGGGACCATCAGAGCCGCTTCTTCACCAGGGCATCGGCCGCGTCGTCGGCACGGGCGAGGGTTCGCGTCAAGGCAGTGAGAGCGCGATCGAGTTCGCCGCTGAGAGGCTGTCCGCCCGAGTTGAGAACGTACGCGATCTGGTTGATGTTGTTGCCGATCCTGGAGAGGGCGATGCGCAGTGCGGCCAGCTCGTCGATGGCGGTGTCGAGCTGTTCGTTGGTGTGGACGGTGGTCGAACCGCGGGCGGCGGCGAGGGCGGCAGCGGCGAGGAAACGGGCGACGGTGACGGCGCGCTGCGTGGCGGCGGCGGTGATCTCGGCTTTCTCGCTGTCGGAGAGGCGGATGGTCGTCTTGTGCGTGCGCTCGCTGGGGTTTCGGCTGCGGCGGCGCGGCTTGCGGTCGGGGAACGGCGGGGTGCTCGGTCGCTGCTGTTCACGGCTGGTGGGCCGGTCGGAGGCTTCTCCCCGAAGCGGCGCCCCCTGGTGCCGGGGGTCCGGCTGGTCCCTGTGCGCCCTCGCTCGGGGACCAGCCGGATCTCCCTCGCCCTCCCGGGCGGGGGCAAGTGCGTACGACGGGCCGTAGGACCGTCGTACGCGACAACTTGCTCCGCCAGGAGCCGCCGTGGGGTCACGTTCGGGTCCGGACGTGCTGTCCACCGGGTCGTTGCCGGTCACCGGCTCGCCTCGGGGTCCTCTTGCCGTACCTCTCGGAGGACTTCCTCGATCCAGTCCATCGCCAGCACCGGATGGTGGAGGGTCCAGGGGAGGTCTTCGCGACGGCGTCGCACCGTCCAGATGCCCCGGGGGCCGGGGTCGGCGCGGTAGAGGTGACCGCATTGGTGGAGAACGGTCAGCCAGGACTCGACCTCGGCCGGTGTCGCGGGGTTCGTACGCATGACGGGGTGGTCTCCGGTTCGCTACGCGGGTCGGCGATGTGGGGATCGGGGTGGGTGACCGGCCCGGTCGTCCGGTCCGGTCACCCACCCCCGGGTGCGGGCGGTCAGTTCCGGGAGGCGGTGACCGCGTGTCCGTGCTGCTGACGGAGCTTGATCATCAGGGCGGTCAGGGTGTCGTTGCTCAGCGGGATCTGCTGACCGCGGATCGCTTGGGCGACCACCTTGCGGGTCAGCTTGTCCTCGGCCTTGACCGCTTCCCGCGCGATGTCGAGCAGTTCCTCGGTGTCCGGGTCAGGTCGCCGGGTGGCGGTGACCGGCGTGCCCGGGGCAGTGACCGGCGTCGCGGTGACCGGGTGGTCAGCGACCGGCTTCGAGGTGACCGACTGCCCGGCTTTGAGCCGGCTGTCCGCCGGGGGCCGAGTGACCGCTTGGCCGGTGTCCGGGTGTCCGGGCTGGTCAGCGCCGGTCTCGATGCCACCAGGCGGGCCGGTGTCCGGCTGACCGCCGCCCGGCGAGTCACCTGGCTCGGCCAGTGACCGGCCGTCCGGAGCGCCCTTGTCCAGGGACGGGCGCGGACGGCGGGTCAGAGAAGAGGGCGTCCTCTCCCCGCTGACCTGTCCGACCGGGGGCTTCGGGTGACCGGCTCGGTCGGTCCGAACGGCCGGGGCACGCTCCGGCTGGTCACCCGCCCCGGGCCGACCGGCCGGCCCGAGTCGGTTACTTCGGTCGGTGGCGTTGACCGCTCCCCGGGCTATGAGGATGTAGAGGTGGACCGCTCCGGCCAGGGCGAGCGGAGCGATGGTGGACAGTACGGCGACCACCGTGTCTCCGAGCCTCAGCCCGTGGGCGGCCGGGTTCTCTTGGTTGAGCCGGACAGCGTGCAGCGCGTTCGCCCAGATGCTGGCTGCGGTGGCGGTGCCGAAGAGGGTCCAGACGTACAGCCGGGCGCGCAATGGCGCGTCGCGGAGGACGAGCAGGGCTCGGACCCCGTACGCGATGAAGCCGTCGATCACGAGCGGGAAGAGGTAGGTCAGGAGGCCGCGGATGTGGATCGCGACGGCCATCTGCTGGAGGGCGTCGTACGACAGAGCGCATCCCGCGCCGCCGAGCGCGATGACGACCGTACGGTCCCACCCGGTGATCCGCGCCGTCCTAGGGGCGGTTCCGGTGCTCACGCCGCCGTCCCGAAGTCGCTGCGGCCGAGGTGGTCGTCGTCGGTCCCGGTGGGAAGCATGGGCTCCGGGGTCTGCTCCAGGTCGCGGTTGCGGAGGGCTCGCCGTGTCTCGCGGTACAGCTTCTGGGCGTGCTCCTCGGTGATCTTCAGAAGCCAGGCCAGGCGCTGTTCGGTCAGGCCGTGACGGTAGGCGGCGTGGACGACCGCGCGGCGCTCGGCCTTGGTGAGGTGGACGTCGCGCCCGGCGATGGTGGCGTTGACGCGGCTGTAGTCGAGGCGGCCGGCCAGCTTCTCGTGCAGGGGCCCGCGCTCCTCCTCTGTCAGTCCGCCCCGGATGCCGTCGGTGTCGCCGCTCTCCAGGGCGGCGTCCAGGCAGGTGCGGCGGACCGGGCACTGGTCGCACAGCGACTTGGCGGTGGAAATCTTCTCGGTCTCGTCGGGCTCCGGGAAGAAGATGTCGGGGTCGACCGGGTTGTACTCCGTGCTCTGGCAGACGGCCTCGTCCTGCCAGGTCTGGTCGCCGAGCGACCGGTGGCGGGCAGGGTTGATCGTCGTGGTGGTCATGCGGGTTACTCCGATCGCCCTCCGCGCGCAGGACGTCGGCGGAGGGGTGCGCTGGGTCGGGAGGTGCGTGGCGGCGCTGCGGCGGCGCGCCCACCGGGGGCGGCGTACGGTGCGTCAGGCGGCGGCGCGGTGGCGTCTGCGGTCCACCGGCTCGAACTCGACCCGGTCGGTCATCTGGGCGAGCCTGCTGGTGACTCGGTCGCCGAGGTAGGCGCGGAGATCCTTGATCGCCAGGTTGGTGGTCACCAGGGTCGGCAGCATGAGGTTGTAGCGGCGGTTGACCAGCCGGTACGTCACTTCCTCGACCCACTCGGACGTTTTGGCCGCCCCGAGATCGTCGATCAGCAGCACCGGGCAGCGGCTGACGGCCGCCAGCTCCCGCTCGCTGTCGACACCGGGCCGGGGCCGCAGGTCCGCGTACAGGTCGGCGGCGGTGGTCGCGCGCCAGCGGACTCCGAGGCCCATCCGGACGAGCAGCCGGATCGCGCCGTACGCCTGGTGCGTCTTGCCCGCACCGACCACCCCGGCCAGCAGCAGGCTCGGCCCGGTCGTAGCCTGCCTGCGCGCTCCTGGGCTGGGGGCGACGGCCTGCTCGGCGACTTCCCGGGCCCAGGCCAGGACCTGAGGGTGGTCGGCCTCGGCCTCCCGGTAGCGCGGGGGCATCCCGGCGGACAGGGTCTCCAGCGGCGAGACCGGCTCGGGCTCGGCGGCCAGGTCTTCGACGGAAGCCGGATCGATGTTGCGTGCGGCCAGGATGCGGGCCAGCCGGTCGAGGGTTTCCGCACTGCCGAGGGGCTGCGGTTGGCGGGTACGGGTGCCCATCACAGCTCCTCGGCGTAGGCGGCGGCAGCGTCGACCGGGTTGGTCCATGCCTGGTGGGCGGCGAGATTAGGGCCGAATCCCGGCCGCGCCAAACCGCCGGCGCGGGCGTTCATGGCCTCGTTGACCATGCTGGTCAGCACGCTCGGGTGCTTGGGGTTGGCGGCGAAGAGGCGCAGCCCGGCCCGGATGTCCGCCGGGTCGATGCCTTCGGCGAGGAGCTTCTTGACGACCCGTCCGAGGTGCCCGACCACGTCGTTGGGCGGGCGCTTGTCGCAGGCGCCGACGTACTCGCCGACGAGCTGATGGGCCGAGACGTCGGGGGCGGGCGCTCCGCGCCCCGTAGGGAAGGACGATCCAGGATCCAAGATCCTAGATCCAGGCCCCGAGGACTCTCCGAGGATTCGGGGAGGCTTCGGAGAGTCCTCGGTGAGTGCGGCCTGACCTGTGGTTTTCACCCCTCGCACGTCAGCGATGGCGGCGGGGACGACGAGGCTGTCCTGCTGGACGGTCGGGGCCTCGTCTCTGGCCTCGGCGGCTGTTGGTGAAGGCGGCGCGGGGCGGCCGAGGGCTCGGGGAGGGTTCGACGCGCCCTCAGCGGATCCTCGGTGAGGGGCGGGCGCCGCCTCGGTCCTGTTGGTGCAGATCCCCTTGCAGGGTCCGCACCGGAACGCCGCGTGGTGCTCCGGGCAGGCGGGCAGCCGGGACTGGCTCGGCTTGTCGATCTTCTGATGTTCGGACCAGGTGACGATGTGCAGGTACCGCCTGCCGTCGCAGCCGGTGTAGCGGCAGACGAGACCCGCGTTGGCGAGCTGCTGGAGGTCGTCCTCGACGTGGACGCTGGTGTGCTCGGCGCGCAGGGGCCAGAGGAGCCCCGCGATGATGGCCGCGTTGTCACGGTGACGGCCGTGGTCGTCGGACTGGGTGAGGAGGCCGAAGAAGGTTCGCTCGGCCTCGACGGTCACCTCGGCGAGGGACTCGGAGGTGAATGCCTCCGGTTTGATGGTTCGGATCCGTGCCATGTCAGCGGCCCCGGCCTGCGGCAGGGACGCTGCGGGTGAGGGTCGCCGTGGCGATGTCGAAGGTGTGGGCCCTGTTCCAGTCGAGGGTGGGCCAGACTCGCAGGATCCAGCGGGCCGCGATCCTGGCCGTGGTCCGGTTCAGGTCGATCGTCTCCCCGGCCGCGTCCTTCGCGATGGTGTACGGGTGGGGCCAGGACTGCCTCGGGTCGTTGAGGCTGACGCGGATGGTCGCCAGGCCGGGGATCATGTCGGCGAGCTGGGTCGCGAGACGCTGCTGTCGGGCTGTGTCCGGGCAGGCCGGACTTCCGCCGTCGGCGGTGTGCATGCGATACTCCGTTGTTCGTAGGAGCGCGTGCGGCGTTCTCGTGCGAAGAAGCGCGCCGCCCGCGAGATGTGAATCGGTACCCCTCGGGGTGCTGGCCCGGCGCTTGGGAGTTGGTAGCTCCCGGGCGCCGGTTCTGTCTCTCCTGGGGTTCACGGCCCCCGCGTCTGCATCGCTTCCTCCTTGTCTTTCGGTCGGTGCTCCGCTTACGCGGGGACCAGAACCATATGGCGGCCTCGGGCACAAGTCCATTCCTTGCAACCCTCTGACCAGGGGCGGAACATCGCAGTGTGACCGACCGAAGGTCAACGTACACTGCAATGGCGGACTCTCGTCAACTGCAATGGTGAGGCCTCGCGTGCACATGTGCGAGATCACCACTGGAGTGGATAGCATGGGGGTGACGAAGGGCTGGAGATGACCAACGAGACCGAGCGGCCCTTCGCGGAGCTGCTCGACTACCTGTTCCGCGAGGTGCACCCGAAGGGCCGAGGCCCTTACACGTACGCGGAGGTGTCGAACGGGATCCGGGAGAAGTCCGGGGTCGCCATCTCGGCAAGCGCCATCCAGCAGCTCCGGACGGGGACCAACACGAACCCGAAGATGCAGACCATCGCGGCGCTCGCGGGGTTCTTCGGCGTCTCCCCCTCGTACTTCTTCGACGAGGCGGCGGCGGAGAAGCAGCGGGCGGAGATCCAGCTCGTCGCCGCCATGCGCGATCAGGGAGTTCGCCGGGTCGCACTACGAGCGAGTGGCCTCAGCTCGTCGAGCCTGGACATGCTCAACACGGTGATCGCCCAGGCGAGACGGCTGGAAGGGATCCCGGAAGACCCGGACGACGGCCTGCTCGACGACGAGTGAACCGCTCGGCAACGCCCGCCCCGGCTTGGCGCTTCTAGTGTCGCGACCGGCAATGTTTGCCCCGTAAGGAGCGTCGTCCAGTGCGTGCGATCGCAAGGCGGCCGGAAGTCCTCGTAGCGGAGCTACTAGGGCTTTTGGCCAACGCGGCGAGCGTGCGTGCTGGGCGGCGCGACGGGGCAAAGCTTGCCGGGAGGGGCACTAGGTCGCGGACATCCCGCGCCCCTGCTCCATGAGCACCACCACCCTCAGCCGATCGCTCCGCATGGGCCGGAGGGCGAGGATACGGACGACCACTTCCCGACCGTGGTGCACCGGGAGCCTGAGCCTGCGGGTGTCACCGTCAGGGTGCGCGACGACCTCCGGGCGGTCCCACAGCTTCCGTGCGTCGGCCGATCCGGCGAGGATGTCGCGCTCCAACTCCCGGAGCGCCTCACTCTCCGGGTGCCGAGCACGTTCATAGCGGATCTGACCGAGGTACGGGCGGGCCCAGTCCTGCTCCCAGTTGACGAGTTGTTCACGGGCTTCGTCCTGGAGGAAGGCCCAGCGCATCTGGTTGGCCTGGTACGCCCCCCACGGAAACCACTCCGACACCGGTTCGTTGTAGGCGATCACATTCCAGGCCAGGTCGGTCACGAACGCTGGGTCAGGGGCTTGGTTGTTCAGGAACTCCTGGAGCGCCTCGTCGACCTCGGCCTCGGCATCCGCCTCCGGTACGGCCGCCGGCGCCGGGGGACGGCCGACGGCTCCGAGATAGAGGGCGTGGCGCTCGGCCGGGCTCAGGCGGAGCACCGAGGAGAGCCGGTCGAGGAAGTCCGTGGAGTAATCCGCGCGCTGACCGCGTTCCAGCGAGCCGTACCACCGCTCGCTCACCCCGGCCAGCCGAGCGGTCTCGCGCTGCGTCAACCCGTCGGAGCGCCGACGAGACGCCACGGTCCCCGGCGTCGCCCGAGCGGCTACGCGCTTCCGCCACGAGCGCAGCAGCTCCGGGAGGGACTCGTCGTCGTCATGGCGCCCGCCCCTTGAGGAGTCCATGGCGTGAGACTACGACCAGCCCGTACATGACATGGGCCACAAAATAAGGTGATCACCCATCAGTGGATCTTGCGTCCGTCATTCAGCGTAGCGGAACATAACGGATAGTCCATCATTCAACCTCGATCCCGGCCGGCCTTACTCCTTCGCAACATGCGGAGCTGTCGGGGGCGAATCAAGATCAACGAGCGTTTCACCCTCGCTCGGCTTTCGCCCGACACTCCGACGGCAATCACCACGGGTAATCGGAACTGCGAATTCCTGGAAGCGCGACTTCCTGTCTCCCCTTGGCATGCTCTAACCCTCACCCAGCAGCAAGTTGACGCACCGCACAGACCGAGGGGGATTGCCATGCCCTTGTCACAGAAAAACGAGACACGACTTCGCAGATCATGCGAGGAAAAAGTGGACCGCTTGGGCCTTCCTTATCGGTTCGGCACGCGAGAACTGCGCAGCGCAATCACCGAGTTGCGCGGAAAGCCCATCATCCTCAGGCCACTGAGCACACTCGGGGCGATCGATGCCCCGTGCGGCATACGTCTGGAGACCACAGAGGCTGACCTGCTCTTCTACGAGGAGGGAGCGTCCGTGAACCACCAGCGCCACATCTTGACGCACGAACTGTGCCACGTGTATTGCGACCATCCAGGCAGCCTCGAAGTCGACGCGGAAACCGCGCACGCACTCGGAGTCAACCCGACGCTGGTGATGCGAATGTCCGGGCGGACGAGCTATTCGACCGCCGACGAACGCGAAGCGGAGACGATGGCGAGCGTCATTCGCCAGCGCATCTATCGCGAAAGAGAACTCCCACCCCTTACCCCCGATAAGGGCACAGATAGCTGGGATGTCCTGTTTTCCCAGCCAGTCAAGAAAGGTCGGTTTCGCTTCCGATGAATGCTCTCTTCCTCGGTATGGCTTGTATTCTCGCGGCTGCCGCCGGCTACTGGGTATTCGGCCGAGGCACACCCAGGCCCGCCGGTGCCTGGGCCATGGGAGCGCTCCTGGCGTCGTTCGCCGCCGCCTTCGCCTCGTACTCGCCCCTGGTCGAGGACACGGTCGAGGCAGTCGTCCCGCATGTGGCCCGCCTGCTGAGCAACAGCGCCTCTCTCGCCGCGGCGACCTCGGTCCTGGCCGTCTCCTTCCAGGTGAATCTCCCGCGCGAGGAGGCCCGTCGCCGCACCAGGTCGCGCGTCGGTCTTCTGGCCGCCGCCGTGTCCGGCATGACGCTGCTGTTCGCCGTGGAGCAGATGGCGCACCGGTCCCCGCAGGTCTACGCCCTCTACCTGCTTCTCTTCATCGCCTACCTGGGCTTCGCCGTCGTCGACTTCCTGCGCCAGGCCCTCTTGCAGTCCAGGTCATCGCGGAGGGCCAGCGTCCGCTTCGGCTTCCGTACGGCTGCCGTTGGGTGCGGCTTCGCCCTCGTCTACACGGTCTACAAGCTCACGGTGCTCGTCTCACTCGGGCTCGGCTTCCACCTGTTCCCCGCCCACTCGAAGTGCTCATCGCTGGTGGCGGGCCCCTGCGTGTTCAGCGTGACCTCACCCGCCCTGGCCGTCCTGCTGATCTGCGTCGGCCTCACGCTGCCCGCCGTGGCCTATCCGCTCGCCCAGTACCGTCGCCGCCGTTGGGAGGAGCGGTCCTTCGAGGCTCTCGCACCGCTCTGGCAGGACATGGCGCAGGCCATGCCGCAGATCGTGCTCGCTGCTGCTGACCTGGGCGGCGAAGTGGCCGAGGAACCCGACTTCCTTCTCCAACGACGAGTCATCGAGATCAGCGACGGGATCCTCGCGCTCCGCCCGTACCGCTCACAGCAGGTGGAAGAGGCCGCGAACAAGCTTTCACCAGATCAGGGAGAAAAGAGGGCGGCCTTCGTGGAGGCGGCCGTCGTCAAGGACGCGTTGGCGGCGATGCGTGTGGGCAGGTTCCCTCGGGTTGCCGCAGCCCCGGCGACGGCGGACGCCTCCGCCAGGAAGAGCCTCCGGGACGACGCCGAGTGGCTCCTTCTGGTGGCCGACGCGTACGCACAGCACGGCCCCGTGCGTGTCGCCGACGACGGCAGGACCGAATCGGTTGGAGCCTGATGGCATGAGCGACCCGACAACAGAACCGGCCTTCCCCCGTGGCCCCTACCCGGCCTACGCCGCCCAGAGCTCGCGATGCCCAGTGCAGCAGGTATTGGCCGGCTCGGGCGGGCGCGGCAGCTACCTCGTCACCGGGTACGAGGAAGCCCGCGAAGCCCTCGCGGACCCACGGCTCTCGAAGGACACGGCGGCGTTCTTCGCGGGTAAGGAGTCGCGCCGTGGCCTCCATCCGGCTGTCGCCCACAGCATGCTGGCCACCGACCCGCCGGACCACACCCGCCTGCGCAGGTTGGTGACGGGCTCGTTCACCGCTCGCGCGGTCGAAGAACTTCGACCGTTCATCGCCAGGGCAACCGACACCCTGCTGGACCAGTGGGCGGCCGAAGGCCCCGTCGACCTCGTCGCGGAGCTGGCGGTGCCGCTCCCCGTCATCGTGATCTGCGAGCTGCTCGGTGTCCCGGAAGCAGACCGCGCGGAGGTCCGGCGGTGGTCCGGCGACCTGTTCGCGGCAGGGGCACCCGACACCATCGACGCGGCCTCCCATTCCTTGGCGGACTACATGGCGCGGTTGATCGCCGACAAGCGCGCTCGGCCGGGGAACGCTCTGCTCGACCGCCTCATCTCGGCCCGCGACGGGGACGACCGGCTCTCCGAGGAAGAGCTGGTGTCCCTGGGCGTGCTGCTCCTGGTCGCCGGCCACGAAACGACGACCAACTTCCTCGGAACCGCCGTCCTCTCTCTGCTCCAGCGTCCCTCGGAATTTCAGCGCCTCCGCCGGCGCCCCACCGAAGTCGCTTCGTCGCTCGACGAGCTGCTCCGGTTCGACTCGCCTGTCAGCACCGCGACATTCCGGTTCGCCACCGAGCCCGTCACGCTCGGCGGCGTCGAGATCCCCGCTGGCGAGCCGGTGCTGGTCGCCATCGGCGCCGCCAACCGCGACCCGGCGCGCTGGCCGAAACCGGACGACCTGGATCTCGACCGGAGCGCCGCCGGGCACCTGAGCTTCGGACACGGGATCCACCGGTGTGTCGGAGCTCCCCTTGCCAAGGCCGAGGCGGACATCGTGCTCCGGAAGCTGCTCAGCCGGTTCCCCGATATACGGCTCGCGGTGCCGGGCGAAGAGCTCACTTGGCGGAGGACGCGCCTGGTCCGGGGCCTGGCAGCGCTGCCGGTCCATCCGGTCGCTTCTACGCCCGGGCAATCTCCACCCGACGAGCGATCTGGAACAGCTCGGACGTGACGGCGTGCGGCGGAAAGCGCTCCACGACACGGTGGTGGACATGCTGGCGGTGAACCACCCGGGCCAGGGTGGTGAAGGCGGCCATGTCGAGCTGCTGCTGGGAGGCGAAGCAGCCGAGGGCTGCCCTCTTCGCCTTGAGAAGGCTCGTGGTTCCCATGAAGACCATGTTCGGGTCGAAGCCCTCGCTGTAGGGCGACCGGAAGTAGGTGAGGTTGGCGGCCTCGCGCAAGGCCACCGCCGTTACCTCGCAGCCTGTGACGATGTGGTCGAGGTGCTGGTCCTCCGGATAGTGGGTGTAGACGGTGTCAGGTCGTCGGCGTCCGAATACACGGAAGAGTTCGCCGTTGATGTCGCCCCGGTGGTCGTTGAAGCGGGTATCGGGGATCTCCGAGAAGGTGTACTCCTCCACGCCGAGCACGGCACCGGCGGCAAGGCACTCCGCCCTGCGTACCTGGCGGCCGTCCGGACCGGCTGCCCCTGGTGTCAGGCAGTGCACGCGCACGTGGGCGCCGTTCTCCGCGTACCAGCGCATCCGCATGCCCATCGCGATCTCGGCGTCGTCCGGATGGGCGACCACGACGAGGACGTTCATCTCGGCCCCCGGGAGATGGTGATCACCAGGGCACTGCGCAGAAGGCGGCCGTCGAGCCCCTGCCAGCGGAAGGGTTCGCCATCGGTCGCGGGCCACTTGAGGTAGTGCAAGCTGCCGACGACGTCCGGCGCCCGGCGTTCTCGTCGGAAGGCGATCTTGGACGTCTGGCCGCCGTCCAGGTGGAAGACCTGGACGGGATCGAGCCCGGCCGCAGTGCAGAGGTCGGCGGTCTCACGAACAGTGGCTCCCTGGAAATCCCGCGTCAGTGGGGCACCGTCGAGGACCTGGAGTTGAAGCGTGCGGTCGCGGAGGGCGAGCAGAGTCCGGGCGTAACGAGCGGCCGGACGGAACGGGGAGGTTCCCAGGCTCTGGTCCCAGGCTTCGGTGTGTCCGTCGGCGGCGTCCATCACGGACGGTCCGAGTGAAAGCGCGGACCGGAGCTGTTCGACGCCGACGGTGTCGACGCTGGTCACCCGTACGGGTGCGCCGACTGCCAGATGGCCGGGCCAGGGGCGATGCGCGCGCAGGATGAAGGCGCCGGCGAACAGGTCGGCGCCGCCGCCCGGTCGCACGGCGGTGATCTTCAGCCCATCGGGGGCCGGAGAGACGGCGCAGTCGAGCGCGCCGGGGGTGAACGGGGTGGTGTTGGTGGTCGGATCGACATCGCGGAGGAACCCGGTGCGGGCGTTGTCCCGGTAGCGAATACGGCAGTTCGCGGCGGTGTAGACGGTGAGGTGACCGGGCTGGTCCTGCTGTGGGCGGGGTTCCTTGGAGCCTGCCCAGGTATGGAGGTGACCTGCGGCCGTCAAGGTGCCGACGGCGGTGAGGAGCCGAACTTCGGGACGTCCCTGGCTGATCAGGAGCGCGGGCTTGGTCGCCGTGGGCAGGCCGGCGACCCGGCCGTCGCGGATCGCCAGATCGAGGCAGGGTTCGGTCGGCTGGTAGGCGGGCTCGTCGGAGATGTACGAGAAGGAGCCGCTGACCGCGGCGACGACACGGTCCCGGACGAGATCGCGCAGGTGGAATCCGGCCGATGAGCTCACGGCGTGGCACTGTGCCCTGTCGAGGTCGACGGTGAGGGTGAACGCGTTGGTGAATCCGTCTTCCAGTTCTACCGGCCGCGCTGTGAGCCTGACGCCCGGGGCGATGACGTGCTCCCCGTACGGGCTGCGCCGTGCGAAGGCGTTCTGGTCGCGGGCCAGGATCTGGATGTCGGTGACGGGGAACCCTCGGGCGCGCAGGGCCACGAGCGCGTTCCGCTCCTCCGGGTCGGTCGCCTGGTCGGTGGGGGCGTTCACGCCGCAGCCTGTTCCGTGATGCCGAGCAGACGCGGCAGGGTGACGTTACCGGAGTCCAGGAGGTGGGTGATCAGCCTCCGGTACTTCTCTCCCACCCGGAGCGGCGCGGTGAGGGGGTACGGGGTGATGAGCGCGGCGAGGCGGTAGAGGAGTACTCCGGCAGCGAGGGTCGCCGTCAACGCTTCGACTTCATCGCTTTGGGCGGAGTGGGGTGCGGCATCACCGTAGGAGCTCAGCAGGGCGGTTGCGAGCGCGGGTGCCTCGGCCGGCCACCGCAGGTGGTGCAGGAGGATGTGCGCGAGGAGGTATGCCACGTCGTAGAGGGGCGAGTTCCGGTGGACGTTGTCGAGATCGACGAAGGCCACACGGCCGGCGGCGAGGCTGAGGTTCTTCGGGGCGACGTCTCCGAGCACGAGCTGCCGGCAGGGGAGCGCGGCCAACTCCGTACAGGCGTCCAGCAGTACGGGATGCCGGCCGGGCCGCAGGCAGAAGTCGAAGGTGTGCTCCCGGAACCAGTCGTCGCCTTGTGACCGGATCGGAGTGCGCACGGCGGCGGTGGCGCGATGGACGTGAGCGAGGGCGCGTCCGAGGCGGGTCACCTCGTCGGTGGTGGCCGGTCGCTGGTCCAGGTGTTCGTGCCAGGTGCGGCCGTCGGGAAAGACGTCCGTCATGATCATGGCGTGGGCTTGCGGCAGGAAGGCGAGCATGCGCGGAAAGTGGTCAGGCAGGGCCTGTCCGTAGATACCGAGGGCGCGGTGCTCGTCGGCGATCAGCGCCGGATCGGTGCTCAGGGTGGGGATGTTGGCGAAGCGGTTCCCGCGCACTTTAAGGATGGCGTGTCCGGCGTCACCGTGGACGCGGAAGACGTGGCTGACGTTGCCGCCGGTCGCGCGCTCGAAGCGGGTGACCTTCCCGGTGTGCTGGGCGCAGGCGGCGAGAACGTCGGGCAGGTGGCGGCCGAGGAGTTCGTCGGGTCCCGGCACCGCAGGGGCGTCCGGGGCGGGGTTCGGGGTGGTCACCGCGCCTCCTCCAACCGGACGGGCGGGAGGGCCGGGATCTCCTGGTCCGTACGGAAGTCGAGGGTGGCGGCCGGGCTGCCGCCGGTGTGTCGCTGGGCCATCGAGAGGTAGACGCCGGCCATGAGGCGGGCGGAGCGACGGTGGGCGGTCAGGTCGGAGGCCATCTGCTCGCGCGGGAGCTGTCCGGCCAGGTACAGCAGAAACTCGGTCACGGCCCGGTGGCGGGAAGCCCTCTGGGTGGGGAGCGTCGTGGCGGGGCCGGGTCCCACGGTGAGGTCGTCGAAGCCGAAGGTGGCGTACCTCTTCCACCGTGGCCGTAGGCGGTTGTTCCGGAAGACGTGGACGGCGATGTGGTCGGCGCCGCCGACCGCTGCCGGATCGGCTTCCGCCGTGTCGTCGTGGAGGGTCTGGAGGCAGTGGAAGTGGAGTGCCTGGAACGGGCCCTGCTGGATGATGTGGCTTTCTTGCCCGACGCGGCCGTTGCGCTTGTAGAGGTCGGCCAGTACGGGGGCGAGGTTTCCCCTCTGGGAGAAGGTGTGGTGTGCGAGGTTGATGCTGCCCAGCGTCATGGTCCGTCCACCACTGCGGCAGGCGATCGACGAGAAGGCGTCCACCTCACCGAAGTTGCCTGTCACCCGCTGGAGTTCGTCCTGTCCGTAGGGGTTGCGGGCACCGAAGCCCGGTAACAGCCGCTCGTGGTCGGCCACGGTGAGCTGGGCGAGGGCGTCCGGAGGGCGGGTGATCTGCGTGATCACCTCCACCTCGTCCAACGCCTTGCCGGGGCGCTCTCCGGCGGCGATCAGCCAGGGCACGATGTCGAAGAGGTGATAACCGGAGTGGGCGGCCTTTCCGTATCCGTGATCGAAGCCGTGGTAACTGAGGTCGACCAGTTCGTCCGGCAGGCGCCACTGCCCGTCGCCGTGGAAGGACTGGACCGAGGTGACCGGGCAGTTCGTCTCGTCGGCCACCTCGGCGATCAGTTCGCGCATCCGCTGGAACGCGGGGTGGTAGCGACGCTGGCTGAGAACGCTCACCACCACGGCGGAGGCGCGCAGGCGGGCCTCTGCGTACGCGCGGAGGAGCGTGTCGTAGTCCTCGGCGATGGCGGCGGCTGCCGCAGGGTTCACCGACGCCCCGGCGTGAACGCTCAGCGGCTTGTCCAGCAGCACGGAAAGCCCCCGCTCCAGCGCCCATAGGACATAGGGGACATGGGCGGACGGCTCCGTCGCCACCACAACCCCACGGATCCGTTCGCGGACGACCAGCTCGTCCAGGACCGTGCGCGTCGCCGCCGGGAGGCTCGTACGCGATGAAGGGAACGGCTCCACGCCGATCACCGGCAGCAGGCGGGCCTCGCCGACCGGGCCGTACGGAACGGGCAGTTGTGCCACGGCGGGCAGGTCGACGCCGGTCACGGTGCCGGCCAGCCCCCTGTCCTGGCAGGCCGCCAGTGCGGGGAGGTGGTTCAGGCGGGTGTGCGGGCCGACGCCGATCACCAGCAGGTTCGTCGTCATCGCCGTACCACCTGGGTGAGGTGCGTGAGCCTGGGCAGGACGCCTTCGCCGACCCAGTACGTCTCCTCCAGGTGGGGGAAGCCGGAGAGGATGAACTCGTCGATCCCCAGTGCGGCGTATTCGGCGATGCGGTCGGCGACCTCCTGGTGGGAGCCGACGAGCGCGGTGCCGGCGCCGCCACGCAGCAGCCCCACCCCGGCCCACACATTGGGGTAGATCTCCAGGTCCGATGTACGGGCGCTCTCGCGGTACCGGGCGTGCAGGCTGCTCATACGGGCCTGGCCGGTGGACTGGCTGGCGGCCAGCGTGGTCTGGACACGGGCGACATGGGCACCGTCCATCCCGGCCAGGAGCTTTTCGGCGGCTGTCCAGGCTTCGGCGTTCGTGTCCCGGGTCACGACGTGGAACCTGATGCCGAAGCGGAGCGTACGGCCGTACTCGGCGGCCAGGCCCCGCATCCAGTCCAGCTTCCGGGTGACCTGCCCGGGCGGCTCACCCCAGGTGAGGTACGTGTCCACGTGCTCGGCGGCGACCGGCCCGGCCTCCGCCGACGACCCGCCGAAGTAGAGGCGCGGCATCGGGTCGGGGGGCGCCATGACGGTGGCACCGCGTACGTCGTAGTGCCGGCCGGCGAACGTGAACGGCGCGCCCGACCATGCTCCTCGGAGGATGGTGAGGAACTCGGCACACCGCTCGTAACGCTGGGCCTTGCTCAGGTGGTCGCCGAAGCGCGCCTGCTCGTCTGCTTCACCGCCGGTGACGACGTTCAGGAGCAGTCGTCCGCGAGAGACGCGCTGGAAGGTGGCGGCCATCTGGGCGGCGATCGTCGGGGAGATGAATCCGGGCCGGAACGCGACCAGGTACCGCAGCCGCTCGGTCTCCTGGGCGAGGGCGGCGCAGATCAGCCAGGCGTCTTCGCACCAGGTGCCGGTCGGCGTGAGGACGGCGTCGAAGCCCACGTGCTCGGCGGCTTGGGCGATCTGGGTCAGGTAACGGATATCGGGCGCGCGGAACCGGTCGGCGCCCGGGTCGGCGGCGGCTTCGGCGTCGTGCCCAGGGCCGTGGGTGCCGCGCGTTCCGACGGTGAGGGACCGGCCGTCGCTGGCCGTGGGGAGGAACCAGTGGAACTTCGCCATGATGGACTCCAGAGTCAGTCGGAGAACAGGTCGCCCTCCGCGCGGGCCCGCAGGCGCCGGAGGACCTGCTCGGGGATGTCGACCGCCCCGTCGGCCAGAGCGGCGGCAGCGCGGGCGCGACCGCGCTCGCCGGGGAGACGCAGCATGCCGCCGTCTGCGTCCCGTGCCCTGCGGAGCCGTTCCGTGAAGCGGCTGTTGGCGGTGGCGGTCTGCCCGTCGGGGACCGCGAAGGACGGGTCGAGGGCGATGAAGGTGTAGCCGGTGGTCCAGGTGTCGCCCACCTCGTCCCCCATCGGGAAGGCGAACAGGGAGCCGGTGAGGGACTGCAAGAGCAGAGAGAGGGCGAAGCCTCGGTGCTCGCCGAACACCACGGCAGAGCAGGCGCGGTCCGGATCGTCGGTGGGCCGACCGTCCGCGTCCACGAAGCATCCGGCCGGCAGGGGCTGTCCCGACCGCCTGCACTCCCACAACACGCCCATCGGGGACAACGTGGTGGACATGTCGGCCGACAGCGGCTCATCGAGAGTCGGCAGCGCGTAGGAGAGGGGGTTCACGCCCAGCACGGGGGTACGGCCACCCGAGACGGCGGCCTCGGCCCGGGAGGTGTTCGTGGCGATGCCGATCAGGCCGTGGCGGGCGATCTCCTCGGTCCAGGAGGCGAGGATGCCGTACCGCTGGGTGTTGATCATCCCGACGAGCCCGGCACCGTACCGGGCGGCCTTCTCCAGGGCGACGCGGACGGCGAACGTGGCGCTCAGCGGACCGATCTCACGATGCGCGTCGATGACCGCGAACACACCGCGCTCGCGCACCACCTCCGGCGGCGCCTGGCGCTCGTGGAAGAACCGGGCCTCGAAGCAGAGCTTCGCGACACCGTGTGACGTCTTGCCGCGCAGTTCACCGGTCAGATAGTGCTCCACCACCAGAGAGGTTTCCTGGTCCGGGACACCGGCGGCACGGCAGACGGCCGCCATCAGCTTCCTCAGATCCGTGATGGCCACCCGCACGGCTACCGCCCTCCCGAGGGGTGCTCGTACGGTGCCACCGGCCTGGTCTTCCCAACGCGCCGGCAACGGGGGTGAGGCATGGGTCTCCTTCACTTCGGAGGAATAGAGGAATACGGGGTGAGTGCGACTCCGGCCGGGTCCGTGGTGGGGGCGGATGTCGTGGTCAGTCGCCATGCCGTGGTCAGTCGCCATGCCGTGGTCAGTCACCGCGATGGGCTCGGAGCCATCGGCGTGCGGCCAGAGCCTGTGCCCGCCGCTCCGCTCTCCTTCGTACGGGGCAGGAGGCGGCCCGCTCGGCTCGTCGGCGGGCCAGGGCCGCGACGAAGGTGTCGACAGCCGCCTCTCCGGCCGCCAACCACTCCGGGAAGGTGTCCGCCGCCCAGCGCTCCGCGCCGGCGGGGGCGGCGCCCGCGTCGATGAGGCCGGCCAGCAGGAATCCGAGGTTGAGCCAGGGCGCCGCTCTGGCGGGTAGCGCCCAGTCCACCAGTCGCGCGGTGCCGTCCTCGCCCACCAGGATGTTGCCCGAGTTGAGATCCGTGTGGACGAGCCGGTCGCCGGCCAGCAGCCCGAGGTCCAGGTCGGTCCCGAACCGGGCCCAGCGGTCCTGGAGCGGCGTCGAGGCGGAGGTGTCGTGTCCGGCGGCGGCGCAGAGCCGCCGCATCACCCCCGCCAGCGCTTCGAGGTCGGTTGAGTCGGCGGACAGGTCAGCGTGTCGGCCCTCCACGTGTTCGTACACGAGGAAGGTCCATGTACTGGTGGTGCCGTGGTGCAGAACCCTCGGGGAAATGCCCGCGACGCCGGGCGCGATACGTGCCTCGTTCGCCAAGGTGTACGCCGCTCGGTGAGCGCGCGGCATGGCCTTGAGGAACACCCTCGTGGAGGGGACATCGAGGGTGAGGGCGAGATACGCGTTCACACCGGCCGACGCGCTGGTGGCGGAGTGAACCGGGCCGACCGATGCTTCGACCGCGCGCCGCAGTTGTTCGGGCGTTCTCTCCCACGCGACTCGCCTCGGACGCGACACCGTGTGAGGGAGGCGGGACACGTCGCCGGGCCTGCCGGACGGTGCGGACATGGTTGCCTCCTTCATGCGGGGCCGGCTGATAGGACGCTGAGATGTGGGGAAGGCGCGGGAGGGCGGCTCCGGCACCGCCCACCCTTCGGGCTAGCGGTACTCGTTCGTCATCCGGCCGAGGACCAGGTGGCCTCGCTGGACCAGGTCCTCCCGGTCCTTGACGAGGCCGGAGTTCAGGTACGAGACGCCCAGCCGTACGGTCAGCAGCCTCAGCAGCCGCTCTTCCCGCTCCGACAGGTCCCTGCCGTACCCGGCGAAGTACGCCGCCTTGAGGTCCGGCCGCGTGGCCCAGACCGCTCCGCACAGCCATACGAACTCCCCGACGGCGTGGCCGTACCGGGACATCGCGAAGTCGATCAGCGCGTGCTGACGGGTCTCGGCATCCCACAGCCAGTTCCGGGTGGAGTAGTCGCCGTGCTGGAAGACCAGCGGGAGGTGTCCGGCCAGCTCCGGCAGTTCCTTGGACGCGGCTTCGACCAGGGCGAGTTCGTCGGCGTTCAGGTGCTCGGCGGTGCTCCGGAGGCAGGCGGCGGCCTCATCCGCCTGCTCGCGCATCGCGGTGCCGACCGCCTGGCGGTCGTCCTCGGACGGCAGTCCGGAGTGGTCGTGCCACCGGCGCAGGAGGCGGCCCGCGTCCTCGTACACCCGGGACTCCGCCCCCTTGTCCAGAGGCAGTTCCCGGACGACCTTTCCGGGCAGTGGCGAACTCATGATCGCGCGGAGTCCGGGGTGCGCGGCCAGCAGCCGAGGGGCCTCGCGGTCGTCCAGGACCTGCGCGGCGTAGGCGTAGCCGACGATCTCGCGGTCGAAGTCCAGTTCGCTCGGGCTGAGTTTGACGAACGCCGCGTTCGGGCCGGCCGTCACCCGCCAGACCCGCGAGTTGCCCCGGGGCCAGGACACGTCCGTGACCCCGTCGAGGCCGTTCAGGTTGGTGGTGACCCATTCGCGCAGGTCGGACGGGAAAGGTTTGTCGGTCATGAGATGTCGTCTCCGGTTGATCAGCAGTAACAGGATGGTGCGGCAGTACGGCGGCCGGGCGGGTGCGCGGCGTCTCCGAGGGTTTCGAAGGAGCAACAGCCGGAAGCGGGCAGTGGGTACGACCGGTCTGCCGGGCGGTATCCGGGCGGACCCGGGACGGTCAGAAGTAGTCGGCGAGCCAAGGCTCTCGGTCGGCGGTGGCCAGCAGGAGCTTGGTGATCGCGGCGGGATCCCCGCGCACCCCGGCGAGGGCAGCCGCCGCCGCGCTGCGGTATCCGCCTGCGTACCAGACCGCGAACTGGCCCCTGGTCAGGGTCAGGCCGGCCCGGCTGTCGCCGTCGGCCAGTTCACCACGGCCGTCGGCGACCCGGAGAACGTAGTTTTCCGTCCCACGGCCGTCGTCGGAGGTGACAGCCAGCGGAAGAACGAGGTCGAGCCCGCCCGGCCAGCCCCGCAGTTCCACCGCGCGGCGCAGGTCGAGGACGCGGAGCATCCAGGGGTGCCACGACCGTGCCGCCGCCGCACCGGTCCGGCGCAAGGTGTGCTGGAGCAGCGGGCCGGGTGGCAGGCCGGTGCGTTGGAACACGACGGCGGGGATCCGGCTGTTGTGGCGGCCGAGGAAGGCGAACATCGCGGAGGCGGTGGCGTGGTCGGCGGCCCAGAAGTCGTGGACGACCAATTGGCGCCCGCCGGCCGGTGGTCGCTCACCTGCCACTGACAGCACCCCGGTGGGCTCCCCTCCGGAGGGCCCGAAGTGATAGGTGCCGGCAGCGGGGTGCTGTGCCTGCTGCCAGCCCGACCACCATGCGGGTCGCTGCCAGGTGCCGTTCCACTGCCCGGCCAGTGTGTCCCACAGCGGGGAGAGTCGCGGGACTCCGCCGTGATGGACCTCGATGTCGGACTCGCCGAACACTCTCCACAGCTCGTCGGTCGGCACGGCCCACGAGAACACCGTGGTCGGCGCTTCCCAGCCCATCCGCCGTACGTAGTTGGTCGACGAGGTCCATACGGTGGCGAGGACGGCCCCCTGGTCGCGAAGCGGTCGCAGTCGCTCGGCGGTCAACCGCGCGGCGATGCGCTCGCCGCGTTCCTCCGGTGCCACGCACCCGCAGGCCAGGCTGGCGCTGGGTACGGGCCGGCCGCCGAACCACTGCGGGATCAGCAGGCCCAGGCCGCCGGCGATGACCTTCCCGTCGCGCAGCACCACACGCCGGTCGGCATGCCGGCCCAGGCGCGTGATGTCTTCGACGGGGTGCCCGTACGCCCGGCGGGCCAGGGCGTCGTACTCGTGCCATACGTCGTCGTCGGCTTCGGTGAAGACCAGCGGTGGAGCGGCCATGAAACTCTCCTTGGCTCCTAGTAGCCGGTGGTGTCGCGCGTGCTGCCGCCGTCGGCGGGAACGAAGAATGTGCGGGTGCAGCTCAGGACCCGCTGGTCGTTCTGGTTGTGGCCCTCGACCCGGCAGGCGACGATCCCTCGTTCGGGACGGCTGCGGGAGCGCCGGGCGGCCAGGATCGTGCTCTGGGCATGCAGGGTGTCGCCGACGTGTACGGGGTGCTCGTACCGCACATCGTCCAAGGCGAGGTTGCCGCTGGTCATGGCGCTGGTGGCGCGGACCGTCATGCCCAGTACGACGTTGAGGGTGAGGATTCCGCAGACCAGCACCTGTTCGTGGCCGGTCTTCCGGCAGAAGTCGAGGTCGGAGTGGACCGGCGCCTCGTTGCCCATCAGGGCGAGTACGTGGACGTGTTCGGCCTCGGTGATGGTCCGGGCCGGCCGGTGCTCGATGACCAAACCGATGGCGCACTCGTCGAGGCTGAGTCCGATGACTTCGCGGACACGGTTCTCCGCGA
This sequence comes from Streptomyces sp. NPDC093085, assembly GCF_040683935.1. Lineage (NCBI taxonomy): Bacteria > Bacillati > Actinomycetota > Actinomycetes > Kitasatosporales > Streptomycetaceae > Streptomyces > Streptomyces sp. NPDC093085. The sequence goes on along the minus strand of NZ_JBFBFB010000006.1, from coordinate 118,104 downwards.
TCCGCCGGAAGCCCGGCAGGAGGCCACTACTCATGGTCGGACCCCTTCGTACGGCGGGAGGCGGGTTCGTGTCCCGCTCGGGCGGTCAGAGAGCGCGCGGCGGCCACTATCGGCGGGCCCACCATGGCACCACCGACCGTGGTGATCGTGCCGTCGGCGGCGTCAGCGGCCTCGACAACGGCGCGCGCGAACTCCAGCTCGCTCCGACTGGGCCGGAACGCATCCTGGATCACCGGGAGTTGAGCAGGGTGGATGGCCACCTTCCCCACGAACCCGAGTTCTGCGGCCTCTTCGGCCTCACGACGCAGACCGTCCGGGTCGTGCAGGCTGAAGTACGGGGAGTCCACCGCCGGCAGACCTGAGGTGGCCGCCATGGCCGCGAGGATGGCCCGCGGGTACCACATGGCCCGACTCGTGATCTTGCACCCCGCCTCGGCCGCGTAGTCCGCAGCGCCGAAGACCACCCCGGTGAGGCAGGGTGCGCGCAAGATGTCGGTCAGGTTCTGGATCCCGCGAGGGGACTCGATGAGCGCCCATACCTGGGACGGCGTCGAGGCGTCTCCTCTGATCTGGTCGACGAGTCCGATGTCCCGGGCCGATTCGGCCTTGGGCACCAGCAGCAGGTCCGGCCAGTGGCCGTGCTCCGCCAGCTCGGCCAGGTCTTTCAGCCCGTGGAGGGTACCGGGCGCGTTCACCCGTACCCCCACGGTCGCCGGGAAGGTGGCCTCCCCCTGGTCGTGGAGACGCAGGAAGCGCAGCACCAAGCGTCGGGCCTCGTCCTTCTGCGGCTCGGGGACGGAGTCCTCCAGGTCCAGAAGGGCGACGTCAGCTCCCGAGCCGGCCGCCGTGGCAAAGCGGTCGGGAGAGATCCCCGGTGTGACCAACCAAATGTGCCGACCCGCTCGGGCACCGGTGCCCGAGCGGGCGTTCGCCGGTTTGTCCTGCATGGAAGTTCCCTTCACGCTGCGTCCCAGAGGCACCGGGCAGTCGGTGCCGATGCCTCTGGGGCGGTGAAATATCGGCACGATGGCCGTGGAGATCGGAACATGGTGGGACAGGGCGTCTCGTCTGTGGAAGGGACGGCGGTCCGCGCACTTACGCCGAAGCTCAGGGCGGTGTCCGGCGTGGCAGGGCGGTCTCGGCCTCTTGCTCCAGGTCGACCACGGTGACTCCGACAAGGCGGACCACGGACTGACTGGCGAGGATCCAGGGCATGCGCATGTCTCCGTAGGCCACCGGCCTCCCGTCATCGGGCATCCGCACCGGGCGTCCGAAGGCGTCACCGGCGCAGAGGGCACCGATGACTCCGTAGAGCAGGGGGAGCCGGACGCGCATCGCCAACGGTCGGCCGTCCAGGTGCGGGCACTGCGTCGCGGAGGTGAGAGCGTGCGGCAGACAGACCGGGGGCTGGGCGGTCAGCACTCCCTCGACGGGGGTGATGTTCTCCGCAGGGAAGGTGTTCTCCGAGACGACCGGGCCGTGCAGGAAAAGCCAGCCGCGCTCGTCGCGGTCGGCGGGCCGCGTACAGATCTGGCAGAGCAGCCCTTCCATGCATCGGCGTTGACGGCGTGGATGGACATCTCGCCAGCGAGGAGGAGCGTCCTCCGGCGCCCTCGCGCACCGGGCGTAGAGGGTTCGTCGGTGATCACGGTCGTCGGGGATCTCGTTTCGGTACCCGAGTCCGCGGCGGCCGACGATCAGATCCGAGAGCGAGCCGGGGGCTTCGCCCCGACGGGCCGTGATGTAAGGGACCACCAGTCGTCGGCTCATGCCGTGACCCTGGAGCGACTCGGCACGGCGATCCGCGATCCGGGCAGGATCAGCCCGCCGTCCTCGAAGACGACTATTCCGTTGCACAGCAAGGACCAGCCCTGCTCCGGGTGGCTCGCGATGCTCGCGGCGGCCTCCCGGTCCGTGGTGTCCGCGCTGGGACAGGGCGGCGTGTGCTCGCACATGGGGTGCTTCCTCGTGGTCAAGGGCAGCCGTTGGTTGCCACATCCGGAAGGCTCGGAGGGGGCTGCCGTCCGTTCGGTCGCGTCGTCCACGGCTCACAGCCCTCGGACGCCGACGAGAACGCGGCCCAGGACGGTGAGTTCGACCGGCGGTGCCTTCGACTCCTCGGAGCCGCTCCCGCCCCGTTGTCCTGGAGTACCGGCCGAACTCTCGGGGGCATCGGGGACGACGGACACCTCCGCCCATACGACCTTTCCGGGCATCTGGCGTGCGGGGTAGCACCCCCAGCGTCGGCTCATCGCGGCGACGAGGAAGACTCCCCGTCCCCCGGTCGCCTCGACGCCGACCTGTTTCACGACGGGTGGCCTGCTGTCCCGGTCCCAGACCGACACCCGGACGGAGCCGTTGACGATCTCCAGCGCGACCTCGAAGGTCTGCACCGCGCACCGCTGCTCGTAGGGGGAGCTCGGCCGGCTCTCCTCCTTCGGGTGCCGGACGGCGTTGGTGGCCAGCTCCGACACCAGGAGCTTGACGGTCTCGATGGTGTCGGGGTGCACACCCCAGCGGGAAAGGACATCGGTGGTGTTGAGCCTGGCCAGTCCGACGGCGTTGGGGGTGTCGGCCAGCAGGAGCCTGTCTCGCAGGTGTGGCGTCTGGGACACGGTGTGCCTCCCGAGTGGGGAGAGGAGCGCAGGGTGCCGGTCGCTGGCTCTCACTCGATGGGGGTTGGGCCGTCGGCCCCCGACGCGGCGGTCCAGGGGCGGGAAGGCGGAGTGCCGGGGTCGTGCCGTACCCGGGCGTGGGGCGCCGTGGCCGACAGGCCGTCGGCTCGACGGTGGTTCCGGATCGGGCATGACCACAAGAGAACCGCTGCCACGAAGAGATATGAAGGACGCGAGAAGGATGGCTTTGGACAGGCGCGTTGGCATGGTTGGCCGGAGGTTGTACGCATGGCAGACAGCACGGAGCGGGGCAGGCGATCCGCCCGGCGGTCCGGCGGATTCGCGGGCCGCCGGGTCGTGGTGACGGGCGGTTCCAGGGGGCTGGGAGGAGAGGTGGTCCGCCTGCTGCTGGCCGAGGGTGCCCGCGTCGCCGCCTGTGCCCGGAAGGCTGAGCACCTGGACGGGCTACGGCGTTCCCTCGGAGCCGGCGACGAGTTGTTCACCCGGTCGCTCGACGTCGCCGAACCCGAGCTGCTGGAGCGGTTCGTGGACTCGGCCGCCGAGACCTTCGGTGGCCTGGACGGCGTCGTCGCCTGCGCGGGCGGCGCCCGGGGCCGGGGCATCACCGAGGCCACGGCCGAGGACTGGGCGACGACCTGGGCCCTGAACGCCGGCCACTTCGCCCGGCTCACCGCCTGTGCCACCCCTCACCTGCGAGCATCGGGCGGCGGTTCGATCGTGGTCGTGTCGTCGATCTCCGGCTGGAAACCCGGGCCGCAGGCGCAGTACGGCGCGAGCAAGGCCGCCCAGCTCCACATGGTGTCCTCGCTGGCGCGCGAATTGGGCCCGTACGGGATTCGCGTGAACGCCGTCAGCCCCGGGTCGATGCTGATCCCGGGAAAGCGCTGGGACCGCATGCGGCTGGAGGATCCCGTCGCGTACGAGCGGTTCACCGCGGAGTTCCCCGGGCGGGAGCTGATCCGTCCCGAGGAAGTCGCGGACGTGATCGCCTTCTTGCTCTCCGACCAGGCCCGTGGCGTGACCGGGGTCAACCTTCCGGTGGACCGGGGGCAGAACGCGCCGACGCCGCAGGGCTACTGAGGTCCGGCTCAGGCGGCGGAGGCCCCGAGTAGCGGGCGGGCCTTGCGCTCGAAGTCGCGGACGATCGGCTCGTTGCGACGGGGGGTGAGACGGGCGCGGAAGTCGCGCAGCGCCTGTACGGACCGTTCGCTGTGCACTCCGCCGAGCAGGTCCAGGGCGTTGCCGGCCGTGCCGACGGCTTCGTCGAGGCGGTCCTGCTGGAGCAGCGCCGTCGCCAGCACGGAGCTGCTGATCGCCTGACGGCGGCGCCGGTCGGTGTTGGCCTCTACCGAGGCTGCCGCGAGACGCTCGGCTTCGGTCGCCTCACCGAGGTCGCGGTGGACGAGGGCGGCCTCCGCCTCCAGGTAATGGTGGTCGAGGAACCGGACCCACGGGGACTCCTCGGCAGGACCACGGCTCCGGTCCAGGGCGGCACCGGCGGCGCCGAGCGAGGCCGTCGCCTGCCGGGCGTCGTCGAGCAGGGCGTATCCGCGGGCCGCCATGGCGTGCAGGCGCATGAGGCCGAGAGGGCTGCCGGAGGACTTGGCGGTCGCGATTCCGGCGCGGGCCAGGGCGACGCCTTCCGCCGGGTTGCCGAGGCTGGTCGCGAGGTGGGACATGCCGGCGAGGATCTGCCCGCCCAGCACCCGGTCGCCGCCTTCGGCACAGAGGCGGAGCGCCTGGATCATGTACCGCTCGGCGAGGCCGTAGTCGGCCGTGTCGTACGAGCACCAGCCCGCCGTGGCGGCCAGTTTCGCGGCGTAGACGTAGAGGGTCCGCCGCTGGTTCGCGGGCAGGCTCCGCTGCTGGAGCATGGGGGTGAGCTGGGTGCTGAGGTAGCCGACGATGCTCGGGCGGACGCTCCCGCCGCCGAAGCGGTTGTCCATCAGGTCGAACATGTCGATCATGGCTTCGACCTGATGGATGGGCCCGCCTCCGGCCACCGCCTCCAGGTGGGGGGCCTGCTCGTCTTCGAGGAGCCATAGCAGCCACTGTCTCTGCGGGTCCATGAGGGCGCCCGCGACGAACGGAACAGCCCCGAGCAGGCTGCGTCGCGAGATGTCCGTGGAACCCAGCTCCGCAAGTGTGTGCAGCGTTTCACCCACGTCTTCACGGTACGCCAACGCACGGGCGACGACGGGCCGCTGGGCCTGCTGGGGAAATCCGAGGTCCGTGGGGGAGACGGGGCGGCCCAGGAGGGCCCCGATGGCCTCGGCGATGAACTGAGGGGACTTGCCCTTCGGCGTCATCCCCTGCACCCAGCGGGTGACCGACGCCTTGTCGTAACGCGTGATCTCTCCGCGCAGGGAGCCCAGTTCGTTGACGCGCCGCGCCAAGGCCGCGTTGGAACATCCCGCTTCCTTGATGTGAGCCGCGAGGGCGTTGTTGCGCCCTTCGTCCCCCGTCGCACCACCCATGGGTAGATGATGCCCTGCCGGTCACCCTGTGTCCTAGTCCTCGGACACTCAGGCAGGAAAGACCAACCCCCGTACAACCGAACAACCCCCGTACTCCCTCCTCCCATCGCCGTCGAGCGATGAGACTGATGGCGCTGTGGGCCGTCAGGCCTTCCAGCACGGACGCCGCTGGAGCGCCACCGACGCCCCCGGCTTCGGCTTCGGCTTCGGCTTCGGAGGGAGAAACGTGCGGCCCGTAGTCATCCTGGACTGCTTCACCGTCGAGCCCAGCGGACTCGGCGTGCCGCCCTACCTGTCGGCCTACGTGCGCGCCGCCTGGTCCGCGCTGCGCCGGGCACGCCCCGAGGCGGAGGTCCGGTACCTGACCGTCGACGACGTGAGGTGGTGCCTGGCCGGGGGCAGGCCGGCCGTCGAACCGCCCCGAAGCGATCCGCTCACGTACTCGACAACCACCAACCGGGAGAATGCCATTCAGCTTCTGCGCGACGCCGAGATCGTCGTGGTGGTGGCCGGCGACGCAGTGCCGTCGGTCCATCTCCACGCGGTGAACGGGTCGCTGAGGGAGATCGCCCGAGCGCTCGCCTGCGTACGAGGCCGCCGCCTCCTGCTGGGCCCACTGGCCGCGTACGCCGTTGCCGCGCCCGCTGAGTACGCCGGTCTGTTCGACGCGCTCCACACCCACACCGTCACCTCCGGCGACCTGCTCCTGGGCAGCAGCAGCCCGGCGGAGTACGGGCGGATCCGGCGCGACCGCGACTCGTTCAACGGGCTGATCGAACAGATGCCGTGGCGGCCGATCGCCGAACTGGAGCTCTACCGCGGTTGCACCCGCCGGACGTTCTGCTCCTTCTGCAACGAGCCGGCCAAGTCGCCGCTGGTCGCCTTCCGCGAGGTGGACGATGTCGTCGCGGAGGTGGAACAGCTCTACGCGGCCGGCGTCCGCAACTTCCGCCTCGGACAGCAGACCTGCTTTTTCTCCTACCGCAACCGGGACGAGGAAGCGATCCGCGCCCTGCTGGGCGGTGTCCGCGAACGCTGCCCCGACCTGGAGGTCCTGCACATCGACAACGCCGACCCGCTGGCCGTCGCCTCCCCCGTGGGGCGGCGCATCGCCAAGCTGGTCGCGGAGTACGGCACCGAGGGCAACTGCGCGCCCATGGGCATCGAGTCCTTCGACCCCGCCGTCATCGAGCGGAACGCCCTCACCTGCACGCCCGAGATCCTCATGCGGGCGGTCGAGCACATCAACGAGGCCGGGGCCGCCCGTGGCCCCGGCGGACTGCCGATGCTCCTGCCCGGCCTGAACCTGATCTACGGCCTCCCCGGGGAGACCCACCGCACCCACGCGGCCAACCTCCAGGGCCTGGCCGCGATCCTCGACGCCGATCTGCTCTGCCACCGCACCAACGTCCGCCTGGCACGGGCTTTCCCGGGGACGCCGCTGGCCGACCTCGGCGAGCTGGGGCCGCTGCCGTCCGCCGAGCACTTCGCCACGTGGAAGGCGGATATCGACCACACCTGGGACCAGCCGATGAAGGAACGGGTCTATCCCACGGGCCTACGGTTGGCGGGGCTCCACTCCTACTTCATCGACCAGGACGGCACCTGGTGGCGACGGCTCGGCTCGTACTCCATCCAGGTCGTCGAGCGCGGGTCGGCCGTACCACGCGGAGCCACCGCCGACCTCGCGGTCACCGGACACGCTCCACGGGTGATCTACGGAGAGCGCCGTGCTCCCGCTGCCTGACGGATCGCTCGCCACCCTGGCGGCCCTGGACGCGAGCGCCCGTCGGACCGTACGGGCCGGACTGCTGCTGCCGTGGGCGAACGTGGCCGTCGAGACCGAGCTGCCCCGTCTGGGCCTGCGCAACACGGTCTTCCACCACGCCCGGCTGGTCCCCGGCTCCGGGACGACCGCCGTCGACGAGTCGTTCTGGCACGGACTGCGGCTGGCGTCGGCGGACGCGCTGGACTCGCTGTCCCCCATCGAACTGGACGCGGCGCTCCTCGCCTGCACGTCCGCAGGATTCACCGGCGGGCCCCCGCTGCCCGCCGGCCTCATCACGGCGTACGACGCGATCCTCGCCGCGCTGGCCGCCTCCGACGTGACTCGGGTGGTGCTGGCCACGCCCTATCCCACCGAGGTCACCGAGGCCGAGGCGGGGGCGCTCGCGGGCGCCGGCATCGAGGTCCTGGGTCACGCGAGCCTGGCTCAGGACGACGGGTATCCGCAGGTCATCACCGATACGATCCTGGCCCTGGTGGACCGGATTCCGCAGCACGCGGTGGCTGCGGCGCAGGCCGTGGTGCTGTCCTGCACCGGGTGGCACACCCTCCAGGCGGTGGCGGAGCTGGAGCAGCGCCTGCGGATCCCCGTCCTCTCTTCCAACCTCGCCATGGCCCTCTTCGCCGCCCGCCTCAGCTCAATCGACGACTTCTCCCGGCCCATGCACGAGGCCGAGGCTCCGTACAAGGTGGCCCAGTGCACGCTGCTCACCGCTCGTGGACAGCGCTGCGGCATCACGCCCCGAGCTCACCGCGACAGAACCGACCGGCCAGGAAGCATCAGATGACGCGCCTCGACGTGATCGGCAACGTCAGCCGGGACGTGACCCACTACCCGGACCACCGTGGCGGCGCCCATCTCGGCGGCGCGGCGCTGTTCGTAGCGCTCGCGGCGACCAGGGCGGGCCGCTCGGCCGCGCCGGTCTGCGTCCTCGGCGAGGACTTGGCGCCCGTGCTACCGCAGGCGCCGGGGCTCGGCGGGATCGACTGGTCGGCTCGTGGCGAGGCCGAAGGCCCCTCGGCCCGTTTCGACCTCCGGTACGACCTCCTGGGCGAGCTCGTCGACGCCCGTACGGAGTACGGCGCCGCCGAACGGCTGACCGAGCACGCTCTCGCGCACGTGGACCGGTACCCGGACAGCCAGTACCACGTCTGCTGCCGCCGCCCCCTTGACGCGGCAGCCGTCCTCGGCCGACTCGTACGTCGTGGCGCGGCCTTCAGCGTCGACTTCTTCCTCCCGAGCGCGGCGGACATGATCCGGACCGCCGCTCCCTGGCTCACCAAAGCGAGCACGGTGTTCGTCAACGCAGCCGAGTACCGCCTCCTCCGAACAGCCACCAACACGGCGGCCCTGCCGGAAATCGTCGTGACGGACGGCCCCCGCCCGGCCCGGGTATGGGCCTTCGGTCGGCAGACCGCCTCGGTGGTACCGCCCTCCCGGCCGCCGCACGAGGTGTCGGGGGCGGGCGACACCGTGGCCGGCACCTTCCTCGCCCACCGCTCACGCGGCGCCACACCCGCCCAGGCCCTCACCGAGGCAACAGTGGCGGCAGCCCACTTCGTGGCGGCCCCTTCTCTTCCCATTCCTGCGCAGCCCAGCGCCTGATTACCAACTGGGGGCCTCCTACCGGTGTCCATCTACATAGCCCACCGGCTCTTCGCCGCTCACGACCGTGCCCTCGCCGCCGCCCTCGCCGAACGGCTGGCGGCGAAGGCCGGCGCCGAGCACATCTTCCTGCCCTTCTGCGACACCGACGAGGAGAACCTGATCGCCGAGGTCAAGGGCCGCCGTCTGTTCGAACTGGACCGGGCTCGCCTCGCCCGCCTCGACGCGATGATCGCCCTCCTGCACGGGCCGAGTCTCGACGACGGGGTCTGCATGGAGATCGGCTACGCCGCCGCCGGCGGCATCCCGGTTCTTCTGCTGACCACCGACTTCCAGAGCTACTCCCTCACCGAGGGCGGCGACCGCCTGGACTTCCCGGACCCCTTGATCCAGGCGGTGGCCACCCACGTCATCCGCGTGCCCCGCCCAGGACCGCCGCCCTCCTCGCACCAGCAGCGCGTGACGCGCTACGGCGAATTCCTCTCCAGGAATCTGGCCCAGGTAGACGCCACGCTCGACGCGGCGGTCGAGGCCGCCCTGGCCCTGCCGGCCCCCGACCCACGATCGGCGCCGCGCAGCAAGGCCGGCACCGTCTACGTCGAGGGATCGCCGTACACGGCATGGGGCCACGATCGCCTGGCCCACCTCTGCCTGGACGCGGGCCACGCCGTCGTACTCCCCCAGAGGTTCACCGCCGCCAATCCGGCCGGCAGCGCCCTGGACGACCTGCTCGCGGTGTGCGCTTCGTCGCGGCTCCTGGCGGATGTCTCCGGCCCGGAGACTCCTCCCGGCACCGCGACCCTGATCGGTGCCGCTCTCGCGACCGGCGTACGGATCGGAGCGTTCCACCCCCGTCCGACGTACACCCACGCCCCTGGCCGTGAGCCGAACTGGCGCAACCTCATGATCCAGTACGCGGCGCACGCTCACCTCGACACCCCGGGGGCGGTGCGAGCATGGCTGGCGAGGTGAACCTCGACGAGATCGCCACCGCACACGACACGCTTGTACTCGAAGGCCCCGTCGGAGTCGGCAAAAGCACCCTCGCCCACCGCCTGTCGGTGCGACACGGCTTCCAGGTGGTCCACTCCCCCAGGACACCGGACCACCTCGACCTGGCCACCCGCTACCGCGAAATCCTCAGCGGCCCCGGCCGTATCCTCTTCGACCGCTGCTTCGTCAGCGAACTGGTCTACGGCCCCCTGCGTCGCGGCAGGTCACGTATCACCTGGAGCGAGGCGCTCGACCTGGCCGAGAGCGTGATCGACCGCAAGGGGCTGTTCATCCACCTGACCGCCCCCGAGCCCATCATCCGCCGGCGCCTCCTCGGCCTCGGAGGGGAGACCGAAACCCTCGACGAAGTCGCCGCACTGGTCGCCGGCTACCAGCGGGTGTTCACCACGCTCGCGGACTACACCAAGGTGCTCGCCTTCGACACGACAGCCCTCGAACTCCCGTCAGCCAGATGAACGACGCCCAAGAGCGGACCCACCCTGCAAGGGCAGCCCCTGCCCCACACCAGGGAGCGCCCCCGTTTCCGGCCGTACGTAGTGGTCATCATCAGGCCGCCAAGGCGTGCCCCTCCGCTCTGGCATCCGGGGCGGCACCACCGTCCCCGCGCTCCGCCTGCGGGCGCTCCAGGCCGAGCAGCTTCAGGAGCTCGGCGGTCGGGACGCGGTAGGCGTTGCCGAGCCGCAGCACCCTGACGGGGTACTCCCCTTGCTTGGCGAGTCCGTACCCCGTGGACCGGCCGATCATGAGCGCCTTGTTCGCGGTGTCGAGGTCGATCACTGCCGGGAGAGACAGCAGTTCCTCGCCGGTCACTCCGCGCCCGCCATAGGAAGAAGGTGCTGCCACGTCGCCCTCCAGAGCATTAAAGGTGTTCAGGTGCCGCCAAACATGTATCACGGAGTTGCAGTAACACTTTTTCGATGCTTAAAGTGCCTCCATGACACACGACGGATGGGCAGCGGCGTTCACCGCCCGAGTGGCCCAGGCGATCAGGGAGGCCCGCAAGGCGGCCGGCCTCACCATGGGTGAGGTGGCGCAAGGTTGCGCGGACCGCGGTCTCGCGGAGGTCACCGAGCACTCGTTGAAGAACCTGGAGCTGGGACGGAAGTCGAGCCTCACCATCGCCGACTTCGTCGTGCTGGCGGACATGCTCGGTGTCCCGCCCGTACTGCTCCTGTTCCCGCTCGGTACGTCCCCCACGGTGGAAGCCCTCCCCGGAAGGACGACCTCGACGTGGGACGCGCTCGCGTGGTTCACCGGCGAGACCCCGCAGGACGAACCCGCCTCCGAGGGCACCGCCCGAGATGTCCTCGACCGCTTCCGGCAGCACAACGATCTCGTGGCCGCCGCCACAACCTCCTACGCCCTGGCCAGGGAGCGGCGGCGGACAGCCAGCACCACGCTCGACCGGACCCGCCGCGCCACGCTCCTCCAGCGCGCCGAAGGTTACGAGGAGCACGCCTTCGAGGACGCGCAGGAGCTGCGCACCTACCGGGAGCGGATGCGCCGACGCGGGCTCACGCCTCCCGGCCTCCCCGACGAACTCGCCTTCGTGGACCAGCCCGGCACACCCACCACCACGACGGAGAGCGAGTGAAGAACGGCACCATAACCCGGCGCTGCCGGTGCACCGCCCCCGAGACCGGCAAGGACCTCGGGGCGTCCCGCCCGAAACTCCAGTCCTCCCGATGGCACGGCACCTACGGGGTCTTCCAGGAGCCGAACAAGGTCCGTGCCCTCCTGGCTATCCCCGAAGAGAACGACGCCTGGCGCAGGACCCAGATCAGCGACCTGCTGGAGAACAGCGTCAAGGACAGGTCCCCACTGCCGGACCAGACGAGATCCGCCGCCGGTTCCAGACCGGACAGCCACTGAACTCGAAGGTCACCGTCGCTCCGAACAGCTCCGCAATCGTGTCACGATCGCCGACTTCGTCATCATGGCGGACGCCGTCGACGTCCGCCCGTGGCACTACCACACTTTCCCAGCTTCACTGAACAGCAGGATATCCGGATCCTCTGCGCCGTGATCGACCGACCATGTCACGGGAGCCTCACTATGCCGGAAATCAGCACGTCCACCCCTCTGACAGCTTTTATGAATCTTCCCAAAGCTGCCGAGTATCTCGGTGTCTCCCCCAACACTCTCTACGTGTGGCGGCACCGCCGCCAAGGGCCCCCGAGCTTCCGGATGGGACATCGAGTGATGTATCGGATCTCAGCTCTGAACAAGTGGGTCAACGAGCAGGAGCAAGCAGACTCCCGGTCCAATCAGGCCCTCAATCCACTGCGCCAGAAGCCACAGCGGCGCGTGAAGCGCGACTCCGGCCAGTGATCCCCACGGCATCGCCAAAAAATTTCCCAAATCGATCCACGGAATCGGGATAAGCAGTCCGCAGGTGCGGCGTTACCCACACCACCTCGCGCAACGCAGTCGAGCGGACAACCAGGAGGATGGCCTCACGTGGCGGGCTACATAGAAGACCGTTGGCTCAAGAAACGGCCAGACAAGGAGACTGGACGGCGCGAACGTACCTCCCTGTGGGGGAAGTGCAAGCGATACCGGGTCAAAGGGATACCTGGCATTCAGGATCGTTCCTTCGATACGAGCAAGGACGCAAAGCAGTGGCTCGCCTCAGCGAAGACCGACACCAAGCGCGGCGAGTTCGTCGACCCTCGCGACGGGGCGATATCTCTCAACGACTACATCGAGGAGTACTGGTGGCCGGGTCGCACCGACGAACCCTCGACCAAGGGGCCGATGCGCAGCCGGATCTGGAATCACATCATTCCTCTGCTGGGCGACTTCGCACTGCGAGAAATCGATGCGGCGTCATTGCGTGCTTTTAAAGCTGAGTTGCTGACCCGGGTGGAGGAATCGACCGCCGAGGTCATTTGGCGTCACCTCACGACGATCTTCAGCGCAGCGGTGGACGACAAGCGCCTGCTCAAGAACCCCTGCAAGGCGCATCGCAGCGTCAAGCCTCCAAAGCCGTCTCAGAAGAAGGCGAAAGCATGGCGGCGCTCGGTCGTGGACCTGGTGCGGTCCTCATTGCAGGAGCGCTACAGGTTCGCGGTGGATCTCGGCCTCGGACTCGGTCTGCGCCAAGGAGAAGCCTTCGGCCTGGCCGAGGAGGACTTCGACTTCGAAGCGTGCGTCGTACACATCAGGCGCCAGCTCAGGTGGGACAGCAAGGGGCGGCCGTACTTCTGCCTCCCCAAGGGCGGCAAGACGCGCACAGTACCGCTGCCTCCCAACCTCGCCGCCCGAGCCCGTGCCCATTTCCGTCGTTTCCCCTCCACCTCGTGCACGCTGCCGTGGAGGAATCCGGAGCCTCCCGCCAACGCGCTGGAGGCTCGGCAGCGGAAGCCGATCACGGTACAGCTCGTCCTCACGACCTCGCACGGCAACCGGATCTACTACCGGACATGGAACGAGCGGAGTTGGAAACCCGCACTCGCCGCAGCCGGGCTCATCCAGGCCGTGGACGAGAAAGTCCGCCGGGACGGCGGCCGGATCCGGCGGACTCCTGTCTACCCGGCCCAGCGCGAGGACATGTTCCACGTCCTGCGGCACACCTACGCCAGCGTGCAACTGGAGGCGGGCGAGTCGATCGTGAGCGTGTCCACATGGCTCGGACACTCCTCACCGAATATCACGCTGGACCACTACGCTCACTTCATACCCGGAGCCGGCCGACGCGGCTTGGCCGTCATGGATACGTGGCTGGAGCAAGATCAACCGCAGATTGTCCCTGAGAAGTCCCTGGTAACCGGATGGATCAAGAAACTGGCCCCGGATCAGCAGGTCAAAGACCTCATCCCTTCGGGGGCGAGCATGAAGGTCAAGTACAAGGAGACGGCCCGGGGCGGGCTCGCGGTGAACATCATCGAGTGCTGAGGGCCGACTGAGGGCGGGCCTCGGCCGGTGGCGCGTCGGGCCGTCAGGCCGCGTCGATGAGGCGGAGGTCCCGGGGGACGAGGTTGGTGGAGGTGAGGAGGGCTCGGATGAGGTGGTCGTTGAGGGCGTTGCCGACCGGTTCGCCCACCTCCTCGCGGGTCAGCCAGGGGACGCCGTCGCGGGAGAGGCGGATGCGGACGGCGTTGACCGTGTGTTCGACGCGTTTCTCCGTCCAGCGGGCCCCGGGCTGGAGTTCGGCGAGTTCGGCCGCGGTCTGGCGCCAGGTCAGGGGCTGGGGGTGGGGGTCGTGGCGGAGGTAGCGGCGGCCGAGCACGACGAGGGCGAGTTTCTCCTGGTCGGAGAGGACCCAGACGCGGGGCGGGCGGGTGACGTCGGTGTGGCGGGGGCGGGGGTGTTCGTCGTCGGGGCCGGTGACGAAGACCTCCAGGAGGTGTTCGCGGCCCCGTGAGCCGCCGACGAACAGCGGGGTGTAGCCGGTGCCGAGGGCGAGCGGTTCCTCGTCGCGGACGAGCAGCCGGCCGCCGGGGCACCGGATCGGCGGCCGGCCCACGGTGCTCAGCAGCCACTGTCCGCCCCGGTGGGTGAGGGTGCCCTGGTGGCGGCTGACCTGGGGGTCGTCCTCGCCGAGGCAGATATGGACCTCGGGCCGGTTGCGGCCGAAGAGGACGGTGCGGCCCTCGCCGGGGCCGAGGGTCATGCCGCCGGTGAGGGCGAGCGCGAAGACGGTGCCGCGGACAGGGGCCGAGGCGCCCCGGGCCAGGCTGTCATGGCCGGCGGGGAGGGCCCTGGCGTCCGGGGAGGGCGGGGGCGGGCTGTTGCGGTTGCGGGAGGGCGACGGTCGGCGGGGTGGCGAGGGGGGCTCGGGGTGGGAGGGGGGAGTCGTGCGGGCGTACGTGCTCACTTGGCCTCCGGGAGCTGCTCGCCGATCTTCCGGGTGACCGTCGCCGCGAGGGTGGTGGCGGCGGCGCAGAGCGCGTCGGGCGATCCCGGTCCGTGCACGGTCAGGATGGAGTGCTCCACCGTCGTATCGCCGAGGTAGTTGACGTACGTACGGTGCGCGACGCGGATGAGGCAGGTGTCGTCGCCGTACTCCCGCGGGGAGAGATAGCCGTCCTTCCCGGCGACGGAGACATGCTTCCCGTCGTCGGTCAGGTCGTTGTCCCGGCTGAACTGGATCTCCACGCCCGCGTCGTCGCCCCGGGACTCCCAGTCGCAGTACCACGCCCCGAAGCCGTGGTCCGGGTGGTCCGCCTCGTCGGCGATGCCCGCCCCGATCCGGGGCACCTTCCGGATCGCCGCCTCGTCGAGCAGGTCGCACGCGTCGAGCCGGGCCAGCGACGCCTTGGGCACCGTCCCCGCGCGCCGGGGCACCGCCCCCTTCGCCAGCACAGCCGTCACCTGGGCCACACCCGTGTCCGCGAGGGCGCACGGGTCGGGCGACGGGGTGCCGAGTTCCTTGCCCCTGACCAGGATCTCCTTGTGGTCGGCGGTCGCGACGAACCGTTCGCACACCCTGCCGTCACGCGCCGCGACGCCCACGGTGAGCCCGCCCATCCGCCGGGTGGGGATGTCGCCGTCGAAGCGCGGCGCATCGGGGTTGAAGTTGACCTCCAGGTCGGCGACATCGTGCCCGCTGCCGTTGTGGACGAGGAGATCGCACCGGTCGAACTCGCCGTAGTCGGGGTCGAGCTTGTTCTCCCCGTACCGGTTGAAGCCGGTGGCGTCGAGGAGTGCGCACGGGTCGGCCGTACGCGCCTCCCCGATGGTCCCGGGCTCCCCGCCGGCTCCATCGCTACGGATACCACCGGCCGCCCCGGCGGGTACGGCGGCCGAAGAGGCCGAAGAATCGGACGCAGCGGTGCCCGTACCGGAGCCCCCGCCCTCCCCTCTGCCCCACTCCACGCCGAGGGCGAGCGCCCCCGCCACCACGGCCCCGGCCACGACGGCCGCGAGCGTACGGCGGTACCGGAACGGCGGGCGCACGGGCGCCGGACCGTCCGGGCCGTCCGGGCGATCCGAGCGGACCGGGCCTTCCGAGCGGACCAGGCGGTCCGGGCCGTCCGAGCCGTGCGGGCGATCCCAGCGGACCGGGCCCTCCGAGCGGACCAGGCCGTCCGGGCCGACCGAGCGATCCGAGCCGGTCGGGCCATCCGGGCCCTCCGGGCGATCCAAGCCGTCCGGGCCGTCGTTCCCGGGACCGGAAGCGGCACCGGAGCCGACGCCGCCCTTCCGGCCCCCGGCCGCCTCACCGGCCCCTGCCGCCTCACGAACCCCGGCCGCCTCGCGGGACCTGTCCTCCCCCGGCCCGC
Organism: Streptomyces sp. NPDC093085; assembly: GCF_040683935.1. Lineage (NCBI taxonomy): Bacteria > Bacillati > Actinomycetota > Actinomycetes > Kitasatosporales > Streptomycetaceae > Streptomyces > Streptomyces sp. NPDC093085. The sequence continues at coordinate 102,359 of NZ_JBFBFB010000006.1, read as the reverse complement.
CCGGTATCTCCACGGGCGCCGGGGCCGCGCCGGTCAGCAGGCCGTGGGCCTCCACCGCGTCGGCACGCTGCCGCGGGTCGGCCGCCAGCAGCACCGCCAGCGCACCGGCGAGCGGACCGGCCCGTTCCGCCGTCTCGATCCGCGCCTCCGCCGCGCGCGCCAGATACGCCACGGGGTGCTCGGCCTCCCCGTACGGCGAGTGCCCCTCGACCGCCGCGAAGAGCGAGGCCCCGAGCGAGAAGACGTCGGCCTTCTCGTCCGCCGCCCGCCCCTTGGCCACCTCGGGCGCGAGGTACTTGACCTTGCCGCGTACGGCGCCCGTCGTGGTGTGGGTCTGCGTGACATCGCTCCAGAGCGCCCGCGCGATCCCGAAGTCGGTCAGCCGGGCCACTCCCTCGGCTGTGACGAGGATGTTCTCCGGGGTGACATCGCCGTGCACCACGCCCTCGGCGTGGGACTTCGCCAGCGCCGCCGCGATCTGACGGCCGATCGACCCGACGGCCTCGGGCGGCAGCGGCCCCTCGTCGGCGACCATCCGCGCGAGGCTGGGGGCCGGGACGTACTCCATCACGATCCAGCAGGCGGTGTCCTCTTCGACAAGGTCGAAGACCGGCACGATGTTCGGGTGGTGGAGCCGCGCGGCGTACCGGCCCTCGGTCCGCAGCCGGGCCACCGCCTCGCCGTCGCCGGGCCGCGCGCACTTGACCGCGACCGGCCGGCGCAGACGCTCGTCCCAGGCCAGCCAGACGATGCCCATCCCGCCTCTGCCCACGGCTTCCTGGAGGACGTATCGGTCGGCGATCCGGTGACCGGCCTCTGGGGTGTTGAGCACGATCAGGGAGTGTACGCAGCCTGTACGCAACTATGCTGAACTTCACATGACTCAGGACGGACCGGCACAGGATCCGCCCACCCAGTACGCCCGCCCCGTACGCCCACCCCGTCCGCCATCCGCTCATCCGCAGGAGAAGCCGCCGGCCCATGGACAACGCGCACAGAGTACGGCCGGAACCAGGACAGTTCGACCGGATGCTGGCGGCGGCGGGCGTCGACCCCGCCCTGGTGCGCTCGCGCACCGAGCTCTCCGACGCGACGTTCAACACGGTCCACCGGGTACGGCTCCACGAGGACGCCCCGTACCCGCGCGGCCTCATCGTCAAGACCGCCCCCGATCCGGCCGCCCCGACGCTCAGCCACGAACGCGGCATCATGCGCACCGAGGGGATGTACTACGCCGCGGCGGCGGGCCGGGCGCCGGTACCCGAGGTGGTGTACGCGGACTTCTCCCGGGAGCTGATCGGCACCGACTTCCTGGTCCTGACCGAACTGCCCGGCACCAACTGGCATACGGCGCACGGGACGCTGGCGGACGCCGAACGGGCGCGGCTCCGGCGCGAGCTGGGCACGCTGGTGGCGGAGGTGCACCAGGTGACCGGGCCGGCCTTCGGCTATCCGCAGTCCTGGCCGACGACGCTGGCGGCCCCCATGGTGACGGCCCCCCATGTGACAGCCCCCAATGTGACAGCTCCGATGGTGACGGCGCCCGCGCCGACGGCATCCGCGCCGACGGCTTCCACGGGGTCCCCGGTACCCGCGCCGCCGGCACCCACGGCATCCCCGATGCCCTCGGCGCCTCCCCGTGGCCCCGCCGTCGCCGGCCCCGGGTGGCGGGCCACGTTCCTCGCCATGGTCGACACCGTCCTCGCCGACGCGGAGGAGTTCGGCGCGCCGCTGCCCGAGCCCGCCGGGCGGATCCGGGAGGCGGTGCACGCCGTGGCGGCCCCGCTCGACGCGGTGACCACGCCCGTTCTGGTCCACTTCGACCTCTGGGACGGCAACATCCTCGTGGACCGCACGACCGCCGCACCGGGCACACCGACCGCACCGGGCACACCGACCGCACCCGGCACACCGCGCATCGGCGGCCTGATCGACGGCGAACGCGCCTTCTGGGGCGACCCGCTGGCGGAGCTGGTCTCGCTCGCCCTGGGCGGCGGCATCGAGGGCGACGAGGCGTTCCTCGCCGGGTACCGGGCGGCGGGCGGCCAGGTCGTCTTCGACGAGGGGACCCGGCTGCGGCTCACCCTCTACCGCCTCTACCTCTGGTTGATCATGCTAGCCGAGGCGGCGCCGCGCGGCTTCGCCGGGCCGGAGCGGGCGGCCAGGGACGCGTGGGTGGACGGGCTGCTGCGGGCCGAGTTGGCGGCGCTGCGGATGGCGTAGGCGGGTGTGGGCCGTTCGGGGGAACGTCGGGCCGCGACAGGCGTCGGAGGCGCCCTCGGCCGACCGGTTCCTCTGTGCTGTGTCCTATGCCCTGCTGTCCTGTGCCCTGCCCCTGCGCACCGCCTGTTCCGCCCGTCGCGCCTGTTCCGCGCGCCCTCGCCGGTCCCCTCGCGCGTCCCCTCGCGCGTCCCCTCGTACGCGCCGCGCATCCGGTACGTCACCTCGTACGCCGCGCCGCCGCCCCCGTACGCCCCGATACCCCCGCCAGGACCGGTGCGCAAGCGCGGCGCCCCCGTGCCCCGTACGCCGCCCTCGGCACCGCCGCCCTCTGCGCGCTCGCGCTGACCGGGTGTTCGCTGCTGGGGTCGGCTGGGCGGGCCGGGTCGGACGACGACAAGGCTGCCAAGGCCGCCGCGGTCGCCACGGGCACCGCGGAGCTCGCCGCGGTACGCCCGGTGGACCGGCTCTCCGAGCCCGCGCCCGAGGCTCTGCGGGGCGTCCAGGTCAATGTCGGGGACGGGGCGGTGGTGGGGATCGGGATGCCGGTGTCGCTGCGCTTCGCCGAGCCGGTGCCCGCCGCCGGGCGGGCCAGGATCGAGGAGGCGCTCGCCGTCTCCAGCACCCCGCGCGTGACCGGCGCCTGGAGCTGGGTCAAGGACCGCAACCTCGACGAGGGCCAGCGCCTCGACTACCGGCCCCGCGCCTACTGGCCGCCGGGCACCCGGGTCACCCTCCGCGCCGCCCCCGGCGCGCTCGCCGACACCGGCGTCCCGGTGAACCGGCGGTTCACGATCGGCCGTTCCCTCATCGCCACCGTGGACGTGGCGGACCATACGATGACCGTCGTACGGCAGGGGGTGGCGACCCGGATCCCGGTCACGGCGGGGGCGCCGGGCACCGAGACCTGGAACGGCGTGATGGTCGTCTCCGACAAGGAGCGCCGGGTGCTGATGGACTCGCAGACCGTCGGCTTCGGCGACGCGTACAAGGACTACTACAACTACGCGGTCCACCTCACCTCCTCCGGCACCTATCTCCACGAGAACCCGATGGCCGACACCCACGCGGGCCGCGAGAACGTCACCCACGGCTGTGTGGGGCTGCCCACGGACGGCACGGCGCGCCGCTTCTTCGACGAGGTCATCCCCGGCGACGTGGTACGGGTGACGGGCGCGCCCGAGACGGTCGCGCCCGGGAACGGCTACGGCGACTGGAACGTCCCCTGGGAGCAGTGGCTGGCGGGCGGCGCCCGGACCACCTGACCACCTGACCACCAAGGCCGCCGAGGACCCACCAAGGACCGCCAGGACCGGCCGGCCGACCGGCCGACCGGCACACGCCGGCCGGGCACCGTCAGCGGATGCTGAGCCAGTGCGGGTCCGGGACGACCGTCAGGACCGCGGAGACGAGCACCACCACGGCGAGGACGGCGAGTTCGGCGCGGGCGGGGCGCACCGCGTCGCCGCCGCGCCGCAGCCGGAGCCGCGCGGTCAGCGCCAGTGCGCAGACCACGGCGACGAGGGCCAGCTTGGCGAGGAGCACCCGCCCGTACGCCGTGCCGAACACGACGTCGGCGGGGAGCCTGCGCACCGCCGAGACGGTGCCGGTGGCGGCGAGCAGGGCGAGCAGCCGCGCCGCGTGGCGCGCGTACCGCCCGAGCAGGGCGTGGATCCCGGCGGCCCGTTCCGGGTCCCCTCTCCCCCTTCCCTCCCGTACCACCCGCAGGACATGGAGCAGCCCGCCGGTCCAGAGGGACGCCGCGGTGAGGTGGACGACGGTGAGCGCGGCGCCCAGCAGCGGGGTGTACTGCTCGGGGTGGGCCCGCAGCGCCTCCGCGCCGATGACGGCGGCGAGCGGGAGGAGGGCGAGGGCGGGGCGGGTGAGCGTGGCGCAGCCGGCCGCCAGCAGGAAGCCGTTGGCCATGACGAGCAGGAGCCGCCCGTCGGTGGTGCCGTACACGGTGGCGAGGTCGAGCCCGCTGACCCGGGCCAGCACCACGATCTGCCCGGCGGACCCGGCCGCCCCGGCGAGCGCGGCCCCGACCGCCCAGCGCCGGGGCTCGGGAAGACCGGGAAGACCGGCAGGATCAGGGAGGCCGGGAGGGGCGTCCCCGGGGGCTGCGGCACGGGCGAGCCGGCGCCCGGCGAGTTCCCCGAGGTGGACGGCGAGCGCGGCGTACACGACGGTACGGAGCACGGTGGTCACCCCGGCCCCGGGGATCCGCAGCTCCCCCGTCCCCCGGGCGGCGAGCCACCCGCCCGCCATGGCGACGAGCAGCGCGGCGAGCGCTCCGCCCGCCGCCCGGAGCCGACGGGTGACCGGCGCGCCTCGGCGGCCGGCGTCGGGGGCGGCGGCGCCTCCCTCGGCGGGCGGTTCGGGGAATATCACCCGTTCATCATCTCTACGGACCGCGCGGGGCGGCAACGCGATCGCGTACGAGCGGGAAGGGGGGAGGCAGGGCGGCGGACGGGGCCGTCGGGGGTACGGCGTACCGGACGTACGGTCCGTCAGGGCTACGGCGGTCCGGACGTACGGTCCATCAGGGCTACGGCGGTCCGGACGTACGGTCCATCAGGGGTACGGCGGTCCGGAGGTCCGGTCCGTCAGCCGCGCCAGGGCTGGTAGTGCGGGTTGTCCTCGCACTTGGCCATCGTCTCGGTCTTCTTCGCGGGGTCGACCGGGCAGGCGCCGACGATGCGTTCGCGCGAGATGCCGCCGGGGAAGGCGACCTCCTCGGTGGCGGCGGGGCCGCGCGGGGTGCCGAGGGTGCGGTCGACGTCCACGCCGCCGGGGGCGTCGATGTAGTAGTTGTAGGCGGCCTTCTCGCCCACGGTCGTCTTGTAGAGGTCGTGGTCGTAGCCGGCGGAGACATACGGGGAGCCCTGGCCCGCCAGGGTGTGGCGGGCCAGGTCGTACGAACCGTTCACCGGGGCCTCGGGGTGGAGCCCCCGCTCGAAGATGTCGCGCGGGGCGCGGGCGTCGGCGCGGTAGAGCTGCCGGCAGTCGGTGCGCCAGACCGGCGTGGGGGTGATCCGGTCGGCCTCGACCCGCAGGTCCACGGCGGCGAACAGCTTGTCCTCGACCACGGGGCACCGGTCGGGTGCGGGGGCGGGCCCGGCGGGGTCCCCGGCGGACGGTGCGGCGGGAGCGGGGGCCGGCTCGGCGGCCGGCGGGGTGGGCGCGGGCCCGGGACGTGCCTCGGTGGCCGGGGCGGGGACGAGGAGGGCGGCGAGGGAGAGGGCGACGGCCGCGCCCCGCCGCCGCAGGCGAGAAGTGGTCATGGGGAGCACCCTCCACGCTCGGCGGCGGCGGGGCGTGGACCGTCCTCCGGACGGGGGCGTGTTGACCGGTCGCCGGCCGCACGGAGCGGCCGGCGGCCCGCACCGCCGCCGCCCCGTCGACGGGAAACGCCGGCCGGCCCGGCCGGCCGGGACAGCGCGTCGGCCGGGAACGCCCGTCGGCGGAGAGCCTCCTCGGCGGCCCTCCGTCAGCGGAAGACCCCGGTGTGGCCCAGCGAGTAGCGGCCCGGCTGCGGGTAGACCGCGAGGCCGTGCGGGCCGCCGCCGACCGGGATCCGGGCGAGTTGCTTGCCGGTGGCGGTGTCGATCGCGTAGACCTCCGCGTCGTAACGTCCCGACAGCCAGAGCACCTTGCCGTCCGCGGAGACGCCGCCCATGTCGGGGCTGCCGCCGTTCGGCAGGTGCCACTTCTTCGTCAGTTCGTCGCGCCGGAAGTCGAAGACGGAGATGGTGCCCTCGCCCCGGTTGGAGACGTACATCTCCCGCGAGTCCCGGCTCACGTACAGCCCGTGGGTGCCCTTGCCGGTGTGGAGCAGCTTGGGTGTGGCGAACTTCTTGCCGTCCAGGACCCACATGCCGTCGGCCATCATGTCCGCGATGTAGAACGTGGAGCCGTCCGGTGAGATCTTCACGTCCTGCGGCATGGCGCCCTCGAAGGGCAGTTTCTGCTGGCCGACGACCTTCATCCGCTCGGTGTCGACCTTGAGGAGTTCGCCGGAGAACTCGCAGGAGACGATGAAGTACCGGCCGTCGGCGGAGAAGTCGGCGTGGTTGACGCCCGCGCAGGTGACCGGCTCGGTCTTGACGACCTTCATGGTGTGCGGGTCGCGGAAGACGAGTTCCCGGTCGAGGGAGGCCATCACGACCGCGTACTTGCCGTTGGGCGTGAAGTAGAGGTTGTACGGGTCGTGCACGTCCACCGGCTCGCCCGCCTCGCCGGTGGCCGGGTCGATCGGGGTGAGGGTGTGGCCCCGGTTGTTGTTGACCCAGAGGGTCTTCAGGTCCCAGGAGGGCACGACGTGCTGGGGCTGCCGGCCGACCGGGATGGTCTCGATGACCTCGTACGTGGCCGGGTCGATGACCGAGATCGTGTCGGAGTTGGTGTTCGGCACATAGACCCGCGAGGGGAACTTCCGTACGACGGGCGAGAGCATCCCGGGCCGGTCGGCGGCGTAGATGTCCTTGGGGTCCTGGACGGGCGGCATGCCCGGCAGCCCGGAGGAGACGGGGCGGGCCGAGGCGGGCGGCCGGGCGGCCTTGGTGGCGGCGGCCTCGGTACGGTCCGGGGCGCCGGCGCCGCCGCACCCCGCGAGCAGCGCGGCGAGACAGACGGCGGCACCGGCGGCACCGGCGGCGCTCGCGGACCGGGGGGTACGGCGCGCGGCCGGGCGGCGGAGGGCGGTACCGGCCGGGCGGCGGGGGGTGTGGGGGGCGGTTCGGTCCATCAGGTCAGCAGCTCCGTGGTCGTGACCGCGCGCAGGCCGCGGCGTTCCAGTGCGTCGAGGAGGGCGGGCAGCGCGGCGACCGTGTCCGCGTACCCGAAGTGCAGGCTCACCACGGAGCCGTCGCGCAGCTCGCCGGTGACATTGCGGACGACGGCCTCGGCGCCGGGTGAGGTGAAGTCGAGGGAGTCGACGTCGTACGAGAGGACGTGCGGGTAGCCGGCCCGGTGGGCGAGGCGCCGGACGAGCGGGGTGGCGTGCTGGGTGCGGGAGGGCCGGAACCAGGTGCCGATGGAGCCGGTGAGCCGGCGCAGCCGCTGGGCGCAGCCGGTGATCTCCGCGTACGCCTCGGCCTCGGCCAGGTCGGAGATGTCGATGTGGTGCAGGGTGTGGTTGCCGAGGTCGTGGCCGCCGTCGAGGATCCGGCGGGCCATGGCGGGGTGTTCGTCGAGCCAGGTGCCGACGGCGAGGACGGTGACCCGGGCGCCCCTGCGCTCGGCCTCGGTGAGCAGGGCGGTGGCGGTGGCGGGGTCGCCCTGGCCGTGGAAGGTGAGGGCGACCCGGGGCCGGTCGCGGGGGCCGTGCCCGATCTCGGCCGGCTGTCCGGGGAGCCGCCGGGGCGCGGGGGCGGTGCGGGCGGCGGGTGCCCCGGTGCCGGAAGGGCTGGAGAGGGCCGAGGGGGCGGTGGGGGCGGCGGGGTTCGGTCCTGGGGCGGAGTGCTTGACAGAATCGGGCGCCGTGTCGGAACAGCCGGTGGCGAGGGCGCCCGTGACGGCGGCGCCGGCTGCGGCACGCAGCGCGCTGCGGCGGTCGATCGGGATCACGGACCCCATTTAAGGGGGAAAGCGGGACAAAGGGGGCGATTGACCCGCTGCCGGGCCCGCCCGTCACCCCTCGGGGCCGGGCGGCGGCGGTACGGCGCGGAACGGGAGCCCCGTCACGGGGCCTGGCGGTCCGTCACCCGCATCTCGAACCAGGTGGTCTTGCCGCGCGGCAGCAGGTCGACGCCCCACCGGTCGGAGAGCCGGTCCACCAGGAAGAGCCCGCGCCCGCTGGTGTCCAGCTCACGGACGGGCATCTGGCAGGGCAGCCCGCGCGAGGGGTCGCGCACCTCGACCCGGATCCACCCCCGGCGGCGGAGCATCCGTAACCCGAAGGCGCGGGCCCCGGTGTGCCGTACCGCGTTGCCGACCAGTTCGGAGACGAGGAGGACGGCGTGCTCGGCGGTGACCGGTGAGAGCTGCCACTGCCGGAACACCACACAGTGGGTGATCCGGCGGGCGGCCGCGGCGGATTCCGGGCGGGAGGGGAGCCGGACCTCCGCGTCCGTCGGGTTGCCGAACAATTCCAGCGCTTTGAACGCCTGTTCGTCGTCGATGGACGGTATCCACCGCTCGGCGGCGGCGTTTCCGCGCTGCCGCGGCTGCTCCGTACCCTCCAGGCCCGCCATGCCCCCATCATGGCCGGACGGCGCTCTCACCGTGGGAGTTCGCGGGGATTCAGCTCCCCGGAACGGGGTATTCCGGGAAGCATGATCGGCATATGCCCTTGGCAGAAATTGAGCTTGAGCACCTATCCTGACCTGCGCTGACGAGAAGCGATTTATTGATCACCAAAACTGATCGCCAAGACTGCCTTAAGGCTGTCTTAAGGTTGCGCTAAGCGTTGCACGGAGTTGACGGATCCGCCAACCATGTCCAACAGGCCGGTTCTCAAAGGAACTTCGCCTTGCCGGGCCCTTCCTCGACGAAGGAGCGCATACCGCGCTCGCGGTCCTCGGTGGCGAACAGCCCGGCGAACCAGGTGCGTTCGACGGTGAGCCCGGTCTCCAGGTCCGTTTCGAGCCCCCGGTCGACCGCCTCCTTCGCGGCGCGGAGCGCGAGCGCGGGCCCCTTCGCGAGCCGCGCGGCCCAGGCGTGCGCGGCCTCGTACACCTCCGCCGCCGGGACGACCTGGTCGACCAGGCCGATCCGGAGCGCCTCGTCCGCCCGTACCTGACGCCCCGTGAAGATCAGGTCCTTGGCCCGGGAGGGGCCGATCAGCCGGGGCAGCCGCTGGGTGCCGCCCGCGCCCGGGATCAGCCCGAGCAGGATCTCCGGCTGGCCCAGCTTGGCGTTGTCGGCGGCGATCCGGTAGTCCGCGCAGAGCGCCAGCTCGCAGCCGCCGCCCAGGGCGTACCCGGTGACGGCCGCGACGACCGGCTTGGGGATCCGCGCCACGGCGGTGAACGCCTCCTGGAGCGCCTGGGCGCGTACCGCCATCGCCGCGTGGTCCATGGCGCGCATCTCCTTGATGTCGGCGCCGGCCGCGAAGACCTTCTCGCCGCCGTAGAGGATCACGGCGCGCACATCGTCCCGGACGCCCGCCTCGGCCGCGAGGAGGCGGAGCCGGTCCTGGAGGGCGGTGTCGAGGGCGTTCATCGGGGGGCGGTCGAGCCGGATCGTACCGACGCCGCCGGAGACTTCGAGACGGACGGATACGGGCGCTGACGCGGATTCGGATGCCATGGGGACGAGCGTAGCCGGGGGCCGGGACATCGTCCCGGCCCCCGGCCGTTCGCTGGTCACAGCAGCGTACGGGCCGCGTACGCCCCGCTGGTCCGCCCTACTTGGCGGTCCACTCCGCCCAGGACATGTTCCAGCCGTTGAGGCCGTTGTCCGGGGCGATCTGCTTGTCGTTCGAGTTCTTCACGATGACGACGTCGCCGATGAGCGAGGCGTTGTACATCCACGCCGACGGGGTGCCGTTGTCCCCGCCGCCCCGGATGTCCCGCAGGCCGACACAGCCGTGGCTGACGTTGGCCGAGCCGAAGGTGCCGGCGGAGGCCCAGTAGTTGCCGTGCATGAAGGTGCCGGAGGTGGAGAGCCGCATGGCGTGCGGCACGTCCTTGATGTCGTACTCGCCGCCGAAGCCGACCGTGGCGCCGTCCATCCGGGTCACCGGGTACTTCTCGCTGATGACCATCTGGCCGTTGTACGTGGTGGTCGACGGCGCGCCCGCGGTGATCGGGATGGTCTTGATCAGCTCGCCGTCCCGGACGACCTTCATCGTCTTGGCGCTCGCGTCGACCGTGGAGACCTGGCTGCGGCCGATGGTGAAGGAGACGCTCTTGCTCTGCTTGCCGTAGACGCCGGGGCGGCCCTCGACGCCGTCCAGGTTGAGCTTGACGGTCACCTTGGTGCCGGGCGCCCAGTACTTCTCGGGGCGGAAGTCGAGCCGGTCGTTGCCGAACCAGTGGCCCGCGATCTCCACGGCCGGCTCGGCGGTCACCGTGATGGCCTTCTCGACGGCCTCGGGCTCGGTGATGCCCCGGGTGAAGTTGATGGAGACCGGCATGCCGACGCCGACGGTGGAGCCGTCCTCGGGCGTGTAGGTGCCGATGAAGGTGTTCTTCGGGACGAGGGTGGTGAAGGTGGTGTCCTTCGCGGACTCGCGCCCGTCGGTGTCCTTCGCGATCGCGTGCACCTTGTACTTGGTGCCGGAGGAGAGGTGCTGGAGCGGCTCCCAGGTGGCGCCGTCGGCGGCGATCTTCCCCTCGACGTCGCCGCCCTCGTCGTCCTGGACGGTGACGGTGGTCAGCTTGCCCTTCTCCGCCGAGACCTTGAGGGCGCCGGTGGTCTCCACCCCTTCGGCCTTGTCCTTGGGCTCGACGGTGACGATCGCCGCCGAGGCGGTGTTCTTCCCGTCGCCGTCCCCGCCGCCCTTGCCGTCACCGCCGGAGCCCGAGCCCCCCGAACACGCCGTCACGAACAGCAGCAGCGCCCCCAGGACCAGCGCGAACAGCCCCCGGCGACGCGCCCGCCCCGTACCGTTGCCGCCGCTGCCGCCCGTACCGCTGCCGCCGTTGCCGCCCCTGCCGCCGGCGCCACCGCCGTGGCCGTACGCGGCCGATATCGGCGCCTGCTTCTCCATGGTCGTCTCCCCTTCGCACGGCCTGGCCCCGCCACGGCCCGCACCCCACGCGTCGAGTGCAACGCGCCTGGCGAAAGATAATCACACGGGGTGCGTGACGTAGATCTCGCGCATGTCACCATTCCGTCCCAACCTCCGGGGGACGGCGCAGGTCATGGCGGGGTTACGGGGGTGGCTCAGGGGTGATTCAGGGGCGACTCAGCGGAGGGCGGACCCCGATCTCCACCGGTTCCACTCCATGTTCCAGCCGCCGAGGCCGTTGTCCGGGGCGACCGTCTTGTCGGGGGAGTTGACCACTTCCACCACATCCCCGACGAGGGTCCGTTCGAAGAACCACCCCGCCGGGGTCTCCGGGCCGCCGCCCTTGACGTCACGGAGCCCGATGCACCCGTGGCTCACGTTCTCCGAGCCGAACGTGGGCCCCGACTCCCAGTAGTTGCCGTGCAGGAAGGTGCCGGTGGTCGTCAGCCGGATCGCGTGCGGGACATCCTTGATGTCGTACTCGGCACCGAATCCGACCGACTGACCGTTCATCCGGGTCACCTCGTGCAACTCCGTGACCACCATCTTCCCGTTGTAGGTGGGGTTCTTGGCGTCGCCCGCGGTGATCGGCACCGTCGACAGCAGGGCGCCGTCCCGCCGTACCTCCATCGTGTGGGCCTCCGTGTCGACCGTGGAGACCTGCGAGCGGCCCACGGTGAAGGCGAGCTTCTTGTGCTGCATGCCGAAGACGCCGGGCGCCCCCCGCACATCCCGCAGCGCCATCTCGATGGTGACCTCGGTGCCCGGCTCCCAGTAATCCTCCGGACGGAAGTCGAGCCGTTCGTGCCCGAACCAGTGGCCCGCGATCTCCACCGGCGGGTCCGCGACGATCCTGATGGCGCGCTGGACGGCGGCGCGGTCCTCGATCTTCCGGTTGAAGTCGAAGGAGATGATCATGCCGGTGCCGACGGTGGCCCGGTTCTCCGGCGAGAAGTAGGCGGTGAACCGGTCCTCCGGGACCACCGTCGTGAAGGTGGTGTGGCGGGCCGAGCGGTGCCCCGAGCCGTCGGTGGCCACCGCGTCCACGGCGTACTTCGCCGCGAGGGTGACGACCGAGCCGGGGCGCGGGGTCCACGTACGGCCGTCCGGGGAGATGTGCCCCGGCAGTTCCGCCGTGCGCGCGTCCTCCACCTGGGTGACGGTCACCCGTTCGAGCCGCCCGTCCGGGACCGTCACCTCGATCCGGTCGGCCCTGGTGACCCCCGTGGCGCCGTCCTTGGGGGTGACGGCGATGGTGTCGGCGGCGCCGCCCGCCTTGCCCTCCAGCAGCGCGGCGCCCGCACCGCACCCGGTGAGCGCCGTCAGGGCCAGCAGGACCAGCGCCAGGGCCAGCGGTGCCACCAGGGCCCCTGTCCGTTTCGTTACGTTTCTCATGACCGCCCCAACGACCACCCCCCGCCGGGGGAAACGTGAGGGCGGGGCCTCTTGGGGGCAGAACAGGAGAAGAACCACGCGCGGAGGGGCCATGGCCGGGACGCCGTGCCCACCGGGGAGCGGGGTCACGAGCCGCGGGAGGCCGGTCGGTGGCGAGCGCAGCCGAACAGAGGACGGAACGCCCTGGGGACACCACGGAGGCGGAGCCGGCGCGAGGGACGGAGCCGGCGGAAGCTCCTGGACAGGAAGGGCGGACGGAAGGGGCGGTACGAGCGGAACAGGTGGTACGAGCGGAACAGGCAGTGCGGACCGGACAGGCGGTGCGGACGGGACGTCAGGATCACCCCTGGCCCGCCGTCAGGCCGGGGGCGCCGATGCCGCTCGGGGCGCGCTACCGGACCGGGCCCGACGGGGTCACGGGCACCAACTTCGCGCTCTGGGCGGGCGGCGCCGAGGCCGTCGAGGTCTGTCTCTACGACGAACGGGGCGCCGAGACCCGGCTGCCGCTCGCCGAGCTGACCCATGAGATCTGGCACGGCTTCGTCCCCGGGGTGGGCCCGGGGCAGCGGTACGGCTTCCGGGTGCACGGCCGCTGGGACCCGTGGACGGGCGCCCGCTGGAACCCGGCGAAGCTCCTCCTCGACCCGTACGCGCGCGCCGTCGACGGGGAGTTCACCCTGCCCCCGGAGGTCTACGGGCATGTAAGGGACTGGCCGCAGCCGCATGTCGCCGACACCGTACGGGACGACCGCGACTCCGCCCCGTACGTCCCCAAGGGCGTGGTCGTCCACGACGACGCGCCCGGCGACGGCTGGCGCGACGACCGGCGCCCCAAGACGCCGCTGGCCGACTCCGTCATCTACGAACTGCACGTACGGGGCTTCACCAAGCTCCATCCGGGGATCCCCGAGCACCTGCGCGGCACCTACGCGGGGCTCGCGCACCCGGCGGCCATCGGCCATCTGCGGCGGCTCGGCGTCACCGCCGTCGAACTCCTCCCGGTCCACCACTTCGCCCACGAGGACCATCTGCTGCGGCGCGGCCGGCGCAACTACTGGGGGTACAACTCGATCGGCTACTTCGCCCCGCACGCCGGGTACGCCGCGAGCGGCACCCGGGGCCAGCAGGTCGAGGAGTTCAAGGAGATGGTGCGCGCGCTCCACGCGGCCGGGATCGAGGTCATCCTCGACGTGGTCTACAACCACACCGCGGAGGCCGACGAGCGCGGGCCGACGCTCTCGCTGCGCGGCATCGACAACCGGGGCTACTACCGGCTGCCCGCCGACGCCCGCCGCTACACCGACTACACGGGGTGCGGGAACACCCTCCATGTCGTCCAGCCGCAGGTGCTGCGCCTGATCACCGACTCGCTGCGGTACTGGGTGACGGAGATGGGCGTGGACGGCTTCCGCTTCGACCTGGCGGCGGCGCTGGCCCGCTCCCGCCACGACGTGGACATGCTCTCGCCGTTCCTCGCCGTGATCGCCCAGGACCCGGTGCTGCGCCGGGTGAAGCTGATCGCCGAGCCGTGGGACGTGGGGAGCGGCGGGTACCAGGTGGGGGCGTTCCCGCCGCTCTGGGCGGAGTGGAACGACCGCTACCGGGACGCCGTACGGGACTTCTGGCGCGGCGCGCTCCCCGACGTACGGGACCTCGGATACCGGCTCTCCGGGTCGAGCGACCTGTACGCGTGGGGCGGGCGGCGGCCGTACGCCTCCGTCAACTTCATCACGGCGCACGACGGCTTCACCCTGCGCGACCTGGTCTCGTACGGGCGGAAGCACAACGAGGCGAACGGGGAGGAGAACCGGGACGGCACGGACGACAACCGGTCGTGGAACTGCGGCGCGGAGGGCGAGACCGACGATCCCGCCGTCCTGGCGCTGCGCTGGCGTCAGCTCCGCAATCTGCTCACCACCCTGCTGGTGTCGACGGGGGTGCCGATGCTGGTCGCGGGCGACGAGATGGGCCGGACGCAGGGCGGCAACAACAACGCGTACTGCCAGGACAACGAGGTGAGCTGGGTCGACTGGTCCCTGCTGGGCGGGATCGCGGAGGACGTCGCGGAGGCCCCGGACGCCTCGGATACCCCGGGGGGAGAGGTCCCGGACGGAGCGGCCGACGGTCCCGCGGGGCTGTACCGGCTGGCGGTGCGGCTGCTGGCGCTGCGCCGCGCCCACCCCGTGCTCCGCCGCCGGGCCTTCTTCTCGGGGCTCCGGCAGTCCCCGGACGGGGTGCGGGACCTGGCGTGGTTCACCCCGTACGGCGCGGAGATGACGGAGGCGGACTGGTACGCCCCGGCCGCCACGCTGGGGCTCTTCCTCTCCGGGCGGGACATCCCGGGGCGGGACGCGCGCGGCGAGAAGATCACCGACGACAGTTTTCTGACGGTGCTGCACGCGGGCCATGAACCGGTGGAGTTCACGCTCCCCGGGCCGCCGTGGGCGGGCGGTTACGAGCTGGTGGTGGACACGGCGCGGGCGGACCAGCGGGCGGCGCCGGGGACGGTGTGGCGGGGCGGTACGGCGGTACGGGTCCCGGCGCGGGCGGTGCTGCTCCTCCGGGTGACCGAGTGACCGGGTGACCGGGTGACCCGTACGGGTACGGAGGGCGCGGCGCTTCAGCCGAGGATGCCCCGGTCGTACCCGGCCGCGACGGCCGCCGCCCGGTCCTTGACGCCCAGCTTGGCGTAGAGGTGGGTGAGATGGGTCTTCACCGTCGCCTCGCTGATGAAGAGTTCGGCGGCGATCTCCCGGTTCGAGGTGCCCCGGGCGACCAGCCCCAGCACCTCGCGCTCGCGCGCCGACAGCGGCTCGCCCCCGGCGGCGGCCGGCTTCCGTACATGGGAGACGAGGCGGGAGGCGACGGCGGGCGAGAGGACCGTACGGCCGTCGGCGGCGGCCCGTACCGCCGTGAAGAGCTCCTCGCGCGGGGCGTCCTTGAGGAGATAGCCGGTGGCGCCCGCCTCGATCGCGGGGAGCGTGTCGGAGTCGGTGTCGTACGTGGTGAGGACGAGGACCTTGGCGCGGGCGCCCCTGCGGGTGAGTTCGGCGATCGCCTCGACCCCGCCGCCGCCCGGCATCCGCAGGTCCATCAGGACGACGTCCGGGTCGAGCCGGGCGGCGAGCGCCACCCCGGCGACGCCGTCGGCCGCCTCCCCGAGCACCCGGAACCCGGGCGCGGACTCGAACATGCCGCGCAGTCCGTCCCGTACGACGGGGTGGTCGTCGACGACGATCAGGGTGATGGGGCGGGGACGCGGCGCGTCGGTCGCGGCGTCGGTCACGGCATCAGTCATGGCGTACCAACGGTACGCGAGCGGAGACCGCCGTCCCCTCCCCCGGGGCGGACTCGACGGTGACCGTACCGGCGAGACGCTCCGCCCTGGCGCGCATCCCCGGCACCCCGAAACCGCCCGCCGCCGGGCCTCCGCCACCGGGGCGCGGGGGCGGGAAGAGCGGGTCGAAGCCGCGTCCGTCGTCGCGGATGTCGAGGGTGATCTCGTCGCCCATGTAGGAGAGCGTGACGCCCACGCGGCGGGCCCGTGCGTGCCGTTCGGCGTTGGCCAGGGCTTCCTGGGCGATCCGGAGCAGGGTCGCCTCGACCTCCTCGTGCAGCGGCTCCTCGGTGCCGGTGACGGTGCACGCGGCGCGCACGCCGGTGCGTTCGGCCCAGGCGGCGACGGTGCGGCAGAGCGCGGTGGGCAGGGCGTCGTGCTCCAGCTCGGCGGGGCCGAGGTTCTGTACGGACCTGCGCGCCTCCCCGAGGCTCTGCCGGGCGAGCCGGGCGGCGCGGTCCAGATGGACCCGGGCGAGCGCCGGGTCCGCGGTGACGGTGACCACCTGGAGCTGGGCGATGATCCCGGTCAGCCCCTGGGCGATGGTGTCGTGGATCTCGGCGGCGAGCCGGCGGCGCTCGTCGGCGACCCCGGCCTCCCTGGCCTGGAGGAGGAGCTGCGCCTGGAGGGCGGCGTTCTCGGCGAGGGCCTGTTCAAGACGGGCGTTGGCGCGCTCCAGTTCGGTGATGGTGGCGGCCTTATGGCGGGCGTTGTCGGCCTCCCGGGCGGAGAGCCGGCCGAGGACGGAGACCAGGACGCAGTGGAGCAGCAGGAGCGCGCCGAAGACCGCCGCCTGGACCGGGGACTTCGGCGGCAGACCGCCGGACTGCGATCCCGCGAGGATGACGGCGGTGACGAACATGCCGGGGTATCCGTAGCGGCGCGGCAGATACCGGTCGACGTCGAAGTAGCCCAGGGTGGCGTAGATCGCGAAGAAGGGGTGCAGCCAGGTGAGGGCGAAGGCGAGCGCCGTACGGGCCACGAAGTAGCCCTGGGCGGGCCGCGAGCGGGCGGGCGCCCGGCCCCGGACCCGGTGCCACCAGAGCTGGAGGACGAGCGCGGCCAGCAGCAGGGCGGCGCTCGGGAGGGGGGCGCGGTGGGCGTCCACGACGGCCGAGATCGCGACGGAGAGCCCGAGCGTGCCGTAGGGACCCCAGCGGTAGAACTGCTCCCAGCCCTCCTCCACCGGCGCGGGGGCGGTGGCGGTGGCGGGCCCGGCGTCGACGGGGAGCGTGGGATCGCCGGGGGCGGCGGGGGCGGCGGGGGCGGGGGTGCCGGGCATCTCCCCAGTGTGACCGTGGCCGTCACCGCACCGGACCCCCGGTCGCCGGTACCCCGTCGAGCCGTACGCCGTCGTGCTCGTGGCGTGCCGTGTCGAACCGCGCGCCGTCGGCCCGTGCACCCCCTCGCCCCGCATCCGCCCGCTCACTCCCACCGGAACCAGCGGGCCGCGCCCGCCGTCAGCGCGACCGCCCACACCAGCGTCACCCCGAGGTGGACCGCCCCCGGCCAGCCGCCGCGCATCGCCTGGTCGAGCGCCTGGGAGGCGGCGCCGAGCGGGGTGGCCTCGACGATGTGGCGCAGGGTTCCCGGCATGGTCTGCACCGGGAGATAGACGCCCGCGGTGAACAGGGCCGGGAAGAAGACGGCGGAGCCGATGACCGAGGAGATCTTCTGGGTACGGGAGACCGCCGACACCAGCGCGCCCAGCGCGAGCGTGCTCGCCGCGGCGAGGACCAGCGCGAGGGCGTACCCGGGGAGGTGGCCCGGCAGCTTGACACCGAAGGCGGTTCTGCCCACCGCGATCACCAGCGCGGCGGAGCCGAGCGACGCCGCCCCGTGGAGCGCGATCTCGGCGCCGAGCAGCGACGCCGGGCGTACGGGGGTGGTGGACATCCGGCGCAGGATGCCGCGTTCGCGGTAGCCGGTGAGGATCGGCGGCAGCGCCTGGAGGCCGCCCATGATCAGGGCGAGCAGCACCCCGACGGGGACGTAGAGGTCGATGACGCGCCGTCCGCCGAGGTCGGCGGAGGCCTCGCGGAAGGAGGGGACCAGGCCGAGGATCGCGGTGAGGAGCGCCGGGAAGAGGAGGACCCAGAAGAGGGTGCCCGGTTCACGGACGAAGAGCCGGGCCTCGGTCCTGAGGACGGCGGCGGCGCCCCGGCCGCCGGGGGCGCGGAAGGCCGCCGGGTTCGGGGAGGTCGTGGAGGCCGGTGCGGTGGACATCGGGTCAGACCCGCTTTCCGGTGGTGGGGCCGGCGGAGGCGGCGGCCTTCCGGGCGCCCTCGGCGCTCCCGGCGGCCTTCCGGGCGCCCACGGCGCTCCCGGCGGCCTTCCGGGCGTCCTCGGTCGTACGGGACGGTTCCGGCGGCCCCGTGAGGTCGAGGAAGGCGTCGTCCAGTGTCGCGTCGGCCACCCGGAGCTGGCGTGCGGTGATCCGGCGGCGGGCGAGCAGCGCGATCACGGCGTCGACGGTCTCGTCCGTCCCGTTGATGACGACGCGTCCGTCCCGGATGTCGACGGAGGCCGCCAGCGGCAGTCCGGCCAGTTCCGCCTCGCCCAGCGGCTCGGAGGGGGTGAAGGAGATGACCGTGGCGGCGGCCGAGCGGCCGATCAGCCCGGCCGGGGTGTCGAGCGCGGCGACCCGGCCCCCGTCGATGACGGCGATCCGGTCGCAGAGCCGCTGGGCCTCCTCCATGAAGTGGGTGACCAGCAGCACGGTCACCCCGGAGTCCCGTACCTCCTCGATCAGGGACCAGGTGTCGCGGCGGGCGCGCGGGTCGAGCCCGGTGGTCAGCTCGTCCAGGACGACCACGCGCGGGCGGCCGACCAGCGCGAGCGCGATGAACAGCCGCTGCTTCTGGCCGCCGGAGAGCTTCGCGAAGCGGGTGTCCAGCCGCTCGCCGAGGCCGAGCCGTTCGGCCAGGGGCCGCCAGTCGGCCGGCTCGGGGTAGAAGGCCGCGTACAGTTCCAGCGCCTCCCGTACGGTCAGCTTCGGCTGGAGTTCGCTCTCCTGGAGCTGCGCGCCCAGGATCCGGGTCACGCGGTCGTGGTCGGCCACCGGGTCGAGCCCGGCGACCCGGACCGTACCGGCGTCCGGGACCCGCAGCCCCTCGACGCACTCGACGGTGGTCGTCTTGCCGGCCCCGTTGGGCCCGAGGATCCCGAAGATCTCCCCCTCGGCCACGGTGAAGGAGACACCGTCCACCACCGCCCGGCCGCCGTACGCCTTGCGCAGGCCGTTCACTTCGATGATCGCCATGGTCCGAGGTTCGCGTACGGGGCGGGCACGGGGTATCGGCCGACACGCTCGACATACCGTCATCCGATCGGCTGATGGGCTCGTACGACCAGGCGAGAACGGCAGGAAAAGCACATGAGCGCTGTCAGTGGCGGACCGTAGGCTCGCCCCGATGACCGACACCACCGCGCCGACCGACGCCACCGCACCCGCCGCCCCGACCACCGCCGCCGACGACGACACCCCCGCCGCCGCTCCCGGGCCCCCCGCCGGCGCCGCCACCCCTTCCGGGCGGGCCGCCCGGCGGTCGACCGTACGTTCGCTGCTCCGGCTCTGGCCGTACGTACGGCCGGTGCGGCGGCGGTTCTTCACCGCGGCCGTCGTCGCGACCGTGGCGTCCTCGCTGGGGCTGGTGATGCCGCTGGTGCTCAAGTGGCTGGTGGACGGTCCGGTACGGGACCGGGACCCCGGCGGTGTCTGGCTCGGCGCGCTCGTGCTGCTGGCGCTCGGGGTCGCCGAGGCGCTGCTGTTCGGGCTGCGGCGGTGGCTGGTGGCCCGGCCGCTGGCGGGGGTGGAGGCGGCGATGCGCGCCGACCTCTACCGCCATCTCCAGCGGCTGCCGGTCGCCTTCCACGACCGGTGGCCCTCGGGCCAGCTGCTGTCGCGGGGCACGACGGATCTGATGCTGCTGCGGCTGTTCCTGGCCTTCCCGCTGACCTTCCTCGTCGTCAACGGGGCGACGGTGGTGGTCGGTGCGGTGATCCTGCTGCTCCAGGAGTGGTCGCTGGGGCTGGTGCTGCTGCTTCCGGTGATCCCGCTGGTGCTTCTCCTGTCGGTCTTCGAGGCGCGGTACTCCCTGGTCACCAGGGAGGCGCAGGACCAGGTCGGGGATGTGACGACGGTGGTCGAGGAGAGCGTGCTCGGCATCCGGATCGTGAAGGGCTTCGGCCGCCACCGCAGCCAGGCGGAGGCCTTCCGGGCGCTGACCCGGCGGCTGCGCGCGACGGAGCTGCACAAGGTGCGGCTGCTGGCGGCGATCTGGGCCGTGATCATGTCCGTCCCAGAGCTGGCGATCGGCGCGGCGCTGGTGCTGGGCACGGTCCAGGTGGCGGACGGCGCGCTCTCGGCGGGCACGCTGGTGGCGTTCCTGTCGACGGCGCTGGCGCTGCGCTGGCCGGTGGAGTCGATCGGGTTCCTGCTGGCGAT
Source organism: Streptomyces sp. NPDC093085 (assembly GCF_040683935.1). Taxonomy (NCBI): domain Bacteria; kingdom Bacillati; phylum Actinomycetota; class Actinomycetes; order Kitasatosporales; family Streptomycetaceae; genus Streptomyces; species Streptomyces sp. NPDC093085. Next base: position 82,283 of record NZ_JBFBFB010000006.1, on the reverse strand, counting down.
GAGCCAGGACGCGGCGGCGGCCACGGACCGGTTCTTCGAGGTGATGGACGTACGGGAGGAACGCGACCCGGATCCGGCCCCGGGCACGGGCACGGGCACGGCACCGACCCCGGCTCCGGGCAAGGGCAACACGGGCAGGGGCCCGGCCCCGGCTTCCTCCTCGGCCCCGGATCCGGGCCCGGGCCGGGATCCTGCCGCGGGTGGCGAAGCGTCCCCGCCGCCGGATCCGGGCGGGCTGCGCTTCGAGGGTGTCTCCTTCCGGTATCCCGACGCGGCCCCGGAAGCGCCGCCCGTGCTGGACCGGATCGACCTGCACATCGCGCCCGGCGAGACGATGGCGCTGGTCGGCGCCACGGGGTCGGGGAAGACGACGCTGACCGCGCTCGTCCCCCGGCTGCACGAGGTGACGGCGGGCCGGATCACCCTGGACGGCGAGGACATCGCGCACCTGCCACGGGAGCGGGTGCGGGAGATGGTGTCGGTGGCCTTCGAGGAGCCCACCCTCTTCTCGGCGACGATCGGGGAGAACGTACTGATGGGCGCGGCGGGCGCGGGGCCCGGCGCGGTGCGGCGGGCGCTGGACGTGGCCCAGGTGGACTTCGTCGCGGGGCTCCCGGGCGGGGTGGACACCGAGGTGGGCGAACAGGGCCACCGGCTCTCCGGCGGCCAGCGCCAACGGCTCGCGCTGGCCAGGGCGGTGGCGGGCCGGCCCCGCTTCCTCGTCCTGGACGACCCGCTCTCGGCGCTGGACGTGCACACGGAGGCGCGGGTGGAGGCGGCGCTGCGGCGGGTGCTGCGGGAGACGACGGCACTGGTGGTGGCGCACCGGCCGTCCACGGTGCTGCTCGCGGACCGGGTGGCGCTGCTCTCCGGGGGCCGGATCGCCGCCGTGGGGACCCACCAGGAACTGCTGCGGAGCAGCACGGAGTACGCGTGGCTGATGACCGGGGCCGAGACGCACGGAGCCGGGGGGCACGGGGCCGGGGAACACGGGGCCGGGGAACACGGGGCTGGCGGACCCGGCACCGGCGGACCCGGCACCGGCGGACCCGGCACCGAGGCGCGCGGGACCGCCGCACCGGTCGACGCGGAACCGGTCGGCCCGGAGCCGGCCGACGCCGAGCCCGTCGGCACGAAGCCCCTCGGCGCCGAGCGCGCTGACGCCGAGCCCATGGCCGCCGAGCCCGTCGAGGAGGGGGCCCGATGACCACGACGCCCGCGACGAAGGGCCCGCACGGCCCGGACCCGGAGCCCGAGCCCCCCTCGGGGGCCGCGCCCGGCGCCGTACCCCCGGTGCCGCCGGGCGCCCCCGGACCCCCCGCCGGGCACGCTCCTGCCCCGGACCAGGACGACCCCTTCGCCCAGGACGCGCTGCCCTCACCCCGTGGGGCCACCAGGGCGCTGCTGGGCTCGCTGCTGCGGCCCCGGCGGGCGCGGGTGGCGGTGGGGGTGGTGCTCCTCCTGCTCCAGCAGGCCGCGATGCAGGCGGGGCCGCTGCTCGTCGCGTACGCCATCGACCGGGGCGTGCCCGCGTTCCGCGCCGGGGACCTCGGTCCGCTGTACGCGCTCGGCGCGGCGTATCTGGTCTGCGCGACCGGCTCCGGCGGGCTCCAGTACGCGTTCCTGCGAGTCGCGGGAGGCATCAACCAGGACGTCCTGCTCGATCTGCGCGGCAGGATCTTCCGCCATGCCCAGGCGCTCAGCGTGGACTTCCACGAGAGGTACACCTCGGGGCGGCTGATCTCCCGGTCCACCACCGACGTGGAGTCGCTGCGCGAACTGCTCGGCGAGGGGCTCCAGGAACTCGTCGGCGTGGTGCTGTCGTTCGTCTCGATCTCGGCGATGCTGCTCTATCTGGACCTCGGGATCGGCGCGCTGGCGGTGGCGTCCTTCGTACCGCTCTATCTGCTGGTACGGCTCTACCAGCGGCGCGCCGCGCGGGCGTACGCCCAGCGCTCCACGGCGATCGCCGCGGTCATCGTGAAGTTCGCGGAGACGATGAACGGGATCAGGCCGGTGCGGGCGTTCCGGCGCGAGCGGGCCAACGACGCGGAGTTCCGCCGCCTCAACCACGGCCACGAACGGACCAACGGGGACGCGATACTGGAGATGGCGCGGTATGTGACCGGCTCCCGGCTGGTCGCCAACACGGCGGTCGCCGGGATCGTCCTCTGGGGCGCCTACCAGGTGGCGGAGGGCACCCTGCCGCTCGGGGTGCTCGCGGCGGCGGCGCTCTATCTGCGGCGGCTGTACGACCCGATCGACCGGCTGGCGATGTTCCTCAACTCGTACCAGTCGGCCGCCGCCTCGCTGGAGAAGATCGCGGGGCTGCTCGCCCAGACCCCGTCGGTGCCGGAGGCGGAGCGGCCCAGGGAGCTGCCCCCGACCGAGGGCGGCTTCCCGGGCCGGGCGGCCGTCTTCGAGGGGGTGAGCTTCGCGTACCGTACGGGCGGCGAGGTGCTGCCCCGCTTCGACCTGGCGATTCCGGCCGGCCAGACGGTCGCGGTGGTCGGCTCGACGGGCGCGGGCAAGTCCACCCTGGCGAAGCTGCTGGCCCGGTTCTACGACCCGACGCACGGCCGGGTCCTGCTGGACGGCGTGGACCTCCGCGACCTCGCCACGCCCGAACTCCGGCGCGGGGTGGTGATGGTGACGCAGGAGGCGTTCCTCTTCTCCGGGACGGTCGCCGAGAACATCGCCATCGGCCGCCCCGACGCCGACCGGGCGGCGATCGAGGCGGCGGCGAAGGCGATCGGGGCGCACGACTTCATCGCCGGGCTGCCGGACGGCTACGACACGGACGTACGGAAGCGGGGCGGCCGGATCTCGGCGGGCCAGCGCCAGTTGGTCGCCTTCGCCCGCGCGCTCCTCGCCGACCCGGCGGTGCTGATCCTGGACGAGGCGACCAGCTCGCTGGACATCCCGAGCGAGCGGGCGGTGCAGCGCGCGATGGACACGGTGCTGCGCGGCCGTACGGCGGTGGTCATCGCGCACCGCCTCTCCACGGTCGAGATCGCGGACCGCGTCCTGGTGATGGAAGACGGCCGCATCGTCGAGGACGGCCCCCCGGCCGACCTGATCGCCGGTACGGGCCACTTCGCGGGCCTGCACCGGGCGTGGCGGGAGAGTCTGGCCTGAGTGGGAGCGGGGGCGGGGGCGGCCCCGCTCCCTCAGTGACCGGCGGCCGGTTCCCGGCGCGCCTCGGTCGCGTCGCGGAACGCGGCCAGCGCGGCCCTGCGGCGGCGCAGCTCCGCGATGTCCGCGTCCATCCGTTCCAGATGGGCGCGCATCGCGCGCAGCACCTCCGGGCAGGGCTCGATCCCCGGCCCGGCGCCCCCGGCGCACGGCAGCATCTCGCGGATGGCGTCGGTGGTCAGCCCGGCCGCCAGCATGCCCCGGATACGCGCGACGACCTGCGGGGCGTCGGATCCGTACACGCGGTATCCACTGCCGGCGCGGCCGGGACGGAGCAGGCCCCGCTCCTCGTAGTACCGCAGCAGCCGGGTCGCGACTCCGGTCCGTCGTGACAGCTCGCCTATCAGCATCGGCTCTCCTCGTCGCGCCATGGGCTTGACCTTCACACCGGTGTGATGCGTCAACGTTCGGGCCATGAGCGATTCATTCCCCGCCCTCGCCACCACCGTCACCGGGTCCGGCCCCGGGCTGCTGCTCGCCCATGGCGCCACCGGCAGCATCGCCGGCAACTTCGCACCGGTGCTGCCGGCCCTCGCCGCCGCCCACACGGTCGTCGCCCCGGACTACCCCGGGTCGGGCGAGACCCCGGTCGCCGGCGCCCCGCTCGGCCTCGACGCCCTCACGGACGCGGTCGTCGACTCCGCCGTACGGCGCGGTGTCGGGCGCTTCACCCTGGCCGGCTTCTCGCTCGGCACGCTGGTGGCGGTACGCGCCGCCGTACGCCATCCCGAACGGGTGACCGGGCTCGTACTGACCGCGGGGTTCGCCCGGCCCGACGACCATCTGCTCGGCCTCCTCCCGGGCTGGCGGGACGAGGTGCCGCCCGCGCTCCATCCGCACATCGCCCTGATCCCCTCCCTCGACATCACCGGAGACCTGGCCGAGGTCGCCGTCCCCACGCTGGTCGTCGCGACGACCGCCGACAGCATGGTGCTGCCCGCGGGGTCCCGTGCCCTGGCGGCCGGGATACCGGGCGCGCGGTACACGGAGATCGACAGTGACCATGTGGTCATGGCCGAGCGTCCGGAGGAGTGGCTGAGGCCGGTCCTCGCCTTTCTCCGGTTTCTCCGGGCCTGAGACCGCCCCGCCCGTCCGCCCGGGTCCCCCGCCGCTCAGGCCCCCTGGGCGGCGAGTTCCCGTACGGCGGGCGGGAGGGCGGGGTCGGCGGCCAGACGGGCCAGGGCGGGACGGCTCTCCGGGAGTTCGGGGGTGAGGCGGAGCATCCAGACGGCCTGTTCGGCGGCGAGCCCCCGGCGGGCGCAGAGCTCCGCCAGCTCCGGGGCCCAGGGGGTGAGGCCCGAGGTGTCGTCGACGGTCAGGCCCAGCCAGCGCAGGGTCTGCTCGGCGATCCAGGCGGAGATGCGGAGCGTCCAGCACGCCGTGAAGTCCGTCGTGTCCAGGCCCGCCCGGGCGCACCGCGCCTCCGCCTCGGCCATCCGGCCCCGGGTCACGTCACGCGCGTACGGCATCAGCCTCCGCAGGATGACCCGGGCCTCGATCCAGTCGGGCGGTTCCTCTCCCTCGGGGAGGTACTCGGCCCGTACCTCGGGGGGCGGCTCCGGTACGGCGAGGGGGGCCGGCGGCAGGCAGGCCTCCAGTACGGCGCGGGCGAGGGCCAGGTTCCCGGGGGTCTCCATGGTCTCGGGCGGCCAGCCGAAGCCGGTGTCCCAGGCGTACGGGAAGGACCGTACCGGCTCGGGAAGGAGCGGTGTGGCGCCGTCCCGCACGCCACCGTCCCGCACGCCCCCGTCGCGCTCGCCACCGTCCCGCACACCCCCGCCCCGCACGCCGCCTTCCTCCGCACCGTCGTCCTTCAAGCCGCCCTCCCCCGCACCGTCGTCCTTCGTCACGACACCCCCAGGTATTCCATCGCGCTCTCGGGCGTGTCCATCCTGCCCGCATCGCGCGCCGCCTGCTGCTCGGCCGGGCTCTTCGCGTTCCAGGCGGCGTCCAGGTCCCTGAGCTGCCGGGGGCTGATGTCCTGGCCGTCGATCCGGACGCTCAGGCCGTTCTCCGCGAAGGTCTGCGCGGGGGTGCCGGGCGGGGTGGTGCCGGTCTTCTTGTCCTTCTGGTAGCCGTTGAAGATCCTGTCCCAGTCCGTCGTGTTCTGGATCTCGTACCGCGCCGCGCGCGGCGGGTTCGCCCCCTGCTGCCCGGCCCATTCGGCCAGCCGCTCGGCCTGGGCGGGCAGGGACGCCTGGGTGGTGGCGTTGGCGGTGTTCTTGACCTCCACCACATGGACCGTGCCGTCCCGGCCCCGGTAGACGACATCGGCGTCGTCGATGCCCGTGAGATCGGCGGAGGTGCCGTCCCCGAAGTCCACCGACTGACGGCCCTTCTTCTCTCCGACGCCCGCGAAGACCCTGGTGCCGTCCGCTGCTTCCAGTTCGGCGGCCCGCGTCGCGGCGCGGACCTCGGCCATGGCCTCCGCGAGCTGGTGCCGGTTGGTGGCTCTCAGCACATCCGCGCCGAGGGAGCCACGGCTCTGGTTGTCGATCCGGGTGTTGTCGAGCATGTCGGAGAGATCGTCCAGCGCGGCGGCCAGCTCGTCCTTGCCGAACTCGCCACGCCGGTGGTCCGGGTTGTCCTTGGCCCGCTGGGTGAGCCGGTCGAGCGCGTTCTCGTCGAGGTTGAACCGGTCCTGCTTGGGCGTCTTCTGCTTGTTCCGCCCGTCCAGGATGGTCTGCCTGGCCCGGTCGGCCGCCTCGTCGAGTTCGACGCCGGTGGCGGCCCGGTCGGCCTCGTCGGCCTCCCGCCGCGCGTCGCGCGCGTCGTCCGCCTCCGCGCCCTCGCACCTGTCGCCGCCCGCGGCGAGCACGATCAGGGGTACGGAGGCCCGGGGCGCGGCAAGGACACCCGTACCGGAGCCGGCCACACCGTACGGACCGCCGGACGGGCCGTCAGATGTGCCACCGCCGCCGTACGGTACGCGGAGCGCGCCGCCCAGCGCGATCGAGCAGCTTCCGGCCTCCTCGACATGGCGCGTCGCCTCGTCGGCGTGCTCGCGGGCCTCGTCCGCCGCCTCGCGGGCGGCCCTGGAGTCCCCGAGGCCGGCGGCCCGCCGGGCCCGGTTCGCTGCCTCGCCCGCGCTCTCGGCGGCCTCGGCGATCTTCTGGGCCACCTTGCCCAGCTTGCCGAGTTTGCTGACCTTGCCGACCACCTTGAGGTCGACGCCGGGGATGAAGAGCGAGCCGATGTTCCAGATGACGTTGGTGGTGGCCCGGGTCCGCTCACCGTTGTTCCACCGCTCGCGGACCTCGTCCCCGATGAACATGTCGTCCAGGACCGAGCCGCCGGTGCTGACCGCGGCGCCGCCCCAGCCGAGGATCGCGCCGAAGTAGTCGCCGTCGTCCCACTTGTCGGAGGCACTGCGGGAGTTCTCGTTCCACCGGTCGGCGATCACACCGCCGTACTCCCGGAGCCCTTCGAAGGTCTCCACGGGGTGCCTGATCGTGTTGTACAGGTCCGTGACATCGCCCCAGACCCCGTCGACGAACAGGCCCTCCGCTGTCTGCGAGATCTTGTCCCAGGTGCATCCCCAGAATCCGGAGCAGTCGTTCCGGTCCTCGCCGCCGTCGCCGTTCTCCCCGCGCTCCTCCTGCTGCTCCGGGGAGAAGATGGGCTCGTACGGGTCGGTGGGGTCGCCCGCCTCCTCGTCCTCGGGAAGCCCGGAGCCGGCGGGGGCGTCTACGTTGCCGGCCGTACCGCCGGAACCACCGGAACCACCGGATTCGCCTGTGGCGCCGGAGCCGCCTGTGCCGCTGGAGCCTCCTGAGCCACCGGTGGCGCCGCCCGTACCGCCGTCGGCGCCGCCCGTGGCCCCGCCGCTCGCCCCCTCCGTACCGCCGTCGGCGCCGCCCGTACCCCCGGTGGCACCCCCCGTCGTACCCGTCGTACCCGTCGTGCCCCCCGTGTCCCCCGCATCCCCCTGGACCCCGTCGCGGGCCTCGACCGACTGGCCGTCGTCGCCCTCCGCCGCGCAGCCGACGTCGAAGACGGAGCAGATACGGCTCTGGATGCCGCCGCCGATCTGCGCGGCGCCGACCACCAGACCGCCGATGACCGCCACGACGACCAGGACGAGGCCCAGGTACTCCATCGCCGTCTGGCCCCGGTCCCGGCGCCACCTGATCATGTGGGCGAGGGAGAACGGGGGGCTCACGGCGCGTTCGTGAGCCTCCAGCAGGAACCACTCACGGGTGCGCACCCGGCTCAGCAGCACCAGGGCCACCACGGGCAGCGCCATCTGGGTGAGGCCGCGCCCCGAGCCGTCGCGGAGGTTGGCGAGGCCGCCGAGGATCAGCCAGGCCTGGACGGCGACCAGCCCCCACCAGACCCTGATCCCGCCGTCCGGCGCCTGCCGGGCGAGCAGCCAGCCGGCCAGCCCCGGCAGCGACGCGTACGCGACGAGCCCGATCAGCTGGCCGTCGACCGCGTCCGCCGTGAGGGCGCTCAGCAGCACCCCGAGCCCGCCGAGCAGCGTCGCGCCGAAGAGGAAATACGCCAGGATCCGCACCGTCACGAGATGCCTGGGCATGGGCCGCCGGCCGGCCCCTGTCCCCGCCCCCGCGCCGGGCCCCGTACCCGCGAATGACATGTCAGACCTCAAACCGCCCCGAAAAGAAGGGCTGTTCATGGTGGCGCACGTCGCCCCACCCCCCGTGGTGGCCGACGGTACGTCAGTCGCCACGTCATGTCACAGGCCCCAGGGCTCCATCGGGACGCGACCGTTACACCCGGACAACACGAACGGGACAGGAAGGAGGGCGACATTTTGCCAAATCGGGGAACATACCGGTGTGTCGCGTTACCAACTCTTGGGGTTCTGTAAATCTTTTCCCCGTACCCCCCACCCCCACTTCTCACCCCCACCCGAGGAGAGCCATGCGTTACGGAAATGCCCTGCGGGAAGCGGTGCGGACCCCCGGCACCACCCCGCTCATCGGTATCTACGACATGTATTCCGCCTCCATCGCGGCCCAGCACTACGACGGCTTCTTCGTCTCCGGATTCGGCTTCGCCGCCTCGCACTACGGGCTGCCCGACATCGGCTACATCGCCTGGCCCGACATGGTGGCCTTCGCGGAGCGGCTCCGGCTGGCCTTCCCCGCCCACCACATGCTGGTGGACATCGACGACGGCTACGTCGACCCCGAGGTCGCCTGCCATGTCGTCCAGCGGCTGGAGCGGGCCGGGACCTCCGGGGTGATCCTGGAGGACCAGAAGCGGCCCCGGCGGTGCGGGCACGCGGACGGGAAGCTGATCCTGCCGCTGGAGGAGTACCTGGCCAAGCTGGACCTGGTGCTGCGGAGCCGGGAGGAGCTGCTGGTGGTGGCCCGTACGGACGCCACGGAGGAGGCGGAGATCGTACGGCGCGCCCAGGCGCTCGCGGAGACGGAGGCGGACGTCATCCTGGTCGACGGGGTGCGGAGCGTGGAGTGGATCCGGCGGATCCGGTCGGTCGTCGGCGACAAGCCGCTGCTCTTCAACCAGATCGCGGGCGGGAAGTCGCCCCGGCTCTCGCTCACCGAACTCACCGAACTCGGCGTCGACGTGGCGATCTACAGCACGCCGTGCCTTTTCGCGGCGCACGGCGCGATCGAGGGCGCGCTCGTCGATCTGAAGATGTCCGACGGGCGGCTCCCGGACACCCGGGAGACGAATGCCATCGGCGTGCGGGGCGCCACGGAGCTGCTGGAGAAGAACATCAGCAGGCACCACGACTTCCGCGGCCCCGCGCCCGTACCGGCGTCGGCCACCGGGTCCGTACCGGCGTCGGCCACCGGATCCGTTCCCGCTTCGGTCTGAGCGGGGCGGTGAACTCCATGTCATCCCACCTCTTCGGGCCCGGACTCCGGGCCGGGCTCCGGGCCGGATTCGGGGCCGCGACGGTCGCGGGCGCATCGCTCCTGTACGGCGCCACCTGCGCCGCCGCCGCACCCGCACCCGCACCCGCACCCGCACCCGCCGGGAACGTCGGGCTCATCGTGGTCGACAACTCGGACGCGGACTCCTGGCTGGAGGTCGACCGCACCCTCAACACCCTGATCGGCAGCAAGGGGACGGCCGGCAGCGATCACGACGGGGGCGGCGGCGCGATCGACGTCCAGGCCGGGGAGAGCTCCGGCGCCACGCCGGGCCTCCTCGGCTGGATCCCCCAGATCGGCCACCCGCCCTGGCAGGGCGACGACGGCGGGGGCGACTGAGGGGGGCGACTCAGAGAGGCGATGGCCGCGGCCCGGCGAGCGGGCCGCGACAGTACGGAACGCGCCACAGTACGGCCGGGGTTCGACGGGGTTTCCCGCCACCCGGCCGTACTGACGTTCACAGGATTCGCACAGCCGTGCCACAGTCGCCCCACAGTTGACCGGTCTGTCGAGGTGGAACGACAAGCCGTGAAACGTCCGCTTAACGAACACCCCATGTCGCGCAGCGAACGACTTCCGGCCAACTTGTTGACGCGCTCCTGACAGGAGTAGTCCACTGCTGCCACTCTTCCCCCGTTCTTCCGCTTCATCAAGCGCTCATCAAGCGCCCGTCGAGCGCTCATGGAGTGTCACCACCCTCCACACAGCTCCGCGTGCACCGCCGGGCGGCCCACCGGGCCTCCCGGTCCCCCCTCGCAGAAGGAGTCAGCGTGAGACCCACTCACAGACCCCGCCGGCGCGCCACCGCCACCGGTGCCCTGCTCGCCGTGGCGGCGATGCTCACCGTCGGCGTCCAGGCGGGCCCCGCCGCCGCGCGGCCGGACGACGCCCCGACGGCCGTCCCCGCGCTCGCGCCCGCGAACGTGGCGGCGCGGGACGCCGCGCCCGGTTCGCTGCCCCGCTCGCTCTCCCCCTCGCAACGCGCCGAGCTGCTGCGCGAGGCCGACGCGACCAAGGCGGCCACCGCCGAGGAACTGGGCCTCGGCGCCCAGGAGAAGCTGGTGGTACGCGATGTCGTCCAGGACGTGGACGGCACCACGCACACCCGGTACGAGCGCACCTACCAGGGGCTGCCGGTCCTCGGCGGCGACCTCGTCGTCGCCACGTCGGAGGCGGGCGCGACGGAGTATGTCGGCAAGGCCTCGAAGGCGAGCCTGAAGAACGTCTCCACCACGGCGGCCGTGGCGCCCGCCGCCGCCGAGAAGCAGGCGGTCGCCCTCGCGGCGGCCGACGGCTCGGCGAAGACCTCGGCGGAGAGCGCGCCGCGCAAGGTCGTCTGGATGGCGGAGGGGACCCCCACCCTCGCGTACGAGACGGTCGTCGGCGGTCTCCAGCACGACGGCACGCCGAACGAGCTGCACGTCATCACCGACGCCACCACCGGCGAGAAGCTCTACGAGTACCAGGGCGTGGCGAACGGCATCGGCAACACCCAGTACAGCGGCCAGGTCACCCTGGGCTCCACCGCGTCGGGCTCCACGTACAACCTCACCGACGGGGGCCGCGGCAACCACCGTACGTACAACCTGAACCGCTCCACCTCGGGCACCGGCACCCTCTTCTCCAACTCCACGGACACCTGGGGCAACGGCCTGCCCGCGAACCTGGAGACGGCGGGCGCCGACGCCGCGTACGGGGCGGCCGAGACCTGGGACTACTACAAGAACGTCTTCGGCCGTACCGGGATCCGGGGCGACGGCGTCGGCGCGTACTCCCGCGTCCACTACAGCAGCGGCTACGTCAACGCCTTCTGGCAGGACTCCTGCTTCTGCATGACGTACGGCGACGGCTCCGGCAACGCCCGGCCGCTGACCTCGATCGACGTGGCGGGCCACGAGATGACGCACGGGGTCACCTCGGTGACGGCCAAGCTCGTCTACAGCGGCGAGTCCGGCGGTCTGAACGAGGCGACCTCCGACATCTTCGCCACGGCCGTCGAGTTCTACGCCGACAACCCGAACGACCCGGGCGACTACCTCATCGGCGAGAAGATCAACATCTACGGCGACGGCAGGCCGCTGCGGTACATGGACCAGCCGAGCAGGGACGGCGTCTCCAAGGACTACTGGTACTCCGGTATCGGCAGCGTGGACGTCCACTACTCCTCGGGTCCGGCGAACCACTTCTTCTACCTGCTCTCCGAGGGCAGCGGCGCCAAGACCATCAACGGCGTCTCGTACAACTCGCCGACCTCGGACGGGCTCGCGGTGACCGGGATCGGCCGGGACAAGGCCGCGGCGATCTGGTTCCGGGCGCTCACCACGAAGTTCACCTCGACGACCAACTACGCGGCGGCCCGTACCGGGACGCTCGCGGCGGCGGGTGAGCTCTACGGCACGTCGAGCGCCGAGTACACGGCCGTGGCCAACGCCTGGGCGGCCATCGCGGTCGGCTCCCGTCCGTAAGCACGGCACAGCACACCTCTCCGGCACACCACGGGCCGCCCGGGGCATCCTCGCCCCGGGCGGTCCCGCGCGTCGCAGCCCCGGGCGGCCCCCCGGGCGTCGAAAAGGAAACGAACCTCGTCGAGGGCGCGGCGTACGGTACGGGTGTCCCCCCACCCGAGCCGAAGGAGCCGCGCCCGTGTCCGGAATCGCCGAAGCCACCGGAATCACCTACGACGACGTCAAGCAGGCGGCGGACCGGATCGCCGGGCAGGTGCGCCCCGTCTCCGTGGCGCTCGCGGACCCGGCCGGCGCTTCCGGCCCGGGGCCCGAGCTCTGGCTGGCGCTGGAGCACCTCCAGTACACGGGGAGCTTCAAGGCCCGCGGCGCCCAGAACTTCCTCCGCGCCCACCACGCCGCCGGCACCCTGCCGGACGCGGGCGTGACCATCGCATCGGGCGGCAACGCCGGGCTCGCCTGCGCCTGGGCGGCGCGGCAGCACTCCGTACGGGCCACGGTCTTCCTGCCGGAGACGGCCCCGCCGGTGAAGGTGGCCCGGCTGCGCTCGTACGGGGCGGAGGTGCGGCTGACCGGGTCGACGTACGGGGAGGCGCTGGCGGCCTGCGGGGAGTTCGGCGCCACGACGGGCGCGCTCTCCTCGCACGCGTACGACCATCCGCTGATCGCGGCCGGCGCGGGCACCCTGATGGAGGAGATCCACGCCCATCTGCCCGAGCTGGACACGGTGGTGGTGTCGGTGGGCGGCGGCGGCCTCTTCACCGGGGTCGCGACGGCCGCGCTCCACCACGGGGTACGGGTGGTCGCGGTCGAGCCGGAGCACTGCCGGGCCCTGAACGCCGCGCTGGAGGCGGGGCGGGTCGTGGACTCCCCGGTCGACTCGGTGGCGTCCGACTCGCTGGGCGCGACCCGGGCCTCCGCCATGGCGCTGGAGACGGCCGGACGGGAGGGGGTGCGCTCGGTGCTGGTCCCGGACTCCGCGATCACGGCGGCCCGGCAGGCGCTCTGGGACGGCCACCGGATCGCCGTGGAGCACGCGGCGTCGACGGCGCTGGCGGCCCTGACCGCCGGGGCGGCGGACGACGGAGCAGGCGCCGGGGACGGGCGGTACGGCTACCGGCCCGCCCCCGGCGAGCGGATCTGCGTGGTGCTGTGCGGCGCCAACACCGACCTCACCACGCTCGTCCGAGGCACGGACACCTGAGCCAGGCTCACCTGAGGCGCGCCCGGGGGGGGCGCCCGCCCGGCTCCGGCGCCCGTGAGCCGCCCTCAGCGCAGCAGCACCCCCGCGCCCTCCCCGGTCGCCTCCGTCGGCAGCGCCACCAGCCCCAGCTCCGCGCTGGTGGCGAGGGACGGGTGGGCGGGCAGGACGCGGACGGTGTAGCCGTACGGGCCCGTACGGTCCAGGGCGAGCGGGCCCTCGTACACCCAGCGCCCCTCCAGGTCCGGGCCGCCGGCCGGTTTGAGCGGGAACGGGCGCGCGTCCACCAGTGTGTCGTCCGAGCCGACCCGGCCAGCGACGGCCTGCACCTCGACATCGTCGGGGCGCAGTTCGCCGAGGGCGACGGCGACCCGGAGGGTGAGGGTGGAACCCAGCTCGGTGCTGCCCCCGGCGCCGGTGGCTGCCACCGCCTCGACATAGTCGACGGAGACATACGGCCAGAGCGTGCGGGTCCGGTACTTCCAGGCGGCCACCGCGGCCGCCGTACCGGGGTCGAGGGCGCGGTGGGCGCGGGCGGCCGGGGCGTAGAGCCGCTCCACGTACTCGCGCACCATCCGCCCCGCGAGCACCTTGGGCCCCAGGGTGACCAGGGTGCTCCGCACCATCTCGATCCACCGCTCCGGCAGCCCGCCGTCCGGGGAGCCGCCCGCGCCGCTCCGGTCGTAGAAGCGGGGGGCGACGCGCTCCTCGATGAGTCCGTAGAGGGCGCCCGCCTCCAGTTCGTCGCGGCGGTCCTCGTCGGCGGTGACGGTGTCGGCGGTGGGGATCGCCCAGCCGAAGTCCGGCTCGAACCACTCGTCCCACCAGCCGTCCAGCACCGAGAGGTTGAGACAACCGTTGAGCGCCGCCTTCATCCCGCTGGTGCCGCACGCCTCCAGCGGGCGGAGCGGGTTGTTGAGCCAGACGTCGCAGCCGGGGTAGAGCTTCCGCGCCATGCCCATGCCGTAGTCGGGCAGGAAGACGATGCGGTGGCGGACGCGCGGGTCGTCGGCGAACCGGACCAGCTCCCGCACCAGCCGCTTGCCGCCGTCGTCGGCCGGGTGGGCCTTGCCGGCGACGACGATCTGCACCGGCCGCTCCGGGTGGAGCAGCAGCCGGGTGAGCCGCTCCCGGTCGCGGAGCATCAGGGTGAGGCGCTTGTACGAGGGGACGCGGCGGGCGAAGCCGATGGTGAGGACGGACGGGTCGAGCACCCCGTCGATCCAGCCGAGTTCGGCCTCCTCGGCGCCGCGCGAGCGCCAGGAGTCGCGGAGCCTGCGGCGTACCTCGGTGACGAGCTGGCCGCGCAGTTCGCGCCGTACGGCCCAGAGTCCGGCGGCCGGGGTGGTGGTGAAGTCGGGGAGCTCCGAGAGATCAGCGAGGTCGGCGAGGTCGCCGGGGGTGCCGAGGCGGGCCATCTCGGGGGCGGTCCAGGTGGGGGCGTGCACCCCGTTGGTGACGGAGGTGAGGGGCACCTCCTCGGGGTCGAAGCCGGGCCAGAGGCCGGCGAACATCTGCCGGCTGACGGCTCCGTGGAGGGTGGAGACGCCGTTGGCGCGCTGGGCGAGGCGCAGCCCCATGACGGCCATGTTGAAGAGGTGGGGGTCGCCGCCAGGGTAGCTCTCCATGCCGAGTCCGAGGACGCGTTCGACGGGGACGCCGGGGAGTTCGCCGTCGTCGCCGAAGTGACGGGCGACCAGGTCGCGGTCGAAGCGGTCGATGCCGGCCGGTACGGGGGTGTGGGTGGTGAAGACCGTACCGGCGCGGACGGTCTCCAGCGCGGCCTCGAACCCCATGGCGGTACGGGCCGGATCGGCGCCCGGGGCGCCCGGCTCGCCGCCCGGGGCGGCGGCGGGATCGGCGGCGGGGGCGACGCCGGGGGCGGTGACGAGTTCGCGGATGCGCTCCAGGCCGAGGAAGCCGGCGTGGCCCTCGTTGGTGTGGAAGACCTCGGGGGCGGGGTGCCCGGTGAGGCGGCAGAAGGTGCGGAGCGCGCGGACGCCGCCGATGCCGAGGAGCATCTCCTGGAGGAGCCGGTGTTCGCTGCCGCCGCCGTAGAGCCGGTCGGTGACCTCGCGTTCGCCGGGGCCGTTCTCCTCGACGTCCGAGTCGAGGAGGAGCAGCGGGACGCGGCCGACGTCGGCCTGCCAGATTCCGGCGTACAGGGTGCGGTGTCCCGGGAGGGCGAGGGCGACGCGGGCGGCGGTGCCGTCGGGTTCGCGGAGCGGGGTGAGGGGCAGCTCGTTGGGGTCGAGGACCGGGTAGTGCTCCTGCTGCCAGCCGTCCCGGGAGAGGGACTGGCGGAAGTAGCCGTGCCGGTAGAGGAGTCCGACGCCGATGAGGGGGACGCCGAGGTCGCTGGCGGCCTTGAGGTGGTCGCCGGCGAGGATGCCGAGGCCGCCGGAGTACTGCGGCAGCGCCGCCGTCACACCGAACTCTGGCGAGAAGTAGCCAATGGCCGCGGGGAGTGCCGCGCTCCCGCGTACGCCCCCCGCGCCCCCCGTTCCCGGCTCCCCGGATCCGGCTTCCCCGGCCGCCGTTTCCGGCTCCCCGGCGTGTTCCTGGTACCAGCGGGCGCCGTGCAGATAGGTGTCGAGGTCGGCGGCGACGGCGGTGAGCCGGTCGAGGAAGGAGCGGTCCGCCGCGAGGGCGGCGAGGCGTACGGCGCCGACGCCGCCCAGCATCCGTACCGGGTCGGCGCCGGAGGCGCGCCACCCGTCGGGGTCGACGGACTCGAAGAGTTCACGGGTCTCGGTATGCCAGGACCAGCGCAGGTTCCTGGCGAGGTCACCGAGGGGCCGGAGGGGGTCGGGCAGGACGGGGCGGACGGTGAACCGACGGATTGCCTTCACGTGTTCCACCTTCGCAAGGGACATCGAGGGACGTTCGGACCGCTGAAGGGAGGTTCGGGGTGGTACGGGGATGTTCGGGGCGGTACGGAGACGTTCGCGGGGGCGTGCGCAGGGGGCGGTCTTCGACCGTAGCCCTACCCCGCCCGGCGCGACCACGGCGCACACATGGGGGTGAATGCACTCCATTCGCTCCCTCCCCGGTGGTTTCCCCGCTTGTCCCGTCGGTGATATCGCGGAGGTGTGGTGCGGGCGATGACGGCGGGAGGAGTTAACACGGGAGCCGGATTGCCGCCCGGAAACACCCGGGAAGGCTCCAGAGACACCCAGCGCGTCTACCGCACCTGAGCGCGCCCCGTCCCGATTTCCAGCGCTATTCGAGTGAACGCGGACAGGAGAGGTCATGCTCGCAGCCTCGCAGTCGCCCATCGAGCAGCTACAAAGAGCATCAAAACCACAAAAAGCACGTAAACCCGCGCGCCGCTCGGGGCGCTCGGCGCCGCCGTGGCCCCGCACTGCGAGACCTCCGTTCCACCTGCCCCATCCGCACCACCCGTCCTGCCTGTCAAGCCCGCACAGCCCTCAGGTGATCCAGTGAAACCGCTGATCGGACGCATTCCCGTCCTGGATGTCCACCCTCTCGTCGACTGTGGCAGACGCCCGGCGAAGGCGGTGGTCGGTGAGTCCTTCGAGGTCACCGCCACCGTCTTCGGCGAAGGCCATGACGCGGTCGCCGCCAATGTCGTCCTCGTGGACCCGGGCGGACGCCCGGGCCCCTGGACCCCGATGCGTGAACTCGCCCCCGGCACCGACCGCTGGGGCGCCGAGGTCACCCCCACCGAGGAAGGCCGGTGGTCGTACACGGTCGAGGCGTGGGGCGACCCCGTCACGACCTGGCGCCATGCCGCCGGGGTGAAGATCCCGGCGGGGACCGACGATGCCGGCCTGGTCCTCGCGGAGGGCGCCGAACTCTACGAGCGCGCCGCCGCCGGGGTGCCGAAGCGGGACGGCCGGGAGGCCGTGCTCGCCGCCGCCGACGCGCTGCGGGACACCGCGCTGCCGGCCGCCGCCCGGCTCGCCGCCGCGCTCGCCCCGGAGGCCACCGCGGCCCTCGGCCGCCACCCGCTGCGCGAACTGGTCACGTCCTCGCGCCCGCTGCCGCTCCTGGTCGAGCGGCGCCGCGCGCTCTACGGGTCGTGGTACGAGCTCTTCCCGCGCTCCGAGGGCGCGGTGGTCCGGGCGGGCGAGCCGCCGGTGAGCGGCACCCTGCGGACGGCGGCCGAGCGGCTGCCCGCGGTGGCCGCGATGGGGTTCGACGTGGTCTATCTGCCGCCGGTCCACCCCATCGGCACGACCTTCCGCAAGGGCCCCGACAACAGCCTCACGCCGGGCCCCGAGGATGTCGGGGTGCCGTGGGCGATCGGCTCGCCCGAGGGCGGCCATGACGAGATCCATCCGGACCTCGGCACGATCGAGGACTTCGACCACTTCGTGGAGCGCGCCCGCACTCTGCGGATGGAGGTCGCGCTCGACTTCGCGCTCCAGTGCTCGCCGGACCACCCGTGGGTCGAGAAGCACCCGGAGTGGTTCCACCACCGGGCGGACGGCTCGGTCGCGTACGCGGAGAACCCGCCCAAGAAGTACCAGGACATCTACCCGATCGCCTTCGACAGCGATCTGCGCGGGCTGGTCCGGGAGACCACCCGGATCCTGCGGTACTGGATGGCGCACGGGGTGCGGATCTTCCGGGTCGACAATCCGCACACGAAGCCGGTGCTCTTCTGGGAGAAGGTCATCGGGAACATCAACCGGACCGATCCCGATGTCGTCTTCCTCGCGGAGGCGTTCACCCGGCCCGCGATGATGCGGACCCTCGGCGCGATCGGCTTCCAGCAGTCGTACACGTACTTCACCTGGCGCAACACCAAGCGTGAGCTGACGGAGTATCTGACGGAGCTGTCGGGTGAATCCGCCTGGTCCATGCGGCCCAACTTCTTCGTCAACACCCCGGACATCCTGCACGCCTATCTCCAGGAGGGCGGCCGGCCCGCCTTCGAGGCACGGGCGGTGCTCGCGGCGACGATGGCGCCGTCCTGGGGGGTGTACGCGGGGTACGAGCTCTGTGAGAACACCCCGCTCAGGGCAGGGAGCGAGGAGTATCTGAACTCGGAGAAATACCAGCTCAGACCCCGTGACTGGGAGGCCGCCGAGCGTGAGGGGCGGACCATCGCGCCGCTGATCACCGCGCTCAACCGGATCAGACGGCGCCACCCCGCGCTCCAGCAGCTCCGCGATATCCACTTCCACCACACCGACAACGACGCGGTCATCGCGTACAGCAAGCAGTCGGGTACGGACATCGTTCTGGTGGTCGTCAACCTCGACCCCCACCACACCCAGGAGGCGACGGTCTCGTTGGACATGGCACGGCTCGGCCTCGCACGGCACGAGACCGCCCCGGTCCGCGACGAGCTGACCGGCGAGACCTATCACTGGGGCAGCTCCGCCTATGTGCGCCTGGAGCCGGGCGTCAGGCCCGCGCACATCGTGGTGCTGCGACCGTCCCCGCCGATCGGAGGGTCACCCACATCATGATCGTCAATGAGCCCGTCCACGACACGTTCGAGGACACCCCCGCCAAGGACCGCGATCCCGACTGGTTCAAGCGCGCCGTCTTCTACGAGGTCCTGGTCCGTTCGTTCCAGGACAGCAACGGCGACGGCATCGGAGATCTCAAGGGTCTCACCGCAAAACTGGACTATCTCCAGTGGCTCGGGGTCGACTGCCTCTGGCTGCCGCCGTTCTTCAAGTCGCCGCTGCGCGACGGCGGCTACGACGTCTCCGACTACCTCGCCGTGCTCCCGGAGTTCGGCGACCTCGCGGACTTCGTGGAGTTCGTGGACGCCGCGCACCAGCGCGGCATGCGCGTGATCATCGACTTCGTCATGAACCACACGAGCGACCAGCACGACTGGTTCCAGGAGTCCCGCAAGGACCCCGAGGGCCCCTACGGCGACTACTACGTCTGGGCCGACGACGACAAGGCGTTCCAGGACGCCCGGGTCATCTTCGTGGACACGGAGACGTCGAACTGGACCTTCGACCCGGTCCGCAAGCAGTACTACTGGCACCGCTTCTTCTCCCACCAGCCGGATCTCAACTACGAGAACCCGAAGGTGCAGGAGGAGATCGTCTCCGCGCTCCGCTTCTGGCTCGACCTGGGCATCGACGGCTTCCGGCTGGACGCGGTGCCGTACCTGTACCAGGAGGAGAACACCAACTGCGAGAACCTGCCGGCCACCCATCGGTTCCTCAAGCGGGTCCGGGCGGAGATCGACGCGAACTACCCGGACACGGTGATCCTCGCCGAGGCCAACCAGTGGCCCGAGGACGTCGTCGACTACTTCGGGGACTACGGGAAGGGGGGCGACGAGTGCCATATGGCGTTCCACTTCCCGGTGATGCCGCGGATCTTCATGGCCGTACGGCGCGAGTCGCGCTACCCGGTCTCGGAGATCCTGGCGAAGACCCCGGCGATCCCGACCCGCTGCCAGTGGGGCATCTTCCTGCGCAACCATGACGAGCTGACCCTCGAAATGGTCACGGACGAAGAGCGCGACTACATGTACGCGGAGTACGCGAAGGATCCCCGGATGCGGGCGAACATCGGCATCCGGCGCCGGCTCGCCCCGCTGCTGGACAACGACCGGAACCAGATCGAGCTCTTCACAGCGCTGCTGCTGTCGCTGCCCGGCTCCCCGATCCTCTACTACGGGGACGAGATCGGGATGGGCGACAACATCTGGCTGGGCGACCGGGACGCCGTACGGACGCCGATGCAGTGGACACCGGACCGGAACGCGGGGTTCTCCTCCAGCGATCCGGGGCGGCTCTATCTGCCGACGATCATGGACCCGGTCTACGGGTACCAGGTCACCAACGTGGAGGCGGCGATGGCGTCGCCGTCCTCGCTGCTGCACTGGACCCGGCGGATGATCGAGATCCGCAAGCAGAACCCGGCGTTCGGGCTCGGCTCGTACACGGAGCTGCCCTCGTCCAACCCGGCGGTGCTCGCCTTCCTCCGGGAGGCGCCCTCCGAGCAGGGGGACGGCGACGACCTGGTGCTCTGCGTCCACAACTTCTCGCGCTTCGCGCAACCGACCGAGCTGGACCTGAAGGAGTTCAGCGGGCGCCATCCGGTCGAGCTGATCGGCGGGGTGCGCTTCCCGGCGATCGGTGAGTGGCCGTATCTGCTGACGCTGGCGGGCCACGGCTTCTACTGGTTCCGGCTGCGCAAGGACGCGGCGGCGCCGCTTGCCGTATAAGGCGGGCGCGGTCCGGTGCGGGGCGGTTTCCGCCGCCCCGCACGGGGCACGCTCCTCCACATCCCGTTCGATCGATTCGATCAAGTTCGTATTGAAACCGTACGGAATCGAGCCGTACGGATAATCCTCACCCGACACGTCCCGCACAGCCGGACAGCCATTGCCGCAATCCGGGACACTCTGCGCATCCTGTGGTGTGCCCGGGGAAAGGACGCGATGCCATGTCGAAGGCTGCATCCACCCGGATTACTCCGGGTCTCGCCGACCGAAGCAACCCTCCGCAGGACCCCGTGACCTACCCGGCCCAGGACGGGCGCCCCGAGCGGGGCGTCCCCCGGCTCAGGAGCCCCCTGCCCGCCGCGGAGCCGGCCGACGCGGCGCACCGGCTGGTCGGGGCGCTCGCGCCGCTGCTCCATGAGTGGCTGCCGCGTCAACGCTGGTTTGCCGGGAAGGGCCGTCCGGTCACCGGGTTCGCGCCGGTCGCCGTCACCGAGCTGGTCACGGAGGGACCCGGCCGTCCCGGCCTGCTCCATCTGCTCATCCGGGTCGACCAGCACGGCCGGGCCGGACAGCGCTCGGCCCCCGCCCCGGCCCCGGGGCGCGACCGCTACCAGGACTGCTATCAACTCCTCCTCGGGGTGCGGCACACGCTGCCCGCGTCGCTCGCGGGCGCGGCCCTCGGCCGGGTCGAACAGGGCCCGCTGGCCGGCCGTACGGTCTACGAGGGGCTGCACGACCCGTATATCGCCGACGTACTGCTGGAGCGGCTGCGCACCCCGGGGACGCCGGGGCCGCTCCGGTTCTGCCGCGCGGCCCCCGTCCCCGCCGGGCTCACCGGCCGCCTCCTCGACGCCGAACAGTCCAACTCCTCGCTCGTGTACGGGACTTCCGGGGCCGGGTACGGGGCCGACGCACCCGGCGGGCCAGGGTCCGGCGGGTACATCCTGAAGATCCTGCGCCGGGTCTTCCCCGGCCCGCACCCCGATCTGGAGCTGCCGCTCGCCCTCGCCGCCGAGGGGTGCGAGCGGGTCCCCGCGCCGGCCGGCTGGATCGAGGCCGCCGACCCGACGGCGGGCGCCCGGACCGGCGCCGGGGAGACCCTGACGCTCGGGGTGCTCCAGCCGTATCTACGGGACTCCCGGGACGGCTGGTGCCTGGCGCTGGGCGCGCTCACCGGCGACCGGGAGTTCACCGAGGAGGCGCGGGCGCTGGGCCGGGCCACCGCCGAGGTCCATCTGGCGCTCGCCGCCGCGCTGCCCACGGTGACCCTGGGCCGCCGGCAGACCGCGCTGCTCGCGGAGTCCATGACGGAGCGTCTTGAGGCGGCGGCCCGCGCGGTCCCCGCGCTGCTGCCGTACGTCCCGGGGCTGCGCACCGTGTTCGACGCGCTCGCCGCGCTGGGCTCCACGGGGGGCGGCAGGACCGCGCAGCGGGTGCACGGCGATCTCCACCTCGGGCAGGCGCTGCGGACCCCGGACGGCCGCTGGTCGGTCATCGACTTCGAGGGCGAGCCCGCGCGCCCGCTCGCGGAGCGGCGCCGTCCGCAGCTCCCGGTCCGCGATGTCGCGGGCATGCTCAGGTCCTTCGACTACGCGGCGCGCTCCCACGAACCGTGGCGCCCGGAGTGGGCGGCGCGCTGCCGGGCGGCGTTCTGCGAGGGGTACGCGGCGGGCTCCGGCAGCGATCCGCGCGCGGAGCCCGAGGTGCTGCGGGCGTACGAGACGGACAAGGCCGTGTACGAGGTCCTGTACGAGGCGCGGCACCGGCCCGCCTGGCTCCCGGTCCCGATGGCCGCGATCCGCCGGCTGGCCGAGGGCGCCTGAGCCCGAGCCCCTTCCTGCCCGAACCCTTCCTGCCCGTCCCCCGCTCCCCCGTCCCCCGCTCCCCGTTCCCCGCTCCCCCGTTCCCCGCTCCCCCGTTCCTTCTCCTGCGCCGCTCCCCGTTCCCGCGCCTTCCCTCGCTCCCCTCCCCCGCGTTCCCCCCTCCCCCCCACCGTGTGACACCGAAGCCCCTTCCAGGAGGCAGCCCCCGTGACCGCCCGCACGCCGTCCGAGCGCACGCACCAGCCCCAGCCCCAGCCGAAGTCCGCGGCGAAGCCCAGGCCCAGGGCCGGGACCAAGGCGAAGGGGAAGGCGAAGCCGAAGGCCAAGCCGATCCCCGCCCCGGCGGCCCCCGCCCTGGCGCCCGCCTCGGACACCCCCGCCTCCCCCGGCTCCCCCGGCTCCCCCGACTCGGCCGGCTCCGGCCCCGGCGTCGCGCCGCTGTGGGACCCGGCCGACCGGGAGCGGCTGCTCGGCGGGGCCCATCACGACCCGCACGGGGTGCTGGGGGCGCACCCGGTGGCCGGCGGGGTGGTGTTCCGGGTGCTGCGGCCGTACGCGCGGGCGGTCACCGTGCGGGCCGGGGAGGTGCGGGCGGAGCTGGCCGACGACGGGGACGGTTTCTTCTCCGGGGTGCTGCCGCTGGACGCGGTGCCCGCGTACACCCTGCTGGTGCGGTACGGGGAGGAGGACGCGGCCGGGGCGGACGCCGACGAGATCGAGGTGGGGGACCCGTACCGCTTCCTGCCCGCGCTCGGCGAACTCGACCTGCATCTGATCCGGGAGGGCCGGCACGAGGAGCTGTGGACGGCGCTCGGCGCGCGGGTGATGACCCATCAGGGGGTGACGGGGACGCGCTTCACGCTCTGGGCGCCGAACGCGCTCGGGGTGCGGCTGGCCGGGGACTTCACCTACTGGGACGGGACGGCCCTGCCGCTGCGGTCGCTGGGCTCCTCGGGGGTGTGGGAGCTGTTCGTGCCGGGGGTCGGGGAGGGCGCGCTCTACAAGTTCGAGATCACCCGCCCGGACGGCTCGCACACGCTGCGGGCCGACCCGATGGCGCGCCGTACCGAGGTGCCGCCGGCGACCGCGTCCATCGTCACCGAGAGCCACCATGTCTGGCGCGACGGGGAGTGGCTGGCGCGGCGGGGCGAACGCCCGGTGCACGAGGCGCCGTTCTCGGTCTACGAGGTCCATCTCGGCTCCTGGCGGCCGGGGCTGACCTACCGTCAACTGGCCGAACAGCTCCCCGCGTACGTCAAGGAGCTGGGCTTCACGCATGTGGAGCTGATGCCGGTGGCCGAGCACCCCTTCGGCGGTTCGTGGGGGTACCAGGTCACCGGGTTCTACGCGCCGACGGCCCGGATGGGCACGCCGGACGACTTCCGGTTCCTGGTGGACGCGCTGCACCGGGCGGGGATCGGGGTGCTGGTCGACTGGGTGCCCGCGCACTTCCCGAAGGACGAGTGGGCGCTGGCCCGGTTCGACGGCCGGCCGCTGTACGAGCACGCCGACCCGCGCCGGGCCGAGCACCCGGACTGGGGGACGCTGGAGTTCGACTACGGGCGCACGGAGGTCCGTAACTTCCTGGTCGCCAACGCGGTGTACTGGTGCCAGGAGTTCCATGTCGACGGGTTGCGGGTGGACGCCGTCGCCTCGATGCTCTACCTGGACTACTCGCGCGAGGAGGGCGAGTGGGCGCCGAACGAGCACGGGGGCCGGGAGAACCTGGACGCGGTGGCGTTCCTCCAGGAGATGAACGCGACGGTCTACCGGCGCTGTCCCGGCGTGGTGACGATCGCGGAGGAGTCCACGGCGTGGAACGGCGTCACCCGCGCCACCCACGAGCAGGGCCCGGACGGGCTCGGCGGGCTCGGTTTCGGGCTGAAGTGGAACATGGGGTGGATGCACGACTCGCTGGGGTACGTGGCGAAGGAGCCGGTGCACCGCAAGTACCACCACGGGGAGATGACGTTCTCCATGGTGTACGCGTACAGCGAGAACTATGTGCTGCCGATCTCGCACGACGAGGTGGTGCACGGGAAGGGCTCCCTGGTCGGCAAGATGCCCGGCGACTGGTGGCAGCGGCGGGCGAACGCCCGCGCGTATCTGGGCTTCATGTGGGCGCACCCGGGGAAGCAGACGCTCTTCATGGGGCAGGAGTTCGCGCAGGGCGCCGAGTGGTCGGAGGGGCACGGCCCGGACTGGTGGCTGCTGGATCCGTCGTACGCGGCGGAGGCGGACCACCGGGGGGTACGGGACCTGGTGCGCGACCTGAACACGGTGTACGGGGCGACGCCCGCGCTCTGGCAGCGGGACACGGTCCCGGAGGGGTTCGCCTGGGTGGACGGGGGCGCGGCCGAGGACAATGTCTTCGCGTTCCTCCGCTTCGACGCGCACGGCGCTCCGCTGCTGGCGGTGGCGCACTTCTCGCCGGTGGTGCGGGAGGGGTACCGGCTGGGCGTGCCGGAGGAGTTCGGGGCGTGGGCGGAGGTGCTCAACACGGACGCGGCCCGGTACGGTGGCGGCGGGGTGCGGAACGCGGACCCGGTGAAGGCGGAGCCGGTGGCCGCGCACGGCCGGCCGGTCAGTCTGCGGCTGACGCTGCCGCCGCTGGCGACGGTGTGGTTCCGGCCCGCGTGATCACCCGGTGTGAGGGTCGCGGCGGTCTCCGGGGGACCCCGGGGCGCTCCTCTCGCCGTATGACCTGAACACGCCGCATTTCTGACGTACCATCAGACGCACGTGGCCCCGCCGGATCCGCTCGCC
This sequence comes from Streptomyces sp. NPDC093085, assembly GCF_040683935.1. Lineage (NCBI taxonomy): Bacteria > Bacillati > Actinomycetota > Actinomycetes > Kitasatosporales > Streptomycetaceae > Streptomyces > Streptomyces sp. NPDC093085. The sequence continues at coordinate 57,795 of NZ_JBFBFB010000006.1, read as the reverse complement.
GACGGGGCCACGTGGTGTGTCCGGGTGTGCGGGTCTCTCCCCTACTCGAAGAACTTCAGGCTGGATCCGGTGTTGCTGGTGTCGCCGGGGACGTTGGCGCGGCTGTAGGTGGTGGATCCCCACCAGACCGCGCGGCCGATCATCCAGTCCCGGTTGGACCAGCTGTAGGGCGTGCCCTTGGGGACGGCGTGGTACATGATCTGGAACGTGTTCCCGGACGGCGGGCTGTTGGCGATGTCGCCGTTGACGAGCGCGAAGGTGTGGCTGCCGGGTCCGTCGACGAAGAGGGTGGGGTCCCAGCCCTTCATCATGGTCTCGCGGTGCGAGCCGAAGAGGCAGCCGTTGGACTTGTACCAGTCCCATACGTAGGTGGGGTCGCCGCCGGCGCGCAGCCGGAGGTCCCCGAGGCAGTACTGGTCGCTCCAGGAGCCGTTGGCCGAGTAGACGATGTGGAGCTGGCCGTTGGGGTCCTTGATCGGGATGGGGGCCTCGTTGATGTACGGGTTGCCGACGACCCGTTCCCAGCTCTCGCGGGGCTGGGAGATGAGGTAGCGGGAGCCGGTCGGGGTGGTGGGGCCGGACATCCGGGCGAGGTAGAGGTTCTGCTCGATGTTGGTGTCGCCGGCCCAGCCGGACCAGACGAACCAGAGCTGGTTGCCGAAGGTGAACGCGCTGCCGTCGATGGCCCACTTGTCGTTGGGGAGCGCGAGTTTCTGCTCGGCGCTGTACCCGCTGGTGGGCGAGTCGGAGCTGATCACGTACATCCGGTGGTCCGCGCTCTTGCCCGCCGAGAAGTAGATGTAGTACCGGCCGTTGATCCGGGTGATCTTGGGCGCCCAGACCTCGCCCATCCCCGGGTCGAGCCAGACCTGCTGGGGCGGTACGTCCACGAAGCCGGCGAGCGAGGTGGCGGCGCGGACGGATACGCCGCCGCCGGTCGCCTTCGCCCCGTAGTACATGTCGCCGACCTTGATGATGCTCGGGTCGGCCCCGTGGAGCGAGGGTGTCGCGGCGGCGAGGCCGAAGTCCGATCCGGTCTTCTCCGACACGTCCGACACCCCCGGATCCTTCGACGTCTCCGATGTGCCGGCCGCCGCCGACGGGGTTCCGGACCCGGCGGGCCCGGCGGCCTCGGTGGCGCCGAGGGTCGCCGGGACCGCCAGGGCGAGCAGCGCCGCGGCCACCAGCGCGGCTCGGCGGAACGGTCGGGGTATGCGATTCGCCTTGGGCATGTTCCCGCCTCAGAGTTGACGGAACGGAAAGGCTCGCCCGGAGCTTCGCAGCGGCCACGGGCGTCCGAAGGGCAGCGCCATCAAAGCGGAGCAAGCGCTTTCGGTCAAGGCTGTCCTTCAAAGGACTTGAGGCGGGACGGGACCGAGGCGTCGCGGATGACGCCGAGCCGCTGGGTGGCCCGGGTCAGGGCGACATAGAGGTCGTTGACGCCGCGCGGGGAGCCGTCCAGGATCGCCTCCGGGTCGACGACGATCACCGTGTCGAATTCGAGCCCCTTCGCCTGCCGGACGTCGAGCAGGACGACGGGGCGGGTGAGATCGGGGGCGGCCCCCCAGGAGGCGTCGGGGAGTTGGGCGGCGAGGGCGGGGAGCAGCGCGGCCGGGGCGACCACGGCGAGCCGGCCCTCGCTCGGCTGGACGATCGCCAACTGAGCTGCCGCACGGGCGAGTTCGGCGGGCGGCACGGCGCGGACGACCGGGGCGGCGCCGGTGGCCCGTACCGACCTCGGCGGCTCGAAGAGCGGGTCGGCGAGGCGGCGTACCTCTGCGGCCAGCTCCATGATCTCGGCGGGGGTGCGGTAGTTGACGCCCAGCCTGGTCAGCTCGTACCGCCGCTGGACATACGGTTCCAGGATCTGGCCCCAGGAGTCGCAGCCGGCCGCGTCGCCGGTCTGGGCCGGGTCCCCGACCAGGGTGAGGGAGCGGCTGGGGCAGCGGCGCATGAGCAGCCGCCAGGCCATGGCGGAGAGTTCCTGCGCCTCGTCCACCACGATATGGCCGAAGGCCCAGGTGCGGTCGGCGGCGGCGCGTTCGGCGGCGCTGCGGGTGTCGGCCTCCTCCTGGCGCTCCGCGAACCGTTCGGCGTCGATGATGTCGTGGGCCGCGAGCACCTCGGATGCGTCGTCGTCCCGCTCCTCGAACTCCTGGGTGCGGGAGCCGTACGACAGGTCGAGCACGCCCTGCGCGTAGGCGATCCGCTCCTGGCGTTCGCGGGCGGCGGCGGCGCGGGCCGCCGTGTCGTCCTCGCCGAGGAGTTCGGCCGCCTCGTCGAGGAGCGGGATGTCGGCGGGGGTCCAGTCGGTCCTGGCGTCGGCGCCGGTACGGGGCGCGGGGCGGCGTACGGCGGCGGCGTCGGCCGGGTCGAGCCGTACCGGGGCGGCGAGGAAGTCCGCGAGGAACCCCTGCGGGGTGAGGGTGGGCCAGAGGGTGTCGATCGCGGCCTGTACCTCGGGGCCGGCGGCGATCTCCTTGCCGAGCTGGGCGATGTCCGCCGGGTCGAGAAGGTTCTCGCCGCCGAGCGGGTCGGCGCCGATGCGCTCGGCGAGCTGGGCGGTGAGGGCGTCGATGACCCGGAAGGCGAAGGTGGGCCGGGCGAGGTTGTGCGGCAGCAGGGTCTCCCTGGCGCGCTCCCTGGCCTCGTACGCGGTGGCGCGGTCCAGCAGCAGGGTGCCGTACCCCTCGTGCGGGATCTCCAGGACGGGGTCGGGGAGGGTCTGCCGGTCGCGCACCTCCTCGGCGAGGACCCGCGCCATGCCGGCCCGTCCCTTGACGGCGGCGGCCTCGGGGGTCTCCGTACCGGTGGCGCGTACGCCGGGGAAGAGTTCGGCGACGGTGGCGAGCAGGACGCCGGTCTCGCCGAGCGAGGGCAGCACCTCGCCGATGTAGCCGAGGAAGGCCGGGTTGGGGCCGACGATCAGCACGGCGCGGCGGGCGAGCTGCTCGCGGTGGGCGTAGAGGAGGTACGCGGCGCGGTGCAGCGCGACGGCGGTCTTGCCGGTGCCGGGCCCGCCCTCGACGACGAGGACACCCCGGTGCGGGGCGCGGATGATGCGGTCCTGCTCGGCCTGGATGGTCTGGACGATGTCGCTCATCCGGCCGGTGCGGGCGGAGTTGAGCGCGGAGAGCAGCACGGCGTCGCCGTCCGGGTCCTCGAAGCCGGTGCGGGTGGTGTCGCTGAGGTCCATGATCTCGTCGTGGAGCGCGGTGACCGTGCGCCCCTGGGTGGTGAGGTGGCGCCGGCGGCGCAGCCCCATCGGGGTGTGGCCGGTGGCGAGATAGAAGGGGCGCGCGACGGGGGCCCGCCAGTCGATCAGCAGCGGGGTGCGGTCGGCGTCGTCGCGGCGCATCCCGATACGGCCGATGTGGTGGGTGACGGTGGTGCCGGGAACGGCCCCGTCGGACAGGGAAGCCTCTGCGCCGAGGTCTATCCGGCCGAAGCAGAGGCCGGACTCGACGGCGTTCAGCGTGGCGAGCTGCCCGGCGTGTTCGGCGACGCTGATGTCCCGCTCGACCCTGGCCTGCCGGACGGTGCTGACCTGGCCGATCGACGCGTCCCTGGCCGACTCGGCGCGTTCGCGCAGGGCGTCGAGCCGGTCGTAGAGGAGCGAGACGAATGCTTGTTCCTCCTGCATTTCGTTCCGCAATTCCTCGGATGACTGCGCGGATGATGGCGCGGTTGACAATTCAGGCCCCTGTCCGATACGGTACTCGTTGTTGAAAGTTATTCCATGAATATTCGCCGACCTTGCGCGAACATGAGCGGACGCGAGTTCCGGCAACATCGCTTTCGGCGCACGAAATCCATGGAAACAATCAATATACGCACCTTCCCACCTCGGTCGTCAATTCGATGCCGGGGTATTTTTCTGCGTGCGGCGCGCCCGGTGGCCGGCGGGCTAGCGTAAGACCATGGACAGAACCAGTGACGGCGTCTCGGAGTCCGCCGCCCGTGCGGCGCGTGATCTGCGGGTGGTGATGAGCCGGGTGCGGCGCAGGGCGCGGGAGGTCTCCTCGGACGGCGCGCTCACCCCGTCGCAGGTCTCCGTCCTGAGCCGGCTGGGCAAGGAGGGCGACACCACGGCGAGCGCCCTGGCGGCGGCCGAGGGGGTCCGTCCGCAGTCGATGGCGACGATCCTCGCGGCGCTCGACGGGCGCGGGCTGATCCGGCGCCGCCCCGATCCGAACGACGGGCGGCGCCAGCTCGTCTCGCTGAGCGAGCTGGGGGCGGAGACGTACGCGGGTGACCGTCAGGCCCGTACGGAGTGGCTGAACCGTACGTTCCAGGACCGCTACACCGAGGCGGAGCTGCGCACCATCAACGAGGCGTTGACGCTGCTGGGGCGCTTGACGGACAAGTGAGCGGGGAGGGCGGGGGGCGCCGGGGGCGCGGGGGTTTCCGGGAATGTGGTGCCGATGTGACGAGGTGACGCCCGCCGGGATGCGGTCCCGGCGGGCGTCGGGTACGTACGGGGCGGGCGCGCCGTCCTGGTTCAGAGGCCGATGCGGACCGGGCCCTTCTTCGGGTCGATTCCGCGCAGGAGGTTCCACGGCACCCGGAAGACCCGGCCCGGGGAGGCCGGCCAGGGGAGCGTGCGGCAGTTGAGGATCCGGGTGTCCTGGCGGACCGTCACGCGGGGGACCCGTACCAGCCGGTCGGACCAGAGCAGGAGGCGGGCGCGGGGCGGGGCCGGGTCGCCGACGCGGAGCAGTCCCGGCGCCACCCAGCGGAACGGCGCGTCGGCGACGATCGGCACCGTCACGCTGGAGGGGGCGAGGCCGTCGAGCCAGAGCCGTACCTGGCGGGCGGCGTGCCGGCCGTCGAGCGCGGCGATGTCGGCGGTGTCGACGGCGTGCAGCACGTTGCCGGCGGCGAACACGCCGGGACGGCTGGTCCGCAGCGCCGTGTCGACCAGCGGTCCCTTCGTCCCCTGGTCCATGTCGAGCCCGGCGGAGCGGGCCAGTTCGTGGTCGGGGATCCAGTCGCCGGTGAGGATCAGGGTGTCGCAGGCGACCGTACGGCGCCGCCCGGTGGCGATCTCCTCGACCTCGACGGCGCGGAGCCTGCCGTGGCCGATGATCCGGGTGACCCGGGTGCCGGTCGCCACGTCCACGCCGAGCAGCGCGCGCCCCGGGAGGTGGAAGGCGGCGTACGCGTCGGGGTGGGGGTATTCGGTCGTCATCAGCTCCGTGCGGCAGCCCGCCTCGCGCAGGGTGAGGACGGCGGACCAGCTCACCAGCTCGCCGCCGACCACGACGGCGCGCCGGCCGACCTCGCGGTGGTGGAGGTGGACGAGGTTCTGGAGCTGGCCGGTGGTGTAGACCCCGGCGGGCCGGTCGCCCGGGATCAGGCGCGCGGCGCGGGGCCGTTCGCGGGCGCCGGTGGCGAGGAGGACGGCGCGGGCGTCGACCCGTACCCGCCCCTGGGGGGTGGTCACGTCGAGGGAGTGGTCGCCGGCCCAGCCGGTGACGGTGGCCTCGGTACGGATCTCCGCGCCGGCGAGCTGGGCTCGGCCGACGAGGGCGCGGGCGTACGCGGGCCCGGTGACACACCGCTTGAGGTCACGGACGCCGTAACCGGTGTGGTCGCTGTGGCGGGGGATGCCTCCCGCGGTGGGCTCGCGGTCCAGGACGAGGACGCCGCCGGGGAGATGCGGGGCGAGTTCGGCGGCGGCGGTGAGCCCGGCGGGGCCCGCGCCGACGATGACGACGTCGGGGGTGAGGACCTCGGGGGCGACCGGGGAGACGCCGGAGACGACGGGGGCGTCGTCCGGGAGGGCGGGGGCGGACGTACCGGCCCGGGGGTCGGGGGCCGCCGGGCGGCGGCGGGGCGGGGTCATGCGGAGGTCTCCTGGTCCTGCTGGTGGTGCTCGTGGCGCTGGTGCTGCTCCTGCTGCTCGTGGTGCTCGTACCGCTCGTGCTGCGCGGGCTCGTTCGGGGGAATGCGCCGTGGCCCGGGTTGACCGGTGGCGAGGCCATCGGCGAGGAGGGCCTCCACCCGGGCCCCGCAGTAGAACCCCTGGCAGCGGCCGTTCATCGCACGGGTGCGGCGGCGCAGGCCGTCGAGCCCGGCGGGCGGCAGCGGGGATCGGCACGCGTCCCTGATCTCGCCTTCGGTGACCCGCTCGCAGAAGCAGACGACCCGCCCGTAGGCGCTGTCCTTGGCGATGAGCGCGGCGTCCTGGTACGGCCGGATGAACGCCTCGCCCAGGTTGGGCATCGCGGGCGGTGCCGGGAGATCGGCGACGGCACGCGGCTCCAGGGCGAGTCCCGCCTCGGCGAGGACACCGCGTACGTACTCCGCGATGGCCAGCGAAGCGGTGAGCCCGGTGGAGCGGATGCCGCCGACCAGCAGGTAGCGCTGCTCGGGGTCGGGTTCGATCAGGTAGTCGCCGTGGTCGATGGCGGCACGGAGCCCCGCGTACGACGCGCTCACCTCCTCCTCCAGGAGGGTGGGCATCAGCCGGGCGCCCTTGTCGAGGAGGAAGGCGAAGCCGGACTCGGAGGTTCCGGTGTCGGTGCGGTCGGTCAGGTCCTCGGCGGTGGGGCCGAGCATGACGTTGCCGTAGATGGTTGGGCTGATCAGCACGCCCTTGCCGACCTTGCTGGGCACGGGCAGCACGATGCGGTCCGCGAGGGGGCGGGCGAGCTTGTCGTAGACGAGGAGTTCGCCCCGGCGCGGGGTGACGGTGAACCGGCGGTGCCCGAAGAGCCCGTCGAGGACATCGGCGCCGAGCCCGGCGGCGTTGACCACCCAGCGGGCGGTGACGGGGCCGCGGGGGGTGAGGAGGGTCGTCGTACCGCCGGTGGCGTCGTTGGCGCTGGTGGCACTGGTGGTGCCGGTGGCGCTGGTGGTGTCGCTGTCGCCGGTGGCGCTGGTGGTGTCACTGTCGCCGGTGGTGCTGGTGGTGCCGGTGTCGCGGCGTACGGACTCCACGCGGTGGCCGAGGAGGATGTGGGCGCCGCGCGCCTGGGCGTCGGTGGCCAGGGCGAGGGTGGTCGTCCACGTACAGATGATCGACTCGTCGGGGACGGTGAGGCCGCCGAGGGCGCCGGGGCCGAGCGCGGGGACCTGGCGGTAGACCTCGTCGGCGGTGACGGTCTCGCAGTGTTCGTACCCGTTGGCGACGGCCTTGTAGCGCAGCCCGGGGAGGGAGTCCAGCTCCTCCTGGGTCCAGGCGACGAGGAGGGCGCCGGTGCGTTCGACGGGGATGCCGGTGCTCTCCGCGTACGAGGAGAGCAGCGTGTAGCCGCGCCGGACCAGGCGGGATTCGAGGGTGCCCGGCTTGGCGTCGAACCCGGTGTGCAGGATCGCGGTGTTGGCCTTGCTGGTGCCGTCGCCGACGTCGTCGCGGGCGTCGAGCAGGGCGACGGAGAGGGGGCGTCCGGCGCGGCCCGTGAGTCCGGCGAGCTCACGGGCGATGGCGGAGCCGACGACGCCGGCGCCGATGACGGCTACGTCGTAGGGGCGTACGTCAGCGGGGGCCTGGGCTTCGGTTCCGGTTCCGGCTTCCGTTCCGGCTTCGGCTTCCGTTCCGGCTTCGGCTTCGGCTTCGGCTTCGGCTTGAACGTCGGGGTCGGTCTGGTCGGTCATGGGGTTTCCTCCTGCGGCCGCGGCGCTGTCGCGTCCACCGCTGCCAGCCAGCGGGCACGGAAGTCCTGCGCCCGGTCTTCGGACCAGCGTGGTTCGTAGGTGGTGCCGGGGGTCCACTCCGGTACCGCCTGTTCGAGGGTGAGCTCGGGTTCGGTCGCCAGCCGCGCCATCGCCGCGGCGCCGAGCGCCGTGGCGTGCGGCGACGAGTAGACGTCGACCGGCATCCTGGCGAGGTCGGCCTGCGCCTGCATCAGCGTCGCGCAGCGGGTGAGCCCGCCGTCCGCGCGCAGCCGGGTCAGCGGTGCGCCCAGGTCGGCCGCGACCAGCCCGGTCACCTCCGCGACCTGGGCGGCGATGCCCTGGAGCACGGCGGTGACGAGATGTTCCCGCCGGGTCGAGAGTGTCATACCGGTGAGGGAGGCGGTGGCATCGGGGCGCCACCAGGGCGCGGCGAGCCCGGCGAGGGCGGGTACGCACAGGACGCCCCCCGCGTCGTCTGCCGCGACCCGGTCGAGCTCGCCCGCGTCCGCGACGAAGCCCAGCTCCTGGAGCCAGTGCACGGCGGAGGCGGCCGTGTAGACCTGGCCGTCCACGCAGTACGGGGCGGCGCCGCGGGCCCGCCACGCCACCGACGAGGTGAGCCCGGAGGCGGAGCGGAGCGCGGTGTCGCCGGTGTGGGCGAGGAGGAACGCCCCGGTGCCGTATGTGCACTTGGCGGTTCCGGGGGTGAGGCAGCCCTCCGCGAAGAGGGCTGCCTGCTGGTCGACGATGAGCCCGGCGAGCGGCAGCCGCTGCCCGCCGAACGCGTCCGTCGTACCGACGATCTCGTCGCACCCCACGATGCGGGGAAGCTCCTCGCCGTCGAGCCCGAAGAGCGCGATCAGCTCGGGGTCCCAGTCGACCGCGTCGATGCCGAGCAGGAGCGAGCGGCTGGCGGTGGACGCGTCGGTGACGAAGGCTCCGGTGAGCTGGTGGACGAGCCAGGAGTCGGTGGTGGTGACCACGCCCTCGCGGGTCGTGTTCGCGCGCAGCCAGGCCATTTTGGGCGCGGAGAAGTACGGGTCGAGGACCAGCCCCGTACGGTCCGCTACCCACTCCTTGGCGTCGGCGCGTTCCGCGCAGAGCGGCTCCGACCTGCGGTCCTGCCAGACGACGGCGGGCGAGAGGGGCCGGCCGGTGCGCCGGTCCCAGGCGAGCACGGTCTCGCCCTGGTTGGCGAGCGCGACGGCCCGCAGGGGGCGGCCCCCGGCCTGGTCGACGGCGCGACGGCCGGCTTCCAGGACGGAGGCCAGGAGCTGCTGGGGGTCCTGCTCCACGCCGCCACCGGCCAGGTGGACGGGGGTGACGGGCACCTCGGCGACGGCGACGACACCGTCCGCCGGGTCGACGACGAGGGCCTTCGTCCCCGAGGTGCCCTGATCGATGGCGAGCACGGTCACTGGGAGTCGGCCTCCTTCGGGCGGGGGGTGGGGGTGGCGTCGGCTTCGGACCCGGGCGCGGCCTCGGGCTCGTCCTTGGCCAGGGGTACGGACTTGGTGTCCGCAGGGGGCTCCGTCTCCGTAACCACGGCGGGGCTCGCCTCAGCCGCTGCCTCAGCCTCCGCTTCTGCTTCCGCTTCCGCTTCCGCCTTCGGCTCAGCCTCGGCCGCCGCCTTCGGCGACCCCGTGCCCTCCCCCGGCAGTTCGTCGCCGATGAGCCCCTCGCCGTCCAGGCTCGGCTGCTGCACCAGGCGGGCGCGGCGGGTGACCCAGACCGAGGCGAAGAGCAGGCCGCCGACGACCAGCGTGGCCAGGGCGTACTGCTGGGCGCCCCGGAAGTCGGACGGGATCATGAAGATGCAGAGTTCCAGGACGAGCCAGATGACCGCCCCCGCCACCACCGGCTTCTCCCACTTGCCGAGCTGGAAGTCGTCCGGACGGGGCGTGTAGCTCCGGCGGGTGAAGATGAAGAGGGCGACCGTCCCCGCGTACAGGATCGCGGGCATCAGCGTGCCCGCGCCGAGGAGCTGGGGCAGGGCGTCGGCGTTGCCGGAGAAGAGGGTGACGATGCCGATGGAGGTGACGGCGACGGTCAGGGTCGCCCAGGTCGGGCCGCCGGTGGGACGCGGCACCTGGCTGAGCGTCTCGGAGAACGGCAGGCGTCCGTCCCGGGCCATGGAGTGCACGAGGCGGCTGTTGCTCACCATGATGACCAGGCCGCAGGCGAAGATGGCGATGCAGACGACGACCAGCATCGCGGTCGCCACGGCGCCGCCGACGGTCGACTCGATGATGGAGGCGACGGGCGCGGAGTCCTTGGTGAGCGCGGCGACGTTGTCGCCGACGCCCGCGGTGATCACCATGAGGAAGACCATGCCGATACCGCCGCTGAGCAGGATGGCGCGGACCATGGCCTGCGGAACGACCTTCTTCGGGTTGTGGGTCTCCTCCGCGAGGTTCGCCGCGGACTCCCAGCCGACGAGGGTGAAGGCGCCGAGCAGGGCGGAGAGCATGAACGGGCCGAGGAAGCCGTAGTAGCCGTCGGTGGGCGTCGTACCGTACGAGCCGAGGTTGCTCCAGTCGCCCTTGCCGAAGAAGATGACGGCGCCCGCGATCAGCACGGTCAGGCCGACCATGGCGATGACCTCCGCGCCCACCGCCATGTTGTTGACCTTGGTGGTGATGGGGGTCGACCAGATGATCAGGGACATCTGGAGCAGCAGCACGATGATGGTGCCGATGGCGCCGCCGGCCGCCGTGTACTCGATGCCGAGCAGCGGGAAGAGGGCGACCTGCGTCAGCCCGTAGTCGACGGCGACGACGACGATGGCGAGGAACGAGAAGGAGACCCAGCCGAACCACCAGCCCAGGACGGGCGAGGCGAGGCGGCTGGCCCACTGGTAGCTGTAGCCGGAGATCGGGATACGGCTGGCGAGCATGCCGTAGACGAGGGCGACGAGGACGGTGCCGAGGGTGACCAGCGGCCAGGTCCAGATGCCGGCGGGGCCCGCGTAACCGAGGACGGTGCCGTAGGTGGTGAAGAGGCCGGTGGTGATGGAGATGAAGGAGAAGGCGACGGCGAACGACTCGAAGCGGCTCAGGGTGCGCGCGAACTGCGGCTTGTAGCCGGTGACATGGCCGTCGATGTCAGCCGCGGCGGAGCCGGATGCGGATCCGGAGCCGGCCCCCGCCCCGGCTCCGGTTCCGGTTCCGGTTCCGGTTCCGGCGGCTGGGTCGCCCGTACCGGCGTCCGTGGCCGTATCCGCGCCCGTCGCGGACGCCTTTCCGCCATTTCTTGTGGATGTGCCAGTAGGAAGGGGGGAAACCGCCGTATTTTCCGCCGGCGTGGGAGACTGGGGCACGATCGACTCCTTTGCATTGATGAGGTGCTGCCAGGTGCTGACAGGCACAGGTGAGCCCTGAGTGAACTTCGGTGGACAGGGATTCCGGTCATGGTCGGGGGACGTAGCCGCGTCACCCGGCCACCACTCTTTTGATTGCGCATGAGACGGCTGATTGCGCATTACGCGACGACGACCACTCCGCCGGATCGCTCCATGCCCGACTCCAGCGTCGAGGAGGGGCGGGCATCGGTGATCAGTCCGTCGACATCCTCCAGGCCGCAGACGCGATGGGGCGCGACCCGGCCGAACTTGCTGGAGTCCGCGAGGATGTACGAGCGGACGGTGTTGGCCAGCATCAGCCGCCGGGTCGCCACCTCGTCGAGGTGGAAGTCGGTCAGCCCGGCCGAGGCGTCCACGCCGCCCGAGCCGAGGAACGCGACATCGGCGCGGAGGTCCGCGAAGAACGCCAGCGCCTGCGCGTTCGAACAGGCGAGGTCGCCCGCCCGCAACCGGCCGCCGCTGACGAGGACTTCGATGTTCGGCCGGGTGGAGAGCTCGGCGGCCACCAGCAGCGAGCAGGTGGCGACGGTGCCGCGGTGGTCGGCGGGGAGGGCGCGGGCGACCTCCACCGCCGTCGTACCGATGTCGATCACCACGGTCTGCCCCGGCCGTACGAGCGCCGCCGCGGCGGCCCCGATGGCCACCTTGGCCTGCCGCTCCAGACCCGACCGTTCGTCGAACGGGGGCTCCTCGCCGAAGCCGCCCGCCGTGTTGGTCGCCCCGCCGTGCACCCGTACGAGCAGACCACGGCGTTCGAGGGTCACCAGGTCACGGCGGACCGTCTCCTGGGAGACGTCCAGCATGCGGGAGAACTCCTCCGTGGAGACGATCCGCTGCGCGCGCAAGGCCGCACAAATGCGGCGGTGACGCTCAGCGGGCAGCACGGCGGATGCCCGCTTCTGTGGATTGCTGACCGTCCATGGGGAGGAGTGTGGAGGCTCACATCAGAGCACGTCAAGGCCAAATCCGCCCCAACTGGAGCCTCGTAACCATCACTTAATCACCGGCCGTGCCCGACTGTGCCCAACCGGGTCCAACCGTGCCCAACCGACCGCCGGTTGCCGGGCGCACGGGGGTGGGAACGGGGGCGGGGCAGGGGCGGGACCCAGGGGGTGATGGAGGGGGAGACGACGAGGGGGCCGACGGCACAGTACCGTCGGCCCCGCAGGAAGCCGCGCCCGATAAGGGAGTTGAGCGCGCCCGCTTCCCGCCCGCTTCCCGCCGGGGGGGGGGGACGGGCCGGGCACGGGCCGGGGTACGGGCGGGGTACGGGCCTGGGTACGGGCGGAGTACGGGCCGGGGTACGGGCGGGGTACGCACCCGCCCCGTACCGTACGAGCGCCTCCCCTTGCCCTCCCCCGGACCTCTCCTACCCCCGGAGGGCGTCGTCCAGTTCCTCCAGCAGGCGGCGCTTCGGGCGGGCTCCCACCATCGACCGTACGGGTTCACCGTCCCGGAACACGATGAGCGTGGGCATCGCGAGCACCCCGTACCGCGCCGTGATCACCGGATTGGCGTCCACGTCGATCTGCACCACCCTGATCCGGTCCCGCTCCTCCTCGGCGACGGCACTCAGCACGGGCGCGAGCTGGCGGCAGGGCGGGCACCAGTCGGCCGTGAACTCCACCAGCACGGGCAGGCCGCCGCCCCGTACCTCCGTGTCGAAGTCCGCGTCCGTCACTTCGTCGACACCCACAGCCTTGATCATTTCTCCGCCTCTCCGTCCCGGCCCGGTCCTTGCCGCACCGCGTAGGCCGGTTCCGCGACTTCTGTCGCATCCGGCACCGTCAGTTCACAGAGCGGCTCGGGGCCGCCCGGGTGCTCCGCCTCGGCGGCGAGTCCCGCCCGCGCCGCGTCGGCCCGTGCGAGCTGCTCGCCGATCTGGGCCCGTACGGACCGGAGCTGCTCGATCATTCCGTCCAGCTCCGTGAGCTTGCGCCGGTAGACGGCGAGCGAGGCGGGGCAGGAGTCGCCGGCCGGGTGCCCGGCACGCAGGCACTCCACGAACGGCCGGGTCTCCTCCAGGTCGAACCCGCACTCCTGGAGGGTCCGGATCTGCCGGAGCAGCCGCAGGTCGCTCTCGTCGTACGCGCGGTAACCGTTCACCGCGCGCCGGGCGGGGAGCAGCCCGCGCGACTCGTAGTACCGCAGGGCACGGGTGGTCGTCCCGGCCCGCTTCGCCAGCTCGCCGATGCGCATGTCTTCGACGGTAATCCTTGACGTGCACGTCAAGGCAAAGCCATTGACGTTGCGCGCGGCCCCCGCTACAAGACGTACTGAGAGCGCTCTCATTCCCATCCTCACGCCCACACCCACGCGCACCACCACGTCACCGCGCGCCGTCCGCCCCGGAGGTGTCCCCCGTGCCCCCCTTGAGACCAGGCCTCACCCGCCACCCCCGTACCCACTCCCACAGAACACCCAGAGCACCCAGAACGCCTAGAGCACCCCGCACACCCCGCACCCCCTTACTGACAGCCCTGGTGGCAGCGCTGACCCTGGCCTTCACGGGCCTGTTCGGTGTCACCGGCGGCGGTACCGCCCAGGGTGCGATCCCGCCCGTACCCGACTGGACGCTCCAGTGGGGCGACGACTTCGACGGTGCGGCGGGCACCCCGCCCTCCTCCGCCAACTGGCAGACCGACACCGGCCACAGCTACCCGGGCGGCCCGGCCAACTGGGGCACCGGTGAGATCCAGAACTACACCGCGAGCACCGACAACGTGAGCCTCGACGGCAGCGGCAATCTCCGCATCACGCCGCTGCGGGACAGCGCGGGGAACTGGACGTCGGGCCGGATCGAGACCCGGCGCGCCGACTTCAAGGCCCCGGCGGGCGGTCTGCTGCGGATCGAGAGCCGGATCCAGATGCCGAACGTGACCGGCGCGGCGGCCAGCGGCTACTGGCCGGCGTTCTGGGCACTCGGCGCCCCGTACCGCGGTAACTACTGGAACTGGCCGGGCATCGGCGAGTTCGACATCATGGAGAACGTGAACGGCCTCAACTCGGTCTGGGGCGTGCTGCATTGCGGCGTGAACCCGGGCGGGCCGTGCGGCGAGACGACCGGCCTGGGCGCGAGCAGGGCGTGCCCCGGGTCGACCTGCCAGTCCGCGTTCCACACGTACCGCTTCGAGTGGGACCGTTCGATCACCCCGAACCAACTGCGCTGGTACGTGGACGACCAGCTCTACCACACCGTCGGCCAGAACCAGATGGACGCGACGAGCTGGTCCAACATGACGGACCACGCGGGGTACTTCATCCTGCTCAACGTGGCGATCGGCGGCGCCTTCCCCGACGCGCTGGGCGGGCCCACCCCGACCGCCGCGACGGTGCCGGGACGCCCGATGCTCGTCGACTACGTGGCCGTGTGGACCCGGGGCGGCACCTCCAACCCCGACCCGCCCACCGGCTCCTCGACCCTGTACGCGCGTACCGGCAACGCCCTGGGCGACTCCACCGGCTCCGCCTCCTCGTCCACCCTCACCTCGGCGGGCGGCGGCAACTACGACGGTACGGTGACCAACCCGCAGGTCTTCACCTCGGGCGCCATCACCCGGACGTACAACGGCGGCTCCACCGAGTTCGACCTCTTCGTCGACGCGGGCACGACGGTGGGCAACGGCCAGCAGGTCCGGGTGAGTTACGACCACACGGGCGACGGCGTCTGGGACCGTACCGAGACCTACCAGTACTTCGCGACCGACCCCCTGCCCGGCTACGAGCACTACACCCAGGCCCGAGGCCTGAAATCCGCCACCGGCACCCACGCCAACCTGGTCAACGGCAAGGTCCGCATAGAGGTCTGGAACGCCATAGGCAACGGCCCCAGCACCCTGGGCACCGGCAACCAGTCGACAGTGAAGATCCCCTACAACTGACCCACCACCCCCGGTGCGCGGCAGCGGCCCCCAACCCCGCCGCCGCGCACCCGCGCCGGGGCGCGGGGTGTGTCAGCTGATGGCCTGATACCCCGTCCAGTCACCTGCGACAGGGACCTTCCTCTTGCGGTCGGTTCCGAGGTCGAGGTAAGCGATCAGGCTGGAGACTCCGTCGGTCTTGCGGGTGTACCAGATGTCGAAGGCTCCACTGTGGTCGGCGTCGCCGGGTGAGGTGATGAGGGGGTTGGCGGCGACGGTGAACTGGCTGCCCGCCTGGATCTTGGTGCTGTGGTCCGCGAGCCCGTCGCCGTCGTCGCCGCTGCCCCGGTAGATGAAGATGTCGCCGGTGGTGCGGTCGCGGGCACCGAGGTCGACGCGGCCGTTCCCTGTTGTGTCACCGGGGGCGAACAGGTCCATGTTCTTCCAGCCGTCGGTGCCGATGAGGACGGGTTCACGGTCGGTGTCGAGGCGGTTGTCGGGGGCTCCGTAGTAGAGCCACAGGAGGTTGCCGTTGCGGACGAGAAGGTCGGGGTGTCCGGGGACGTCGGGGATGCCGTCGTTGTCGACATCGAGCGGGCCGTCGACATCGCCGATGGCCAGGATGGCGTCCGCGTCGCTCCAGTGGTTGTTGGCGGGGTCGTAGACGGTCAGTTCCTGGCGGTCCAGCGTGTCACCGGCGCAGTCGGTGCAGGCGAAGCCGAAGCCGTTGTTGGGGTGGATCCACAGGCGTTTGGTGCCGGTGGTGGTGTCCGGGCGCAGAGCGATGAGGTCTTCGTATCCGTCGCCGGTCCAGTCACCTCGGTGAGTGATCTTCGCCCCGGTCCAGTTGAAGTCGGAGGCGGACTTGGGGTTGTCGGTGAGGGTGCCGTCACCGGCTCCGTAATAGCGGTGGAGGGTGCCGTCCTTGTCGACGGCCCACATGTCGGGGTTGCCGTCGCCGTTGATGTCACCGGGCGTGTCGGCCTGCTTCAGACCGTTGGCGTAGAAGAGGTAATCGGCGCTGTCGGACTTGTTGCCCGCCTTGTCGAGGCTGCGTGCGTAGAGGTGGTTGGAGCCCGCGGTGGTGGGAGTGAAGGCGACGCTGACGCTCCCTCCCGTGGCGGAGGGAGTGGCGGTGCGTACGGTGGCGTCGGTGTCGGTCCAGTACTCGTACTTGGCGACGTCGGCGACGCCTCCGGCGGCGAGGGTGAAGGTTCCCTCGGCGCGTACGGAACCGGTGTTGGAGGGCCACCCGTCGGTGCCGTCCGGGAACTGCCGGGAGGAGATCACGGGCGGGGTGCTCGGCCGGTCGGGGTCGAAGACGAAGCGGCAGCCGGGCTTCCCCGCGGCCGGGGTCCAGTCCGAGGTCGCCTTGCCGTCATCGGCCCGGGCCTTCCAGGAGAAGTTGCCGCCGGCCACACCGAGGTACTTGCTGAGAGTGGCTTTGGTGATCTTCAGCTTGGCAACGGTGCCTGAGGTCACGGAGACACTCTGATTGACGATCATGACCCCGTTGGGGTCGTCGTTGGGGTGGTGTCCGGTGGCCCAGAGGTTGAACTGGACCTTTACGGTGCCGCCGTCCTTGTCCGTGGCCTTGGCGGTCACGTAGATGTCGGTGTTGCCTATGAGGCCGTACGGAGCCGTGTCTCCACACCCCTTGGAGTTCTTCGTGCTGGGGACGGTGTCCAGTCCGGTGGGCGCGCCGGGAGGCGTGTTGTACTCGGTGGACATCACGGCCGACTTGGCGTCGAACTTCTTCCACCCGTAGACGTCGGACTCGTTGTCGGCGGCGAGTTCGAAGATGATGGTGTTCCACTTGCCCGAGGCCGCGTCCTTGGCCCCACGGGTGACGTCGAAGGCCAGGTTGCCCGCAGGGCAGTTCGAGCCCCAGCCCTTGGCGTCGGAGACGCTGTCCATCTGTTCCCTGCGCGTGGGACGCTTGTTCCAGGTGGTGGAGGAGTCGATCTCGGTGGTACGCCAGAGGTTGACACGCGAGGCGGTGCAGGACCAGGACCAGGTGTTCTTGATCCGGAACGTCGACTTGATGACCTGCTTGTCCGTACTCCACAGGTTCTTCGTGTTCATACGGAAGTAGGAGCGGGCCAGGCCGTTGGTCTCGTTCTCGTACCCGGCACGGGCGGTGGAGGTCGAAGAACCGGAACCACCCCAACCGGCTCCGTTGAAGAAGGCGCTGTTGGGGTACTTCTTGTAGGCGATGGTCCACGAGTAGCGGGAACCCTCGACGTAGGGATCGATGTAGACCGGGTACCGGGTGTCGGTGCCGGTCATCAGTTCCGTGTCGGGTGTCAGTTCCAGGGCACCGTCCTTGACCTCGACCGGCATGGCCGCCTGCTGGGCCCCGTGTCCGGGTTCGAACTCGTCGGCGGTCTGTGGAGGGCCCGCCGGGTCTTCGGCGGTTTCGGCCGCGGCCCGCGACGCCATCCGTGAGACGGGGGCAGCCACCGTGCTGCTGTCCCACATACGGGGCGTGGGAGCGGTGAAGAGTTCCTGGCCTCCAGGATTGACGGCGCTGAGATTGCCGTGTTCGTCCGTGGTGACGTCGACGCCCCGGCTGGACATGCCGTACGCGATGGTCTTGAGTGCCGGATTGGCCGCGGCCTGAGGAGTTTTGACGACCAGGAGCTGAGCGAAGCCGGAGGCGCCCGCGCGTAGTTTCAGGTCGACATCCGGCAGCACGTCCGGGTAGGTGACGGTGTCGTCCGAGATCCTCGGCTCCGGAAGCGGTGTGGGCCACGACAGGGAGAGGCTGCGTCCGTCGCGGGTGATGGTGGCCAGTGGTCCCCCGCCGCCACTGGAGAATGCGAGTCCCACTCCGGTCGCCACAGGAGTGATCGTTCCGTCCGGGCCACGCCGGAGGCTGGTGTCGATGTCCACCAGCCGGTTGCCCTGACGCGCCCACTGGGCTGTGGCGAACCGTTCCTCTGTGAAAGTTCCCGAGGGGTTGGCGAAGACCTGGGACGCCTCGGTGCGCTGCGAGAGCACTTCGACGGGTTCGCCCGACTCGGCGGCCTGTGTCAGCGCTCGGGCCTCGGGGGTGGATTCCGTGGCCGACGCCGTTTCCGAGCTGGCGTCAACTGCCTTTGCAGGAATGCTGGTTACAAGTGGCGCGGCTATCAGGAGAGCGAGCGCCGCAGCAAGCCCGACACGCCGAGATGCCACAGCCTTCGGTCTCTCACGATGAACCTTCATCACACTTCCTTTTCGGTTTACGCACGGCATTCCGCGCACCCTACAACCCCGACCAACTGGGCCGCGCACGGACTACAGGAGAGCAATTAAGACCTCAAGTTCACACAAAAGACAAAGAGATCAAAAGGTGCAGAGCACCCCACAAAGCTTGATTACCTTCCGTTTTCCATCCAATCGGGACGGTAAGGATCCGCAGATCAGAGGCCATCTGCCCGACGCGATTCAGGGAAACCTCCCACCTTGACCTTTCGCGAACGTTCGCACGTCTGATAACACCCTCCCCCACCTCCGAACTGACCCCTTCCTCTCGAAGAGGGAGCTGTTTGCCGTTCCATTGCATGCTGCTAGGGTCCCTCCTTGGTCTCCATATTTGTGAACTTCCCGTGGGGGGAATCGGTGTCAGGTCTGCGGGCGAAGTCATTTCGTCGTTCCATACGCCGGGTCAACAGACCTGTGCGCACTGTCCGTTGGGTCGCGCTGTCGCTGGTGGTCTATCTCGTGGTGGGGCTGCTGGGCGGACCGGTGGCCGCCGCGGCCGAGCTGGATCTGCTGGGGTTGAAGAAGCCCGAGCCGGTTCCCACCGCCGCGGCCACGCAGCGCACGCTCGCACGCCCCGACCAGACCGCACGGCACAACGGGGAGACGGCGAAAGGGGCCTGGCCGAAGCCGGGCACCACGCGGATATCGGTCCCGCGTACACGCGGCGGCACCGGTCGGGGCCACGCCGGCTCCCTTCCGGTCCAGTTGACGCGGCCCTCCTCCCAGCGCTCCGCGTCCGCCGGCCCTGATCAAGCGCGGGTGCAGGTCCTGGACCAGAAGGCGGCACAGGCTCTGGGCATCGACGGGGTCCTCGTGGCGGTCGAGCCCGTGGCGGGCGCGGCGGGCACGGTCGACCTGCGGATCGACTACAGCGGCTTCCGGAACGCGATCGGCGGTGACTGGGCATCACGCTTGACGCTGCGGCAGTTGCCCGCCTGCGCCCTGACGACTCCGCAGGCCAAGGGGTGTGGAACAACCACGGCCCTGCGAGCGGTCAACGACACCGACAGGGCAAGCGTGTCGGCACCGGTCGCCCTTCCTCCCGCATCCACCATGTCCGCCGCATCCACCGGCGACGGACAGGAGACCACCCCCGTCGTGAAGGCGGCGGCATCCGAGCGCTCGGCCACGGGCCTGTCGGCGAGCGGGCAGTCCGTCCTTCTGGCCGTCACGGCGGCAGCGTCCGGCGCATCCGGTGACTTCAAGGCCACCTCACTGGCCCCGTCCGCCTCCTGGGCGGCCGGTGGCAGCAACGGCGGGTTCACCTGGACGTACGACATCGACACCCCTGAGGTGCCCGGCGGGCTGGAGCCCGACCTGTCGCTCGCCTACTCCTCCCAGTCGGTGGACGGCCGCACAGCGGCCACCAACAACCAGGCCAACTGGATCGGTGACGGCTGGTCCATGGAGCCCGGCTACATCGAGCGCCGGTACATCCCCTGCACCGACGACACCAAGAACAGCAACGCCACCGGCAAGGTCGGCGACCAGTGCTGGAAGAAGGAAAACGCCGTCCTCAACCTCGGCGGCCACACCTCCGTCCTCGTCAAGGACGACTCCGTCAAGGACGACCCCGAGGGCGAATGGCGCCTGGAGAGCGACGACGGCACCAAGGCGGTCAAGCTCACCAGCGCCAACCGGGGCAACGGCGACAACGACGGTGAGTACTGGCGGGTGACGACTCCCGACGGCACCCGGTACTACTTCGGCTACAACCGGCTGCCCGGCTGGGCCGAGGGCAAGCCGGAGACCAACTCCACCTGGACCGTGCCGGTCTTCGGCAACCAGAGCGGTGAACCCTGCCACGCCGCCGCGTTCAAGGACTCATGGTGCCAGCAGGCCTGGCGCTGGAACCTCGACTACGTCGTGGACCCGCACTCCGACGCCATGGCCTACTACTGGGAGAAGGAGACCAACTCCTACGGCCTCAACGTCAACGACACCACCGGCGCCTCCACCGCCACCGAGTACACCCGGGGCGGCTATCTCAAGCGCATCGAGTACGGCCTGCGTTCCAACACGATGTACGGCAAGAAGGCGGCCGGCAAGGTCGACTTCACCGTCTCCGAACGCTGCCTGAGCACCTGCGGCACCTTCGACAAGGCCAACGCGAAGAACTGGCCGGACGTGCCGTTCGACCAGTACTGCGCCCCGGGCACCGAGTGCAAGGACCGCTACTCGCCCTCGTACTGGAGCCGTAAGCGGCTCACCCAGATCGACACCTCGGTCCTGACCGGCGGCGCGTACCTGGCGGTCGACACCTGGAAGCTGGCCCACGACTTCCCCGCCACCGGTGACGGCACGGACCCCGCCCTGTGGCTGAAGTCCATCGCCCGCACCGGGCACACCGGTACCGGCGACGTCACGCTGCCCTCGGTCACCTTCAAGGGCCAGCAGTTGGCCAACCGCGTCGAGGGCGCCACCACCGGCGGCAGCGCAGACCCCGTACCTCCCCTGGTGCGCTACCGCGTCTACGGCATCGACACCGAGACCGGCGGCACCATCGGCGTCACCTACTCGGCCGCCGACTGCAAGGCCGGAAGCGTGCCCGCCCCCTCCTCGAACACCCGTCGCTGCTACCCGGTCATGTGGTCTCCCCCGGACGCGCCCGGCACCGGCTACGAGCCGTACCTCGACTGGTTCCACTCCTATGTCGTCACCCAGGTCCTGGAGTCCGACAACACCGGCGGAGCCCCGGTCCGGCAGACCGACTACGCCTACCTCGACGGACTGGCCTGGGCCAAATCCAAGGACGACGAGTTCACCCAGGCCAAGCACCTCACCTACGACGACCGCAAGGGCTACGGACGTGTCCAGGTCCGCACCGGCGCCGGCGCCGATCAGCGGACGCTGAAGGAGTACCGCTACTTCCGTGGCATCGACGGCGCCCAGGTCAAGGACGAGGAAGGTATCGCTGTCACCGACCGTGAGGCCTTCGCCGGTATGACCCGCGAAGAGGCCGTGTTCGACGGTGACGGCGGCAAACTGATCACCGCGACCAGCTACGAACCGTGGCGCTCCGCCGCGACCGCCACCGAGTCCCGCTCGGAGGGGCTGCCCGCGGTACGGGCGTATGCCACCGGTATGGCCGGCGAGAAGACCCGTACCGCCGTGGGCGCGGGCCGGCGCACCACGCAGACGAACCGGACCTTCGACGCCTACGGGCAGGTCGTGACCGAATCCCGGCTCGGCGACACCGCCAGGACCGGCGACGAGGAGTGCACGACCACCACGTACAACCGCAACACAGGCAGCAATCTCCTGAACCTGGCCTCCGAGATCAGGACCGTCGCCAAGGCCTGCGGGACGACTCCCGCGCTCCCCGCCGACCTGGTCTCCGTGGCCCGCTACTACTACGACGGCGCCACGAGCCTCACCACCGCTCCGACCAAGGGCGACGTCACCCGTCTCGACGAACAGGACGCGGCGGGCACCGGCTACCTCACCACCGCCACCACCAGCTACGACCAGCACGGACGGGAACTCACCGAGACCGACGCCCTGGGCCGGAAGAACACCGTCGTGTACACCCCGGCCACCGTCGAGCCCCCGACGTCGATGACCGAGACCAACTCCCTCGGCCACACCACCACCGTCGAGTACGACCCCGCCCGCGGCACCACCACGGCCACCGTGGACGCCAATGGCAAGCGGGCCGACGCGGTGCACGACGGGCTGGGACGGGTCCTGAAGGTCTGGGGCACCGGGTGGACCAAGGCGGACCACGCCACGCAGCCGTCCACCGAGTTCACGTACACCGTCTCGAAGAGCGCCCCGAACGCCGTCGCCACCAAATCCCTCCAGTACGACGGCTCTTACGCGACGTCGTACGTCCTCTACGACGGTCTGCTGCGCGAGCGGCAGACCCAGGCCCCGGCCATCGGCACCAAGGACCGTGTCGTCACCGAGACGCACTACGACACCCGTGGCTTCGTCTGGAAGACCTACGCCCCGTACTACGCCACAGGTGCCCCGTCTAAGACGCTGGTGAACGGCGCCGACAACAAGATCCCCGCCGCCACGGAGACCCTCTATGACGGGGTGGGCCGGGAGACCGCCGCGATCTCCCGTACCTTCGGCGACGAGAAGTGGCGCACCACGACGCTCTACGACGGCGACCGCACCACGGTGATACCGCCGAAGGGCGGTACTGCGACCACCGTCGTCACCGACGCCCTGGGCCGGACCACCGAGCGCCTCGAATACACCAACGCGGCCCGGACCACGTCCCAGAAGACCGCCTACACCTACGGTAAGTACGACGAACCCTCGGTCGTCACCGACCCGGCGGGCAATACCTGGACGTACACCTTCGACAGCCGTGGCCAGCAGATCGCGGCGGACGACCCGGACAAGGGTGCCTCGACCACGGTCTACGACAAGCTCGGGCAGCCCACGTCGACCACCGACGCGCGCGGTGTCACGCTGACCCGCTCCTACGACGAACTCGGCCGCGCCACCGAACTGAAGCAGGGCAGCACGCTCCTGGCGAAGTGGAGTTACGACACCGTCGCCAAGGGCCAACCCGCCGCCGGCAGCCGGTACCTCGACGGCAAGGAGTACCGTACGGCCACGGACGCCTACGACGACAGGTACCAGCCCACCTCCACCACGGTGACCGTCCCCTCCCAGGCCGGCGCGCTCGCGGGCAGCTACACCTGGACCTTCGGCTACAACGCCTACACCGGCCAGCAGGAATGGATCAGGCACCCTGCGGTCGGAAACCTGCCCAGTGAACGCCAGACCACCATCTACAGCGAGGGCAACCTTCCCCAGAAGACCACCGCGGGCTCCATCACCCTGGTGAACTCCACCGCCCACGACGTCTTCTCACGCCCCGTACGCATCGAGTACGGAACGCTCGGCAAGAAGGTCTACACGTCCCGGGTGTACGACGAGCACACCGGCCGGATGACCCGGCAGACCACCGACCGCGACCTCGCCCCCCAGCGCATCGACGACACGTCGTACGCCTACGACCCGGCGGGCAACATCACCGGTATCACCACCGCCGGCGGCCAGGATGCCGCCAAGACCGTGGACACGCAGTGCTTCACCACCGACCCGCTGGGCCGGCTCAGCGAGGCGTGGACCGCCAAGTCCGCCTGCACCACGGCCCCGTCGTCGACCACGGTCGGCGGACCCGACCCGTACTGGCAGACCTACGGCTACGACAGCCTCGGCAACCGCACCCAGCTCGTCGAACACGCCACGGGCACCCAGTCCGGCTCCGACGCCACCACCACCTACACGCATCCCGCGGCCAAGACGGGTCTCCCCCACGCCGTACGGCAGACGAAGACCACCGGCGGCCCCGACAACGGCCGCACCAGTACCTTCGCGTACGACAAGGCCGGCAACACCACCGAGCGTGCCATCGGCTCCCGGACGCAGAAGCTGACCTGGGACGCCGAAGGCCACCTGGCCACCCTCACCGAATCCGGCGCCACCAGCAGTTACGCCTACGACGCCGACGGCAACCGCATGATCACCAAGGACGCCGACGGAAGCCAGACCCTCACCCTCCCCGGCGGCAACGAACTCAAGGCCACCAGCACGGGAGCCAAAGAAGCCGTCCGCTACTACACCCACGAAGGTGAAACCGTCGCCGTCCGCACCGGCAGCGGCTTCTCCTTCCTCCTCTCCGACCACCAGGGCACCGCGATGGCCGCGGTGGGCATGACCACCCTGGCCCTCACCCGCCGCAAACAACTCCCCTTCGGCCAGACCCGCACC
Organism: Streptomyces sp. NPDC093085; assembly: GCF_040683935.1. NCBI lineage: Bacteria > Bacillati > Actinomycetota > Actinomycetes > Kitasatosporales > Streptomycetaceae > Streptomyces > Streptomyces sp. NPDC093085. The sequence continues at coordinate 33,966 of NZ_JBFBFB010000006.1, read as the reverse complement.
GAACAGACCGAACAGATCCCCGGCACCCGCGGCTTCGTCGGCGGAACCAACGACCCCACCGGCCTCACCCACCTGGGCGCCCGCGAATACGACCCCACGCTGGGCCGTTTCCTCTCCGTCGACCCGGTCATAGACTTCGACGACCCCGCCCAGATGAACGCCTACAGTTACGCCCACAACAACCCGGTCACCCAGTCCGACCCCACCGGCCTCCGCCCCGACGGCCCTGCGGGCGGCGCGACCTACAGGGACGACTACTGGGCCGACCAGCGCGGCATGAACGCCGGGTACACCCTCGGCAAGAACGGCAAGTGGACCTGGAAGCAGACCCCGAAGAAGGACAAGGCGTCCCAAAAGAAGTACGCCGCATACAAGGCGAACCCGTCCACCTACAAGGTCTACCACTACAACCCGAATACTGCGGCGAAAGCAAAAGCGGAAGCTGCGGCACGGGCAAAAGCCAGGGCAGCAGACGAGGCCCAGGCCGCCAAAGCCGCCAGGAAAAAAGCAGAAGCAGAACGACGCAAAAAAGATGGAATATGGGGGAATATTGGACGCGGCATTAGCCGAGCATGGAATAACACAACGGACTTTGTACACAATCATCAGACAGCGCTCGGATGGGTCGGCGTCGGCCTCGGGGTAGCATCCATGATCACGCCACTCGGCGCGATCGCCACCGGAGCCATGATCGCCAGCTTCGCGTTGGGCGCGATAACAACGGCAGACTCGTGTATATCCAAACAGTGGGGCAGTTGCGCTATAGGCGTGACAAGCCTTGGACTGGCGGGCGCCGCACTGGGGGCGGCCAGAGTGGCAAGCTCGGCAAGCAGGGAAGCCTCAGGAGCATGGATACCGAAACGTCTCGGCCTCCAGGCAGTGTCGGCAATTATGAGGTTCGGCAGCCACAACCTCAACATCCAATCAATTGCCTGGACATTCGCCGGAACAGTATCCGGCGGAAGAATGACCGATAAGAACTGAGCATCACAGATGGGATCAAACAAATGACGGACGCACCCAGAACGCAAGAACTCAAGGAAGGCGAAAAAATCCCTTGGGGCGCACGAATTCGGTTGCACAGGGCCCTCAAAAAGGGCCAAACAGGCCTCCTACTGCACGCCGAAATCAGAGAGCCGCCACGCAGCATTTCTCCCCACTGGAGCACTGTCTGGGTCAGCGAAAGCGGAGAGCAGCTTTGCGCGTGCAGCAAAGTCGAAAGACTCCCCAAATTCACAGAACTCAAGCCGGGGATTCATAAAATAAAATTCATCGTAACTCGCCGAGGAAAGGACGACACATCATTCGCTAGGGAAATTAACCTAGGAAAGGGGGATATTTTCGTTGCGCTATGCGATCCCGTACAGCCGAATGTATTCTACAGAAAAAGCAAGGAAGTGGATCACTGGCGGCTTGGCATAATCTCTTCCTCTAACAACGGCTAACACAATGAGGTGGACCGCCCCTGGTTGCCGTGTCCGGGACAGGAGTTGAGCGTTCGGCCTGGTGTGGGGACATCGCCTTGGATCGTGTCGGATGAGCTGTGGGACCGCCTGGGGCCGCTGCTGCCGCAGCGTGAACGGCGCTTTCGGTACCCGGGCCGCAAGGCGTTACCGGACCGGGAGGTGCTGTGCGGGGTCCTGTACGTGCTGCACACCGGGATCCAGTGGGAGTACCTCCCGCAGGAGCTGGGTTTCGGGTCGGGCCGCGCCGCAGGCCCGACTCGCCGTTCGCCGACCGCGGCTACGACATCTACCGCGACCAGGTCCGCGATCGCGGCATCGTCCTCGCCATCGCCCGCCGCGGAACACAACACGGCACCGACGGGCACCTACCGCTGGGCGGTGGAGGGAACCTTCGCCTGGCTGCACGGCTTCCGACGCCTGCGGATCCGCTGGGAACGACGGGCCGACATACACGAAGCGTTCCCCAGACTCACCTGCTGCCTGATCAGCCACCGACAACTCAACTCATTGTGTTAGCCGTTGTAACAGAGGCTACTCAGGGTGAACTCGTGTCGTGTCGTTGGTTAGGCGAGTCTGACGGTCAGGCTGGTCTCGGCATATCAGGGCAACGCAATCGCCCGTTTCCCTTCGGCTTACCGGACCAAGGTCCCTGGAGTACGTGGCGTCGGTGGAGGAGCCTGTTGATCGAAACACCAGCAGGGGCGGAGGAGTCGTCGCACTCCCCCACCCCTGCGGTGCGCACTTTCAGGAAGGGAAGAGCAGTGTTCAAGGATCGCGAGAACGAGACCCTCCGGCGGATATCGTTCAAGATCCTGTCGTGGGTCTCCACCATCGCTTTTGGACTGGCTGCGGCGGGCCTGACGATCAGCCTCACCTACAGCTTCGAGAGCGGCCCGACATTCGGCGTGGCCGCCTGCCTGTTCACCATCGCACTCATCGACGCGTCTTGGGCTCGCATATCGTGCTCGGGCGCGCCGTCGTGACGGTCGTCAACCCGTTGGTCACCTACACGGTTCCGTACGGCGCTGTCACGGAGGTGCGGGGCGGGGGTGGCGAAACACTGAATCTGGTCACGAGAACAGGGGACGAGATCCATTGCACGGCATTCGGCGGGTCGGTCATCGACAGCTTCGTCGGATCTGCCGCCCGTTCCGCGGAGCGCATCGAGCAGCGGGTGAAGCGTAGGCGCAAGACGGCGCCTCAAGCACAGATGACGAAGAAGCTCACCGTCTCGTGGATCGCCGATGTCTGCACTGTCGGCGCTACAGCGTGCGTGATCACGGCGGCAGCCCTGGGGGGCTGAATAGATATCCTCGCGGACGACGCGCCCGCGAGGACCTTCACCACCTGCGAGGCGACCGCCGGGACCAGAGGAAACCAATGCACCTCGCAGAAGCAACCAGAAATCAGATGTCCGGGAGCGGGCAGATGATCCTGCTCATCTCCATCGGATCAATATTCACCCTCACGGGAATATCCTTCCTGAGAAAATTCCGCAGCCCGGGCCAGAGCAACGTGGATCACCCACGCAGGATTTCAGAATTCGAGCAGCACTCCACACCGGAAACGCGAACACAGCTCGCGCTATTCGGAATAGCCTTCAGCCTTTTCGGAGTCGGCGCCCTACTGGGAGCCATCTTCATCATGCTCACATAAGGAAACAGGATGAGACCCGACGCCCACTTCGACACATACGCAGCAGCGAGTGCGCGCACTTCCCCCGGAGCCGACATCACTTCCATCATTTTTTGCGCGCTACTTGCAATGGTCGGTTTCGCCCTTGCCTTCAACCTCAAGGACAGTGCAGACCGTTTCTACGAGGTGACCTCGAAAATGACTCTCGGCTTCGTAGGCAGCGCAACGCCGAAAACCCTTCGTTTCGTGGGCGGGGGTGTGGCCGCCCTCGGGACAACAGGGGTAATCGTGGAACTGGTCGCTGGACTCACCTGACGGGTGTCTGGTTCGAGAGGCTGGGTGAAGAGCCGGAGGGTGGAGAGGTTGCCCATAGAGGTGGCCGCTTCGGTCCAGGACGCAAGCTGATCGCTTGAGGTGGGCGCGCTCATGTACCCGAAGGAACACATGTGCTCGCCAAGCATCGTCGGTCTGGTGCAGTTCACCGGGACGACTTCGGGCTGGACCCGGTCGCCCTCGGGCAGGGCGCTGGGATGGGGTGAGGATCCATCGCGTGATGGCGCGGGCCGACGGCAGACGGGGGTCAACGAATTGAGGCTCGTCTCGAAGATTCCTGCTGCCGTGGGCGCCGGCGCCGATGCGGTCGCGCCGGACAGCCCTGTTCCCGCATCTCCTCCCACCAGCTTCCAGGGGGGGCGTTGGTGCAGCAGTATCCGCGGCTTTCGCGTTTCGGTGCCGCGGTTTCGCGGCCGGTCCGGGCGTGCGGTGTCACCGGTCGACGAGCCCTTTGTCGACCATGCTGCGGCCCGCGGATGCGACGGCCTCTGCGCTCGGGCGCGGGTTCCAGCCGAGGATCCTGTGTGCTTTGTCGGTGGTGAAGTGCCGGGTGTAGCCGAGGTTTTGCGCGGCCGAGGCGAGCGCGGGGCTGGTGGCGGCGCCGGCCCGCACAGCGTCATCGGGGATCGTCTGGGCCGGTACGCGGTCGGCGGCCGGCCCGAGTTCGGTCCGCAGGATCTCGGCGATCTGCGCCATCGTCAGCGCGGGGTCGCTGCCCAGCAGGATCCGCTGGCCGGCGGCTTCGGGAGCGGTCATGGCGGTGACGTGCGCCGCGGCGACGTCGCGCACGTCGACGACGGGGAACGACAGGTTCAGCAGGCCGGGCACGCTGCCGGCCAGCAATCGCTGGATCATGAGGTTGCCGCCGGAGAGCTGCGTGCCCAGGGCCGCGCCCATCACGGCGACCGGGAGCAGCGTGACCAGTTCCGGGTGTCCGCCCCCGGCGGCGGTGAATTCCCATGCCGCGCGCTCGGCCAGAGTTTTGCTGCGCCCGTAGGCGTCGGTTCCGGGCCCGTCGGGGACGGTCCAGTCCTCCTCGGTGAACACGTGGCCGTCGTGCGGGTGTCCCCAGGCGACGGCGTGGAACGCCGAGGTCAGCACGACCCGGGTCACCCCGGCGGCGCTGGCCGCCCGCAGTACGCGAAGGGTGCCCTCGCGGGCCGGGTCGATGATCTGTGTCTCGTCCTCCACATGGCCCGGCATGACCGGTGAGGCTACGTGGATGACGTGGCCGATGCCGTCGAGCGCCTCCGGCCAGCCGTCGTCACAGGTCAGATCTGCGGCGGCGAACTCAAGGCGGTCACCGGCCGTCATGCCTGCCGTGGTCAGGGCGGCACGGACGGATTCCGCACGGTCGAGGGTGCGGACGGTGGCCCGCACCCGATGCCCCCGGGCGAGTGCTTCGAGGATGACGTGACCTCCGATGAAGCCCGATCCTCCGGTCACCAGAACGCACTGCCGGAACATTCCGCCCACTCCCGTCTGATATGCGATATATACGATGCGTGACTTGTGCCTGTCCGCACCTGTCCTGGCCAGGATGCGGGTGCGCGGGCCCATTCCGGCAGGTCCCTCGTGATCCTGGTAGCGGCAGGGACAGGCACCCGCCTCCTGCCGCGCCTACGCTGGTGGCCATGGGCGAGAAGACGAATCTGCTGGGCGAGTACCTGCGCGCCCGCCGCGACCTCGTCACGCCCGAGCAGGCCGGCATCCCGGTCCTGGGAGCACGCCGTGTCCCGGGGCTGCGCCGGGAGGAGGTCGCGATGCTCTCGGGCATCAGCGCCGAGTACTACCTGCGGCTGGAACAGGGTCGCGACCGCCATCCCTCGGTCCAGGTACTCCAGTCCATCGCCCGGACACTGCTGATCGAGGACGAGACCTACCTCCTCGGCCTCGTGGCGGTCCGGCCCCGACGGAGAAGCCGGCGTCCGCGCCGTGAGACCGTCCCGCCGAGCACAGCCCGGCTGGTGCACACACTGAACCTGCCGGCGTTCGTCGAGGGCCGCTACCTCGACGTCCTGGCCGCCAACGCTCTGGCCTCCGCGTTCTCACCACGCCTGGCCGTGGGGCGCAACCGGCTCAGGGACGTCTTCCTCGACGAGGCCGAAGCGGCGATGTTCCCCGCATGGGAGGGGACCACCGCCGGTCTGGTCGCGAGCTTCCGCAACTCGGTCGGCACCGATGCCGACGACCCGCGTGTGATCGAGCTGGTCGGCGAGCTCTCGGTCGCCAGCCCGCAGTTCAGACGTCTGTGGGCCCGCCATGACGCCGGAAACCCGCGAACCAGTGCCACCATCACCTTCGACCACCCCCAGCTCGGCCCCGTCACACTGGACCGCGAGAAGCTCCTCATCAACGGAACCGACGGCATCATGCTCGTCATCTACCACCCCGACCCCGGCTCCCCGAGCGCCGAAAAGCTGGGCCTGCTCGCCTCCGCAGCGCTCGGTCCTACGACTTCCGGAACCACCACGGCCCCCTCGGACACGGTCTGAACCAGCACCCGCGAGCAACACTTCGCCGCGTGGCACGGGTGCCTCGGCGCGGAGCCGATCGCGCGTCGGCAGCGGCTTCTCCTTCCTCCTCTCCGACCACCAGGGCACCGCGATGGCCGCGGTGGGCAGGACCACCCTGGCCCTCACCCGCCGCGAGCAACTCCCCTTCGGCGTCGAGCCATGTGCCGGCGCGCATGATGACCCTGCCGCGCGGTTCCGGCTCGCCGCGCCACGCGAGGACGGTTTTCGGGAGCACGCGCAGGTACAGGAAGGGCCCCTCTTCCTCGCGTGGTCTCGGGCGGGGGCTCCGGTGCGATCCGGGTCGGGGGCTTCATGAGGGACGACCTAGCCACGTGGGGGCCGGTGCGCCTGGGGCTCAGGGCCTACTCCCCGTGACCGAGGGCGCACGTCGGTCTGTTCGTTCTGTGGCTGGTTGGTTAGGGTCGCGCCACGAATGACGGGAGGGGGGCGGGTGACGGGGGACGGGGGACGGGGGACGGGTGAGTGGGGCTACGAGGAGCTGGGGTGCCTGTGGGGCTGGTGGCGTTGGCTCTGGGCGGGTTCGGGATCGGGCTGACCGAGTTTCTGATCGCCGGGCTGCTGCCGCAGGTGGCGGGGGATCTCGGGGTGTCCGAGGCCGCGGCGGGGTGGCTGATCTCCGGGTACGCGCTGAGTGTGGCCGTCGGGGCGATCCTGCTCACCGCCGCCACGGCGCGGCTGCCCCGTAAGACGGTGCTGGTCGGGCTCGTGGGGCTCTTCGTCGTGGGGAATCTGCTCTCGGCGGTCGCGCCCGGCTATCAGGTCATGCTGGTCGGGCGGGTTGTCGCGGCGCTCTGTCACGGGTCGTTCTTCGGGATCGGGTCGCTCGTCGCGCGGAGTCTGGTCGCGCCGGAGCGGAAGTCGCGGGCGGTGGCGGTGATGTTCGCCGGGCTGACGGTGGCGAATGTGCTGGGGGTGCCGTTCGGGGCGCTGGTCGGGGAGCGCTGGGGGTGGCGGGCGGCGTTCTGGGCGGTCACCGGAATCGGAGTGCTCGCCCTGATGGGGATCGTGCTGCTGGTTCCGGCCTGGGCGGGGGAAGCGGGGGGAGGTTCGCCGGGGCCGCTGGGGGTGCGGGATCAGATCCGTACGTTCAAGTCGGCACAGGTCTGGTTGACGCTGGGCGCCACCGCGCTCGGATACGGCGGGATGTTCGGGGCGTTCAGCTACATCGCGTATACGTTCACCGAGGTCAGCGGCTTCTCCTCGGGCGATGTCGCCTGGCTGCTCATGGTGTACGGGGTCGGTCTGGTCGTCGGCAATCTCGTCGGAGGGCGCGCCGCCGACCGGGACCGGGACCGCGCGCTGCTCCTCTCGCTGTTCGGGCTCGCTGTCACGCTGGGGCTTTTCGGGGCGTTGGCCGGTAGTGCGGCGGCCTCCGTTGTGCTGGTGTTCCTGATGGGTGCGTTCGGGTTCGCGAGCGTGCCGGGGATGATCACCCGGGTCACCGACTACGCGCAGGGCGCCGCGCTGGCCGCCAGTGCCAATGTCTCCGCGTCCAACGTCGGCAACGCCCTGGGCGCCTGGCTCGGCGGCCTCGCCATCACCGCGGGTCTCGGGTACGCCTCGCCGCTGTATGCCGGTGCCGGGATCACGGTGGGGGCGCTTGGGGTCATGGGGGTTGCCGTTTATCGGGGCCGGGCACAGGAGCAGGCCCGCCCTCTTTCCGCAGGGGCGTCGGTTTCACGGGCTGGTCCTGCGGTGTCCCCCGTGCGAGCTACGGGGGAGTGTCCTCCGCGCGGTGACGATTCCGGGGCGCCCTCTCCGTAGCGTTCGGGTCGTCGCGGCAGAGCGCCGCGGGGCTCGAAGGAGGCATGGGTTCATGAGGGTTGTCTGGCAGCTCCTGGCTGTCGTAGCGGTCGCCGCGATCGGCGGTCAGGCCACCGCCGCGGTGAGCGAGAACCCCTGGCTCACACTCTTCGTCGGCACGGTGTCGGCCGTACTCGCGGTGCTCGTGTACGGGTGGGTGGTACGGAAGACCGAGCGCCGCCCGTCCACGGAGGTGGCCCGGGAGGGGGCGGTCGGCGCGCTGGGGCGCGGGGTTCTGATCGGCGTCGGGGTGTGCGCCCTGGTCATGGTGAACATCGCGTTCCTCGGGGGGTACGAGGTCCACGGCCTCGGCTCGGTGCCGGGCGCCATCGGGCTGCTCGGGTTCATGGCCGCCGCCGCGGCGACCGAGGAGGTCCTCTTCCGGGGCGTCCTGTTCCGGCTCGTCGAGGAAGTCGCCGGTACCTGGATCTCCTTCGTCCTGACCGGGCTGCTCTTCGGGCTGATGCACCTGGCCAACCCGAACGCCGGCCTGTGGGGCGCGATCGCCATCGCCATCGAGGCGGGCGGCATGCTCGCCGCCGCGTACATCGCCACGCGCAATCTCTGGGTGCCGATCGGGCTCCACTTCGGCTGGAACTTCGCCCTGGGCGGCATCTTCAGCGCCGAGGTCTCGGGGAACGGCACCTCACAGGGGCTGCTGGACTCGTCGACCTCGGGCTCCGCGCTGCTGACAGGCGGCGAGTTCGGCCCGGAGGGGAGCCTCTACACGGTGACGTTCGGGGTGCTGGTGACCCTCGCGTTCCTGTGGCTGGCGCGGCGGCGCGGGAATCTGGTTCCTCGGCGGCGGGCTGAGCGGGCCGGTGTCGGACAGGAGCGGAACGGGCAGGCGCGTATCGGAGAGGGCCGCGCCGGAGAGGGCCGTACCGAGGACGCCGGTACCGGGGAGGCCCGTACCGACCAAGCCCGTACCGGGGAGGACCGTACCGCGTCTGCCGACGCCCCTACACTTCCCCGGTGATCCGACTTCAGCGAGTCCGCCGAGAGGTGCGGCGACTGCGGCGACTGCGGCATCCGCGGGTCCCGGACTGGTGGCGTCGGCTCGACGTCACGGTCCGGGACCTGCCGCTGGGGCTGCTGCTCCTCGTCGGTTCGCTCATCCCGGCCTTCCAGAGCCACGGAACGCAGGTCGGCGGGTTGCCGGCACGACCGTACGACGCCCTCGCCGTCGTCGCGCTCGCCCTCGAATGCTTCCCGCTCGCCGTGCGCCGCAGGATGCCGGCACTCTGCCTCGCCCTGACGTCGGTCGGCTTCGCCGTCGACCAGCTCCGCGGCTACCACTCCCTCGCGGGCACCGGGTTCTCCATCGCGGTGCTGAGCACGGGGGCCCATCTGGAACGGCGCCGGTGGCTCACTGCGGCGCTCTTCTCCGTCGCGTACGCGGCGCTGGCGGTGGCGCTGTACCGGCTCGGTACGACGACCCCGGGGGCGACCGGCGAGACGCCGGACGAACTGGCCACGTTCTTCCTGGCGTTGGCCCTGGTCTGGGGCGCCGGGGCGTGGCTGCGCTCGATCCGGTTCGCGGAGGCCGAGCGCCGGCGCCGGATCGCCGAGGACTCGCGGGCCGCCGAACGCACCCTCATCGCCCGGGAACTCCACGATGTCGTGACCCACCATGTGACGGCGATGGTCGTGCAGGCGGAGGCGGCCCGCTATCTGACCGCCGCACCCGAACGGCTCGGCCAGTCCCTGGGCGCCATCACCGACACCGGGCGCCGGGCCATCACGGATCTGCGCCACCTCCTCGACGTGCTCAACCCCGACCATGGCGTCGACGGCGGCGTGCCGTCGGTGGACCGCATCCTCGCGCTGGTGGAGGACGTGCGGAGGGCCGGGCAGCCGGTGGAGTTCCGGGAGGAGGGGGCCCGGGCGGGGGGAGGAGGGGGTGGCCGGGCCGGATTCGTCGCGTACCGGGTGGTGCAGGAGGCGCTGACCAACGCCCTCAAGTACGCTCACGGGCACCGCACATCGGTCCTCGTGCGGCACGGCGAGAGGGAGATCTCCGTGGAGGTCAGCACGAACGCCCCCGGGGCAGGCGGTAGTTCGGGGGCAGGTCCCGGTGGTGGCGTCGGCGGGAGCGGGCGCGGGCTGGCCGGGCTCCGGGAGCGGGTCGACGGGCTGGGCGGCGAGTTCAGCGCGGGGCCGGTCGCGGGTGGCGGTTTCGTCGTACGGGCGCGGATACCGGCGGAGAGCACGCTTTGACCGGGGGGACGGGGAACGGGAACGGGGGCGGAGTCGGGGGCGGAAGCGGAAGCGGGGTGGAAGCGGACCGTACCTCCGGGAGCCGGGCCGGAAGCGGGGCGGAAGCCGACCGTAACGCCGTGGGCGGGACCGCGCCGATCCGGGTGCTCATCTGCGACGACCAGGTCCTCATCCGTACCGGCCTCGCCACCATCGTCGACGCCCAGCCCGATCTGGAGGTCGCGGGCGAGTGCGCGGACGGGCGGGCCGCGGTCGACCTGGCCGCCCGGCTCCGCCCGGACGTGGTGGTGATGGACGTACGGATGCCGGTGCTCGACGGCATCCAGGCGACCAGGCTGCTGGCCGGCTCCGGGGTGGCGCGGCCGGTGAAGGTGCTCGTGGTGACCACGTTCAACCTGGACGAGTACGTGTACGAGGCGCTGCGCGCGGGGGCCAGCGGCTTCCTCCTCAAGGACGCGCCCCCGTCCCAGCTCCTGCACGGCATCCGTACGGTGGCCGCGGGCTCGGCCCTGCTGGACCCCGAGGTGACCCGCCGCCTCGTCGGGAGATACGCCGCCCGGATCCGGCCCGCCGGCCACCCGGCCCCGGACGATCTTCCGCTGACGCCACGGGAGTTGGAGGTGCTGCGGCTCATCGCGGACGGGAACTCCAACAGTGAGATCGCCGCGGCGCTGGTGATCAGCCAGGAGACGGTCAAGACGTTCGTCTCCCGCATCCTGAGCAAACTCGGGCTGCGGGACAGGGTGCAGGCGGTGGTGTACGCGTACCGGCAGGGCCTGGTGACGTAGCTCTGGTGGGAGGCCCCGGCAGCCTGTTGCCCGGCGGATTCACGGGCCCGGAAGGTCACCGGAAGGTCATGGGTAGGGGCCCGCCCGGAAGGTCACGGGTAGAGGCCCGCCCGGAAGGTGAACGAGACGAGCTGTGCCCGGTCCCGCGCGCCGACCTTCGTCATCGCCCGTACCGCGTGCGTCTTCACGGTGAACGGCGACACCGACATCCGCGCCGCGATCTCGTCGTTGCCGAGCCCGCCCGCGACGAGGGCGACCACGTCCCGTTCCCTCGGGGTCAGGGCGTCGAAGCGGCGCAGCAGCTCCCGGTCGACCGCCGGGGGCGGACTGTCGGTCATGTGTCCGATGAGCGCGGCCGTGGCGGCTGCCGACAGCGCGCCGCCACCGCCGACGACCTCGGTGATCCCGGCGACGAGTTCGGCGGGGCTGACCGTTTTGCTCAGGAAACCGTTGGCGCCCGCGCGAAGTGCGGCGAGAACGATGTCGTCCTGGTCGAAAGTGGTCAGCACGATCACGCGCGTCCTCTCGGGCGGGTGCTCCGCGCGGATCCGGCGGGTGGCTTCGACCCCGTCGATACCGGGCATCCGGATGTCCATCAGGACCAGGTCGACGGGGTGGCGGCGGAGGAAGGGGACGACCTGGAGGCCGTCGGAGAGATCGCCCACGACGACGAGGGCGGGATCGGGCCGGAGCATCACTCTGATACCGGCCCTGATCTCGGCCTGGTCGTCGACGATCAGAATGCGCGTGGTCACAGGGCGACTCCCAGGGGGCTGAACTCCGCGTGGATCCGGAAGCGTCCGTTGCCGTCGTCGATGGTCAGCCGCCCGCTGGAGGACTCGACGCGTTCCCGCATCCCGAGGAGTCCGAGTCCGCCGCCGGAGCCGGGGCGGGTACCGGGGGCGGGGCGGTTACCGGGGGCGGGGTGCGTACCGGAGCCGGAGCCGCCGGCCGAGCTGACGCCCGTACCGGAGCCGCTTCCCGAACCCGAACCGGAGCCGCTTCCCGAACCCGTACCGGAGCCGCTTCCCGAAGCCGAACCGGAACCGGAACCGCCTCCCGAACCGGAACCGCGCACCGCATGCCCGACGCCGTTCTCCACGGTGACGCAGATCCTGCCGTCGCGCTCGCGTACGTCCACCGTCGCCGCCCCCTCCCCATGCCGGTACGCGTTCGTGAGCGCTTCCTGTACGACCCGGTAGACCGTCACCCCGACGCTCGGCTCCACGAAACCCTCCGGGATGTGCACGGAGGACCGGACGTCGAGGCCGATGCCCGCGTAGGAGGCGATCAGCCCCTCCAGGCCGCTGAGTGCCGGTGCCGGCCGGAGCGCCTCGCCCCCGGCGGCACCCCCGGCGGTACCCCCGACGGCGCCCCCGGCGGCCTCGGATACGGCGTCCCCGGCGGCGTCCCCGATCCGCAGGAGCGCGAGGATCCGTTGCGTCTCGACGATGACCGTACGGGCGCTGGACCTGGCCGAGACGATGGCCTCCCGCGACGACTCCGCGCCCTCGGGCAGCCCGATCTCCGCGGCGCCGAGGTGCAGGCTCAACATCGCGACCTGGTGGCCGATGACGTCGTGGAGGTCGCGGGCGATACGGAGCCGTTCCTCGGTCACCCGCCGGGTGGCTTCGATCTCGCGGGTGGCGATGGCCATGTCGGCGCGTTCCTCCAGGGTGAGCCAGTGCTCCCGGTGGATGCGGAGCGCGGCCCCGGTCGCGCCGCCCGCCACGGCGGAGAAGAGCGCGGCGGCTCCGACGACCGCGCCGCCGCGGAATCCTCCCACCGTCATGAACGCCCCCAGGAAGAACGCCGCCACGATGCCGGTCCCCACCAGCGGCCGCTTCCCCCTGAGGGTGGCCGAGAACAGCACGAGCACCGCCATCATCCACACCGACAGCGGGTCGTGGCCCACCGCCGTGACGGCGAAGGACGCCGCGCCCGCCACGACGAGCCCGGCCCACGGCCACCGCCAGGAGAGGACTACGCCGCCGCCGGCGAGGAGGACGGAGAGGGCCGTCGGCCCGTCCGAGCCGCGCAGGACCACCGCGACGATCTGCCCGGTGAACACGAGCGCGGCCACCACGTGGGCGACGAGGTGCAGCGCCTCGGGGCGGCGGACCCACAAGGGGGTCCACAGGGGTGCTCCCGGCCCGTCCTGACTCTTCTCCGCCTTGACCATGGCCTGATTGTCGTCGACCGGTGCTGCGGCCATGTACTTCGTTCGAAGTACGCGGTCCGTCCCGATGCCCCCGAGACTCCTCCCCGAGGCGACCGTCTCACACCGTCACGATCACCACACGGGACACCCGATGACTCACCGCACAGCGACGCCGAACACGACACTCTCCGGACTCCGATCGCTCCACCTGATCCGAGTCGTCTTCTCCCTGGTGTGGGTGACGCTCGTCGTCACCACATCCGCCTCGCTCGTGTCGCCGGACAGGCCCACGGCGATCGCGGCCGTACTGCTCGTCGTCTACCCCCTGTGGGACGTCGTCGCCACGCTCCTCGAACACCGTATGACCAGCGCCGCAGCCGACGCCGAAAGGGACACGGAAAGGGGCACCGAAAGGGGCACCAGCACCGACCGCGCCGGTACCGACCGCGCCGGTACCGCCAACGTGGCTCTCGGCCTCGCCGCCACCGCCGGGATGGTCATCGCCGTCTTCTCCACCATCGGGACGGCCCTGCTCGTGTTCGGCGTCTGGGCCCTCCTCGCCGGAGCGATCCAGCTTGCCGTGGCGGTACGGCGCCGGCGTACCGTCGGTGCGCAGTGGCCCATGGTCATCAGCGGCGGGCTGTCCGTCTTCGCCGGAGCGTCCTTCGCCGTCATGTCCGCCTCGGCGACGAGCGACCTGTCCTCCGTCGCCGGGTACTCGGCCTTCGGCGCCTTCTGGTTCCTTGTCTCCGTGATCGCCCTGAGCATCCGGGGCCGCCGCGAAAAGCGCTGACCACTGCCGTGGCCGGGGACGCTCGCCGGCCGACCGTTTGGCAGGTCCATGCGGTGCCCCCGCGCGCGCCGAGGAAACCGGTCCGCATTAGGATCACCGGCCATGGCGAAACGCAAGGTCCGGCGGCAGGCCCGGAAGATACTCGGCGAGGATCCCGTGGCCCTGGTCTGGTGCGAGCTGCACGGGCCCATCCCCACGCCGCCCAAGGAGATTCAGCGGGCCGCCGGCAAGGTCCGCCTCAAGCCGAAGCACCACTGGCTGTATTACGTCGCGATCGTGGTGGGCTGCTTCATCTTCATCCCCCTGATGCTGATCGACCAGCTCGACAAGGCGCTGGACCGGCTGCTGGCGGGGAAGCAGGACCGCGCCCAGCGTTCCGGCGGCAGCGGCAACGGCGGCGCCAAGCGGCGCGCCGAGCGGCGTCCTCCGCCGAACCGCGTCTTCGACGGCGACTGGAACCTGGCCGCCGGCCAACTGCTCCTGCGCTGGTACGCCGACTCGCCCAACGCCCGGCGCCTGGTGCTGCTGGGCAGCGACCGTATCCATGTGGCCGCGTCGCCGGGCCGCCGGCTCTTCGCGACGAGGGCGGACAACTTCCAGACCGTCAGGGAGTACGCGCACACCGAGGTCCGCGCCGAGGGCGACGCGGGCCAGCCGCGCGGCTTCGCCACGTTCCGGCTCCGCTTCCCGGACGGTTCCTGGCTGGAACTGGGCCAACTGCACCGCCCGGACGACGCCGACCACTTCCTCCGTACGATCAGCGGCTGATCGTACGGAGACCGGGAGCGCGGGACGGTCATCCGGCGCGACCGGGGACCGACCAGGGACCGACCGGCACACCATTTTCCGTACCAATCGATACGGAACGATAGGATCGGCCGCATGGAGAGCGAGCCGAAGACACAGCGGGCCCCGATCGGCCGGCCCAGGGAGTTCGACGCGGACGAGGCGCTGGAACGCGCGATGCGGGTGTTCTGGGAGCAGGGTTACGAGGGCGCGAGCCTGACTGACCTGACCGAGGCGATGGGGATCACCCGGACCAGCATGTACGCGGCCTTCGGCAACAAGGAGGACCTGTTCAGGAAGGCCCTGAAGCGGTACACCAGGGGCCCCGCGTCGTACGGTACGCGTGCCCTGCTGGAACCGACGGCGCGGGAGGTGGCCACGGCGTTCCTGAACGGTTCCGTCCACGCCACGACCACCCCCGGGAGCCCGGCCGGCTGCCTGGGCGTCCAGGGCTCCCTGGCGGCGGGCGCCCCGGGCCGCGCCGGCCGGGACACGCTGACCGCCTGGCGCAACGACGCGCTGGCAGAACTCCGGACCCGCTTCGAACACGCCGCCGCCGAGGGCGACCCCCTGCCCCCGGACACCACCCCGGCCGAGCTGGCCCGTTACGTCATGGCCGTGGCCAACGGAATCGCCGTCCAGGCAGCGAGCGGCGCGACCCGCGCCGAACTGCAACGGGTAGCCGACATGGCGCTGCGCCACTGGGCTGCTGGGGGGTGAGGGGGGCCTGGGGCCCTTCGTCCCCGCTGGCGCGGGGCACACCGGACGGCCGGCGACCGAGGCCGAGATCCTCTGGATGGGGTCATCCCCGCTGGCGCGGGGCGGAGACGAACGCGAGCGTGTTCTACGTCGAGTGGAACGGGTCATCCCCGCTGGCGCGGGGTGGAGGTCACCGAGTTCCAGCCCACGTGGCCGCCGAACGGGTCATCCCCGCTGGCGCGGGGCGGAGCCTGGACCTCCGTGCCGGTCGTGTGGTGCCACGCCGTGCGGTACGCCTTCTCGGCCGCGTCCAGCAGTTCGGGGCCGGGATCGGTGGCGCACCAGCAGGTGGGGAAACCGATGCGCAGATAGGCGAGTTCCATGATGCCGTTGCCCAGCGCGGCCTGTTCGAAGTCGATGAACCGTACGCCGGTGGCGGTGTGCAGGTCGTTCCCGGGGCAGGGGTCGCCATGCAGCAGGGCGTGGCCGCCGGCCTGGTCCAACCGTTCCAGCAGGGCGTCCAACTCGGCCCGTACGCCGCTGGGTACGGGTACGCCGAGGGTCCGGGCGAGCCGGAGGAACGCCTCGATGTCATCCGGGGTGGGGCCCGACCAGGCCGGGAGGGCACCCATGGCATCGGCATCCGGGGTCGCGACGGCTGTCGCGGGCGGCGCGGGGGCGGCAGCGGTGGTGGCGTGGAGCCGGGCGAGTGCGGTCGCGTACGGCACGATCCAGTCCGGGGCGGGCTTGCGCTGGTCCAGGTGTTCCAGGACCAGGATCCGTTCCTCCGGGTCGGTGCCGAGCAGCGTGGGCACCACGGGCGGGGTGGCGCGGGAGGCGAGTCGGAGGGCGGCGACCTCGCGGGCGTACCTGTCGGTGGCCTCGGGCCCTTCGACAAGTTGCTTGACCACTACGGGGGTACCGGAAAGTTCGGCCCGCCACACGCGTGAGCGCGGGCTGCTCTCCAGCCTGCGAGCGCGCCGGGGTGTCCCCAGCTCGGCCCGCAGCTTCTCCCCGAACACCGGTCGCGACTCCATGCGCCCCATCCTGCCAGCCGGTGCGTTCCCTGGCGCACCCTGTCACGGCCCTGGAGCACCCTGGCACGCCCTGGAGCGCCCGGGAGCGCCCTGGCGTGGGGAGTACGGAGCCGAGGGGGCCGGCCCCTGCCCTACGGCGTGATCACCGTGATCCCCTGCGGCGAGCCCCCGCTCAGCGCCGCCAGCGCCGCCGGGGCCTCCGCCAAGGGGATCGTGGTGGCCACCAGCAGGTCGGGGCGGAGTACGCCCGCCCCGATCTGCCGCATCATCTCGGGATAGGCGTGCGCGGCCATGCCGTGGCTGCCCAGGAGTTCGAGTTCGCGGGCCACCACTCTGGCCATCGGTACGGGGGTACGGGCGGATGCGAACAGCCCTACCTGGACATGCCTGCCCCGGGTCCGCAGGCTCTCCACCGAGGCCGCGCAGGTTTCGGGCGAGCCCAGGGTGTCCAGGGAGACATGCGCGCCGCCGCCCGTCGCCTCCCGTACCGCGCGGGCCGGGTCGGGTTCCGTCTCCGCCGATACGCGGACCGCCGCGCCGAGGCGGCCGGCCAACTCCCTTGCCCCAGGGGTGACATCGACCGCCACGACGCGGGCGCCGGCCGCCGCCGCGATCATCACGGCGGAGAGGCCGACGCCCCCGCAGCCGTGCACCGCCACCCACTCGCCGGGGCGGGTACGGCCCTGGGTGACCACGGCGCGGTACGCGGTGGCGAAGCGGCAGCCCAGGGACGCGGCCGTGGTGAACCCCATGGTGCCGGGGATCGCCACCAGGTTCGTGTCCGCGCGGGGCACGGCCACGTACTCCGCGAACGAACCCGGATAGGTGAACCCCGGCTGCTCCTGCCGTTCGCACACCTGCTGGTCACCCGCCGCGCAGGCGGCGCACGTACCGCAGGCGCAGACGAACGGCGCCGTGACCCGGTCCCCCACCCGCCAGCGCTCGACGCGGGAACCCACCGCCGCCACGGTGCCCGCGAATTCGTGGCCGGGGATGTGCGGGAGGGCGATCCCTTC
The DNA here is from genome assembly GCF_040683935.1 of Streptomyces sp. NPDC093085. Classification (NCBI taxonomy): domain Bacteria; kingdom Bacillati; phylum Actinomycetota; class Actinomycetes; order Kitasatosporales; family Streptomycetaceae; genus Streptomyces; species Streptomyces sp. NPDC093085. The sequence continues at coordinate 16,692 of NZ_JBFBFB010000006.1, read as the reverse complement.
GTCGTGGCCCATCCAGCCGTGCCAGTCGCTGCGGCAGAGGCCGGTCGCCTCGACCCGTACGACCACGCCGTCCGGCGCGGGCTCGGGGTCGGGCACGTCGTCCCGTACCTCCGGCAGCCGCCCGAACTCCTCGAACACCACGGCCCGCATCCGCACCACTCACCTTGTCCCTCAGGGGCCCCTATTGGATCACCACCGGGAGCCTCCGTGGCGCCCAGGCCCCAGGTCCCCGGCCCCCGGGGTCCCAGGCTCCGGGGCCCATGCCTCCAGGCCCCACGCCCCGGGTCCCCTGGCGCCCCGGGTCCCCTGGCCCCCGGGGTCCCCGGTCGCCGTCATGACCGCCGCAGCCTCCGGAGCTTCAGCGCGTTGTCCGTGCGGGTCATCTCCTCCCCGGACGGGGCGGTCTGGCGGCGTTCGTGCTCGCCGTTGAGCCGCACCTCCCACTCGCCCTCCGGGAGGTCCAGCGACGCCAGCACCTCGTCGGGGGTCGGGAGATGAAGGCCCTCGTGCTGGTCCTCCCAGGGCGGGAGGCCCGCGTGGCCGACGATCAGGAGGGTGCCGCCGGGGGCCACGCGGGCGGCGGCGGTGCGCAGGACCCGCTCGCGGGGGAACGCCTCGGCGGGGGTGTGCAGGAACTGCGCCGACACCAGGTCGTACTCCCCCTCCGGGAACGTCTCCCCCAGGTCGTGCCACTGCCAGTCGACACGGTCGGCCACCCCCGCGTCCGCCGCGTGCCCGGCGGCCCGGTCCAGGGCGACGCGCGAGATGTCGGTGGCCGTGACCCGCCACCCGCGCCCCGCGAGCCAGACCGCGTCCGCGCCCTCACCGCACCCCAGGTCCAGGGCGCGGCCGGGGGGCAGGTCGGTCACCTCGCGGACCAGGACGGCATTGGGGTTGCCGCTCCATACACGGTCGCTGGACGCGTAACGGCCGTCCCAGAACTGCGCGGGCGTCAGGGAGGGGTCGATGGCGTAGGGGTTGGAGGGAGGTGTGGGAGTGGAGGGGGTGAAAGAGGTGGACGGGGTGGACGGGGTACGTTGCGCCAGGGCCCGCTCCGTGTCCGCCGTGACCAGGTCCGCGTTGAGCGCGCCCGCCGCGCGTACGCCGGCCGCCGCCGCGCCGATGACCGTGTCCGCCGGTGTGGTGACGTTGCCTGCGGCCCATACGCCGGGCACCGCCGTCCTACCCGTCGCCACGTCGGCCGGTACGGCGGTGGCGACGACCGTGCCCGCCATCTCCTGCTCCACCGCCGCCAGGCCCAGGTCCCGGAGGAATCCGGCGCGGGCGGTGAAGCGCGGGGCGACCACCAGGGCCGTACGGGGGATGGTGCGGCCCCCGGCCAGAGTGACGCCGGTGAGGTGGTCGCCGGTCACCTCCAGGGACGTCACCTCGCCCTCGACCACCGCCACGCCCCGGGCCGCCAACTGCTCGTACTCCTCGTCGGACGGCTCGGGTCCGGTGTGCAGGAAGAGGGTCAGGTCGTCGGTCCACTGCCGCCACAGCAGGGCCTGGTGTACGGCAAGGGGGCCGGTGGCCAGGACCCCGACCGGCTGGTCGCGGACCTCCCAGCCGTGGCAGTACGGGCAGTGCAGGACCTCACGGCCCCAGCGCTCGGCGAGCCCGGGGACCGGGGGCAGTTCGTCCACGAGGCCGGTGGTCACCAGCAGGCGGTCGCCCTCCGCCTCCGTACCGTCGGTGAGGAGTACGCGGAAGCCGCCATCGGGCAGCGGGCGCGCCGTGGCGACCTCGCCGGACAGGAACGCGGCACCGTATCCGGCGGCCTCCTCCCGGCCCAGGGCGAGCAGGTCGGCCGGGGGTGTGCCCTCGCGGCCCAGGTAGTTGTGGATGTGGCCGGCGGGCGCGTTGCGCGGCTCTCCCACGTCGACGACCAGCACCGAACGGCGCGCCCGCGCCAGGGTCAGGGCGCCGCTCAGGCCGGCCGCGCCGCCGCCGATGACGATGGCCTCGTAGCGCCGGCCGGCGGGGCCGGGCGATTCGGGCCGACCGGGCCGGTCGGGCCGACCGGGCTGGTCGGGCCGGTCGGGCTGGTCGGGCCGGTCGGGCTGGTCGGGCCGGTCGGGCTGGTCGGGCCGGCTACGGGGGGTGGACGTGGGGTGGGTCATGAGAGGGCTGCCTCCGTTCTGCTCCGTTGACGCCGAGCGTCCGCCCATGCCCGCTCCCCCGGCAATCAGACTTGCCGATGCCGCAAAAACCAGGGATTGGCGACTCATTGCCAATCTGCCGTAAACCACGCATATGCAGGGATGGGCGGAGGTATCTATGCCTGGGCGGACAAAGGTCGCGTCACCTCCGGTCCGCCGTCCGCCTGTCACCCACTGCCCGCCGCCCGCCCTACCACTGGAGCCACCTGATGACCGAGACCGGTACCGGTACGACCCCCGACACCCCCACCTGCCCCTTCGACTTCAGCCGGGGACTGGAGTTCGACCCCTCGCTCGCGGAGCTGATGAACCAGGGGGCCGTCACCCGGATCCGGCTGGCGTACGGCGAAGCCGACGCCTGGCTGGTGACCGGGTTCGAGGGGGTACGGCAGGTGACGACCGACCAGCGGTTCAGCCGCGCGGGCATCATGGGGCGCGACTACCCCCGGATGACGCCGGAGCCGATCGTCTCGGCCGAGTCCATCAACGTACTGGACCCGCCGCGCTCCACCCGGCTCCGCACCCTCGCCTCCCAGGCGTTCACGAAGGGGGCGGTGGAGCGGATGCGGCCGGCCGTCGAGGCGGTCGCCGGCGAGCTGCTGGACGCCATGGCCGAGCAGGGGCCGCCCGCCGATCTGGTGCGCCATCTCTCGGACGAGCTTCCGCAGCAGACCATCTGCACGCTGCTCGGGATCCCCGCCGCCGACCGGCCCGCCATGCGGAAGTACGCCCATCAGCTGCTGTCCACGGCTCCGGAGGCGCGGCAGGGCGCCGCCGACGCCAAGCGTGAGCTGCGGGGGTACTTCGGGGCGATGGTCGCCGAGCGGCGCCGGGCGCCGGGGGACGATCTGATCAGCGCGCTGGCCGCCGCCCAGGAGGGGGAGGACACGTTCGACGACGAGGACCTGGCGGTCATGTCGCTGACGCTGATGCTCAGCGGGCACGACACGGCGACCTGCGAGATCAGCAACATCGCCTATCTGCTGCTCACCCGGCCCGAGTTGATGCGGAGGGCGCGCGGCGGCCCGGAGAGTCTGTCGCGGCTCCTGGACGAGCTGCTGCGCTATATCCCGTTCCGGAAGGGCGTCGGCATCCCGCGCGTCGCGCTGGCCGATGTGGAGCTGGGCGGGGTGACGATCCGGGAGGGCGACTTCGTCCATGTCTCGTATCTGACGGCCAATCGGGACCCGGAGCGGTTCGCGGAGCCGGACACCATCGACCCGGACCGCCCGGCCGCCCCCCATATGACCTTCGGGTGGGGCGGCCACCGCTGTATCGCCGCGCCGCTGGCCATGGTGGAGCTGGAGGCGGCGTTCGGCGGGCTGCTGGCGCGCTTCCCCGGGCTGCGGCCGGCGGTGGAGGAGAAGGATGTCGTCTGGGACACGGATACGATCCGGCGCTTCCCGCTCACCCTGCCCGTGAGCTGGTAGCGGGGGCGGCGCCGGAAGCCCTCAGGGAACGGAGGATCAGCTCCAGTCCATAGGCGAAGCGTTCGTCGAAGCTCGACTCGGTGAGGTACGGCGCGCACCGGCTCAGTTCGGGGTACGCGCCGGAGGCGAGCGCCCGGGTGAGGCGGGGGGTGTCGGCGGTCCGGGACGCCTGTTCCTCCTGGGTGAGGCCGAGGACGTAGTAGACCAGGGTGAAGCAGGCCCAGAGCGCCTCGCGCTCCGGCAGGCCGCCCGCGCGGAGGGCCGCGACGAACGCCTCGGCACCGCGCAGGGTGGCCGGCTCGGCGGCGTACGTACCGGCCACGACGGCGGCGCCGTCGCGGTGGGCGAGGAGGGCCCGGCGGTAGCGGACGGCCAGTTCGCGGACGCGTTCGTCCCAGGGGTCCGGCAGCCCCTCCAGCGCCATCCCGGCGACGATCGCGTCGGCCATCAGCTCCAGCAGCCCGGCCTTGGTCTTGACGTGCCAGAGCACGGTGTTCATCCGTACCCCGAGCCGGTCGGCGACGGCCCGTACCGATACGGCGTCGACGCCCTTCTCCGCCAGCAGTTCCAGCGCCGCGGCCGCCACGGTGGCGGGGTCCAGCCGGGTTCTGCCGGGCGCGTTCCCCGCGGTTTGCTTTTTGGTCACTGACCTAGTCTACTCGGGGCGAGGGAATTGGTCGGTGACCAATAAGCCATCAGGGCCTGCTGGAGTCCGGAGTCCGGAGGAGATGTCTGTCGTGGAAGAGGTCGAAGGAGCCGAAGTGGTCGGAGGGGGCGGAGGGGCCGACGCGGTCGACGGGGTCGAGGACGTCATCGTCGTCGGGGGCGGGCCCGTGGGGCTCTGGCTCGCGGCCGAGCTGCGGCTCGGTGGCGCGTCCGTCACCGTGCTGGAGGCGCGGACGGTCCGGTCGCCGCACTCCCGGGCGCTCACCATCCATCCGCGCACCATCGAGAACCTGGCCTTCCGGGGCGTCGCCGGGCCGTTTCTGGCGGAGGGCGGGCGGATCCCCCGGGGCCACTTCGGGGGGCTGGAGGCGCTGCTGGACTTCTCGGTGCTGGACACCCCGTACCCGTTCACGCTCGCGCTCCCCCAGGCCCGTACGGAAGAGCTGCTGGAGGATCACGCGCGGGCGGCCGGCGTCCGGATCCTGCGCGGCCACCGGGTGACCGGGCTCTCCCAGGGGGCCGGCTCCGACTCCGTGACCGTACGGGTCGAAGGAGCGGAGGGGGTCGGAGGAGCGGCGGCGGCCGGAGGCGGGGAGGCGGGTGTGGGGGCGTACGCGCTGGCCGGGCGGTACGTCGTCGGGTGCGACGGGACCCGTAGCACGGTGCGGGCCGCCGCCGGTATCGGCTTTCCCGGTACGGACGCGACGGTCTGGGGGTGGCTCGGCGATGTGGTGCTGGACGACCCGCCCCCGGGGGCCGGGCTGCTGAACCTGTCGGGGCCGGAGGGCGGCCTGCTCGTCGTGCCGCTGGGCGGCGGGCCGCACCGCTTCGTCGGGATCACCCCGGAGGACATCGGGGCGGCGCCGGACGGGCCGCCGGTCCTGGCGGAGCTGCGCGCGAAGGTCACCCGGATCGCCGGGCGGGACTTCGGGATGCGGGATCCGGCCTGGCTCTCGCGGTTCGGCAACGCGACCCGGCAGGCGGCCCGGTACCGCGCGGGGCGGGTGCTGCTCGCCGGGGACGCCGCGCATATGCACTTCCCGGCCGGGGGTGTCGGGCTCAACGTGGGCATCCAGGACGCCACCAACCTGGGGTGGAAGCTGGCCGCCGTGGTCCGGGGCGCGGCCTCCCCCGGGCTGCTGGACAGCTACCACGCGGAACGCCATCCGGTCGGGGCCGAGCTGCTGGAGAGCACCCGGGCGCAGACCGCCCTGATGCTGGGGTTCTCGCCCGAGGGGCAGGCGCTGCGGGCGTTCCTGAGCGGGCGGATCGCGGGCGTACCGGAGTTCTCCCGGGATCTCGCCGAGCGGCTCTCCGGGCTCTCCGTGGCCTACCCGCCCGCGCCGGGGAGCGGCGCGCACCCGCTCACCGGGCGCCGGGCCCCGGATCTCGCCCTCGAACCGGCGCCCCCGGGCGGCCCCGACGCCGGGAGCCCCGACGCCGGGAGCCCCGATTCCGGAAGCCCCGCCGCCGGGAGCCCGAGCGCCGGTGCCACCACCCTCTTCGGGCTGCTGCGGGACGGGCGGCATGTGCTCCTGCTCGGCGGGGGCGGGGGTGCGGGCGAGGAGGGCCACGGCCCCGCCGAGGTTCCGGACGGCACCGTCGTCCGCCGGGCGCGGCTCGTCTCGTCCCACCCCGGCTGGTCCGGGGTGCGCTCCGTGCTCGTACGGCCCGATGGGCATGTGGCCTGGGCGTACGGGGAGGACCGTCCCCCCGCGCGCCGCTGAACGCGGACCGGCCCGTACGGAAGGCGTCTCCGTACGGGCCGGTCATCGGGTGGCCGGGGGCGGTGGGAACGAGGGGGGTCCCCCGGCCGTGGTCCAGGCTCAGAGGGGTCGGAGCGCGGAGGCTGTCGCCTCGGAAGCCGCGGCCCAGAGGCTGTGACGCTGCGGCTCCGGACTCCGGAGCCGCAGCGTCAGCGGCTCAGACGCCCGCCTTCTCGCCGTCGCGCGGGCCCGGGGCCTTCTCGGCCGGGGCGGCGTCGCCGCCGCCGTGGCCGTGGCCGTCGTCCACGAGCGTCCGCTCGTCGAAGGGCAGTTGGCCCGAGAGGACCTGCGCGACCTGCTTCTGGTCGATCTCCTTCGTCCAGGAGCCGATGAGCACCGTGGCGACCGCGTTGCCCGCGAAGTTGGTCATGGCGCGGGCCTCGCTCATGAAGCGGTCGATGCCGACGATCAGGCCGACGCCGTCGACCAGTTCGGGGCGGTGCGACTGGAGGCCGCCGGCCAGGGTCGCCAGACCCGCGCCGGTGACGCCCGCCGCGCCCTTCGACGCGATGATCATGAAGAGGAGGAGCGAGAGCTGCTCACCGATGGAGAGCGGGTTGCCCATCGCCTCGGCGATGAAGAGCGAGGACATCGTCAGGTAGATGGCGGTGCCGTCGAGGTTGAAGGAGTAGCCGGTCGGCACGGTGATGCCGACGACCGGCTTGCTGATGCCCAGGTGCTCCATCTTCGCGATGAGACGCGGCAGCGCCGACTCGGAGGAGGAGGTGGAGAGGATCAGCAGGAACTCGCGGCCCAGGTACTTCAGCAGCGAGAAGATGTTCATGCCCGCGACCAGGCGCAGCAGGGCGCCGAGGACGAGGAAGACGAAGAGCGCACAGGTGACGTAGAAGCCGATCATGATCATGGCGAGGGACTTGAGGGCGTCGATGCCCGTCTCGCCGACCACGGCGGCGATGGCGCCGAAGGCACCGACCGGGGCGGCCCACATGATCATGCCGAGGACGCGGAAGACCAGGCGCTGGATGTGCCCGATGCCCCGCAGGATCGGCTCGCCGGAGGAGCCCATCGCCTGGATCGCGAAGCCCGCGAGCAGCGCGATCAGCAGGGTCTGGAGGACCGAGCCCTCGGTGAAGGCGGAGACCATCGTCTTGGGGATGATGCTGAGCAGGAAGTCCGCGGTGGACTCGCTCGCGCCCTCGGCCTGGGCGGCGCCCGCGCCACGGTTGGCGTCGGTGATGTGCAGACCGGCGCCGGGCTGAAGGATGTTGCCGACGATCAGGCCGATGCCGAGTGCGACGGTCGACATGATCATGAAGTAGCCGAGGGCGAGTCCGCCGACGGCGCCGACCTTGGCGGCCTTCCTGACCGAGCCCACGCCCAGCACGATGGTGCAGAAGATGACCGGTGAGATCATCATCTTGATGAGGTTCACGAAGCCCGTGCCGAGGGGCTTCAGCTCCACGGCGAACCCGGGGGCCGCGAAGCCCACCGTGATACCGAGCAGTACGGCTGCGATCACCGCGATGTACAGAAAGTGGGTACGGTCCCGCTTTGCTGCGGCCACGGGTCCTCCTTGACTCGTTCCCTGCGATTCCCCTCGTCCCTGACCGAGGGGTCCCGGTGACTATCCACCACCATGTGACCCCGGTCACCCTTACGTTCATTTCGTTCATATGAATCAGGCCAGGCATTCTTGTTTCATGTATCTGCCCCGCCCCCGCAGCCTCGCCGCGCAGCTCTTCACGATGCAGGTCGTGCTGGTCGCGGCCGTCGTCGTGGGGTGCTCGTTCTTCGCGTACGTCACCAGCAGGGAGCACGCCGACGAGACCGCGCGCAAGCAGGTCCTGGCCACGGCGCACTCGGTGGCCGACTCGCCGTCCGTACGGGAGGCCATCCGTACCCCGGATCCGTCCACCGCACTCCAGCCGTACGCGGAGCGGGTGCGCCATGACACCGGGGTCGACTTCATCACGATCATGAACCCGGAGGGCATCCGCTGGACGCATCCGGACCCGGGCCAGATCGGCCAGCGCTTCCTGGGCCGGACGGCGCCCGCGCTGCACGGCAAGGCGTTCACCGAGACGTACACGGGGACGCTCGGGCCCTCGGTACGGGCCGTGGTGCCGATCCGGGACGACGGCCGGGCCACCGGCCGGATCACCGGTCTGGTCAGCGTCGGGATCACCGTCGAACGGATCTCCAGCGAGCTGACCCAGCAGGTCAGGGTGCTGGCGCTGGCGGCGGGGGCGGCGCTGGCGCTGGGCGGGCTCGGTACGTACGTGATCAACGCGCGGCTGCGCCGGCACACCCACGGGATGAACGCGGCGGAGCTGAGCGCGATGCACGACTACCACCAGGCAGCGCTGCACGCGGTGCGCGAGGGGCTGCTGATGCTCGACGGGTCGCGGCGGATCGCCCTGGTCAACGACGGGGCGCGGGAGCTGCTGGGGCTCGACGGGTCGGCGGTGGGGCGGCCGGTGGCCGAGCTGGGGCTGCCGAAGCCGCTGACGGGGGCGCTGCTCGCCTCGGAGCCGCGCGTGGACGAGGTGCATATGACGGATGACCGGATCGTGGTGGTCAGTACGCGCCCGGTGGTCGGCGGGGAGCAGCGCGGTACGGTGATCACCTTGCGCGATCACACCGAGCTCCAGGCCCTCTCGGGCGAGCTGGACTCCGAGCGAGGGTTCACCCAGGCGCTGCGTTCGCAGGCGCACGAGGCGGCCAACCGGCTCCACACGGTGGTCTCGCTGATCGAGCTGGGGCGGGTGGAGGAGGCGGTGGAGTTCGCCACGGCGGAGCTGGAGCTGGCCCAGGAGCTGACCGACAAGGTGGTCGGCGCGGTCGCCGAGCCGGTGCTCGCCGCGCTGCTGCTGGGCAAGGCGGCGCAGGCCAACGAGCGGGGCGTGGAGCTGGTGCTCGCCGAGGACAGCCGGATCGACGACGGGGTGCTCCCGCCGACGCTCCCCGCCCGCGACCTGGTGACCATCCTGGGCAATCTGATCGACAACGGGGTGGAGGCCGCGCAGGGCGGCGAGGGCGCGCGGGTGACGGTGACGGCACTGGCCGACGCGACCGCCGGCGAGCTGCTGCTCGGGGTGCGGGACACCGGGGCGGGGGTGGCCCCCGGCGATCAGGACGAGGTCTTCCAGCGCGGCTGGTCCACCCGGGGCCCGGGCCGCGGCCTCGGCCTCGGCCTGGTCCGCCAGGCGGTGCACCGGGCACGCGGCACGGTCGAGCTGACCCGGGGCGCGGAGGGCGGCGCGGAGTTCACCGTACGCCTGCCCCTGGGGGCGCGGCCCGGGGGTACGGGTCCGGACGCGGCTCCGGGCGGCGCCGGGCGGGACGCGGCTCCGGGCGGTGAGGGGCCGGGCGGCACGGGCGCGGGCGGCACGGGCGCGGGCGGCACGGGCGCGGGCGGCACGGGGCCGGACGCGGCTCCCGGACGTACAGGGCCCGCGGCGTCGGCCGGTCCGGCCTCCGGGGCACCCTCGGGGGCCACCGGGAGCGCGGAGGTGTCCAGATGAGTGCGGGCGGCGGGAAACCGGGGCCGATCCGGGTGCTGGTCGTCGAGGACGACCCGGTCGCGGCCGACGCGCACCAGCTCTACGTGGGCCGGGTCCCTGGCTTCACCGTCGCGGGCGCCGCCCACTCGCGTACGGAGGCGGTACGGCTGCTGGACCGGGTGCCGATCGACCTGATCCTGCTCGACCTCTACCTGCCCGACGGGCACGGCCTGCAATTGCTCCGCAACCTGCGGGCGGCCGGACACCACGCCGACGTCATCGCGGTCACCTCGGCGCGCGACCTGACGGTGGTGCGGGAGGGCGTCTCGCTCGGGGTGGTCCAGTACGTACTGAAACCGTTCACGTTCGCGACGCTGCGCGACCGGCTCACCCGGTACGCGGAGTTCCGCGCGGCGGCCGGGGAGGCGAGCGGCCAGGAGGAGGTGGACCGGGCGCTCGGCGCGCTGCGGGCGCCGCAGCCGTCCTCGCTGCCGAAGGGGCTGAGCGCGCCGACGCTGGAGGCGGTGACCCGGGCGCTGCGCGCCTCCCCCACCGGGCTGACCGCCAGCGAGACGGGGACCGAGGTGGGGATCTCGCGGATCACCGCGCGCCGGTATCTGGAGCACCTGGTGACCGAGGGGCGGGCCGCCCGCAGCCCGCAGTACGGCCAGGTCGGCCGGCCCGAGTTGCAGTACCGCTGGGTGCCCTCCGCGCACTGACCGCCCCGCGCACCGGGCACACACCGGCCGTACACCGGAAACCCGCCTGCCGCGCACCGGCCGTACACCGGGCGCGCGTCTGCCGCGCACCGGCCGCGCGCCGGGGGGCGCCGACGGCCGTACCGTGCAGGGGGATTGACCTTGCGTTCCGGCCGGTCCTACGGTCGCGGGCAGCCCCCCGTGGCTCTTGAGGAGGTCGCCCGTGCGCCCCACCGCTCCGCTCATCCTCGCCTCGTGTCTCGCCACCGTCCTCGCCGCAGGCACGCTCACCGCCTGCGGCGGCGGCTCCGGCGGCGATCCGGACACGGTCAAGGTGGCGTACAACCGCTCCACCGACAACGGAATCCGCTTCAAGGACGAGCATTTCGCCGCCGTGGCCAAGGAGTTCGAGAAGAGCCACCCCGGCAAGAAGGTCGAACTGCTGCCGATCCAGGCCCCGGACAACGACTACGCGACCAAGGCGCAGCAGATGATGCGCTCCGCGAAGACCGCCCCCGACCTGGTCTACGAGGACACCTTCCGGATCAACTCCGATATCAAGGCAGGGTACTTACGCCCGCTCGACGACTATGTGGCGAAGTGGGACACCTGGGACCGGTTCATCGACCGGGCGAAGGCGGCGGCGCGGGCCGAGGACGGCAGGACGTACGGGATCCCGGACGGCACCGACACCCGTGGTCTCTGGTTCAACAAGAAGATCTTCGCGCGGGCCGGACTCCCCGCCGACTGGGCGCCGAAGAGCTGGGCGGAGATCCTGGACGCCGCCCGCACCGTCAAGGAGAAGGTCCCCGGGGTCACCCCGCTCAACGTCTACACCGGCAAGGCGCCCGGCGAGGCGTCGGTGATGCAGGGGTTCGAGATGCTGCTGTACGGGACGGGCGCCGACCCCCTCTACGACCCGGCGGCGAAGAAGTGGAAGACCGGCGGCCAGGGCTTCCAGGACGCGCTGGGCTTCATCAGGACGGTGTACGGGGAGAAGCTCGGCCCGGATCTCTCGGACGCCCTGGACGCGAACATCACCACCCGGGTCGCCACCGAACTCCTCCCCGCCGGCAAGCTGGCGATAGCGCTGGACGGCTCCTGGATGGGGCAGAACTGGATCAACAAGGGGATCAAGGAGTGGCCCGCGTGGTCGAGCGAGCTGGCCCAGGCCCCGATGCCCACCCAGCACGGCCAGGCGCCGGGCACGGTGTCGATGTCCGGCGGCTGGACCTGGGCGATCCCCCAGAAGGCCAACAACCCCGATCTCGCCTGGGAGTTCATCAAGGAACTCCAGACCACCGAGAACGCGGTCACCTGGGATGTGACCGCCGCGCAGATCGCCGTACGCGACGACGTGGCGGCCGACCCGCGCTATCTGAAGTCCATGCCGGGCATCCAATTCTTCACGAAACTGGTGGAGTTCACCCACTACCGGCCCGCGCTCCCGGTCTACCCCCAGGTGTCGACGGCGATCGGCGAGGCGATGGAGACGGTGACGACCGGGAACGGCACCCCGGCGCAGGCGGCCAAGGCGTACGACGAGCAGCTACGCACCCTCACGGACGGCGCGGTGACCGGCGAGTGAGCACGGCGGGCCCCCGGGGCGGCGGGGCCCGGCGGTGGCTGCCGCTGGCCCCGGCCACCCTTCTGCTGCTGCTCTTCCTCGCCGGGCCGATCGCGTACTGCGTCTGGATCGCCTTCACCAACGCGCAGTTGACAGGTTCGTCGTCCACGGACTTCGTGGGGCTGGCGAACTTCCGGCGCGCCTTCGCGGACCCCGCGTTCCGCAACGCGGTGGTGCTCACGCTGGTCTTCACGGTCGTCTCGGCGATCCTCGGCCAGAACACCCTGGGGCTGGCGCTCGCCGGGCTGATGCGCGCCGCCTCCCGGCCGGTCCGTACGGTGACCGGGGCGCTGGTGATCACGGCATGGGTGCTGCCGGAGATCGTCGCGGCGTTCCTGCTGTACGCGTTCTTCCGCCGCGAGGGCACCCTCAACGCGATCCTGGCGGGGGTGGGGCTGCCGGGCCAGAACTGGCTCTTCACCCTGCCGATCCTGGCGGTGTCGTTCGCCAATGTCTGGCGCGGCACCGCGTTCTCGATGCTGATCTACTCGGCGGCGCTCGCCGAGATCCCGCAGGACGTGACGGAGGCGGCGCAGGTCGACGGGGCGGGCGGGGTACGGCGGCTCTGGCACATCACGCTGCCGATGATCCGGCGCTCCATCGGCACCAACCTGATGCTCAACACCCTCTCCACGCTCTCCGTCTTCGGGCTGATCTGGGCGATGACCCGGGGCGGCCCCGGCAACCGGAGCCAGACACTGCCGGTATTCATGTACGACCAGGCGTTCCTGAAGTCCCTGATCGGGTACGGCACGGCGGTGGCACTGCTCCTGCTGCTGGTGGGGGCGGTCTTCTCGGTGGTCTATCTGCGGCTGATGCGGGTGGAGGTCTGATGCGGCGCGTACGGGCCCGGCTCGCCGCCGACGCCGCGCTGCTGGCCGTGGCGGCCGGGTTCGCGCTGCCGCTGGCCTGGCTGGTGCTCGCCTCCGTGGACACCGGGGCGGGTCTGCGGGTACGGGTCCCCTCCGCGCCCACGGCGGAGAACTTCGGCGCGGTCCTCACCGACGAGATCACCTTCACGCCGATGGTCAACAGCGTGCTGCTCTGCGGCAGCGCCACCCTCCTGACGGTGGTGTGCGCGGCGCTCGCCGCCTATCCGCTCTCCCGCTACCGCTCCCGCTTCAACCGCCCGTATCTGCTGACGATCCTCTTCACGACCTGTCTGCCGGTCACCGCGGTCATGGTCCCGGTGTACGGACTCTTCGTCCAGGTCGAGCTGATCGACACGCTGTACGGCACCGCGCTCTTCCTGGCCGCCACTCAACTCCCCTTCTCCATCTGGCTGATGAAGAACTTCATGGACGGTGTCCCGGTCTCCCTGGAGGAGGCGGCCTGGACGGACGGGGCCTCGTACGTCCAGACGCTGACCCGGGTGGTGCTGCCGCTGATGGGCCAGGGGCTGACGGTGGTGACGATCTACACGTTCATCCAGCTCTGGGGGAACTTCTTCGTCCCGTTCATGCTGCTGCTCACCCCGGAGCGGCTGCCCGCCTCCGTCTCGATCTTCACCTTCTTCGGCAGTTACGGCACGGTGATCTACGGGCAGCTCGCGGCGTTCTCGATCCTCTACTCGGTCCCGGTGCTCGCGCTCTATCTGCTGATCTCCCGCAGGCTGGGCGGCGGCTTCGCGCTGGGCGGGGCGGTCAAGGGTTAGCGGGGTCGAGAGGTAGCGGGGTCAAGAGGTAGCACGGTCAAGGGGTAGCACGGCCAGTGGCACGGTCAAGGGGTGGCGCCGGTCAGGAGCGCGCCGGCGACCACGCCGAAGAGCCGGTCGGCGCGGGGCGCGAGCGCGGGCTGGTCACCGAGCCAGGCGACCGCCGCCACCAGCGCGAAGAGGTCGGTGCCGTCGAGGTCGGTACGGGCCGCACCCGCCTCCTGGGCGCGGGTGAGGAGCCGTGCGCCGGCCGCGCGCAGGGCGACGCAGGAGGCGTGGAGCGCGGAGCCGGGGTCGTCGATGGCGGCGGCCATCAGCACCGTCACGCCCCGGTACTCGGTGGTCCACGCGGTGCACTCGCGCACCCAGGTGACCAGCGCCTCGCCGGGCGCCTCCGGCGCCTCCAACTCGGCCGCCCGCGCGGTCAGCTCCTCGAAGCCGGTGCGGAGGAGGGCTTCGAGCAGCGCCTCGCGGGTCGGGAAGTGCCGCAGGAGCGTCGCGAGCCCGACCCCGGCCCGGCGGAGGTGCTCGTCCGCGTCCACGCGATCGGCGTCAACCCGCCGGACTGGTATCTGCGCGGCGGGCTGACCCGGATGCCCGGATCGGACGCGGAGGTCGGCCTCCCGGTGATCCCGGGGACGGACATCTCGGGCACCGTCGCAGCCGTCGCCCCCGGCACCACGCCCGGCGCCACTCCCAACGTCGCCCCCGGCACCACGCACCGACGGCACCGGTCACACCGCACCTTCCTCCGCGTCGACAACACGTAACCCGCCGGGCCCTTTTCCGGATGGCTCTATGCGCATAGAGTCCACGCCGTCATGTCCACTACAACGGGCAGTCGCGGGGCGGTTCCGGCCATCGGACCGGTCACCGCCCCCGCCCGATTCGGGGGAAGGTACATGTCCACCGGAACCACCGGAACCACCGACACCACCAGAGCCGTCGGCGCCACCGCACGACGTACACCCGCCAGGGGCGCCCTCGCCGCCACCGGGACGCTCCTCGCCACCGTCCTCTCCCTGCTGCTCGCCGTCCCCGGCACCGCCGCAGCGCGCCCCGCCGAGGAGACGCCGCAGCCCACCGCCGTCACCCACCCCGAGCAGGACCACGCCGGATCCGGGCTGGCCCGCCGCTCCGGGGCCACCCCGCGCGCCGTCTCGCTCGCCGCGGCGCCCTCCACCGGGCCGGCCGGACTCGACGTCAGCGGCTGGCAGGGGAACGTGGACTGGGCGAGCGTCAAGAGCAAGGGCGCGGCGTTCGCGTACGTGAAGGCCACCGAGGGCACCAACTACACCAGCCCGTACTTCAGCCAGCAGTACAACGGCTCGGTGGGCGTCGGGCTGATCCGCGGCGCCTACCACTTCGCGCTGCCCAACAACTCCGGCGGCGCGGCCCAGGCCAACTTCTTCACCGGCCACGGCGGCGGCTGGTCGGCGGACGGCAAGACGCTGCCGCCCGCGCTGGACATCGAGTACAACCCGTACGGCGCCACCTGCTACGGCCTGAGCCAGAGCGCGATGGTCCAGTGGATCCGGGACTTCAGCAACCAGGTCCACGCCAACACCGGGCGCTACCCGACGATCTACACCACCACCGACTGGTGGACGAGCTGCACCGGCAACTACAGCGGCTTCGCCGCCACCAACGCGCTGTGGATCGCCCGCTACGCCAGCGCCCCGGGTGCCCTGCCGGCAGGCTGGTCGAGCCAGACCATCTGGCAGTACGCGGACTCCGGGACCTTCCCCGGCGACCAGAACACCTTCAACGGCACCCAGAACGACCTGGTCGCCTTCGCCAAGGGAAGCTACTCGCCGCCGCCCACGGCCAGTTGGCCCACCGTCAAGTCGGGCTCCTCGGGTGAGCGGGTCAAGACCGTGCAGTACCTGCTCAACGCGCACGGCGCCGCGCTCACCGTGGACGGCGCCTTCGGGCCCGCGAGCGACTCCGCCGTGCGCTCCTTCCAGTCCGCGAACGGGCTCTCCGTCGACGGCATCGTCGGCCCGGCGACCTGGCAGGCGCTGATCGTGACCGTGCGCCAGGGCGCCAACGGCTCGGCGGTGAAGGCGGTGCAGAGCCAGCTCAACGCGCACGGCGCCGCGCTCACCGTGGACGGCGACTTCGGCCCCGCCAGCGACGCCGCCGTGCGCTCCTTCCAGAGCGCCCGCAAGCTCGCCGTCGACGGGATCGTCGGCGCCAACACCTGGCAGGCCCTGGTCGCCTGAGCGCCCGCCCCTGCCGAGACCACACCAGACGCCAAGAGGAGAGCATGACGATGAACACAGCGGGAATCCCCGGTTCCGGCATGGACCGCCGTACCCTGCTCCGCACCGTGACCGGGCTGGCAGCGGCGGCCGGTGTCGCCTCCGTCGCCAACCTGGCCGCCGCGGGCCCGGCTTCCGCGTACGGCTGGAGCCGCACCCTCCAGCAGGGCGCGAGCGGCGCGGATGTGACGGAGCTGCAGATCCGCGTGGGCGGCTGGGCCGCGCCGAGCGCGCAGCGCGTCTACATCGCCTGGGACGGCTCGTTCGGCCCGGCCACCGAGAGCGCGGTCAAGCGGTTCCAGGCGGCGTACGGCCTGTCGGCGGACGGCGTCGCCGGGCCGCAGACCCACGCGGCGCTCAACGCCCTGGAGGCGTCGGACGGTTCGACGGCGCACTTCGACTTCAGCGAGTTCCACTCCAAGGACGGCGCCGGCTTCAACAACGGCAAGGTGGCTGCGGCCACGGTCAAGGAGAACGTCCGCCGACTGATGTACAAGCTGGAGGCGGTCCGCAAGAAGGCCGGAAACAGCCCCATCACCGTCAACTCCGGCTTCCGCTCCATCGCCCACAACGCGGCGTCGGGCGGCGCGTCCAACAGCATGCACCTGTACGGGGTCGCCGGGGACATCGTGGTCTCGGGCCACTCGACCCTCCAGACCTACAAGATCGCCGAGACCTGCGGCTTCTCCGGTCTTGAGGCGTACACCCACTCCTGGCAGCACGTCGACAGCCGGGTGCAGTACCCGTCGTACGGCTCCGGTTCCTGGTGGTGGGAGAGCGGTACGGTCTGATCCGCCCGCCCACCGGGCCGGGTCGGGGCAGGACAGGGGGGTGGGGGGGGGGGCGGGCGGCCCCCCCCCCCCCCCCCCCCACCAACAAAAACAAAAAAAACCCCCCACCCACACAACAACAGCAGAGCGGCAGGGGGGGGCAAAATGGGGTATATGTTGTTTTGAGGAAG
>NZ_JBFBFB010000005.1:376880-486072 GCF_040683935.1 Streptomyces sp. NPDC093085 | reverse complement strand
GGTTACATTCCGAACCCGGAAGCTAAGCCTTACAGCGCCGATGGTACTGCAGGGGGGACCCTGTGGGAGAGTAGGACGCCGCCGAACAATCATTGTGGGAATGCCCCGTACTACAGTTACTGACTGTGGTACGGGGCATTTCTGCGTTCCAGAGCCGTTCAGGCAGGGAAAACGCGTTGCGGGCGGTGTTGTGTGCGCGGAGGATCGGCGCATGAACCACGTGATACGGGCGGTACGGCCCGACGAATGGGCCAGGGCCAAGGAACTCCGGCTCCTCGCGCTCCAGGATCCGGCCGCGCCGGTGGCCTTTCTGGAGACGTACGCGGAGGCCGTGGCGTACCCGGACAGCGTCTGGCAGGAGCGGGTGTCCGGGTTCTCGGCGCGGCACGGGGCCCGCGCCGCGCAGTTCGTCGCCGAGGCTCCGGACGGGAGTTGGTCGGGGACGGTGGTCCTGCTGATCGAGGAGGCCGGGCGGGAGGACTTCCTCGGGGGGTTCGTCGAGGCGGCGCAGGGGCATCTGGTCGCGGTCTTCGTACGGCCCGAGCACCGGGGCTGCGGGGTGGTGGGTGCGCTGTTCGCGGCGGCGCTCGACTGGGCCTGGGCGCTGGAGGAGCCCCGGCTGGCCCGCGTACGGCTGTATGTGCACGACGGGAACCCGAGGGCCCGGGCCGCTTACCGCAAGCTCGGCTTCGTACCGACCGGGCAGAGTGTTCCGGTGGAGGGTGATCCGGGGGCGCGCGAGCTGGAGTTGGCGGTCACGCGTCCTTGAGGCCCGGGGCGGCGTTCTCCTGGCGGGGCCGGTGTCTCCTCGGCTCCCGCTGGATGGCGGTCAGGACGCGTTCCATGCCGAAGTGCCAGGCCTGTTCGACATCGCCGCCCAGTTGGAAGGCGCCTGCCAGCTCCATGGTGATGAATCCGTTTGCCCAGGCCACCAGCGTGCGCGCGGCCGGGAGCGCGTCGTGCGGGCCTGCTACTTGGGCGACCAGGCGCAGGAGGGTGGCCGAGGCGCGCTCGGCCCGTTCGGTCGCGCCGGCGACCGCCTGCGGGGAGGTCAGCAGCGTATAGGCGACCGGGTTGGTGTGGGCGAAGCCGCGGTAGACGGCCATCAGGGCCCGGAGGTCCGCTGCCGCGCTGTGCGCCGTCGTCTCGTCCGTCGCCTCGTCCGTCGCTCTGACCGCCGCGTCGGTGGCGGCGGTCAGTTCGTCCGTCACGTCCTCCAGGATGAGGCGGACCAGGTCGGAGCGGTTGCGTACGCGCTTGTACAGCGAGGGCGTGCGCACCCCGACGGCGTCGGCCACATCGCGCATGATCAGCGCGTCCGTGCCGCGCTCTTCCAGCAGCCGCCGGCCGGCCGCCACGATGGCGGCGGTCGAGGTCTGTGCGGGGGCGGGCATCCCGGTCTCCTGTCGCCTGTCTCCTGTCGCCTCTCTCCTGGGCGGACCTCATCGTAGGGCGTGATTCCTTTTAAGGCTAATCACTGTAGCCTTCCGAAGGCTAATGTGTGTAGCCTTGGGTTCGCGGCTCCGGACTTCGGGCTCCGGGCCCGAGACCCGGCCTACTCGGCCCCAGGAGGCAGACCATGAAGATCGCGGAGGGGCTGTACCGAATCGGCTCCGACCTCGTCAACAGCTACCTCGTCGTCGACGGGGGCGGTGTGACGGTCGTCGACGCCGGGCTTCCCCGGTACTGGAAGCTGCTCCAGGCCGAGCTGGAGCGGATCGGGCTGACGCTCGACGACATCCGCGCGCTGATCCTGACGCACGGGGACACCGACCACATCGGCTTCGCCGCCCGGCTCTCCCGGGAGAAGGGCGTGCCCGTGCTCCTTCACCCGGCCGACGCGGACCGGGCGCGGCTGGAGGTGAAGAAGCCCGCCGGCGGCTGGGGGCCGATGAAGGCCGGGCCCGTGGCGGGGTTCCTGTGGTACTCGGCGCGGCACGGGGGGCTGCGGATCCGGCCGGCCGGTGCGCTGCTGCCGGTCGAGGACGGTCAGGTCCTCGATGTGCCGGGGGCGCCCAGGATCATCCATGTCCCCGGCCACACCCCGGGGAGTGTGGCGGTGCATGTGCCGGCCGTCGACGCGCTCTTCGTCGGCGATCACATGACGACCCGTAATGTCCTTACGGGGGCTACCGGCCCGGAGCCCGCGCCGTTCACGCTGGCACCCGGACAGGCCCTGGCGTCGATGGAGCGTATCGAGGCCGTGGACGCCACCTGGGTGCTGCCCGGTCACGGCCCCGCGTGGGACGGGGGTGTCCCCGAGGCCGTACGGCTGGTGCGGGAAGCGGCGGAGCATGCGGGGAGTACCGGGAGTACGGGCGGTACGGGGCGTACGGCGGCCTAGCGGGTGCGCTAGAGGGTGTCCGGGAGGCGCTGGTGGGGCCAGCGGTCCTTGCCCTGCTGGCGGGAGCGGAGGAGGGCCAGGGTGGGCATGCCCCGGTCCTGGCCGGTGGTCAGCAGCTCCGGGACGCGGGGGAACGGGGCCACCGCCGCGACATCGTCCAGGACGAGGGACATTGGTGGGTCGAGCCGACCGTCAGATGACCGTGCGGCCATGCGGCGGCCGTGCTCGACCACGCTTGAGGTGAGTGCGGTGAGCAGCGGCATCGCACCCGGGCGGGCGCGCGGATCTTCGATCGGCTCGCCCACCACATAGAGCGTGCCCCCCTCGGTCATAAAAGAATCCAGGGCGAGGGCATCGGTTCTGTTGGGTGTGCACGCGTCCCGGATATGGACCGAGGAGAGCGCCGAGAGCGTACGGGCCGTCAACTGCTGGGCGACCTCGCGCCGTTCGGGGTGGGCGGTGAGCGCGGACTCCAGCAGTCCGGCGAGGCCGGAGGCCGCCTTGGGGTGGGTGCGGAGGATCCGTACCGCCTCCTGCGCGCCGCCGCCCTGCGCCCAGCGCAGCACCTGCTTCACCGGCCGCCCGTCCACCGCCGCCGCATGGAGCCAGCAGCGCAGCAGCGTCTCCGCCGTATCGGCCATGGCGGCGTCGATCAGGGCGTGCGGGCGTACGGGGAAGAGCAGCGTGGCCGCGCGGGTGGCGGCGGTGGCCGGGTCCTCGCACCCGGCGGTGGGCGACCAGTGGAGCCGGTCGGGGGTGTCGCAGAGGTGGCCCGGGTCGTAGACGAGGACGGGGCCGAGCTTGGCCCGGGTGTCCTTGGTCTCGGCCCAGACGGCGGGCGCCGAGGTGACGACGAGGGCGGGTCCCTCGGCCTCCAGGACGGCCTGTACGGCGGTGGGGCGCCGGGCGGCCGGGTCGCCGTAGCGGACCGGGGGGAGGGGGACGGGGAGCGGAGAGGCGGTGGGGGGCGGGAGCGCCGGGGACTCGGGCTCGGCGGGGAGCGGGGGCGCGGCCTGGGGCGCGAGGGGCGCGAGGGGGGCTGGTACGTGCTCTCCGGGCGGTTCGGGGGCCGGGGAGCCCGCTTGGCGGGGGAGGGGCATCGTGGTCGTCGTGGTGTCCTGAGGGGCCGTCAGGGGGGCCGTGTGGGGCTCCTGGGGTGCTTCCTCGGACCGCTGGGGCTGCTGAGGGTATTGGGGGTGCCGGGGTGGGGCGTGGCGGGGTGCCGGGGTCATCGGCGGGTGGCTCTGCTCGTACGGGCGTTCCTGCTGCCCGTACGGTCCGGCCTGGTCCTCCTCCGCCCCGTACCGGCGCTCCCGCTGCTCCTTGCGTCTCGCCCGGACCGCCCGGTACCGCGCCGTCACCCCCAGGACGAAGACCGACAGCACGGTCAGCACCATCAACTGGCCGATCAGCAGGCCCCAGAAGAGCCCGTATCCGGAGAGTTCGCCCGGTGGGGTGTCCGGCCAGGCGGTGGGGAGGTCGTGCGGGGCCGCGGCCAGTTCGCGCATGGCCAGGGGGGTACGGGTGAAGGTGACGCCCTCGGGCCAGTGGCCGTGGGCGAAGAGGCCGGCCAGGCCGGTGGCCGTCCAGACCAGGAGGGTCAGGCCGAAGAGGAAGCCGAGCAGGCCCACCAGGAGGCCGTCGGGGATGCCGCCGGGTCTGCGCTGTTCCTCGGGGTGGCCCGGCATGTCATGCCACCGTCGACTCGGAGGACTCGGGCTCGGACTCGGCCGCCTCGGCGTGCTGGTTGAAGGTCCGTTGCCGTTCGAGGAGTTCCACCCGCTGTTCCGCCTCCCACTCGGCGTCCCGGAGGGCGTCGTTCGGGCCCCGCTCGTGCGGTGGCTCGGTGACGACGGGGGGCCGGGGGCCGGTGCGGCGGGCCCCGGCGGCGTGGGCCGTCTGCGGTGATGCCGAGGCCGACGAGGACTCGGAGGTCTCGGTCATCGCGCGGTCGGTGAAGACGAGCGGCCGTTCCGCCTCGGTGACCAGGTGTTTGACGACCTGCACATTGCCGTTGACGTCCCAGACCGCGATGCCGGGGGTGAGCGTCGGGATGATCTCCACGGCCCAGCGGGGCAGGCCGAGGACCCGGCCGGTGGCCCTCGCCTCGTCGGCTTTCTGGGCGTAGATCGTGCGGGTCGAGGCCATCTTGAGGATGGCCGCGGCCTCCCGGGCCGCCGCCCCGTCGACCACGTCGGAGAGGTGGTGGACCACCGCCACGAAGGAGAGGCCGAGCCGGCGGCCGAACTTCAGCAGCCGCTGGAAGAGCTGGGCGACGAAGGGCGAGTTGATGATGTGCCAGGCTTCCTCGACCAGGAAGATGCGCTTCTTGCGGTCGGGGCGGATCCAGGTGTGCTCCAGCCAGACGCCGACGATCGCCATCAGGATCGGCATCGCGATCGAGTTGCGGTCGATGTGCGAGAGGTCGAAGACGATGAGCGGGGCGTCCAGGTCGATGCCGATGGTCGTCGGGCCGTCGAACATGCCGCGCAGGTCACCGTCGACCAGCCGGTCCAGGACGAGGGCGACGTCCAGGCCCCAGGCCCGTACGTCGTCGAGGTCGACGTTCATCGCCTCGGCCGACTCGGTCTTGGGGTGGCGCAGTTGCTCGACGATGTCCATCAGCACGGGCTGGCGGTCGGTGATCGACTGGTTGACGTAGGCGTGCGCCACCTTGAGCGCGAAGCCGGAGCGTTCGTCCAGGCCATGGCCCATGGCGACTTCGATGATGGTGCGGAGCAGGGCGAGCTGCCCGGTCGTGGTGATCGACGGGTCGAGCGGGTTGAGGCGGATCCCGTCGTCCAGCGCCGCCATCGCGTCCAGCCGGATGGGGGTTATCCCCAGCTCCTGGGCGATGAGGTTCCACTCGCCCGCGCCGTCCTCGCCCTGGGCGTCGAGGACGACGACCTGCCGGTCGCGGAAGCGGAGCTGGCGCAGGACGTACGTCTTCTCCAGCGCCGACTTGCCGTTGCCGGACTCGCCGAGGACCAGCCAGTGCGGGGCGGGGAGCTGCTGACCGTAGAGCTGGAAGGGGTCGTAGATGTAGCCCTTGCCGCTGTAGACCTCCCGGCCGATGATCACACCGGAGTCGCCGAGGCCGGGGGCGGCGGTGGGCAGGTAGACCGCCTGGGCCTGCCCGGTCGACGTGCGGACGGGCAGCCGGGTCGTCTCCACCTTCCCGAAGAGGAAGCTGGTGAAGGCTTCCGTGAGGATGGTCAGCGGATCTCGCACCACAGGCCCCTTTCGACTCTTCGGTTGCGGCGGTAACGGCGGCTACGACGGCTATGACTGCTACGGCGGTGGTGACGGTTGCGGCGGTGGTGGCGGAGGGGGCGGGGGCCGGGCGGGTCAGCGGCGGATGCCGGTGGCGAACGGCAGGGTGTTCACAAAGGCCCGGTGGTGCTCCCGGTCGCACCACTCCAGTTTCAGGTACGACTTGCCGGCCGAGGCTCTGATCGTCCGCTTGTCCCTGGCCAGGGCCTCGGGGGTGCGGGACGACACCGTGATGTACCCGACGAGGTTGACCCCCGCAGCACCGCTGGCGAGATCTTCACCCCGCTGGTCCAGCCGGCCGTGCGCGGCGATGTCGCGGGGGTCGACCGTGCGGTTCATCTTGGCGGCGCGGCTCGCCTCCGCGTCGTCGTTCGTCTTCTCCGTCAGCATCCGCTCGATGGCGATCTCGGTCGGTTCGAGGTCCATGGCGACCGAGACGGTCCGGATGACGTCCGGGGTGTGGACGAGCAGCGGCGCCAGGAAGTTGACGCCGACCGGGGTCATGGGCCACTCCTTGACCCAGGCGGTGGAGTGGCACCAGGGTTCCCGGGTGGCCGACTCGCGCGTCTTGGCCTGGAGGTATGTCGGCTCCATGGCGTCCAGCTCGGCGGGCCAGGCGTTTCGTTTCGTCATGGCCTGGATGTGGTCGATCGGGTGGTCCGGGTCGTACATCGAGTGCACCAGGGAGGCGAGCCGGGCCTGGCCGAGGGGCTGCCGTACCCGGATGTCGGCCTCGGCGAGCCGGGCGCAGATGTCGGTGAGCTCGCGGGCCATGACGACGGCGAGGCCCGCGTCCCGGTCGAGCCGCTTCGTACCGGCGGCCTGGCGGGCGGCGCGGGCCATGGCCTGGCCCTCGGCGGCGAGTTCGCGGGTGTAGTGCATGCAGGCGACGAGGTACGCGCGGTGCTGCTCGCTGGAGGTGGAGACCATCGACTGGAGCTGGTCGTACGAGTCCTGGAGCCAGCCGGGGGACTTGGCGTCGCCGCGCTGGGCGACGTCCTTCTCGTGCGCGTCGGGGTCGGCGGGGAGCGTGCGGGCGAGCATCTGGAGGCGGGTGACGAAGCCGTCGCCGTTGGCCACGTGCTTGAGGAGGGTGCCGAAGCGGTCGACCAGGGCCTCCTGGTCCTCGCTGTCGCGCAGGCCGACGCCGGGGCCCTCGATCTCGATGGCGGCGGTGACGGTGCGGCGGTCGGCGTGGAGGAGGACGGCGATCTCGTCGGGGCCGAAGGGGGCGGCCAGCCAGTTGATCCGGCCGATGCCGGGGGGCGGGCCGACCTCGACCTCGCGGCCGTCGGCGCGGGTGCCGGCCTCCATGGCGGCGGAGCGGTAGACGGTGCCGCTGCGCAGGGTCCGCTTGTAGCTGCGGTTGATCTCGAACCACTTGTAGAAGGTGCGCTGCTTGTACGGCACGTAGACGGCGGCGAGGGCGAGCAGCGGGAAGCCCGCGAGCGTCACGATGCGCACGGGGAGGGAGGGCACCAGGAGGCCGCACATCATGCCGAGGAAGCCGCCGGCGACGATCAGGGCGATCTCGCCGGTCTCCCGGTTCTTGCCGACGATGGCGTTGGGCCTGGCGCGGCCGATGAGATACGTACGGCGGGGCGCGATGGGCTGGGCATGGGTGGTCAACGCCCTCCACCTCCTGTGCTGTTGTTGCCGTTACCGGTGGAGCGGGAGCCGCGGGCGCTGTGCGGGGTGGAGCTGGTGGGGCTGCTGGAGCGGGGTGGGGGCGTGACGGTGGGGAGGGGGGCGCTGATTCCGCCGCCTCCGCCGCCTGAGGAGCCGCCGGAGCTGCCCCGGGAGCTGTGGGCGGCGACGCCGCCGGAGACCGGGTTGGCGGGGCGGGCGCCCCCGCCGCCGCTCGCGCCGTCGCCCTGGCCGCCGCGCCCGCTGTGGGTCTTGATGCCCTGGGAGACGAGGGCGGCGGGGGAGCTGATGAGGGCGGCGGCCTGGGAACCGTCGGTGGCCTGCTTGCGGTTGGTGCGGGCGGCGGCGATCTCGTCGCCGAAGCCGGGCACGAAGCGGTAGATCATCGCCGAGGCGAAGATCGCGAGGATGATGATGGCGAGGCCGGAGACGACGGCGGAGAGCGCGTCGGGGCCGCTGTCGGCGGCGAGCGCGCCGGCCAGCGCGAGGACGATCACGATCACCGGTTTGACCATGATCACGGCGATCATGATCCCGGCCCAGCGGCGGACGTGGCCCCACATGTTCTTGTCGACGAGGCCGGCGTAGACGACGGTGCCGAGGAGCGCGCCGACGTAGAGGAGCGCGGCCCTGATGACCAGTTCGAGCCAGAGGACTCCGGCGGCGAGGATCGACACGAGCGAGACGACGATCAGCATGATCGGGCCGCCGCCCATGCCGTCGCCCTTCTTGAGGGCTTCGGAGAAGCCGCCGAAGAAGACGTCGGTCTGGCCGCCGCTGGAGGAGGAGATGACCTCGGTGACGCCGTCGGTCGCGGAGACGACGGTGTAGAGGACGAGCGGGGTGAAGGCGGAGGCGAGGACGGTCAGCCAGAGGAAGCCGATGGCCTCGGAGAGCGCGGTGGTGAGCGGGACGCCGCGGATGGCGCGCTTGGCGACGGCGAGGAGCCAGAGGACGAGGGTGAGGATGGTGGAGGCGGCGAAGACGATGGCGTACTGGCGGAGGAAGGCGGCGTTGGTGAAGTCGACGTTGGCCGTCTCCTTGACGGCCGCGCTGAGCTTCCCCACGATCCACGCGGCGGCGTCACCGCAGCCGCGGGCGAGGGAGGCTAGGGGGTCGAGGGCGTCGGTGACGCTGGGGGTGCCGCCGAGCCCCGGGGAGTCGGAGTCGCCGTTCTCGCAGTACTGCTTGGAGAGCCCGGTCAGCGCCGAGCAGTCGACCTTGTCGTCGCCCGACGAGCCGGAGGGGGTGGGGGACGGGGTCGGCTCCGCCACGGCACGGGCGGCGAAGAGCAGGAGCGTGGCCTGGAGGCCCGCCAGGACGGTGGCGACGGAGCGGACGCGGCGCGGCGCGCCGTCGCGGGCCCGGGTGGCGTTGGACCGGTCGGCTGTCGACCGGTTGGCTGTCCACCCGTCGGCGGTCGGTCGGCCGGCTGCCGGCCGGTGGCGGGCGGGGGCGACCGGGGCGCGGTCGTGGATCCGGGGGACCCCTGTGCCCGGACGGACCTGAGCGGCTGCGGGGGCACCGCCCCGGGGGGCGGGTGAGCGACCGTGGGCCGGGGCGCCCGTCGGGCCGTCGCCGGCCCGGGCGAGCGGGGAGCTACCTGGCATAGGTGAAGCCTCCGTACTGCTCGACAGCCTTGCTCATCTCGTCGGCCGTGGAGGCCGCGACATCGCCGGGGACCGGCGCCGGGCCGTCCTTCTGCGACTCCGAGACGATCTT
The DNA here is from genome assembly GCF_040683935.1 of Streptomyces sp. NPDC093085. NCBI lineage: Bacteria > Bacillati > Actinomycetota > Actinomycetes > Kitasatosporales > Streptomycetaceae > Streptomyces > Streptomyces sp. NPDC093085. The sequence goes on along the minus strand of NZ_JBFBFB010000005.1, from coordinate 477,086 downwards.
CCAGTCGTCATCGAGCCACTTCAGTTCGAAGGTGCCCGTCTGCCAGGTCGTCCGTACCGGATCCGTCGAGTCGGGCCCCGACATCCCGATCAGCCCCGTGTACCAGACCGACACCTTCGCCGTCTCCCCCGACAGGCTCTCCACCTTTGTGCCGACCGGGATCGTCCGGGAGATGAAGTCGCTGCCCTGGGGTGGGGTGCCGTTGGCGTCCAGGCCTAGTTTCTGGAGGAATTCGGGGGAGTACGCCTTGTCCTGGGGGGGCTTCAGGCGGGCGGCGGCCTCGGGGGTGTAGAGGGTGTCGACGATGGTGTGCCGGGTGGACCGCTGGAACATGCCGTCCGAGCCGAGTACGACCGCGTAGTTCGCCGCCGCGCTGGCCGCGCCCTGTTCGTTCTTGGCGAAGCCGGTCGGGATGGTGCCGTTCCTGCCCGTCACCGGCTTCACGCCGGTCGCCGCCGTCGGGTCGGCGCCCGGGCCCGCCGTGCCCTTCGTACCGTCGCCGCCGGACTGGTCGCCGCCGCCCCGGTTCACGAACGCGATGGCGGCGATGAGCAGGACGACCACGCCCACCACGGTGACGAGGGAGCGCGAGGCACGCGGCGGGCGGCGCTGGCCGTCGCCGTACGGGTCGGTGCCTCTGGCCTCCGGCAGCCGGGTACGGGTCTGGCCCGTGCCGCCGAAGCCGTCGCCCTTGCGGCCGGAGTCGCCTCCGTAGCCGTGCTCGTCGCCGAAGCTCATGCCGGGTGCGCTCCCTCAGCCGTGTGCGATTCCGCGTAGTACGACGGTAGCCGTGCTGGTTCCCGCGCGGGCGCGGTGTGGTGACTCGACATCAGGGTGACGCAACCTCGACGGGTGGATGCGACGGACAGGTGGGGTTGAGGGACGGGCAAGGGGGAGGGGGAGGAGGGGGCGTCGGGGGTGCTAGACGGCCATGCCGTACACGATCGTGAAGAGTGTGCCCAGCGAGCCGATGATGAAGACGCCGGTCAGCCCGGCGACGATCAGGCCCTTGCCCTGCTCGGCGCTGAAGGTGTCCCGGAGCGCCGTCGCCCCGATGCGTTGCTTCGCCGCGCCCCAGATGGCGATACCGAGGCAGAGAAGGATGGCCACGGCCATCACGACCTCGATCATGACGCGGGCCTCGTTCCCCAGTGTCCCGAAGGGCCCCCAGTTGGGCGCGATGCCACCGATGATGGTGGTGATGTCGCCCTTTTCGGCCGCCAGGTACATGTAACTCACCGCCCCTGTTGGGTCATTCACGCCCGTACCCCATGGCACGGGTCACGCTCTATCTTCGCTGATGGAACCGGCCACGTACGCCGCTTGGCTGCTCTCTTTACCCGATCCCCGCACAGATGACCGACCCGGGGCGCTGACCTGCCACGGATCGGTGGATGCGGGTACGCGTATGGTTACTCTGTGTATCACGAGGCGTGACTCCGGGCAATGACTGTCGTTGTTACACCTTTATGGTCTCCCTCACTCCTTCTCTCACTCCTTCTCTCACGCCTTCCCTCGCTCCTTCCCTCGGTCTTTCCCTCGCGCGTCCCCCGCGCCTCCCCCGCTCCCTCCCTCGCGCGGAGTCCTCCGGGTGTGCGCCCCCTGTGTTCTCGTGAACTCGAAGTGCACCCCCTGATGCCCCCTGAATCCGGGGCCTCCCGCCTACACTGGCGAGTCGGCGGCGGCCCTGATACGGCCTGAGGCGGAGGGTGGGTGACGGTGCGTAAGGCGTGGCTGGTCGTGGCAGGCGCGGGCGGGCTCTCCCTGGCCTTCGTCGCCCTGCTCGTCGTGGGCACCTACTCCGCCGCCGCCGGGCTCCTCGGGGGCACGGCCGGGGCCGGCGGGGCCGTCGGGCTGGCCAAGGGTGCCGTGCCCGCCGCGTACCAGAACCTCGTCACGACCTGGGGCAACCTCTGTCCCGCGATCAACCCGGCCATCCTCGCCGCGCAGTTGTACCAGGAGAGCGGGTGGAACCCGAACGCGGAGTCCCCGGCCAACGCCAAGGGCATCGCGCAGTTCATCCCCGGTACCTGGGAGGCCCACGGGATCGACGGGAACAAGGACGGTGTCCGGGACATCTGGGACCCGGCCGACGCGATCCCCTCCGCCGCCTCGTACGACTGCGAACTCGCGAAGTACGTCAAGGACGTGCCCGGCGACCAGACCAGCAACATGCTGGCCGCGTACAACGCCGGGGCGTACGCCGTCATCAAGTACCAGGGCGTCCCGCCGTACGCGGAGACCCAGAACTACGTCAAGAACATCCGCACCCTGGAGCAGAGCTTCGCCCGCCCCATCGGGCGCGTGGAGCCCTCGAAGCAGGCCGCAGCGGCCATCTACTTCGCCCAGCAGAAGCTCGGCACGCCGTACCTCTGGGGCGGCAACGGAACGGCCGACCAGGGCGGGCGCTTCGACTGCTCGGGGCTCACCCAGGCCGCGTACCGGACCGTGGGGATCGAGTTGCCCCGGGTCGCCAACGACCAGTACAACGCGGGCAAGCACCCCTCGCGCCAGGAACTGCTGCCCGGGGACCTCGTCTTCTTCTCGGACGATCTCACCGACTCGCGCGCCATCAGACACGTCGGGATCTATGTGGGGGGCGGTTACATGATCAACGCGCCGTACACCGGTGCCGTGATCCGGTTCGACAAGATCGACACCCCGGACTACTTCGGGGCGACCAGAGTCACCGAGGACGGCGCGAAATCGCTGCCCAACGTCGAGGCCGCCGGCGCTTCCTAGCGGCGGGAGCGGGGGCTCGGGAGGGTGTTTCCGGTGCTGTCCTGGCCGGAACTGTCCGGCCCGTAACCCTGCTGAACTGCGACTATGTGTCACTCTTCGATAACGTCATGGTGATCGTTCGGTAGCGGCAGGAACGGGGGCGCGACGGGGGCCGTTCCAGGGGCGAGAGTTGTACACGCGAGTTGTACGGCAGGTTCCGTACCGACCACGGGGGTTGGCGGGAGCGGCGCGCGCGGAGAGGCGCGGGCCGCGGTGGGCTGACAGCAGTGGGCTGACAGAGGCAAGAGGCAAGGGGCCGCGGCAGATGGCTGGACTCGTACTGGACGGGGCGAACCCCGATGTCGGCCTGCTCTACGACATCAACGGGCTGGCCAAGGACGCCCCGTCCTGGTTCGACCGCGCCATGGCGTTCACCGGCGAGTACGGGATCCCCCTGGCGCTCGTCCTCCTCGTGCTCTGCGCCTGGTGGAGCCTGCGCGGGCGCGGCTCCGCCTCCGCCGGGGACGCGGTGGCCGGGGTCGCCGGGGTGGTCTGGGCGCCGCTCGCCGCCGGGATCGCGCTGCTCGTCAACATCCCGATCCGCGGCTTCGTCGAACGCCCCCGCCCCTTCGTCGACCACAAGGACCTCGACGTCCTCCTCCCCGGCAAGACCGACTACTCCTTCGTCAGCGACCACGCCACCCTCGCGATGGCCGTCGCCGTCGGTCTCTTCATCGCCCACCGGAAGTTCGGGCTCCTCGCCATCGGGCTCGCCCTCCTCGGCGGCTTCTCCCGCGTCTACCTGGGCGTTCACTACCCGACCGACGTGATCGGCGGCTTCGCCCTCGGTACGGCCGTCGCGCTGCTCCTCACCCCGCTCGCGCTCGCCCTGCTCACCCCGCTGCTCTCGGCGGTCGCCGGCTCCGCCCGGTTCGGCCTGCTCGTACGGTCCCGGCGCGCCCGCGCGGCCGACCGCGCGGCGGGCGGTGACGGCCACGGGAGCGGGGGTGTGGCGGGGGACGCCGGTGCGGCCGGTGCGGATGAGGGTGACGGCGGCGGCGGCGGTGCGGTCGGCGGTACGCGGCCTCTCGGCTCGCTCCCTGAGCCCCGTCCGGACGACAACAACCTGGCCGCCTGAGGGGGCTTAAGGGGTCGCTGTCGCGCTGACGACCACGTTCGCGTCCCAGTGGCCGTTCGCGTCGATGACCCCGCCGCAGGTGATCAGCCGGAGCTGCGGGTCCGGCACCGGGCCGTAGACCCGCTCGGTGGGGAAGGCGCTCGTCGGGTACGTGTCCACCGCCGTCACCCGGAACCGCCGCCGCGTGCCGTCCCCCGACTCCGTCTCGACGGTCTCGCCCCCGTGCAGCCGCCCCAGCTTGGCGAAGACGGCGTTCTTGATGTCGTCCCGGCCGTTGCGGACCGGGGCGCTCCCCGGGTTGGCCGGGGCGTCCCGGTGGCCGACCAGGATCGCGGGGCCCGGCTCGCCGGGGCGGGGGCCCGCTGCGTACCAGCCGACCTTCATCGCGTTCCGGAACCCCGGCGCGTCCAGCGCCCCGCCGGGGCCGAGCGCGAGCGGCTGGACGGCGGCGGAGACCCCGAGCGCCGGTATCCGGAGCCGTACGGGCGCGGAGTGCGGGTCGGCGACCCGGACGACCCGGGGCTCCCGGACGGCCTGCGGCGGGGGCGGCGGCTGCGGGGCCGTCAGACGCAGGAGTACGGCGCCGATCGCGCCCAGCGCGGCGAGGGCGAACAGGGCCCGTATCGCGCGCCCCGAGGACGGGGCGGGGGGTGCGGGGGCCTGCGCGGAGGGAGGGGCCGGGGGAGGGGCCGGGAGGGGCGTGTGCGGCGTTTCCCGGCCCCGCCGTCCGGTCAGGGCTCGCCGCCCGACTCGCGGCGCTGGAAGCGGCGTACGAGCAGCACCGTGCCCGCGGAGGCCGCGGCGGTGGCGCCGATGGCGAGGGCGAGTTCGGACGCCTTGGTGGTGGCCGTGCCGGAGCGGGCCGCCGCCGCTGCCGCCGGGTGGTCGGCCCCGCCGCGCGCCGCGCCGGACGGGGTGACCCGCAGGGCGCCCACGGAGGCGGTGGTGGCGGTGGTGGCGGAGGCGGGCAGGGGCTTGGGCTTCGGGGTGAGGCGCGGTCCGGTGGTCGGGGTGAGGTGCGGCCTGAGGGTCGGTCCGGGGGTCCGGGGCGCCGTGGGCCGGGTGACCGGGGGCCTGGTCGTGCGCCGGGGGGAGGGTTTGGCGGTGGGTTTGGCGGTGCGTTTGGTGGTCGGCTTCGCGGTCGGTTCGGCGGAGGGGCGGGGGGACGGCGGGGGTGGCGGGGGCGTTGTCGGGCGGGCCCTCGATGTGGCCGAGATGGTCTCCGAGACCGTCGGCTTCGGGGTGGGGGCCGGGGCGGGCTTCTGGGGGACCAGGCGGATGCCGGGCGCCTGCTGGCCCCAGGGGCGGTTCAGCCAGTTGTTCCAGTCGTAGTACGGCGCCGCCCCGCCCGGGTCGGTCGGCCGGTCCGCCGCGGGGGCCGGGGCGGCGCCCGGGGCGAGGAGGAGCAGGGTCGCTGCGGTGATGGGGACGGCTATCCGGAGTCCGGTTCCTGAGCGGTTTCCGAGGCGGTGCATGAGTACGCCCTTGCGGTCGGTGGCCTGGCGGTGCGGGGTGCTGCTACCAGGTCAGCGCCGCGCGGACGGTCCGGCCACCTCGGTGGGCCGTACGGTCTACGCTCCTGCCCCCGTGGGCGCGCCGCGCGTGCCGGACGGGGCCCGGAGCGCTAAAGCGCTCCAGCGCCGGGTCACTACAGCGCCGGGTCGCTACACGGCTGGAGCGCTAGAGCGCCTGCGGGAAGTCGAAGAGGCGGTCCGGGTCGTACCGGCGCTTCAGCCGGGTCAGCCGCTCCGCCCCGGTCCCGTAGTACGCCGAGCGCCAGTCGGCCAGGGTCGGGTCGGCGTAGTTCTGGTAGGCCGCGCCCGAGGCGTACCGGCGCATCGCGGCATGAGTGGTTTTCAGCCACTTCCGCTGCTCCGCGCCCGGGCTGCCCGCACCCCCGGCCCCCGCCGGGCGCCAGGCGCCGAGGTACTGCGCCAGCATCCGCGAGCGCCGGTGGACGAAGGCCGTCGCCGCCGGGTCGACCCGGTTGACCGCCCCGCCGAGCGCGGTGAGCGCGATCGAACCGGCGCCCCCGCCCGAGGCGGGCAGCCGCGTGAACGCCTCGACCGCCGAGAGCAGCGCGCGCCGCCCCGGGGCCGGGAGGGAGCGGTCGAAGAAGTCGGAGGCCGCCGCGTATGTCTCCCGCCCGAGCGCGCCCTCGGGGGAACGGCCCGGGGTCGTCCCGGGCAGCCGGCACTGTTCCGGGGTGAGGCCCGAGCAGCCCGCGTAGCCGAGCATCGCCTCGTGGTAGCCGCGGCTCCGTACCGAGACGGAGCGCGCCGGGCCGGGGCCGCCGGGGCCGTCGGCGAGCCGGTCGACCGCGTTCCTGAGACCGGACTCGGTGCCCAGGGAGAGGACCGAGAGGGAGACCTGGGGCGTACTGCCGCCCGGGTCGGCCGAGAAGTGCAGCGCCGACCAGATCTCGTCCGGCTGTCCGGGCCCCCACTCCTGCCAGGCGGCGAGTACGGTCTCCGCCTTCGACCAGGGCCAGCTCGCCCGCGCGACGGCGACGGTGGGCGCCGGGTGGGTGCGGAAGCGCAGTTCGGTGACGACGCCGAAGGTGCCGTTCCCGGCGCCGCGTAGTGCCCAGAAGAGGTCGGTGTTCCGCCGCGCGTCGGTGGTGAGCCGCCTGCCGTCGGCCGTGACGACGGTCGCGGAGAGGAGGTTGTCGCAGGTGAGCCCGTAGGCGCGGGAGGTGACCCCGTGGCCGCCGCCGAGGGTGAGCCCCGCGACGCCGACCGTGGGGCACGAGCCGGCCGGGACGGTACGGCCGTGGGCGGCGAGCGTCCGGTAGACGTCGGAGAGCCGGGCGCCCGCGCCGACCCTGGCCTCCTGGGCGCCGTACGAGACCGAGGCGAGCTTCGAGACGTCGATCACGAGCCGGCCGTCGCCGCTGGACCACCCCGCGTACGAGTGGCCGCCGCCCCGGATCGCGACCGGGGTGGCGTGCGCCCGTGCGAAGGCGAGGCACTCCGTGATGTCGTCCTCGCCCGCGACATAGGCGAGGGCGGCGGGCCTCAGGTGGTCGTACCGGGTGTTGTAGAGCTGGCGGGCGGTGGCGTACGCGGCGTCCCCGGGCCGTATGAGCTCGCCGTCCAGGGTGCGCGCGAGGGCGGTCCAGTCGGGGGCGGAGGGGGCGGAGGAGGGGGCGCCCGTGGCGGCGGTGGTGCGGGCCGGGGCCGGGCCGGTGGGCGGGCCCGCCGCTCCTGCCGTACGGTCCGCTCCGCTTCCCGGGTCCGCCCCGTTCCCCGCTCCGGAACAGGCCGTGAGCGTGGCGGTGGCCGCCGCTCCGGCGGCGGCGGTGAGCAGTGTGCGCCGTTCCATGTACGCCCTCCCCGTAGCGACATCCCGGTGTACGGGACGGTCCGCGTGGGGTGGCGGGTTCCATGGCGGCGCGCGACGGGGCGGGGCGGCGTACGGGGGGCGGCGCGCGGCGGGGCGGCGCGCGGCCCGGTCCGCGGGGGGCGGGGCCCGGTCGGGAGAGGTTCAGCCGGGGGGTTCGGCGGGGGGCGCGGCCGTGACATGGGCGGCGGCGTCGGCGCGGGCCAGGTCGCGGGCCCTGCGCGCCGGGCCCTTCCATCCGCAGGCGCAGCGGGCCAGGCAGAAGGAGCCGCGTTCGACGGTCGAGGTCGTATGCGCCACGGGGCCCGGCGAGCCGGGAGAGCCGGGCGAGCCGGGAGAGCCGGGCGAGCCGGGAGAGCCGGGCGAGCCGGGAGAGCCGGGGGCCGGCGCGGGTGACGCGGGTATCGGCGAGGTGGCGGTGGGGGGTTCGGAGACGTCGTGCTCGCTCACTTCTCCACCGTACCGGTGAGTCGGTCGGCGCGGCACCGGGCGTGGCGTGACGGGGAACGGCGGGCGTCGTTATCCGGAGCGGGCGGGCCTCGGACGGCCGGCGGTCATGCGATGGGGGTTGGCGGGCGATGGCGGTGCGGCAGCAGGGACACAGAGGGGCGGCGTTCGCCGCGCTCGCCGTGGCGGGGGTGGTCGCCGGCGGCGGGTGTTCCGCGCCGGGCGGCGCGGCGGCGGACGACCGTCCGGCCGGCGACCCGGGGGTGGTCCGGCGGGCCGCCGATGTGCTGCGGGACGCGGGCGGCGCGCGGGCCCGTACGTCGATGCAGATGGCGGCGGGCGGGACCCGGGTGACCATCCGGGGCGAGGGGGAGTACGACTTCGGCCGCGCCATGGGGCGGCTCCAGGTCCTGCTGCCGAAGGACCCGGCGGGCGCGGACGAGCACCGGCCGATCACCGAACTCCTCTCGCCGGGCGTCCTCTACATGAAGAACCGGGGCGCGGGGGTGCCCGCCGACAAGTGGGTCCGGGTGGACGCGACCACGCTGGAGGACGGGAATCTGGTCACCAACGGGGTGACGGACCCGCTCACCGCCGCCGAACTGCTGCGCGCCGCCCGGGATGTGGTCCTCGTCGGCGAGCGGGAGCTGGCGGGGGTACGGGTCTTCCACTACCGGGGGGTCACCGAGCTGGGCCGGGCCGCGAAGACGGCGTCGGCGGAGGTGCGCGGGGCGCTGGGCGCGGCGGTGAAAGGGTTCGGCGCGGACGTGGTGCCGTTCGACGCGTATCTGGACGAGGACGGCAGGCTGCGCAAGGTCAGCCACCGTTTCAGCTACCGGAACCAGGGGGGTCTGGTGGAGGTCGCCTCGACGACGCTGCTCTCCGGGTTCGGGGCGCGGGTCACGGTGACGCTGCCGCCGGAGGACTCCATCTTCACCGGCGAGATCAAGCCGTAAACCACCGAGGACCAAGCGGGAAATGGTCCGGACGTGCCATGCGCGGTGTGTATCACCCTCCCTACGCTAGGAAGCCGAGACCGGCGGGACCGGACGGACCGGCAGGAAGAGGTGAGGGCACGTGGCTCTGGTGCGTACGCCGCCCGTGCACGACCATGTGGCTCTCGCCGAGATCGAGTGGTGCGGCGAGCTGATGATCGCGGCGTCCGCGACGGACGGGGAGCGGCTCAGCCCGGACCGTATCGACGAGGTCCTGGACGTACGGGGCGACGGGCGGGGAGACGGACGGAACGACGTACGGAACGACGTACGGCGAGACGTACGAGGCGACGGGCGGGGCGAGCCGCGGGGTGAGGTCCTGGGCGTACGGGACGAGGTCCGTACCGTACGGGACGAGGCGCGGCCGGTCCGGGGCGAGGGGTGCACGGCGGCGCGCCACCCGCAGTCGTCCCGGGGCGCGCGCCGGCGCGAGACGCCCGGCGAGTGAGCCGGCTCAGGTGCGGAGGAGGCGGGCGATCGCCTTCGTGGCCTCCTCGACCTTCGCGTCGATCTCGTCGCCGCCCTTGACCGCGGCGTCCGCGACACAGTGCCGCAGATGCTCCTCCAGGAGCTGGAGCGCGAAGGACTGGAGCGCCTTGGTCGAGGCGGAGACCTGGGTGAGTATGTCGATGCAGTAGACGTCCTCGTCCACCAGCCGCTGGAGCCCGCGGATCTGGCCCTCGATCCGGCGGAGCCGTTTCAGGTGCTCGGCCTTCTGGTGGTGGTAGCCGTGCACCCCCCGCTCGTGGCCGGCCGGCTGGTGGTCCGTCGGCCGATGGCCGGTTTCGGTCGCCGGGGCCGCCGTGCCCCCGGTGTCCCCTGCCGCCGCTCCGGTCACGGAGGGCGCGCCGCCCGTCGCCGCGCCGGCCGCCTCTGTGGTCGTCATCGCGTCCTCCCGCTGGTGTTCCGCTGGTGTTCCGCACGTTCCGGGTGCGGTGCCCGAAAAGAGAGATATACCCCTCGTGGGTATATGGTACCCGTCTGTGAGCCTTGGGGCAGGGCCCTGTGCTCATCTCCTTGACCCATGAGTGACACTGGGGTGCCGGTTATTTGTGGCCGGATGGTGCGCCTAGTGTCGGCACCAGCATCACCCTGACCGCATCGATGTACCCGAGGACCCCACGTGCGATTTCGTCTGACCCCCAGGGAGACGAGCTTTTACGACATGTTCGCCGCGTCCGCGGACAACATCGTCACGGGCTCGAAACTCCTGATGGAACTGCTCGGCGCGGACTCCTCCGCCCGGGCCGAGATCGCGGAGCGGATGAGGGCAGCGGAGCACGCGGGCGACGACGCCACCCACGCGATCTTCCATCAGCTCAACTCCTCCTTCATCACACCGTTCGACCGCGAGGACATCTACAGCCTGGCGTCCCAGCTCGACGACATCATGGATTACATGGAGGAGGCCGTCGACCTGGTCGTCCTCTACAACATCGAAGAGCTGCCCAAGGGCGTCGAGCAGCAGATCGAGGTGCTGGCGCGCGCCGCCGAGCTGACCGCCGAGGCCATGCCCCACCTGCGCACGATGAACAACCTCACCGAGTACTGGATCGAGGTCAACCGGCTGGAGAACCAGGCCGACCAGATCCACCGGAAGCTGCTGGCCCACCTCTTCAACGGCAAGTACGACGCGATGGAGGTGCTGAAGCTCAAGCAGATCGTCGACGTGCTCGAAGAGGCCGCCGACGCGTTCGAGCACGTCGCGAACACGGTGGAGACCATCGCGGTCAAGGAGTCCTGAACCACGTGGACACCTTCGCGCTGATCGTGACCATCGGAGTCGCGCTCGGCTTCACGTACACCAACGGATTCCACGATTCCGCCAATGCGATCGCGACCTCCGTCTCCACCCGGGCGCTGACGCCCCGGGCCGCCCTCGCGATGGCCGCCGTCATGAACATGGCGGGCGCCTTCCTGGGGCAGGGCGTGGCCAAGACCGTCAGCGAGGGGCTGATCGCCACCCCGCACGGCGGGCGCGGGATGGGCATCCTCTTCGCCGCGCTGGTCGGGGCGGTCGTCTGGAACATGGTCACCTGGTACTACGGCCTGCCGTCCTCCTCCTCGCACGCGCTCTTCGGCGGCATGGTGGGCGCGGCGCTCGCCGGCGGTACGGAGGTCATCTGGTCCGGGGTCCTGGACAAGATCGTCATCCCGATGTTCCTCTCGCCGGTGATCGGCCTGATCGTGGGCTATCTGGTGATGGTCGGGATCATGTGGCTCTTCCGCCGGGCCAATCCGCACAAGGCGAAGCGCGGCTTCCGGATAGCCCAGACCGTCTCGGCGGCGGGCATGGCGCTCGGACACGGGCTCCAGGACGCGCAGAAGACGATGGGCATCGTGGTGATGGCGCTGGTCATCGCCGATGTCGAGGACTCCGGGGACGCGATCCCGGTCTGGGTGAAGATCGTCTGCGCTGTGATGCTCTCGCTCGGTACGTACGCGGGCGGCTGGCGCATCATGCGGACGCTCGGCCGGAAGATCATCGAGCTGGACCCGCCGCAGGGCTTCGCGGCCGAGACGACCGGGGCGTCGATCATGTTCGGCTCGGCGTTCCTCTTCCACGCGCCGATCTCGACGACGCATGTGATCACCTCGGCGATCATGGGGGTCGGGGCGACGAAGCGGGTGAACGCGGTCCGCTGGGGCGTCGCCAAGAACATCATCCTGGGCTGGTTCATCACCATGCCGGCGGCGGCGCTGGTGGCGGCGGTGAGCTTCTGGCTGGTCAACCTGGCCTTCGGCTGATCCGGCGATCCGGCGATCCGGCGCGTACGACCGGACCCGTACCGACCGGCTCCGTACGACCGGACCCGTACCGACCGGCTCCGTACGCCGGGAACGTAGGTAGGGCCCGCCCCCTGGGAGAGGGGGCGGGCCCTTCGTCTTGCGGTGTGGCACCGCCATGCACCACCGCAGGACGTCTGTGTCGCCCAGCCGGTCCGGCCGTCCGGTCCGGCCGCCGAAGCGCCCGGACCGGAGGCCGGCTGCCCGGCTATCCGAAGCGGCCGGAGATGTAGTCCTCCGTCGCCTGCACGGACGGGTTGGCGAAGATCCGCTCGGTCTCGTCGATCTCGATGAGCTTGCCGGGCTGGCCGACGGCCGCCAGGTTGAAGAAGGCCGTACGGTCCGAGACCCGCGCCGCCTGCTGCATGTTGTGCGTCACGATGACGATCGTGAAGCGCTCCTTCAGCTCCCCTATGAGGTCCTCGATGGCGAGCGTCGAGATCGGGTCGAGCGCCGAGCACGGCTCGTCCATCAGCAGCACCGCCGGCTCGACCGCGATCGCGCGGGCGATGCAGAGGCGCTGCTGCTGGCCGCCGGAGAGGCCCGAACCGGGCTTGTTCAGGCGGTCCTTGACCTCGTTCCAGAGGTTGGCGCCCTTGAGGGACTTCTCGACGATGTCCGACAGCTCGCTCTTGCGGGCGATGCCGTTGAGCCGGAGCCCCGCAGCGACATTGTCGAAGATCGACATGGTCGGGAACGGGTTGGGGCGCTGGAAGACCATGCCGACCGTACGGCGTACCGCGACCGGGTCGACGTTGGTGCCGTACAGGTTCTCGTCGTCCAGGAGCACCTTGCCCTCGACGCGGCCGCCCGGGGTGACCTCGTGCATCCGGTTCAGGGTGCGGAGGAAGGTGGACTTGCCGCAGCCGGACGGCCCGATGAAGGCCGTGACGGAGCGGGGCTCGACGGTCATCGAGATGTCGTCGATGGCTCGGTGGGAGCCGTAGAAGGCGGAGAGTCCGCTGACGTCGATGCGCTTGGCCATGACAACCACTGCTTCTTTCGTGGCTCCGCGGCGGCGGAGCCGGGTCTCGGGCCTCAGCGGCCGGTCTTCGGGGCCTTCCAGCGGGCGATGCCGCGCGCCACCAGGTTGAGGATCATCACGAACGCGATCAGCACCAGCGCTGCCGCCCAGGAACGGTCGATCGCGGCCACTTCACCGAGCTTGTACTGCTCGTAAATGTAGAAGGGGAGCGAGGACTGGGCACCTTCGAACGGGTTGTTGTTGATGAGCTGGCTGCCGAAGACGAGCAGCATGATCGGGGCCGTCTCGCCCGCGATACGCGCGATGGCGAGCATCACCCCGGTGGTGATACCGCCGATCGCGGTCGGCAGGACCACCTTCAGGATCATGCGCCACTTCGGTACGCCGAGGGCGAGCGCGGCCTCGCGCAGCTCGTTCGGGACGAGCTTGAGCATCTCCTCGGTGGAGCGGACGACGACCGGGAGCATCAGGATCGTCAGGGCGAGCGAGCCCATCAGACCGGACGGCGCGGTGTCGGTCATCAGCATCAGCGACAGGATGAAGAGACCGGCGACGATCGACGGGATGCCCGTCATGACGTCCACGAAGAACGTCACCGCGCGGGCGAGCGCGCCCTTGCCGTACTCCACCAGGTAGACGGCGGTCAGCAGGCCCAGCGGGGTCGCTATGACGGTGGCGATGCCGACCTGCTCCAGGGTGCCGATCAGCGCGTGGTAGACGCCGCCGTGCGGGTCGGAGCCGAGGACGCCGGCCATGGAGTGCGTCAGGAAGTTGACGTCGAGGACCTTCACGCCGCGCAGCACCGTCGTCCACAGGAGCGAGAAGAGCGGCACGACGGCGAGGAGGAAGCAGACCCAGACGATGCTGGTGGCCAGGCGGTCCTTGGCCTGGCGCTGGTTCTCGACGGCGCTCGTCACGACGTACGAGATGACCAGGAAGGAGATCCCGGCGATCAGACCCCACTGGACCTTGCTGTCCAGGCCCGCGCCGGCGCCGGCGGCGACGCCGATCAGCAGGCCGGCGGCGGCGAAGCCGGCCGGGGCCCAGCGCGGGAGGCTGCGCTGGCTGAGGGAGCCGGTGCGTCCGCCGGGCGGCGGGACGGGGGTCGGCGTGTCCTGTACGGCTGCGTGGCTCATGCGTTGGCCCCCGAGTACTCCTTGCGGCGCGCGATGATCAGTCGGGCCGCGCCGTTCACCAGCAGGGTGAGGATGAAGAGGACGAGGCCGGAGGCGATCAGGGCGTCCCGCCCCAGCTCGTTGGCCTCGTCGAACTTCGCCGCGATGTTCTGGGCGAACGTGCCGCCGCCCGGGTCGAGCAGATGGAGCGAGATCAGGTAGTTCGGGGAGAGGACCGTCGCGACGGCCATCGTCTCGCCGAGCGCGCGGCCCAGGCCGAGCATCGAGGCGGAGATGACCCCGGAGCGCCCGAAGGGGAGCACCGAGAGCCGGATGACCTCCCAGCGGGTGGCGCCGAGCGCGAGCGCGGCCTCCTCGTTCATCCGCGGCACCTGGAGGAAGACCTCCCGGCTGACGCTGGTGACGATCGGCAGGATCATGATCGCCAGCAGGATGCCGACGGTGAGCATGTTCCGGGCGACGCCGGGCTGCGTCTGGTCGAAGATGTACGTCCACGAGAAGTACTGGTCGAGCCAGACGTTGAGGCCGCCGAGGTACGGCACGAGGACGAGGGCGCCCCAGATGCCGTAGATGATGCTGGGCACGGCGGCGAGCAGGTCGATCACGTACGCGAGGGGCGCGGCCACCTTGCGGGGCGCGTAGTGCGAGATGAAGAGGGCGATGCCGACAGCGATCGGAACCGCGATGGCCATCGCGATGATCGAGCTGACGACCGTGCCGAAGAGGAGGACCGCGATCCCGAAGACCGGGGGGTTCCCGGACGGGTTCCAGTCGAGGGTGGTGAAGAAGTTGCCCTCGTCCGCGGAGATGGCGATGGCGGCGCGGTAGGTGAGGAACCCCGCGATCGACGCCATGATCACGAGCAGCAGGATGCCCGAGCCCTTGGAGAGGCCCGAGAAGATCCTGTCGCCCATGCGGCCGGTGGAGGAACGGGACGCGGAGCCGGCCGGACCGGCCGGCGGGAGGTCCGTCGGGTCTGCTGATGTAGTGGAAGCCATGTCTTTCCGGTCTGTGTGGGGGAGGTGTGGCTCCCCTGGCGGCGGTGCACCGGATGGGGGGATGGACGGCCGACGGCCCGGAGGGGTGCGCCGGGCCGGATGCCGCCACCGTTGGAGCGGGTGGGGCGGGGTGGTGTCGTACGGGTCGGAACGTGCCGTACGGGTCGGAACGTACGGACGACCCCCCTGCACGGGGGCCTGTACGGGGGGCAGGGACCGGATCGGAGACCCGTGGACCCGTACCCCCCGTACAGGAAGGCCCGTACAGGAAGGTCGGTCGTGACTAGGAGAGCGACGCGACGGTCTCGCGGACCTTGGCGTTGATCTCGGCCGGGATCGGCGCGTAGCCGGCCTCGGTGAGGAGCTTCTGGCCGTCCTCGCTGGAGGTGTAGTCGAGGAAGGACTTCACGGTGGGCAGCGTCTCGGGCTTGTTGCCCTTGTCGCAGACGATCTCGTACGTCACCAGGACGATCGGGTACGCGCCGTCGGCCTTGGTGGAGTAGTCGAGGCCGAGCGACAGGTCCTTGCCGGTGCCCTTGATCTTGGCGGCGGCGATGGCCTTGGAGGCGTTCTCCGGGGTGGCCTCGACCGGGGCGCTGGCGCCGGTGTCGATCTTGACCGTGGAGATCTTCTGCGAGGTGGCGTACGAGAGCTCGAAGTAACCGATCGAGCCGTCGACCTGCTTGACCTGCGTGGCGACACCGGAGGAGCCGGAGGCGGCCTGGCCACCGGGGGCCGGCCACTTCTTCTCGGCCTCGTACTTCCAGTCGGAAGCGGCGGTGGCGCCCAGGTACTTGCCGAGGTTCTGGGTGGTGCCGGAGTCCTCGGAGCGGTGGAAGGCCTGGATCGGCTTGTTCGGGAGCTTCGCGTCGGGGTTCAGCTTCTTGATCGCCGCGTCGTCCCAGTTCTTGATCTTGCTGTCGAAGATCTTCGCGAGGGTGGGCGCGTCGAGGACGAGGCTGTCGACGCCCTCCAGGTGGTAACCGATGGCGATGGGGCCGCCGACCATCGGCAGGTTGATGCCCTGGCCGCCGTCCTTGCACATCTTCTTCGAGTCGGCGACCTCTTCGGGCTTGAGCGCCGAGTCGGAGCCGGCGAAGCCGACGGTGCCCTGGTTGAACGCGACGATGCCCTCACCGGACGAGGAGGACTTGTAGTTGACCTCCACCCCCGAACAGGTCGCCATGTAGTTCTTGACCCAGAGGTCCATCGCGTTCTTCTGCGCGCTGGAGCCGGAGGCGAGGAGCTGCCCCTTGGCGTCCTTGCAGACCTCGCTGGAGGCGGCGGTGGCCTTGGCGCTGCTGCTGGCCGAGCCGCCCTCGTTGTTGTTGTCCGAGCCGCACGCCGTGAGAACCAGGGCGCTGGAGACGGCGAGGGCACCGAGCGCGGTGGCGCGCAGCCCGTTCTTGCGCTGAAGCTTCACTTTTTCGGGTGTTCCTTCCAGGAGCCGCCGATCAGACCTGTTGTACGGCGGCGTGCGTCGAGGTGGCCGGTGCCGGTGCTTGACCGTCACCGTGTAAGGCCGAAATTAGGCAGATCAGGTGAAGCCGCCGACGGAGGAGGGTGAACGGAAGGTGAACCTCGCCGGACACCCTGGGGTGCGGGTTCGGGGTGACCTGTGTGTACGGGGCCCTCCGGGAGGCGTGACGTCCGATTTCCGCCAGCGTGGCGGGGCGGGGTGCACGACGCTCGGTTCATGACCTCTCTCGTCTCCTACACACCCCTGCCCATAGCCCCCGCCGCGCTCCGGGAGCTCCGCGCGGCCGACGACTCCGGGCGCCCCGTGCGGCCGTTCACCGCGCGGGAGGCCGGCGACCCGGCCGGTGCCCCGGTCGACGCCGTGGGCAGCCCGCTGCGCTGCTGTCTGCGCGCGGTGGAACCGGGCGAGCGGATCGCCCTCGTCTCGTACGCGCCGCTGCGCCGCTGGGCGGCGGAGCACGGGGCCGAACCGGGGGCGTACGACGAGGCGGGCCCGGTCTTCGTGCACGCCGCGGAGTGCGCGGGCCCGGCGGCGTCGGCCGGGTACCCGTTCCTGCGCGCCGGGGCGCTCCGTACGGTACGGCGGTACGACGCCCGGGGCCGTATCGTCGGCGGCCGTCTGGTCGAACTGACCGGGACCCCGGACACCTCCCTCGACCAGGCCCTCGACGAGGCGTTCACGGACCCCCGGGTGCGGGTGGCGCACGTACGGGCCGTGGAGTACGGCTGCTTCCACTTCGAGGTGCGGCGGCCGTAGGGGCAGGGCGGATCAGGGTGGGCGCGCGCTGAAGCGTTCGCCGCAGATGAGGTAGGCGGTGCGGCCGGTGATCCACGCCTCGTGGGCGGAGTGGATCCGGTCGCGCTCGTTCGCGTGACAGAGGAAGGCGGTCTCGCAGAGGGTTGCCCACCGGGCGACGGTCACGGAGCGGCGGGCGGCGGTGAGGGGGCGGGCGTCGCGGGTGATCTCGCCGCCCTTGAAGACGACATCGATGCCCTCCGCCTCGGTCGCACCGCTCGGGATGTGGTCCACGACAAGGATCTCCTCGGGCGACGCGGGCGCCAAGCCGACCGGCTCGGTGACCTCGCGGATGTACGCCTCGTGCAGGAATTCCGCGTTCTGATACGTCGCCGCCGGGCAGCCGCCAGGCGGCGAGGCTTTGGGGGTGGTTCTGTCCGAGGGTGAGCAGGACCGTCGGCTCGTCGCCGGTGTGCCGGGTGAAGAATCCGGCGACGCCGGTACGGCGGCGGGGCGGCTCGGCCTGTCGAGTTCGACGTACATGTCACGGCACCTCGTGGGTGAGCAGTAGCGGTCGCACGCCGCGTTTATTCGTGCGCGGAGTGTGCTCGATTCAGTCTGGTGTTTACTCACGTGTGTACACAAAGGCCGGGGGTGGATTCACTCCATGGGGGAGGCGGCGTGACGTACTGTCGCGCTACGCTGACAGTGAGGGTCGGCAGGGTGCGGACCTGCATGGGGTCCCGACTCCAGGGAGTGAAGTGACGAGCGTCAACGTCAACGCTCTAACCATCCTTCGAGAACTCGGTGACGAGCTGCGGCGTCTGCGGATGCAGGCCGGCTTCAAGACTCAGGAGTCGGCTGCGAACAAGCTCAAGTGTTCGCAGAACAAGGTCAGTTACATTGAGACCGGTAAGCGATGGCCTGACGAAGACATCCTCAGGAAGATGTTCCGCGTCTACGGAACGGACGCACTCAAGCAGGCTGAGGTCAAGGCGACCATCAAAGCCGGACAGTCCATCGGCCGACCCTGGTGGGACACCGCGGAGTCCCGGGATGTCTTCTCCAGTGCCACGATGCAGTTGTTCGCGCTGGAAGAAGCCGCCGAAACCATCTGGGTTCACTCCGGCACCTATGTGCCGGGGCTCCTTCAGACGCAGAGGTATGCGGAAGCGCCCTGCGCATGCTCGGCAAGGATCCGAACTCTCCTGAGGGCAAGTCCGCGACGGTGTACTACGACGACGTGGCCGACAAGTACCTCGTGCAGGGGCTGAAGGTACTGGACGGGCGCTGGTGACGTATCTCCAGGCCCTGAGCGCGGACGAGACGGCCTGCACGGTGTGCCGGGCGGCCAGGCGGGAGCTGGAGCACCCGGCCTGAGACCTGGGTGGCGGCGGGGCGGGGCCGGGGGCGGGGGGCAGTGGGCGGCGGCCGACCGCGGCATGAGGAGGCCCCCTCCCGCACGCCATGGGGGACGGTGCGGGGAGGGGGCCGCTGCTGGGCATGGTGACTCGATCGGGGGTGCGGGTGGACGGGGAGTGGTCCGGGCCCGGAGCTCGGCCGGAGCGGGTGCGCGGACGCCGCGCCGACCAGGCGGTTCATTCCAGTGCCGTCACGCGGTGCGATCCGGCTCAGGCAATGGCGGCGATGTCGCCGTCGTCAAAGTAAATGGCCTGGTGAAGGCGTCCACCGAGTGCGATCGCGAACCGCGCGAGAACGTCCTGCCCCGAGATGTGGCCTCGCTCGATTTGTGACACTCGCCCCTTGGTGACGCCCATACGATCGGCCAAGTCCTGCTGCGTCAGTCCACGGGCCCGCCGCAGCTCCGCCAGGCGGCGCCCGGTCACTTCCGCGAGAAGTTCACTCTTGCCTTCCCGTACCGCCTCCTCGCCGCCGGCACGGGCCACATTCTCGGCGCGGATGTCCTGCCACCGTGTGTAGCCGCTCACGACCGCTCTCCTTCCTCTTGGGCTCGTTCCTTCACGTAGATCTCATAACGCTCTTCGGCCAGCGGGACAGCCTCCCGATACCACTCGTTCCACCGCCCCGCCTTGTCCCCCGCCACCAGGAGAACGGTGCAGCGCCATGGGTCGAAGGCGAACAGAATCCGCACCGTGCCGGGGCGTAATTCTTTCAGGTTCGCCATCGAGGAGCCGTGAATGGTGTCCACCAGCGGACGTCCCAGCCCCGGCCCGCCCTCTGCCAGCGCATCGAGCGCTTGGACCACTCTGGCGTGCGTTTGCCCTTCGAGGCCGTCGATCCATTCACGCACCTCGTCGACGAGGAAGATCTCCCATTCGGCATCCACCCGATGAAGTATAGCGAACGCTATACCTGACTCTGGGGTCCACAGGGTGCGGGTGGCGCACGTACGGGCCGTGGAGTACGGCTGCTTCCACTTCGAGGTACGGCGGACGTAGGGGCAGGGCGGTGGTCCGGCGGGGCGGAACCGCGGCCGACGATCGCCGGTCGGGCCGGGGGAACTGGCATGCTGCACAGGTCCCTCGGGCGGGGGCGATGCCGGGGCCGGGCCGGGCCGGAACGTGGCCGGGGCGGCCGGTCGTTCTCGCCGTGCAGTCACGATCACTCACTGATATCGGAGCCCACTACATGACTTCCTCAGAGGCGAGCACAGGACGCCGCTGTCACGGCG
Organism: Streptomyces sp. NPDC093085; assembly: GCF_040683935.1. Classification (NCBI taxonomy): domain Bacteria; kingdom Bacillati; phylum Actinomycetota; class Actinomycetes; order Kitasatosporales; family Streptomycetaceae; genus Streptomyces; species Streptomyces sp. NPDC093085. Next base: position 457,669 of record NZ_JBFBFB010000005.1, on the reverse strand, counting down.
TCGTCAACCCCCTGCACTCGGCGGTGTACTTCGCGCCGGAGCCGGAGGAGGAGTTCGTGGCGGTCGGTCTTGAGCCGGGGGGCATGGCCTATCTCGCGGGGCGGGCGGCTCCGCTCGGGGCCGTCGGGGCCGGGGCCGTCACGGCGACGTTCTACAACTTCAGCCATGAGCTCGTACGGCGGTACATACCCGCAGCGTGGGCCCTCGCCGCACCGGAGCAGGTGCTCGCGGCGCGGCTGCGCGGCGCCGACCGTACGCTGCGGCGGCTGCTCGGGGAGGAGGTCATCGGCTCCGCGGAGATGGCCGAGGCGGCCGGGCTGGCGCTGCGCGCCGCCGAGGGGTGCGGTCGGGAGGGCCGGCCGCTGTACGCCGCCCATGCCGGCCTCCCCGTACCGGAGGAACCGCACCTGGCCCTCTGGCACGCCGCGACCCTGCTGCGCGAGCACCGGGGCGACGGTCACCTCGCCGCCCTGGCGGTCGCCGGGCTCTCCGGTGTCGAGGCGCTGGTGCTGCACAGCGCCACCGGCAAGGCACCTACCGCGGAGCTGTTCATGCGGACCCGTGGGTGGTCCGAGGACGAGTGGGGCGCTGCGCGGGGGCGGTTGCGGGAGCGTGGGCTCGTGGACGAGGCGGGGGGACTGACGGAGGCGGGGGCGGGCCTGCGGGAGGAGGCCGAGGCGCTGACCGACCGGCTCGACGCCGCCCCGTACGACCTCCTCGGGCCGGCCGGCACCGCGCGGCTCACCGAACTCGCGGGCGGGTTCACCAAGGCTCTCGTCGCGGCGGGTGCCTTCCCCGCCGCGCTCTTCGGCAAGGGCTGACTCTTCGGCACGGGCCGACTCTTCGGCACGGGCCGAGGGGTGCGCTAGGGGGTTCTGCGGGTTGTCAGCAGGGCGTCCAGCAGGTCGCGGTCGCGGGGCTGGGTCAGGCGGGGGCGGGCCTCTGCCGGGGGGAGCCAGAGGAGCTGGTCCACCTCGTGGTTGGGGACGAAGACGCCCGCCGTCGCCTCGGCCGCCCAGTAGGTGACCTCCTTGGGGCGGCCCTGGGCCAGGTAGTGGACGGTGTCCAGGCGGGCGCCGGGGGCGCAGTGGTGGCCCGTCTCCTCCAGGACCTCGCGCACCGCGCCCGCCAGGGTCTCCTCGCCGCGCTTGAGCTTGCCCTTCGGGTGCGACCAGTCGTCGTACTTGGGCCGGTGGACCAGGCAGATCTCGATGCCCTCGGGGGAGGAGGGGACGCGGCGCCACAGGACGCAGCCCGCCGCCCTTACGGTGCCGGTGTTCTTCGCGGCGCGTGTCGTCTCCGTCATCGCGCGGACGTCGCTTTCTGCCAGAGCTGCTGGAACGCGAAGCGGGCCGCCTCGACCTCGTGGCGCTGGTCGGCGTGGAGCACCCCCAGCGCGTACGCCGTCGTCGGGGCGATCCTGGGCGTACGGGCCGCGTTGGCCGCCGCCGCTGCCGCCTCCGCCGCGTCCCGGTGCCGGTCCAGGGCCTGCCCCGCCGCGTACAGCGCCGGGTCGGGGGAGCCCTCCGGGCACCAGACCTCCTGGGCGTAGCGGTGCAGCCGCAGCAGCCGCCGTACCTGGTGCCAGGGGGCGTCCTGGCACTCCCCGTCGGAGGCGGTGGCCAGGCCGGAGACGAGGGCCTCCGCGTTGTACGGGCGGGACGCGCGGCCCAGCGGGAGTACGGCCACGGCGTCCAGGAGGCGCGCCTCGGTCACCGCGCCGGGGCCCGGCAGGATCTCCCCCGCCGGGGCGTCGGCCGGGCCGGTCAGGGGCGCCTCGGAGGCGAGTACGGCCACGGCGTCCGCCACCGCGTGGAACCGGGACGAACCCAGCGCCTGGAGGGTGGAGGAGTGGGCCCGGGTCCGGGCCAGGGTGAGCTGGCGTTCCAGCAGCGCGCCCGCCCGGGAGGCGCCGACCGTGAGGGTGCCCGGGGTGAGGGTGCCCACGCCGCCGGAGCCGGGGTGGGCGGCGGCCGGCCCGGGGCCCCGCCCCGCCGTGCCGGAGCCCGTGCGCGAGCCGGGGACCGGGGAGTCCGTGCGCGAGCCCGGGACCGGGACCGCGCCCGAGAGCCGGGCCAGCGCGCCCAGCAGCCGGTGCAGCCGGGCCGTGCAGGCGTGCTCCTGGGCGAGGGTGCCGGAGAGCCAGCCCAGTTCCGTACGGAGCTGGTCGGCCGCCACCGGGTCGAGCAGCGGCCGGTACGTGTGGAGGGCGCCCCCGATGCGGCGCGCCGCGCCCCGCAGCGTACGGGCCGCCTCGTCGGCGGCGGCCGTGTCGGCGCCGCTCTCGCCGTACAGCCGCAGCCCGCGCAGGAAGTCCCCGGCCCGCGCGTGCAGATAGCCGGAGAGCACCTCGCCCGCCGTCACCGTCCCGATCCCGCCGGCGCCGCCCGCCCCGCCGGGGCCGGGCGAGGTGCCGGGGCCCGCCGTGCCGCCGGTGCCGAGCGCGGGGCCGGTGCCGCCCGCCCCGCCGGGGCCGCCGGGGCCGCCGGGGCGGCCGTCACCGACGCCGGCGGCCGGCTCGGGGCCGACGCCCGCCCCCTCGGGGGGCGCGTGTTCGTTCCGGCGCTCCAGGTCCCGGCCGTCCAGGTCCCGTCGCTCCAGGGCCCGCAGGTCCCGCGCGGTGTCCGTATCCGTTTCATGGTGCTGCACGCCGGCGCCTCCGGGCGTCTATGAGCATTTCCTGCACATGCCGCAGCGGCTGTCCCTCGGCATCGACCGCATGCCGGGTCCAGTTGCCGTCCGCGCCCAGGTGCCAGGAGGACGTCGTGTCGGACATCCCGGTCTCCAGGAGCCGGGTGATCGCCGCGCGGTGCGCCGGGTCCGTGATCCGGACCAGCGCCTCGATACGGCGGTCGAGGTTGCGGTGCATCATGTCGGCGCTGCCGAGCCAGACCTCGGGCTCGCCGCCGTTGCCGAAGGCGAAGATCCGGGAGTGCTCCAGGAAGCGCCCCAGGATCGACCGCACCCGGATGTTCTCGGACAGGCCCGCCACCCCGGGCCGTACCGCGCAGATCCCGCGCACCCAGATGTCCACCGGGACACCCGCCTGCGCCGCCCGGTAGCAGGCGTCGATGACCGCCTCGTCGACCATCGAGTTGACCTTGATACGGACATAGGCGGGCCGCCCCGCGCGGTGGTGGGCCACTTCCTTGGTGATCCGGGAGATCAGCCCGTCGCGCAGCGACTTCGGGGCGACCAGCAGCCGCCGGTAGGTCTCGCGGCGGCTGTAGCCGGAGAGCCGGTTGAAGAGGTCGGAGAGGTCGGCGCCGACCTGCGGGTCCGCCGTGAGCAGCCCCAGGTCCTCGTAGAGCCTGGCCGTCTTCGGGTGGTAGTTCCCGGTGCCGACATGGCTGTAGCGGCGCAGGGTGTCGCCCTCCTGCCGTACCACCAGCGAGAGCTTGCAGTGCGTCTTCAGCCCGACCAGCCCGTACACCACATGGCAGCCGGACTCCTCCAGCTTCCGCGCCCACTTGATGTTGGCCTGCTCGTCGAAGCGCGCCTTGATCTCGACCAGGACGAGGACCTGCTTGCCCGACTCGGCGGCGTCGATCAGCGCGTCCACGATCGGGGAGTCCCCGGACGTCCGGTAGAGCGTCTGCTTGATCGCCAGCACGTCCGGGTCGGCCGCCGCCTGCTCCAGGAAGGCCTGGACGGAGGTGGAGAACGAGTCGTACGGGTGGTGCAGGAGGACGTCGCGCTCGCGCAGCGCCGCGAAGATGTCCGGGGCCGACGCGGACTCCACCTCGGCGAGGTCCCGGTGGGTGCCCGCGATGAACTTCGGGAACTTCAGCTCGGGCCGGTCCAGCGAAGCGACCCGGAAGAGCGCCGTCAGGTCGAGCGGCCCGGGGAGCGGGTAGACCTCCGCGTCGGAGACCTTCAGCTCACGGACGAGCAGGTCGAGGACGTACGGGTCGATGGACTCCTCGACCTCCAGCCGCACCGGCGGCCCGAAGCGGCGCCGCATCAGCTCCTTCTCCAGCGCCTTGAGGAGGTTCTCGGCGTCGTCCTCCTCGACCTCCAGGTCCTCGTTGCGCGTGACCCGGAACATGTGGTGCGCCAGCACCTCCATCCCGGGGAAGAGCTCCTCCAGATGCGCCGCGATCACGTCTTCGAGCGGGACGTACCGCTGCGGCGACGCCTCCAGGAAGCGGGAGAGCAGCGGCGGCACCTTCACCCGGGCGAAGTGGCGGTGGCCGCTGACCGGGTTGCGGACGACGACCGCGAGGTTGAGGGAGAGCCCCGAGATGTACGGGAAGGGGTGGGCCGGGTCCACCGCGAGCGGGGTGAGCACCGGGAAGATCTGCTGGCGGAAGAGGGTGAAGAGGCGGGCCTGCTCCTTCTCCGTCAGCTCCGGCCAGCGGATGATGTGGATGCCCTCGTCGGCGAGGGCGGGCGCGACGTCCTGCTGGTAGCAGGCGGCGTGCCGCGCCATGAGCTCGCGCGAGCGGGTCCAGATCAGGTCCAGCACCTCGCGCGGCTGGAGCCCGGAGGCGGAGCGGGTGGCCACGCCGGTCGCGATGCGCCGCTTCAGCCCGGCGACCCGGACCATGAAGAACTCGTCCAGGTTCGACGCGAAGATCGCCAGGAAGTTCGCCCGTTCGAGGAGCGGCGTCGCCGGGTCCTCGGCCAGTTCGAGCACCCGCTCGTTGAACGCGAGCCAGCTCCGCTCCCGGTCCAGGAAGCGCCCCTGGGGCAGTTCGTCGCCGCCGTGGCCGCCCTCCTCCTCGTACGCCTCGTACGCGTCGAGGTCGGAGTCGAGATCGGGTTCGAGATCGCCCGCGGAGCCGGACCTGGCCGCGGCCGAGGCGACCGTACGGGGCCGGCGGGCGGCGAGGAAACCGACCGACGGCTGCTGAGGGGGCTGGGCCTGCCGGCCCGGCCGGTCCTGCTGATTCGGCTGACTCGGCTGGGACTGCTGACTCTGCTGACTCGGCTGGACCGGAACCTCGGCGGGCTGGTGGCTCATGTCCCCATTCTTCCGCGCGAGGGGTGCGACAGGCGCGTCGGAGAGAGCGGGGGAGAGGTGGATCCTGCCGTTCGGGGTGGGGGGTACAGCGGGCTCGGGCTGCATTCACCGAGGGTCGCAAGGGCTTCTGAATGTCCGGTAACGGGGACATGACATGCAGGGAAGCGGGGCGGGTCCCGCCGGGGGCGGCCGGGCGGCGGGTCTCCGGCGGGGGCGCGCTGACGACCGTACGGTACGCCCGTTCGAGTGCCGGATGCGGGGGTACGGGGGGTACGCCGTATCCGCGTACCCCCGTACGGAACGGAACCCCCGCCTCAGCTCTCCGTGCGGTACATCAGGTCGACCTCGTGGGTGGTGAAGCCCAGGCGTTCGTAGACCGTCACCGCCGCCGTGTTGTCCGCGTCCACGTACAGCATCGCCGTCGGCAGCGCCTGCGCCGCCAGATGGCGCAGCCCGACCGCGGTGAGCGCCTTGCCGAGGCCGCCGCCCTGCGCGTCGGGGCGGATGCCGAGGACGTACACCTCGCCGAGCTGCTCCTCGGCGTGCACCTTCGTCCAGTGGAACCCGATCAGCTCCCCGTCCCGCTCGGCGAGGAAGAAGCCCTTCGGGTCGAACCACGGCTCGGCGGTCCGGTCGTCCAGGTCACGCTGGGTGAGCGCGCCCTGCTCGGGGTGGTGGGCGAAGGCGGCGGCGTTGACCGCGAGCCAGGCGGCGTCGTCCTGGCCCGGGACGAAGGTACGGACGGTGACCCCGGGCGGCAGCACCGGCTCGGCGATGTCCAGCGGCGCGAGCGGGCGGCGGAGCTGGCGCAGTTCGCGGAAGAGGGTGAGGCCGAGGACCTGGGCGAGGTGCCGGGCCGCCGGCTTCCCGCCGTGCGCCCAGGCCCGCAGCCGCTTCCCGGAGGCGCCCAGCAGCGCGTTGCCCAGGGCGCGGCCGTGGCCCCGGCCGCGCCGTCCCGGCCGTACCACCAGCTCCACGGCGGGCGCCTCGACGGGGTCGGTGTCCTCCAACTGCCCGTATCCGACCAGCTCCTGCGCCGGGTTCCCGTCCTCCTCCTCGGCGCCCTCGCGCTCGGTGCCCTCGCGGTCGGCGGTGACCAGGAAGTGCCGTACGCCCGCGCGGTGCCCGCCGCGCAGTTGGAGCCGCCCCTGCTCGGAGACGGCCTGCACGCCGTCGGTGGCCGCGGCCTCCGCGAGCAGCCCCAGGACCTCCTCGGCCTGCTCCGGGGTGAGGGCGTCGAGGGTCTGGATCTGCCGGCCGGGCTCACGGGTCGCAACGTCAGTCATGCGACGAGGGTACGGCGACGGCGCGGCCCGCAGGGGGAACGCGGAGGGAGGCGGCTCTCCCCGGGGCCCGCCCGGATGCCGCCCGGGTGCCGGACGGGTCTCGGACGGGTCCCGCCCGGGATCCCGGACGACTCTCCTCAGGACGTACGCGTAACGGCAACCCAGTCGTAACCCCGCGACCCTGTATAGCTACGCGCGTTGACCTTAGGCTGCGCCTCGCAGCATCACCTTCAGACTTTTGAGCTCATTGCTCACAGTTCACCGTTCATGATTCACCGTTCATGATTCACAGTTCATCCTTCATAAGGGGAGCGATGTCAGCGACACCGCAGAAGAACCGCGCGGCGCGGCGGGTGGTCGCCGCTGCCGCCGGTCTGGCCGCCGTGGGCGGGCTGTTCGCCGCGGCGCCGGCCGGCGCCCAGACGCTGGGCTTCGGCTCCGCCGCGCACGGCCAGGGACAGGGCCAGGGACACGGCCAGGACCACGGTCACGGCCCCGGTCACGCCAAGCCGAAGCCGAAGCCGAAGACGGTCGACGTACAGCTCCTGTCCTTCAACGACCTGCACGGCAACCTGGAGCCGCCGGCCGGTTCCTCCGGGAACGTGGAGGAGCGCCAGCCCGACGGCACGACCAAGGCGATCCCCGCCGGTGGTGTCGAGTACCTGGCGACCTCGCTGCGCGACGCGCGCAAGAACCACCCGTACTCCATCACCGCCGCCGGCGGCGACATGGTCGGCGCGAGCCCGCTGCTCTCCGGGCTCTTCCACGACGAGCCCACCATCGAGGCGCTCAACAAGATCGACCTCGATGTGACGGCGGTCGGCAACCACGAGTTCGACGAGGGCGCGGTCGAGCTGGCCCGCCTCCAGAACGGCGGCTGCCACCCGACCGACGGGTGTTACGAGAAGGGCAAGAAGTTCAAGGGCGCGGACTTCCCGTACCTCGCCGCGAACGTGACGTCCGAGAAGACCGGGAAGCCGATCCTCAAGCCGTACACGGTGTGGAAGAAGAACGGCGTCAAGATCGGCTTCATCGGGGTGACCCTGGAGGGCACGCCGAACATCGTCACCGCCGAGGGCGTCAAGGGCCTGAAGTTCCACGACGAGATCGAGACGGTCAACAAGTACGCCGCCGAGCTGGACAAGCAGGGCGTCAAGTCGATCGTCGCGCTGATCCACGAGGGCGGCGCGCCGGCCTCCACCTCGTACAACTACGACTGCGACAGCCCCGGCGCCGGTGACGGCATCTCCGGGCCGATCGTGGACATCGCCAAGGGCATCTCGCCGAAGGTCGACGCGCTCGTCACGGGCCACACGCACCAGGCGTACGCGTGCACGATCCCGGACCCGGCGGGCAACCCGCGCCTGGTCACCTCGGCCGCGTCGTTCGGCAAGCTGTACACGGACACGACGCTGACGTACGACCTCCGTACGAACGACATCGTCCGCACCAGCGTCAAGTCGGCCAACCACGTGGTCACCCGTGACCAGCCCAAGGCCAAGGACATGACGGACCTGATCGCCCGCTGGAACAAGCTGGCCGCGCCGATCGCCAACGCCCCGCAGGGGTACATCTCGGCGGACATCAACGGGCGCGGCGCCACGACGCCCGAGTCCCCGCTCGGCGACCTGATCGCGGACGCGCAGCTCACGGGGACGGCCCCGGCGGAGAAGGGCGGCGCGCAGATCGCCTTCATGAACCCGGGCGGGATCCGCGCCGACCTGGTCTACAAGGCGTCCGGCAGTGAGGGCGACGGGGTCGTCACGTACGGCGAGGCGTTCACCGTCCAGCCGTTCACCAACATGATGAACGTCGTCGACCTGACCGGCGCGCAGGTCATCACCGCGCTCCAGCAGCAGGTCAGCGGCTCCAACGAGGCCTCGCCGAAGATCCTCCAGGTCTCCAAGGGCTTCACGTACACCCTGGACATGACGAAGTCGGGCGCCGCCCGGGTCGTCACGGACTCGGTGAAGCTGAACGGCGCCGCGCTCGACCCGGCGAAGACCTACCGCGTCGCGATGAACGAGTTCCTCGGCGGCGGCGGCGACGGCTTCGCGGTGCTGGGCCAGGGCAAGAACAAGCTGGTCGGCCCCTCGGACCTGGACCTGCTCAACGCCTACCTGGCCGCCAACTCCACCGCCCAGGCCCCGCTGGCGCCCCCGGCGGCGGACCGCATCACGATCGTCAAGTAGCAGTACGCAGCCGCGCGTAGCCGCACACTCCTGGAGGGCGGCGAGCCGAACCCGGCTCGCCGCCCTCTGCCGTGCCCGTGTCCGGGACCGGGTGTCAGACGCGGCCGAAGAAGAGGCTGCCCGGCGCCTCCGGGTCGTCCGAGAAGTAGTACTCGCGCATCGCCCGGATGAACTCCTGGCGTGAGATCACGCCGTCCCCGTCCGTGTCCAGCCGGTGGAACGCCTCCATCGTGCCGGGGGCCTCGCTCTTCCACACGTCCTTCACGAGGCGGCCGAACTCCTCCCCGCTGATCTCGTTGTCGCCGTCGGCGTCGATGACGTCGAAGATCGCGTGGCCGGAGCCCTCGGCGACGTTGAACCGGCTGGTGTCGAAGGACGCGAGCCGGGCCGCCTCCACGAACTGGTCCTTCGTGAGCCGCTCCGGGTCCCGGTCCCGGTGCGCGCCCTCGCTCGCGACCTCACCCTCGCTCGCGCCCTCACCCGCACCCGCGCTCGCGTGCCGCAGCAGTTCCGTCCAGTTCATCTGGAGCATCGCCTGGAGGCCCCTGGCGCGGTGGTCGTCCTTCGTGAGCCGGTAGGCCGTCAGATAGCGGTCGCAGAGACTCTGGTAGTCCGACCACTCCAGAGTTCCGTCCCGGTCGGCGTCCAGGGCGTCGAACTGGCGCTCAAGCTTGGTGGTGACGAGGGGCTGTGCGGCGGTCGTCATCTTTTCGGGCCTCCGAACGTCGAGTTGGTCGAGTCAGTCGAGTCATATGAGCGGAGAGATCATCCTGCGGGCGCCCGGGCCCGGATGAGATCAAGTCGCTCTCGCTTCACTCGTTCGGGTAGGTGGCGGGCCGTTCTGCCCGAGCGGATGCCCTACCGGTCCGTACGCGAGGGCCGGAAAGGCCATTCCCAGGGTGTTGTGTACTCGTCATAATCCGAGGGTTGATCTCCCCGCCCCTTCCGTTTCCTCACCCCGCTCTCTTCCTGCTCTTCATGGCCGACGGAGGCACCCCCACATGAGTTCAGCACGCTCCGCCCGTACGGGCACGGCGTCCCGCCGTACCTTCCTCACCGGCGCCCTCGCCCTCTCCGCCACCGCCCTCGTCGCCGGGACCGGCATCGGCACCGCCTTCGGCGCCGAGCGTCCGCGCGTCCTCGCGACCAACAACTGGATGGGCGGCTTCGCGGACTCCACCCCGCTGCGGACCCTGACCATCCCCGGCACGCACGACTCCGGCGCGACCGTCGGCGGGCTCTATGTGGCCTGCCAGAACACCTCCATAGCCCAGCAGTTGACCAGCGGCGTCCGCTTCCTGGACGTCCGCTGTCGGCTCTTCGACGGCGCGTTCTCCATCCACCACGGCGCCTTCTACCAGAACCTCAACTTCGACGACGTGCTCAACGCCTGCCGCGACTTCCTCCGGGACAACCCCACCGAGACCGTTCTCATGCGGGTGAAGCAGGAGTACTCCACCGAGAGCGACGCCGCTTTCGGCGCCATGTTCACCGCGTATCTGGACAAGGGCTGGCGCTCTCTCTTCCGTATCGACAACGGCCTGCCCACCCTCGGCGAGGCGCGCGGCAAGGTCGTCCTGATCGCGGACAACGCCGGGCTGCCCGGGCTGCGCTGGGGAGACGGCGCGTACTTCGACATCCAGGACGACTACCAGGCCGAGCCGGGCGCCAAGTACCCGAAGATCGAGGCGCACTTCCGGAAGGCGGTGGCGCAGCCGGGGAAGATGTACATCAACTTCGTCAGTACGGCGGCCCTGCTGCCGCCCCGCTGGAACTCCGACCGCCTCAACCCGCAGGTGCACACCCTCCTGGACGGGGCCGAGGGGAGCGGCTGGCGCGGGCTCGGGATCGTACCGCTGGACTTCCCCAACACCCGGGCCGGGCTGGTGGAGTCGCTGATACGGCACAACGGCTGACCTGAGGCCGGGCCCGGGTCCGATCCCCTGAGCCCGGTCCCGGGTCCGATCCCGTCAGCCGGGCGGGCCCGGCCCGATCCCGTCAGCCGGGCCGGACCCGGGACCGGTTCTCCGACCCCGGGCCCGTGCCCCCCCGGCCGCCCCCTACACCCGGTGCGCCCCGTCCAGCCCCTCCAGCCCCTCCGGGGGCGGGGTCGGGGCGCCCGGGATGCGGATCGCGGCGACCGTGCCGCCCCCCGCCGCCTGGCGCAGCGCGATCTCGCCGCCCGCCTGCTGGACCGTGCGCGCCACGATCGACAGGCCGAGCCCGGAACCGGGCAGGGCGCGGGCCGTCGGGGAGCGCCAGAAGCGTTCGAAGACATGCGGCAGGTCCTCGGCCGGGATGCCGGGCCCGTGGTCCCGTACCGTCAACTCCCCGCTGCCGCCGGGCCCCCCGTTCAGCGCGACCTCGATCGAGCCGCCGGAAGGGCTGAACTTCACCGCGTTGTCCAGCACGTTGACGAGCGCGCGCTCCAGGCCGGCCGGTTCGGCCCGTACGTACCAGGGGCGCAGCTCCGCGGTGATGGTCAGGTCGGGGCCGCGCAGCCGGGCCCGCTCCAGCGCGCTCCCCATGATGTCGTGGAGGGCGACGACCTGGAGGGGGCCGGGGTCGGCGGCGTCCGGGCGGGAGAGCTCCTGGAGGTCGCCGATGAGGGAGGCCAGCTCGGTCATCTGCGCCTTGACCGAGGCCATCAGCGCAGCGCGGTCGGCGGGCGGGATGGCGCGGCCGGTCTCCTCGCTGCGGGCGAGCAGTTCGACGTTGGTACGGAGCGAGGTGAGCGGTGTGCGCAGCTCGTGCCCCGCGTCCGCGATGAGCTGCGACTGCCGGTCCCGGGAGGAGGCGAGGGCGGCGGTCATGGAGTTGAAGGAGCGCGAGAGCCGGGCGATCTCGTCCTCGCCCTCGACGGGGATCCGGACGGTGAGGTCCTCGGTACGGGCGACGTGTTCGACGGCCCGGGTCAGCCCGTCCACCGGCCGCAGCCCCGACCGGGCGACCCAGAGCCCGGCGAGACCCGCGCCGATGACGCCGACGCCCGCGACGAGCGCGAGGAGCAGGGCGAGCTGGTTGAGGGAGGCGTCGATCTCGGCGAGCGGGCGCGACACGGAGACGGTGACCTGGGTGCCGGGCCGGTAGGGCGCGCGCTGGGTGTAGACGCGGACTTTGGCGCCGTTGTCCGTCACGCTGTCGTGGAGCGCGGTGCGGAGGGTGCCGTCGGCGACCTCGATGTCCTCCGGCTGGACCTTGACCGGCTCCGAGCTGGGCGCCACGCAGCGCTGCCCGTCGGGGAGGACGACCTGGATGTACGCGAAGCCGGTGGTGGCCGTGGACTCGGGGTTGGTGCCCGCGTTGCAGGCGGCGATGGCCTCCTGGACGGAGCTGGGCGGCGCGGAGGTGTTCTGGAGGGAGGAGTCCAGCTCGCTGGGGAGCTGGGTACGGGTGAGCAGCCAGCAGGCCACGGCGACGGCGGCGACGGCGATCGCGACGGCGGAGGCGACGAGGAGGGCGAGCCGGGAGCGGAGGGGAAGGTTACGGAGCCGGTGGAGGAGGTCCTTGGGTCCGGCGGGGCGGTCGGGGCCGGTGGGCCCGGTGGGGCCGGTGGGGCGGGGGTCGGCAGAGGGCCGGCCGGCGCTGGTCACGCGGCCCCGCCATGGGCACCCGTACCACCCGTACCGCCCGTACCGCTGCCGCCCGTACCCCCCGTACTGTCGCGCAGGGCGTACCCGACGCCCCGCACGGTGTGGACGAGGCGCGGCTCTCCGCCGCTCTCCGTCTTGCGGCGCAGATACATGACGTAGACGTCGAGCGAATTGGAGCTGGGCTCGAAGTCGAAGCCCCAGACCGCCTTGAGGATCTGCTCACGGGTGAGCACCTGGCGCGGGTGGGCGAGGAACATCTCCAGCAGGGTGAACTCGGTCCGGGTCAGCTCGACCCGCCGGCCGCCCCGGGTGACCTCGCGGGTCGTCAGGTCCATCCGCAGGTCGGCGAAGGAGAGCACGTCCTCGTCGACGGCCTCGCCGGGCTCCGCGGCCCCGTACGAGCTGCGCCGCAGCAGCGCCCGGATCCGGGCGAAGAGCTCGTCCAGCTCGAACGGCTTGACCAGGTAGTCGTCGGCGCCCGCGTCGAGGCCGGTGACGCGGTCGCCGACCGTGTCGCGGGCGGTCAGCATCAGGATCGGCACCTTCGAGCCGCCGCCGCGGAGCCGGCGGGCGGCGGTGAGCCCGTCCATGCGGGGCATCTGGATGTCGAGGACGATCAGGTCCGGCGCGTAGGCGGCGGCCTTGGCGAGGGCGTCGACCCCGTCGACGGCGACCTCGGTCCCGTATCCGTCGAAGGCGAGGCTCCGTTGCAGGGCCTCCCGTACGGCGGGCTCGTCGTCCACGATCAGGATGCGCTGCTGATCGCGATCGCCCTCGGCGGGACTCATGTCGCTGGTACCTCGTCGTCAGTAGCAGGGATGGGGTGGCCGGCCTTCAGCGTCGCACAGCCTTCGGTCGCCGACGGCGGGGACGGCGGCGGCGGGGACGGCGGGGACGGCGGTGGCGGGGACGGCGGCGGGGACAGTACGGCCCCCGTCCGCCCGTATCCCTTCCCCTTCCCCTCCCCCGCCCCTCACGAGCCGGTCCCCCCGCTCCGCAGGGTGGCGAGGTCGGCCTTGACGGTGTTGACGGGGATGGCGAAGCCGAGCCCCACACTGCCGGCACCGGAATCCCCGGAGGTGGCCGAACTGGGCGCGTACATGGCGGAGTTGATGCCGATGATCTCGCCGTTCATGTTGATGAGGGCGCCGCCGGAGTTACCCGGGTTGAGCGAGGCGTCGGTCTGGAGCGCCTTGTACGTGGTCTTCGAGGAGCCGGTGTCGCCGTTGAACTGCTGGCCGCCGAACTCGAAGGGCCAGTTCCCGCCGCCCTGGGGCTGCTGTTGCTGCTGCTGGTCCTGCTCCTTGGCGACGGTGACATCGCGGTTGAGGGCCGAGATGATCCCGCTGGTGACGGTGCCGGTCAGACCCTCGGGGGAGCCGATCGCGACGACCTGGTCGCCGACCTTCATCTGGTCGGAGTCGCCGAGCGAGGCCGTCTTGAGCCCGCTCGCGCCCTCCAGCTTGATCAGGGCGAGGTCCTTGTCCGGGTCGGTGCCGACGACCTTCGCGGTGTACGTCTTGCCCGTGCTGAGCTGCACCTTGATGGTGGAGGCGCCGGAGATGACGTGGTTGTTGGTGATGATCTCACCGTCGGAGGTGATGATCACACCGGAGCCGGTGGACTCGCCGCCGGTCGAGGAGGCGTTGATCTCGACGATGGTCGGCGAGGCGGACTGCGCGACCCCCGCGACGGTCCCGGCGCTGCTCTGCGAGACGGTGGTCCCGCGGATGGCGGTGTCCCCGGGGCCCAGCCCACTGTCGCCCCCGCCATACGCCCCGATCAGCGCCCCGGCCCCACCCCCGACGACCCCGGCGGCCAGCGCGACGGCGGCCAGCAGTGCCACAGGCCCCTTGGCCCGCCGCCGCCCACCGCCCCCATGAGCCCCGTGCCCCTGCCCCTGCCCGTGTCCCTGCCCCTGAGAACCCCCCGGAGCCACCCCCTGGGCACCCTGCCCGCTCCCGTACCCCGGCCCGTACGAGGGCGGCGGCGGATACCCCAGCCCAGAACGGCCCCCCTGCCCCTGACCCCCCTGCCCGAGGAACCCCTGGGCGGGGTGCTGCTGCGTGCTGTCTGCGTCGCCGCTGCCGCGGTAGTTGTCGGTCATGCCAACGACTCTCGGCCCCGTACATGAGAACCGGCTGAGGACCCCCTGAGAAGCCCAACAAAACCACGTATGCCCCATATAAAGGCGGCCCCGGCCTCCGGGGGGCCGTCCTGGTCGCCCTCTACGCGCAGCCGCAGGGCCTGCCCTACCCCGCACCGTCCAGGAGCAGTACGAGGCGCTCCACCTCCCCGGCGATCTGCCGGTGCTGCGGACGCTGCGGGTCGTGTACGACGCCGCGGAGCGCCCCGTCGAGGTGACGGTGATGGCCAAGGCGGGGCATCTGTACGAGCTGCGGTACGAGTCCACGCCGGGGCCCGGACCGGGGGACGCCCCGGGGTGATGCGGGACGGCCTCCGGGGAGGGGCTCTATGGCTTTACGCGCAGCCGCAGGAGCGGCGTACCACCAGGGCCGAGGGGAATTGCTTCACGCGTTCGCGGCGGGAGCCGGCCACGCGGAGGCCGTCGTCCAGGACCAGGTCGACCGCCGCGCGGGCCATGGCCGGGCGGTCGGAGGAGACCGTGGTCAGGGGCGGGTCCGTCAGGGCCGCCTCCTTGACGTCGTCGAAGCCCGCCACCGCCAGCTCGCCCGGGACGTCCAGGCGGAGTTCGCGGGCCGCTCGCAGGACGCCGATGGCCTGGTCGTCCGTGGAGCAGAAGATGGCGGGGGGACGGTCGGGGCCGGCGAGGAGGGTCAGGGCGAGCTGGTACGCGTCGTAGCGGTTGTACGGGGCCTGGAAGAGGCGGCCCTCCAGCGGGCGGTCCGCCTCGATCATCGCGCGGCGCCATCCCTCCACGTGGTCGGCGACCGGGTCGCCGACCGACGGGGTCGACTCGACGCCGCCCAGGCAGGCGACGTACGGGTGGCCGTGCTCCAGGAGGTGGCGGGTGGCCAGCTGCGCGCCGCCGATGTCGTCGGTGACGACCGCCACGTCGTCGATGTTCTCGGGGCGCTCGTGCAGCAGCACCACCCGCGCGTCCCACGCCTCGATCTCCGCCGCGGCGCGCTCGCTCGGGCCCTGGCTGACCAGGATCAGCCCGGAGACCCGCATCCCGAGGAAGGCCCGCAGATAGTGGACCTCGCGTTCGTCGCGGTAGTCCGAGTTGCCGACCAGCACCATCTTCCCGCGATCGGACGCCGCCTGTTCCACCGCGTGCGCCATCTCCGCGAAGAAGGGCTGCCGGGCGTCCGGCACGACCATCCCTATGAGGTCGGTCCGCCGTGACGCCATCGCCTGGGCGACCCGGTCGGGCCGGTACCCCAGTTCCTTGATGGCGTTGACCACCCGCTCGCGCGTGGCCGGGGCGACCGGCCGGGGTCCGTTGTTGATGACATAGCTGACGACGGCGGTCGACGTACCCGCCAGTCGTGCCACATCGTCCCGCGTCACCTTGGCCACGCGCGGCAGTCTACGCGGGGTGACCTACCGCTGGGCAGGCCGTACGGAGGCTTCTTCGGACGGCTCCCGTGCCGGCTCCCGTGCGCCGGTCCGCGCCGCGCCGGCTCCGACGGGGGTGCCGTGGGCCGATCCGGCGCCCCCGGGGGCGTCCTCGCCGGAGGCGTCCGCCTTCTCGTGCTCCGCCCGCCCGGCCTGTTCGGCCCGCTTCTGCTTCGCCTCGTCGCCGCCGCGCTCGGGCTTCTCGGGGGTGACGAAGCGGTAGCCGACGTTCCGTACGGTCCCGATGAGCGACTCGTGCTCGGGCCCCAGCTTCGCGCGCAGCCGCCGTACGTGGACGTCGACCGTGCGCGTACCGCCGAAGTAGTCGTACCCCCAGACCTCCTGGAGGAGCTGGGCGCGGGTGAAGACCCGGCCCGGGTGCTGCGCGAGGTACTTGAGCAGCTCGAACTCCTTGAAGGTCAGGTCCAGGACCCGCCCCTTGAGCTTCGCGCTGTACGTCGCCTCGTCCACCGACAGGTCACCGTTGCGGATCTCCATCGGGGAGTCGTCGGTCTGGATCTGCTGCCGGCCCATCGCCAGCCGCAGCCGCGCCTCGACCTCGGCGGGACCCGCGGTGTCGAGCAGGACGTCGTCGATGCCCCAGTCGGCGGTGACGGCGGCGAGTCCGCCCTCCGTCACGACCAGGAGCAGCGGGCACCCCGGCCCGGTGGAGCGCAGGAGCTGGCAGAGCGACCGCACCTGCGGGAGGTCGCGGCGGCCGTCGACCAGGATCACATCGGCACCGGGGGTGTCGACGAGCGCGGGGCCTTCGGCGGGGGCCACCCGTACGTTGTGGAGCAGGAGCCCGAGCGCCGGCAGCACCTCCGTGGAGGGCTGGAGGGCGTTGGTCAGGAGCAGCAGAGAACTCATCGCCGTTCACCTCCCTCGGCGGGCTCCGCGCCGGGATACTTGCCCGGCGTCTTCTTGCTCTTCTCGTTCACGGTTCGCTTGCCCATTACGTCGGTTCCTCCTCGGTCCCTGCGAGGACGTATGCGGCACTGCATCACTGCATTTACTGCTTTTACTGCATGTACTGCTTACTGCCGTTCGGGCCGTGCTGCCACTCGCCCCCGAGGAGCGCGGCCCGGATGTCCGTGTCTTCCGTCTCTTCCGTCTGTGACACCTGGCTGTAACAACGGACGGGAAACACAAAAGGACCCGGGGGCTGCTTTGCCCGGATCCTCTTCGGAGCACAATAACCCAGATTCGTTCCGCGTAGGGGTTCGCGGGGTGACTTGGACCGTAACCGGAACAGGCCCCGGGAGTGTGGATCGCACAGGGGGCGCACGGAGGCGTGCCCGCGCCCGCCATCATGGAGTCCGGCAGATGAGACCGGCTGACGGGCCGGTGACGAGACCGGTCACGAGACCGGCGGAGCAGCGGGAGAGGGGGTGCCCCCATGGCGGTCGGCACGATCCGTTACTGGGCGGCGGCCAAGGCGGCGGCGGGCGTCGCGGAGGAGCCGTACGCGGCGGAGAGCCTGGCCGAGGCGCTCGACGGCGCGCGGCTCAGGCATCCGGGCGAGCTGGCCCGGGTGCTCCGGCGGTGTTCCTTCCTCGTCGACGGTGACCCCGTGGGCATCCGTGGGCATGAGACCGTACGCCTTGCCGAGGGCGGCACGGTCGAGGTGCTTCCGCCGTTCGCAGGAGGGTGAACCCCAGCATCATGAGCAACGATCAGCACAACCCGTACAGCGGGCCGGACCGGTACGGGCGGCCGGAGGCCGGGTACGGGCAGCCGGCGCCGGGCCACTGGGCCGAGCCGGAGCAGGCCGGGCAGGGAGAGCAGGGCGGCGCCGCGCAGACCTGGGAGGGCCAGACCTGGGACACCCAGTACCAGCCGCTCGTCCAGCAGCAGCCGCCGCTCGTCCAGCCGCAGGGCCATGAGCCGCAGGGCCATCAGTCACAGGGCCACCAGTCACAGGGCCACCCGGGGCAGGGCTATCAGCAGCCGTATCAGCAGCAGGCCGTCGCCGCCGCGGATACCGCGTATCTGCCGCCCCAGACGGGCCACACCGGCCCGGGGGGCCACGAGGGCCAGGGGGGCTTCCCCGGCTCGGGCGGCCCCGGTGGCTCGGGCGGCCCCGGCGGCCCCGGCGGCCCCGGCGGAGCCGGAGACGGCGTCCCCGGCCCCGTCCCCGGCCCGGCGCCCGCGCCCGCGTCCACGCCCGCGCGAACGTCCCCACAGCCGTCCCCACACGCACCCCCGCACGCCCCCCGGCCGGAGTCGTCCGCCCCCGGTGCCCCCGCCTCGCCGCCGGGGGACCGGCTCGACACCGCCGGGTACAGCGCGCCCACCACCCTCGGCAACGCCCCCCGGATCACCGACGCCCAGCGGGCCCGCGCCGAGGGGCGGTCGCCGATCATCCCGCCCGGCATCCTGCCCGCCCTCCTGACGGCCGCCCTGGGGGTGCTGCTCGCCGGGGGCGCGGCGCTCGGCCCGTACGGACTGCTCCTCCCGCTCGTGCTGCTCCAGGCGGTCACGGCGGCGGGCTGGTTCCGGCTGAACGGGATGTGGCCGGCCCGTCAGGGCATCGCGCTCGCCTTCCTCGGCGGCGTCGTGGCCGACATCGCCGTGCTCGCCGCCGGCCGGGAGAACGCCCTCCTCGCGATCCTCGGCACCCTCGGCGTCTGGGTGCTCCTGGTCCTCGTCCTCCAGCTCCGCAGCCGCGCGAGCGCCGACGAGCGGATGACGAGCCTGATGGCCACCGTCGCCTCCGCCGCGCTCGCCATCCTCGCCACCGGCCACCTCGCCGCCGAGCCGAAGGCCGTGGCGGTCGGCGCCGTGGCGGTCGGCGCCGCGGCCGTGGCCCGCGCGCTGCCGCTGCCGGGCTTCGTCTCGCTCGGGGCGGCGCTGCTGACCGGCGTGGGCGCCGGGATCGTGGTCGGCGCGCTGACCGGCGGCTCCACCGAGGGTGCGGTGCTGGGGCTCGGCGCGGCGGTCTGCGCGCTGGTCGGGCTGCGCGTGGCGAGCTACGACTACCCGTCCCGTTTCGTGCACATGACGGCCGGGGTGGCCCTGCCCCTCACGGCCGCCGCGCCCGCCCTGCACCTGCTGGGGCGCGTACTGAGCTGACGGCAGGGCATACGGCTCTACGAGCACGCGGCGGGAGGGGGTCGCGGGAGGGGGAGGAAAGACGGCGGGAACGTCGGTACGGATCGGTACGGAACGGTGCGGAACCGGGAACCGGGAACCGTACGTTTCCGCCGTACGTCGATGACTTCCGCCGGCCACAGTGGGCAAGGGAGGGGACTCGGGACCATGCGCGTACTGCGGACACTGCTGATACTCGTCGTGCTCTTCGGCGGCCTGTTCATCGCCGCCGACCGGGTGGCGCTGTACTTCGCCGAGGACCAGGTGGCGAGCAGGATCAAGGCGAGCCAGGGCCTCACCTCCGACCCCGAGGTGACCATCAAGGGCTTCCCCTTCCTGACCCAGGTGGCCCGCACGACCCTGGACGATGTGGAGATCTCCCTCGACGGCGTGAGCGCCAGCGCGGGCGGCGAGGCCGTCCGGGTGACGGAGGTCAGGGCGGAGCTGAAGGACGTGACGTTCGACAGCACCTTCTCGAAGGCGACCGCCGGCAGCGCCACCGGCTCGGCCCGGATCTCGTACGCGGACCTGACGGCCTCGGCGCCGAAGGGGGCGACGGTCGGGTACGCGGGCACCGAGCGCGCCGCCGAGAACCAGGTCAAGCTCTCGGGCCCGATGGGTGAGGTGCTGGCCGGGGCGGGGATCTCGGTCCCCGGCCCGTTCAAGGCGCTGCTGGACGGCAAGACGCTCACCGCGTACAGCACGGTCTCGCTGGTCGACGGCGACACCGTACGGCTGCGGGCGGCCTCGCTGCCCACGCTGTACGTGCCGGGGGCGGAGGAGCGGATGCGGAAGGCGGTGGACTACGACCTGAAGATCGACGGGCTGCCGTCCTCCATCCAGCTCGACAAGGTCACCACGACGGACACGGGCCTGAGCTTCGCGGGCACGGGGACGGACGTCTCCCTTTCCGGCTGACTCCGCTCCCCTGCGCCCGGCCGGCCTCCGGGCCCGTCCGTCCTTCGGGCCCGTCCGTCCTTCGGGCCCGTCCGTCCTCCGGGCCCGGCCGTCCTCTGCGCCCGGCCTCCGGGCCCACCCCCTGCGCCCGCGGCCGGATACTGAGACGCCCGAGTCCGCTCCCCAGACCGGATCGGCGCCGCGCTCCACGCCTCCCGTCCGCCTCCCGCGCCCCCACCGCGTACGGCCGCGATCGCGCCGCCCCGGGTCCCACATAACGGATGATCGCATCTCGGAATATGACACACCGGTGACATGACCGCCCGGTCGTCCCTACGATCGGACCCATGCAGTGCTTCATCGGCGGCCTCTCCCAGGGGGGCCGGGCGGACCTCACGAAGCGGCGGGCAGTAGACCTGTGCCGCGTCGCCGCCATGCTCTGTCGCACTGTCTGAGCGGGGCGGGACGATTGCGTTCCGTATCTCCCGAACCCCGGCCTCCGGCCATCCGGGCCCTCCGAGTGCTCACTCGTGCCCGTTCGTGCCGGTCGGCTGCCCCCGGGCGACCTGAACCCCGTATACGCACCGCACGTACATGCGTACGCACGTACTGTACGAACGCGCGCACCACGTGTCCCGCACATCCCGCACGTACCGCATGCACCACGCGTTCCGCAGATGACGTACGTGGCGCACGCACCGCACGTGACGCACGCACCGCACCACACGCGCAACCGCAGCCCACTGCCCGCCGCACACTGCCCCGGAGGAGAAAAGCATGAGCCGCAGCGACGTCCTGGTCGACGCCGACTGGGTCGAGGCCCACATCGACGACCCGAAGGTCGTCATTGTCGAGGTCGACGAGGACACCTCGGCGTACGACAAGAACCACATCAAGAACGCCGTCAAGATCGACTGGAAGAGCGACCTCCAGGACCCGGTCCGCCGTGACTTCGTCGACCAGGAGGGCTTCGAGAAGCTCCTCTCGGCGAAGGGCATCGCCAACGACGACACCGTGATCCTCTACGGCGGCAACAACAACTGGTTCGCGTCGTACGCGTACTGGTACTTCAAGCTGTACGGCCACGACTCCGTCAAGCTCCTCGACGGTGGCCGCAAGAAGTGGGAGCTGGACTCCCGCGACCTGGTCGAGGCCGTTCCGTCCCGCGCCGCCACCACGTACACGGCGCAGGCCCAGGACACCTCGATCCGCGCCTTCCGTGACGACGCGGTCGCCGCGATCGGCACGAAGAACCTGGTCGACGTGCGCTCGCCCGACGAGTTCAGCGGCAAGCTGCTCGCCCCGGCGCACCTGCCCCAGGAGCAGTCGCAGCGTCCGGGTCACATCCCGACCGCGCGGAACATCCCCTGGTCGAAGAATGCCAACGACGACGGCACCTTCAAGTCGGACGACGAGCTGAAGGAGCTGTACGCCGAGGAGCAGATCGACCTGGCGAAGGACACCGTGGCCTACTGCCGCATCGGTGAGCGCTCCGCGCTCACCTGGTTCGTCCTGCACGAGCTGCTCGGTGTCGAGAACGTCAAGAACTACGACGGTTCGTGGACCGAGTACGGCTCGCTCGTGGGTGTGCCGATCGAACTCGGCGCCAACAAGTAATCACCCCCCGATCCCGGAGGACGGAACAGTATGTGTGGAGCACAGGCCGGCGGCCCCGACGCCTCGACGATCAAGCCCGGTGAGACCACCATCCAGGGCTCGGTGACCCGTGACGGCGAGCCCGTCACCGGTTACGTACGGCTGCTGGACTCGACCGGCGAGTTCACCGCCGAGGTCCCGACCTCGGCGACCGGACAGTTCCGCTTCTACGCGGCCGAGGGCACGTGGACGGTGCGCGCCCTCGTCCCCGGCGCCACGGCGGACCGTACGGTCGTCGCCCGGACCGGCGGCCTCTCCGAGGTCGCGATCGCGGTCTGAGCCTTCGCGCGAAAGGATGGGCCGCACCCCGGCCGACCGGGGTGCGGCCCATCCTTTTTGTCCGAGTCGTACCCTGAAGGTATGTACGCGCGACGCCGTCGCCGGTATTTCCTGCTGATGGGCGGATGCCTGATCCTCTTCGTCTCCGCCGGGGCCTTCGTGCGCATCTGGTCGGTGCAGGCGGCCATAGCGCTCTGCGTGATCGCCCTCCTGATCCCGCCGATCGCCGCGATCGTGGGCAACACGAGGGACAAGGACGACCGCTGGTGGGACGAGCCGCCCCCGGGCCACGAGAACGACGAGGCCGAACGGTGGCTCGACGAACTGGAACGGCGGAACCGGGGCTAGGCCGACGGGCCTGCGAGGGAGCCGTCGGCGTTGCGGGGGCCGGGCGCCGTCCGTATCAGTAGACGAGTGCCTGGACGCCCGGGGCCATGATCTCGCTGACGAAGACCTGGGCGCCCGCGATCCGTACCCCGTCCAGGACGTCCTCCTCCGTGATGTCGCGGCGGGCCGCGCACTGGGTGCAGAGGGTGATGCGGCCCGCCGCCTGGATCGACTCGATCAGGTCGGGGAGGGGCGCGGCGTGCGGGAGGTCGAAGTCGGCGGCGCGGCCCGGCAGGGCGAACCAGGCGGACTCGCCCGTCAGCCACAGGGAGACCTCCACGCCGCTGGCCACCGCCACCGCCGCGACCGTGAACGCCTGGGAGCAGCGTTCGGGGGCGTCGGTGCCCGCGGTCACCTTGATCACCAGCTTCTTCGCGGCGGAGGGCTGGGGGTTGGGGTGGGGGCGAGTGTTCTCTGGTGAGGGCATGTGCGGCATGGTAATCCCGGTCCCGGACACCTCGGCGAGTGCGCTCGCGCCCCACCCATTAGGCTGGGGGCGGCCGTACCGCGCCGTACCGTGCGCGCGTCATACCGTTCATCCGAGGAGCACCCCGTGCTTGAGGCTTTCTTCACTACCCTGCTGGTGCTCGTCTGCGTGGGCGTGCTCGCCTTCACCGGGCTGGCCGTGAAGAAGCTGTACCAGGGCCAGCGCTGATGATCGAGATCCCCTCCGACCTGAACCCGGAGCTCGTCCCGCTCGCCTTCCTCCTCGGCGACTGGGAGGGCGTCGGCGTCTTCGACTTCCCCGGCGAGGAGAAGGCCAACTTCGGCCAGGAGGTCTCCTTCCGCCACGACGGCCGTGACTTCCTCGAATACGTGTCGCACACCTGGGCGCTCGACGCCGAGGGCAAGAAGGTCCGGCCGATCGAGTCCGAGTCGGGGTACTGGCGTATCGACAAGGACCGCAAGGTCGAGGTAGTCATGGTCCGCGACCAGGGTGTCGTCGAGGTCTGGTACGGCGAGCTGGGCGAGCAGAAGCCGCAGATCGACCTGGTGACGGACGCGGTGGCCCGTACGGCGGCCTCGGGGCCGTACAGCGGGGGCAAGCGGCTCTACGGGTACGTCAAGGGCGACCTGATGTGGGTGGGCGAGAAGTCCACCCCGGACGTACCGCTCCGGCCGTACATGTCGGCGCACCTGAAGAAGGTCGTCAGCCCGGAACAGGTCGCCGAGTGGGCCAAGGAACTCGGTGACCTGCCGGACGACGGGATCGCGTTCTTCAAGTAGGCCTTTAGGCCTTTAGGCCTTAAGTAGGCCTTCAGACCTTCAAGCAGGCGTGCGGCCCGTCCGGTGCGCGCAGTTCCGGTCCGCCGTGCGCGTCGCTTCTTCGAGCGCCCGGTAGTACGCGGCGGGGCGGAGCGCGAAGTCCGTCCGGGCCGCGATCCCCTCGGGGTCGGGGTCGGCGCCGCGCAGCAGGTCGACCGAGGATTGCGCGAAGTCGCCGGCGAGGTGTTCCCGCCGGGCCCGGGTGAGGATGTCGCGGAGGGTACGGGCGGCGGCGCGGGCCTCGGGCTGTTCCCGGTCGCCGGCCTCCGGACCGCCGTGCCCGCCCCGGAGGGGATCCGCGGCGGCGTCGATCAGCTCGGGCGTGAGGCGGGCGCCGAGGTCACGGGCCCGTTCCACCGCCTGGGCCGTCTCCGGCCCCGCCGCCACCAGCACCCGCAGCGCGCAGAGCAGCGCGGTGGTGTCCGGGGCCGGGTGCTCCGGATCCGGGCGTACGGCGTCGAGGCGTACCGGATCCGGGCGTACGGAATCGAGACGTACGGAATCGAGGCGTACCGCATCCGGGCGTACGGCATCGAGGCGTACCGCTGCCCGGTCGCACGCCTGGGCGGTCGGGCGCACCAGGGCGGCGGTCACCTGCGCGGTCGCTGTACGCCCCAGGCCGGGCAGGCGTCCGGGGGTCCGGGCGGCGGCCTCGCGTACGGCGTCCACCGTGACCAGGCCCTCGCGCCGGAGCGCTGCCGCGTGGGGCAGCCCCTGGACGGGGAGGCGGCCGAGCGCGGCGCGTACCTCCGCCTCGTGGACGGGGGCCCAGGCGGCCACGACGGCCTCCGTCGCCCTGCGGTGGTCCGCGCGGACCCGCTCGGCGCTCTCCCGCAGCCGGTGCGCCTGCCGCAGGGTCGCGCGGCCCGCGCCCCGTTCCCTCGGCGGCCTGGCACGGACGCCTCCCGTGACCAGCCCGCCGAGGGTCACCAGCAGCCCGAGCAGCAGCAGGCCGTCGCTCGCGTCGATGAACGCGTCGTACCTGTCGTCGTCCTGGCCCAGTGAGTACAACTCGCCCCGGTGGGCGCCTTCCGCGAGCACCCAGCCGCTGTCCCAGCCGTGGCCGGTCTCCGGGTCGTAGTTCGCGCCCTTGAGAAGAGAGCTCCGGTCGGGGTCGCACTGATAGGTGCCTTCCCGCTCCCCGGAGGCGCTGGAGGTACCGGAGGTACCAGCGGTGGAGGTACCGGCGGTATCGGAGGCGTACGGGTCGCGCCAGCGCACCTCGCACCGGCCGTCCGGGCGCTCGTCGAGGACGGTCAGATCGACCTGGCGGAGTTCCGGGAGGCCGGGCGCCGCCGCGTACAGGCCCGCCGCCAGCGCGATCAGGGCGACCCCGGCCACCACGGCCCATCGGGGCCACCACACTCTGCCTGTTCCCACCGTCGTCCCCCGCTCCTTCGTCCTCGGGGCGGCCTGAGGGCCGCCCCGCCCGCCTAGACTGGGGGCGTGGTGAGCACCGACTGGAAGAGCGATCTGCGGCAGCGCGGCTACCGGCTGACCCCTCAGCGCCAGCTTGTCCTCGAAGCTGTCGACTCTCTCGAACACGCGACCCCGGACGATATTCTCTGCGAAGTCCGCAAGACCGCCTCCGGCGTCAACATCTCCACTGTCTACCGCACCCTGGAGCTGCTGGAGGAGCTGGGCCTCGTCTCGCACGCCCACCTCGGGCACGGTGCGCCCACGTACCACCTGGCCGACCGGCACCACCACATACACCTGGTCTGCCGGGACTGCGGCGAGGTCATCGAGGCGGACACCTCGGTCGCCGCCGACTTCACCGCCAAGCTGCGGGACGACTTCGGGTTCACGACCGACATGAAGCACTTCGCGATCTTCGGGCGCTGCCGGGAGTGCACCGCCCGCGCGGACGCCGGTGAGGGTGGCGCCGCCGCCGCTTCGTGAGCGGGGCGGGGCGAGGCGAGGCGGGGTGGAGCGGGGGCGGGGCGGGAGCGGGAGCCGGGGGCAGGACCCCGGTGGCCGCCGAGTCGTAGGCTTCTGGCTATGCAGCGACATTCGACCACCAGCCCTCTCCTCGCCCTGCCCGGAGCCGTCGCGGCCGAAGGCCAGGACGAAGGCGTCGCGGCGCACTACGGCGACCTCTTCCGCGAGCAGCGCGCCCTCGCCGACGGCACCGGTTTCGTCGACCTCTCGCACCGCGGCGTCCTCACCGTCACCGGCGAGGACCGGCTGAGCTGGCTGCACCTGCTGCTCACCCAGCACGTCACGGAGCTGCCCCCGAACCAGGCCACCGAGGCGCTGATCCTCTCCGCGAACGGGCATGTCGAACACGCCCTGTACCTCGTGGACGACGGCGCCACCGTCTGGGCCCATGTCGAGCCGGGCACCCAGGAGGCGCTGATCGGCTACCTGGACTCGATGAAGTTCTTCTACCGGGTCGAGGTCGCGGACCGTACCGACGACTACGCGGTCGTCCACCTCCCGGCCGGTTCCATCGCCCAGGCCCCCGAGGGCGCGCTGGCCAGGGAGACCCCGTACGGGCGCGATCTCTTCCTGCCGCGCGGAGAGCTCGCCGCGTACGCCGGGACGTACGGGCCGCCGGCCGGGATCCTGGCGTACGAGGCGCTGCGGGTCGAAGGACACCGGCCCCGGCTCGGCTTCGAGACCGACCACCGGACCATCCCGCACGAGGTCGGCTGGATCGGCGGCGCGGTCCATCTCACCAAGGGGTGCTACCGGGGCCAGGAGACCGTGGCCCGGGTCCAGAACCTGGGGAAGCCGCCGCGCCGGCTGGTCTTCCTGCACCTCGACGGCAGTGACGTCCATCTGCCGGCGCACGGTACGCCCGTACGGCTCGCGGCGGACGGCGCCGAGGGGCGGCAGCTCGGCTTCGTCACCACCTCGGCCCGCCACCACGAGCTGGGGCCGATCGCGCTGGCCCTGGTCAAGCGCAATGTGCCGGTGGACGCGCCGCTGCTGGCGGGGGAGACGGCGGCGGCTCAGGAGGTTGTCGTCGCGCCCTGACGCCACGGTCGCGCCCTGACGCCACGGTCGTGCCTTGTGGGTGCGTACGGCTAGAAGTCCAGCAGCACCGTGAACGGGCCGTGGTTCGTGAGCGAGACCCGCATCTCCGCTCCGAACCGGCCCGTCTCCACCTTCGCCCCCAGCTCGCGCAGGCGCGCCACCACCGCGTCGACCAGCGGTTCGGCCACCGGGCCCGGTGCCGCGGCGTTCCAGGTGGGGCGGCGGCCCTTCCTGGCGTCCCCGTAGAGAGTGAACTGCGAAATCACCAGGAGCGGGGCGTTCGTCTCCGAGCAGGACTTCTCGCCCGCCAGCATCCGTATCGACCAGAGCTTGTCGGCGAGCCTGCGCGCCTGCTCCTCCGTGTCCTCGTGGGTGACTCCCACCAGCGCACACAGCCCTTCGCCGACGATCTCGCCGACCGTCTCGGGGCCGGATTCCGTCACGGCGACGACGCTCGCGCCGTCCACTCTCTGCACCACTGCTCGCATACGGACCAACCTATAGGGGGCCGAACGGGTGCGGACCGCCCCCATCCACCGCGGCAGGAGTGGCACGATGCTCGGAGGCGGTGGCGTGGATCCATCCGCTGAGGGGGAGTGAGGGGAAAGACGCGCGATGAGCACATCGAGCACGCCGGACCTGCCGCATGTCCCGGACGCACCGGATGCGCGGGATGCGCGGGATGCGCGGGATGCGCCGGGGATGCCGGGTGCCTCCGGTACGCCGGGTACCCGCGGCGGCGGTGGCGGCGGTGGCGGGCCGTGGCCCGGGAGCGTACCCGCGCCGGCCCGTACGACCAGCGGGACCGGCAGCGGCGGACCGGGGGACGCGGGGGCGGGGGCCGCTCCCGGGGGGCTGCCCGTGCCCTTGCCGTACGACTTCCGTGTGCTGCGCCTCGCCGAACTGCGGGCGCTGCGCAGGGACTCGCACCGCGACGAGGGCGACCTGAGTTATCTGCGCAGGCTGCTCCAGGGCCGTATCGACATCCTGCGGGCCGAGCTGGCGCGCCGGACGGCGCCGGAGACCCCGGTGCCCGACCGGCTCCCGGAGGCCCCGGTGCTCGACCGGCTTCCGGAGATCCTGACCGACGCGCCGTCCCGCCACCGCACCTCCGCCCGGCATGTCACGCTCTCCACGCCGCGCAGCGCCGAGTACCGGGCGCTCGCCGCCGAGACCCTGGCGGAGGTCGGGCTCTCGGACCTGGCGGCGCGTACGGACGAGGAGCTGCACGCGGCGATGGGGCGGCTGGTCAGCAACGAGCGGCAGCTCTCGCGCCGCCGGCACCAGCTCCAGCGTACGGCGGACGATTGCAGCGCCGAGATCGCGCGCAGGTACCGTGAGGGTGAAGCCCAAGTGGACGATCTGCTCATGTAGTTGATCCGTTCCCGCCCCTTCCGGAAGGCCGAAGATGACCTCCAGCACCACGCCGTCCGCCGTTCCCGTGTCCCGGCGCCCCGCAGGCCGTGGGAACGGCGGCGTGCTCGGGCGGGAGCCCGCGCCGGGGCCCGTGCTCGCCGAGGTCGTACGGTCCGGGTTCGTGGAGGGCCGGCACCGGGGCGCGCTGGTGCTGCTCGCGGCGGACGGCACGGTCGAACTGGAGCTGGGCGATCCGCAGGCGCCGGTCTTCCCGCGCTCCAGCAACAAGCCGATGCAGGCGGCGGCCGTGCTCAGGGCCGGGCTCGAACTCTCCGGCGAGCGGCTGGCGCTGGCCGCAGCGAGCCACTCCGGGGAGCCGTTCCACCTCGACCTCGTCCGGACCATGCTCGCCGAGTACGGGCTGACCGCCGACGACCTCCAGACCCCGCCCGACCTGCCGCTCGACCCGGTCGAGGCGGAGGCGTACCTCGCCGCGGGCAAGGAGCGCGAGCGCATCACCATGAACTGTTCCGGCAAGCACACCGCCATGCTCGCCGTCTGCGCGCTCAACGGCTGGCCGAGGGAGAGCTATCTCGACCCGGGCCACCCGCTCCAGCAGCTCGTGCTCGCGGTGATCGAGGAGGCGGCCGGGGAGCACGTACCGACGGTCGGTACGGACGGCTGCGGCGCCCCGCTGATGGCCCTCAGCCTCACCGGCCTCGCCCGCGCCTTCCGCCACTTCGCCCTCGCGGCGCCGACGACGGCGGAGGGGCGGGTCGCGGAGGCGATGCGCGCGCACCCGGAGTACGTGGCGGGCACGCGCCGCCCCGACACCTGGCTGATGCGGGAGGTGCCGGGGACGCTCTCCAAGATGGGCGCCGAGGCGGTGCAGGCGGTGGCGCTGGCGGACGGCCGCGCCCTCGCCTTCAAGATCGAGGACGGCGCGACGCGCGCGCTCGGTCCGGTGCTGGCGCGGGCGCTCCAGCTCCTCGGCGTCGAGGCGGAGGTCCTGGGGCGCATCGGGCGGGCGCCGCTGCTGGGCGGTGGCGTCGAGGTGGGGGCGGTACGGGCGGCGTTCTGAGGCGGCCGGGGGGAAGCGGGGGAGAGGGCGCGGAGGGCGTCGTTCTGAGGCGGCCGGGGGAAGCGGGGGAGAGGGCGCGGAGGGCGTCGTTCCGGGAGGCTCCGGGTGCGGCGGAAATCCGGGTGCGGCGGGGGTGTGTCCGCGCATACCGTGCGCCGTATGAGTCTTGAGGTCCGTACCGTCGCCGAAGCCGAGTTCCCGGAGTGGGTGCGGGCCCTGAACGTCGGGTTCCTGCGCCCGCCGACCGACTCGGACGAGGCCGTGGAGTGGCGGCGCGGCGGGGGCGATCCGGCGCGTACGCGGGGGGCGTTCGAGAACGGGCGGTGCGTGGCGACGTTCCGTTCCTTCGAGCAGGAGCTGACGGTGCCCGGCGGTGCGGCCGTACGGGCCGACGCCGTCTCGAACGTCTCCGTCTCGCCCACCCACCGAAGGCGCGGGCTGCTCGGCCGGATGATGGCGGAGGACCTGGCGCGGGCGAAGGAGCGGGGGGACGTCCTCGCCACGCTGATCTCCGCCGAGTACCCGATCTACGGGCGGTACGGCTTCGGGCCCGCCACCTCCTTCGTGGAGTGGGCCGTCGACGTGCCCCGCACCGGGCTCGACCCGCGTCGGCACGCCCTCGACGGGGAGATCGAGGGGCGGATCGATCTGGCCGACGGTGCGGAGGTCCGTAAGCTCGGGCCCGCGTTGCACGGACGCTTCCGGGCGCGGCAGCCGGGCGCGGTCACCCGTGACGAGCGCTGGTGGGAGGTGTCGACGGGCTCCTCGCCCCGGGGCTGGATCTCCGGGGAGCCGTACTTCGCCGTGTACCGCTCGGGGGCGGGCGAGGTGGAGGGCCTGGCGGTGTACGCGGCGGACGACCGCTGGGACGACGCCAAGCAGCCGACGAACACCGCGACCGTACGGGACCTGATCGCGGTGACCCCGGCGGCCGAGCGCGCCCTGTGGCGGTTCGTCTGCTCGGTCGACTGGGTCACGACCGTACGGACGGGCCTGCGCGCCCCCGACGACCTGCTCCCGGACTTCCTCCCGGACCCGCGCGCGGCGCGCACCGTGACGGAGGCGGACTTCCTGTGGGTACGGGTGCTGGACACCGTACGGGCCTTGGAGGCGCGGACGTACGAGGTCCCCGGCACCCTGGTCCTGGAGGTCCACGACGCGGCGGGCCTGGCGGGCGGACGCTTCCGGCTGACGGCCTCGCCGGAGGGCGGCGCGAGCTGCGTACCGACCACGGACGGTGCCGATCTCGCCCTGGACGTAAGGGAGCTGGGCGCGCTCTGCCTGGGCGGGACCTCGGCGGTGCGGCTGGCGGCGCTGGGCGCGGTGACGGAGGAGCGGCCGGGGGCGGTGGCGGTGGCGGAGACGCTGTTCCGCACGGCGCGGCAGCCGTGGTGCCCGGACATCTTCTGAGCGATGGGGCGTCAGGGGCGCCGGACGTCGAGGGCATCGGACCAGGGACGCTGAACGTCGAGGGCATCGGACGTCATGGCGCCGGACGTCGAGGGCGCCGTACGTGAGGGGGCCGGACGTCGAGGGCGCCGGACGCCACGGGGCCGGTGGCTCAGCCGTCCAGCCGGATCAGGGACTTGAAGTCGGTCAGGGCGCCCATCTCGGGGGCGAGGTCGATGGCGCCGGTGACCTGGTGGCCGGCGAACGACAGGGTGCCGGTCGGGTGGTCGGTGCCGTCGCCGACGAAGGTCTGGTGGGTGATCTGGTACCCGGCGGCCGGCAGGGCGGTGCGGTAGAAGTCGAGGATCGCCTTCGGCTCGGGCCGGTCGAGTGCGAACTGCGGCCCGTCGCCGTCGTTCTCCTGGGCGAGCGTCACATGGGCGCCGGGCGGGAGCGGGAAGCCGCTGGGGAAGGCCGCGGGCAGCGCGTTGCCGCTGTCGTCCACGGTGACCGAGCCGCCGGAGGCGGTGGCGTCACCGGAGGCGGACGCGGGCGGGACACCCGCGGAGCCGTCCGTGCCTGCGGACATACCGGCGGACGTCCCGGCCGCCGTCGCCGCCGGGTCCTGGGCCGGGGACGACGGTGCGGGCTGCTCCGCCGCCGACTGGGCCGGGGCGGCGGCCGGCGGTACGGGGGACGTCGTACAGGCGGCCAGGCCGAGGCAGCCGAGGGCGAGCAGGACGGCGGCGGACGCGGCCCTTCTGCCCCTGTAGTCCTTGCTCTCCCTGCCGCTCTTGCCGTTCTTGAGGGGGATCCGGCTGCGGTGGTGACTCATCTCACGGGCTCCTCGCGCTGGGGTGTGGCCCCAGCCTCCCGGCCCGAACCGCCTTACGGCAGTCGGCTCTTGTGCTGTCGGCAGAACGTCCTACTTGCCGCCCCTCCCGTCGTGCCGGAAGGCTGACCTGGTTGTCCGGACACTGCTCGTCCATGCTGGGCGCGTGGCGGAGGAGACGAAGGTGACAGACCCGGCCATCGACGTACGAGCGGCCGATGCCGATGCGCATACGGACGCCGGTGTCGATGCGGCTGTCGGTGCGGATGCGGATGTACGGGCCGGCGACCGCGCCCGCCGGCGCACCCGGCGTCTGCTCGCGCGCTCGATGGCGCTGCTGCGGATCGTGCAGTTGCTGCCGTGGCCGGTGGCCGTGCTGCTCGGTGACCGGGTGGGGTACGCGAATGTGCCGATGGCGGCGGCGAGTTATGTGGTGCAGTGCGGCTGGGGGACGGTGTTCACCGTGGCCGCGCTGCGGCGTGGAGCCGTGGACCGACGGCTGACCGGGGTCGATGTCGCCGTGGCGGCGGTCTGCCTGGTCGCGGCGGGCCGTGCCTGCCAGCCGCTGTACGCGACGAGCTGGGCCAATTCGGCGGTCGCCCCGGCGATGGGCGCGGCGGCGGCCGGGGCCGTGGCGTTCCGGCTGCGGAGCGCGATCGGGGTGGGCGCGGTGCTCGCCGCCGCGTACGTGGCCGGGGTCGGCCCGGGGCTCACCGCCTCCTCGTCGGCGGGTGCCACGACCGTGGGCAATGTGCTGTCGCTCGCCGGGTTCGGGGCGATCGGCGGGCTGGTCGCGCGCCATCTGGCGCGGGAGGCGGAGAGCGTGGACGCGGCGGTGGTGGCGATTGCGGAGGCCCGGTCGCGTACCGCGGCCGAGCGCGCCCGCTACGACGAGCGCGGCCGGCAGTACCGGCTGCTGCACGACACCGTGCTCTCCACGCTGAGCGCCATCGCCCGGGGCGGGCTCGACCACCGTACGGAGCTGGTACGGCAGCGGTGCGCAGCCGACGCGGACTATCTGCGGGGGCTGATCTCCGGCAGCCCCGAGGAGCCGCCCTCGCCCCTGGCGGTGGCGCTGGCGGCGGTTGGGCGCGACCAGGCGGCGCTGGGGGTGCGGGTCCACCACATGAGCGACGACAGCACCGGGCCGCTGCCGGACGCGGTGGTCGAGGCGTTCACGGGCGCGGCCCGCGAGGCGCTGAACAACGTGGCCAAGCACTCCGGCGCCGGAGAGGCGTGGCTCACCGTGATGTCCGATGAGGGGACGGGTGAGTGGACGGACGAGCGGAAGAGTAAGCGGATGGATGAGCGGAAGGGGGGCCGGGGGGTGACCGTGACGGTGGTCGACCGGGGTGTCGGCTTCGATCCGGGCGCCGCGCACCAGGGCCTCGGCCTGGCCCGGTCGATCGTGCGGCGCATGGCGGAGGTGGGCGGCGTGGCCACCGTCGACAGCGGGGTGGGCGAAGGCACCAGCGTCGCACTGCGCTGGCCCGCGCCGGCACCGTTCGGGCCGGCCGAAGGGGCCGACGGGTCCGACCGGGCCCAAGGGGCCGACCGGGCCGAGGAGGCCGACAAGACGGCAGCGGCTGAGGAGTCGGAAGTGATCGGCGGGGCCGGATGGTCCGGGCGGGGGGAACGGTGAGCGGGCGGAAGATCCGGGTCGCGGCGATCGACGACGACAAGATGCTGCTGAGCGGGTTGTCCGCGTGGCTGACGCCGGTGGACGACATCGAGCTGGCTGCCGTCGCGACCAGCGTCGACGCGTACGAGGCGGACCCGCCCGACGCCCCCGTCGAGGTGATCCTGCTCGACCTCAACCTCCGTGACCTCAGCCGTCCCGCCGACAATGTGGCGCGGCTGCTGGGGTCGGGGGCCGCGGTGCTGGTGGTGTCCACCGTCGCCGACGCCGGCCATGTGATCGCCACCCTGGAGGCGGGCGCGGCGGGTTATGTGACCAAGGACAACGACCTGCCGGTCCTCATCGACGCGGTACGGAGGGTCGCCGCGGGCGAGTCCGTGGTCACCCCCGAACTCGCCTTCGTCCTGGCCAGGGACGAGCGGCCGGCCCGGCCCAGGCTGTCGGCGCAGGAGCGGGCAGTGCTGCTCTCCTATGCCACCGGCTCCACGCTGGAGGCCGCCGCGCGCCGGGCCGGGGTGGCGTACGGCACGGCGCGGGAGTACCTCCAGCGGGTCAAGCGCAAGTACACGGAGGCGGGGCGGCCCGCGTACACCAAGCTCGACCTGGCGCAGCGCGTACGCGAGGACCGCCTGGAACTGGACCGCCTCCCGGATCCCCATCCGGATCCGGAGGTGACTCCGGGGCCGTCGTGACGTTACTGGGGCTTGAAGGAGCGGATCTGGTAGTTGCCCTGGAGGTTGCCGCCCTTGCCGGACGCCGTGGAGCCCACGCGGTTCTTGTAGTTGGTCTGCGTGTAGTACTGCACGCGGTGCTTCGTCTTGTTGAACACGGACTTGACGTTCTTGCCCTTCTGGATGAAGGAGCAGTTGTCGGCGGTGTTCGCCAGCTTCTCCTGCGACCACTGGCACTTCGAGGACTTGCCCTCCTTCGTGCGCCCGCCGTTGTACTCGCTGTAGATGCAGAAGTAGCCCTTGTCGCAATCGTCGTACGGATTGGCCTGGGGGGCCGCGGGCGCGGGCCCGGCGGTCACTCCGGCCAGCAGGACGGCGGCTCCGGCGGTGGCGAGGAAGGTGCTGATCTTGCGCATGGTTGTTCCCCCTGGGTTCTCTGTACGGTGACGGGCCGATCCCGTTGAACCCGTCCCGTCTCAGGGTCACCCCGCCCGGCGGGGCGCGCGGCAGAGTGGACAAGGGGGCGCTCGAAGTACTCCATATAGTCATATGTGAGCCCACGGGGGCGGCGACGGCCGTCAGTGGCCGAGCTGGATCACTAGGAGGGCCAGCAGCGCCCCGCCGATCCCGGCGCAGGTGGCGTTTCTGGCCTTGACGCCGAAGGTGAACAGGAAGAGGGCGACGGTTCCTATGGTGCCGAACCGCCAGTGGACGAGCTGATCGAGCCCGATGCTGAGGGCCGCGGTCAGGAGCGCGGAGGTGGGCATGGCGGTCACTCCTCAAGGGCTGGAGGGCCGAGTTGGCTGCCAACTCCCCTCGTGGTGGGAACTTGGTGCCAACTAAGGTCGTTATCCCGCCAAGTTGTTCCCGGTAAACAAGTTCGGCGCGATAACTGCCACGAGATGGTCGGAAGTTGTAACGTAGGGTCATGGCTCCTGAACGCGCTGCCGCACCCGGTACGGGAACGCCCGCCCCCGAGGAGGTGGCGGAGGTGCTGCGGGCCCGGATCGAGTCGGGCGAACTCGCCGCCGGGCAGCCGCTGCCCACGCAGAAGCGGCTGATGGCCGAGTTCGGCGTCCAGCGCGGCGCCGTGCGCCAGGCCCTGCGTCGGCTCCAGGACGCGGGCCTGCTCACCGAGGTCACCCGGGGCGCCCCGCCCCGTATCGCCGACCTCGCGAGCCCCGGCCCCACCGGACGCCCGGGCTCCGCACCCGGCGCGGGGCCCGGCGCGGCCGGGGACGAACTGCCGCAGGAGACGATGGTCGCGCTGCGCCCCCGCATCATGGCCGCGTTCGAGGCCGAGCACGTACGGATCGACGCCCTCTGCCTGACCGCCGAGTCGCTGAGCGCCGCCCTCGGTGAGCAGCGCCTGCGCGTCCAGGACCGCGCCACCGCGCCGGGCGCGGGACCGCTCCCCGCCAGCGTGACGGTGCGGGTGCTGCTGCCCCACCGCGGTATCGACCTCGCGTTCCCGCGCTCCGTCGGCCCGACCGACACGCACCCGGACGAGAGCGGCCTCGTCCACCAGCGCTGGCTCCAGCAGCGCAACGCGCACGGCACGGTCCTGAGCGACCATCTGATGGGGATGCGCTCGGCGGGGATCGAGGTGGACGTACGGTTCAAGGCGCTGCCGTTCACGCCGCCGGTGAAGCTGTACGTGCTCAACGGGGCCGAGGCGCTCTTCGCGTACTACAAGGTCACGGTCCGCGCCGAGGAGATCCACCGGACCTCCGTCGAGATGTACGACGCGCGGGGCGACCGCTCGCCGCTCTTCTCGTTCGCGGCGGGGGCGCCGGGGGCCCAGCGGGACACCGCGTTCGTGGCGGAGTCGCAGGGGTGGTTCGACGCGCTGTGGGAGACGATCGCGACCGACCTCGTCCTGGGGTGAGCGCGTGACGGCGTGTCGTACCGTGTCCGTTCGGGGCAGGATGTGATCCGGAGGCGCCGAGGTTCCGCTCTCCGGCCCCCGAAGGACGGAGCGACGTGACCGACTCGTACGCGACGGATCCCCGCGCGGCCCGGCAGCCCCTGGGCACCGCGCCCTTCGACGGGGCCACCTTCGACGAGGCCCCTTTCGACCGGGCGGCCCCGGCCCCGGTCAACGCGCCGGCCCCGGTCACCGCCCCGGCCCGCGGTCCGCTGCCGGTGCGGTGCGTGCTCTTCGACTTCGACGGGCCCGTCTGCGCGCTCTTCCGCAACCACCCCGCCCCGGACGTGGCCGCCCGCCTCCTCGCCGCGCTCCCCGGTCCTGTCCGGGAGGCGGTGGCACCGGAGGGCGGCGTTCCGGTCACCGATCCGCAGGCCGTGCTGCGGGCGGTGGGCGCGCTCGCGCCGGGCTCCGCGCGGGTCGCCGAGGTGGAGGCGCGGCTGACGGAGGAGGAGATACGGGCGAGCGAGTCGGCCGTACCGACCAGGAACGCCGCCGAGCTGATCCGCGCGCTGGCCCAGGCCGGGGTCGCCCTCGCGGTGACCACCAACAACTCGCCCAGGGCGGTACGGCGCTACCTCGACCGGACCGGCCTCACCCCGTACTTCGGCGGCCATGTCTACGGCCGCCGCCCCGACCCGGGCCTCCTCAAGCCGGACCCGGACTGCCTGCGGCGGGCGCTGCGGTGGACGGGCGTACCGGCGGACGAGGCGGCGATGATAGGCGACGCCGAGGCCGACTTCCGGGCGGCGGACCGGCTCGGGGTGGGGTTCCTCGGCTACGCCGCCCGGGAGACGAAGAGCGAGGCGCTGTACGAGGCGGGGGCGCGGGTGGTCGTGGACGAACTTCCCGACAGCGTGCAAAAGTTGGCCGCACAACTCCGCCAACTTCAGCGGCAGAGGTAGCGCAAGCAGCAGCAGTAGAAGCAGCGGCCGTGGAAGCAGCTACAGAAGAAGTAGCTAAAGCAGAAGCAGCTACAGAAGAAGCAGCTATAGAAGAAGCGGCTACAGCAGAAGTAGCAGTAGTGACAGTGGTTACCGGGGCATAGGGCATAGGGCATCAGGAACAGTGCACAGGGCGATGACACCAGTGGGACAGGCGATCAAACGCGCGGCCGGCCGGGCGGCGGCATCCGACATCCGCAGGCAGGCCGGTGAGCTGAGCCCTGACGACCAGAAGGTCATCGGCCCGCTCAACGGCTATCACCATGAGACCTACGCCTTCCCCTTGCCCGCCGCTAGCGAGCTGAGCGCCCGCTTCGAGCGCGCCAAGCTCCGCGCCCCCCGCCCCGGACTGCTCTGGTTCGACCGGCGCTGCTTCGCCTCCGAGGACCTGCTGCTCACCGCGCTCCAGGGCCGTATCGACCGCATCCCGGAGATCACCGAGGTCGGCGAGGGCGTGTATCTCCAGGGCTTCATCGAGGGGCGGACGCTCGACGCCCGGCACGGGCCCGGCGGGCTCCAGGTGACCGGGCGGGGCCTCTCCGCGCGCCACGCCGAGCAACTCGGCCGCCTCTTCCACCAGTTGGTCTCCATCGACCCGAAGGAGCTGGCGGAGCAGAAGGTCACCCGGATCTGCGCCTCGGACGACCGGATCGCCGAGGGCGACGCGGCGGCGTTCCTGGAGCGGCTGATCCGGTTCACCGAGGAGCAGGTCTACCAGGGCCACGGCGCCCCGTACCGGACGCTCTTCGCCGAACTCGGCATCGACGCCGAACCGCTCGGGCGGCTGCGGAAGCGCACCGTCGAGCTGCGCTCGCGCCCCTTCGCGCTCCTCCACTGCGACCTGCACCGCAAGAACCTGATCGTCGACCGGAACGGCGACCTCTGGGTCATCGACTGGGAACTCGCCATGGTCGGCGACCCGCTCTACGACCTGGCGACCCACCTCCACCTCATGGCGTACCCGAAGCAGGAGGAGACCCGGGTCAGGGCCCTCTGGGCGGAGGCGGCGGAACGGGCGCGCCCCGGCAGCACCTACGGCTGGGAGGAGGACCTGCCGCTGCTCCTCGCGTACAAGCGCGTGCAGTCCGTCTACACCGACGTCATCCGCACCGCCCTGCTGCTGGGCCCCGACGCGGAGTCGAACTGGCGGGTGCTGCCCCGGGCGGCGTGGCGGGTCCAGCGTGTACTGGCGGCGGCGGAGCGGGAGTTGTACGACAGGGGGACGGCTCCGTCGGTACGGCAGGTGGTGACGGCGTACCGCAACTGGTTCCGCGTGGAACCGGCGTGAGACGGGCTGGTGTGACGGACGGGCGTGAGACGGGCTGGTGTGACGGACGGGCGTGAGGGACGGGCGTGACGGGCCGGTGTGACGACGGGTGTGACGGGCCGATGTGAACGGGCCGGTGTGAACGGGTCGGCTTCCGTCGAGAGGTGACAAGAGGGGGCCGGGTCGTGAGGGGATCGGGCGGACTGTACGTTGTGGCTCCACGTGAAGTGGAGAGCCTGATTCGTATGTGGTCGTACAGCGATATCCCGCCCATGTCCAGATGATCCGGACCCTGCGTTCCGGCGCAACCGGCGCACCCGGCGCACCAGCGAGGCACCTTTCACCATGAAGCTTCTGCACATCGACTCCAGCATCCTGGGCCCCGAGTCGGCGAGCCGGCAGATCTCGGCCGCCGTCGTCGCCCGCCTCCGGGACGGGCACCCCGGCCTTGAGGTCATGTACCGCGACCTCGCCGCCGAGCCGCTGCCGCACCAGTCGGTGGCCATCCACCGGATGAGGGAGGTCCCGGCGGCCCCGGACGACTCGTCCGCTCCGGCCGGGTCGTCGGCTCCGGCCGGTTCGTCGGAGAGGCCGTTCGGCGCGGCGGACCAGGACCTCGACGCCGGGGCCCGGGTGCTGTCCGATCTGAGCAGGCTCGACGCGGCGCTGGAGGAGTTCCTCGCGGCCGAAGTGGTCGTGATCGGCGCCCCGATGTACAACTTCGGG
Organism: Streptomyces sp. NPDC093085; assembly: GCF_040683935.1. Lineage (NCBI taxonomy): Bacteria > Bacillati > Actinomycetota > Actinomycetes > Kitasatosporales > Streptomycetaceae > Streptomyces > Streptomyces sp. NPDC093085. Next base: position 419,697 of record NZ_JBFBFB010000005.1, on the reverse strand, counting down.
ATCCCGAGCCAGCTCAAGACGTGGATCGACGCGCTGGCCGTCTTCGGCAAGACCTTCACCTACGACGAGCACGGCCCGGCGGGGCTGGCGGGCGCCAAGCGGGTCATCGTCGCCTCGTCGCGCGGCGGGGAGTACGGGGCGGACACCGCGACGGCGGGCTTCGACCACCAGGAGACCTATCTCAGCGCCTTCTTCTCCTTCATCGGGGTGCGGAAGCTCGAATTCGTCCGCGCCGAGGGCATCAACTACGGCCCTGAGCAGCGCAAGTCGGCCATCGAGGGCGCGCTGGCGCAGGCCGTCGCGCTCAGGGCCCAGGCGCGGTAGGGGCGCTGGCGGCGGGGTCGCCGGCGGTACGGGGCGCGTCGGCGGTACGGGGTGAGTCGGCGGGCGCTTCGGCGGTACGGGGTGAGTCGGCGGGCGCGCCGGCGGTACGGGGCGGGGCGAGCGCCGCGCAGGCCGCGACCGCCAGCACCTCGAACCCGGCGGCCGTCAGCAGCGCGCCCGCCGGCGACCAGGCGGCCACCGGGCCCGCGAGGGCGGCACCGACCGCGTAACCGGTGATCTTCAGGCTGGCTCCGGTGGTGAAGATCTGGCCGCGCAGTCCGTCCGGCGCCTCCCGGTGCCGTATCGCGAACACGGCGGTGAGCTGCGGGCCTTCCCCGATCCCCGCGAGCACCATCCCGGCCAGCACCAGGGCGGGCCGCCCCGTCGCCGCCAGCGGCAGCGCCGCCGCCATGGCGACGCTGCCGAGCCAGAGCACCGTGTCCGGCGGGAGGCGGGCGAGCCGGGCGAGGCGGGCAAGGCGGGCGAGGCAGGCGAGGCGGGTGCCGCGCAGGGGGTGGGTGCGGTGTGTGGTGTGGGTGCCGCGCAGGGGGTGGGTGCGGCGCGTGAGACGGGCGTACACGGCGTTCGCGGCCAGCGCGGCGGCGGCGGTGACGGAGAGCAGCAGCGCGCCGTGCCCGGCGCTCCCGAAGGCCCGTTCGCCGAGCAGGGGGCAGCAGGCGATCAGCATGCCCCGGCCCACGGACGCGACGACCGACGCCGCCGTCGCGCGGGCCAGCGGCCGGGAGCGTACGACGGCACGGAACCCGGCGGCGAGTTGACCCCGTACGGGCGCGAGCCGGCCCCCTGCCGGGGAGGGGGCCGCCGCATGCACCGGTGAGGGCTCCGTCCGTACCGGGGACGGCGCGGCCGGGAGCGTCAGGGCGGCCGGCAGGGCGGCGCAGATCAGGCCGATGGCGACGACGACCCCGGCGGGCGCGCCCAGCAGCGCCGCGACGAGCCCGGCCAGCGCGGGGCCGGCCAGGCTCGCCAGATGGAAGGTCATCGCGTCGAACACCCCGGCCCGCCGCAGTCCCTCCCCTCCGTCCCCCAACTGCCCCGCGTCGACGACGCGGGGCAGTTGGGAGGTCCAGCCGCCGGCCAGGGCGGGTCCCAGCAGCCCCGTGGCCACCGCGACGAGCAGGGCGAGGAGCACGGCCCCGCCGTCCGGGCCCGCCGGGCCCAGGTGGAGCAGGGCCAGGACGGCGCCGAGCCCCGCCGCGTACAGGGCGAGCGCGGCGCCCAGCAGCCGTCCGGGGGTGGTGGACCGGTCGAGGAGTACGCCGAACAGCGGGCCGCCGACGGCCGCCGAGACCATGATCCCGGCCAGCAGCGCGGAGGCGGTGGCCGCGGAGCCGGTTGCCGCGAGGGCGGCCAGGAGGAGGGCGGGGCCCGACATTTCGTCGCCGGTACGGGCGGCTGCGGCGCCGCCCAGGTAGGCCGTTACCGTTACGACGTAACGCTTCTTCATGTCGGGCACGTTACGCACGTAACTTAAATGTTCGCCAGGTGCGTTACATTCGCTGGATGGAGCACTCCCTTTCGGTACGGGCCTCGGCGGAACGGACCGTGGCCCTGGTCAACGCCCTCACCGGTCAAGGGGATACGGGTACGCGGCCCGCTTCCCCCGGCTCGGATCCGGCTTCCGTCCCGCACCCGGCTTCCGTCCCGGACCCTGACGCGATCGCCCGTGTGCTGCTCGCGCACGGCGAGCCCGCGCCGGTGGAACTCACCGTCGATGACGTGGCGGAGATGAACGCGGCGGCGGTGCGCCTGCGCGAGGTCTTCGCCGCGCCCGGTCTCGCCGCCGCCGCGACCGCGCTGAACCGCCTCCTCGGCGGCGGGGCGGGACCGTTGCGCCTCAGCTCGCACGGGGGCCGTACGGCCTGGCACCCGCACCTGGACAGCGACGACGAGGCGCCCTGGGGCGAGTGGCTGCTGGGCGCGTCGTGTCTCGCGCTGACCGTGCTGCTCTGGGACCACCAGCGCCCGCCGGGCGGCCTCTGCGCCTCGCCCGCCTGCCGGAACGTCTTCCTCACCCTGGGCGGCGGCCCGCCCCGCCGGTACTGCTCGCGGCGGTGCGCGACGCGGGAGCGGGTGGCGGCGCACCGCAGGGCGGCCCGTACGGCGTGACCGGGGGGCGCGGCTCAGCCCTCCCCGGGGGCCGCCTCCGGGGCAGCTTCCGGGGCCGCCTCCGGGGCCGAGTCGAGCACGCCCCCGACCACGGTGTGCGGCGTCCTCGCGAGGCGCGGCCCCTCGCCCCGTTCCGGCATCCGCAGCATCGGCGGGGCCTGGAGGATGCCCAGGATCCCGTAACCATCGCCACCCCGCCCGATGGCGGTTCAGACCCGGTAAAGGAGGGCCCCTCAGCGCGAAGTGGGCACTGCGGCGGGCTGGGTGACATCACCGTGGATGTCGGCGAGGAGGGTGGCGGAGCCGTGGGCGTCCGTCACGGTCACGCGGATGACCAGGGCTTTGGTACGGGAGTCATGACCGAAGTCGATACGCCAGGCCCCTTGTTGGCCCGAGCCGAGGCCGGAGGTGGCGCGTGCCTCGCGGACCAGGGCGGGGAGCCGGTCGTACGGAAGGGACGGCAGGACGATCGGCGGTTCCCCGGAGTCCGTTCCGGTGGCGCCGACGCCCTGGGCGGACATCAGGTGCTCCTCGATCCGGAACTCCGTGGCGGTGACCACGCCCGAGGTGAACAGGGCCTCGGCGGTGGCGCGCATCTGGCCGTCCTCCAGGAGCGAGGCGCTGGTGCGGGTGGTGCTGGTGGAGGTGGAGGTGGAGAAGACCGGCGAGGGCGTACTGACGGAAACCCCCGAGCGCCCGGCCCCCTGCGCGCTGTCGCCGCCCGGTTCGCCGCCCAACAGCTCCGCACGGAAGAGCAGGACGACGACGGCCGCGCCGACGAGGAAGGCGAGGAAGGAGGTGAGGCAGTACGCCCCGAGCGGGTGCGGGTTCTTGACCCGCGTGGACGCGGGCGCCGAGTCGATCGAGGCGTCGGCGGCCCGCCGGGCCCATTCGGGATCGGGCCGGGTGACGATCGCGCACGCCCAGGGTTCGTGCGCGGGGTACTCGACGACCACGACACGGCGGGGCGGAAAATCGGCCACGTCCACGAGGTTGACGGACTGGTGGAAGGTGACCCGGTAGGCGGGCCGGTCGTCCGGGGCGACCGTCACATCGAACTCGACCGGGATGTCGGCCATCTCCCCGCTGGTGGCCCGGCGGCTCTCGATCATGGCGAGAGCCATCCGCTTCGCTGGCTTCTCCGGCCTCCGGGCCCGTTCCCGCCGCCCCGAGACCACCCCGACGACCGTGATCAGCAGAAAGAACCCGGCGCCCGAACCCCACAGGCCGTTCTCCCCGATGATCACCCCGACCACGAGCGCGGCGAGCGCGGCACCGAGCAGGGTGCCGGTCACCAGGTTGCTCAGCAGGGTGGGGGCGGGCGCGGCCCCGGGGTCGCCCCCGGACGCGGCCCCGGGCGCGGACCCAGGGGCGGCGTCGCCCGGGCCGGGGGTGTCGGTGGTGGTCACAACGGTGATTGTTCCTGGCGTTTTCGGCCACGGGAAGCCTCCGCGCGCCCCGCCGCGGGACCCGTCACGCACGGGACGGCCGGACGACGGACCCCGTACACGCGGCGGTAAGGGACCGGGCGGTCAGTAGGTGCGCGGGTCCTGTTCTGTGAGGCGGTGCAGGGCCGCCGCGGCCTGGGATTCGGGTGGGGTGCCGTTGTCCGGCAGGTGCCAGAGGTGCTGGACAGGGTGGGGCTCCGGGGTTTCCGCCGTGCGGGCGGGGGTGTGCAGGAAGGTGATCACGGCGGTGTCCGGGTCCCGGAAGTCGGTGCCGGCCCAGCCCGCGCGGGCGCCCCAGCGGGCGAGCAGGTCGGGGCGTTCGCGCAGGCCCGCCCTGATGAGCCGGGCCGTGGTCCGGGCCGGCCAGGACCAGGGGCGGTCCGTCTCGGCCCGGGCGACCTCCGCGTCGTAGGCGGCGGCGTCGAAGCGGTGGGCGGGGAGTTCGGGGACCGGGCCCTGGGTGCCGGGCAGGGCGTACGGGCGCCGCCAGTTCTCCCACACCACCTCGTCGCCGTCGCGCCGGATCGTGACGTACAGCGCGCCGCAGCACGGCTCCGCGCAGGACGCCGTCGCGAGCCGTACCTCGTGGGGTACGGGGCCGGCCCGCAACCGCCCCTCGTCGAGGAGGACTTCGGGGGGTTCGGCGGGGCCGTGGCCGAAGTGTCCGGGGACCAGGGGGCGGCCGTCCAGCAGGATGCGGGTCTCCACCGGCTGCGGGTCGGCGGGGTCCGCTACGACCACCTCGATACGGAGGCGGGTGAAGGGCGTGGTGGTGGAGGACGGGGTGGTGGAGGACGGGGTGGTGGAGGTGGCTGGGGTGGTGGAGGTGAAGGGGCGTTGGGGGGTGGTGCGGTGGAGCCAGGCCGCACGCCGGCGGGGGAGGCGGTCGTCCGGGGTGGGCGCGAGACGGCCGGGGGAGTCCTGTGCGGGGGCGCCCGGGGGGTGTTCCGGGGGCGCCAGTACGTGGTCCAGCGTGGCCAGCAGCTCCTCGCGGCGGCCCGGCGGCCACTTCAGCAGCACGCTGGGGCCGCTGCTCAGTTCCTGGGCGAGGGTGAGCAGGGTCGCGTGGTGGTCCAGGGTGGGCGCCAGGAGGTGTGCGCGGGTCACGACGCGCTCGTACAGGCCGATCGCCTCGCCGTACGCGAAGAGGTCGATCTGGTCGTCCCGCGCGGAAACCGTCCGGGCCAAAAGCTTGGCCGCGCCCGCGAGCAGGGCCGGGTCGGCGGGGTAACGGTCGAGGAGTCCGGGGAGCCGGGCCGCCTCCGCGATCCTGCGGGCGACGGACGAGTTGAGCAGCCGGGTCGTGCGGGGGCGCGCGGTGGCCCCGGCCGGTCCCGTCAGTCGGACCAGAGCTGCGCGGATCGCTTCCTGGTTCCCGGCGTTCTCGGTGTTCCTGGTGTTCCTGGTGTTCCCGGTGTCTCCGGCGCCTTTGGTCCACAGGGTGTGGACGATCGGGCGCAGTTCGGCGGCGCGTGCGTGGACCGCGAGCCAGAGGGCCGCCGCGGCCCGGCGGTCCAGGGCGTCCAGGGCGCTGACGGCGGGGCGGGTGAACTCGGTGAGGACGCCGAGGGCGGAGAGGTACGGGATGTCCTCGGGCTCCCCGAGGCGGATGAGGAGAACGATGCCCGCGGTGACGGTGGGCACCGTGGTCCCCGTACGGGTGAGCTGCCGCGCCAGGAGCCGGGCGGCGTCCCGTTCCTCCGACCCCGGTGGCGGCAGCGGCAGCGCGGCCACGGCGGCGTGGACGCGGAGGGCGTGGCGGCGGTGCAGGACGCCGAGGCGCGCGAAGCGGCGGTGGAGGGTGGCGGCGGTGTTGGGGAGGAGCGGGGTCAGGGCCTCCTGGACGGCTTCCCGCACCTGGCCGGCGGAGGTGGCCGCCGGGCCGGCCGGCGGCGGGTTCTCAGGCGCCCGCCCGGCGGGGGCCCGGCCGGCAAGGGCCGGCCCCGGGCGGAGTGTCAGTCGGCCTCGGGGCGGGATCCCGTCCGGGAAGGTGCTCAGCAGGGCCAGCGCCTGGTCGTACAGGGCGGGCGGGGAGCCGGGGAGCGCGGGGCGCTCGGGGCGCGGGCTCACCGGGCGGGGCGGGGCTCGATTCCGTATCGCGTCGTCATACGGGCGAGCCTGCCACCCCGGTTCCCGAGCCGTCCACCGGATATGCGGGGGGGAGAGAGGGGACGATGGGGGGTGAGGAGGGGTGAGGAGGGGCCAGGAGGCGCCGGGGCCGGATCGCCTCAGCGCGCCGCTTCCGTGCCCGGACCCGGAGTACCCGTCGTACCCGGAGCGCCCGTCCTGCCCGTACCCGGCACGAACAGCCGTATCAGCCGGAACACCCGCCCCGCGGCGAACGGCAGCGCCAGCAGGTACGCCGCGTACGGTGCGCTGTGGAGCCAGGCGACGAACGCGCCGGCGCCGAGGGCCAGGGCGATCAGGTGGGTCGCGACGCTGCCCGGCGTGGAGCGCCACCAGGCCGGCTGCCGGACGGTCTCGGGCTCGGCGAGGTCCCGGGCGTACTCGTCGAGCGGGCCGAACTCCGCGCCGGGCGTCGTGCCAGCGACCCTCAGGTGCTCACGGGCCTCCCCGGCCAGCTCGCGGGCGCGCTGCGGCGGCAGGTCGTGCCGGCCGATCAGCAGGTTGACGAGGCGGTCCAGCCACGCGTCCGTGGACTCCGGGTCGGCCGCGCCGGGGCGCGGCGGCTTGCTGCCCCGGAGCTGGAAGAGGAGCGCGGCCACGCCCACGACGACGATCGCCCAGAGCGGGATGGTCACCAGGTGGTCCCGGGAGAGCTGGGTGAACGCGGCGGCGGAACCGGCCGCCAGGAGCGCCGCGAGGGCGAACGGCCAGGGGGCCAGCCGAAGATGCCCGGCGGAACGGAGCGCGTCGGCGGGGCCGCTGAGCGCCATCACGGCGAGCGCGAGGAGTACGGTCCCGGTCAGCGACGCGGCGGAGACGCCGAAGCTCAGGGTCCCGGCCAGCACGGCGTACAGGACCGAGGCGGCCAGCGTCCAGAGGGTGACGAGGAACGGCGCGCCGGTGAGGTGGTCGCGGGAGGTCAGGCCCTGGGTGTCGGCCGGCGGGACCGTGTCGGGCGGCAGTTCGAGGAGCGCCGCCTCGGCGAACTCCTCGGGGGTGCCGAAGAGTTCCTCGGGGGGCTGCCCGTTCTCGGCGCAGCTCGCCTTGACCTCTTCGAGGAGGGGGACGGCGGTGTAGTGGTGGACCCCGCGCTTGGCCAGCGCGAGCTGGGCCCGCGCCGCCCACCGGGTGAGTTCCTTGTTCTCGTCCTTCTTCTTTGTCGTCCCGGTCATCGGATTCCCTCCGTGGTCGTGGGGGCGGGTGTGGTCGTGGGGGTGGGTGTGGCGAGCGCCGTGGGTCCGTCCGGTGCGGGTGCGGACGCGGATGCGGGTGCGGACGCGGTCAGGAGGCGGTCCAGGTTTCCGGTGAACTCGCGCCACCGGGCGCGGTCCGCGTCGAGCCTCCGCAGGCCCGCCTCGGTCAGCGCGTACACCTTCCGTCCGGGGCCGCCTTCCCCGGCCTGCCAGAGCGACCGGACGGAGCCCTCGGTCTCCAGCCGCCCGAGCACGGGGTAGAGGGACCCGCCCCGGATCGGCCCGATCGCGTACTCGTCCAGGCGCTGGGCCAGCGCGTAACCGTGCCGGTCCCCTTCGGTGAGCACGGCCAGGACGGCGAGTTCGAGAGCGGCGCGGACCCAGGCGGTGGTGACGTCCGCGGATGCTTTGGAACCCACGAGTCCTCCCTTCACGCAGTAGTGACACTTCACGCAGTAGTGACACTTCGCGTAGTAGTCGCGTAGGTCAGCTAGTGGCTTGCATGACTAGTTTTATCTGAGACTAGTCGCGTTCCGCAACCCCCCGCCCCCACCCCCGCCCCCGCCGCACGCGAAAGCGCGGCCCCGCAGGGCCGATTGGCCTGCGGAGCCGCGCTCTGCTCGTACCGAACGTCCTTCTGTCGAACGTCCTTCTGTCGAACGTCCTTCTGTTGAGCGACCTTCTGTCGTGCGTCCTTCTATCGTGCGTTGCGGGCCTTGCGCGCCCTGGATATCCGCCCCGGCTCGAACGCGTCGGTGGCTCCGGCGCCCTGGCCGGGGTGTTCGCTCCAGCCGTTGATCCGGGCGACCAGCTTCCTGAGGCGCGCGTCGCCCGGCGGGACGTCGATCTGGAAGTGCGACTGCTTGAGCGGGCTCGTCTCGCCGCCCCAGGCGACCACGCCCTGGCACTCCGCGAGGATGTCCTCGATGACGGTGATCTGCTCCGCGCCCATGCCGTTGCCGGCCGGGGCGCCCAGCGGGTAGGCGACTTCCCTGATGGTGAGGGCGGTGCCGGAGAGCCGGTTGCTCTCCAGGTCGGCGCGTACCGCCCGGTCGGTGGTGTGCCCGGCCACGTCGTGCTGGGCGAGCATGTCGATCTCGTAGCAGTAGCGGCGCAGGACGTGCAGGAGGACGGTGGCGGCGTCGCCCTCGGCGAGGCGGACGGTGAGCGCGCCGGCGCCCTGGACCCGGTGGGCGGGGGCGCTCGCCAGGACGGGCCAGCCGTTGGCGCTGACGCGGCCCGGCCAGGTGGTCGCTCTTCTCCCGCCCTCGGCCCCGGCGGCGGGTGCGGCGGCCGGGGCGGCGGAGGCGGGGGTGGGCGCCCACAGGACGCTGGTCGCGGCGATGGCGGTGGAGACCGTCAGGACGCGGCGGCGGGTCGGCCGGGACGGAGGGGATGGGCGGGTGGCGCCACCGGCTTCGGTGGCGGTGGCGGTGGTGACGTCACCGGCTTCGGTGGCTGTGCGGGCGTCGGTGTCAGACATGGGCTTTCTTCCTTCCTCTGGTGTTCCCCCGGGCGTTTTCGCGCACGGTGAGGTGGACGGCCGCGTACAGGCAGCCGATGGAGAGGAGCAGGAGAAAGACGATCGCGGGGTTCACCCACGCGGGGACGAGATCCACGGCCGCGCCGCACTTCGCGTGCAGCGGAAAGAGGTTCTGCGATTCCTGGTAGTGCGTTCCGTTCCAGACGTCGTCGAATACGTGGCCGTCGCGCTCGCACGACTCTCTGAGGTCGAGACCGCCCCGGGAGAACCCCAGGAGCCAGACCGTCACGGCGTTCAGGAACGCGACAAAGGACAGCGCGGTCAGCGGCGACGGCCGGAGGAGACCCCGTATGCCCCGTACACCCGGTATTTCCCGCGCGCCGTGCGATGCGTCCCGCGTGCCCTGCCGTGTGTCCCGCGTGCCCTGCCGTGCGTCCCGCTTGCGCTGCCCGCGCACTGCCAGCGCCAGCACGCCCACACACACCACCGTCGTCGGAATCCAGAATTGGATCGCCCCGATGAGTGAAATCCCCATGAATCGCTTTCCTACTCTGTGCCGACCCGGGCGAGAATGGCGTCCGTGAATCCCTGGACGAAGCTGTCCAACTTGTCCGACCCGCCAGGCGTGTTGATGAGGATGTTAGGGTACAGCGCGCCTTCGAGCGTGATGAAGTACGAGCGCGCGAGATCGAAGATCGGGTCGGTCGCCGTCAGGTCGTTCCACGCCGCCTGCTTGCAGTTCTCCGCCGTGCCCCAGCGCTGCTGGAAGTAATCGGTGAACCGTCTGAGCGCCGTGCCGTTGTTGCTGTACCGCTCGCGTACGGCGGTGGCGATGTCCTTGCCGCCCCGTATGGCGCGCGCGATGAGATAGCCGTCCGCGTCCTCGATGAGGTCACCGAAGCCGAAGGACGACTGCACGCCCGGCTTGGCGAGTTTGGCGTCGCAGAACGCCTTTCCGGACGCGTACTTCTCCTCGGAGTTGCGCCAGTCCGTGTAGAACGTCATGAGGTCGCCGCCCCAGCCGGTGATGTCCCCGACATTGACGCTCTTCTGGTTTCCCGGCTGGTCGATGACGTAATGGCCGTCCGCCGTCGCCAGCAGATGTTCCGCGCTGATCCGGTATCCCGACACCGGGTCGGTGAATTCGTCGAGTACCGACAGGCCCTTTCCCTTCGCGTAACTCACGAATCCGTGGTCGTAATCCCCGATCAGGGCCTGCCACTGCACCCCGCCGTAACTCTTGTGCCGCATGAATTCCATGACGAGCTTCGACGCGCTCCGGTCCGAGCCCTGCGTCGACTTGTAGTCGACGGCCGCGTTGTACAGGCTCGCTATCCGGCTGATGAAATCGGTGGCCGGGGACGCGTCGATGTTGAGGGAAGAGGTCCCCGGGTCGGAATCCGGGCGCCAGACCGTGTTGTCGAGGTCGATCGTGGTGCCGCCGATCGGAATGCCCGAGGTCTCCTTGATCTGGTTGAACGACCAGTTGGCGGGCAGCGGGAAGCCGAGATTCCCCGAGAAACCCCAGGACATGCCGGAGACGAACGAATACCGGGCGTAGGTCTTGTTCGTGACGTTCGTGCACACGTTCCGCGAACCGTAGACGCCGTGCACGTACTTCTTGCCCTGGCTGGCCAGCCCCGCGGCCACCCCGTTGAAGTACTTGATGATGTGCCCGTCGATCTCCTCCTGTGTGGCGTCGTAGTCCACGGCGAAGTAGATGGTCGTGCCCCGGTTGAAGCCGAAGCCCTCCGCCTGCTCGTGCGCCTTCAGCGCGTGCTGGTAGCCGTTGGGGTAGCTGTACTCGTTCACGTCGCGGCCGTGGATCTGGAAGATCGGGAAGACGCGGAGGTTGTTGGCGAGGATGGTCTGCAGCTCGCCGGGGAGGATCTGCTTCTCGTAGCTCGGGTCCGGGTGGTACAGGTACCGGCCCACGATGCGGTAGCCGTTGTTGTAGAGCCACTTGGCGCGCGCGTCGTTGATGACGAAACGGGTGTCGGAGCCGGTCACCGGCCGGTCCGGGTCCCCCATGGAGACCAGGAGCTGGGCCCAGGTGGTGTAGTCGCCCCTGCCGGTCTCGGGGAGGTAGGAGAACTCCTGGAAGAGCTTGACGTACTCGGTGGTCTTGTCGTCGTACGTCGACTTGAAGGTGGTACGGACGCCGCCGCCGACCGGCACCGGCTCGTTGAAGACGCACGCCGCGGTGAAGAGGCTGACCAGCGTGCCCGAGGAGCCCTGGGAGAGCGTGGCGTTACGGAGCGCCGCCTGCGTGCCGGGGCCGAAGTTGCCGTTGGGCTCGGCGATCCCCAGCTCGTACTGGAGGGCGATCATCAGCGACTTCTGGACGTCGCGCGAGTAGATGCCGTCGCACGGGCCGATGCTGGCCGCACTCCTCGACCAGTAGTTCTGGTTGAGCCACTGCTGGATGGACCGGATCTTGTCGGTGCCGCCGGCGACCACCACATAGGCGTCCATGTTGAGGAGGGCCTTGGCTATCTTCGCGTTGATGACGCCCGAGCCGCCGATGCCCATGTTGGAGCGGAGCTTCTCGACCGCGTCCCGGGTGACCCCGGTGAACCACCCCTCGCTCTCCGGCTCGACGGCCCAGTAGCCCTTGCACCAGAGGCCGAACTGGAGAACAGCGACGAGATTGCGGTTGGTGTCCCAGTTGAAGCCGATGTCGCCCAGGGCCTCGAACTTCGCGTACGTGGTGGGGCCGAAGGACGCCACGACGGGGCTGATCCCGAGCTCGTGCTGCAACGCCATGATCAGGGAGTTCATGGTGCCCCAGCCGGTCTGGCCGTTCTCGGGGCAGGCCACGTAGCCGGCCACGCTGCGGTAGTTCGCGTTGACCCACTTCTGTGCTCGGAGTACCTGTTCGTCTGCCACGACGGATTCCTCTCGTGTGAGTGAGCGGTGTCAGTGGTGCGAGTGGCGCGAGTGGTGCCAATGGCGCGAGTAGTGCCAGTAGTGCGAGTAGTGCCGGTGGTGCGAGTGGTGCCGGTGGTGCGAGTGGTGCCGGTGGTGCGTGAGGGGAGGGACAGGGGGGGCGTCAGCGCCGTAGCGCCTCCACGGGCTGGATACGGCTCGCGCGCCACGACGGGTACGCGCCCGCCGCCAGCCCCGTGGCGAGCCCGAGGGCGGGCGCGGCGGCGAGGGTGAGGGGGTCGAGGACGGGCGTCCACGCGTGGTGGAGGGAGACACCGACGACGACCGTCGTCCCGAGCGAGGCCCCGGCCACCCCGCCGAGCAGGCCGAGCGCCCCCGATTCGGTCAGGAACTGCCAGGTGATATGGCGGGCGCGGGCCCCCAGCGCCCGCCGCAGCCCGATCTCGCCGACGCGCTCCATGACCGCGATCAGGGTGGTGTTGGCGATGCCGACCGCCCCGATGACCAGGCAGACGGCCGCCAGCAGGAGGAAGAGCCGGCCCAGGTCGCCGCTGACCGCGCCGCGCAGGGCCCTGGGGTCCGGCGGCGGTACGGCGCGGAAGTACTCCGGGTGGTCGGGGCGGAGCGCGAGCGCGGCCTCGCCCGCCACCTGGGTGGCGGCGCCCAGCTCCGTCGAGACGAGCATCCGCGCCCGTTCGTCCTGGGGCGGCCCCCAGATCCGTACGGCCGGGGTACGCGGCACGATGACGGAGAGCAACAGCTCCGGTCTGCGCTCGACGTCGTCGATGACGCCGATCACCGTGAAGGCGGTGTCCCCGACGAAGACGGCGGGGTGCGTACGGAGCGTGGTGATCCCCAGGCGCGCGGCCGTCGCTGCCCCGACCACGGCCACCCGCCGGTCCTGGGCGTCGTGGAAGGCGTCGTACGCCCGCCCCTGGACGAAGTGCGGCCGGGCGGCGGCGAGCACCCCGGGCGAGGCGGCTACGACGGGGGTACGGGAGACGGCCCCGTCGGGGCGGCCGACGGGGGAGGAGCGGACGGACTCCTCGGCCCCGAGCCGTACCTTCCAGTACACCCCGGCGGCCTCGACCCCGTTGACCCGGGCCATCCGGGCGTCGGCGTCCGCGGGGAAGGCGAGCGGGACGCGCGCGGCGTCGCGCCCCCCGGTGTCCTCGACGGTGACCTCGGTCGCGGTGAGCCGGTCGAAGCGGGTGTCGATCTGGGCCGCCGCCGTACCGGTGAGCCCGAGGACGGCGATGAAGGCACCGACGCCGAGGACGGTCCCGAGGGAGGTGAGGGCCGAACGGGCCGGGCGCTGGACGACACCGGCCACGGCTTCGGAGAGCAGATCGGGGAGGGCCAGACGCGAGGGGTCGGTGGGGTCGGTGGGGTCGGTTCCGGTGGTTCTTCGGCGCCGGAGCAGCCTCAGCACGGCGCCTCCACAGCGTCGGGTACGGCGTCGGATACGGCGCCAGGTACGGCTTCGGATACGGCGGTGCGGTGGCCCTCTTCGGGTACGGCGTCGGGTACGGCGCCGCGCCGGCCCTCTTCGGGTACGGCGCCGCGCCGGCCCGTTCCGTGACGGCCGGTCTCGGAGAGCACCCCGTCCCGGATGGTGAGGACGCGCTGCCCCCGGCGGGCGACCTGTTCGTCGTGGGTGATCACGAGCAGCGTCATGCCCTCGCCGTGCAGACGGTCGAGGAGGTCGAGGAGCGAGGCGGTGGTCTCGCTGTCGAGGTTGCCCGTCGGCTCGTCGCAGAGCAGGAGCGCGGGCCGGCCCACCAGGGCGCGCGCGATGGCCACGCGCTGGCGCTCGCCCCCGGAGAGCTGGGTGGGCAGCGCGCCGGCGCGCCGGGCGAGACCGACCCGCGCGAGCACCTCGGCGGAGTGCTCGCGCCGCAGCCGCCGGGGCAGCCGCCGGTAGACCAGGGCGAGTTCGACGTTCTCCTGGGCGGTGCGGTGCGGGAGGAGATGGAAGGACTGGAACACGAACCCGATCTGCCCGCCCCGCAGCGCCGCGCGCCGGGCGTCGCTCACCGCGGAGGTGTCGGTGCCGTTGAGGAGGTACGTGCCCCGGGTGGGCGTGTCGAGGAGGCCGAGGACATTGAGCAGGCTGGACTTGCCGGAGCCCGAGGGGCCCACGATGGTGACGAACTCGCCTCGTTCGACGCGGAGATCGCATGGATGGAGCGCGGTGACGGGCGGCGGACCGGGGTAGGTGAGGCCGAGGCCGTCCAGGGCGATGACCGTGGAACGGACGGAACCGTCCCGTACGGCTTCAGCGGCGCGTGTCATGACCGGCCGTCCCCCGTCACCGAACTCCGTTCTCCCGCCGCGCTCCGTTCTCCCGCCGTACTCCGCTCTCCCGCCGTACTCCGCTCTCCCTCCGCCGTACTCCGTTCTCCCTCCGCCGCAGGCCGCTCGTTCACCCCGACGATGACGGGGTCCCCGACGGCCAGCGCGCTCCCGGCCTCCGGGGCGACCTGGACGTAACCGTCCGCCGTCATCCCGGTGGTGACGACGACGCGCCGCTCCCGCTGCCCGCGCCACACCGTGACGGTGGTCCGCCCGTCCGCCCCGGCGGAGACCGCGGTGACGGGCACGGCGAGGACGGCCTGCCCGGAGGACGCGGCGGTGATGGTGAGCCGGACGTCCGCCCCGGTCAGGTCGGTGGAGAGGCGGCCCCGGGGCCTGATCTTCACCGCGTACGTGTCCGGCCCCGGCCGCGCGGCGTCCTTCGCCGGTACGGACGGTTTGTCGGCCACCGACTCGACGGTGCCCGTGGCGTGGGCGCCGCTCGCCTCGGAGGCGATGGACACGCTCTGCCCCGGCTTCACCAGGCCCTTGACCTCGGGCCCCACGGCGCCGTCGACGACCAGGGCACCGGCCGCGAGGGAGACCAGGGTGCCCGTGGCCTCGTCGCCGACCCGGGCGGAGACCCGCTCGGCGTAGGCGGGTTCGGCCCGTACGTAGGTGAACTCGGCCATCGGGACGGTGACATGAGGCACCGGGTCCGCCGCGCCGCCGTTCGCACCCGTCGCCGTCCCCCGGCCGGCCTGTTCACCCTGCCCCGTCGCCTCCGTCGCCCCTGTCTGCCCTGTCTGCCCCGTCACGGGTGCGCGCCCCCGGGCCTCGTAGAAGCGGCTGACGGCGCGCTCCGTTCCCGTACCGAAGGTTCCGGAACGGTCGCTCCCCGAGGCGTAACCGAGGTCGGCGAGGGCCCGTTGCAGTTGGGCGACGTCCTCGCCGGTGGAACCGGTCCCGAGGTCGCGGTACGAGGGGATGGCGCCCTTGAGGACGAAGACGGGCCGGCCCGAGACCTCGACCAGCAACTGCCCCATCCGGAGCGGCCTCCCCTCCGCCACGGCCACCTTGGTCACCACCGAGCGGCCCGCTTCCCTGCCGCCCACGCCCTCCCCGGAGACGTCGACGCGCTGCGCGGCGGAGACCGTGCCCCGGGTGATGACGGTTTCGGAGAGCACCTTCCTCTGCACGGTCGCGGTGAGGACGCTCGGGGGCGGCGGCCGGGTGTCGGCGGCGGCCTGGGCCGGTGACTTGATGAACCCGGCGGCGGTCACCCCGGCGCCGGTCAGCACCACCGAGCCCGCCACCAGGAGAACCAGCCCGCGCCGCCGACGCCCCAGCCCGCCCCGCTTCCCGGCGCCCGGACTCCCCGGCCGCTCCCGCCACCGCCGGTGCCGCTGCCGCTCGTCGGCCACGGGCTCCGTCCCGGGCTCCGGCACGGGTCCCGGCGCGGACTCCGGCGCGGACTCCGGCGCGGGCCCCGCCACCTGCCCCGTCACCGGCCCGCCCCATCGGCCCCGTCGGCCCCGTCGGCGCTGCCCGCCGTACCGGCCTCCGTCCCCGTGACGACCTGCGCGGCCTTCCGTACCGCGGCGTCGATCCTTCCCCGCTCGGCCGACAGGTCCTCCGCGTGCTCCTCCAGGGCGCGCTTCTGTAGCGCGTACTCCGCCTGGAACCAGATCCACGCCACCCGGGTCCTCTCACGGCAGGTGATATCCGCCGTGGCGGTGGCTATTTCCTCCGCAGTCACCTCCGGGGCGCTGAACTTGGAGTCGTCACTCGCGTCCAGCGGTGCTTTGTAGTGGTATCCGCTCCGTTTCATGCACGCCGACCATTCGGCGAACGCCTTCACGACCTCGGGCGTCTGCTGGGATTTCATGAACGCCGCATTGGCGAGTCCGAGCGCGCCCCGTGCCTGTACCGCGTCCGCGTCGATTCCCCGGTTCGCCTCGCCCACGCAGCCGCCTTCGGGAACCTTCTTCCCTTCGACTTCCCGGCTCCCGCCCTCAAGGGCCCGCACCTCGGGCCCGTCCGCCGCCCCCGTACCGTCGTCGACGCTTTTGGCGAACGCGGCGTCGTAGGCTTCCTGTTCCGCCGCGTCGACCTTGTAGCCCCGTTCTTTCGCCAGGGCCATGTCGTGGATTCCGTACCGCCAGTCGGTGAGTGTCTTCGGGCCGATACGGGGGAGTTCGGGCGCCGGGGTCCAGGAGAATCCGAACCCTTTCATGCAGTCGCCGACCAGAATCTTCTTCGCCTGCGAAAGCTGGCCCATTTCCTGGTCCGTCGGCAGGTACGCCTGGAGCGGGAGGACCCAGCTCCGCGGCTCCCCCGAGTCGAAGGAGGCGAGCCGCGGAACGTCGGGCGACGGTACGGCGGCGGCGGAGCACCCGGCGAGCGCGAGGGCGAGGCCGAGTGTGAGAGCGACGGTGGCGGATGCGGATGCGGATGCGGATGCGGATGCGGTGGCGGAGGCGGATGCGGAGGTGCGAGAACCAGAGGGAGACGGCATGCGGCGCTTTCCGTGTTCGGCGGGACCAGGACCGAGAGGAAGGTGAGGGGGAGGAGCTGAAGAAGAAGAGCGGTGCCCACAGGCCATACACGGGCCGCACACAGGCCACACGCACGGCCTGCGGGCACCTCGCGCCGTTTAGAGGTTCACCCACTGGAAGGAGGCGTTGTCGTTGTACGTCGCCTCCAGCCTGTTCACGGTGCCCCACACATAATCCGCGGCGCCCTTGTAGCCGCTGTTGTAGTAGATGACCCCGGTGTACGTGGAGTGCGTGTTGCGCGCGGAAGCCGCGTTGTTCTTCACTCTCTGTCCGCTGCCGCTGCTCCTGAAGCCGCAATAGCGGAGCGCGTCGTATGTCGTTCCGGTCGCCACCGAATCGAAGTCGTATACCGCATAGCCGATGTTCCGGTAATCACCGGCGAGGTCCGAGTTGTAGTGGATACGGAATTTGAACGTATTGGACGAGTCGTAATTGCACCCGAACCAGTAGTTGTCCGAGTCCGTGCTGGCCGACGCCGGGGTCGCCATTCCGATGCCGATCGCTGCCGCCGCGACGGCGACCGTCACGCTCTTTTTCAGCCGATGCATGAAACTCTCCTCGTGGGATTTTCGCGCATGCCGGAGGTGCGTGGACGAGTACATACAGAGCTTGAAAAGTTTTCAAGTGGTTTAAAACCGCGCCGGATTGGACGGGAGCGGCGCCGCCGAAGACCGTCTTCCGATCGTTACGCGATCCGCTACAACCTCCGCCGAAGAGGATGACGTGATTCCGCCCTGTCGCCCCGCCCCATCCACCGGAAGGCGGGTTCAATGCCTCCGGACCGGACATCGCGGGAATCGGGTCCTTTCCGGGGCAAGGCGGGGCGCCGCCGAAACATCTGAAGTGTTTCAAACGGCCCGCACGGGGAACGAGATTCCGCCCCTTCGGGGAGGGGCGGGGGAGGGGTGAGGGGCGGTAAAGATCAGGCAAAGAGCGGCGATGCGGGCGGAATCACAGATTCCGTCACGATCGCCCTTCCTGCCTGTGCTGAGATGGCCGGATGCGCACACTGCGAAGATTGATAATCGTGGTCCTCGTCCTCGGGGCCCTGGCCGTCGGAGCCGACCGGCTCGCCGTCCACCTCGCCGAGGGACAGGCCGCGGAGAAGCTCCAGTCCTCGGCCGGCCTCGCCACCACGCCCGAGGTGTCCATCAAGGGCTTCCCGTTCCTCACCCAGATCGCCACCGGCGAGGTCGAGGAGATCGACGCCTCCATCGGCAGCTACGAGGCCACCGTGCCCGGCGGCGGCACCGGCCGTATCGACCAGCTCGAACTCCAGCTCAAGAGCGTCGAGTTCACGAACAGCTTCACCTCCGCCACCGCCCGCTCCGCCACCGGCACCGCGCTCATCCCGTACAGCGAACTCCTCAAGGCGGCCCCGGACGGCGGACAGGGCGACGGCGCGGCACGTGCCCGGATCACCGGGCTCTCCGACGGCGGCAACGGCCGGATCAAGGCGGAGGTGTCCGCCGTACGGCCGGACACCGGCAAGGAGGAGACGTACACCGTGCTCAGCACCGTGGAGGTCTCCGGCGACACCATCCGGGTGCGCGCCGACGAACTCCCCAGCGAGGCCGCCGCCGTACCGGAGGACCAGCTCCGGCAGGTCACCGACTTCCAGCAGACGCTCACCCGCCTCCCCGGCGGCATCAGCGTCCAGCGCGCCGAACCGCTCCCGGACGGCCTCCGGATCACCGTCGGCGGCGCGAACGTCTCCCTGACCGGCTGACCCCACCACGTACAGCAGCAGCCACGTACAGCAGTAAGTCACGTACAGCCGTAGTCACGTACAGCCGCAGTCACGTACAGCCGCAGTCCACCCTCCCCCCCCGGGATACGACCCCTCCCGGGGCTACGCCCCGTTCGCCCGCTCCGCCGCCCCCTCCGTGAGGCCCAGGTGCGCGGCGGCCCGGATCGCGAGCCAGATCTCGGCGAAGGCGGCCGTCGAGGCCGGGTCGCGGCCGGTGATCTCGGTGAACCGGCGGAGCCGGTAGGCGAGGGTGTTGGGGTGGATGTGGAGAGCGGCCGCCGCGTCGTCGGTGCGGCGGTCCCGCTCCATCCAGGTACGGACGGAGGGCAGCATCTGCGTGCCGTGGGCGGCGTCGTACCGCAGCACCTCGCCCAGGACGTGTTCCACCAGGGCCGCCAGCACCGCCGGGTCGTCCGGGAGCCAGCGGCCGGTGCCGTCGTCGCCGTACCGGACGAGCGGGCGCCCCGACTCGGCCGCGTTGGACGCCGCCCAGAGCGCCTCGCGCTGGGGGACCCCCAGGGGCTCGCCGGGCGGGAAGGGGCGGCTCATGCCGGCCGCGACGCCGGGCATGGCGGCCACGGCGCCGCGCAGCTCCGGTGAACCGAGGACATACCGGTCCTCGCCCCGCCCCAGCAGCAGATACGGCTGCCCGTCCAGGCTCCGCAGCAGCGCCTCCTCGCTGACCCCCCGCACCACCAGCAGCGCCGTCTCGCCCTCGATCGCGTGGCGCTGGAGCCTGCGCCGCGCGGCGGCCGGGTCCAGTACGTCCTGCAACAGCTCGGCCAGCGTCTCCGCGCCCTCGCGCCGCAGCGTCTCCTGTTCGGTACGGACGATGGCGAGCTGGAGCGCGGCCACGGTGGCGATGTGCTGGACCACCGCGAGCCCGGCGGGCCGGGCGCCCTCCCGCGCGAACGCCACCAGGAACCCGGCGGGCCCGCCCGGCGCGAGCACCGGCAGCGCGAACCCCCCGGGGATGGTGGGCGGCGCGTCCACGGAGTCCGGGATCGCGCCGGGGTCCGGGGCGGGCACCCCCGGCAGCAGCGGCCGCCCCTGCGGGGTGCAGACGTAGACGTCGTACCCGGAGAGCCGTTCCAGGCGCCGGAAGAGGGTGGCGGTGTCCAGGTTCTCGGAGGCCAGCCAGCGCAGCGCGCCGAAGACCTGGAGCTGGGCGCCGAGCCGCTGCCGCGAGTCCTCCTGTACAGCGGCGGCGACCTCCTGCGCGACCGCGACGAACGGCACCGCGAGCGGGATCTCCAGCACCGGCATGCCGCGCTCCTCGGCCGCCGCGAAGAACGCCTTGGTCAGCGGGGGCATGTGGAGGTGGGCGGAGAGCGCGAGGGCGCAGACCCCGGCGTCGTCGAGGCGTTCCAGATAGGCGCGCTGGCGGGCGGCGGTACGGGGGATGGCGAGCCCGGTCGTCATGATCATCTCCGCGCCGAGAAGCCAGGGCGTGGGGTCGTCCAGCTCGCTCACATGCGCCCAGGACACCGCGCGCCGCAGCCCGCCGGCCCCGGCGAGGAGACGGAGCTGGAGGGCGGGGAAGGAGAGCAGGTCCTCGACGGTCAGCTCGTTGCGGGGCGCGGGTTCGGGTACGGCCTCGGGGGCGTCGGGTACGGCCTCGGGGGCGCCCTCCGATTCGGGCGTCGGCCCGGGGAACGGCCCGGGGGCCGGTTCGGGGAACGGTCCGGGGAACGGTCCGGGGGCCGGTTCGGGGGCCGGTCCGAAGGCCGCTTTGTTCCTGTCCACAAGGAACACCCTATCCATTCGGGATGTGGACAATTGCCGCCCTTGTTCCCGCCACCTCAGACTGACCGGATCCGGCGCCCGCCCGCGACCAGAGGGGACCCCCGACCGCATGACCACCACTCCCGACCCCACTCCCACCTCCACCCCCGCCCCCGGCTCCCCCCGGGGTCCGGTCGACTCCTCGCGGATCCCCCGGTTCGCGGGCCCGGCCACCTTCGCGCGGCTGCCGCGCCTCGACGAGGTGGGGGAGTGCGACATCGCGGTGGTCGGGGTGCCCTTCGACAGCGGGGTGTCGTACCGCCCGGGGGCCCGGTTCGGCCCCGCCGCGGTACGGGAGGCCAGCCGCCTCCTCCGGCCGTACCACCCCGGTCTGGACGTCTCCCCGTTCGCGGCGGCGCAGGTGGCCGACGCCGGGGACATCGCCTGCAACCCGTTCGACATCAACGAGGCCGTCGAGACGGTCGAGCACGCGGCGGGCGAGCTGATCGCGACCGGCGCGCGGCCGGTCACCATCGGCGGCGACCACACCATCGCCCTGCCGCTGCTGCGCGCCCTGCACCGCCGGCACGGCCCGATCGCGGTCCTCCACTTCGACGCCCATCTCGACACCTGGGACACGTACTTCGGCGCCGAGTACACCCACGGCACGCCGTTCCGCCGCGCGGTCGAGGAGGGGATCGTCGACACCGAGGCGCTGAGCCATGTCGGCACCCGGGGCCCGCTCTACGGCAAGAAGGACCTGGAGGAGGACCGGCGGCTCGGCTTCGGCATCGTCACCTCGGCCGATGTCATGCGGCGCGGCGTGGACGAGACGGTGGACGCGCTGCGGCAGCGGATCGGCGACCGCCCGCTCTACGTCTCCGTCGACATCGACGTCCTCGACCCGGCGCACGCCCCCGGCACCGGCACCCCCGAGGCCGGCGGCCTGACCAGCAGGGAACTGCTGGAGATCCTGCGCGGGCTGGCCGGTACGCGGCTGGTCGGCGCCGATGTGGTCGAGGTCGCGCCCGCGTACGACCACGCGGAGATCACCTCGGTCGCCGCCTCGCATGTCGCGTACGACCTGATCAGCCTGCTGGCGCTGACGGGCCCGACCGGCGCGACCGGCCCGACTGCCTGACCCCCGCCCCCGCCCCGCCCCCTGTGTCCCAGGAGCCCCCATGCCAGACCCTTCAGCCCCAGCCGATACCTCCGCCCCAACCGGGAACGGGACCACCCCCGGCACCGGCCACACCACCCTCCGCGCGAGGCCCACCACCATCGAGCCGTACGGTGTCGCCCCCATCCCGCCCGAGGAGCAGACCTCCCGCCCCCTCGACCTCTTCCGGCTGGTCTTCGGCGGGACCAACACCTTCGCGACGATCATCCTGGGCACCCTCCCGGTCGCGTACGGCCTCGGCTTCTGGGCCGCCGCCTCCGCCGTCGTCGCCGGGGTGGTCGTCGGCGCGCTGATCCTGATGCCGATGGCGCTCTTCGGCCCCCGTAACCGCACCAACAACGCGGTCTCCTCCGGGGCGCACTTCGGGGTGGTCGGGCGGTGCGTGGGGTCGTTCCTGTCGCTGCTGACCGCGATCGCGTTCTTCTCCATCTCCGTATGGGTGAGCGGGGACGCGATCGTCGGCGCCGCCGGCCGGCTCTTCGGCATCGACGGCGGGGACGTGCTGCGCGCGGGGGCGTACGGGGTGATCGCCGTCGCCGTTCTCGTCGTCTGTATCTACGGCTACGAGTTCATGCTCCTGATCAACAAGATCGCGGTGGTCGCGGGCAGCGCGATCATGCTGCTCGGCATCGTCGCGTTCGGCGGCTCCTTCCACGCCTCCTTCCCCGGCACCGGCGATTACGCGCTCGGCGCCTTCTGGCCCACCTGGACGCTGGCCGCGCTCACCGCGCTGGCCAACCCCGTCTCGTTCGGGGCCTTCCTGGGCGACTGGTCGCGCTACATCCCCGACCGCCACCCCGTGCCGAGGCTGCTGGCGGCGCCCTTCCTCGCCCAGGTCGCGAGCCTGCTGCCGTTCCTCTTCGGCGTGGCCACCGCGACCCTGGTCGCCGACCCGAACAACTACGTGACCGGGCTGGCCGCCATCTCGCCGCTCTGGTACGCGGTACCGCTGATCGGGATCGCGCTGATCGGCGGCCTCTCCACCGGCACCACCGCGCTCTACGGCACCGGTCTGGACTTCTCCTCGATCTTCCCGGGCCTGAGCCGGGTCCGGGCCACCGCGCTGATCGGCTCGCTCTCGGTCGCGTTCATCTTCGTCGGGAACTTCGTCCTCGACATGGTCTCCAGCATCAACGCGTTCGCGGTCCTGATCGTGCTCTGCACCTCGCCGTGGATGGCCGTGATGATGATCGGCTATTTCGTGCGCCGGGGCTTCTACCTCACCGACGACATCCAGGTGTTCAACCGGGGCCAGAAGGGCGGCGCGTACTGGTTCACCAACGGGGTGAACTGGCGCGGCATGGCCGCCTGGCTCCCGGCCACCACCGTGGGACTCCTGATGGCCAACACCCCGCTGATCGCGGGCCCGTGGCGGGACATCGCGGGCGGCATCGACCTCAGCCTCATCGCCACGCTGGCCGTAGCGGCGGTGCTCTACACGGCCCTGCTCTTCCTCTTCCCCGAACCCCGCGCGGTCTTCGGCCCGGCGGGCCCCCGCCTCGTACCGGCGAAGGACACCCCGACGGCGCCGGTCACGGCGGAATGACCCATGTCACCGACCCGAAGGAGCCAGAGATGACAGAGCCGGAGCCGACCACCCGGCCCGAGAACGCCCAAGCGGCCGAGGAGGTACGAGCGGCGCCCGAGGAGGTACGGACGGCACCCGAGGAGGTACGGACGGCGGCGCCCGAGCAGGTACGGACGACGGCTGACGAAGTACGGACGGCGGCGGCAGCGCTCGTGGCGGCGTTCGCCGAGGGCCGCCTGGACGACTACTTCGCCGCGTTCGCCCCCGAGGCGACCTTCCTCTTCCCCACCAGCGCGCGGCGCCTCGCCTCCACCCAGGAGTACCGGGAGCTGTGGCAGCGGTGGGTGGCGGAGGACGGCTTCCGGGTACTGGCCTGCGACTCCACCGAGCAGGCGGTCCAGGTGTACGGCGACACCGCGGTCTTCACCCACAGCGTCACCACCCGGGTCGCCACGCACGCGGGCGAGGAGACGCACCGCGAGCGCGAGACGATCGTCTTCACCCGCCATGGCACCCCGGACGCCCCGAGCGCCCCGGACGCCCCGAGCGTCCCGGACGCCCCGAGCGTCCCGGACGCCCCGAGCGTCCCGGACGCCCCGCGCGCCCCGGGCGCGGCCGGATGGCACGCCGTACACGAGCACCTGTCCCCAGCGGCCTGACCCGAGCACCCTCCTCCCCTCTCTCCCAAGCACCCTCCTCCCTTCTCCTCCCCTCTCTCCCAAGGGCCCTCCTCCCCTTCCTCTCTCCCAAGGAACGACCGACCGATGATGCCCAAGAACCCGAACCCCCCGGCAACCGGTGTGCCCAGGGTGCGCAACTACATAGCCGGCGAGTACGCGGACGCCGCCGACGGCCGCACCCTGGACGTCACCGACCCCGCCACCGGCGACGTGTACACGACCTCGCCGCTCTCCGGCCCGGCCGACGTGGACGCCGCGATGACGGCCGCCGCCTCCGCCTTCCCCCGCTGGCGCGACGCCACCCCGGCGACCCGGCAGCGGCTGCTCCTCCGGATCGCGGACGCGTTCGAGGCGCGCGCCGAGGAGATCGTGGCCGCGGAGTGCCGTAACACCGGGAAGCCGTACGGGCTGACGCTCGCCGAGGAGTTCGGCCCGATGGTGGACCAGATACGGTTCTTCGCCGGGGCCGCGCGGATGCTCGAAGGGCGTTCCGCCGGGGAGTACGCGGCCGGGCTGACCTCGATCGTACGGCGCGAGCCGGTCGGGGTCTGCGCGCAGGTCGCGCCGTGGAACTACCCGATGATGATGGCGGTGTGGAAGTTCGCCCCGGCGCTGGCGGCAGGCAACACGGTGGTCCTCAAGCCGTCGGACACGACCCCCGTCTCCACGGCGCTGCTGGCCGGGATCATAGGCGAAGTCGTACGCGAAATGGCCCTGCCCCCCGGCATCTTCAACGTGATCTGCGGGGACCGGGACACCGGCCGGGCGATGGTCGAGCACCCGGTGCCGGCGATGGCCGCGATCACCGGTTCGGTCCGCGCGGGCATCGCGGTCGCGGAGTCGGCGGCGAAGGACGTCAAGCGCGTCCACCTCGAACTGGGCGGCAAGGCCCCGGCGTTGGTCTTCCCGGACGCGGACATCGCGGAGGCGGCGGAGGGCATAGCACTGGCCGGTTTCTTCAACGCGGGCCAGGACTGTACGGCGGCGACGCGCGTCCTGGTCCACGAGTCGGTCCACGACACGTTCGTCAGGGCACTCACAAACGCCGCCGCCGCGACAAGAACAGGCGCGCCGGCCGACAAGAACGCCCTGTACGGCCCCCTGAACAACGCCAACCAGCTCCACCAGGTCTCGGGCTACATCGCCCGCCTCCCCTCCCACGCCCGCGTCGAGACGGGCGGCCACCAGGTAGGAGAGACCGGCTACTTCTACGCCCCGACGGTGGTCTCGGGCCTCCGCCAGGACGACGAGATCGTCCAGAACGAGGTCTTCGGCCCCGTCATCACCGTCCAGCCCTTCACCGACGAGGACCAGGCGGTCACGTACGCCAACGACGTCCCGTACGCCCTGGCCTCCTCGGTCTGGACGAAGGACCACGCCCGCGCGATGCGCATGTCGCGCCGCCTGGACTTCGGCTGCGTCTGGATCAACACCCACATGGCCCTGGTCGCGGAGATGCCCCACGGCGGCTACAAGCACTCCGGCTACGGCAAGGACCTCTCGGCGTACGGCTTCGAGGACTACACCCGCGTCAAGCACGTAATGACCGCACTCTGACCGAAGGGGGCGCGGCTGAGGCGAACTCACCGGATGCCGCAACGAGCGCATACCACGCCGGATGTCCGGAATAGTGCGCGCTTCTGACCGCCCCGCTCCGTCTCAGTGGTTCTCTCGGCGTTTTCTCAGGCGTGCGCCGAGGCCGACCACTGCTGCGGTGGTGCCGGTCACGAGGACGCCCAGTACCATGGCGACCGGGTGCCTGGGCTCCGGGTCACCGTGTTGGCCGTCCGGGGCGCCCGTCGGATCGCTCCGCGGGGTGTCGACGGTCAGCGTGCCTGGTGAAGGGGGCGGGGAGCGGGGCGGTGCGGGTCCGGTCGTGGTGGGTGAAGGATACGGTGTGGCGGTCGCGCTCGATGACGAACCGGTGGCCCCCGCCGTCGGCCGCGCCCCTGCGGCTGCCCCTCCTGCGGTTGATTCGCGGATGGTTGCCCCCCAGCGGTTGACCCGTCTGCGGTCGACCTGTCCGCAGTTGACCTGCCGGTAGATCTGGAACCGCTCCTGCCGGGCCCTGTTCTAGGTTCAGGCCCTTTCGCTTTCACAGGTTTTGTGGTGTCGAGTGAATGCAGGACCACGTCCTGCTCAGGATTCACCGTGCAGAGCGCGTTCATCGTGCCCATTCTGGTGACGTTGCCGTACCCGTCTCTCGGGGTGAGGCGCAGGTCGAAGTCGCCGACGAGGATCTTCGTCGGGCCCGCCCGGGCGAAGGTGACGGTGGGTGCGGTGCCCTTGGCGGACAACTCGAACGAGCCGGCGGCCGGGATGGGGGTCAGGGGGGACTGTCATGTGCACGGACAGACGGCGGTCGCCTTCCGGCCGGGACACGGCGGCGGTCCCCTCCAGGGTTCTCGCGCCGACGAGCGGGGCCAGCGCCGTGAAGTTCGCGTCCACGACCGCCGTGCCGTTCACAGCGGAACCCGGGGTGGAGCCGCCGGCTTCGAGTGAACCAGGGAGGTCTGTGCTGAGCCTCAGAGGTCACCCACGTGCTGCCGATCCCTGTGAACGCGCAGGCGTAGGCCAGCTTGATCGACACCGGCTCGGCGGAGGCGGGCGAGGCGCCCCATGCGCCCACGATTCCCAGCGCGGCCGTCATCGCTCCGGCGACTCACAGGGCCGTCGCTCTGGTGCCGTGCGTCCCCGTCCGCCGCTGGCCGTGCCGCGCCCCGCGCTCACCGGCGCCCGTCTGCCGACGGCTGGTCGTTTTGTCGGTAGGTCTCGGCAAGGCGGTCCCGCAGCTGTGCGTGGCGGAACTGATAGACCGCGCCGGCCTGGCGCAGTACGCCCCGCTCACGGGCGTCGTTGAGGAAGGCGTTCATCCGCCAGGGGAGACGTCGTGACAGGGGCAGCCAGAGGCGGACCAGGACCACCCATCGGCCCCAGGGGGTCAGCGTGCTGACTCCGATGGCAATCGCGAGGCTGGCCGCGATCCCGACCGGGAGGCCGAGGGCCAGGCCGTTGAAATACGTGACAGCGGCCCCGTATCCGAAGCCGAGAACCAGTCCCGCGGCCGTCGCATGGACGAGCGCGATGGCGCGATTCGTACGCAACAGGTCCGTCGGGCTGACTGATTCCTCCGCCTTGGCATCCGTGAGGAGCCATGCCGTCAACGCCAGGACGATTCCGGCCGCCAGCCCGAGGAGGAGCCCGACGGCGAGCCAGTTCCCGAAGACCACGAAGACCGGGAACCAGGGGGATGAGCCGAGCATCGCATTGACCGCGAATCCGCCACCGTAGACGATCCCGAAGACGAATCCGCAGGCCAGCCCGCCGCTGACGCGGGGAAGGAAGCACTCCCGCACCCTCCTCAACCTCACCCCCCTCGACTCGCCGCGTATCCGGATCGTCATGCGGGATGGCTTGAACGCTTCGCCGGCCTTGATTTTCGAGGCGAATCCATGCGCGAGCCCGAAGGCCAGCCCGATTCCCAGCACGTTCAGGATTATGGAGAGAACTCCCAACGCGGGATCGCTGGTGAGAGGGGCATGAATGACCGCGACCGTCGCCCCCGACACCAGCCCGCAGAGGGATCCGGAGATGAGCATGCGCGCGGGCAGGCTCAGGGTCGTGCCCAGTTGCCACCATTCGATGTCCTGCGAGTCGCTCTCCAGTGCGTCGGGTTTCTCCTTGTTCTTTTTCTCCCTGTCCTTCTGCGGTTTCTTCAAGTGCGTGGCGAGGTAGCCGAGCCAGTGGCCCGCGCGCTCGGAGCTCCAGCGTCGGTGTTTGGAGACGGACAAGTTGAGGACGGGGTCGTAGGACCGAGGGACGAAGGCATCCAGAAGACGGTTCTCCAGCGCTTCCCGGGAGTCGAACTCCAGGAGTTCCAGTAAGCATTCAGGATCGTCGCGGGAGGGATGGAACGCCTTGGCCATGGTGAACATCAGGGGAGTGGTCAGTACGGCGGTGAGGATTTTGGCCGGCTCGCCGGAGTCACGGCTCAACCGGTCCAGGACGGGTGCCCATCGGGTCGAGAGGCCGTCGGAGCAGTCCTTGAGTTCGAGGGGCTTCAGGCTGATCCCTGGGAAGAGCCCGTCCTCTGGCATGACATTCGCGACCTTGTCGTGCCTGTCGCATTTGTCGTGACGGATCGTCAGCAGCAAGGGGAGATTGACGGCCCCGAGCTGCCGCAGCGCAGAGCCGTAATGGTCCTTCGCCATCTCGTCGAACCCGTCCAGGATCACCAGCACGTGACCCATGTCGATCAGTTCAGTGGCCCATGTCCCCTTGTACGGGCGCCATCTGCCCAGGAAGGGATGATCCCGCTCCAGGCGGTCGATCAGCCAGTCCCTCAGGGACATGTTGTTGGGGTTCCATTGCCCCGGGCTGAAGATCACCGGCACCGGCCTTTTCCCGGTCCAGCGCGTGTCCTCCAGCCAGGCCTGCGCGAAACGCCGGACCAGGACGGACTTCCCCGAGCCGGCCCCGCCCAGGACCAGCAGTTGGCTGCGCTCCTTCTTCTCATAGACCGCCGCGATGTTCTGCAGCGGACCTGCCAGGTCCAGCGGGGAAGCGGCTGCCAGTGCCGCCGAGATCTCCTGGGCACCCTTCCTCCGGCCGGTGAACTTCTCCGGTGCCGCTTCACAGTGCACGGGCAGCGGATGCCCGCTCCTCAATTGCTGCTGAACCTGGTCTTTCTCCAAGTCGCCGAGGATCCGTTGGGCGAGGGTGCGAAGTTTTCTGGCCAGCGCCGGGTGGTGGCTCGGTCCGTCATCGACGCTTACGTAGGTGGTGATGGTCCCGCTGTTGTCCCCGGCTACGGCCACGGAGCCGGGGCCGCTCGCTCGCACACCGCCCGGGTCGTTCACCAGCGGGGGGTGTCTCTCGTGCCGTCGCCGGTGGTGATGGACCCGTTGTTGTTTCCGCCCACCGCGACGGAGCGGTCGCCCTCGGCGTGGACATTGGGGGAAGTCTGAGGCGCCTGAAAGAGGGACGCGAGCTCGTCGGCGAGGCGCGGTGTGTCCCTGAGTGCCGTGCCCAGAGCCTCCCTCAGCTCTCCGCGGCGCCGGGTGAGCATGCCCGGGTCCGCGCCCGCTTCCGCGAGGTGTACGACCGCCGTGTACACGGGGGAGGTTTGCACGGGGGCGGTCTGCGCGGAGGCGGAGCCGGGGGCCGTGCCGGTTTCGCGGTTCAGGAACTTGCGGAGGAGGCGCTGTCCCAGCCCGACGGTCGCATCGGCGGCCTGGTCCTGGGTTCTGGTCAGCACGCTCGCGCCATAGGCGATGGCCGCGGCTTCGGCGGCCGGCAGGATCTGGTCGAGCAGCGTTGAGGTGTCAGACACAGGCAATCCCCCTGTGGCGCAGGCGAGTCGGAAACCTAATGTTAGCCACCGAGACGCCCATATCGAGTGGTTCGCCAGATTCCATCGAAAAATATGCAATTTACGATATTTATTCGGTGATCGAGCCCGAATGTGTCTGTCGTGTGATCACTCTGGGTCCCGCTCCCTCCACCTCCTGGGTGAACGCGGGGTTCGCGAGGGCCGCCACCCCCGCCGGGCGTTCATCGCGTACGTCACCCTCACCATCGCCGACCCGCTCCCACGCCCCGGCTTCCTGCGCTCGCACCTCACCTCGTGACGGCCTCCGCGATCCGCAGAGCGGCCTGACCGGGTGTGAGATGCGTGGTGTCGACGACCTCGGCCTCACGGTGCAGCCACGTACGGGCCGCCTCGGCATAGGGCTCAAGGTAGTGGAGCCGGAACGGCGAATCGGGTCCGAGAACGGTGTCCCCCGCGATGCGCTCACGGATGGTGTCCTGGTCGGCATGGAGGACGAAGTGCCGCACCGGAATGGAATATCCGGCGAGGCCCGCGGCGATCTCCCGCCAGTACTCCTCGACCAGGACCGTCATGGGCATCACCAGAGTGCCGCCGGCGTAGTCGAGAACGCGCCGAGCGGTCTCGACCACAAGCGGCCGCCACGGCGCCCAGTCCTGGAAATTGCCCGTCCAGGGCAGCCCCGGCTTGATGTCCATGAGCGTCTCACCGACCTTCTCGGCATCGAACACCCGAGAATCCGGGATCAGCCGCTGCGCAAGCGCACTGGTCGTCGTCTTGCCCACCCCGTGGGTCCCATTGAGCCATACGATCATGCGCCCCCACGCTAGCGTCGTAAGGGCCCACGGGCCGCGAGAACGCCCAGAAGCCGACAGCACCACCTCACAGCAGAACCACCCTCTAGCAGAACCACCCCGTAGGAACTCAGAAGAACTCGTACCCGGTGAAATCGGCGACGTGGACATATCCGATGCGCTGGTAGAGGGCGTTGCTGGTGGGGTTGGCCGGGTCCGCGAACAGGACGACGTCCGTGGCACCCGCGGCCAGCGCGGCCCTGCTCACCGCGTCCGTCACCGCACCCGCGTAACCGCGCCCCCGGAAGCGGGCCGGCGTGTAGACGGGGTCCACCCGGATCAAGCCGCCGACGATCGAGGTCACGGCCGCCATGGAGACGGGGGTGCCGTCGGGGGTCTCCCAGAACGTGAAGTGCCGGTCGCCGAAGCGCGACTCGGCCCAGCAGCCGGAGTCGATCAGGTCGATGGAGTACTGCTCCCCGACTCCGACGCAGAACTCCCGGCACCAGCGCACGACGTGCCCACGGTCCGCATGGCCCGCGCCACGCCCCCGTCCCGCCGCCCGCCGCCCCGGCGGCGTGAGTGCCCCAAGACGGTAAAGACGCGCCCGCCAGAAAGGTGCCGCCGCGGCACCGCTGTGCCGCCGCCACGACTCGGCGAAGGCACGGGCGGTGTCGTGGTCCGCGACGACATTTGACGGGGCACGGCCGAGGTCGGCCAGCCGCGCGGCGAGCGCGTCGGTCTGCTCGCCGGAGAGGGAGGTGAGCCCCAGGCGGCCGCGCGGAGTGAGATAGAAGATCGCCCTGACCTCGCCCCCCGACTCCAACCGGCCGAATACGGCGTCTTCGGCGTATTCGGCGCCGTCGGCGCCGTCGGCGCCGTGTCCGCCCGCACCGCGTAGCCGCAGCTTCTCGATGTCCGTCAGCGCCGTGTTGTGCGAAGCGGCCCGCGAGCACAGAAAGCCCCCGGCCCGGGCGAGGAAGGCATCGACATCGTCGGTGAGTGACCAGTCATCCGAGCGCATGCTTCATAATCCCGGATCCCCTTCCACATAATCCCGGATCCCCTTCCACAGGCCACCCCCTCACTCGACGCTGACCAGGACAGCGCCGCCGGGGTAAGCGACGCCGGAAGGCGGCGGCCGCCCGTGCCGCTGCGGGGAACACTTTTGCAAGCGAGTGCTTGCAAAAGTTAGCGGTGCGGTGCATCATGGAGGCATGGCATCACTCAACGTCGGCAATCTCGGTGAGTACCTGCGGGAGCAGCGGCGCAACGCGCGGCTCTCGTTGCGGCAGCTCGCCGATGCCGCCGGGGTGTCGAATCCGTATCTGAGTCAGATCGAGCGCGGGCTGCGGAAGCCCAGCGCGGATATCTTGCAGCAGCTCGCCAAGGCGCTGCGGATCTCCGCGGAGACGCTGTATGTGCAGGCCGGGATGTTGGACGAGCGGGAGCGGGAGGCGTTGGAGACGCGGAGCGTCATCCTCGCCGACCCCTCGATCAACGAGCGGCAGAAGCAGGTGCTGCTCCAGATCTACGACTCGTTCCGCAAGGAGAACGGCCTCGATACGGACGCCCCGGAAGCGGCGCCGGAGGGCGCGGCGGCGGAGCCCGCGGCGGGCGCGGGGCCTGGGGAGGACCCGGGGCCCGGCGGGCGCGCGGGGGGCGGCAGTGGTGCCCCGCCAGACTCACACTGAACTGATCCGGGAGGACCCAGTCATGGCCATCACCGATGACCTGCGCAAGACCTTCAGCGACCCCAAGCCCCTCTACTTCGCGGCCGGCACCGCCGATCTCGCCGTCGAGCAGGCCAAGAAGGTGCCCGGGCTGATCGAGCAGATCAAGGCCGAGGCCCCCGGCCGTATCGAGGCCGTACGGAACTCGGACCCCAAGGCCGTCCAGGAGAAGGTCACCGTGCAGGCCAAGTCGGCGCAGGCGACCGTGCAGGCCAAGGTCACCGAGGTGATCGGCTCCATCGACACCGACCTGCGGAAGCTCGGCGAGACCGCCCAGGACCTGGCGCTGCGCGGCGTGGGCGTGGCCGCGGAGTACGCCGTCAAGGCGCGCGAGACGTACGAGAAGGTCGCCGAGCGCGGCGAGCAGAGCGTACGGACCTGGCGCGGCGAGCGGGCGGAGGAGCCGGAGATCGTCGAGGTCCCCGTGGCCGTCGAGCCCGCGCCCGCCGTGGAGAAGAAGGCGGCGGACAAGGCGGAGCAGAAGGCGGAGGGCGCGTCCTAGGAGGGGGAGGGTGGGGGCTGCCTCCTTCTGGGCGGGTGGGGGCGGCGAGATCGGCGTCGCGTCCGCTCGGGCGGGTGGGCCGGGCACCTCCGGGGTGTCCGGTCCGTTGTCCGGGTACCTTCGATGTACGTACGGAACGGAACGGCGCGAGGAACCGCAAGGAACCGCAAGGGCCGTACAGGCGTCCCCCCCGTTTTCTCTGTTAGGCGGTGCTCACCATGTTGATGTCGGCATTCGACTCTGTTCTGGGACTGTTCAGTCTGGCGATGCTCGTCTTCGCCGTCGTGGCGCTCTTCTTCGCCGCTGCCGCGCGCGAGGACGCTTTCCGGGCCGCGGACAAGCAGACCAAGAAGTTCTGGGTGATCATCCTCGGCGTCACGGTCGCCATAAACCTCTTCCTGGGCATGCTCTTCCTCCAGATTGCCGGGCTCGTCGCCACGATCGTCTTCATGGTCGACGTGCGCCCCGCCCTCCAGCGGGTCTCCGGTGGCGGCGGACGGCGCGGCGGCTCCAGCAGCGACGGGCCTTACGGGCCGTACAACGGGGGACGTTAGGAGCGGGGGCGGCCGCTACACGTACGTACGTGTACGTACGTCAGTACGTCAGTACGGCCGTTACGTGTCCGTGCGGTCGCGTTGCGTGTCCGTGCGGCCGTTACGTGTCCGTACGGTCGTCGCGCGTCGTACGGCCCTTGCGCGTGCGTACGCCGTCACCCGCCCCGCCCCAGGAGCAGCACCGCCACGTCGTCCGTCAGCTCGCCGCCGTTCAGTTCCCGTACCCGCGCCACGGCCGCCGCCAGCAGGTCGTCGCCGCGCAGCCCCGCTTCGAGCTGGGCGTTGATCATCTCGACCATGCCCTCCTCGCCGAGGCGCTGCCGGGTATCCGGGCCGGCGCGGCCCTCTATCAAGCCGTCCGTGTACATCATCAGACTCCACGAGCCGCCCAGCTCCACCTCCCGGCGCGGCCAGCGCGCCCGGGGCAGCAGGCCCAGCGCCGGGCCGCCCTCCTGGTACGGGAGGAGCCGGGCCGCCCGGCCGCCCCGGGTGATCAGGGGTGAGGGGTGGCCGGCCAGGCAGATGCCGGCGCGCCGGCCGTCCGGTGTGATGTCGACGGTGCAGAGCGTCGCGAAGATCTCCTCGCTCTCCCGCTCGTGCTCCAGTACCTGCTGGAGCGTCGAGAGCAGCCGGTCCCCGCAGAGCCCCGCCAGCGTCAGCGCCCGCCACGCGATCCGCAGCTCCACGCCGAGCGCGGCCTCGTCCGGGCCGTGGCCGCAGACGTCGCCGATCATCGCGTGCACCGTGCCGTCCGGCGTCCGTACGGTGTCGTAGAAGTCGCCGCCCAGCAGCGCCCGCGACCGACCGGGCCGGTACCGCGCCGAGAAGCGCAGGTCGGAGCCTTCGAGCAGGGGAGTGGGGAGCAGCCCGCGTTCCAGCCGGGCGTTCTCCTGGGCGCGCAGCCGGGACTCGGTGAGCTGGCGCTGCGCGATGTCCGCGCGCTTGCGCTCGACCGCGTACCGGATGGCGCGGCTCAGCAGCCGTCCGTCCAGCTCGTCCCGGTGGAGGTAGTCCTGCGCGCCGACCCGTACGGCCGCCGCCGCCCGCTCGCCGTCGCCCTCGGCCGCCAGCGCGAGCACGGCGTGGCGCGGGGCGAGCCGCAGGACGTGTCTGAGGGGGCCGAGCCCTTCGTCGTCCGCCGCGCCGGGGAGCGCGAGGTCGACCAGGATGCAGTCGATGTCGTCCGTGAGCAGCCGCTCGGCCTCGGTGAGGTTCCGTGCGGTACGGATACGGACGCGTGACCCCGCCCCTTCCGCGCCCTCCGGGAGCTCCGGGGTCGCGAAGGTGGTGCCCGCCGGGTCGTCCTCGATCACCAGCAGGGTCAGGCCGCCGCCCGGGCCCGGGGCGCCCTCCGCCGCGGCCTCGGGGCCGGCGGTCACGGGGGCACACGTCTCCGGCCCGGCGGCGGCTGACGAATCAGTGCGCTGCCGCGGTACGGGTACAGGAGCGGGTACGGACATCGGTCTGGGTTTCCTTCCCTCCCCCCGAGGGCATGATGGAGCGCCGAACTGCGCCCATCCAGACGGGGACCATAGCGTTAGCCGCCGCCCCAGTGGAATGCCGTACGGACCGGACCAGGGCGTCATATGCCGCTTCCCGTAACGCATCCGGCGCTGTTCCGGGCCTGACGCCCATGACAAACATCACGTACGTATGCGCGTGTCATTCCGGATATGGGCGGAATTCGGCAGTGCTTGTCCGGGCGGGGCGCGGTGTTACTTGTCCGGGCGGACCACGCCCAGGATCACCATCGACCCCGCACCCGTGACCGTCACGTTCCGCCCCGGGCGTGGCGCGTGCACGATCTTGCCGTCGCCTATGTACATCCCCACATGGCTCGCGTCCCGGTGGTAGATGATCAGGTCGCCGGGGCGCATGTCCTTGATGTCGATACGCGGCAGCAGCCGCCACTGCTCCTGCGAGGTGCGCGGGATGGGCCGGGCGGCCGCCGCCCACGCCTGCGAGGTCAGCCCCGAGCAGTCGTACGAGGACGGGCCCGTCGCGCCCCAGACGTACGGCTTGCCGATCTGCGCCGTGGCGAAGGCGACCGCCTCCTTGCCCCGCGCGCTCGCCGTCCGGTTGATCTCCTGGAGGGCGCCTGAGCCGAGCCACGCCTGCTGCGCCTTGAGCGCGGCGTCCCGCTCCAGCCCCGCCAGCCGGGCGCGGTCCTGCTCCGCCAGCCCCGACTCCAGCTTCTCGGCGGCGGCGATCTGGCGCGTGATCTCCTTCTTCGCCTTCTCCTTCTTGGCGCGGTTGGCCTCCAGGCGCTGCGCCCAGGAGCCCGCGTCCGAGGTGTACGTCTTGAGGTCCTCCTGGGCCCTGGTCAGCGCGCCGATGAGGTCCCGGGTGGCCTTCTGGCTCTCGCGGGCCCGCCCGACACCGGCCAGGAAGAGCCCGGGATCGCCGCTGAGCATCAGCTCGGCCGAGGGCGGCAGCCCGCCGCCCCGGTACTGCGCCCGCGCGGTGGCACCGGCCTGCTTCTTGAGGGCGTCCAGGCGCACCTGCCCGTTGACGATGTCCTCCGTCAGCCCGACCAGCTCCGCCGACTGCTTCTTCGCCTGCTCGTCGGCGAGGTTGTACGCGTCGGTGGCCGAGGCGGCCTTCTGGTACAGCGCCTCGATCTTCTTCCGCACCTCGTCCAGGGAGTCCGAGTCCGTGGCCCCGCCGGAGGCGGAGGACGAGACGGCGGAGGACGAGGCGGCGATGTCCGACTCCGTGACCCCCGGCGGCAGTTCGACGGGGGGCGGCGCGACGGCGGGCGGCGAGGTGGTCGGGCCCGGCTCGGGGGCGTTCGGGGCGGCGGGGGCGGCGGGGGCGACCGGGGCCTTCGGGGCCAGGGGAGCCGCGTACGCCTTGCCCAGCAGGCCCGCCCCCGGGGTGGAGAGCACGGCGAACGTGCAGGCCAGAGCGATCGCGGCAGCGACACAGCGACGTCGGTTCACAAGCGCCCCCTCCAGGCCGACCCACGGCACGCCCACCACGCGGCACCTACCACGCGGCACCGCCGAGCAGAACCCGCCACACGGCACCCACCACGCAGCACCCACCACACGGCACGTCTATTCGATTTCGATCTCCCCGGAGCTAGACGAAGGGAAACGCACATTCGTTCCCCGCCGCCCCACCCCTTTCGCCGCGCACCCGCCCCCTGGGGCTCGCCCGCCCCCTGGGGCTCGCCCGCCCCCTGGGGCTCGCCCGCCCCCTAGGGCTCGCCCGCCCCCTAGGGCTCACCCGCCCCCTAGGGCTCACCCGCGCCCCGAGGCCGGCGCCCCCCGACTCACCCGCCCCCCGACTCACCCGCCCCCCGACTCACCCGCCCCCCGGCGCCAGCGCCCCCCACTCCACCGTCACCTCGCCCTGCCGCCACCGCCGTACGCCGTCCACCACCGGCCAGTCGCCCGCCAGTTCCCGTACCGTCCGGATCCACCGCTGCCGCGCCCCCAGCGAGGCGTACGGGGCCGCCGCCGCCCACGCCCGGTCGAAGTCGCGGAGGAACGCGTGGACCGGCTCGCCCGGGACGTTCCGGTGGATCAGCGCCTTGGGCAGCCGCTCCGCCAGATCCGAGGGGCGGTCCAGCGAGCCGAGCCGGGTCGCGAACGTCACCGTGCGGGGTCCCTCCGCGCCCAGCGCGACCCACACATGGCGCCGCCCGATCTCGTCGCAGGTCCCCTCCACCAGCAGCCCGCCCGGCGCGAGCCGTCCGCGGAGCCGCGCCCAGACCCCGGCGACCTCGGCCTCGTCGTACTGGCGCAGCACGTTCGCGGCCCGGATCAGCACGGGCGCGCGCCCGTCGGGGAGCGGCACCTCGAAGCCGCCGTGCCGGAAGCGGAGCCCGTCCCGCTCGTACGGGAGCGCCGCGGCCACCCGGGCCGGCTCGATCTCGATGCCGACGACCTCGGTGCGCGGCTCCGCCGTCCGCAGCCGCCGCAGCAGCTCGACCGCCGTCCACGGGGCCGCCCCGTACCCCAGGTCGACCACCACCGGGTCGCTCGAACGGCGGAGGGCGGGGCCGTGGGTCGCCGTGATCCAGCGGTCCATGCGGCGCAGCCGGTTCTGGTGGGTGGTGCCCCGGGTCACCGTGCCCTCGGGCCGCGCGCCCCCGCTCCGGCGCCGCGCACCCCCGCTCTGAGGGCGGTAGGAACGGTAGGAACGGTGAGAACGGTAAGAAGGGGGCGGGTGCTGCTCCATACGGGTGAGCGTATCCAGACCGGGCGCCTCGGGCCGGGTTGAGCCGTTGTCGGTAATGATTTGGCAAAGCGGAAATGAAGGGGGTGGCTCCGCTGTTGACCGCCTTCGGAAGGGGTCCCGGGCCCGCACTTCGTCATGCCTCCGACATGTCTCCCGACATGTTCTTCCGCGAGAGGACCGTGGTCTTGAGCCAGTACGTGTCCCGTATCGCCGGCACTTTCGCAGGCCCGGCCAGGCCGCCCCGGCTCCGGCGCGGCTCAGGCCCACGCCGGCCGCGCCGTACGGCCATGCTCAGCGTCCACACCTCCCCGCTCCACCAGCCGGGGACGGGCGACGCGGGCGGGATGAACGTGTACATCGTCGAGCTGGCCAAGCGCCTCGCCGCCATCGACATCGAGGTGGAGATCTTCACCCGGGCCTCCGCCGGCGGGCTGCCCCCGGCCGTGGAGCTGGCGCCCGGTGTGCTCGTACGCCATGTGGACGCCGGTCCTTACGAGGGCCTGGCCAAGGAGGAGCTGCCCGCACAGCTCTGCGCCTTCACCCATGGCGTGATGCAGGCCTGGGCGGGCCAGCGCCCCGGCTACTACGACCTGGTCCACTCGCACTACTGGCTCTCCGGGCAGGTCGGCTGGCTCGCCTCCGAGCGCTGGGGCGTCCCGCTGGTCCACGCCATGCACACGATGGCGAAGGTGAAGAACGCCGCGCTGGCGGCGGGCGACCGCCCGGAGCCCGCCGCCCGGGTCATCGGTGAGACACAGATCGTGCGCGCCGCCGACCGGCTCATAGCCAACACCGCCGAGGAGGCCGACGACCTGGTCCGCTTCTACGAGGCGGAGCCGGAGAAGACCGCGATCGTCCACCCCGGGGTCAACCTGGAGTGTTTCTCGCCGGCCGACGGGCGCGCCGCCGCCCGCGACCGGCTGGACCTGCCCCAGGACGCGTTCATCCCGCTCTTCGCCGGCCGTATCCAGCCGCTGAAGGCCCCCGACATACTTCTGCGCGCCGTCGCCGTCCTCCTCGACCGGGACCCCTCGCTCCGCCGCAGGATGGTCGTCCCGGTCGTCGGCGGCCCGAGCGGCAGCGGCCTGGCCAAGCCGGAGGGGCTCCAGAAGCTCGCGGCGCGGCTGGGCATCGCCGATGTCGTACGGTTCCGGCCCCCGGTCGGGCAGGAACGGCTCGCCGACTGGTTCCGGGCCGCCTCGGTGCTGGTGATGCCCTCGTACAACGAGTCCTTCGGCCTGGTCGCCATAGAGGCCCAGGCGGCGGGCACCCCCGTCGTCGCCGCGGCGGTGGGCGGGCTCCCGGTGGCGGTACGGGACGGGGAGACCGGCTTCCTGGTCCCCGGCCACGACCCGGCGGCGTACGCGACGGCCCTGCGGCGCTTCCTCGACCACCCCGAACTGGTCGACCGCATGGGCGGGGCCGCCGCCCGGCACGCGCAGTCCTTCGGCTGGGACACGGCGGCGTCGGCGACGGCGGACGTCTACGCGGCGGCCGTCCAGGACCACCGCCGCACCGGCCACGCCCCGCACCACGGCTGACCCCGTAGGCTCCCCCCATGGCTGACGTCGACGTCGTACAGCGGACCGCGCGGGCGGCGCACACCATCGAGCAGACGCTGCGCGGCGCCGGGCTGGAATGGGAGAGCCCGGAGCCGGCCACGTACGTCGTCACTCTTCCCGGCACCCGCAAGCTCGCCACCACCTGCTCGCTCCGCGTCGGCCGGCACGCGCTCTCCGTCAACGCGTTCGTGATCCGCCACCCGGACGAGAACGAGGAGGGCGTCCACCGCTGGCTGCTGGAGCGCAACCTCAAGCTGTACGGGGTGAGTTACGCGGTCGACGCCCTCGGCGACATCTACCTCGCCGGCCGGCTCCCGCTCGCCGCCGTCACCGAGGACGAGATCGACCGGCTCCTCGGCTCGGTGCTGGAAGCGGCGGACGGCGCCTTCAACACCCTCCTGGAACTCGGCTTCGCCACCGCCATCCGCAAGGAGTACGCGTGGCGCGTCTCCCGTGGCGAGTCCACCAGGAACCTGGCGGCCTTCACCCACCTGACCCGCCCCGAGGAGCCCGCACCCGAGGAGCCCGCACCCGAGGAGCCAGGCCCCGAGGAGCCCGGCCCCCGATAGGCCCGGCCCGAGGAGCCCGGCCCCCGGAGCGCCGGGTCGATTAGGCTTTGGCCCATGGCCGACGCACCGTACAAGCTGATCCTGCTCCGCCACGGCGAGAGCGAATGGAACGCCAAGAACCTGTTCACCGGCTGGGTGGACGTCAACCTCACCGACAAGGGTGAGAAGGAAGCCGTCCGCGGCGGTGAACTCCTCAAGGACGCCGGCCTGCTCCCCGACGTGCTGCACACCTCCCTCCAGAAGCGCGCCATCCGCACCGCGCAGCTCGCCCTGGAGTCCGCCGACCGCCACTGGATCCCCGTCAAGCGCTCCTGGCGCCTGAACGAGCGCCACTACGGCGCCCTCCAGGGCAAGGACAAGGCGCAGACGCTCGCCGAGTTCGGCGAGGAGCAGTTCATGCTCTGGCGCCGCTCGTACGACACCCCGCCGCCCGCGCTGGAGGACGGCACCGAGTTCTCCCAGAGCGACGACCCCCGCTACGCCACGATCCCGGCCGAGCTGCGCCCCCGCACGGAGTGCCTCAAGGACGTCGTGACGCGGATGCTCCCGTACTGGTACGACGCGATCGTCCCCGACCTGCTCACCGGCCGCACGGTCCTGGTCGCCGCCCACGGCAACAGCCTCCGCGCGCTGGTCAAGCACCTCGACGGCATCTCGGACGCCGACATCGCGAGCCTGAACATCCCGACCGGCATCCCCCTCGTCTACGAACTGGACGCCGACTTCCACCCGGTCACCCCGGGCGGCACCTACCTGGACGCGGACGCGGCTGCCGCCGCCATCGAGGCCGTCAAGAACCAGGGCAAGAAGTAAGCGCGAGCAGTAAGCACGAGAAGCGCGGGCGCGAGAAGCAGGCCGGCGGAAAGCGGAGGGCCCCATACCGGGGGCGTGGTGACACGTCCTTCGGATGGGGCCCTCCGGCTCTCCGGCGTCAGCCGCAGTTGCCGCCGCACTGGCAGGTGCCGCCCGACTGGCAGCCGCAGCCGCAGCCCGAGCCGCAGCCGCAGGCGCCGAGCAGGGGCAGGCGGACGGTGGCGGCGGGGGCCGCGGGGGGCTCCTGGCGGGGGGCGGTGGTAGGGGAGTCGGCCATGGGGTCCTCCTCAGGGAGTGCCGGGAGTGCACGGATCGTGCAGAGGCGTGCGACGGCATGGATCAGGCACGGATCGGGCATGGACGTCGCCTCGCCATTGCATGCCTGCCGGGGCCGGCCGCTCTACGGCGCATTCGGGGCGCATCCGCGCAAGCGCGGCGGAAAGCGCCCCTCCCGCGCTCCCCTGTCTCAGCTCTCCGCTTCCACGCGCCCCGTCCCCCTCGCCCCGGTCACGCGCCCTCGACCGGGGTCTCCGCCGGCTGGATCTCGTCCGCGTGCTCGCCCGTCACCAGGTAGACGACGCGCTTGGCGACCGACACCGCGTGGTCCGCGAACCGCTCGTAGTAGCGGCCCAGCAGCGTCACGTCCACCGCCGTCTCGATGCCGTGCTTCCAGCGGTCGTCCATCAGGTGCTGGAAGAGCGTGCGGTGCAGCAGGTCCATCTCGTCGTCGTCCTGTTCGAGCTGGAGCGCCAGGTCGACGTCCTTGCTCACGATGACCTCGGCGGCCTTCGCCATCAGGCGCTGCGCGAGCTGCCCCATCTCCAGCAGCGTGGCGTGCAGGTCGTGCGGTACGGGCGACTCCGGGAAGCGGAGCCGGGCCTGCTTGGCCACATGCTGGGCCAGGTCGCCGGCGCGCTCCAGGTCGGCGCTCATCCGCAGCGACGTGACCACGATGCGCAGGTCCGTCGCGACCGGCTGCTGCCGCGCCAGCAGCGCGATCGCCCGCGCCTCCAGGTCGTGCTGGAGCTGGTCGACCTTCTCGTCCGCGGCGATCACACTCTCGGCGAGCCGCAGATCGGCGTCGAGCATGGCGGTGGTGGCACGCCCTATGGCGGAACCGACCAGCCGGGCCATCTCGACCAGGTCATCGCCTATCGAGTCAAGTTCCTCGTGGTACGCGTCCCGCATGGGGTTTGTCCCTCTCTTGCCGTTCATGTGACGTCCTTGCCGGGAAGGGCAGGGCCCTACGCTCCCACGTTCTGGCCGTAACGCGTCCGGCTCCACCCTCCCAAGTGAACCGGCACTTTCCCCTCAGTGAACTCTGGGCGACGAGTGTTCGAGGAGACACCCTCTTGGCTGGGACCATGTCCGTGCCCGCGCATAACCTGGGACGCATGGACGTGAACGCGGCAGTCGCCGCATTGGCAGCGATCGCCGGGGTCTGTACCGGCGTGATCGCCATGCTGGCGTTTCGCTGGAGCGAACGCGACCAGGCACGGCCCACCCGTACCTCCCTGCACACGGACGCCGTGCTGCCCCCGGGTGTGGACACCGTACTCTCGGTGCTCCGCTCCTCGGCCGTCGTGCTCGACGAGAGCGACTCCGTCGTCAAGGCCAGCTCGGCCGCGTATGCGCTCGGCCTGGTCAGAGGCGGGAAACTGACCGTGGAGGCCATGCTCGCCATGGCCCGCGACACCCGCAGGGACGGCGAGATACGGCAGGTGGAGCTGGACCTCCCGAGGAGGGGCACGGGCCGGGGCGAAGCCCTCGCCGTCTCCGCCCGGGTCGCCCCGCTCGGCTCCCGTCTCGTCCTCCTCCTGGTGGAGGACCTGACGGAGGCGCGCCGCATCGAGGCGGTGCGCCGTGACTTCGTGGCCAACGTCAGCCATGAGCTCAAGACCCCGACCGGGGCGCTCTCGCTGCTCTCCGAGGCGGTCATGGACGCGTCGGACGACCCGGAGGCGGTCACGCGCTTCGCGGGCCGGATGCAGATCGAGGCGACGCGCCTCACCAACCTGGTCCAGGAGCTGATCGACCTCTCCCGGGTGCAGAACGACGACCCGCTGGAGGACTCGGAGTCCGTACGGGTGGACGAGCTGGTCGACGAGGCCATCGACCGGTCCCGGCAGCCCGCGTCCACCAAGCAGATCACCATGGCCTCGGGCGGTACGGCCGATCTGCGGGTCTGGGGAAACCGGGGCCAGCTCGCCGCCGCCCTCGGCAACCTCGTCGAGAACGCGGTCAACTACTCACCGGCGCGTACCCGGGTCGGCATCGCCGTGCACCGGGTCTCCGCCAGCGGCGGGAACCTGATCGAAATAGCCGTGACCGATCAGGGCATAGGTATCTCCGAGAAGGACCGCGAGCGGATCTTCGAGCGTTTCTACCGCGTCGACCCGGCCCGCTCCCGGGCCACCGGTGGTACGGGCCTCGGCCTGGCCATCGTCAAGCATGTGGCCGCCTCGCACGGCGGGGAGGTCACGGTGTGGAGTTCGGAAGGCCAGGGCTCCACCTTCACCCTGAGGCTGCCTGAGGCGGGCGCCGGACGGGACCGCACACCCATCACCGGGCAGGACGAAGACGACCACGCCCCCTACGACACCGCCACAGACACCAGCCGCAGTCTTCGGCTGGATTCCCCGACCGTGATACCTGCCCCGGAGGTCCTTCCGTGACCCGAGTGCTTGTCGTCGAGGATGAGGAATCCTTCAGCGACGCCCTGTCCTACATGCTCCGCAAGGAAGGCTTCGAGGTCGCCATCGCGACCACCGGGCCCGCGGGGCTCGACGAGTTCGAACGCAACGGCGCCGACCTCGTCCTCCTCGACCTGATGCTGCCCGGCCTGCCGGGCACCGAGGTCTGCCGCCAGCTCCGCGGCAGATCCAATGTCCCGGTGATCATGGTCACCGCCAAGGACAGCGAGATCGACAAGGTCGTCGGCCTGGAGATAGGGGCCGACGACTATGTGACCAAGCCGTTCTCCTCGCGGGAGCTGGTCGCGCGCATCCGCGCCGTCCTGCGCCGCAGGGGGGAGCCGGAGGAGGTCGCCCCGGCGGCCCTGGAGGCCGGCCCGGTCCGGATGGACGTCGACCGCCATGTCGTCACCGTCTCCGGCGGCAAGGTCGACCTTCCGCTCAAGGAGTTCGACCTCCTGGAGATGCTGCTCCGCAACGCGGGCCGGGTGCTGACCCGTA
This sequence comes from Streptomyces sp. NPDC093085, assembly GCF_040683935.1. Lineage (NCBI taxonomy): Bacteria > Bacillati > Actinomycetota > Actinomycetes > Kitasatosporales > Streptomycetaceae > Streptomyces > Streptomyces sp. NPDC093085. Next base: position 377,149 of record NZ_JBFBFB010000005.1, on the reverse strand, counting down.
TGCAGCTCATCGACCGGGTCTGGGGCGCCGACTACGTGGGCGACACCAAGACCCTCGACGTCCATGTCAAGCGCCTCCGGGCCAAGATCGAGCCGGACCCGGGCGCCCCGCGCTACCTGGTGACGGTGCGCGGCCTCGGCTACAAGTTCGAGCCGTAGAGCCGGGCCGATACGGCGTTGGCGCGGCCCCCGGGCCCCCCCCGCGCCCCGCCCCCCCCCCAGGACGAGAGCGGCCGAGCAGCGGGGGGGCCCACCCCCGCACCGCCCCGC
>NZ_JBFBFB010000005.1:104566-376870 GCF_040683935.1 Streptomyces sp. NPDC093085 | reverse complement strand
GTCCCCCCTTCGTCCCGATCGGCGCGGGGGCCCCGGGGGGGGCCGCCCCCCCCCCCCCCCCCGCCCCCCCCCCCAACGCCGTATCCGTGTCCGGCCTCAGTGCGAGGCGGCCTCGCCCGACGCCGAGCCGGACGACGCCGGGGACTCCGGCGTGCCCGTACCCGCGTCCGTACCCGCGTCCGTGCCCTCGCCCGCCGTACCGGCCTCCGGGGAGCCCGAGTCCGACGGGGAGGTGCCGGGCGCGCCGGCCGCCGGGGCCGACGGGGAGGCGGGCGCGGACGGCCGGGAGCTGGGGCCGACGCTCTTGTAGTAGTTGTTCGACGGGAAGACGAACGCGCGCAGCCCGACCTCACCCGTCTTGCTGAACGAGAACACGACCTGCTGCGCGTCGCCGTTCTTCGCCGCCTCGTGGCCGTTCTCCACCACGGCCGAGGCGTTGCCCTCGCCGCCGAGCTGCACGGAGCCCTGCGCGGGCACGGTGATCGGCCCCGAGCCCTTGGCGGGGGAGAGCTTCACCGTGGCATTGGTGCCCGGGAGCTTCACCGAGTCGAGGGTCTGCGGAGCCGTGTCGTTGTTGAAGACGGTGCCGGTGACGACCGCGGGGCCCTCGGCGTCGGCCTCGGGCTGGGTGATCACGGTGATGTTCTGGAGCGTGATCTCGTCGAGGGTGGTGGCGGCGTTGTCCGGCTTGACGCCGAGCGTCTGCGCGTTGTTGCCGGCCCCGCAGGCGGAGAGCGTGGCAAGCGAGAACACGAGGGCAGTGGCGGCGAGGGTGCCGCGTCGAAGGCTGCGGCTCACGGCGGCGGCAACTCCTAGGACGTTCGGACGGAGGAGGGCGGGGCAGGTGGTGCGGGTGGTGCGCGTGCGAGGTGGTGCGAGGTGGTGCGCGTACGAGATGGTGCGAGGTGGTACGTGGTGGTGCGAGGTGGTACGTGGTGGTGCGGGTACGAAGCGATACGTGCCGGATGTCTCGGGACGGGCCAAAGACGCCTCGGCGCCCCCAGGTTACCGAGCCCCCCTCGCCACCCCGCACCCGACCCGCCTCCCGCGCCGTCCGCGCCCCCGGCCCGTCATGTCCCGTGTCGTTTTGCATGCCGTTCACATAAATCGCGTGATCAATTTCCCGCGCCGTCCCGCATTCCTTACGAATACCGTGGGAGTGCGTGCCGGTGATCGAATTCGGATTCCCTCGCACTTCTGTCGTACCGGCGCCACTCTTCTGTTCGTACGGATGATCTACGGTCGAACGCGGTACGGGAAGTTCCGCTCGCCGAATCCGGCAAAACGGGACGTTAGCCCTCGGTTGAGGGGGTCGCCCGGTGCGTAACGTGGGTGTTTCCGTGCCCCCGCGCAGCGGCTCCGACCTGCGAATACCCCCTTCCGGAAGCCGCTCGAAGCACGTTCCTGGCGCTGTTGTCAAGCCCCGAGATGCGCCCTGACCTGCGAAAACGCCATTCAGAAGAAGCCATTCTCGTGTTACCCTGGATAGCCACGGAAGGGGTACCTGTCACATGACGTTCAAGGTTGGCGACACCGTGGTCTATCCCCATCACGGGGCCGCGCTGATCGAGGCCATCGAAACTCGCCAGATCAAAGGCGTGGACAAGACCTACTTGGTGCTCAAGGTCGCCCAGGGCGACTTGACGGTGCGTGTACCGGCGGACAATGCGGAGTTCGTCGGCGTACGCGATGTGGTTGGTCAGGACGGGCTGGACCGGGTCTTCGAGGTGCTCAGGGCGCCGTACGCGGAAGAGCCGACGAACTGGTCCCGTCGCTACAAGGCAAATCTGGAGAAGCTCGCCTCCGGTGACGTCATCAAGGTCGCCGAAGTGGTCCGTGACCTGTGGCGCCGGGAGCGCGAGCGTGGACTCTCCGCAGGTGAGAAGCGCATGCTCGCCAAGGCGCGGCAGATTCTCGTCAGCGAGCTGGCCCTCGCGGAGAACACGAACGAAGACAAGGCCGAGGCTCTGCTCGACGAGGTCCTCGCGTCCTGAACGCACGTAGTCACGTAGACACGTAGAACGCACGTGGACACGGTGGAAACGCACGCACGTGGCGCCCACGTGAAGCGTGGAGCACACGTGAAGCGTGAAGCAGTGAGCTGTGAATGCCGTGGTGCCCGTTGGCCGGCTTCGGGGGAGAGCCGAGCCGTCGGGCGCTGCGGCATGTCGCGTGTCCGGGGCGGTGCCGGTGCCGGGATGCCCCGGTGTGCCCGGATCGGGGTGTCCGGGGCCGGTGCGCCGACTGCCTCGACCATGGTCACGGAAGGGTCCGGTCAAGGCATCGCGCCCGGCTTCTGAGCCCCTACCCATGTCGGCCGCGGAAACAAACCTGCCGGAACCAAGCCCGAACAAACCCGCCGGAGTGCAGAGCGATGTCTGAGGAACCCCGCCCCCACCGCACCGCTGCGGTGATCCCCGCCGCAGGCCGGGGCGTACGGCTCGGTCCGGGCGCCCCCAAAGCGCTCCGCGCGCTGGGCGGCACGCCGATGCTGGTGCACGCCATCCGCGCCATGGCCGCCTCCCGCGCCGTCTCCCTGGTCGTCGTGGTCGCCCCGCCGGACGGTGCCGCCGAGGTGAAGAACCTCCTCGACGCCCATGCCCTGCCCGAGCGCACCGACTACCTCGTCGTCCCCGGCGGCGAGACCCGCCAGGAGTCCGTACGGCTCGGCCTCGACGCCCTTCCCGAGGCCGTGACCAGCGTGCTCGTCCATGACGCCGCCCGCCCGCTGGTCCCCGTCGAGACCGTCGACGCGGTCGCCGAAGCGGTACGGGACGGGGCGCCCGCCGTCGTACCCGCCCTGCCGCTCGCCGACACCGTCAAGCAGGTCGAGCCGCGTGCGAAGGGCGAGCCGGAGCCGGTCGTCGCCACGCCCGAGCGGGCGCTGCTCCGCGCCGTACAGACCCCGCAGGGCTTCGATCGCGCCACGCTGGAGCGGGCCCACCGGACCGTCGAGCAGGTGGGCGAGGGGGCCACGGACTGCGCCGGTATGGTCGAGCGGCTCGGCGCGCCCGTGGTGGTCGTGCCAGGACACGAGGAGGCGTTCAAGGTGACCAGGCCGCTGGATCTGGTGCTGGCCGAGGCGGTTCTCGCCCGCAGGAGGCTCACCGATGGCTTCTGAGCGCCTCTCCGGGGGGCCGGGGGAGCCGTCCCCGTCGTCCCCGTCACCCCTGCCCCCGTCGTCCCCGTACCCGCTTCCGCAGGTGGGCATCGGCACCGACATCCACGCCTTCGAGGAGGGCCGCGAGCTGTGGTGCGCCGGCCTGCTCTGGGAGGGCGAGGGGCCGGGGCTCGCGGGCCACTCCGACGCGGATGTCGTCGCGCACGCCGCCTGCAACGCGCTCTTCTCCGCCGCGGGCCTCGGCGACCTCGGCGCCCACTTCGGCACCGGCCGCCCCGAGTGGTCGGGCGCGCCCGGCATCACCCTCCTCAAAGAGGCGGCGAGGATCGTCCGCGCCGAGGGGTTCACCATCGGCAATGTCGCGGTCCAGGTCGTCGGCAACCGCCCGAAGATCGGCAAGCGCCGGGACGAGGCCCAGCGGGTCCTCTCCGAGGCGGCCGGCGCCCCGGTGGCGGTCTCCGCCGCCACCTCCGACGCCCTCGGCTTCACGGGCCGCGGGGAGGGCCTGGCGGCCATCGCCACGGCGCTGGTGGTCCGTACGGGGTGAGGTGGGCCGGGTCCGTCCGGGCCGGGTCCTGTCCGCGCCGGGTCCCGTCCGGGCCCCGGTCCTGTCCGCGCCGGGTCCCGTCCGTACGGGCCGGACGCCGGCGCGGCGGGCCGGGCCCGGTTGCGCGATCATCGTCGGGTATCAGCCGGTAACAGTCCGCTGACGGCCGCAGCAGGAGGCAGAGCCATGACCGCCGTACTCTCCGATGCCATCAAGCAGCTCCTCGACACCCCCGTCTTCGTCACCCTCGCCACCATCCAGCCCGACGGCAGCCCCCAGGTTTCACCCGTGTGGGTGAAGAGGGACGGGAACGACGTCCTGATCTCCACCATTGAGGGCCGCCGCAAGACGCTCAACCTCCACCGCGACCCCCGGGTCAGCGTCGTCGCCCAGCCCGCCGGTGACCCGTACCTCTACGCCGAGATCCGGGGCACCGCGACGCTCACCACCGAGGGCGGCCAGGAACTGATCGACGAACTGTCGCGGAAGTACACGGGGAAGCCGTACGCCGAGTTCAACCCCGGTTCGGTGACGGAGGCCGAGCGGGTCGTCGTCCGGATCACCCCGGACCGGGTCGTCGGCCGGCTCTGAGCACCACCATGGGCGGTCCCCGCGTCACCCCGAGCCCATGAATTGTCACGCTTCTGTGTCCCCGTGGCCCAAAGGGTCGCGGGGCACTGCCCCGGGCGCACTACCCTTGTCGAGTGACTATTCGGCTGTACGACACCGGCGCCCGGCAGATCCGTGACTTCACCCCGCTCGTCCCGGGCTGCGTCTCGATCTACCTGTGCGGCGCCACCGTGCAGGCGGCCCCGCACATCGGCCACATCAGGTCGGGCCTGAACTTCGACATCATGCGCCGCTGGTTCGAGTACCGCGGCTACGACGTGACGTTCATCCGCAATGTCACGGACATCGACGACAAGATCATCGCCAAGTCGGCGGACCAGGGCCGCCCGTGGTGGTCCATCGGTTACGAGAACGAGCGCGCCTTCAACTCCGGTTACGACGTGCTCGGTTGCCTGCCGCCCAGCTACGAGCCGCGCGCGACCGGTCATATCACCGAGATGATCGAAATGATGCGCGGTCTGATCGAGCGCGGTCACGCGTATGCGGCGGACGGCAATGTCTACTTCGACGTGCGCTCCTTCCCCGGCTATCTGGAGCTCTCCAACCAGGACCTGGACGACCTGCGCCAGCCCTCCGGCGAGGGCGAGACCGGCAAGCGCGACCCGCGCGACTTCGCGATGTGGAAGGCCGCCAAGCCCGGCGAGCCCTCCTGGGAGACGCCCTGGGGCCGCGGCAGGCCCGGCTGGCACCTGGAGTGCTCGGCGATGGCCCACAAGTACCTGGGCCCCGCCTTCGACATCCACGGCGGCGGCCTCGATCTGATCTTCCCGCACCACGAGAACGAGATCGCCCAGGCCAAGGGGTACGGCGACGAGTTCGCCCGGTACTGGGTGCACAACGCGTGGGTCACCATGAGCGGCGAGAAGATGTCGAAGTCGCTCGGCAACTCGGTGCTGGTCTCCGAGATGGTCAAGCACTGGCGCCCCATCGTGCTCCGCTACTACCTCGGCACCCCGCACTACCGCTCGATGATCGAGTACAGCGAGGAGGCCCTGCGCGAGGCCGAGTCGGCGTTCGCGCGCATCGAGGGCTTCGTCCAGCGGGTCACCGAGAAGGCGGGCAAGACGGTCGCCGCCGCCGACGAGGTGCCGCCCGCCTTCGCCGAGGCCATGGACGACGACCTGGGCGTCCCGCAGGCCCTCGCGATCGTCCACACCGCCGTCCGCCAGGGCAACTCCGCGCTCGCCGCCGACGACAAGGAGACGGCCGTCGCCCGGCTCGCCGAGGTACGGGCCATGCTGGGTGTCCTCGGCCTCGACCCGCTCGACCCGCACTGGGCGGGCGAGAGCGACCGGGGCGCGGATCTCCACGGGGTGGTCGATACGCTCGTACGACTGGTCCTGGAGCAGCGTGAGTCGGCGCGGGCCCGCAAGGACTGGGCCACGGCGGACGCGATCCGCGACCAGCTCCAGCAGACCGGGCTGGTCGTCGAGGACGGGGCCTCGGGGCCCCGGTGGACGCTGGGACCGCGCTGACCCGCTGAAGGGTGCCGCCCGGAGATCCGGGCGGCACACGTGCGTACCCTGACACAAAACGCAGGAACACAAAACGCCGGAACACATGCGTGGACCAGCGCAGGAACACATGCGTGGACACATGCATGGACGAAACGCAGAACAGACGCATGAGCACATGCGTGAAGACGAGCGCGCCAACGGGCGCGTGCATGAGCGCGTGAGGAAACCGATAGGTCATGGCCGGGAACAGCCAGCGCAGGAACCGCCGTACGTCCAACAAGAAGGGCGCGCAGGTCGGCAGCGGTGGCAAGCGGCGCCGCGGCCTGGAGGGGAAGGGCCCGACGCCGCCCGCTTCCGCGCGCAAGGGCCATGTCAAGAACCGCGTCGCCAACGCCAAGGCCAAGCAGACGGCCCGGCGCCAGGTCGCCCGGCGCGGCGGCAAGGGCTCCAGCGAGATGGTCGTCGGCCGTAACCCGGTCTTCGAGGCGCTGCGGGACGGCGTGCCCGCCACGACCCTCTACGTACAGCAGTTCATCGACAACGACGAGCGGGTCCGCGAGGCGCTCCAGCTCGCGGCGGACCGGGGCGGCATCCACCTCATGGAGGCCCCCAAGCCCGAGCTGGACCGGCTCACCAACGGCCTCAACCACCAGGGGCTCGTCCTCCAGGTGCCGCCGTACGAGTACGCGCACCCCGACGACCTCGCCGCCGCCGCCTTCGACGAGGGCGAGGAGCCGCTGATCGTCGCGCTCGACGGGGTGACCGACCCGCGGAACCTGGGCGCCGTCGTCCGCTCCGTCTCCGCCTTCGGCGGCCACGGCGTGGTCGTACCGGAGCGCCGCGCCGCCGGGATGACGGCCGGGGCGTGGAAGTCCTCGGCGGGCACGGCGGCCCGTACGCCCGTGGCCCGCTGCACCAACCTCACCCGCACGCTGGAGGCGTACCAGAAGGCGGGGCTGACGGTCGTCGGCCTCGCGGCGGACGGCGAGGCGGAGGTCGGCGACCTCGACGCGCTCGGCGGCCCGGTGGTGATCGTGGTCGGCAGCGAGGGCAAGGGCCTCTCCCGGCTGGTCGGCGAGACCTGCGACTTCCGGGTGCGGATCCCGATGCCGGGCGGCGCGGAGTCGCTGAACGCGGGGGTCGCGGCCGGTGTGGTGCTCTACGAGGCGTCGCGCCGCCGGGTCTGAGGGCGCGGTCCTGGGGAGGGCTGTCCGGAGGCCCCGGACGGCCCCGCCCGATGATCTTGACGGGTCTCGGACACATCGCGGGCGTCAAGGCAGTGTCCTAAACACAAGTCACTCGGTTAGATGAGTGTGGACACCAGAACGCCCCGGCCCGGGTTCGACGATCAGCCCCCGCTGAGCATGCTCAAGGTGGACTGCGATCCCGCGCAGGTCATCGTGAACCACGCCAGCTTCCGGGTGAAGCTCGCAACGCCCCAGCGCCCCAGCCCCCTCCGCATCCCCGCCCGGTCCGGTGGACGCGGCGCCCCTGGACCCGCCGGCGGCCTCGCCGGTGCCGGCGGCCTCGGCGCCGTCGGCGGGGCCGGGGGCGCGGGCGGCGCCGGGGGTCGGCCGGTGGGTGCCCGGGCGCCCCGGCGGCGCGCCCCCGTCGTCTGGAGCGGCAAGTCGGCGCCGGGCGACCCCGGTGCGACCGGGCTCCTCCAGGCCGTACGGAACTCCGCCCTGGCCCCGCCGCCGGTACGGTACGAGGCGGGCGCGACGCAGGTCATCCCCCGGCTCGGCGGCGGCGTCGCCGACACCGAGACGACGCTGCCCACCCCCGTCGTCGGCGCCCCCCGTACCGCCGCCGACACCGCCCCCGGGCCGTACGCGACGACCGCGACGCCGCTGCTGCCCCCCATGCGGCAGGCGGTCGGCGCGTACGACCTGCCGGAGCGCGGCGGGGCGCGGGGCGGCCCGTACGACGGCGGGGACGGCTACGGCGGCCACCCGGGCGGGGCCCCGGAGAACGACCTCGGCTACGACCCCGACGGCTACGACGACCGCGAGGGCCCCGACGGCCTCGACGACTTCGAAGGGCGCGTCGGCCCCGACGGCCGCCCGCGCGAGCGGCGCAGCGGCAACGACGCCGTGCGGCACGCCTACTACCCCGGCCGCCGGATGAACCTCGGGGTGGTGCTGCTGCCGCTCCGGGTCTTCCTCGGCTTCATCACCATCTACGCGGGCATGGGCAAGCTCTGCGACCCCGTCTACTTCGACGGCGGCGAGCGCGGCTCCATGGTCAAGTGGCTCAGCTCGCTCCACCCGTGGGCGCTGGCGGAGCCGCTGCGGGACTTCGCGCTCTCGCACCCGGTCGGGGCGGGGCTCAGCGTCGCCTTCCTCCAGATCGTGGTCGGCGTCCTGACCGTGCTCGGCCTCTGGCAGCGGCTCGCCGCCTCGGTCGGGACGCTGCTGTCGGCGGCGCTCCTGCTGACGGTGAGCTGGCGGACCGTACCGGCGTACGACGCGCCCGACATCATCTACCTGGCCGCCTGGTCCCCGCTGATCATCGCGGGCGCCCCGGTCTACTCCGTCGACGGGCGGCTGGCGAGCGACGCGTGGCGCACGCTGGGGCCGCGCTCGGAACTCTGGGAGCTGCGGCGGCGCGTGCTGCGCAGGGGCACGATCGTGGCGACCGTCGTCATCGGGCTGACGCTGCTCATCGGCTCCATGCTCGGCGGCGCGGTGCGCTCCTCGGAGCTGGTGCGGGTGCCGGGCCCGGGCGTCGACCCGGTCAACCAGCTCCCCGGCATGCCGCTGCCGCGCCACCGGAGCGGCGGCCCGGACGGCGCCTCCGGGAGCCCGTCCAGTGCGGGCGCCACCAGCGGTACGTCCTCGGCGCCCTCCGCGACCAGCTCGGGCTCCCCGTCGGCCCGGCAGTCGGCCCCGGTCGGCGGCACGACCCCGTCGAGCGGCGGCGCGTCCACCGGGTCGGCCGGTACGGGCCCCGGCGCGGGCCAGTCGCAGCAACAGCAGCAGGCGCCCAGCCAGACCCAGGGCACCGTCCAGCAGCCGCCCCAGCAGGCCGAACAGGCCCCGCCGCCCGCGCCGTCCTCCAGCGGGGGCGCGGGGGACGGCAGCGGCGGAGGCGGCGGAGGCGGCGGCACGGGCGCGGCGGACGGCGGCGCCCCGGCCACATCCGGCACCTCGGGCGGCGGGAACCGCAACCCGCTGGGCGGCCTGCTGGGCTGACCGCCCGGCCCGTACGACACCTGCCGTACGACCCGCCGCGTACGACTCCTGCCCTACGGACGACCCTGCCCTACGACACCTGCTCACGCGTGAGGGGCGCTCCCCGGAGACCGGGGGCGCCCCTCACGCCGTACGTCCTCGACCGGTAGTCCCGCCGTACGGCCTCGACCGGTAGTGCCGTACGGCCTCGACCGGTAGTGCCGTACGGCCTCGACCGGTTGTGCCGTACGTCCTCGACCGGTTCTCAGCGCGGGAGGGCTCCGCCGGCCAGTTCCTTCGCGGCCTCCGTGAGGTCCTTCGCGGTGTCGATGGCGCGCCAGTAGGCCCCCTGGGGCAGCGGGAAGCCCGCCAGGCGGCGTTCGCGGGCGAGCCGGGGGAAGGTGGTCCGCTCATGGTCGCCGCGGTCCGGGAGCAGCCCGTGGAAGCCCGCGGAGAAGACGTACACCCCCGCGTTGATCAGATAGGGCGACGGCGGGGACTCGATGAAGTCGAGGACATGCCCGAACTCGTCGGTCTCGACGGCCCCCCAGGGGATCCGGGGCCGGGCGAGGGCGAGGGTGGCGGTGGCGTCGCGCTCGAAGTGGAAGGCGGCCATCTCGCGGAGCGAGAAGCGCGTCCAGATGTCGCCGTTGGTGGCGTACCAGGGCTGCCCGGGGTCGGGCAGCGCGGCGGCGGCGTGCTTGAGCCCGCCGCCGCGCCCGAGGGGCTCCTCCTCCACCACGGTGGTGACCCGCAGGGGGAGTTCGGCCGCGTCCAGCCACTCCTGGAGGACCTCGGCGAGATGGCCGCAGGACACGACGGCGTCGGTCACGCCCTCGGCGGCGAGCCAGGAGAGCTGATGGCCGATGATCGGGGTCCCCGTTCCGGGGATCTCGACCATCGGCTTGGGGCGGTCGTCGGTGTACGGCCGCAGCCGCGACCCCTGGCCGCCCGCGAGTACCACGGCCTGTGTCGGAAACGTATGCATACCGTGCACGATAGGCGGGCGGGGTAGGCGTGGACGGCCGTGGGGTGGCCGGTGGGTCAGCTTCCGGTGGCCTGCTCGGAGACGCCGTACGCGAAGGACGTGTCGCACACCGGCCGGGAGAACGACTGCGCGCGGCTCGGGCCGTACACGGCGACCGCCGCGCGCCCCAGCGAGCGGGCGATCTCCATGCAGTGGCGCGCGAGCGAGGGGCGCTCCTCGACCTGCCGCTGGAGGTGCGTCAGGGCGATCCCGGGATCCTTCTCCTGGAGTTCCCGCAGCAGTTGGTCGCGGAGCACGTCCTGAGGCGCGCGGGGCGTGGCGCGTTCGGAGGCGGTGTCCGAGGAGGCCGTCAGGACCTGCGACTCGGTGGAACCGGTCGCCCACGGAACACGGGCGACCGCGAGGGTCCCGGAGAGCACCAGGACGACGGGCAGTACGAAGGCGAGAGTTCGGCCGATACGGCGGGCTGTGTGGGTCACGCAGGCGAGCGTAGCGGTCAGTGATGATTTGGCGACATTTAGTCACTCACTTGAGGGACGGTTCGATCGGTTTTTTCGAATCGAAGGTTGACGGTCGCCGCCCCAAATGGCAGGGATGGAAGGAAACTTACCGCAGCCGGCCCCGGGACGCGCCGGACATGCCCGAAGGCCCCGTAAGACCCACAAGGAAGCCCGCGAGGCCGACAGGGCCGCAAGGAAGACCCGTAAGGCCCGCAGGGAGACCCGCGAGGAAGCCCGCAAGGCCGATAAGTCCGACAAGGCCCCGTACCGCGCTGGTACGGGGCCTTACGGATAGCACTCTGACCGGTGGCTTCGTGCCGGTGCCGGTGCCGGTGCCGGTGCCCGTGCCGGTGTCAGTCGGTGAGGCGTTCGCCCGTGGAGGTGGAGAAGACGTGCGTCTCGCCCGCGCGCGGTACGACGTGGAGCGTGGCGCCCTTGTCCGGTACGGAGCGGCCGTTGACGCGGACGACGATCTCCTTGGACTCGCCGCCGACCTCGGCGGTGCCGTACACGTAGCCGTCGGCGCCGAGTTCCTCGACGACGTTGACGCTGACGGCGAGACCGGCGGGGGTGTCCTTGGCGAGCTTCTCCGCCTTGCCGCCCTCCTCGACGATGTCGAAGTGCTCGGGCCGGACGCCGACCGTGACGGTCTTGTCGCCCTTCTCCGACGCGGCGGAGAGCGCCTCGCGGGAGACCGGGACGACGCTGTTGCCGAACTTGACGCCGCCGTCGGTGATCGGCACCTCGACCAGGTTCATGGCGGGGGAGCCGATGAAGCCGGCGACGAAGAGGTTGTTGGGCCGGTCGTACATGTTGCGCGGCGAGTCGACCTGCTGGAGCAGCCCGTCCTTGAGCACGGCGACGCGGTCGCCCATGGTCATGGCCTCGACCTGGTCGTGGGTGACGTACACGGTGGTGATGCCCAGGCGCCGCTGGAGCGAGGCGATCTGCGTACGCGTCGACACACGGAGCTTGGCGTCGAGGTTGGACAGCGGCTCGTCCATGAGGAAGACCTGCGGCTCACGCACGATCGCGCGCCCCATCGCGACACGCTGCCGCTGACCACCGGAGAGCGCCTTCGGCTTGCGGTCCAGGTAGTCGGTGAGGTCGAGGATCTTCGCGGCCTCCTCGACCTTCTTGCGGATGTCCGCCTTGTTCACGCCCGCGATCTTGAGGGCGAAGCCCATGTTGTCGGCGACCGTCATGTGCGGGTAGAGCGCGTAGTTCTGGAACACCATCGCGATGTCCCGGTCCTTGGGCGGCAGGTGCGTGACGTCCCGGTCCCCGATGCGGATGGCGCCGCCGTTGACGTCCTCCAGACCCGCGAGCATGCGCAGCGAGGTCGACTTGCCGCAGCCGGAGGGGCCGACGAGGACGAGGAACTCGCCGTCCTCGATCTCGATCTCCAGCTGGTCGACGGCGGGCTTCGTGGAGCCCGGGTAGACGCGGGTCGCCTTGTCGAATGTGACGGTAGCCATGGCGGTGTATCCCTTCACCGGCAGGAACGTGCCGGACGATCCGAGTAAAGGAGTGGTTCTCCCGCCGGCCGGCGGGAGATGGGTCTAGTCCACCTGGGTGAACTGAGCCGACGCTACCTTCCCGTTCCCGCTCTGTCAGCACTCCGGCCGCCACCAAATTTCCGGCGGACGGGTGATCGGCTCCGGTTACACTTCTCGGACACGCCTCCTTAGCTCAGTTGGCCAGAGCAACGCACTTGTAATGCGTAGGTCGTCGGTTCGAATCCGACAGGGGGCTCCGGTGAACCCCAGGTCACATAGCCCGTGACCTGGGGTTTTTCCTTTCTGTGGCTTTAGATTTGTCGGTGTGTCCGGAGGCTCCGGAACATGGTCTGCGGTGGCCGACCGGTGGCCACGCGTGCAAACGGCGTGCAGCGGCGGTGGCCGAGAGCGTTACCGGGGGCGGATGGACGGCGGTCTGGTTGTTGTTCCATCTCTACAACCGGTCAGATATCGGCGGTCGATGCATCCGCCCGGGCTCCGACGTCGTCAAGGCCGAAGGCGGTAGCCGACGAGTGCGAGACCAGCAGCCGCCGCACGGTGCTGGTAGGCGCGCAGTCCGGGGGCGCCAGGTGGCGCGGGCCGGCGGGCGTTGCGGTGCCAGTGGCCGGTGAGCGCGACGAGGAACGCTGTGGTGGTCTCAGGGCTGTCGGCGGTGGCGGGATGCTCTTGGAGCAGGCGGGCGACGTCTGCGGGTGTGTGTCCGGCGAGGATGAGCTGCGGGGCGAGAGAGGCCGCGTCGATGCAGGCCGGCCCGGTGGTGGCGTGGGCCCAGTCGACGAAGGTGACGCCGAGGGTGTGATCGCGGACCATGTTGTCGGCCCGCAGGTCGCCGTGGACGATGCGGTCGCCGTGGGCGAGGGCGGGCCAGGCGGCTTCCAGTTCGGCGAGCTGCGGCAGGTGGGCACGGGCGCTGGGGTCGAGGTCGGCCGACGGGTCGGCGGCGAGGTCGGTCCAGCCGTGCAGGGTGGCCGCCGTGGACGGCGTGGTGCTGACCGCCGTGGTGTACGCCGGAGGTGCGGGGCTGGAGGTGAGCTTGTCCAGCAGGGCCCAGGTCTGCCCGGCGTCGCCGGAGACCGGGGAGAGGTCGGGGTGGGGGCCGTCGAGGTGGGCGATGACGACGGCGGTCCAGTCGGCCGCGCGGTGGATGCCCAGGAGGTCCGGGGCCGGGGCAGTGGGCGGCAGCGAGCCGAGGACGGTGGCCTCGCGGAGGTTGGCGTCGGTCAGCGGGTCGTCGTCGGCAGCGGCCTTGACGAAGACCCGTCGGCCGTCGTCCATGGTGAGCGCGGCGGCGAGCTGGTGGCCGAAGGCCGCCGCTGGGGGTGACGGCGGCGGTGACGGCCGCGTCGAGGGCGTCTTCGAGGCGGGTGCGCAGTGGCGCGGGGACGTCGGTCCATCGCAGACGGCCGCTGGTGGGGAGTACAGGCATTGGGGCAGCTCTCAGAGGTCCGGGAAACGGGTGGCGAGGGTGATGTGCGCGCCGAGCCGGACCGCGAGTCGGGGCTGAGGAACGGTCCTCAGTGCTCCAGCTCGGCGCTGGGCGCTCGTCGCGGCATCACGTGCATTCGCCTGTGTCCTCTGAGTGCAGATGTGCAAAGGGGCGCCCGCAGGGGCGCCCCTCCACTGTAGTGGCGGCGTGGGGTCACGCGCCGTCGATTAGGGACAGGTGGCGCAGCAGGGTCGGCCCGATGCTGCTGGAGGTGTGCAGGAGGTGATCGGCTCCAGCCGCGCGCAGGGCGCCGGGAGGGTGCCAGCCCCAGACCGCTCCGAGGGCGACGACGCCGGCGGCGCGGGCCGCGGTCATGTCGGAGGGGCTGTCGCCGATGAACACTGCACGCTCAGGGGTGACGTTTACCCGGCTCAGGGCCAGGTGCAGCCCGTCGGGAGCCGGTTTCGGCGGAGCGTCCTGCCGGGTGACGACGACGTCCAGCAGTTCGGCCACGGCAGGGGCGGGCAGCGCCTCTGAGCTGGCGGGGATCAATGGGGCATGACGGTCCAAGGTGCTCTGCCCGGGGTGTAAGGGCCGCCCTCTCTGTAAGCCTGCAGTGGGACGGGAGACGGCCTGCCAGGCAGTCCTGGCAGGCCGTCACTGAGCGACAGATCAGTCCGTTATATAGCCTTCAGTCCATTCGTCCTTGTCCACCACTGATTCGTCTACGTAGAAACAGTTCGGCTCCTCACGGAAGCCGGACAGTTTCCGGGCTCGTTCGATACGATCCCGGGCCGCCTCCCGGCTTGAGTAGGTACCGAGCAGTTTCACGTCGTCTCCGGCCTCTTCATCGGCCCAGAAGTCATCGGGCTCCACGAAGTGCCTGACCTCCGCGCCTTCCACGGCTCGGTGGTGGACATGCCAAAGCAAGTAGACCTTCGGCGGTTCGGCCATGTCGGTCATCGGTCCCTTCTTGAACTTCCTAGTTGCGCGAAAGGTACTTCCGGACCTTGTTGTAGATGGAGCCGGGACCCTTTTTGTACGGCGGCCGGTAGCCGCCGCCCTTCATGACCCGGTCCGTCGCCTTGTCCAAGGATTCGCCGGAGTGCCTGCGTTGCCCTTTGGCGAAGTTTGGAACGTCGTTTCCCTTGGCCTTGCCGGATTTCCTGGCTTCCCTCCACAGGGTCTTGACCTTGCGTATGGCCCAGCTCTTCCCGTACCACCAGATGAGGCCGATGATGGCCACCACAGCGGCGACGCCGATGATGGCCAGCACTGTGCCGGCACTCACTCCAAGTCCTGCGGCACCGACGAGGGCCAGGGCGGTCATGCGTCCGTCGAGGTCGAGCATATTGACGGGATCCGCGCACACGTAGTCATAACTGTTGCAGCTGCCACCACGGACGGGGTCGACGGACAGGAAGCGTCCCTTGGTGGAATCGTACAGGCGGACGCCCATTAGAGTGAGGCCCGTAACCGTCTCACCGGATCGCTGGTGGCCTCCCAGCCAGTCGTAGCGGGCTTCCACCTGAGCTTCCCTGGGGTTGCCGTACTCGTCGGCATCCAGAGCCGTGGGTGCGACGCTGGTGTCCAGAGGGAGGAGGAGGCTGACGTCACCACGGATGTTGGTGAGCTGGAGGATCGTTCCGCCGGTCTTGGCGGTGGTAGCGGCGAGGCGGCCGTCGAGCCCGCTGACATTGCGCGTCAGCGCGCCGGTGGCGGTGTCCTCGGTTATCCAGCGAGGGCTGTCGCCGTCGCCGTCGTAATGGTTGACCTTGGATCCGGTCTGGGTCCAGGTGGAGCCGCTGCCGGTCTCGGTCTTCCACGACCGGAATCGCAGGTCCGCGTCGAGCTGCCACGTCTGGCGCTTGCCGTTCGCGGTCTGCTGGTAGGCGAGGTCGTTGGCGTAGTAGTCGATCGTGCCGTTGCCCGGGGCCGCGGTGGTGCGGCCGAACGCGTCGTAGGTGTAGCCGGTGTCGACGATGCGGTCGGCGCTGTCGTAGGTGTGGCTGGTGGTGGTGCCTCCGGTGGTTGGGCAGTCCCCGCCGGGGGTGCTGGCGGCAGTGGTCAGGGACTTGCGGTTGCTGCGCGCGTCGAAGGCGTATGTGCGCTTGGCGCAGACTGTGTCGGCGGTGTCCTCGGCCACGGCAAGGCGCCCCGCCCGGTCGTACGTGTAGGACTGGTCGGACCAACCGGCGTGGGTGGTCACCTGCCCGAGAACCGAGCGGGTAACCGTGTCGGTCATGACACTGACCCCATCGCTGTCACGGATGTACGTGCGCCCGGTCGGCACGCCGGTGGTGTCCACCGTCTGCTGAAGGGTGTAGCCGCCGGGCAGCTTCTGGGAGCTGACGGAACCATCGGCGTCGTAGTCGGCCTGGAAGACGCCTGCGACGGAGTCGGTGGTCCTGGTCGCCATGCCGCGCGGCTCGACCGTGTGGTCGTATGTGTAAGTGACGGTCGAGGGCGAGTTGTCGGTGGTTTTGACCGGGCGGTCGAGCAGGTCGTACTCGGTTGTGGTGACACCACCGTCGGCGTCCGTGTACGAGATCTGGCGGCCGAGTTTGTCGTACGCCTTGCTGACGGTGCCGCCGGTCGGGGAGGTCACCCTGAGAGGCTGGCCCGTGGCCTGGTCATATTCCGTGGTCGACACAGGGACCGACTGGCCGACGCCGCCGGTGACGGCGGTCGTGGTGGGCCGGCC
This sequence comes from Streptomyces sp. NPDC093085, assembly GCF_040683935.1. NCBI lineage: Bacteria > Bacillati > Actinomycetota > Actinomycetes > Kitasatosporales > Streptomycetaceae > Streptomyces > Streptomyces sp. NPDC093085. The sequence continues at coordinate 360,804 of NZ_JBFBFB010000005.1, read as the reverse complement.
GGCCGCGTCGTACTGGACGGTGGTGGTACGGGTGCTGCCGTTCGCTGTGTCGAGTACCTTGGCCGGGTGGCCCCACCAGTTGTACTCGGTGGTGGTCGTCGGCATCTGAGCAGGGTTGGAGCCACCACCGGTGACGGCGCCAGCCGGACCGGTCGAGCACACGAGGTCAGCCCACTCCGGGCGGCCCTGGCAAGTGCCGGTGCCTGTGGCGGACCAATAGACGGTCACCCGGGTCGCGGCATCCGAGCCGGTCGCGCCGGGCAGGAGCTGCTTGGTCACCCGACCGTCGGCGTCGTACTCCGTCGTCGTGGTGATGGCCAGACCACCGGGGTCCTGGACGGTCCTGACGGGCAGGCCCTTGGCCCAGTCGAAGAAGATCTGGGATGTGCGGGCCTCACCCTGGATCCCGGGGTGCTCACGGACCTCGGCACCGGCGGTACTCCGGGTGACCTGGTCCTTGATCTTGGCGGTGCCGTCCGTGGGCCGACCCGCGTCGTACTCGTTGACGACCCAGCTGCGCGCGGTCACCGAAGTACCGGCAGCGGCCAGGGTGGTGGTGCCCGACTTCAGGTCGGCGGTCAGATCGATCCGGCGAAGCGGGCCGGACTTCTCCAGCTCCCGAGTGCCGGTCTCGCTGTAGACCGAGGTGGTGGACAGCAGGTTCGCCCGCTCGGCACTCGACAACCGCGCGATACCCAGGTCGGCCTGGACGGCCCGGTCGGCGGCACTGGTACCGAGGGCGACGGCCCGGTTGGCGGCCGACAGCTCACGAACCGTGTTGCCGAAGCGGTCGTACTCAGTGGTGGTGATGTAACCGCCCGGAGCCCCCGCATTGACCGAGCGCCCGGAGACACCCATGTACGTGACGTCGGCGCGAGTGTAGGAGGACGCAGCCAGTGTGTCACCGGAATGCGCGGACGGCACGGCATCCGCGGGGAAGACCGCGGTCGCGTCGGTCGGTGCGTCCGTCTGGCCCCATACCCTCACATCCGCCGCACCCATCTTGTACGGGGCATTGGTGCCGGTCAGCGGCACGTCGTAGACAACCGACGTGGACGCGGTGCCTTCCTGCACATCGGCCGTGCCCTGCTTCAGGCTGGAGCGGGATGCCTTCAGCAGCATGCCGTCCCCGGCGGTGGCGGCGTTACCGGCCTTGCCGTAGGTGAACGTCCAGGGCAGCTCTCCGGCCGAGGTCTGGCCGGTGACACGGCCCGTCGCGTCGTACGCGTAGTCGGTGAACAGGGACGGTGTGATCTGCGGGTGCCAGGCGCGACGCAGTCGGCCGCTGTCGTCGTACTGGTACAGCTGCACCGACTTCGGGGTCGATGAAGCGGCACCCGGCTCGGTGGACCACATCCGGATCTCCTTCACCTGGCCGGTGAAGTCGCCGAAGGTGGAGCCGGAGGCGGTGGTGGAGGTCGCGTAGACGAACTCCAGCGCCCGGCAGCCCTTGGTTGCCGGTGTCGCCGTGCAGGTGGCGGCACTGGCGGCAGAGGTCGGCGCGATGACCCGCTTGGGCCGGGCAAGCTTCTTGCTGTCGACGGTGACGGTCTCGGAGACCACCGTGGTGGTGGAGTTCGCAAGGCCGTCCAGCAGGGTGCTGAAGACTTGCCAGGTGGCAACAGCCGGGTCGGGCTTGGTGAACTCCGTGACCGTACCCTCGGTGTCGGAGAGGGTGAAGGAACCGGTGACGCTGCCTGTGAGAGTCAGGTCTTCCGAACCCGGCTCCGGGACCCAGCCGGTCTTCGCCGCGTTGGCGGTGAAGTGGATCGCGTCGCCCTCAGCCGTTACCACGTCGACCGCGTTGTCGGAGATCCTCTGAATGTGGCTGTAATCGGATTCGGTGACCTCGGCGACGGTGCCCGACACCCACTCTTTACCGAAGATCGCCGCCTGGCCCTCCTGCCCGGCGGCCTTCTGCGGGTCGCGCGAGGAAGCGGTACGGGACAGCGACAGACCCAGGGCGGAGACGTCGGTGGCCGAAAGGGTGTAGTCACCCGTCAGCAGGTTCACCGAACCCGGACCCACATCCTCGGTTGCCGCACCGCTCGCGTTGCGGTCGACGACGACGGTCAGTGGGGCAGTACTGCCCGAAGCCGAGTTCGGGCCGCTGAAATCGGCCTTGATCTGGATGGTGCCGTCCGGGTCGACGGTGGCTGTGGTGTTCCACACGAGGGGGGTGTTCTTGCCACCGGTCATCGCCACCGGCCAGCCGGTGAGCGCAACGCCGCCGGAAGTGACATCGGCGACGGGGATCTGAACCCACGGATCGGCCTCCGAGCGGCGCCAGGAGAAGAACACGTTGTTGTACTTGCTGCCGTCGGCCTCCGCGACCAGCGGCAGGCGGCGTGCGGTGCGCTCACTCTCGGAGGGCTGGATGAAGCCACCAGGGCCCGCGTGGAAGGTGTACTCGATGGCCTCGGACTTGTTGTCTGCCTTGTCGACCGTCCGTACCTGGATGGTGTGGGTGCCGTTCTTCGGCGGGGTGACGGAGATGGCCTTGGCTCCGGCGGCGCCGCCGGTTGCGACCTTGGCCCAGGTCACTCCGTCCAGCGACCACTCCAGCCACTGGTGGTCGGTGGCCGGTGGGGTGACGGTGAAGGTGCCGGCCTGGCCAGCGCCCTTGACCCAGGCGGTCGACGGGTAGTCCGTCGAGGTGATCGCCGTCGGTGCGGAGGGGGCCGTGGTGTCGACCGTGAAGGTCTTCTCCGCTGACCAGCCCACGTTGTAGTGCGCACCGTCGTACGGGGAGGTACGGAAGCGGTAGGTCTTGCCGTTGGCCAGTACCCCGGCGGGGACAGTCACGGAGGCGACCTGTCCAGACGGCACGAACGGCGAGACGATGACATCGCCGACCTGGGCGTTGGTGGCGTTGTCGAAGATCTGGAAGGTGCCGTTGACCTTGTCGCCGTTGGCGTCGACGAAGGTGTCGCGCAGTGTCGGGGTCAGTGTGTTGACGGTGTAGGCGCCGCTGTAGGAGAAGTACGGCGGGCCGGCTTCCTGCTTGGTGCCGGTGCGCGGGCGGTAGTTGTAGTTCACGACCAGTTTCGGCGGGTTGGACGCCGCGTTGGCGGAGTTGACCCGTTTCCACTGCGCGACGATGCTGTCGTCCGAGGCACGCAGACCCATGTGGCCGCGGGTGGCCTTGGCCGAGGCCCATTCCTGTACGAGGGCTGTCACATTGGCGTTGATCCAGCCGTCCGGCTGGCTGGTGCAAGCGGTGTTGCCGCGTGTTTCGGTGGAGGTGGCCTTCTTCGCCGTCATGGTGGGCCGGTTGGTCCACCGGCTGGATGTGGAGGCGGCGCCTGAGGACCAGACCTCCCACGGATAGGCCTTGCAGTCGACATTGTTGCCGGAGTGGAAGTTCCACAGGCTCAGCTTGGCGTCGAGGACGAGCGCGTCCTGGACGGGCGAGGTGTTCCACGAGATGTAGGACTGCGCTATGCGTGGTGTGCCGTCGCCGTTGATGGTGCCGGGGTTGCCGAGGTCGAGTTCGACATCGCTGGACCAGTCGACGGTCTCGCCCTGCTGGACGTAGGTGTCGAAGACGTTGCCCAGGGTGGAGGTCGAGGGGTCGACCGTCACGGGGTACTTGGTCTTCGGGTCGGCGAGGAAGTCGGCGTCCGGGGTGACCACCAGGTTGATGGTCGAGCCCTTCTGCTCGGCCTTCATCGCCACCTTCACGCGTCGGGTGTGTTCGCCGGAGACCGGGTCGACGTTGGCGTCCCACATGACCGGGGCCGGCATGACGGCCTTGGTCTTGTTCTTCTTGTCCGTGAACAGGACGCTGCCGTCCGGCTGTTGTTTGGCCTTCAGCCCCTTAGCCTTGAGCGGCAGTGTGTAGGAGTAACGTTTCTCCAGGGGGCGTTGCTTGATCTCCACGTACTGCTCGAAGCCGGTTCGGGTGGCTTCGACGACCACGTCCGCGCCGGGCACGGCATTGACGTACTCGGCGCGTGCCTTGTCCAGCTTCGGCTCGGGCAGACTGCCCTTCCACTGCAGGGTGATCTGCTCGTCGCCCGTGCCGAGCGTGACCAGGTCGACGGCTCCGGATGCCTGAGCGGCCTTGAGGGAGGCCGCAGGGCCACCGCCGGATCTGGCCGCCAGTTTCAGACCGCGGGGGTGCGCTTTGGGCTCGACAGTGCCGTCCGTGCTGACAAGGTCGAGGTCGACGTCGCGCCAGGTGCCACTGGCTGGGTCTTCGAAACGGACAGGGCCCGCAGCCAGTTCGGTGGTGAGGGAGCCGTTTTTGTTGACCCAGGTCGTGGAGGTCTCGGTGCGCTCCGAGAGGGCTTCGACGCGCTTGCCGGACAGTCTCGCCGCCACGCGGGCGGACGGGATGTCGGCAGCCTGGGTCGGTGCCTGCTTGTTCGTCGCGGTGGGTGCCTGGGGTGCGTCGGCCATGGCGATGCTGGTGGCGTCGAGCAGAGTTATAGCCAGAGTCAGGGCGAGACCGCCAGCTATGTAGCGCAGGCTCTCCCCGGACCACGACCGCCCCCGTTTGTAGGGCGCAGGTCTATGAAGTTTCATGAATCCTCTGTCTCTTCAGTCCATGCAAGCGACACATCTGTGGCGCTTACGTGAACGTAGCGAGCACCAAAAGACCACGAACTTCCACACAGGGTGCAGTCGGTGCATTACTTTCTGTAACGCGCGCGTGATATTGATCACGTTTGCCCGGTAAACCTGTGTGTCTACCCGACTTTGCTTGAAGCATGTCTACTTGCAGTCGATCCACGTGAAGGATTGGGCTGTTGGCTGTGTACGTTCCCGCTGGGGGTATTCACAGGAGACGCGTCGAGCGTCTCCTTTCGGGCTGTTGTCGGCGTGAAACTGAAAATGGGGTGGGTCTGCGTGACGCGGCGTCGGATATGGCCCGCGGCGGCGACAGCCGTGGCGGGCCTGGCCGGAGTGCTGGTACTGCAAGGGGTGACCGGCAGCGACGAGAACGCCGCAGCCGTCGGCGGCAAGCCCGACCCGGTGAAGGTGCTGGCGAAGACAGCGGAGTTGACGCCGGACGACGGCGGGCGCGGTGCGTCGCTCGCGCAGCGGGACACCAGCCCGTTCAGCATGCTGGGGGTGACCTGGACCGACCCCGGCGCTCATGTGACCGGAACTGTCGAGGCTCGTACCCGCGCAAGCGGCTCAGGGGAGTGGTCACCGTGGCTCCGGCTGGACGGCGACAGCGGCCAGGGTGAATCCGGAGCCGCACGCGGCGGTACGGAACCGGCCTGGGTCGGGCCGTCCAATGGGGTTGAGGTGCGGATGCGCTCTCGTACGGAGACCTTCGCGTCGTTGCCCGCCGGTCTGCGCCTGGACATGGTGGACCCCGGGACTGGCAAGGTCAGCGGCATGGAGCCCGCCGCTTTCTCCGTCGAGGAGAGCGAACTGCCCACGCCCACCGAAGCACCCACCGAGACGGTGTCGGGGCCCAGTGACCCGTCACAGCCCACGTCTTCCCCCGAAGAGACGGTGAGCGAATCACCGACCACGCCGCCACCGCCACCGGCTGACGAGTCACCGTCCGCTTCTCCGACGGGCAGTGGCACACCGTCGCCTTCGGCCTCGGCGTCGGTCAGTCCTTCGGCGACGGTAACGGTTCCTCCCGCGCCGCGCTCGACCGCGCCGAAGCCGCCGATCGTCTCCCGCGCGGGCTGAGGAGCGGACAAGTCGATCAGCACCGAGGAGCCTGGTTACCTTCCTGATGGCAAAATCAAGGCCGTCGTCGTGCACCACACCGCCGAGTCCAACACGTACACCTGCGAGCAGGGACCCGCTGTCGTCCGGGGTATTTACGCGTATCACGTTCAGCAACTGGGCTGGAAGGACATCGGCTACAACTTCCCCGTCGACAAGTGCGGCACGGTCTATGAAGGCCGCAAGGGCGGAGTGGACCGCCCGGTGATGGGTGCGCACGCCTACGGTTTCAATGCCGAGACGACCGGTATTTCCGTTCTCGGTACGTACACCGACACCGCTCCGCCGCAGGCCGCGATGGTCTCGGTGGCGCGTGTCGCCGCGTGGAAGCTCGGACAGTACGGTGTCGACCCCACCGGCACCACCACCCTCACGGCCGGTGACAGTGGCCGTAGTTACACGGGCAAGACCTGGGCCAAGGGCGCTCAGTTGTCGTTCCCCACGATCCATGGTCACCGGGACGGCTACAACACGCAGTGCCCGGGCGACGCCTTCTACAACCAGCTCTCCACGATCCGCTCCTGGGCCGGCGGACCCGTCACTGGGCTGACACTGAAGTCCGTCACCGGCGCGGGGGTCTCCGGGACGACCCACTACACCAAGTCCGCGATCACCGTGAGCTGGTCCGCCACCACGCCCGCCGCGCTGGTCAAGCAGTACGAGCTGCTCGTCGACGCCAAGGTCGCCGCCACCGCCGCGGGCAGTGCCACCTCCGCCAAGGCGAACCTTGCCATCGGGAGCCACAAGGTCGCCGTACGGGCGGTCCACCAGTCCGGCAGGACCAGCACCACGGCGACAGCGACCGTCGTGGCGGAGACGACCGCCCCCACCTTCACCGCAAAGCCGGCTCTCGCCTTGAAGACGCGAACCGTCAACACCACCGCGGTGCCCGTGACATTGAGCTGGAAGGTGACGGACACCGCCGCTCTGAAGGAGGTACGGCTCACGGCGCCGGTGGCCAAGACGTACGGCCCCACCACCTACAGTGCCGGGCACACCGCCAAATCCGGTGCGGTGACCGCTTGGAGCATGAGTGCGTACGACCGGGCCGGGAACTCGGCCACCGCCTCCGCAACAGTGACACCGGTCATCCTTGAGGAGACGTCGGCGGTCCGGAGCGGGACATGGACGGCGAAGTCCTCCAGCAGCTACCTCGGCGGCAAGTCCTACTCCAGCTCCTCCAAGTAGGCGAGCCTGACCTGGACGTTCACCGGGAAGTCCGCGGCCTGGGTCGTCTCCCGTGCGGCCAGGTCCGGGCAGGCATACGTATACGTGGACGGAGTCAAGGTCGCGACGGTCGACTTGAAGTCCACCACCACCAAGTACCGCGACGCGATCTGGACCAAGACCTGGTCCGCGAGCGCCAAACACACCGTCAAGATCGTCGTGGTCGGCACCACCGGCCGCCCGGCCATCACCACGGACGGACTCGTCTACCTCAAGTAGCCGACCCAGCACCAGACAGAGACAACGTTTGAGCGAGGAAACAGACGCAGATCTCGCTCGGCCACAAAGGGAGAGCGCCGGAGACCATCACCGGCATGGATCAGGCATGAGTAGGAGGCCCGGACATGGGATGACGCTGTTGGTCAATTCGGGCCCAGATTATTTCGCCCCGTCGAGTTGTTACTTGGCGGGGCGAAGTGCCGCGAAGTGGCGGGTGCGGGCCCGGGGCGTGTCGGTGGGGTGGGCGTCTACGCGGATGAGGTCGGTCGCGGCACCGGTGAGCTGGTGCTGCAGAGCTGTCTTGGCGAGGCCCCGGTAGCGGGATCTGCGAGGCCCGGTAGCGGGATCTGCGCAGGCCGCAGCATCGCCCGCCTCGCACAGGCAGAGCGACTTCGAAGCGATCGGCATGCACCATTGTCAATCACCTTGCGGGTGTCAGCCCATGCTGGAAGAGATAATAGAATGCGGTGCGGTGCATGCACGGAGTGGTGTTACCGTGCTGCCCTGTGCGGAGATGAGTGGTGCATTTATACCTCGATGCCGCACCCGTGCCCTGCTGGTGTGTCAACAGCGCTCAGGGCTCTTTGAAATCAGAATGGGGTGGGAATGTCCCAACACCGGCTGTCCAAAAAGGGCCGCTACATTGCCTGGGCGGTGGCGGGTGTCGCCGTCGTCGGGGGTGCCGGAATTGCGGCGCAGACGTCGATGGCTGCCGCCACGCTGCCCGCGCAGAAAACGTACACCGGGCGGGCGTTCGACGCCTGCACGGCGCCTTCACTGGCAGCCATGAAAGCCTGGCGCGGAGGGCTGTACGGTGCCGTCGCGGTCTACATCGGGGGAAAGAACCGCGGTTGCGCGCAGCCGAACCTGACGGCCTCCTGGGTGAAGTCGGTCAACGCCTCCGGCTGGAAGCTCATCCCGCTCTACGTGGGCGCCCAGCCGCCCTGCCAGACGAGTAAAAACCCGGAAAAGTTCACTTCCGCCACCGCGGCATCCCTCGGTGCGAGCAATGCCAACGACGCGATCACCAAAGCAGCGGCGCTCGGCATGAAGGCCGGCAGCCCGGTCTACCTGGACATGGAGCCGTATGACATTGCCAACAAGGCGTGCAATGACGCGGTACTGACCTACGTCCGCTCCTTCACCAAGACACTGCGCGCCAAGAACTACCGCGCCGGTTTCTACGGCTTCAGCAGCTCCAGCGCCAAGGCGATCGCCACCGCCACGAATAAAACCGACCTGCCGGGCAACCTGTGGTACGCCCTGTGGGACAAGAACAACACCACGACCGCCGACTGGCCGTGGGACCCCGCACAGTTCACCAACCACAGCCGCGGCCACCAGTACATGGTCAACAGCAAAGAGACTCGCGGTGGTTACACCATCACCGTCGACCGCAATGCGTGGGACGCCCCGGTCGCGATTATCGGCTGAGAGCGGCGCAACTCGGCGAACCTGATCGTTGGTCAAGCCGCTTGAGGTCGGAACGTCCGCATGAAGGTCTGTAGAGGGCCGACAACCGCCGTGATCTGGCTCTCTGTCACCCGCGAGTCCGCCTTGGTGGCCGGATGCCTTTGGCCGGTTCGGTACGAGGCGGCACGTTGCAACCCGGTGGACCTTTTCTGACCAGCAAGAACATCACTCGACAGCATGGCCCGGCACCACGCGACATGAACGCTGACGGTCTTGTAATGCGTAGGTCGTCGGTTCGAATCCGACAGGGGGCTCAGCCGAAGGCCAGGTCAGACCCCATCTGACCTGGCCTTTCCTCTTCCTTCCTGCCTTTTCTGGCGGCTCCCCCTCGGCGGGAACGCGGCTGCTCGCTCCCGCTGGCGGGCGAGCGGTGGACGAGCGTGCGGGACGCGTGCAGACCGGTGGACGGGGAGAGGTACGGACGGTGGCCGGCCCGGCATGGGGTTCGTGGCAGATGAGGCTGCGGCGCCGACGGGGGTGCATCTGTTCGAGCTGATGGTCGAAGCGGTAGAAGAACATTTCGAGGATCCCGGTGTTGTTCGGGCCCTGTAGTCGTACTCGCACGCTGGTTGCTTCGGGGGCGCGCTGTTGGCCTTGAGTCGGGTGTGGGGTGAGGGGGAGGCCGAAGACGGGGTCGGTCAGTGCCCCGAGCCTCCCAGCCCCCTGGAACCGCCCGTCACCATGACCCGGCGGCCCGCGAATCCGCCGGACCGCCGGGCGGATCGCCTACCCTGCTCCGTGCTGTCTGCCATGCGTACAGCCTCCGGCCAACCATGCCAACGCGCCTGTCCAAAGCCATCCTTCGCGCGTCCTAACGGTGGAGTCGGGTATTGGAACTGCCCGAATGCCTCCCGCTGTGCCTGCTGGATCATGAGTTCCATTCGCCGCAGTACTCGATGTGGATCTCTCGCGCGTCGTCGCCGAGGATGCCGTCGTTGGAGTGGAGCTCTGTGCAGAAGTACGGGTAGTTCGGGTGGATGGGGACGTAGCCGGGCCCCTTGCGAGCGACGTCGAGGAAGTGCCGGGCCGTCTCCCTGAACACCTTGGCGCTGCCGGTCATGAACAGGGTCTCGGCGTGGAGGTGCTGGTGAAACAGGTCCCGGTTCTCCTGGTAGTGCCGTGCCTCGTAGTCGACCACGGCATCGCTTTCGGGTCCTGAGTCGGGCAGCGTCGCGGTTCGCGGACGGCCTGGGCCGAGACGGCTGCGGATCTCCTTCCAGCGTGCCGGCGCGAACTGCAGCGAGTGATGTACCAGCACGAGATCAAGTCGGCGTGTCGCGTCCTCCGGCAGTTCGCGGGAGGGGGGCTGGTTACCGCGCATCGGCAGGTGAATCAGCGCGCGTGGTGACGTGGCGGCGAGTACCCATAGGCCGCCGATCTGGCGCGCGGCGTCCGCGTCAAGGTAGGCGTCCAGGTGCCGGTCGTGATCGATGAGCACCGCGTGGGGCAGGGGCCGGGCAGGGCGGATGACCTTGAACTCCGTTGCTCCGAGGCGTGCGTGATGAATGCTGATGGGCAGTCTCATTGCTTCTCCGAGACACGTTGGCTGACGTCGGCGGCGTAGGCGGCCCAGTCCCCGCCTGATGCCTGTTGCCACTGGACGGCGACTTTGATGTGGACCCCGAGCATCCGGGCGAGGATCGCGGCGGGGACTTCGGTGGCGAGGGTGAACAGTGCGGTGGAGCGGTCCTGCCTGGGCCGGATCCCGATCTTGTGGAGGCGCTGGCCGATCCGGTCGTCGCCGAGGGGGTCCCGGCTGGCCTCCGGGGAAAAGCCAGGAGGCGTCTTCCGGGGTGCCGATCTTGGCCTTGCCGCGGCGGGTCGCGACGAGTTCGCGGACCAGGGTGGCCAACGGAGCGGGGAGGACGACCGGCACGGTGCCGAACGTGATGGAGACGGTGTCGCCGTCGAAGTGAACGTCATCGACGGTGAGTTGGCTGATGGTGGCAATCTTCTGTGCGTAGAGGATCAGCAGCAGTTCCGCGACACGGTCCGGGGTTGGCAGCGTGTCGTCGTTGAGGAGGCGGCGGGCGTCGGCCCAGCGTTTCTCGCTGTCGATGGTGCTGAGCGGGCCGGTCCAGCTGACGGTGCCGTAGGTCAGGTCGCGGGCATGCCGGTGCTGTACCGACCAGCGGACGAAGTGGCCGGTCTCGTCGCGGTAGCTGACCGAGGAGTCGGCCATCCAGCGTTCCAGGTCCGTCTGGGTGCAGGTCCCCAGGGTGAGCGCTTCGCCGCCGAGCCAGTCGAGGAAGTTGTTGGCCGCGGTGACGTGGCAGCGCACGTTCAGATCCTGGAGCCGGGTGGTGTGGTCATCACCGAGGCGGCGCCGGAGCCGGCGCATGTGGTGCCAGACCGCGTAGCCGTGCAGGATCCGGCGCTCGGCGAGGTCGGTGCGGGCCTGAACGGTTGTGCTGATCCATTTCTCCAGGGCGACCAGCCGTTCGTCGCGGGGCGGCAGGGCACCGGTCGCGACCAGGACACTGCGCAGATGGGCCAGGACCTTGCCCGGGGGCAGTTCGTCGAGGACCTCGTGAGTGACGGGCCGTTCGTCGCGGCCTATGCGTTCTAGGAGGTCACGGGCCTTGGAACGGGAGACCCAGGCGAAGGCGACATCGGGACGCTCGGCGCTGGTCAACGCCTCCTGGAACGGGGCGAGTTCGGGGCGGATGGCCCCGGTGGTGTCGCCGAGGAGGTCACGTACTTGCTGGTCGAGGACGCATCGCTGGCAGGGGCGGGTGCTGAGCTGCCAAGTGATGGTGCAGACCGGGCAGCGGCCCCAGAAGTCCGGGTCGGGGTTGGTGCACCTCGCGCACAACGGCTCCTCCCCAAACGGGATGAATTGCATCTGATGCAACACTCCGCACGGTGCCCGAAGAGGCGTTTTGGCTGGTCAGCGAGGCAGGCTCCAAAGAGGGCCGTCTCGCTGATCAAGCTCTGACCTGCACACTAGCATATGGATTCATCAATGTTGCGTTTGATACAACAGGTGGGTGAGTGCGCAAGCACCCGGTTCAGCGCACCTTGTCCTGGCCCGCAACGTCATCCATCTCGACCCGGCGCCAGCGGTGTTCGACGCGATGAAGGAGGGCTGGGCGAGGCAGCAGTCGGCCCGGTTCCTGAAGTCCTCGACGATCGACCCGCGGGTGCGTCTGATCGAGCGGTTGGAAGAGTTCACCGGCCAGTACCCCTGGCAGTGGACGCCGGCGGACGGCGAGGCGTTCATCGCCCACCTGCGAAGCGGCAGCAAGCCGATCCGGATGTCGACGGCTCGCAGCTACGAGGTGACGATCGGCCTGTTCCTGGAGTACCTCCTCGACGCTCGGTACGGCTGGGTGCATGCCTGCTCGGAGCGGTTCGGGGAGGTACCGCAGCAGGTCTTCCACGAGGGCAACTCGGTTCTGCGCACCGTCGAGTACGAGGGCGACCCGCGCCGCCGGCCGCTGGACTACGACGAGATCCAGGCCCTCTTCGACGCCGCCGATGCCCGGCCCGGCAAGATCCGTGGCCAGGGCCGCAAGGGTGCCCTGTGCGCTCTGCGGGACGCCGCCGTGCTCAAGGCGATCTGCGCCTACGGGACGCGCCGCACCGAGTCCTCCCGACTCGACCTGGTCGACCTGCGGCGCAACCGGAAGGCCCCGCAGTTCCGCGGCTATGGCAGCGCGATGGTCCGCTTCGGGAAGTCCCAGAAGGGCTCGCCGCCCAAGCGGCGGACGGTACTGACCGTTCCGGAGATGGACTGGTGCGTCGACGTGCTGGACCAGTGGGTGACCGAGATACGCCCGCAATTCTCACCCGGGCGTCACCCCGCGCTCTGGGTGACGGAGCGGTGCGGGCGCCTGTCGCCCCGGTCGATCAACGAGGCGTTCGTCGCTGCCCGCGAGGCGGCCGGCCTCGACGAGGACCTCGACCTGCACTGCCTGCGCCACAGCTACATCACACATTTGACCGAATTTGGATATCCTGCCCGATTCGTTCAAGAACAAGTCGGACATTCCCACGCCTCCACCACGGCCATCTACATGGGGGTCTCGAACGAGTACCGCAACAAGCTGCTGGAAGCATCGATGAGGAATCGACTGGGCGACGACTGGGACGTGACGGCGTGATCAAGAAGATGGGCTACCAGTGGCGGCTGCGGCAGTTGATGGCCGAGAAGGAGATGTTCCAGACCTCTGACCTGGTGCCGCTGTTGGCCGAGCGAGGCGTCACCCTCTCGCGCGAACAGGTCTACCGGTTGGTGACTCAGCCGCCCCAGCGGATGAGCATGGACACTCTCGTTGCGCTCTGCGACATCCTCCAGTGCACCCCGAACGACCTGATCAAGCCGGAGGTCGTCAACACCCAGCTCCGCAAGGCCGTCGGCGACGCCGACCCGACCCCGATCACACCGCGGCGAGCCGTCGTTCGCCGTCCCGGGAAGCCGTGAACCAGAAGCAGAGAAATCGGCGGGACCTCGCGGAGGCCAGGATCAGCATCGTCGGTCACGTCCGGCAACGGATTCCGGGGCTGACCGAGCAGGCGGCCCAGTCGGTCCTTGAGCGAGCGAAGGCATGGGGTCCGATACCCGCACGCGAGCTGGCCCGGCACTTCGCCGAACGGGGCGACGCGCTCACCGCCCCGTCGCCCCACTGCCCGGCCGTACTGGTCCGGCTCCTGCGTCAGCTGAAGGCCGACGGGTTCGGGGAGACGGTCACTCAGTTGTCCTGCGCCATCTGCGGCCGCAGCGACCGGGAGCTTCCCCGCCCGACTCCCCAGGGCCGCTGCTGCATGTGGTGTGTTTACCGCATCGAGCTGCGGAAGTGCGCCCGCTGCGGACAGGACGGCCTCATCGCCTGCCGACTTGAGGAGGGGCCGATCTGCAGGCGTTGTTACAGCAGGGATCCTTCCCTGTCCTGGCAGGAGTGCGCCGGCTGCGGGCAGCGCAAACTACCGAAAAGCCGGCACGATGACGGCAAGGCACTGTGCCAGTCCTGCACTCCCAGGCCGGAGCGGAAGTGCATCCGGTGCGGAAAACTTCGACCGGCCCACGCCAACACTGAGGACGGACCGGTCTGCAACAGCTGCTATGCGCCCCCGCCCCGACTCTGCGGAGGCTGCGGCAACCTCCGGCGGATCAGAGTCCGTGCCGCTGACGGGCAGCCCGAGCTCTGCCGGAACTGCAACACGGGGCCGCTTGGGGTGTGCAGCGTCTGCGACCGGCAGGCGCGTGTCTACCGCGTGAGGGAGCGAGGAGGCGCCCTCCACTGTGACCGCTGCCGGCCGCGCACGCTCGCTCAGTGCGCCGACTGCGGCCGTGAGCGTGACGTGCGGGCCAACTGGCCCATCGGCCCGGTCTGCGACACCTGCTTCAATCGGCGCCGGCGGAACCCCGCGCCTTGCTCTCGATGCCAGACCACCCATGTCCTGATCGGCCGCGCTGACGACGGAGGCGATCTCTGCGGGCCCTGCTGCGGCACGGACATCACCTACAGCTGCAGCCGCTGCGGTTTTCCCGGCGACATCTACGACGCCGGACTCTGCACCCGATGCGCGGTCGGTGACCGCGTGCGCCAACTCCTTGCGCAAGGGGACGGCCCCGTCCCGCCGGCACTCCGTCCGCTGGCGGACGCGCTCGCCTCGGCCGACCATCCACGGTCCGTGCTGACCTGGCTTCGGACCAGTTCCGGCCCGAAGATCCTCGCCGAGCTCGTGTCCCAGAACGCGGAGATCACCCACGCGTCTCTGGACGCCCTGTCCCAGGACTACAACACGACCCATCACTTCCGGAAGCTCCTGGTGGCGACCGGCGTCCTGCCGGAGCGAAACGAGAACCTCGCCCGTCTGGAACTGTGGTCTGCCGATGTCCTGGCACGGCTTCCGCAGCATCAGATGAAGATCATCCGTCCCTTCGCCGAGTGGCACATCATCCGCGACGCACGACGCCGGTCATCCCGCGGCCGGTACACCACCAACGCCGCCACCAGCGATCGCAGGGACATCCGTGCCGCGATCGACTTCCTGAACTGGCTCGATGAGAAGCAACTCGACCTGGCCGCAGCCGGCCAGGAGGACCTGGACCTCTGGCTCACCACTCATGCCACACGCCGAAGGTCGATCGGAGCCTTCATCCGATGGGCCGGTGCCCGACGACTTACCAGCACGATGGCCCTTACGGCAGAGCGAACCGGTCTCCCAACCCAGTTCATCACCGAAACTGCGCTGAACGAGCAACTGAAACGCTGTCTGAACGACGACCAACTCCCCCTCGACGTCCGCATCGCGGGTGGGCCGATCGGGCTCTACGGCTTGCCCGTCGTCCGGCTGGTCGAACTGACCACTGACCGGTTCGAATGCACTGGGGACGACGCCTACCTCACCATCGAACGGAACCCCGTCCTCCTGCCGCCCAAGCTGGCACTGCTCATCGAGGAACAGATCGCACGACCGGCGGTCCGTTCCATGCTCCGGCCACCGCAAGACGGTCGCCCCACCTACTTGTTTCCGGGGGTGCCCGCCCACCGTCCGATCACGGCGCGGAGGATGGTGAACAAGCTGCGGCAACATGGCCTGGAAGTCATCAGCGCGCGCAATACCGCCATGCTCGAAGCTGTTGCCGACCTTCCTCCGATCGTGATCAGTGACCTCTTCGGCGTCAGCGCTTCCAGCGCCCACAGATGGGCTCGGTTCGCCCAGGACAGCTGGACGGACTACCTCGCTGCCTGCAGGAAAGACGACGCCGGTCCGCCGGAGAGATCTTGAAGATCACTGAAAGGTGCCTCACAAGCACATAGGTGTTGCTGGCAAGCAGGTTCTTGAAGCCTTGCTCTAACCGCACCAGCGGAGTTGCCTCGGCGACGGCAGACACGCCGACCGCGACAAGGCCACCGTCATGCGGGGACCGCGCACGTCCCCGCCGCAGGCCCGTTCGACTGAGCTAGCCACGCTCGGGTTCGTCATGGATGGTCAATGCTCCGGCGAGGTCGAGGTCGGCGACAGTGCCGTGTGCTCCGGCGCGGACGAGCAGCACTGCGCCGAGCGCGGTGCTCCAGAACGTCCTGGCCTCCACCCTGAGCGGTCGACGGGTCCTCCAGCCGCGACTGTCGATGAGCTGGCTCACGAAGCGCTCGGATTGCCGGAACAGCAACTGGAGGTGCTGGTCGACCACGGGGGCGAGTTCGGGCTTGGAGATCCCTGCGGCGAGTGCTCGCGCGACCGATGGGAGCGAGGGCATGGCCAGTACGGCGCGGGCGATGTTGCGCCGAAATGCCGCCGCATCGGGGGCTTGGCGACCGATGCGCTCGATCCGTCGGGCGTCGTGCAGCAAGCCGAGAAAGGCGGCGTGCACAAGCAGCGAGTCCTTGGAGCCGAAGTAGTAGGTGACCTGATTGGGGAAGACGCCTGCCGCGTTCGCGATCTCCGCGACGCTCACCTCAGCGCCGGGCCGCTCCTTGCAGAGCCGTGCAGTTGCCTCAATCAGCCGGCGCCTCGTCGCGCGACCGCGGTCCCGCGACCGAGCCGACGTTGATCGAGCTTCGGTCCGCTTCTTCTCCACACCCAAATTGTATGTGATACAACAAGGCTTCGTTAGTTTGTATCGCATACAAGAAAGGTCCAGGGGCATGCACCGGACTGAAGTCGTCGTGACCGGACTCGGCGCGATCACGCCACTCGGTGGAGACGTGGAGTCCACCTGGGACGCCCTGCTTGCCGGCGAGTCCGGCATCCGCGACGGCGTCCTGCCAGGCCACGAGGACACCGGCCTTCCCAACACCGTCGCGGGCACTATGGCGATCGACCCCGCCGAGCTGCTGCTGCCGGTGCAGGCCAGGCGGCTCGACCGCTCGCAGCAGGCGGCCTTCGCTGCGGCGGCCGAAGCCTGGGCCGACGCCGGCGCCCCGGAGGTGGACCCGGACCGGCTCGCATCGGCGATCGGCACGGGCATCGGTGGCGTGCGGACGCTGCTGAAGGAAGACGACGTACTGGAGGCGGCCGGGCCCCGGCGCGTCTCGCCACGCACGGTCCCGATGCTCATGCCCAATGCAGCGGCAGCGTTGATCAGTATCGAATACGGCGCGCGGGCCGGGGTCTACACACCCGTCTCGGCGTGCTCCTCCGGCGCCGAGGCGATCGCCCTGGGGGCCAGGCTCATCCGTGCTGGCGAGGCGGACGTGGTCATCGCGGGCGGGACCGAGGCCGCGATCACCCCGATCACCGTCGCCGGCTTCGCCCAGGCACAAGCACTCTCGCGATACACCGCCGGACCCGCCTCAGCGTCCCGGCCGTTCGCCGCGGACCGCAGCGGATTCGTCCTCAGTGAAGGCGCGGCTGTCGTGGTGCTCGAAAGCGCCGAGCATGCCGGCGCCCGAGGCGCGCGCGTCCACGCAGCACTCGCGGGCGCCGGCATCGCCGCCGACGCTCACCACATCACGGCGCCCGCTCCCGACGGCTCCGGGCAGATCGCGGCCATGCGGAAAGCCCTCGCGCAAGCCGGCTTGGCTCCCGAGCAGATCAGCCACATCAACGCCCATGCCACCGGAACTCCGGTCGGTGACGTCGCCGAGGCACACGCGATCGGGGAGGTCTTCGGCCGCGCCACCGTGACAGCCCCCAAGGCGGCGCTCGGCCATCTCTTTGGCGCCGCCGGCGCAATCGAAGCGCTCATTGCCGTCCTCAGCGTGGAGCACGGTGTCATCCCGCCTACCCGCAACCTCACCACGGCCGGCGTCGGTCCCGACATCGACCTCGATGTCGTCGCAGAGCGACGAGACGTCCCCCAAGAGGCCGTGCTCAGCAACTCCTTCGGCTTCGGTGGGCAGAACGTCTCACTCATCGTCACCAGCGCATGGCACCACGCGTCCCGAACAGCCTCGACCACACCATGACCCACACGAACGCACCATTGTCCGTTGAGGGTCGCCGCCGATTGATCGAGCGTTGCAAGACTCTTCCGATCGCGCATGTCGCCGCAGAGATGGGGAGTGGTCGGCCACTCGCATCGCCCAGGAGGTCGCCGTCGACGGGATTCTGATCTCGCGCCGTGCAGTCACCCGCCACCTGACCGCCCTCGGTCTGAACCGACGGGAGTTCATCGACCCCAACGGCAACACCAACCGAGAGCCGCAAACGATCACTCTCGACGGCCCGGCCACATACCGCGAACTGCACAACCGGATCTGCCGATGGTCGCCCGACCATCGGCAGATCCGGTAGACGCGGATCCCGGCGCAGTACCCCGAATAGGGCCACACCCGGGGCTGCCGGAGATGTTACGGCGAGGCCAGCACCCAGAAGCCAGGCCACTGCGTGACTCGAGTGGCGGCGCCTGCTGACCCAACGACTGAATAGTGCAGGGTCGGAACACCGCCTCTTCACCAGTCTGCTCCAAGTGGTGCCCCGGCAAGCGGACTCGCCAGATCGCCGGCGTGGTGAGCGCGGTGTCAGGCGGTGGATTCCTCCGCAGCATGGCGATCAAGGCCGACACATGCTACATCGCGAAGAGGCCGGTCAAGAACAGCATCAACACCAAGCGCGGCTACCGCGTCGATGTCCGGGGAAAGAAGCCTCACTACAATAAGTGGGGTGCTCGGCCCAAGGGCAAGGGACTGGGTGCGAGGTGGCGCCAGGTCCGCTACAAGAACAAGCACATGGGATTTCCGCACGTGCAGTACTACCGGGGCGGCAAGAGGTACGGAAAGTGGGCCTACCGGCCCGGTCTTCGGCATATCTACGGCGCCTGGCGATCCCTGTGACGCTCGGCCCGGAACCGAGAACTGACAACATCTGACAAGAGACTTGGGGAGCGCGGGGCAGGAGGGGCAGGACCTCTCCCACCCCGCGCTCCCCGAGCACTGTGAAGAGAAAGGGCTGTACCCATGTGGCTTGGCTGCACACCGGTCCTCGACGACGAGACCGGCCCGGCCGGGCGGGAGATCTCGGGGTGGCGGGTTCCCGGCATCGGTGAGATCGACGTCGAATCCGAAGGCTTTCGCCTGTCTGTGCTGCCCACCGGCGAGACGCTGCGCGTGGAACTGGCCTTCGCCGCCACGTACACCGAGTCGGAGACAGAACCGTACCGCCTTCTGGGACCCGCGACTTTGACGCTCGACGACGTACGGTCCATCGCGCTGCACACGCCGGGAGCACCCTCCGATCCCCTGTGGAAGAGGGTTCTTCACGGGGACCCGCACGACGAGGTCCTGCGCATGACATGGGACGAGGATGACGACGTCCTGCACATACGGGACGGCGGTGTCGTCCTGTCCTGCCGAGGTGGAACCTGGCGCTGGGCGACCGCCGCGTAGGCGCGAAGAGTCTCGGGCCGTCACGACGCATTGGGGCTGAAGTCCTGGCGAACGCAGGACAGTTGACCTCGACCGCTCCAGGGACCCTGGCAGAACCACGCTGAGCCCGAAAAGGGCGTACCAGAACGCCGCCTCGGCGTGCACGTTCCTTCCGATGAAGATCCCTTCGGCACCCAGGCCGCCCTCCGTGAGGAACGGGTAGGCGCCGCTGACGGTGGCTGTGGTCATGCGGTGGGTGGACAGGGTGAGCTTGCCGCCCCGCGCCGAGGAGGAGCCGGGGCGTCCGGACGGTGGGTAGGTCGGGCGCAGTTCCGGGTCGGAGGTCTCCTCGGCGCGACGTCGCGGCGGGGTTCCGGCGAGGCGGGCCTCGGCGAAACTGGCATGGGCGGCGCGCTGTTGGGCGTGTGATGTCTTGCGGGGGATGAACAGGTGGGTGGCGCTGGCGCGGGTGCGAGCCATGAACGTCTCTCCGGACAGGGCCGCGGCGAATTCAGCGGCGGACGAGGCCGGTGAACGGCGCGTGCAGGTCGGCCGGGGTGGTGCGACGGCGCACCAGGTGCGCGGTGCGCTGGTGGCGCTGGCAGACGGTCAGCTCCGGCGCCCCTTCGGGCAGACCGGCCTGGCACGCCTCGAGTTCGGGCACCTCGCCGGAGTCCGGCCGGGGTGCGGCGTGGTACGCGGCGTGGACATGGTCGGCGGCCTGCCAGATCCGGATGCGTACGGCGCGGAGGTGCTCGCCCTCGACCGGGACGAGCCGGCCGGTGCGGGCGGCATGGTGGCGGCGGTGAACGCTTCGGCCTGCTGCCAGGTGAGCGGCCGGAGGTCGCACTGGGCGCCGACGGCCGCGGTCTCCACGACCGCGCAGGCGGAGCGAAGTTCCTCCTCGGAGTCGGCCGAGACGGTCAGCAGGCCGGTCAGGGCGACATCCGCGTGGCCCGCGATGAGCCGGCGCTCCCGGGATTTGACGTCCTGGTACTCGATCGAGTCCGCCTCGGAGTCGACCCGCCCCCGTCGGGCTCGCTCGGCGGCGTCGGCGATCACGCTGGCCCTCCTGCGCTGGACGTCGCGGAGGGTCGCGTCCAGTCCCTTCGGCTCGTACGACAGCGACAGCGTGCGCCGGACCCCGGCGGTGAACAGGAGCTGGTCACCCTGGGTGCAGAAGCCATCTCGATTGTCAGACCGGGGTGCCATGCTTCCTGGATGGCCGGCAAAAACAGGGGGCGGCGAGGACCGGTTCGTCCCGCCGCGCTCGCGCGGAGAAGTGAACCGAACAGTGGACCAGCCGGATTGCTGTGGGCGACGACGCGTTCGGGGGCGCGGGCCGGTCGTGGGTTTCATTACCAGGATGCTGTCGGAGCGTGGCTGTGCGGACGCGTGCTGTCCGGTGCCCTCGGCGTCGATCGCATCGTCCCGGAAGGGCTGGAGGACCTCTCGTGTGCTTGCCCAACTTCCTGGCATGTACAAGTGAAGTCACGTCAGGAACGAGTCGGTGACTTTACGGCCGCGGGCGTGGCCGCACATCTCGTCACCGTGGTCGAGGCGCACGAGAAGCGTGAACAGGCCGCCGTGCCCGGGCGGTTGGCGACCGCCGCTCGGTGGCGGAGGGCGAGGCCGAGGGTGGTGTCACGGTAGGGACCCGTGGGGGAGCTGTGGAGCAGGGCTGTCGCCTCGTCGAGTACGGACGGATCGCCACGCTCCTCTGCGTCCAGCACCAGGTCGCTGGCGTGGTCCACAGGGTCCTGCCACAGGTCATGGCCGGTCTCCTCGGTGAGCCGGGACCAAAGTTCGCGCGGTACGCGCCGGTGATCGACCAGATATAGGAGGCCGAAGACATGCATTGCCCTGTTGAAGTCGGCCTCCGGCAGCATGGCGTCACCGTGGGCGAGAGATCGTGCTCAGTGGTACGCGGCGACCGTGTGCAGGACGCCGGTATCCACCGCCTCCTGCTCGTCTAGGAGTTGTCTTCAAATGTCACGCCCACATCAGGAGCGATGCCAAGGCGAGGGCTGCTTGGTAGGACTCGGCGGTCTTCTCGTAGCGGGTGGCGATGCCTCGCCATTGCTTCAGCCGGTTGAAGCACCGTTCCACCACGTTGCGGCGCTTGTAGATCCCGCGGTCGAAGGCGGGCGGGCGTCCGCCCCGGCTGCCCCGGCGGGCCCGGTTGCGGATCTGGTCGGCCCGTTCCGGAATGGTGTGGGCAATGCCCCGGCATCGCAGCCAGGTGCGGATTGCCTTCGAGCTGTATTCCTCAGTCACAGTGGCAGGACGCTATCTCGCCCGAGCGAATGGGCCGGTGCCAATGAGCGGCCAATCTGCAGGGCGAGTTCGCGCTCGCCGTCGACTGCCTGATTTGTCACCGCTGTTGCATCGGGCTGGGTTGAGCAGCTCTGTACCTCTGCCGCAGCGCCACTTCACCGAATCGAGAGGTTCTGGCCCGTTGCCGGCCCCGATGTACCCGGCGGCTACGAGCAGCGATCGCACTGCCTACGCGTCGCTGCCGCCCCAGTGTCTGCGGGCCTGCCGCTGATCGAAATTCCCGTTCGCAAGTCGAGAGGTCTGGCTACTCTCGCCAGGTGAGCTTCAACAACATTGCGCGGAAGGTTCGCGATGAGGCGCTTCCTCATGGGCTCCGCGTGGCGCAGCTCCGGTCTTGCGTGCAGTTGTACCGGCCGATCGGTTTTCACGCAACGCTGAGCTTTCTTGAAGCCAAGGCGGGTCCCTACAGCAGAGACGAGGGTGCTTTGCTCCGCGCGTTGGGTGTGCTGGAGGCCAGCCGGGACGCGTGGCACATGGAGCTGCGGGCGTTCGACGGGATGCGAAGGCTCGCCAAGGGGCAGGGGGCACGCCAACCGCGTCAGGCTGAGCGGAATCCGTATCGGGAGATGCGGTGGTCGGGAGCGCCACGGGAAGGGGCCCTGCATGCCCTGTCATTCCTGCGCGACCGGCAACGGATCCCGATGGTCGCCGGTGACCCTGTTGCTGCGGACCTGCACCGTTGTGTCATCGCCTGCATTGAATCCGGTGGGGCGTTGGCGCCGGAAGAGCGCCTTTTGCTGGCGGAGTGCGTCCGCAGACTCGGGGAACAACGGAACCCTGCCGCCTGGGAGGACGACAGGATGGGCTATTTCCGGACCCTCGATCTGCTCCGGGCCGCCCGTCACGTGGAGGTCGCAGCGGCTGGATGCGTGAGCGATGCGTGAGCGGACGCGTTGGGATGACGCGGCCAGATCTGGACTGGCCGTCAAGCAGTAGCTTTCTGAGCAGGCTGTTCCGGACTGGAGAGGTATGCGGCGGAACCGCCGGCAGGACCCTGCCGGGACTTGTAATGCGTAGGTCGTCGGTTCGAATCCGACAGGGGGCTCTGTCCAGCCCCAGGTCACCCACTCGGTGAGCTGGGGTTTTGTGCTCAGCGGATGCGGCGTCGGCGGCGGTGCTGTGCTGTGCGGTTGTCCGTGGTCCCAGTTCTGGTCTCAGTCGTGGGGCGGGTGCGGTGGTGCCGGGAGGGTCAGGGTGAACTCGGTGTGGCCGGGGGTGCTTTTGGCGGTGATCGTGCCGTTGTGGGCGGTGATTACGGCGTGGGTGATGGCGAGGCCCAGGCCGGTGCTGCCGGTTGTCCGGGAGCGGCTGTGGTCGGCTCGTACGAAGCGGCCGAAGATCTCGGGCAGGACGTCCCGGGGGATGCCGGGGCCGTTGTCCGTCACGGTCAGGGTGGCGGTGTCCGGGCCGGCCGTCAGCCGTACGCGGACCTCGGTGCCGGGCGGGGTGTGGGTGCGGGCGTTGGCGAGGAGGTTGGCGACGGCCTGGTGGAGGCGGTGTTCGTCGCCCCGTACGCGTACCGCCTTCGCCGGCAGGTCGAGCAGCCACCGGTGAGCGGGGCCGGCGGCGCGGGCGTCGTCCGTCGCGTCCAGGACCAGCCGGGTCAGGTCGACCGGGGTGCGGCCCAGGGCCCGGCCCGCGTCGATGCGGGCGAGCAGCAGCAGGTCGTCCACGAGCCGGGTCATCCGCTCCGACTCGGCCTGGATCCGCTCCAGCGCCCGCCCCACCTCGAGGGGTACGGGGCCCCGGTGGCGCAGGGCGAGTTCGGCGTGGCCCCGGATGTTCGCCACCGGGGTGCGCAGTTCGTGGCTGGCGTCGGCGGCGAAGTGGCGCAGCCGTTCCTCGCTGGCCTGGCGGCGCGCGAGGGCGTCGCCGACATGGCCGATCATCCGGTTGACGGCGGTGCCGACCTGGCCCACCTCCGTACCCGGGTCGGTGACGGTGACCGGTTCGGGCATGGCGATCTCGCCGCTGGCCAGCGGGAGTTCGGCGACGCTCGCCGCGGTGGCGGTCACCCGGCGCAGCGGGCGCAGGGAGAGCCGTACCCAGAGCGCGCCGGCCGCGCCGGTCACCCCGAGCGCGACGCCGAAGACCGCCGCCTCGACCCCTTCGAGCCGGTGCACCGTCTCCTCCACCGGCCGCAGCGGCAACCCCGTGACCAGGATGTCCTGGTCGTCCCCGGCCACGGCGGAGAGCCGGTACGCGCCGAGCGCCGAGAGCCGCAGCGAGCGCCCCTTCCGGTCGGCGGGCAGCGCGGCCAGGGCCCGCCGGTCCCCGGCGGTGAGCGGCACCGCGACATCCGCCTCGTCCTTGACGACGGCCGCCCGGGTGACCGTGCCGCCGAGCAGCCGCGCCCCGAACGTCCCCTCCGACTGGCCCCGGGTGTCCGGCTGGTTGTCGGCGTCCGGCCGGGCCTCGTGCTCCAGACTCGCCGCGAACCGTCCGCCGGAGGCGGAGAGCTGCTGGTCGAGACGGCGTACGAGGAACCCTTCGAGGGCTACGACCGTGGTGACGCCCACGGCGAGGCATGCCGCGGCGAGCAGCGCCACCAGTCCGGCCGTGAGCTGGCCGCGCAGGGTGCGGGGGAGGAGGCGGCGGGGGAGGGGGTGGCGTCTCACCGGGGCTCCGGGCTCCGGGACGCGCGTCGGGCGTCTCACCGGGGCTCCGGTTTCAGTACGTAGCCCATGCCTCGGACCGTGTGGATCATCGGGGGGCGCCCGGCGTCGATCTTCTTGCGCAGGTAGCTGATGTACAGCTCCACGACATGGGCCCGGCCGCCGAAGTCGTACGACCAGACCCGGTCGAGGATCAGTGCCTTGGAGAGCACCCGGCGCGGGTTGCGCATCAGGAAGCGGAGCAGTTCGAACTCGGTCCGCGACAGGTCGACGAGTTCCCCGCCCCGGGTCACCTCCCTGGCCTCCTCGTCCATCACCAGGTCGCCCACCACCAGCGGGTCACCGGCGGGCCCGCGCGCCACGCCCGCGCGGCGCAGCAGGCCGCGCAGCCTGGCCAGCACCTCTTCCAGGCTGAACGGCTTGGTCACGTAGTCGTCCCCGCCCGCCGTGATGCCCGCGATCCGGTCCTCGACGGAGTCGCGGGCGGTCAGGAACAGGACGCAGACGTTCCCCAGCTCGGCGCGGAGCGCGCGCAGCAGGCGCAGGCCGTCCGTGTCCGGCAGCATCCAGTCGAGGACGACGGCGTGCGGGCGGAAGGCGTCGGCCTCGGCGAGCGCGGAGGCGCCGTCGGCGGCGGTACGGACCTGCCAGCCCTCGGCGGTCAGGACGCCGGAGAGGACCTCGGTGAGGTCGGGCTCGTCGTCCACGACGAGGACCCGTACGGGGCCGCCGCCGTCACTGGGGATTCGTGCGGGGCCGCCGCCGTCACTGGGGATTCGTGCGGGGTCGCTGCCGTCTCCGGGGGCTCGTGCGGGACCGCTGCCGTCCCCGAGGGCTCGTGCGGGGCCGCCGTCTCCGCCGGGTGGGCGGGGCGGGGAGCGGTGGTTCTCCGGGGAGGGGTGGTTCTCCGGAGCGGGGTGGTTCTCCATGGTGCCCATGGTGCGGCCATCGTTCCCCGGCGGGCGCCCGGTCCGGCGCCCGGTTTGCTCTGAGTTTCCTCTGAATCCGCTCGGGCGGCCCGTCCGGGGCCGCTGTTCCAGGCCCCTCGCGGGCCCCATGCGCCGCCCCATGCGCAGCCCCATGCCGGCTCCTTCCACGGCCGCTTCCCGCCCTCTTCAGAGGGAACGCAGAGGTTGCCCTGCGACGCTGGTGGCCCACCGGCGAGAAAGGCGCCCCATGACGCCCCCCACCAGCACCGCGACCCCCGTACGGCACGGTACGGAACGTACTCCGTTCCGCCGTTCCGGGCTCCGTTCCGGGCTCCGTTCCGCCGTCCCTCTGCTGGTCGCCACCGCCGTCTGGGGCGGCGCCGCAGGGGTTCTCGCCCTCTGGTGGATCGATACGGCGGCGGTCGTCGGCGCCGCCGGGTGGCTGACGGACGCCGGGCGGATCACCGGGCTGCTGGCGGGGTACGGGTGCGCCGTCCTCGTGGTGCTGATGGCCCGCGTCCCGCTCCTCGACCACCACATCGGCAGCGACCGGCTGGCCCGCTGGCACGCGCGCGGCGGGCGGTACACGATCTCCCTGGTGGCCGCGCACACCCTGCTGATCATCTGGGGGTACGCCCTCACCGCGCACACCGGTGTGGCCGAGCAGACGGCCACGCTCGTCCTGACCTTCCCCGACATGCTGAAGGCCGCCGCCGGCACCCTGCTGCTCATCGGCACGGCGGCCGTGTCGGCGCGGGCGGCCCGCCGCAGGCTGCGGTACGAGACCTGGCACTTCCTGCATCTCGCGACCTATCTCGCGGTGTTCCTCGCCTTCTTCCACCAGCTCAGCAACGGCGCGGACCTCGTGGGCAGCCGGGCTGCCGAGTTCGCCTGGTACGTGCTCTACCTCGGCGCCGCCGCGCTGATCCTCTGGTACCGCTTCCTGGTTCCCGTACGGCGGAACCTGCGCCACCGGCTGCGGGTCGCCCGGGTCGTCCCGGAGGCTCCCGGCGTGGTCTCCGTCCACCTCACCGGCGACCGCCTCGGCGAACTGGGCGCCCTGCCCGGCCAGTTCTTCCGCTGGCGCTTCCTCGCCCCGGGCCTGTGGACGAGCGCCAACCCGTACTCGCTCTCCGCGCCGCCCGGGGAGCGGCTGCTCCGTATCACCGTGAAGGAGGCGGGCGACCACAGCGCGGCGCTGGCCCGGCTGGAGCCCGGCACCCGGGTCTGGGCGGAGGGCCCGTACGGTGCCTTCACCGAGGCGCGCCGCCGGAGGCCGAAGGTGCTGCTGCTGGCGGGCGGGGTCGGGATCACCCCGTTGCGGGCCCTGTTCGAGACCCTGCCCGGCGAGGTGACCCTGGTTCATCTGGCCCGCAGGCCCGAGGAGTTGGCGCTGCGCGGGGAACTCGACGCGATAGCCGCGGCGCGCGGCTCCACCGTCCACTGCTTCGTCAGCGAGCCCGCCGGTTACGCGCTGCCGCTGACCGCCCGTGCGCTGAGTGCCCTGATACCGGATCTCGGCTCGCACGAGGTCTATCTCTGCGGCCCGCCCGGGATGACGGCGGCGGCGGTACGGGCTCTGCGGCGGGCGGGGGTCCGGCGGAGGCACCTCCACCACGAGTCGTTCGAGTTCTGAATGTCCTGAGAGCCCTGAGAGCCCTGAGAGCCCTGAGAGTCCTGAGAGTTACGAGGAGACCTTCCGTGCGCCGAGCCGTTCTCGCCGCCGCGTCGACCACCAGCCTGGTCGTCCTGCTGCTCGCCCTCAAGCCCCACCACACCGGCGCCCCGGCCGCGACGGCCCCCGCGCCGGGCACTTCCGCGCCCTCCGCCGCCCCCTCTTCCGGGGCTCCTTCCGGGGCCACTGGCGCCCACGGCGACGGTACGTACACCGGTGACCCGGTGGACACGCCGTACGGCGCCGTCCAGGTCTCCGCCACGGTACGGGCGGGCAGGCTCACCGCCGTACGGGTGGACCAGGTTCCCTCCCGGGACGGGCACAGTCAGCGGATCGCCGACTACGCCGTGCCCCGCCTCACCCAGGAGGCGCTGGCCGCGCACAGCGCGCACATCGACGCCGTCTCCGGGGCCAGCTACACCAGCCAGGGGTACATCGGCTCCCTCCAGAGCGCATTGGACAAGGCCGGTGGCTGACCAGGAGGCCCGCCCGGCAGCCGGCCGGGGAGCCGGGCACGAGACCGGTGCCGGGCAGGGACGTGATGCCGGGCAGGGACCCGGTGCCGGGCAGGGACGTGGTGCCGGGCAGGGACGTGGTGCCGGTCAGGAACCCGGTGCCGGGCAGGAGCGGGGCCTGCGCCATGTCGAGCAGGTGATGGGCACCGTCGTCTCCTTCGACATCCGGGACCCGCGCACCGCCGCGATCCACCAGGCGCTGCGCGACGCGGTCTACTGGCTCCACCACGTCGACCGGACCTACTCCCCCTACCGCCCGGACAGCGCGGTCAGCCGCCTGGCGCGCGGTGAACTGACCCCCGCCCGCTGCTCCCCGGAGGTACGCGAGGTCCTCGCCCTGTGCGACGACGCCGTACGGGTCACCGACGGCTGGTTCGACCCGCTGGCGGGCGGGGCGTTCGACCCGTCGGGCCTGGTCAAGGGGTGGTCCGTGGAACGCGCCTGCCAACTCCTCCACGCGGCCGGAGCGCGCTCCTTCTCCGTCAACGGGGGCGGTGACATCCAGTCGTACGGCGAGCCGGCGCCCGGCGTCCCCTGGCGCTTCGGCGTCGCGGACCCGCTGCGCCGCCCCGGCGCCCTCAGCACCGTCGTGACCGGCCGCGACCTCGCGGTGGCCACCTCCGGTACGGCGGAACGCGGCACCCACATCATCGACCCGCGCAGCGGCGCGCCCGTCCAGGGCCCCGGGTCCGTCACCGTGACCGGCCCCCGGCTCACCCTGGCCGACGTCTACGCCACCGCCGCCTTCGCCATGGGCGGCGCGGCCCGCCGGTGGCTGGAGGACCTCGACGGGTACGAGGGCTTCGCGGTCACCGCTGACGGCTTCACCTGGCAGACCAGCGGTTTCCCCGGGCCCGGCGGCGCGCCCCCGGCCGTCGCGCGGGGCTGAGGGCGGCCGGAGGCGGAGGCTGAGCCGGGCTCGGCCGGGGGCGGAGCCGGGCGGGCCGCTCAGGGGGCCGCGTTCAGCAGGTCGAGGGCGCTCTGCTGGCGGGCGGCGTCCGTGGTGTCGAGGGGGCCGTTCCAGCGCAGACCGTACTGGTCGAGCGGGTTGCGGTCGCGGGCGTACGCGGCGTCCGCCTGCCGGGAGAGGTAGGCCGTGTAGGGGTGGTCGGGGAGCGCGGCGTTGAGTCTGCCCAGGCCGCGTACGTGCGCGCCCTTGAAGGACGGGCCGTCGGCCCCGCAGTCGCCGCCCTCGCAGGGGTCGCGCAGGATGCCGTCGGTGTTGAGGGACGAGGAGGTGGTGGCCGCGTCGGCGATCTGGCGGGCCGTGGTGAGGAGGGCGGGGTCCTGGGTGGCCCGGTTCAGCTCGGTGAGCGCGCCGAGCAGGACGCCCTGGTTGTACGACCAGACGGCGGCGCCGTTGTTGCGGCAGGTGGAGAGGTCGATGCCGTCGTTCACCAGGTGCGAGCCGTTGACCATGGCGGTCCCCTGGAACCAGGACCAGCCGGCGCGGGCCCGGTCCAGGTAGGCGGTGTCGCCGGTGATGCGGTTGTGCAGGGCCGCGTTGAGGTGGATGTAGAGCGAGTTGGCGATGGCGTTCTTGTAGGTCTTCGCGGTGCTCCACCACACCCCGCCGCCGCAGACCCCGTCCCAGTAGGCGGCCATGTGGTCGGCGTCCGCGCGGGCGGTGTTCAGGTAGCGGCTGTCGCCGGTCAGGTCGTACGCGGCGATCCAGGCCAGCCCCCACCACCCGGTGTCGTCGATGTACTCGTTACGGAACTGGCCGCCCTGCGCGTTGAGCTGGTGGTCGTAGGTGTTGGCGATGGCATAGCGGTAGCTGGGCATGCCCGAGACGCGGATGTTGTCGATGACCGCGGTGAGGGCGTTGGCCGAGTTCCACCAGCCGGTGGTGGCGAAGAGCCCGGTGCCGTTGTCGTAGAACTGCATCTGCGCCGTGGCCGCGGCCGTTCTGCGGTCCCACGCGTTCCAGGTCGTACGCGCCCAGGGGGTGCAGGCGATCTCCGTACGGTCGCCGGCCTTGCCGCAGGCGCGCAGGGCGCCGACCCCGTTGGTGTTCCAGTCGTCCACGTTGTACATGAGGGTGCGCCAGCCGCGCTGCCCCGTCGGCACGGCGGTGGCCCCGAGGCGGCTGCCGGAGCTCCAGGTGCGCCCGCCGTCGAAGGACCGGTCGAGCCAGACCTCGTCACCGGGGTTGCCGTTCTCGGTCGAGGCCCAGCCCATCGCGTCCTGGTCGTCGAAGTGGAGGACGATCGAACGGGAGAAGAGGGTGGTGGAGACGGGGGCACGGTCCTGCGGCGAGAGCCCGGGGTCGCGGGCGTCGCAGTACTTGTTGCAGATGGTCGCGGCGGGGGCGGCGTCGGCGGCCGGGGTGGCCGGGGTGGCGGTCGGGGCGGCCGGGGTGGCTGCCGCCGGGGCGGCTGCGGCCTGGGGGGTCAGGGCGGCCAGCAGCGCCACGGCGACCGGTGCCACCAGATGACGTATCCGGACGGACAACGATGTCCACATGGGTGACTCCGCGATCGAGGGGGCGGGGGGATGGGGAGACGGGGGATGGCGGGACGGGGGGATGGGGAGACGGGGGACGGGGAGCGGAGGAGAGCGCTTTCAGAACGTAGGGGTGCTGGCGTGGGCACGTCAATGCGCTCGGTGTCCCCCTCTCGGGCGGGAGGCCGGAGCGCGCCCTGCGTCGGTTCTGTGACGCCCCGGGCCGGCCGGGTCCTTGCCCGGCTCCTTGCCCGGGTCCTGCCTGGGTCCTGCCCGGGTCCGGCCAGGGCCCGTTCTGGGCCCGTTCTGGGCCCGTCTTGGGCCCGGCTTCGGCCCGAAGTGGGCCCAGGGGCCCTGTGGTTGGGGCCGGGGCGTACCTAGTGTGCCGGTACGCGCCACGGTGGGGGGACTGGGCCGAGATCATCAGCGATTCGGCGAGAGGTACTCCGTTGTCGGACTCCAACGGCCCCGCGCTTCCGGCCACTGCGCCCGCGCCCGCAGCCGCGCCGGCGCCCTCATCCCCATCCACATCCCCATCCGCGACGGCGAGTTCGGCGGCGAGTTCGGCGGCGCGTGCTTCCGCGCACCGCCGGGAGCTGCCGCGCGCGCTCGCCGTGACGCGGCTGCTGCTGCATCTGATGTTCGGCCTCACCCTGCTCGGCGGCGTCGGCGTACTGACCTCGCTGCTGGAACTGGGCACCCGGATCACCCCCGGGCTCTCCCTGGCGGCGCTGTACGCCATGACCCCGGGCATCGTCGCGGTGATCCTGGCACGGTGGCTGTGGACCGGTGGCATCGCGGTGCGGTACGCGCTGATCGGCCTCCAGGTGTGGCTGCTGATCGGCGGTGTCGTCAATCTCTACCTGGGGTCGGCACGCGGCCTCAGCCAACTGCTGCTGCCGGGCGCCCTGCTCGCCCTGGTCGGCATCGGCGCCGGCCGCTCCTGGTTCGAACTGCCCCCGGACCGGCGGGCCGTACGGCCGCGCTGGACGTGGGAACGGTTCCGGCGGGAGGCGATCCCGTCCGTACCGCACCTGATCCGGTGGCGCCGGAGCCGTGGCCAGACGGCGATCGAGTACGTGGGCCTGCTCACCGTGGTCGTCCTGGTCGTCGGCGCGCTGGTGCTCGGCGGGGTGGGAGGCAGCGTCACGGACCGGCTCCAGACGGCGGTCTGCGCGCTCGGGGGCGGGGAGTGCTCCGATGGTTCGGGTACGGGGGGTTCCGGGCGCGCCGGGGGTACCGACGGGGAAGGTGACGGCGAGGGCGACGGCGACGGTGTCGCTGACAGTGGGGGGACCACTGGGGGCGTTACCGGGGGTGTTGTCGGTGGCGCCGGTGGCAGTGGTGCCGGTGGGGCCAATGGTGCCAGTGGTGACGGTGACAACGGCGGTGCCGGCAGCGGGGGCGCTGTCGGGAGCGGTGGCAATGGGAACGGCAGTAGCGGGAGTGGTAACAGCGGGGGCAGTGGCTCGGGTGGCGCTACGGGCGGGAATTCGGGCGGGAACTCGGGGGGTAATTCGGGGGGCAACTCGGGTGGTGACTCGGGGGGTAGTTCCAGCGGTGGTGCTTCGGGGGGTGCGTCCGGCGGCAGTTCGGGCGGTGCGGTCGGTGGGAACTCCGGTGGGAGCTCCTCCAGTGGTGCTTCTTCCGGCGGTGCTTCTTCTGGGGGCAGCGGCTCCGGCTCCGGTGGAAACGATGACGACGACGATGACGACGGAGTCGCTGTTGTAGGCGGTGCCTCGGGCGGCTCCCGGGGAGGAAGTGCCGCCTCCGGCGGGAGTGGTGGCAGCGGCGGGAACAGTGGGGGGAACGGCGCCAGCGGCGGCGCTGCTGCGGGCGGTGCCTCGGGTGGTTCCGGCTCCGGCGGTTCGGGTTCGGGTGGTTCGGGTGGTTCGGGTTCGGGTGGTTCCGGTTCCGGGGGTGCCGGCGGCAGCAGCGGTAGTGGAAGCGGATCCGGTTCCGGCTCCGGGGGAGCCTCCGGTGGCAGCAGCGGCAGTGGCGGAGCCGGCGGTAGCAGCGGCTCCGGTTCGGGCGGCGCGTCGGGTGGTAACAGCAGCGGCGGTTCTGGCTCTGGCGGTTCGGGTGGGTCCAGTTCCGGTGGGTCCGGTTCCGGTGGTTCGGGCTCCGGTGGCTCCGGTAGCGGCGGGGCGAGCGGCGGCAGCAGCGGATCGAGCAGTGGCGGGTCGAGCAGCGGGGGATCGAGCAGTGGCGGTTCCGGCTCCGGGGGCTCGTCGGGTGGGTCGAGTTCCGGCGGGGCGAGCGGCGGCAGCACGGGTGGCTCGTCCGGCGGGAGCACCGGCGGCCAGGACGACAAGGACAAGGACAAGGACAACGACGACAAGGACAAGGACAAGGACAAAGACAAGAACGACTGCCTGAACGCGAAAAACGTCGCCTTCTCCGGCAGCGCGACCGCAGGCGTCGGTGCGGGCGTCGGCGTCGGCATCGGCGCGGCCGGAGCGGGCCGCTACACGCTCGCCGCCGCTGCCGGTGGCCGTGCCCACCTGGTGGACGGGCGGCTGGTCGGCGGCGTCACCTTCGCGGCCGACTCCGGGCCTTCCGCAGTGGACATGATGTCGTCGGTGGCCGGGTTCTCGCTCGCCGGCGTCGACACGTACCAGAACATCAGGGACAGGGTCACGATCGCCATCGGCCTCACCGACGAGCCGAAGCCCCCGCCGGAGCGCAACCCGCCGCCCAAGGACGACAAGGACAAGGACAAGGACAAGGACGACAACAAGGACGACAACAAGGACGACAACAAGGACGACAAGCCCGAGGGCGACGACAAGGGCAAGGACAAGGACGACCCCGGCAAGGGCGGCGGGCAGTGCACCGACCCGATGCACGTGCTGGACGACATCCCGGACTTCCGTCCGGGTGACAAGAAGAAGTGGGCCGAGGAAGTCGAGAAGATCGCGCGCGGCAACCCGCTCACGAAGGACTTCACCGCTCAGGACGCGCTCATCATCGCCGACTACACCGGCTCGTGGGCCCTGGACGCCAACAAGTACCTGCGCGGCGACCCCATCAGCGGCCAGCGCCAGAAGTCCGTGCCGGAGTTCATCAAGCGCATGGACGAGGCGTTGAGCCATCTGCCGCCGGTCAAGGGGACGTTCTACCGGGGTACGTTCATGCCGGACGAGCTGCTGGATCGGCTCGCCAACGGCGAAACCGTCGAGATGCCCGAGTACCTCAGCACCTCCACCGACCTGAGCAAGGCCGAACGCGCCGCCAAGAACGCGAAGAGCAACGGTCGCAGCGGCCAGAACGTCCTGCTCGAAATCACCACGGACAACGGCCGCAACATCGACCCCCTCTCCCGCTACCGGGGCAAGGAATCCGAGGTGCTCATCCCCCGGGACGGCAAGTTCGAGAAGGTCGGCGAGGAGAAGAGGATCATCGACGGCAAGGAGTACACGGTTATCGGGCTGAAGCAGGTGGGGTGAGCGTCAGCGGCTCGCGCAGGTCGGCCGGGGCCTCAGGCTCCGGCCGGTCACGTATCCGGCGTATCCGGCGTACCCGCCGGGCGCAGGCGGCTGTCGAGGACCGCGAAGGCCGTGAAGGTGAACGGGAGGACCAGGGCCGCCGTGACCAGGATGCCGACGATGACCGGGGCGAGGATGCCGGCGTAGTACGCGGCGAAGAAGTTCCCCGTGGCCGGCTCCAGGAGCCCCCGTACGGCGGGCCGCAGCGGCAGGGCCATCTGTACGGTCAGCCGGAGCACCCCGGCGGCGAGCACGGCCGGCGGCAGCGCGAGCGCCACCACCCGGCCCCCGCCCGCCCGACTCCACGCCCGCGACCAGGAGTGGCGCAGCGCCGCGCGCGGGGTGAGCCCGGCCGCCGCGGCGGCCGGGGCCAGGGCGAGCGCGAGGCGCAGCAGTACGGCGACGAACGCGGCCACCAGGGGCGCGAACCGGACCAGGGTGAAGATCCAGGTGCCGCGCTCCAGCGGGTACGGGGTGTCGAGGGCGGGGCTGGTGAGGCGCTCCGACCCGTACGTCACGAGCAGCGGCAGCGGCCAGACGACCAGCCCGCGCAGGGCGTAGACGGCGACGACCGCGCCCCGGGCGCCCGTCCCCGCCGTGACCGCCGTGACTGCCGTGACTGCCGTCCCCGCCGTGACTGCCGTCCCCGCCGTCCCCGCCGTGACCGCCCGGGAACATGCCGTCTGGAGGGCTGCGCTGCCCATGCCGAGGAGGAGCAGGAAGAGCGGGAGGGTGCAGAGGGCGACCAGGACCAGGCCGCTGTTGTCGTGGGGGTAGAAGTCCTCGACGTACCGGTAGTAATTGACCTGGTTCCGCATGTGCGTGAAGAGGGGCCAGGAGGCCGCGAAGATCACGGTCGTGAGCAGCAGCCAGAGCGCGCCGGAGACACCGACGACGCGGGCGGTCGCGCCCGCCAGGGTGCGGCGGTGCTGCCGGAGGACGGCGAAGGCGGCGGCGAGGACGGTGCGTTGGGGGGCTTCGCCGTGGGGCGCGGGGGGTGCGGGGGGTGTGGGGGACGCAGGCGACGCCGGAGGCGTGGAGGACTCGGGGGGTGTCGGGGGCATGGGAGGGACCTTCGGGCTTTCGTGCGCGTGTTTCGGTTACGTGTGCGTGTTTGAGTTCCGTTCACCGTAGGGACGTCGGGCGGCCGGGCCTGGTTCGCCGGGTGCGCCCGGCCGCGTGCGTACGGGGTTGACCGGCGGGATCGTGCTGGTGGTGCCGGGGGGGGGCAGGGGTCGGTGGCCAGAGATCCGTGGTCAGGGGTCCGTGATGTCGAGGGTGACCTCTGTCAGGGGGCGGCCGACGCAGGTCAGGGTGGAGCCGGCGGCGCGCTGTTCCGGGGTGAGGCAGTTCGGCTCGTCCTGGGCGACCCGGCCGGCGCGGAGCCTGACCAGGCAGTCGCCGCAGTTCCCGACCGTGCAGGAGTACGGCAGCGGCAGCCCGGCCGCGAGCCCCGCTTCGAGCAGGGTCTGGCCGGGCGCGACCATCGCCGTGCCCGCGGGGCGCCCGTTCTCCCGTACGGTCATCGCCTGCGGCTCGGCCGGCAGGGAGCGCGTCCGCGACCGGGGCCCGCCCGCGAAGCGCTCGCGGTGCACCCGCTCGTCCGGGATCCCGAGCCCGGCCAGTGCCGTTCCGGCGGCGTCCATCAGGGGTTCGGGTCCGCAGAGGTAGTAGTGGGCGTCCGGGGCCGGGGCGCGGCCGGTGACCCAGCGGCGTATCCCCTCCGCGTCGAGGCGGCCGTCCCGGGAGGTCAGGACCTGGGTGACCGAGAGCCGGTCGGGGTGGGCCAGCGCCAGCCGGGCCAACTCCTCGCCGAAGATGGTCTCCTCCTCGCTCCGGCTGCTGTGGAGCAGGGTGACGCGGTCGCGGGCGGTACGGTCGGCGAGGCGGGTGCGGACCATGCTCATCAGCGGGGTCACTCCGCTGCCGCCCGCCAGGAGCACGGTCTCGCCCGGCGGTTCCGGCTCGGCGTGGAAGGAGCCGGAGGGGCCGCGTACGGCGAGCCGGTCGCCGGTACGGAGCGCGCGGTGCACATGGGTGGAGAAGAGGCCGCCCTCGATGTGCTTGACGGTGATCTCCAGCCGCTCCGAACCCGGTGCGGAGGACGCGGAGTAGGCGCGGCGGACGGGACGGCCGTCGATGTCGGCGACGAGGGTGAAGAACTGGCCGGGGCGGAAGTCGAAGGGGCGCCCGCGCTTTCGGGGCTTCCGGGGCTTTCGGGGGCGTCCGGACTTTCCGTGCCTTCTTTCGTGCTTGCTTCCGTGCCTGCTTCCGTGCCTGCTTTCGTCGGTGTCCTCCAGGACGAGGGTGAGGGTGGTCGGGGTCTCCCGGCGGAGTTCGGCTATGCGGACGTGGCGCAGGGGGGAGGGGGAGGGGGAGGAGGCGGCGGGGGTGGTTCGGGGGCTGCCGGGTACGGGGGCGGGGCCGTTGACGCCGCCGTTGTACGGGGCCGTCGCGCCGTCCGCGTAACTCTCCTCGTACCCCGGCTTCTCGTACCCCTGCTCCTCGTAACCCGGCTCCTCGTACCCCTCCTTGCGCAGCCCGGAGCGGTACGACACGTCGATCATCCGCCGCATCAGCCGGTGCAGCCCCGGGATCGCGGTGACCGCCTTCAGCAGGAACGCGGGCCCGCCGCCCTTCGCCGTGGCCATGCCGGTGGCGAGGTGGGCGCTGCCCAGGGCCATCATGTCCGGCGCCGTGGCCCGGTCCAGGTGGGTGTCCGGGGTCCAGAGCCCGGCGCCGGCCACGGCGTCGTTGCCGGTCACCTCGGCGTGCTCGACGTCGATCACCAGCGCGAGGTGCGGGGGCATCCCGCGCAGCGCCATCGTCGCCAGCAGCGCCGCGTCGTCGGTGATGGCGGCCCGGCCGCGTATCAGCAGCGTCTCGCTCCGCCCCGGGACCAGCGCGGCGAGGGAGATCCGGTCGTCCTGGAGGAGGTTGTGGAGGGTGTCGGCGCGCTTGTTGCCCCTGCGGTCGGGGAGGACGAGGGTGCGGCCGTCGAGGACCCGCGCCACCGTCCCCCGGTCGCCGCGCGGGCTCGTGTCGGCGCCGCCGCCGGTGTCCCAGGTGGAGAGGGCGAGGAAGGGCGAGGCGGCGAGGAAGGCGGCCACGCCGGGGTCGTGCAGGGGGCCTTCCCGGGAACCTTCGGGGTCGGCGGGTGCCGTGGTGGGAGCGGTGACGGGTGCGGTGGCGGGAGCAGCGATGGGTGCCGTGGTGGGAGCGGTGCGTGCACCCTGCGGCTGCCACAGGCGGGACCTGAGGACGGCCTGCGCGCAGTGGACGTACGCCTCCTGGACGGCGACGGTCACCTGAGCGCCCTTGCGCCCCGCCGCACGTTCCGTCACCTGTCCCGTCCCCCGTCCCGCCGCACGTCCCGTCACCCGCCCCGTCCCCCGTCCCGCCGCACGCCCCGTCACCGTGCCGTTGACGCGGAGGATCTCCCCGACCCCGGGCAGCAGGAAGAAGAGCGAGACCGGGCCGTACGGGTCGACGGGGCCCGGCGGCGTGAACGAGAAGCGGGTGGGGGAGTGCACGCGGGCGAACCCCGGCGCGCCCCCGATGAACGTCGTCGCGGCGGTGCCGCCGGCATCCCGGTAGCCGAGGGCCGCGACCGGGGAGCGCGCGAGGACGGTACGGCACCCCTCGTCGAGGGCGGCGACCTGCTTGAGCATCACCATCGACGCGGGGTGCCCGACGACCGCCTCCACCTGTTCCGCCGTCGTCAGCAGGGAGAAGGGCAGTGGTATGACCCCGGGCTCGGGGTTGTTTCCGCAGCTCATGGCTATATTGTGAGTAGTTGCTCAGCTCTTGGCTACTCGCCTTTCGTCCCCGAGGAGGCCTCCCGGATGCCGTCCGCCGATCGTCGTCTTCAGCCACGTCGCAGGCCCCGTCAGGTGCGTGCGGAGCTCACCCGGGAGCGCGTGCTGACCGCCGCTGCTCACGTTTTCGCCGAGTACGGGTACGCCGCGGGGACCACCAACCGCATCGCCGAGCGCGCCCGGGTCTCCATCGGCTCGCTGTACCAGTACTTCCCGAACAAGGACGCCATCCTCACCGAGCTGCTGATCCGGCACATCGACCGGGGCGACTGGCTGCGTCCCGACCAACTCGACTTCTCGGAAGGGACGTTGAAGGAGCTGGTGCGGGCGCTGGTGCGGGACGTGGTCGACCACCACCGGGACGACCCCCAGCTCCTCAGGATCATGATCGAGGAGGCGTCGCTCTCCCCGGAACTCCTCGACGCCATCGCCCAGCACGGCAAGAAGCGCGTCGCCCAGATCCGCGACGCGCTCGCGCGCCATCCGGATGTCCGGGTACGGGACCTGGACACCGCCGCCGAACTCGTCGTGACCACGGTCGAGTTGAACACGCACAAGCTGATGGCGGACCCGCAGGGCATCCCGGTGGAGACGTTCGAGGGCGAGTTGGTGGACATGGTGACGCGGTACTTGCTGGGCGACGGGTAGGGCGGCTCCGGCCATCCGGCCTTCCGGCCCTCCGGCCATCCGGCCATCCGGCCATCCGGCCATCCGGCCCTCCGGCCATCCAGCCCGGCCGGCCAGGTGTCCGGCCGACCGGGCGCCCGGCCGGCCTCAGGCGAAGACGGAGAGCAGCAGCGTCATCCCCAGGCCGATCACGCTCACCAGTGTCTGCACGGTCGTCTGCGTCTTCGTGGCCTGGCTCAGGTCCATCCCGAACGACTCCTTGACCAGCCAGAACCCCGCGTGGTTCACGTAGTTCAGGCCGAGCGAGCCCGCGCCGATCGCGACCACCAGGAGGGACGCCTCCAGGCCGCCGCCCGTGCCGACGAGCGGGGCGACGATGCCGGTGGCGGAGACGATGCCGACGGTCGCCGAGCCCGTGGTGAGGGAGAGCAGCAGGGCGATCAGCCAGCCCAGGACGATCACGTTGAGGTGCGCGCCCTTGGCGGCGGAGGCGATGGCGTCCCCGATGCCGGAGTCCTGGAGCACCTGCTTGAACGCGCCGCCACCGCCGATGATCAGGAGGATCGCGGCGACCGACTTGAGGCTGTCCGTCATCGAGGAGCGGGTCTTCTCGGCGGTGGTGGCGCCGCTGCGGGTGCCGGTCCAGAGGGTCACCGCCAGGGCGAAGAGGAACCCGGCGAGCATCGCGATGAGCGGCTCCCCGGCGAATTCCAGCGCGGAGCGCACCCCGCTGGACTTGTCGAGCACGGTCTCGGCGAGGGTACGGAGCAGCATCAGCCCGACCGGGATGAGCACGGCGGTCACCGCGAGCCCCATGCCCAGCCCGCTCCGGCCCCCGTGTCCGTCGCCGTCCTTCTCACCCTCACTGCCCGCGCCCGTCCCCGCGCCCGTCCCCGCGCCCGTGAACTGGGCCACCAGCGCCGCGTCCGGCCGTACCTCCGGGAGCCGGGGCGCGATCCAGCGCGCGTACACCGGCCCGGCGAGGATGACGGTGGGGACGGCGCAGACCAGCCCGACGGCGAGGGTGAGCCCGAGGTCGGCGTGGAGCCCGGTCATGGCGGTCAGCGGGCCCGGGTGCGGCGGCACCATGCCGTGCAGGGTGGAGAGGGCGGCGATGGCGGGCACACCGAGCAGCACGTACGGCGAACCCTGCGCACCGCCCCGGTCCTCCATCCTGCGCGCCACACTGAAGATCAGCGGGAGCAGCACGATCAGGCCGACCTCGAAGAACATCGGTATCCCGATGACGAAGGCGGCGGCCGTCACCAGCCAGGGCAG
Source organism: Streptomyces sp. NPDC093085 (assembly GCF_040683935.1). NCBI lineage: Bacteria > Bacillati > Actinomycetota > Actinomycetes > Kitasatosporales > Streptomycetaceae > Streptomyces > Streptomyces sp. NPDC093085. The sequence continues at coordinate 322,202 of NZ_JBFBFB010000005.1, read as the reverse complement.
CCGGCGCGGCGTCGAACGGTCGAGGATGGCGCGGGCGATCGCGTCGGTGGCGCCCGAGTCGGAGAGCAGCCGCCCCAGCATCGCGCCGAGCGCCAGGGTGACCCCGACATCCCCGAGGGTGCCGCCCGCGCCGTCCTCGATGGACTCGATCAGATCGCCGACGGGCTCCCCGGCGGCGAGCCCGGTGCCGACGCAGACCACGATCAGGGCGGCGAAGGGATGGACGCGGAGCCGGGAGTTGATCAGGTAGATGAGCGCGGCGATGGCCACGACCAGGATCAGCAGGAGTTTCCAGGTGTGCGGGGTCATGCGGGGTGCCTTTCGGGCGTACGGGGGCATCGCGAACCCCGGTCGGGGCCGCGCGAAAAGGGGGAGTGAGGAGGGGGAGCGAGGAGGAGGAAGGGAGGGGAGCGAGGAGGGGGAGGGCGGGGGGGCTGTTCGGGGGCGCCCTCGGCGGCTACTCCAGCCCGAACTGGGCGACCAGTCGGCCGATCGCCCGGTCCTCCCGGGCCAGGAAGGCGGCGAACGCGTCCCCCGTGGCGAAGGTGTCGGTCCAGCCGTGCCGGGCCAGTTCCGCCTTCCACTCGGGGGTGTCGTGCAGCGCGGTCAGCGCGTCGATCCAGCGCCTGCGCTCCTCGTCGCCGATGCCGGGCGGGGCCACGATCCCCCGCCAGTTGTCGAAGACCAGGTCGATACCGGCGGACCTGAGCGTCGGCACGCCCGGGAGCGCCGCGACCGGCCGGGCGCCGGTGACCGCCAGGACCCGGAGCTGACCGGCCCGGATCTGGTCGAGGAACTCCCCGAGCCCGCTGGTCGCGAAGTCGACCTCGCCGTCGAGCAGCGCGGGCAGCAGGTCGCCGCCCCCGCCGTCGTACGCGACATAGGCGACCTTCCCGGGGTCGATGCCGACCGCCTTCGCGAACTGCATCGGGAAGAGTTCGTCGGGGCCGCCGACCGAGGAGCCGCCGCCCACCCGCATCCGGCCGGGGTGCGCGCGCCACGCGGCGACGAGGTCACCGACGGTGCGGTACGGCGAGTCCGCCGCCACCACCACGGCCTCGGACTCCGCGAGCAGCCGGGCCAGCGGCGTGGTCTGCGCGACGCTCGCCGTCGACCCGGAGACATGGGCGGCGCCGAGGACGCCGAGCCCCATCTGGAGGGCGAGGGAGCCGTTGCCCCGCTCGTTGACGAGACGGCGCAGGCCGACCGTGCCGCCGGCCCCCGGCAGGTTGAAGACCTGCACGTCGGAGGCGATCCCGGCCTCCCGGAAGACCCGGGCGACGGTCCTGGCGGTGGTGTCGTATCCGCCCCCGGCGGTGTTGGGGACCATGATGCGCGCACCGTCGCCGAGCGGTTCCCGCCCGCTCTCCAGCCAGGAACCGGGCCAGGGCCGGGACGGGGACGGGGACCAGGCACCGCAGCCGCCGACGGTGAGCAGCGAGAGCGCGGCGCACAGGGCGACGAGGACACGTACGGCACGTATCGGTGCTTTCATGCCACCGCCACCTCCCTCGCCTTCGAGTCGCCTCGCCCGTCGCCCGGCCTTTCGGCCCTTCCGCCCACCACGATGCGGGCGTCATGATTGTGCGGCTCCGTGCCCGCGCCGCCCAGATTGTGTCGGCAAAAGAGATTGAGTTCATTGTGTTCAGCCCGTTCCGGCGGCAGACGCTCGCCGGGGAGATGCTGGTGCTGCAACTGGGGATCGTCGTGGTCGTCCTGGTGGCGGTCGCCGGTGTCTCGCTCGCCCAGTCGGAGGCGACCTTCCACCGGGTCGAGGGGCGCCGGGTCAGCGCGCTCGCGGAGCAGCTCGCCGCGCATCCGCTCGTACGGAGCCAACTCGTGCTGCCCGCGCCGGAGGAGACCCTCGCCCCGCTGGTGCACTCCACGCAGTCCCAGTCCGAGGTGACCTCGGTGACGGTGGCGGACGCCGATGGCAAGATCGTCAGCTCCACCAACCCGACCGTGGTCGGCGACCCGCTGCCGCTGGGCGACGGGGCCGCCCCGGGGCGCGGCTGGTCAGGGGCGCTGACGCTGGACGGCAGCCGGGAGCTGGTGGCGCAGGTGCCGGTGCTCGGGGCGACGTCGCGGAACGCCGGGACGTTTCTGGGGACGGTGATGGTCGGGGAGGCGTCGCCCACCGTATGGCAGCGGCTCGGCGGGGCGTCCTCGTACCTCCTCGCGTATCTCGGCATCGCCAGCGGGCTGGGCCTGGCCGGTTCCTTGCTGCTGGCCCGGCGCGTGAAGCGGCAGACGCTGGGGCTGGAACCGCGCGAGATCGCCGGGCTCGCGGAGCACCGGGAGGCGATGCTCTTCGGGATCGCGGAGGGCGTGGTGGCGCTCGACCCCCACCACCGCCTCACCCTCCTCAACGAGGTGGGGCGGCGCCTGCTCGACCTGCCGGCCGACTGCGTCGGCAAGAGCCTGGCCGATCTCGGGGTCGACGGGCGGCTGCGGGACGTCCTGGTCGACGTGGACGGGGAGCGGGACGAGGTCGTCGTCCACCATGGCCGGGTGCTGGTGATGAACCGGATGACGGTGGTACGGAACGGACGCCTCCTCGGCTCCGTCACCACCCTCCGCGACCGCACCGAACTGGCCCGTCTGGAGCAGGAGATCGGCTCCTTCCGCAGCTCCTCCGAGCTGCTGCGGGCGCAGGCCCACGAGTTCGCCAACCAGCTCCACACCATCTCGGGGCTGATCCAGATCGGCGAGCAGGACGAGGTCGTACGGTACATACGGGCCCTGAACCAGCGCCGCCAGTCCCTCGACATGACCCTGTCCACCCGGGTACGGGACACGGCGGTGGCTGCCCTGCTGATGGCGAAGTCGTCGCTGGCGGCCGAGCGCAAGGTCACCCTGCGGATCTCGGACGCCACCGCCCTGGACCGGCTCTCCCCGGAGGACGCCGCCGATGTGGCGACGGTGGTGGGGAACCTGGTCGACAACGCGGTGGACGCGGCGGCGAGCGGCGGGAGCGAGAAGAGTTCCGGGAGCGAGAAGAGTTCCGGGGGCGGCGCGTGGGTGGAGGTGGAGCTGCGGCAGGACACCTCCAGCGTGGAGATCGTGGTCCGCGACTCCGGGCCCGGGGTCGCGCCGGAGCTGGCCCGGGAGGTCTTCGCCCACGGCTTCACCACCAAGGCGGCCCAGGAGGGCGGTGTACGGGGGATCGGCCTCGCCCTGACCCGGCTGGTCTGCGAACGTCACGGCGGAGAGATCTCGGTGACCAACACCCCCGAAGGGGCCATGTTCACGGCCCGGATGACGGTCGCCGGCCAGGACATCAGCGAAGACGCCGGCCAGGACATCAGCGAAGACGCCGGCCAGGACACCGGCCGGCACGCCGGTCAGGTCGCCGGCCGGCACGTGGGCCAGGACGTCGGCCAGGACACCGGTCAAGACGTCGGTCAAGACGTCGGCGAAGGCGCCGGCGCGGCGGCACGAGGAGCGGGAGCGCGATGAACCCCCTGACCCCCACCGGCGGGACGAAGGCAGGCGGAGGAGGGGACCGGGACCCGATCGACGTCCTCGTCGTGGACGACGACTTCATGGTCGCCCGCGTCCACCGCACCTTCGTCGAACGCGTCGCGCCGTTCCGCGTCGTCGGTACGGCGGGCACCGGCGCCGAGGCCGTCGCCGCCGCCGGGGCCCTCCGCCCCGACCTGGTCCTCCTCGACCTCTACCTGCCGGACGTCTTCGGCCTCGACGTCGTCTCCCGGCTCCGTACCGACGGCCACGACTGCGACGTCATGGTCATCAGCGCGGCCCGGGAGGCCGACACGGTACGGGGCGCGGTCCGCCAGGGCGTGGTCGACTACCTCCTCAAGCCCTTCGACTTCGAGGACCTGCGCCCGCGCCTGGAGCGGTACGCGGCCCGCCGGGCCCACCTCCACACGGTCGACGTACGGGGCCAGGCGGACATCGACCGGGTGCTGGCGGGCGCGGCGGCGCCGCTGGGGGCCGGGCAGGGCCCCGCCGCGCTCCCCAAGGGGATGAGCGTGGAGACCGCCGGCCTGATCGAACGCACCCTCCGCGCCGCCGAGGGACCGCACTCCGCGAGCGAGTGCGCCGCCCTGACCGGCGTCTCCCGGGTGAGCGCCCGCCGCTACCTGGAGCACTTCCACTCCACGGGCCAGGCGGAGGTCTCCCTCCGCTACGGCACGGCGGGCCGCCCGGAACGCCGTTACGCCTGGCGCGGCTGACCCGCCGCGGCTACCCGGTTCCGGCCGCTCGACGGTACGGGCGGCGGCGCGGTCCGGTTACCCGGCCGTACGGGCGCGGTTACCCGGCCGTACGGGCGCGGTTACCCGGCCGTACGGGCCGCGCGGCGGTCGGCTATCAGGATCAGGGCGAGGCCGAAGACGATCCAGCAGGTCAGCACGGTGCCGGGGAGCGCGGCGCCCGCGCCGTCGAAGAAGGAGTTGGCCCGCAGCAGGGTGCCGGAGGCGCCCGGCGGGAGGTACTGGCCCAGGTGGGCCCAGAAGTCCGGCAGCCAGTACGGGCCGCTCGCCATGCCGGAGAGCGGGTTGCCCAGCAGCATCATCACGCCCGCCGCCGCGCCGAACCCGGCCATGCCGGCCAGCGCCTCCAGGCCGATGAAGGTGAGGGAGAGCGCGGCCATGCCCAGCGAGAGGCCGAGCGCGGTGACCCCGTACGACCCGGCGAGGGACCCGGTGCCGTACTGGAGGAACGCGGCGACGGCCGCCCCGGCGAGCAGCGAGAAGACCACGGCCCCGGCGAGCCGCAGCCGCAGCCCGGCGTGGCCGGGGAAGAGCCGGGTGAGGAGCACGGCGGGGAACATCCCGCCGAAGATCAGCGGCAGCCCGGCGGCGGCGAACCCGGCGCCGCGCGGGTCGTCCTCCGGGTACGGGACGAGGTCGTGCACGGCGGGCTGGAGGCGCTGCTGGGCGGCGAGCCCGTTGCCGAGCGCGGTCAGCGCCGCGGTGGCGGTGGGGGCGCCCGCGGTGGCCGTGTAGATGTCGGCCTTGCCGCCGGACAGGGCGATACCGCCGACGACCTCGCGGTCCTTGATCGCGGCGGTCAGGGCCTCGGTGTCGGCGTAGACGGTGACGTCCCACTCGTCCCCGTCGAGCTTGGCCCCGAGCCCCTGGGCGGCGGGCTGCGGCCCGGTCACGCCGATCGGGACGTGGTGGGGGCCGCCGTTGACGGACGGCAGCGCGAACGCGCAGAGCATCATGGTGACCACCGCCGTGAGCCCCAGGACCACGGCGGCGAGCTTCTTGGCGGCGCCGGTGGTGCCGGTGGCGTCGGTGCCGGACGGGGGAGTGTCTGCCTCGGCGGGGGTGGAGGCGGGAGTGGACATGACGGAGGAGTCTCCTTAGGGAGAGATGCGGGGGAGAAGGCGCGCGGGGGCCGCGCGGGCGGCCGTAGCCGTAGCCCAGTAGCCGAGCGCCCAGCGGCCGAATACCGAGTAGCCGGAGTGGCGAGCCGAGTAGCCGGAGTACCGAACAGCCGGAGTACCTAGTAGCCGAGTGCCGAGAAGCAATGCCTGATACAGGATTACAGGTTACGCTTACCCGTATGTCAACCTCGCACGGCCCCGCCCCCGAAGCCCTCGCCCCCCTCGTCCAGGCGGCCCTCAAGGTCGCCCGCGACCGTGACACCCCCGTCGGCGACGTCCCCCTCCTCGCGGTGGCGGAGGAGGCCGGGATCTCCCGCAGCACCCTCATGCGGCGCCTCGGCGGCACCCGGCAGGCGCTCGACGACGCCGTGCGCGCCGCCGGGGTCGACCCCTCGGGGCAGGAGCCCGTACGCCGCCGGGCCGTCGTGGCCACCGGCACCCTCATCAGCGAACAGGGGCTCGCCGCCGTCACCCTGGAGCGGGTCGCCGAACGCGCCCGCTGCTCCGTCCACAGCCTCTACGCGGCCTTCGGCGGCCGGGACGAACTCCTCCGGGCCACGTACGAGGCGTACAGCCCCGTGGTCGACCTCGAAGCGCTCCTCGCTGGCCCCCGGGGCGACCTCCCCGACACCGTCCGCGCGATCTACCGCCTCCTGGTGGACTCCGTCCGCCGCGAACCCCGTGTCATGCCCGCCGTGTTCGCCGAGGCGCTCGCCGGCCCCACCGACTCGGCCGGCTCCACCGTCGCGGACCTCCGCCGGCACTTCTTCCCCCGCATGCTCGCCAGCGTGGGGGAGTGGCTCACCGACGAGATCGCCGCCGGGCGCATCCGGGACATCCCGGTGATCCCCCTGGTCCAGCAGCTCACCGGGCCCGTCATCGTCCACTTCCTGCTGCGTTCCGTCACCGATTTCCTTCCCGAGGACGAACTGCCCACCCCGGACGAGACCATCGAGATCTACACCCAGGCGTTCCTGCGCGCGGTCGCCCGGCCCTGACGAGGGGACCGGAACCGGACGACCGCGACACCCGGCCAGGAGGCCGAAAGGAGGAGCCCCCTCAAGGACGAAGGCCCCTCAAGGACGAAGGCCCCTCAAGGAGAAAGCCCCCTCAGTGGGCCTTGCCCTCCTCCTTGCACACCTTCGGGGCCCGCTGGTCCATGCCGAGGAGGCGGAAGTAGTTCTCGCCGAGCGCGATGCCCCGGAACGCCTTGTCCCCCAGGGCCTTGTTGATCCGGCTGGTGACCTCCAGTTCCTCCGCGTAGACCTGGTAGTCCTTGTTGTCCGCCGCCACGAAGTCGGTCCCGGGGATGGCCCTGGTCGGGTGGCGGTCGAGGAGGGCGGCGTACTTCTGCCGTACGCCCGGCTTGCTGAAGTACTGGTCCTCCAGCACCCGCCAGCTCAGATCCAGCGTCAGCCGGGGGTACGTGGCGAGGAGCCGCTCCAGGATCCGGATGTGCCGGTCCGGATCCATTGTGGCCAGCTCCTTCGAGAGCCCCATATGCGCCCAGACGATCTTGTTGTGCGGGTAGCGCTTCAGCGTCTCCTCCATCAGATGGAGATACTTCGTGGGCTCCGCGTCGTTCCCGAGGTCGGAGTGGATGGTGATGGGCATGCCGCGATCCCTGAGCACCTTCATGAACGGCGCCCAGTTCTTGATGTTCTCGCTGGTCGCGGCCTGGTGGTGGTTGGGGAAGAGCGCCTGCTTGACGAGGTTGACCTCGCCCGCCCACCGGAACACCCCGGGGAACTCCTGGTCGTACAGGGCGATGCCGTCCGGGACGGACTCCGGGCGGGCCAGGTCCAGGAAGGTCATGGACACGGTGAGTTCCGGGTCCTCCGGCGGGGCGGCCACGTAGTTCGACGCGTTGACGAAGTCGTTCCGCATGCTCGGCACCACCGGGGTGCCGGGGCAGTCCAGGTAGTACGTGCACCCCGAGTCCACGGGGAGGGTCTGGCCGATCCCGTACATGCTCGCGTGCCGGACGCCGCTCTTGCGGAGGTAGCCGTTGAGTTCGTCGTACGGGATCGCCTGGCCGCCGAACGGCCGGGTGTGCAGATGGCTGTCGACGACCGACGTGTACGGCTCCTTCGCCCGGTCGAAACACCCCTGGAGCGCCGTGCCCGCACCGGCCGGCGAGGCGCTGACGGAGACGGCGGCGAGCACGGCCCCGGCAAGCGCGAGCCGCTTACCGTAGACACGACGAGGACTCCTGCCGCTTCCGCTTCCGCTGCCGTTGCCGTCGCCGCTGGGGCTGCTGTTGAGGCTGATATTGATGGTGAATCCCTCCCTGTGAGGCGCGCTGCACAACGTGCTGTACGGCGTGCTGTACGGCGCGTTACGCGGTGTGGTGAAGGGATTCTGCTGACCTGGCGCAGGAGTTACGCGGAACTTCGCGGGTAACCGCACCCAAACACCCGGATCAGGTGAACGCGGTGGACGGCCGGGGAGGGCCGTTGACGGAACCCCGTCGACGGAACTCCGGGCCGGTCGGCTGCGTCCTTGCCGGTGGAGGCCATGAGCATAGGTGCTGGTGGCGACGTACGAGAGTCACGAGAGCCAAGAGAGAGCGGGAACAGAGATGGGCATCGTCGCGTGGATCGTTCTGGGGCTGATCGCGGGTGCGGTGGCGAAGATCCTGCTGCCGGGCCGGGACCCGGGCGGGCTGATCGGTACGACCCTCATCGGCGTGGCGGGCGCGTTCATCGGAGGGTGGATCTCCGCGACCTTCCTGAACCGTCCGATCACCAACCAGTTCTTCGACCTGCCCACCTGGGGCGCAGCCATCGGCGGCTCGCTGGTGCTCCTGATCGGCTACCGCCTGCTGTTCGGCAACTCCCGCGACTGAGCCGCCCCCCGGCCACCGTTCCCGATGCGGTACTTCACCAGGCCGCCGCACCGTCGTGCAGATACACCGGGCGTCCCCCGTCCAATGCCTGTACCGCGGCGTCCAGCCGGTACCGCATGCGCGTCCCCACCAGCTCCCGCGCCTTGTTCAGGGGTACGAAACGGGCCTCGGACAGTTCCTCGTCGTGGGGGCGCAGATCCTCAGCCGTGTCGAGGGTTCCGCCGTCGAAGATGAACGCGATCTGGTCGTCCCACGGGCCATGCGGTGCGACCCAGTCCACGACCAGGAGCCCGCGTACGTCGATGTCCCTGCCCAGTTCCTCCCGCAGTTCCCGCCTGACCGCCTGTTCCGGGGGCTCGTTCGACTCGGCCATACCGCCCGGCAGGTCCCAGCCCGGCTTATAGGTCGGGTTCACGAGCAGCACGCGTCCGGATGGATCACGTAGGAGCACATCCGCCGCGACACGCTTGCGGGCCTGCTTGGCGTTGCCCTCGGCGAGGTACGCGTTCCAGGCGTCGGGGTCGGCGGGTGTGGGCCTCATGCAGGGATCCCTCCCCTGGGCGTGATGATGCCGGCGAGGGTTTCGCGGTTCTGTTGGAAGTCGCTGCTCACATTCTCGAAGTTACCTGGGCGGCAAAGTCCTCGTGACGCATCGCGTACGGCCAGGCCGCATCCTTGATGCGGGAGAACTCCGCGATGCGCGCGGGGTCTGCTACCCGTTCGGCACCGAGGTAGCCGTCCGCGTCATCGAAGGGGAGGACCAGGGCGAGGCGGTTGTCGAACAGCCAGAAGTCGACGGCGGGGAGACCGAGGTCTTCGGCGTCCGCGCGCCACATGTTGCGGATGTCCTCGCCCGCCTCGATGTTGCCCGGGGCCCGTGCGAGAAGGAACAGTTGGCCGTCGGCAGGCGGGTCGTCGACGAGGCGGATACGCTCGACTCGCCGCCCTGCGGCCGTCTGCCGCCGGATGTTCTCCCCCCAGGCGGTGGGCCTGTCACGGCTGAAGTCGGCGCCGGCCTTCCAGCGCTCCCAGTTGGGACCGTTACGGTCGGAGGCGTAGCCCCGCCGGGTCTCCAGCCGCCAAGCGGTGTGCGTGAACGTCTCGAAGTAGGCGCCGAACGTGGAATCGTCGATGAACTCCGGCACGTTCCTACTCCTTGGGGGCAAAGCGGATCAGCAGCTCGCGGGGAACGACGACCATGGTCTCCCCGGAGAGCGGGTTCGTCATCTGTGCGATGTCCTGTCTCCTTCGCTCTGAACGTTGTTGGCGCCTCAGGATGCGACGAATCGCGGCGCTGCGCCGAGCGATCGCGTGGGATTGCGCCCAATGGGGGTGGTCTCCTTGCCCGTTGCGCGCAACCGGACATGACGGGAAGCGTCCCTCCTGCTGCTGCCAACTCGATGACTTTGCTCTCGCCGGAGACCACCGCACCGGTACTCACGCGGGCGGGTATCCGGCCCGTGCACCCGTTCGCGGAAGGGCCGTACCGCGAGGACGGAGATGCCCAGCTACTCGAAGTCCTTGACCTCCACTTCGCCGCCCGATCCTTCCTGTAGTACCTCCCAGTACCTCCCCAGCCGTCAGGAGACAGACAGCGTGTTCGCCATGCGCCCCGCCACAGCCGATGACATGCCCGTCGTGGGAAGCCTGATCCTCGCCCGTTCCACCTGGCTGGAGGAGCGGGGGCTTCCGAGCTGGCGGGAGAGCGCGCCTGAACTCGCGCGGCAGGCGGAGAACCCCGATGGTGACGTGTGGGTACTCGCGGAGGACGACGGGCGCATCATCGGATGCACGACCGTTCAGGAACAGACCCCTCCGTGGGGCTGGACGAAAGACGAGCTGGACGAGCCGGCTCACTACCTGTACTCGACCGTCACCGACCCCGCTCACCGCGACAGGAAGCCCGGAACCGTGATGGCACTGTGGGCGGTGGACCGGGCCGCGCGGGAAGGGCGTACGTGGGTTCGCCGTGGCTGCCACTTCCCCGAACTGGTGAGGTACAACGAGACCCAGGGCTTCACGCTGGTGCACGAAGTGCGGCGCACACACGCCACGGTCTATCTCATGGGCCGTCGCGCGGAGCGCGTCACCGACCTGGAAGAGAGGTTCCGGGCACTGTAGAGGCCCCCGCCGGCCCGCGAGTCCCCGCCCCGCCGACGAGTCCCTGCCGGCCGACGAGTCCCCGTCGGCCGGATGCCCCGCCTGTCCGGCGTTCCCGTCGCTGAGCCGCACTTCGCCCATCGCGCGGAGGGGTGGCGCCGAATCTGTTACTGGGTAAACGCGATACGTAGGGGCGGGAGGTGTGGGACAGGGATCAGAGAACGGTCCCCCTGACTAGGCACACCGGCTACCGCGCTGCCGGCATGCGCCCGAATCGCCAGTCATCCAGACGATTGCGGATGCTGGGGACCATGGGAAGGGCGTCCACGTCTTCTGGCTTGAACCAGCGGACGTCGGTGGATTCCTCCGAAGCGGCCAGTTGCCCGGATACGGGACGCCCCAGGAAGCAGACGGAGAATTCTTGCCTCACTTCACCATCGTCGTAGGCGAATACGTGATGGGGGTTGGTGTAGGTGCCTACGATACCGGTGATTTCAATATTGATTCCGGTTTCTTCGCGCGTTTCTCTGGCCGCGCACTCCGGCAACGACTCTCCGATGTTCATGGCGCCGCCGGGAAGTGCCCACATGCCGTTGTCGACTCGCCGTTGGAGCAGCACGCGCCCCGCGTCGTCGACGACGACGGCCGATGCGGCCGGGACCAGGCTGTTGGCGGCCGGGGCGTCCGGGTCGTTCTCGTAGTCACGCCTGCCCATGATGGGTGTCCCCCCATACCGCGGTGCCCCGGTTCCACAATTCCTCGACGTGGGAGACGAAGCGATCGAATACACCGTCGTCCTGGTGGCGACGTAGATGCAGCGTAGGGGCGTCATGGCCCACGTTGTGAGTCAGCAAGGGCGTGACGATCATGTCGTCGTCGAAGCGGAAGACGGACAAGTAGGCGTTGCCTCCGCTGTATCTCGCGTCAATGCCGTGCTGTCCCTTGATCTTCTCCAGCTCGGAAAGTGTCACACGGATGCGAGTGGACAGGGTGAGCGCAACGCCTTCATCTTTCTCGCGCGATCTGGTGAGTTCGCTTTCGGGGTCGCCCAGTAAGAAACGCACTCGGCAGCCCTGGGCCGCCTTGCGCTTGAGCGAGACGCCGAATTGGGCTTGTTCGAGCCACAGGAAGTAATTCGTGTAACCCGCGAAGGTCATTTCTCCCTCGGCTCCGGCGATCAGTGAGCGCCACAGCGACGCCGGGCAGCCGAACCGATACGGGTAGACCGTGGGTGAACCACCCCCAGCGGATCGCCGCCGCCGACTACAAGCTCGCGCAGCTCGCCCTCGCCCAGCGGCTCGGGCTCGGTGTCCTCGCGACCCTGGTCACCAACGACCCCGACGAAGCACGCGAGTTCATCACCGGCGTCCGGGGTGACGTGCTCTTCAAGACGCTGCGCTGGACTCCGTACACACGAGACGGAGTACCGGTCACCGGCTGGGCCGCCCCCGTGTCCGCCGAGGAGATCGACGAGAGCGTGCGCGTCACCCCGCACCTGTTCCAGGCACGCTCCCAGGCTGTCGTGCCGGTGGCCGGTGACCTGTCGGCCCGTACCGCCTACGCGGACAGTGAGAGGGAGACGACGGTTCCGCCGACCCTCCTGGACGACTGGATGCCCGCCTTTCTCGCCCAGCTCGCCGCGCCCGGCGCGCATCTCGTCCGTGCCGCCCGGAGCGGCGGAACGCCCCTGCTCTACCTCTTCGACCCCGACCGGGAGTCCTTCGCCGAGTTCATCGCCCATGACGGCAGGTGGACGGTCCGGCAGGGCGGCCCTGTGCCTCTGTGGGACCGGATCGAAGCAGCACTCGCCGCCTGGGAGGCCGCAGGGCAGCCCGGGATCGACTCCGTTCGCCTCCGTGTCACGCGGGCATCCCACCACTACTGGGTCGAAGGGGCGCCCGGCCTGGCCTGGGAGCACCGCCTCGACTGAGCCGAGGGGGCCTTCGCCGGGGCGCTACCCTCGCGGATGAGCGCCGTCGAGTCACAGGGAAGCCGGAATGGACGAGGAACCGCTGTCCGAGTGGGCGGACCGCCGTGACGCCAGGATCGGACGGCTCCGCGCCGTCCCGCTGGTCCCCGGCGACGGCCTGCGGGCCGGGCACGTGAACCCCGGGGCACCTCGCCTGATCCAGCGGTGGAACGGGCATGTGTGGGAGGCGTACGGCTTCGCGGCAAACCTCGCGGAGGCGAAGCGCGTCCTCTACCCCGGCGCGAAGACCGAGCCCTCGGCGCAGGAGCCGGGCCCGGGCCAGGCCCCCAGGCCCCTCGCCCCGGGCACCGGCCGGCACCGGAAGCCTCAAACCTCCGGACCCGAGCGACACTGACGACGTCAGGGCGGGACGAGGCGGGCCCCGTCACCCCGGGAAGGGTGGCGGGGCCCGCCTCGGCAGGTCAGGTCAGACGGTGGGGAAGCCTTCCCGCTGGACACCGGCGACGAAAACCGCCCATGCGTCAGGCGCCAACGTGAGCGCGGGGCCGTGCGGGTTCTTGCTGTCGCGGATGGGGACGGCGCCGGAGGCTGTGTGTGCGGGGGCCCATTCGAGGCACTGCCCGCCGTTGCCCTCGCTGTAGCTGGATTTCGTCCACTGCGCGTGGGCGAGGCCGGGGGTGGGGGTGGTGCTCATGGGTGTACTCCGCTCCGGGGGAGGGGGACAGGGGCGGGTGAGCCGGTTCGCGCTGGGCTGCGGGATCGGGGATTCGGGGTCAGGCGGGGCCGAACTTGCCTGTCTTGAGGCCCGTCACGAAGGTGGTGAACGAGCTGACCGGGAAGCCCAGGGCGGGGCCGTGGGGGTTCTTGCTGTCACGGACGGGGACGACACCAGTGATCCCCGCCCCGACCTCGATGCAGTTGCCGCCATTGGTGCTATAGCTGGACTTGCGCCAGCGGACGGGCGACTTGCTTGCGCTGGTCATCTCTTCAACCCCTTCAAGTGTTCGCTGATGCGCTCGGCTGACGCTTCCGGCGACAGCGCATAGCTGGTGAGCAGATCATAGGCTCGGGAGGCGCCCGAGACTTCTGCCGTGCCCAACGCCATCCGGCCCTCAGAGAAGCCATCCACGTAGAGCACATCATGCGGCGGCTTGCAGTCATGTTTCTGAGAGTTCTCGCCCTGGTCGAAGCTCAGGAGCGTGAACGGACCGGCCAGACCCGGATGCGCGGCCACCTCTTCCGGTACCACCTGAATTACGGTCCGTGGATGCTTCCCGGCTGTGAGCAGATGCTCAAGCTGGGTCCGCATCACGTCGGGTCCGCCGATCCTGCGACGTAGCACTTGCTCATCCACGATGAACCACATGTGTGGCGGGACTTCCCGCTCGAACACGGATTGCCGGGTCATCCGGGCAGCGACAAGGTCGTCCACATTATCCGGGCGAACTGCCGTGAGCATGGCTCGCGCGTAATCCTCCGCTTGCAACAAGCCGGGGATGATCTGAGACTCAAACACGCGGTGCCGCGTGGCCACGCGCTCCAGCTCGATAAACGGCAGAAACCACGACGGGTAGGCGTACTTCACGACCAACGGGTGGAACTCGGCGAAGAAGTCCACGCCAAGAGCGATGTCCAGATCACGGGCGAGGTCCGGTGACGGCACCCGCTTCGCGTTCTCCACGTAGCTGATCATGGCCCCGGTGGTGTGTGCCTTCTTGGCCAACTCTTGTTGAGGCCAGCCTAGTTCATTCCGCAGCTTGAGAACCCGTGAGCCGAAGAAGGCCAACAGGCTCGCTGGCGCTTCCGGTTGGCCGTTGTCGTCTTCCTGTGGCACGAGTACGCGCCCCCTTAGTGGTCTCGGGCTCTTAACTTCCGCAGCGTTAAGGCGATGCCCCTGGTGAGACTATGCGCCGCCGCCGAATCTGTAATCAGGCAAGCACAATACGTAGGCGCTGGAGGCGCGGAACATGGATCAGCGGATGGTCCCCCTAATGGGCGAAGACATGACAGACGGGCCACCGCCCACCATGACGGAGGCCAGTGGTCCCTGGCGACCGGCCCCGGTTCCCGGTTGTGACCTGTGTGACTGGTGGGATCGGCGGCGGGAGAATGCCCGTCGGGGGATCGGGGAGGCCAGTGTGGCCTACTGTGCGCGGCAGATCGCGGCGCATCCGCATCGGCGGGCCGGTGAGTCCGGATGACGACGCCCGAACCGCCTGTTCCGCCGCGCTATCCGCCGCGCCGCCGGGGCCTGCGTTCCGCCCCGTCCGCCCCGTCCGCCTCTTCCGCTTCCGAGTCGTCCTCGCTGCCTGCTCTGTCGGGTTTGCGGGTCGGGATGGCGGTGTACGACCGGCGGACGGAAATGCCGGGTGTCATCAGCTCGTTCGCGGGGTTGCTGGTCTGTCTTGTCCGTCCCTCGGGGCATACCTGGCAGGCCACGTTGAACGCGGTACGCCCAGCGACGGAGCGGGAGCGGATCCAGCTTCGTGCCCTGGCCGAGTTGCATCGGCGGCAGCGGCCTCCGGTCACGCCTCCTGCCCCGGCCACTCCTCCCGCTGAGCCTCCGGCCGGGTGGCGTCCGGTATGAGTGTTGCTCGGTTCTACAACGTGACCGTGGTGTGTGAGGGGCCTACGGTCGATGGCACCCGGGTGCGGTTTGTTCTCGCTGCCCGGCAGGCGGTGACGGCGGATGCGGCGCTGGTCTTCCTGCGTCAGCAGGCCCGGCGTATCGCGGACGGCCTTGATCCCGGCCCGGGGGGCGGGTGGGCGCCGCGGGGCACGCTTGTCCCCGTATGGTCCCCGGATCCGGATGTGCCCACCGTTCTGCGGATCTGGTGCCGTACCCCTCGCGCGCAGCGGGCGGCGCGGGAACGGCTGCTGGGCGGGGCGGAGTTCGTCCTCGACGCCGATGACTTCAGCGGGCGGTACATCTTCAGGGCGCTGCCCGTCCCCGTCCCCGTACCCGTACTGGCGCCCCTGTCCGTGCCCGGGTACCTGCCCCTGCCCCTGTCCGCGTACCCACTGGCACGCCATGCGCAGCCCCCGGGCCGCCGCAGACACCGCAAGAGCAAGCCCCGGTGGCTCGACCGGGTCCGCCACTGGTTGCGCCTTCCGTTCCGGCGGCGGGTCCGGACGGCGCATGCGGCCTGATCCCGATGACACCGCACGGGTCCTACGCGTCGTACGGACCGTGCTCGTCGTCAGTGCCGCGCTCGCCGCCTATGCCGTGGGCGGATGGCTGCTGGCCGGGTTCTTGGGGTGTTGACGGGGCGGGAGGGGGCGTACTCCTGTTACTCGTTGACCAGGACCGGAACCGAGAGCACTGCCGACGTGGCCGTACCGGTGAGCGTGGTCGCGGGGGCCTTGAAGTCGATGCCGTCCGCCGCCGCGCGGGGGCCGTCGTGGTGGTGGCCGCCCTCGCTGTCCTCGCCCTCTTCCTGGTACTGGAAGGTGCCGGTGCCCACCAGGCGGCCCTTGGCGTCGTAGTACGCGGCCCGGAGTTCCAGGGCCAGTACGTCGCTGACGTCGGAGGTGATCGTCAGGTGGCCGCCGACGGTGGAACCGGAACCGGAACCGGAACTGGAGCTGGAACCGGACGTGGAGTCGGCGGTCAGGGTCAGGTCCTTGATGCTGACCCGGTCGGTGAACGGGCCCTCCTCGATCCGTACTTCGCCCTCCTTGAGCGGCGCCGCGAGCGTCGCCTCCGGGGCGGGCGCCGAGCGCGGGGGCGGGAGGGGGAGCGGGGAGGTGGTCGCGGCCTTGGCCTCGGCCCCGGAGGTGGAATCGGAGGCGGAATCGGGGGTGGAGCCGGAGGTGCAGCCCGTCAGCGCGGTCAGGGTGAGGGCGGTCAGTGCGGCGGCTGTCGCCAGGCGGGGGAGGGTGGGGCGGAGGGTGAGGGCGAGGGGGTGTCTCATCTGGGGGCTCCTGGGGGAGGCGCGGGGAGGACGCGGGGAGGGGGTACGCGAACCGGGCCGGGGGGAGGCCCCCCGGCCCGGATCCGGTCGTACGGCCAGCAGTTAGGCGTACGGCCTAGCAGCTAGGCGTACGGCCAGCAGCTAGGCGTACAGCCAGCCGTGCAGCCGGTCGTACGGCCTACTCGCCGCCGCTCAGTGGCCGCGCGGCGCGCTGCCGAAGAGCGAGCGGTACATCTTGGTGTACAGCTCCGTGTTGTCCTGGCTGGTGGCGAAGGCCGCGTTGCCCGGACCGTACGCGTAGATCGGGACGTCCGCGCCGGTGTGGTTGCCGGACAGGTAGGTCAGCCAGAGGCTGGCGTCCTTGCTGCCGTCCTTGACGCCCTTCGGGTCGTCGGGGGTACGGAAGGTGGCCGGGCCGAAGTTCTTGGCGTCGCCCGAGCCGTCACCGTTGACGATGCCGCTGGAGCGGGCCGGGTCCTTCACGTTGTTCGCGGCGGAACGGGCCGGCTTGGAGCTGTTCGCCGTGTTGCCCGAGTCGTCGTTGGCCGGCGGGGCCGCCGCCTCGGCGTTGGTGAAGGTGCCCTTCTCGATGATGTTGAAGCCGGCGCACTCGTGGTCCGCCGTCACCACCACCAGCGTGTGGCCGTCCTTCTTCGCGAAGTCGGTCGCCGCCTTGACGGCGTCGTCGAACGCCTTGATCTCCTCAAGGGTCTGCGCGGCGTCGTTGGCGTGCGAGCGCTTGTCGATCAGCGCGCCCTCGACCTGGAGCAGGAAGCCCTTCTTGGAGCGGCCGTCCAGCAGCGAGATCGACTTCTTGGTCAGCTCGGCGAGGGTCGGCTCCTGCTTCTCCGGGGCACCGGAGGGCAGCTCGGCCTTGGCCTTCTCGATGGTGAGGTTGCCCCGGTTGAAGAGCCCGACGACCTTGCCGTTCTTGACCTTGTTCAGGTCGCTCTTGGTCGCCGCCTTCTGGCTGGCCGGGGTCTGCGCGGGCAGCGCCGGGTCGCCGAAGCTGCCGAGAACCTGGTAGCCCTGCGAGCGCAGCGCCTTCTGGTCGTCCGGCGTGAAGCGCGAGAGCCCGCCGCCGAAGATCACGTCCGCGGTGCCGTTGCGGGCGATCTGCTGGGCGATCGGGGTGATCAGGGTCTGGTCGGCGGGCTTCTTCTCGTAGCTCCCGTCGGCCTTCTTCGGCAGGCAGGCCGCGTCGGAGTAGACGGGGCCCTGGCAGCCGCGGAGCAGCGCGTGGCTCATCTGCGCGGCCGGGGTGGCGTCGGTGATCTCGGCGGTGGAGACGTTGCCGGTCGCGAAGCCCGCCTTCTTGGCCTGCTCCATCAGGGTCGGCAGCTTCTTGCCGTACGTGTCGACGCCGATGGCCGCGTTGTACGTCTTCACGCCGGAGGACCAGGCGGTGGCGGCGGACGCGGAGTCGGTGACCAGCGCGGGCTGCTTGCTGCCCTTCTCGACGGCGGACGTCGCGACCGCGCCGTAGCTGGGCAGGCGCTCCATGTTCAGCTTGCCGTCGGCGCCGTAGAAGCGCTCGCGGCCGGCGGTGACATGGGTGCGGCCCATGCCGTCGCCGAGCAGGTAGATGACGTTGTGGATCTCGTTCTTGCCCGACCCCTTGTGCAGGGGCAGGGGCGCGGAGCTGGCGGTGACCGCGGTGGAGGCGGCGAGCGCGCCGGTGAGGGCGAGAACGGTCAGAACCTTGCTGGATCTGCTGGGCATCTGGGGAGTGTGCTCCTCGGACGTTTGCGATCGGCGTTCACGGCCCCGCGGTCTCTCGACCGCGCCGGGCGTGAACCGCACCGGTGTACGTGCCGGGCGGCGCAACCGTAGGAGCGGGACATGAACACACCGCGAATGACGGGCGGCTTCCGCGTGCCGAAGCGTGGCATTGTCCCGAACAGGGAGGTAGGGGAGGTAGAGGAGGTATCGGGGGCGGTGGAGGAGGTGGGGAGGTATCAGGGGCGGTAGAGGAGGGGGAGGTATCGGGGGCGGTGGAGGAGGGGGAGGTATTGGGGGCGGTGGAGGAGGTGGGGGAGGGATCTGGGGAGGTATGGGGGCCGCACCTATAATTCTGCCGTGGACCTGTCGAAGCGTGTCGAGCCGTCCCCCTCCCTGACGGACCAGGTGTACGCGCTGATCCACGAGGCCATCATGAACGGCGACCTCCCCGCCGGCGCCCGCCTCCGGATCCGGGATCTCGCCGAGCGGGTCGGGACGAGTGTCATGCCCGTACGGGAGGCGATCCGGCGCCTTGAGGAGGCCGGTTTCGTCGAGCGGGAGCCGCACAAGGGCGCCGTGGTGAAGACCCTGCCGCTCGCCGAACTCCTCCATGTGTACGGGGTGCGGCGGCTGCTGGAGGTCGAGGCGGCCCGGATGGGGAGCCGCCGGATCGACGAGGCGGGCATCGCCACCATGCGCGCCGAGTACGACCTGATGCGCCGCGCCCTCGCCGAGGGCGCCGTCGTCGCGTACCTCGACCACGACGAGGCGCTGCTGACCGCCCTGTACGAGGCGGCCGGCAACCCGGTGCTGGTCGACACGATCAGGACGCTCTGGCAGCACTGCCGCGCGTACAAGATCGTCGGCGCCAGGGCCTCGATGGAGGCGTCCGGCGCCGGCTCCACGGGCTCCACCGGCTCCGACGGCTCCGACGACTCGCTCTGGCGGTACCAGGAGCGCCTGGTCCGGGCCGCGCGGGAGCACGACGAGGACGTCGCCGCCGCCGCCAGCACCGATTCGCTGCTGGACGCCACGGCCCGGATCAAGGACCGGCTCGTGGCGCATCGGGAGGGGGCCGAGGGGCCCAAGGGAGCCGAGGGGGGCGAGCGGGCCCAGGGAGTTACGGGCTCGCCGTGACCCGGGGGTGCGTGCGGCGTCGGCCGGGGTGTCAGCCCGCCGGGGTGTGGTCGTGCCGGACCTGCTCGTGCGGGACCTGGTTGTGCGTGTCCTGGCCCTGCGGGTCCTGCCCCTGCGTGTCCTGGCTCTGCGGGACCTGGCCCTGCATGTCCTGACCCTGCGGGACCTGGTTGTGCATGACGTGCTTGGTACGGGAGTAGTCGTCCAGCGCGTACAGCGACAGGTCGCGCCCGTATCCCGAGCCCTTGAAGCCGCCCCAGGGGACCTCGCCGGCGAGGACCAGATGGGAGTTGACCCAGACCGTGCCCGCGTCCAGCCGCGCGGCGAGCGCGTGGCTGCGGCGGGCCGACTCCGTCCAGAGCGAGGCGGAGAGGCCGAAGGCGCCCTCGTTCGCCCGGCGGACCGCCTCCTCCTCGTCGGTGAACGTCTCCACCGTGACGACCGGGCCGAAGACCTCCTCCCGGGTGATCTCCGCGCCCGGCGCCACATCGACCAGCACCGTAGGGGCGACGAAGTACCCGGGTCCGTCGAGCGCGCCGCCGCCGGTCACCGCACGGGCGCCCGCGCCCAGCGCCCGGCCCAGGTAGCCCCGTACGCGGTCGAAGTGGGCCTTCGAGACCAGCGGGCCGACCTCCACCTCCTCGCCCGCGCGCGGGTCCCCGACCACGAGTCCGGCCACCTCCCGGGCGAGTTCGGCGACGAGCGCGTCGGCCAGGGACTCATGGACGAGGACCCGGCAGGCGGCGCCGCACTCCTGGCCGGAATTCCAGAATCCGGCGACGCGCAACGACGCCGCGACGGCCCGGACATCGGCGTCGGCCAGCACCACGACGGGCGCCTTGCCGCCGAGTTCGAGGTGCACCCGCTTCAGCGAACCGGCCGCCGCGCGGGCCACCGCCTTTCCGCTGCCGACCGAGCCGGTGAGCGCGATCATCGCCACGTCCGGGTGTTCCGCGAGCCGGGCGCCGACGACCGGGCCGAGGCCGGTGACGACGTTCAGTACCCCGGGCGGCAGCAGATCCGCGACCAGCTCGGCGAACTTGAGCGTGGTCAGCGGGGTCTGCTCGGACGGCTTGAGCACGACCGTATTGCCCGCCGCCAGGATCGGAGCGAGCTTCCAGGCGGCCATCAGCAGCGGGTAGTTCCACGGGGTGACGACACCGACGACACCGAGCGGCTCGCGCAGGACGACGGAGAGATGCCCCTCGGCGTACTCCCCGGCGGCCATGCTGGTGGGGGCGCGCAGGGCGCCGGCCATGAAGCGGAAGGTGTCGACGGTCCCGGCCACGTCGTCGCGGGCGACGGACAGCGGTTTGCCGGTGTTCGCGGCCTCCAGCCGGACCAGGACGTCTGCGTGTTCCGCGATCCGGCCGGCGATCGCGTGCAGGATCTCCGACCGCTCCTTGGGCACCAGCCGCGCCCATCCGCCCCGCGCGGCGTCGGCGGCGGCCCGTACCGCACGGTCCACGTCCTCGGCGCTCCCGTCGGGGATCCGGGCGATCACCTCCTCGGTGGCGGGGTCGATCACGTCCGTACGTTCCGTACGTTCCGGGGCGACGGTGTCGGTGAACGTGCCGCCGATGAAGAGCCGGGCAGGCGGCAGTTCCTTCGGGTCGAGGAGCGGCGCGGCAGCGGGTGCGCTGCTCGCGGCCCGGCGAACGGTGAAGGTCGTCGTCATGGGGTGAACTCCTTTATGGGGGAGGGGAGTTAGGGGAGTGGCTTGGCCCGGCCGTCGCCGGGCCGGTTGCGCTCGCCGGGCCCGCGCGAGGGTCAGTCCGTCGCCGTGAGCGTGAGGTGCGGGAGCGCCGCCAGGGCGGTGGCGATGTGCTGCCGGGTTTCGGGGGACACCGGCAGCAGGGGCTCGCGCGGCGGGCCGACCGGGAGGCCGATCTCCTCCAGCGCGGCCTTGACGGCGGGGATGAAGGGCGCCGACATCAGGGTGTCCATGAGCGGATACACCCGGCCCCACACGGCGCGCGCCGCGTCGAGATCGCCGGCGGTCAGCGCCCGGTGAACGGCGACCAGTTCGGCCGGCATGATGTTGGCGGTACCCGCCATCACCCCGGCCGCGCCCTCCGCCACCGCCGCGAGCAGCAGGCTGTCCCAGCCGACGAACGTGGAGATCACCTCCCCGTGGTGGTGGATCAGCCGCCCCGCCTGCGCCATGTCGGCGCTGGTGTCCTTGATGTAGCGGATGTTCTCGTGGCGGCGGGCGAGCGCGCCGACCGTGTCCGGGTCGAGGTTGACGCCGGTCGCGTCCGGGAGGTTGTAGAGCATGACGGGGATCCTCACGGAGTCCGCGACGGTGCCCAGGTAGCGCACCGTCTCGTCGAGGGTGAGCGCCTCGTAGTACGGGGCGACGACCATGACGACGGAGGCCCCGGCCGCCTCGGCGTGCCGGGAGAGGGCGACGGCCTCCCGGGTGGCGACCGCGCCGGTCTGCGCGATGACGGGGACCCGGCCCGCGGCCTGGTCGACCACGGTCTCCACGAGCAGCCGCCGCTCGTCGCCGGTCATCGCCGCGAACTCGCCGGTGGAGCCGCAGGCGACGACCCCGTCGACGCCGCCGTCCACACTGCGGTCGACCAGGCGGCGCAGCAGCTTCGCGTCGATGGCACCGTCGGGGGCGAAGGGGGTGGCGAGAGCGGTGAGGATGCCGCTGATACGGGGCGTGTCAGGGGTCGCGTTCATGGTGAATCTCCTTGCGGGGGAGCCGAGTTGGGCTGAATGAGGGGAAGGGGAGGGGAAGGGGAGGGGACCTGAACCGGGACCTGAACCGGTCCCGTCAGGCCGTCGCGGCCAGGTCGGCACGCGCCCGCTGCCGCTCCGAGGCGATCACGCCGCGTACCTCCTGCGCCGCGCTGAGCCCGGAGTGGATCGCGGTCTCGGTGTAGAGCGTGCCGAGGTAGTCCCCGGCCAGGAACACCCGGCCGCCCTGCCGGGAGAGCGCGGGCTGGAGCCGGGCGCGGCCGGGGAAGCAGTACGGGGCGCCGGTGGGCCAGCGCTGCACCTCCGCCTCGACCACATGGCCGGCGAAACCGGGCAGCACCTGGTCGAGGTCGTCCAGGTAGATCCGGCGGACGGTGTCGTCGTCCTGCTCCAGCAGTTCGCGGGCGAGGCTGCCGGGCGAGAAGGTCATGAGGCTGGATCCGGGGCGCCGCTCGTGCTCGTAACCCCGGGCGATATTGGACATGTTGAGGGCGACGTTGAAGGAGCGCTTCGGCGTGGCGATGCCGTAAGCGCCGTCCCACGCCTGGCGCCCCGTCTCGGCGCTGAGGAACGCCGCGCTGACGTACGGGCCGTAGACGATCTTCGACAGGGCCTCGCGCACCTCGGGGTCGAGGTCGACGGCGATCCGGTGGGCCACCGTCGCGGGCGTGGCGAGCACGACGCACCGCGCCGCCACCTCGTGCGCGACACCCGCCTCCTGGTAGCGGACGACGACATGGTCCTTCTTCTGGACGATCTCGTCGACCGGGGCCCGCAGCCGCAGCCGCTCGCCCAGCGCCGCCGCGATCGACTCGGTGAGGGTGGAAGGGCCGCCCAGGATCGACTGGTTGAGGCCGCCGCCGATGTTCCACACCAGGCTGAAGTAGCCGACCCCCGCGCCGGCCGAGAGCTGGTCGATATCGGCGGCGGAGCGGGTGACGGTGGGCTTGAAGAGCGCCTCGGCGTCCTCCGGGAGGTCGCCGATGAACTCCTTGAACGAGCGGTCGTTCATGAAGTCGTAGATGCGCTGCTGCCGCTGGGCCTGGCTCTCGCCGGGGCGCCGGCCCACGATACGGGCGTAACGGGCCACGGAGAGCGCGACTTTGGCGCCCGCCCTGACCATGCCGACCCGCGCGGACATCGGCATCGGGATACGGAAGGGGTACGTCTCCACCCGGCCTTTGAGGAGCAGCTTGCCGTTCATGGCGAGCCCGGCCAGCGAACCGGGCACCGGTACGGCGTCCACCCCGGTGTTGTCCAGCAGCCACCCGGTGGCGGAGTCGCCGCCCGCGTAGACGTGCCCGCCCCAGTTCAGCCAGTAGTCGCCGCGCCGCTCGGAGCGGATACGGCCGCCCACCCGGCCCTCGGACTCCAGCACCAGGGTGTCCCAGTGGCGCAGCCGCCAGGCGGCGGAGAGGCCGGCGATCCCGGCGCCGACGATGACGACGTCTTTCATGTGCGTTCCATTCTGTGATCCTGATCCAGGTTCGTGATCTGTGATCTGTGATTTGTGATCACATCTGAGATCAAGGGGCAGGGCCGAGAAGCGGGGGGCAGGAAGGGGGGCGGAGCAGGGAGGGGGGTGGAGCAGGGAGGGGGTGGAGCAGGGAGGGGGGTGGAGCAGGGAGGGGGTGGAGCAGGGAGGGGAGTGGAGCAGGGAGGGGGTGGAGCAGGGAGGGGAGTGGAGCAGGGAGGGGGAGTGAAGCGGGAGGGGTCAGGAAACCGGTTCGAGGGGGCGGCTGTCCAGTGACGCGCTCTCCGCCAGCGTCATGCCGCGCGTCTCCGGGGCCCAGGCGATCGAGATCCCCATGCCGACGACGCTGACCGCCGCCGCGATGAGCATCGTCGCCCCCACGCCCAGGGCGGAGAGGGAGATCGGCACCAGATACGTGCCGATCGCCGCGCCGATCCGGCTGAGCGAGGAGGCCAGGCCCACCGCGGAGCCCCGGATCTCGGTCGGGAAGAGCTCGTTGGGGTAGACCCACTGGAGGATCTGGGAGCCGCCGGTGAAGATCGCGTACGCCACGAACAGGATCATGATCACCGCGGCCGTGGAGTCCGGGAAGACCCCGAGCAGCAGCAGCGCCGCCCCGGACCAGGCGAAGCTGTGGATCAGCAGCGGGCGGCGGCCGATCCGGTTCACCAGCAGGACCGCGATTACGCAGCCGACCAGGAACATGACGGTGATCAGCGCCGACCCGTAGTGGACCAGGTCGCCGCCGAGTTTCAGGGCGGTGAGGATCGCGGGCGCGAAGGCGTAGACGGCGAAGAGCGGGATGACCGAACAGCTCCAGAAGAGCGAGATGAACAGCATCCGCTTCCCGTAGCCGGAGCGGAGCAGGGCGCGCGGGTCGAGGTTCTCGGCCGGCTCGGGCTCCAGGTCGTCCACCGTGACACCGGGGCCGAAGCTCAGCTCCAGCGCCTTGTTCGCCTCGTCCCTGCGCCCCTTGCTCGCCAGCCAGAGGGGCGATTCCGGGGTGCCGAACCGGGCGAGCACGATCGCGAGGGCGGGCACGGTCGCACTGGCCAGCATCCACCGCCAGCCGTCCGGGCCGACCTGCCGCAGCACCTCGCCGACCAGGTACGCGGCGGCGGCGCCGACGAACCACATGACGACGAACGCGCCGAGCAGCGGCCCCCGGTACTTGCGCGGGGTGAACTCGGTGAGGAGGGAGGTCGCGATCGGGTAGTCGGCGCCGACCGCCACCCCGATGACCAGGCGCAGCGCGATCAGCCAGAAGGCGTCCTGGACGAAGAACTGGGCGAGGGAGGCGGCGATGATGACGATCAGGTCGATGGTGAAGAGCGCCTGGCGGCCGAACCGGTCGGTCAGATACCCGCCGGCGAAGGCCCCCAGCAGGATGCCGACCAGCGTGGACGCGCCGATCAGCCCCTGGGTGGAGGAGCTGAGCCCCCACTGGGTGGTGATCTGGGCGAGGGCGACCCCGATGATCGACAGCACGTATCCGTCGAGGAACGGGCCGCCCGAGGCGTAGAGCGTGAGTTTCTTGTGGAACGTGGAGAGTGGCGCGTCTTCCAGGGGGTTCGTGGACATCGCTGGCTCCGTGGACATCACTGGCTCCTTGGTCCTTGGTCCTTGGCGGACGGGAACGGTCCTTGGTGAACGGGATCGGTCCCTGGCGAACGGGAACGGGAACGGCGCCGGGCCCGGCTGGCGTTTGCGCGGACACTAGGATGTGATCACAGATCACACAAGAGTTTGCGCAGGATTCGCTTCGGGGCGGGGTTCGGGAGGTTCGGGCGGTTCGGGTGGGGGCCTGCCCCGGAACGTGTTCCGGCAGCCGGATCAGATGACGGCGCGGATGGCCCGTTCGAAGCCGTCGACGTGGTTACGGGCCAGGTCGGCGGCGCTCTCCGCCTCGCCGGCGACGATCGCGCGCAGCAGCGGGCCGTGCTCCTGGATATGGCCGGCCATGCCGGGGAGCCGGTCGAAGAAGAGGCACCACACGCGGGTGGCGAGGTTGTCGTACTGGACCAGGGTGTCTTCGAGGTACGGGTTACGGACCGCCGCGTAGATCCCCCGGTGCACCGCGAGGTCGAGCCGCATCAGCTCCTCGGCCGTCTCCCCGGCCGCCAGCCGCTCCACCTCGCCCAGCAGCGCGGTGAGCCGGGCGCGCTCCCCGGCGCCCGCGCGGTGCGCGGCACGGGCGGCGGCCATCGGCTCCAACTGCCGCCGCACCTCGGAGATATGGGCGAGGTCGGTGATGTTCACCTCGGTCGCGAAGGTGCCGCGCCGGGGGTACGCGGTGATCAGCCGCTCGTACTGGAGCCGCTTCAGCGCCTCGCGTACGGGGGTCCGGCCGAGGCCGAGGGAGTGGGCGAGCTGGTCCTCGTTGATGGGGGCGCCGGGGCGGATGTCGAGCATGACCAGACGGTCGCGGATGGCGCGGTAGGCCCGCTCGGCGTGGGAGAGGGCGGGGGTGGGGGCCGGGGCCGGTTCCGGGGTCCCGGCCGCCGGGACGGTGGGGCCCTCGGGGTACTCCTGGCTCATAGGTCCCGTCCCCGCCGATCCCGTCTCCGTCGATCCCGTCCCCGTCGTCACGTGATGCCCTTAATGCCTCGATGTACCGATGCCCTCTTGACCTGCTCTCCGGAGTCCCATACGTTACCGCAGCAGTTGATATATCAGTTGTCGACCAGCCGCATTTTAGGATGGTGCGCAGCAGATGACAGCGAACCCGGTCACCACCCCCGCCACACCCTCCGCCCCCGCCACGCCCTCCACGTACCACGTCCGCGAGGACGACCTCCGGATCGACATGGCCGAGGTCGAGCGGCTGGCGCGGGAGCACCGGCCCAGGCTGATCGTCGCGGGGTGGTCCGCGTACCCGCGCCGGCTCGACTTCGCCGCCTTCCGCCGTATCGCCGACGCGACCGGCGCCCTGCTCCTGGTCGACATGGCGCACTTCGCGGGCCTGGTCGCCGCCGGGCTCCACCCGAGCCCCGTCCCGTACGCCGATGTCGTCACCACGACCACCCGCAAGACCCTCGGCGGCCCGCGCGGCGGGGTGATCCTGGCGCGCGGCGCGTACGCCAAGAGGCTCGGCTCGGCGGTCTTCCCCGGGCAGCAGGGCGGACCGCTGACGCATGTGATCGCGGCGAAGGCGGTCGCCTTCAAGATCGCCGCCACCGAGGAGTTCCGCGCGCGGCAGCGCCGCACGCTGGAGGGCGCCCGGATCCTCGCGGGCCGGCTGCTCGCGGACGACGTCGCCGAGACCGGCGTCTCCGTGCTGACCGGGGGCACCGAGGTCCACCTCGTCCTGGTCGACCTGCGCGGCTCGGCCCTCGACGGGCGGCAGGCGGAGGACCGGCTGCACCGTATCGGCATCACCGTCAACCGCAACGCCGTCCCGTTCGACCCCCGCCCCCCGATGGTCTCCTCCGGCCTCCGCATCGGTACGCCGGCACTCGCGACCCGGGGCTTCGGCGCGGCGGAGTTCCGCGAGGTCGCGGACATCGTCGCGGAGGCGCTGAAGGGGGATGCGGGGTACGGGGGATACGGGGCGTACGGGGGATACGGGGCGTACGGGGGATATGAGAGGCACGAGAGGCGCGCGGTCAGGCGGGGGCACGGAGCGGCGGACGGCCTCACGTCGGAGCGGGCCGCTGAACTGCGCGCCAGGGTAAGGGCGTTGGCGAGGGCGTTCCCGCTCTACCCGGCGGGCTCGGAGCGGAAGGACGCGACGGCATGACAACCGATGCTCACCCCGGACACCCCGAACGCCCCGGACACCCCGAACGCCCCGGACACCCCGGACACTCCGGACACCCCCGGCGCCCGGGACTCCGCGAGCACCCCGAACTCGGCGAGCACCCGTCCCACCTGTGGCGGAACCCCGACCCCCGCCCCTCCTACGACGTCGTCATCATCGGGGGCGGCGGGCACGGCCTCGCCACCGCGTACTACCTCGCCAGGAACCACGGCATCACCAACGTCGCCGTCCTGGAGAAGGGGTGGCTCGCGGGCGGCAACATGGCCCGCAACACCACCATCATCCGCTCCAACTACCTCTGGGAGGAGAGCGCGGCGATCTACGAGCACGCCCTCAAGCTGTGGGAGGGGCTCCCCGACGAACTGGGGTACGACTTCCTCTTCAGCCAGCGCGGCGTCCTCAACCTCGCCCACACCCTCCAGGACGTACGGGAGAGCGTGCGCCGCGTCGGGGCCAACCGGCTCAGCGGGGTGGACGCCGAGTGGCTCGGCCCCGAGGAGACCGCCGAGGTCTGCCCCATCCTCAACGTCTCGCAGGACACCCGCTATCCGGTGCTCGGCGCCACGTACCAGCCGCGCGCCGGTATCGCCAAGCACGACCACGTCGCCTGGGCGCTGGCCCGCCGCGCCGACGAGATGGGCGTCGACCTGATCCAGAACTGCGAGGTCACGGGCTTTCTCATCGACGGCAAGGGAGGCGGCAAGGGCGGGGACGGCAGGGGCGGCGGCGGCCGGGTCGTCGGCGTCGAGACGACCCGGGGCCGGATCCACACCGGGCGGGTCGGGCTCGCGGCGGCCGGGCACAGCAGCGTCCTCGCGGAACGGGCCGGGTTCCGGCTCCCCGTGCAGTCGCATCCGCTCCAGGCCCTCGTCTCCGAACTCCACGAGCCCGTCCACCCGACCGTCGTCATGTCGAACCACGTGCATGTGTACGTGTCGCAGGCGCACAAGGGCGAGCTGGTCATGGGCGCCGGGGTGGACCCGTACAACGGTTACGGCCAGCGCGGCGGCTTCCACGTCATCGAGCAGCAGATGGCCGCCGCCGTCGAACTCTTCCCGGTCTTCGCCCGCGCGCATGTGCTCCGCACCTGGGGCGGCATCGTGGACGTCACACCGGACGCCTCGCCGGTCATCTCCGCCACGCCGGTCGAGAACCTGTACGTCAACTGCGGCTGGGGGACCGGGGGGTTCAAGGCCACCCCGGCGGCGGGGTGGACCTTCGCCCACACCATCGCGACCGGCGCCCCGCACCCGCTCAACGCGCCCTACGCGCTGGACCGCTTCGTGACGGGCGCCCTCATCGACGAACACGGCGCGGCGGCCGTGGCCCACTGACCCGCAGGCCCACTGACACCGCAGGCCCACTGACCCGCCGGGCCCACTGGTCCACTGACACCGCAGGCCCACTGACCCGCCGGGCCACCGACACGCCGGCCCACCGACCCGAGTCCGACAGCGACACCGAGTCCGACACCCAGACCGCCCCCGACCCCGAGACCGCCCCCCCGAGAGGCCGACTCCCCATGCTCCTGGTCAACTGCCCCTGGTGCGGCCCCCGGAACGAGACCGAGTTCCGTTACGGCGGCCAGGCCCATGTCCCGTACCCCGCCGACCCGCACGCCCTGGACGACGCCGAGTGGGCCGCGTACCTCTTCTACCGCGACAACCCCAAGGGCCCCTTCGCCGAACGGTGGATGCACGGCACGGGCTGCCGCCGCTGGTTCAACGCCGTACGGGACACGGAGACGTACCGGATCCTCGCCACGTACCGCCCGGGGGACCCCCGCCCCGACCTGCCGCCCACCCACCCGGCCGGAGAGCGCCGATGACGCCGAAGAACGACGAAGCCCAGCCCGTCCGGGGGCGCCCCGCCCAGCCCGGCCGGCTCCCGAGCGGAGGCCGTATCGACCGTACGACCCCGCTCCTCTGCACGGTGGACGGCCGCGAGCTGACCGCCCACCCCGGCGACACCGTGGCCTCCGCCCTGCTCGCCGCCGGCATCCTGGAGACGGCCCCCTCCCTCTACCGGGCCCGCCCGCGCGGTATCACCGCCGCCGGGACCGAGGAGCCCAACGCCCTGCTCCAGCTCTCCGGCGCGTGCGGGGAGGGGATGCTGCCCGCGACCACGGTCGAGGCGTACGACGGGCTGTCGGCCACCCTGCTCTCCGGGCGCGGGCGGCTCGACCCGACGCCCGACCCGGCGGTGTACGACAAGAAGTACGTCCACACCGACGTCCTCGTCATCGGCGCGGGCCCGGCCGGCCTCGCCGCGGCAGCCGCCGCGTCGGCGACCGGGGCGCGCGTGCTGCTCGTGGACGAACAGCCGGAAACCGGCGGCTCGTTGCTCTCGGAACGCGCGCGCGATCCACGCGACGCCGCTGCGGAGGGCGCCACCGCGATCGAAGCCCGCCCGGCCGCCGAGGGCCATCCGGCGCCCCACACCCCGTCCGACTATCCGGACCGACCGGACTATCCGGACGGTCCGGACCGTCCGGACCGTCCGGACCGTCCGGACCGGCCCGGTTGCCCCGACTGGACCGGCTGCCCTGACCGGCCGGACTGGCTCGACTGGCTCACCGCCACCCGCGCCGCGCTCGCCGCCGCCCCCGGGACGACCGTCCTCACCCGCACCACCGCCTTCGGCGCGTACGACGACAACTACGTCCTGGCCCTCCAGCGCCGCACCGACCACCTTGGCCCCAACTCCCCTGTCCCGGCAGGCGTTTCGCGCCAACGGGTCTGGCACATCAGAGCCGCCCGCGTCGTCCTCGCCACCGGCGCCCAGGAACGCCCCCTGGTCTTCGCCGGCAACGACCGCCCCGGAGTGATGCTGGCCTCGGCGGTCCGTACGTACGTCAACCGGTACGGCGTGACCCCCGGCACCCGGATCGCCATCGCCACGACGGACGACAGCGCGTACGACACGGCGGCGGACCTCCTCGCGGCGGGCATCGGGGTGGCGGCGGTCATCGACACCCGCCCCGAACCGACCCCCCGTGCCGAAGAGTTGCGCCGTACGACCGGCACCCCGGTCCACCTGTCCGGCGCGGTGACCGGCACGCACGGCACCCCCCGCCTGACCGGCGTGACCGTCCGCACCCTGGACGCCGAAGGCAGGCCGACCGGCGACCGTACGGAGCTGGCCTGCGACACCCTGGCGGTCTGCGGCGGCTGGAGCCCCGTGGTCCACCTGCACAGCCAGCGCCAGGGCACCCTGCGCTGGGACCCGGCCCGCGCCGCCTTCCTCCCGGCGGCCCCGGTCGACGGCCAGCACCTGGCGGGCGCGGTGTGCGGGACGTGGAGCATCCCGGAGTGTGTGGCGGAGGGCGCGTACGCGGGCGCCGTGGCAGCGCACGAGACGGGCCACGCCCCCGTACGTACCACACGTACCCCGGAACCCCCGGCCCGCTCGGCCCCGGAAACCCCGGTACGCCCCCTGTGGTACGTACCGGACGACACCCCTGGCGGCGGGGACGACACCCACTTCGTAGACCTGGCCCGCGATGTGACGGTGGCGGACATCCGCCGGGCCGTCGGCACCGGGATGCGCGGCCCGGAGCACATCAAGCGGTACACGACCGCGGGGACCGCCGCCGACCAGGGCAGGACGTCCGGGGTGAACACGCTGGGCGTCCTGGCCACGCTGCTGGCCGAGAACGCCGACACCGAAATCGCCGACACCGAAATCGCCGACACCGAAATCGCCGACACCGGAATCGCCCCATCCGAGCCCCCCGAGAGAAGGCCATCCCCCTCCCCCGGCGACCTCGGCACCACCACCTACCGCGCCCCGTACACCCCCGTGGTCTTCGCCGCCCTGGCCGGCCGCGAGCGCGGCGAGCTCTTCGACCCCGAGCGCCGCACCGCGATGCACGACTGGCATGTGGCGCACGGCGCGGTGTTCGAGAACGTCGGCCAGTGGAAACGCCCCTGGTACTACCCGCGCCCCGGCGAGGACATGGCGGAGGCCGTGGAACGCGAGTGCCGCGCCGCGCGCGAGGGCGTCGCGGTGATGGACGCCTCCACGCTGGGCAAGATCGAGGTATGGGGCGCGGACGCGCCGGAGTTCCTGGACCGCGTCTACACCAACAACTTCCGCAAGCTCAAACCCGGTTCGGCCCGATACGGGGTGATGTGCAAGCCGGACGGCATGATCTTCGACGACGGGGTCACCCTGCGCGTGGCGCCCGGCCGTTACGTGATGACGACGACCACGGGGAACGCCGCCGCCGTACTGGAGTGGCTGGAGGAGTGGCTCCAGACCGAGTGGCCCGAACTGGACGTCACCTGCACGTCCGTGACGGAGCAGTGGGCGACGGTGGCGGTCGTGGGCCCGGCTTCCCGGGAGGTGGTAGCGGGACTCGCCCCCCAACTCGACGTTTCCGTACCGTCCTTCCCCTTCATGACCTTCCGCGAGACAACTCTCGCGTGCGGGGTGCCCGCGCGGATCTGCCGGATCTCCTTCTCGGGTGAACTGGCGTACGAGGTCAACGTGTCGGCCTGGTACGGCCAGGCGGTCTGGGACGCGGTGCTGGAAGCGGGGCGCCCGTACGGCATCACCCCGTACGGCACCGAGACCATGCATGTCCTGCGCGCGGAGAAGGGTTTCGTCATCGTGGGCCAGGACACCGACGGCACGGTGACTCCCCAGGATGCCGGAATGTCCTGGGCGGTCTCCACGTCCAAGGACTTCCTGGGCAAACGCTCCTTCACCCGCCCCGACACCCGCCGCCCCGACCGCAAACACCTGGTGGCGCTCGTGCCGGAGGACGGCACGACCCACCTCCCGGAGGGCACCCAGCTCATCCCCGCCGACACCCCCCGACCGCCCCTGACTCCGCCGGTGCCCATGCTCGGCCATGTCACCTCCGGCTACCGGAGCCCGGCGCTGGGCACCCCGTTCGCCCTGGCGCTGCTGAAGGCGGGCCGCGAGCGGGTGGGCGACACGGTCCACGCGGTGGTGGACGACACACGCATCCCGGTCCGGGTCTGCGCCCCCGCCCTCTACGACCCGGAAGGCACAAAACGAGATGGCTGACCCCAAGCCCCCCACCCCCGTGCCCGCCCCCGTGCCCACCCCCGACCCTTCCCCCCTCCTCCCCCTGACCGACACGGCCGGGGGCCCCACCCCCCTCCTCCGCGCCCCCCTGACCCACCTGACCGACACCCTCCGCCGCGCCACGGTGACCGGCCCGCGCGCCGTCAGCGTTCGGGAGATCCCGTACGCGGTGATGCTCAGCCTGCGCGTGGAGCCCGGCTCGGCGGCGGCCACCCGGATCGAGCGACACCTGAAGGCCCGGCTCCCCGCCCGGTGCGGCGAGACGGCCCCGGTCTCCCCCGCCGGCACGCTGCTCTGGCTCGGCCCCGACGAATGGCTCCTGGTCACGCCCCCGGGCAGCCGCCCCCCTACCGCCGAACTCCACCAGGCACTGGCAGGCGCCCCCGGCTCCGTGGTGGACGTCTCGGCCAACCGCACCACCCTGGAACTACGCGGCCCCTCCGCCCGCCCCGTCCTGGAAAAGGGCTGCCCCCTGGACCTCCACCCCCGCTCCTTCCCTCCCGGCCAGGCCCACACCACCCAACTGGGCCCGGCCCCCCTCATCCTCTGGCACACGGCGAACACCCCCGAGACCCCAGAGACCCCCAACACCCCCGAGGACACCTGGCACCTCCTCCCCCGAGCCTCCTACGCCGACTACGTCGCCCGCTGGCTGGTCGACGCGATGACCGAGTTCGCGGGGCCGGAGGTGGCGTGACGGCGCGCCCGGGTCGGCCTGCTGGCCTGTCGGCCTGTTCGAACGCCGCTGCCCCCAGCACCGTGTCCGGATCACCATCCGGATCACCATCCGGATCACCATCCGGACCACCACCTCCGGGATCAGCTCTGCGCCGCTATCGCCTTCAGGATCAGGGCGCGGGCCTCCGGTCCGTACACGGCCAGTTCCGTGAGCCGTGCGAACGCACGCAGGTAGATGTCCAGTTCGCCGGGGGCGGTGATGGTCACCTTCGCGGCGAGCAGTTCCACGTGGATACGTGCGTCGTCGAAGACGGTGAACTGCTCAAGCGGCCACATGACCGCCTCTCTGCCGGCCGCCGCCGGGACGATGCCGATCGACATGGACGGCAGGGACATCGCGGCGAGCAGACTGCCGAGCTGGCCGGCCATCACGTTCTCGTCGCCGACCCGGTGATGGAGGACGTTCTCTTCGATGAGCGTCGCGAAACGGTGGTCGCCCTCATGGACGACCCGGGCCCGGCGCATCCGGACCTCCACCGCCTCGCCGACATCGTCCGGCGTACCACGGAAGGCGGCGATCGTGCCCATGAGCGCCGTCGCGTAGCCGGGCGTCTGGAGATAACCAGGTATCACATGGGAGGCGTACACGCGGAACAGGCGGGTGCGTTCGTACAGCTTGGCGGAGCTCTCCGCCAGCCGCTTCATGCCCGTGCGCTGAACCCGCTTCCACTGGAGGTACAGGGCGTCGGCCTGGCGGTTGGCCGCTATCAGGTCGGCCGCCTGCCCGTCGTCGCCGCACGCCGCGCACCAGGCGCGGATGTCCGCGTCGGACGGGGCGGTGACCGCGTTCTCGATCCGCGAAGACTTGGCGACGGACCAGTCGCAGCGCGCGGCGAGCTCCTTGCCCGTGATGCCCGCGTCCAGGCGCAGCTCCCGCAGCCGGGCCGCGAGAGCCGTGCGTGCCTCCTGCACACCGGACGTGGGGAATGTCGGCACCGGTCTACTCGGCCTCGTACTGATCGTGCGGGACAGCCCGCTGCCAGACCCGCTCGAACGCGGCCGCGTGCCGGCCGACCACGGCGGGATCGTCGCACAACTCCTTGCCGGTCCATTCCCCGTCGCCGGAGAAGTGGTGGACGCGCATGAGACGCCCGTCGAAGATCCACAGATCGCTGCCGGGCAGCAGCAGATCCCACGCCTGGTGCCGGGGCAGCCATCTCACCTGCTCGCCGGCCTCCAGGTTGGCCCGGGTCTGGTAGTGCTCCCAGCGGATGTACGCGGTTGTCGGCTCGGATACGATCCGGGCGCGTCGGACCCGGACGCCGCGCGCGACGGCGTCCGCGATGTCCTGATGGAAGGGGCGCCACCACGCCGCGCGGTCGTCCCAGTCGACACGGCCGCCGTTCCGCCACGCCTCGAAGCGGGGGTTGCTGTAGTAGGCGTCCCGCATCTCCAGGTGGACCGCCGATGCCGAAGCGCCGGCGAGAAGCTCAGTGAACTCCGGGATCGAGCTCATCGCATGCCTTCCTGATGATCGGGATCATCCGCTTGGGGATCCTGATGATGGTCTCACCGGGCGGGATCGGCGCCCGCGCCGGAGACAGTGCCTCGCACGCCTCGGTGGTCTCGTCGTCCGCCTGGAAGCTCTGGAGGAGCAGATCTTCTGCCTGTTTGTCCACCCAGGCCGTGGGGCACCCGTCCTCGTCCGTCTCGGGGTCGATCCCGACGAAGTGAATCGTCATGGCGGCTGGCCTCCCGCGCTCGTCAGTTGCAGGGTTTTGCACCACTGTCGCGGCGCGCCGGCCACCCGGTCTCCCGCCGAGGTGCTGAAGGCCCTGGTCCTGCCGCAACTGGACCTCCTGGCCCCGGAGAAGGCGCGCGGTGCCGAGTGTGTCTGGTGCCCCGCACGGCTGTCCGGTGACGCCGTGGTCGATCTCGGCGGGCGCGAGTCCGGCAGGGGCTGGTGGGTCTTCCCCCGGGCCTGCCCGCCCTGCGCCGGTGTCGCCGCGCACCGCGCGCTGCTCGACCATCGCGGCCGGTGCGAGCAGTGCGTGGACGAGGCCGCCGAGTGCCCGGCCGGACACGGCCTCCACCGGCTCATCAGGGCCTGCCGAACCCGTCGGGCGGGCACCCGGTGAGCCCGGTGAGTTCCGTGAGCCCGGTGAGCCCCGTTACCTGGCGTCCGGTGGCCGGTCCGGGCGACCACCCGCCGCCCGGGCGATGAGATCCCGTACACCGGACCAGGGGTGCTCACCCTGGTGTACGGGACAGGGCGGGCCCCGGCCGTGCGTGGCCGGGGCCCGTTGACAGGGATGTTGACGGGGATGGGGACGCTCGGGTCAGGGGAAGAGGGGCCCGTCGAGTTGTTCGGTGGCGGGGCGGAGGGGCCAGAGGTCGCCTTCCGGGGGTGGTTGCAGGTGCGGGACGGCGGCTCGGGCGGCGCGGTCGCCCGCGTCGGCCGCCGCGTGGACGATGTCCGTGGCCGCGTAGCGGTGGAACTCCAGCTCGGGGTGGGGCCAGGGGGCCGCGCCGGTGGCCGCCGGGAGCAGGGTGCCGACCGCCTTGCGCAGGCTCTGGCCCCGGGGGCCCTCGTACGCCCAGAGGTCGACGCCGACCTGCCTGCCGATCGCGGCGAGGCGTGCGTACGCGACCAGGTTGAAGGTCGAGTAGTGCCAGCTCCGGGTACGGGCCAGCTCCTGGGGCTGGCTGCCGTCGGACGCGATCTGCACGTCGATCCGCCCCGCGCGCGCGTCGAGGACGGTACGGCGCGCGAGCGCCCGGTCGCCGGTGGCCAGGGCGAGCGCGGCGACCTGCATGTCCATGAAGGTCCCGTGGTTGTTCTCGGCGGCGGACTCCTCCTTGCCGAACGGCGAGTCGACCAGCCACTCCAGGAACTCCCGGTTCCACGCCCGCATCCCGGCCCGGTCGCTCCTCGTCCACCCCGGGGCACCGGCGTCCAGGAGGGCGATCGCGTCCAACGCGCTGGTGAACTGCTGGGAGAAGTCGATGATCCCGATGGCCCGGCCGTCGTACTTGCACGGGATGAACTGCCCGTGATTCAGGTTCGGGTTCATCCGGGTGGCCGGGGCCACGAACCAGGTGCGCAGGATCTCGGCGGCATGCTCCGCGTACCGCTGCCGTCCGGTGTAGTACCAGGCGAGGCTGAGCGTCGTCGCCGAGGTCACGACCCGGCTGAGGTCCCCCCGGTCGGTGCCGGTGTCGATCTCCGGGTTGCGCTCACCGTCGCGCGAGACGTACGGGCACCCCCAGGGGTTCTCCTCGGTCTTCGGCTGCGAGGGCCACCAGTACGGGGCCTGGCTCAGATAGTCGTGCGGGTCACCGCTGGGCGCGGGCCGCGGCTTGTCGACCACGGTCCACGGGCCCCGCCCGAGCCAGGAGTCCGCCTGCGCGGTGAGCGTGGCGACGGCGCGCCGGAGCCCCGGGTCACCGTGGGCGACGGCGGTACGGGTCCGCCGCATCCGCTCGCCGTCGATCACGACGGTGGCGGGGGCCGCCGCCCGCGTTCCGTCACCGGGTGCCGCGGCGGCGGCGGGCGGGGGGAGGGTGGTGAGGGTGAGGGTCAGGGCGAGGACCAGGGTGAGGACTACGGCGAGGGGCGACGCGAGGACCAGAGCGAGGACCGGCGACCGGAAGGACGGCGGCCGGAAGAGGGTTGTCGTGCGTGGGTGAGGAGTGCCGTGCATCGAACGCTCCCATCATGTATATGAACACGATTCACGAACGAGACCGTGCGAGCGTAGGGGCAGGGCATGCTCCTGACAACCTGGCCGTGGGATGTGGGATGGAGGATGTGCTCCATGAGCGATGGAGACTTCGAGGTGGACGTTGTCCGGGTGTTCGTGGGCGCGGACGGCGCCGGAGGGAGCCCGCTGGGGGTCGTGTACGACGGGGGTACGGTGCCCGGGCGCCCGGCACGGCAGGAGGTGGCGCGCCGGCTCGGCTACTCCGAGACCGTGTTCGTGGACGACGCCGCCCGGGGCGAGGTGGACATCTACACCCCGAGCGTACGGCTCCCCTTCGCCGGCTACCCCCTGATCGGCACCGCCTGGCTGCTGCGGCGGCGCGGGGCCCCGGTGGAGGTGCTGCGGACGGTGGCGGGGGAGGTGGCCACCTGGGTGGAGGGGGCCGGGGGAGTCGAGGAGGGTGCGGGGGAGTTCACCTGGATCCGGGGGCGGCCGGAGTGGGTGGCGGGCAAGCGTACGCGGCGGTACGGGTCCCCCGAGGAGGTCGACGCGCTGCCCGCCCCGCCGCCGGGCGAGGGCTGGCTGTACGCCTGGGCCTGGGCCGACGAGACCGCGGGCACCGTACGCGCACGGGGCTTCCCCCGGCGCGGCGACGCCATCGCGGAGGACGAGGCGACCGGCGCCGCGGCGCTGCTGCTCGCCGGGGAACTCGGCCGTGACCTGCGGATCCGTCAGGGCGCGGGCTCCGAGATCCTGGTCCGGGCCGCCGCCGGGGGATGGGTCGAGGTCGGCGGGCGCGTCGTGGCGGACGCCGGAGCCGGAGCCGGAACCGAAGCCGGAGCCGAAGCCAACGTCGAAAGTGACGGAGGGTCAGTGCTCAGAGAGGGAGCGTGATGCAGATGCTCTTGCCGCCGCCGTCGCCGTCCTCGTGGACGACCGCCGTGCCCGCGAGACCGGCCGTGAGTTCCATGACGGTGGCCAGCCCCTTCGCCCCGTCCCGGACGGTGGCCGCCGCCGGAGGGGCCGGGAGGTGCGGGCGGTAGGGGTGGCGGTCGTGGACCGCGAAGACGAGGGTGTCGTGGCCGGCCGCGTAACTGACGGTCACGTTGGGGGAGAGCGCGGCGGCGTGCCGGACGCTGTTGGTGACCAGTTCGCTCAGGATCAGCAGCGCCGGGTCGACTGCCGGGTGGCGCGGGCTGATGCCCCACTCGGCGAGGAGCTGCTGCGTGGTCTCGCGCGCCGTCCGTACGGCCGCGGGCATGGCCGGCAGGGTCAGCACATGCCGGTGCGGCAGCGGTGCGATGCGGCGGCTCACCGCGCCGGGACCTCGGCTTCCCGCAGCTCCTGGAGGAGTTGGTGCTGCCCGGCCAGCAGTTCGGTCAGGATCCGCCGCGCCGAGCGCAGGAGTTCGGCGACATCCCCGCCGGCCAGCTCGTAGACGACGGTCGCCCCCTCGCGGCTGGAGGTGACGATCCCGGAGCGGCGCAGCACGGCCAATTGCTGGGAGAGCGCGGAGGGTTCGATCTCGATCGCGGCGAGCAGCTCCCGTACCGGCATCGGGCCGTCCTGGAGCAGCTCCAGGACCCGGATGCGCACCGGATGCCCGAGCATCCGGAAGAACTCGGCCTTCGCCTCGTACAGCGGTACTCCCACGGAACCCTCGCCCTCCCTTCAGCCGCACTGCCCTCACGGCAGCGGACACAGCCCGTACAGCATGTAGGCAATTGCAGAACTTTGCAATTCCTGGGGACGCTGTACGGGCTTTCGAG
Organism: Streptomyces sp. NPDC093085; assembly: GCF_040683935.1. NCBI lineage: Bacteria > Bacillati > Actinomycetota > Actinomycetes > Kitasatosporales > Streptomycetaceae > Streptomyces > Streptomyces sp. NPDC093085. The sequence continues at coordinate 284,040 of NZ_JBFBFB010000005.1, read as the reverse complement.
TCCGGGGCAGGTGAGGGCGCCGGCGGGGAGTGCGGGGGGATGCGGGGGACTGCGGGGGTGCTGAAGGGGTGCTGAAGGGGCGCTCTCAGTCGTCGGACTCAGTCGTCGGACTCGTGCGTCGGACTCGTGCGTCCGACTCGTGCGTCCGACTCAGCCGTCCGACTCAGCCGTCCGACTCAGTCGTCGGACTTCTTCTCCTGGAGCCCGCCGAGGAAGTCCTTCGCCTTGTCGACCCCGGTGTCGAGGTGCTCGCTGTACTTGCCGTCGGTCTTGTCGTCGATGACGTCGGCGACCTTCTCCAGACCGGTCCCGATCACCTCGCCGTGCTCGCTCGCGAGATCCGTGGCCTTGTTCTTCAGGTCCTTCAACGCGTCAAACATGGGGGCGTCCTCCGGTGTGAGCTGCCCAAAGCAATGGTCAACACTGGATCATATCGGCCCCGGTGCGGGTGAGTGGGGTGTATGGCCGGGATGCGATCCCGAACGGCTCACCGGGGCCCTGGGGGCAGGCGTTCCGGCGCTGGGCGGCGGAGAACTCGGCCGCCCTCACCTGACGGTGAGCCCGCCGTCGACGGTGAGGATGGTGCCGGTCGTCCACTCCGCCGAGGCCAGATACGCGGCAGCGGCGGCGATGTCGTCGGCGGTGCCCAGGCGCCCCAGGGGATAGGTGTGCTCGACGCGCCGGTCATGGGCCGCGCGCTGCTCGGCCGTCATGGGGGCGAGGTAGGCGCGTTCGTACGTGGGGGTGCGGACCGCGCCGGGGGCGATGGCGTTCACGCGGACTCTCTGCGGGCCCAGTTCGTTGGCGAGGGCCAGAGTCATGGAGTTGAGCGCTCCACGGGTGGCGGAATACGCGGCCGAGTGGCGTCCCTCGGTCATCTTGTGGGCCCAGTAACTGCTGATGTTGATGATGTTCCCGCGCGCGTTCAGGAGGGCGGGCAGCAGCTCCCGGCTCAGCAGCAGTGGCACCTGGACGTTCAGGTGCCACATGGTGTTCATCGCGTCGGCGGTGGTCTCGGCCAGCGAGGCGAAATGGGCGGTGCCGACGTTGTTGACCAGGGTGTCGACCCGGTCGGTCACCGCTCCGACCTGCGCGGCGATACGGGCGGGGGCGTCGGGCGCGGAGAGGTCGGCCGGGACCGTCCGTACGGCGGTGCCGTGACGCGCCAGTTCCCCGGCGGCGGCCCGGAGTCTGTCGGCGTTACGGGCGATGAGGACCAGGTCGGCGCCGTCGCGGGCCAAGGCGTCGGCGATGGCCAGACCCAGGCCCTCGCTGCCGCCGGTGACGACGGCGGTTCCGGTGGTCCCGGTGGTCCCGGTGGTTCTGGTGGTGGCGTTCGGGGGTGCCATGTTCCCCACCTCTCCTCTCCTCGCGTCCTCGCGAGAGCTTCAACGAGAGCTAAGCGGACAGGGTGTGTCCGTTTCTGTCTCTCGGAGTGTACCCGGAAGCGGACAGGTGTTGTCCGCTTCCGGGTAGGGTGAGGGCATGAAGGCCGAGCGCGAGGGTGAGGGTGAGGGCGTGCGTGCAGGTGTGCGTGCGGAGGCGGAGGCGGCGACGTCCGTGACGACGGCGACGTCCGTGACGGCGACACCGGCGGCGCCCCTCCGCGTCGACGCGCGGCGCAACGCCGCTCGCGTCCTCGCGGCGGCGCGCCGCGCCGTCGCGACGCACGGACTCGGCGTGAGCTACCACGAGATCGCGCGGGAGGCCGGTGTCGGCGTGGGCACCGTCTACCGCCGCTACCCCGAACGCGACCAGCTCATGGCGGCCGTACTGGGCGACATCCTCACCGAACTGACCGCCACCGCGCACCAGGCCCTGGAGTGCGACGACGCCTGGGAGGGCTTCGCCCTCCTGTTCACCGGCCTGGCCACGCGCACCGCGCAGAACGCGGGCCTCTCCGGCCTCCTCGGCGAACACGGCGGCCCCGCCATCGCCGAGCAGCGCGGGGAACTCCTCGCCCTCACCCGGAGGGTCATCACCGGCGCCCAGGACAGGGGGGTGCTGCGCCGGGATCTCGCCTGGCAGGACGTGCTGCGGATGACGGGGGTGGTGGCGGTGGCGGCGGCGGTACCGGGCTGCGTACTGGGACTTGAGGCCGATCCCGCACGGGACGACCGTGACCGCCACGACGACCACAGCCCTGTGCTGACCGTCCTTCTCGACGGTCTCCGGGCGCCCGGCGGCTGACGCCACCGTTCCGGGTACCCGTGGGGACGGCTGCCCCCGGCCGTCACCGGCCGACGGACCGGCTGTCACCCGCTGACGGACCGGTTGTCACCGGCTGACCGATCGGCTGCCCCCGGCTGACCGGCCGGCTGCCCCGGAACTCACGCGGGCGCGGCCGTCGTACCGCGTACGACCAGGTGCGGGGTGAGGACGACTTCCCGGGGCTCGGTACGGCCGTGGTCGAGGCGTTCGACGGCGGCGGTCACCGCGTGCCGGGCCTGCTCCCGGGCGTTCTGGCTGACGGTGGTCAGGTTGAAGCTGCTCAGCCGGGAGAGCTTGTCGTCGTCGTACCCGGCCACGGACACGGCGCCGGGGACGGCGAGACCCGCGCGCGCGAGGGCGGTGAGGACGCCGATGGCGCACTGGTCGTTGAACGCGACGATCGCGGTGGGCAGCCGGGGGCTGTCGAGGACCTGCTCGGGGCCGTTGGGGACCTGCCGAGGGCCGTTGGGGACCTGCCGGGGGCTGTTGAGGACCTGGCGGACGGCGCGTTCACCGGACGCCTCGGTCTTGTCGCCCGCCAGGATCCGGATGTGCTCGCCGAGGCCGTGGCGGCGCATGGCCGTACGGTAGCCACGGCGCCGGTCGGCGGCGATGCCCCCCTTGCCGCCGTCGACGTACGCGATCTCGCGGTGCCCGAGCCCCACGAGGTGACCGACGATCTGGCCCACGCCGTCGTCGTCCGCCGTACGGACGACATCCAGCGCGGCGGCGTCGGAGATCCGGCGGCCGACCGCGATGACGGGGGCTCTGCCGTCGAGCGCGGCGAGCGCGTCGGCGGCCATGGTCGGACCGAGCAGGATGAGCGCCTCGCTGCGGAAGGCCAGCAGGGTCTCCACCGCGACCTCTTCGCCCCGGGTGCGGGTGAGGGTGCTCAGGACGAGGTCGTAGCCGACCTCCTCGGCCGCGCTGTGCAGATGCTCGACCAGGTCGGCGTGGAACGGGCTGTGGATGTCGACCATGACCCCGAGCAGCCGGCTGCGCCTGCTGGCGAGCGTGCTGGCGGTGCGGTCGACGCGGTAGCCGAGGTCGGCCGCGGCCCGCAGCACCCGCTGCCGGGTCCGCTCGCTCGGCCCCGGCACGCCACGGAGCACCAGCGAGACCGAGGCCGTGGAGACACCCACGCGGGCGGCGACGTCTTCCAGCCGGGGCCGCTTCGGCGCCCCGTTCCGGGGCTTTCGGTACGCGGCCCCGCTTGCGCCGCCCCCGTCCGTCCCGGCTTCGCCCGTCTCCGCCTCGCCCGTCCCGGCTCCGCCCATGCCTGCCTCCCCGGGGCACATCGCCTCGTACGACACCCTTGACACTCCCACGAGACGGGGCCGATAGTACCAGGACTTAAAGCGCTTGAAATTGTCCTGTTGTTCTAATGATCCAACTCGGGGACGCTCCCTTCATCCCCCTCCCCCTCCCCCACCCGTCCTCCCTCTCCCTCCCGTTGCACAGCGAGGTGCATACGCCATGAACCGCACACCCCTGGCCATAACCGCCGTGGCCGCTGTCGCCGCCCTGACCCTGGCGGGCTGTTCCAGCGCCCAGGGCGGGAAGAAGGCCGAGGAAACCGCGGGCGACGTCTCCGCAGGCAAGGCCGGCACCCCCCGTATGACGGTCGCGATGGTCACCCACGCCCCCGCCGGGGACACGTTCTGGGACACCATCCGCAAGGGCGCCCAAGCCGCTGCCGCCAAGGACAACATCGAGCTGATCTACTCCAGCGACGAGAACGCGGGCGACCAGGCGAACCTGGTGCAGAACGCGATCGACCAGAAGGTCGACGGCATCGCCGTCACCCTCGCCAAGCCCGACGCCCTGAAGGCGGTGGTCGCCAAGGCGGAGAAGGCCGGGATCCCGGTCGTCGGCCTCAACGCCGGCCTGGACGAGTGGAAGGGGCAGGGCCTGCTGTCGTTCTTCGGCCAGGACGAGTCGGTCTCCGGACAGGCGCTGGGCACCAAGCTCAACGGCACCGGTGCCGAGCACACCCTCTGTGTCATCCAGACCCAGGGGGACGTCAACCTCGAACAGCGGTGCGCCGGCGTGAAGAAGGGGTTCGGCGGCACGACCGACACCCTCTACGTCAACGGCACCGACATGCCGTCGGTGAAGTCGACCATCACGGCCAAACTCAAGCAGGACCCCTCCATCGACGAAGTCGTCACGCTCGGCGCCCCGTTCGCGCTGACGGCCGTGGAGTCGGTGGCGGAGGCGGGCGGAAAGGCGAAGGTGGCCACCTTCGACCTCAACAAGGAACTCGTCTCCGGGATCAAGAGCGGCGCCATCCAGTTCGCCGTCGACCAGCAGCCCTACCTCCAGGGATACCTCGCCGTCGACGCGCTGTGGCTGTACCGGACCAACGGCAACTTCAGCGGCGGCGGCGAGCAGCCCGTGCTGACCGGCCCGGCCTTCGTCGACAAGTCCAACGTCGCCCGGATCGCGGAGTTCGCGGTGAAGGGCACGCGCTGACGAGGGCGACCAGTACGCCCGTACGCCCTGCACCAGTACGGCCGTACGCCCCGCAACAGCGAGCTCGTACCCCCCGCACCAGTACGCCCGTACCTCCGTACGCCCGTACTTCCCGTACCTCCGTACGCCCGTACTTCCCGTGCCTCCGTACGCCCGTACTTCCCGTACCTCCGTACGCCCGTACTTCCCGTACCTCCGTACGCCCGTACACGGCCTGATCCCCCGACCCCCGAAAGGCACCGCCATGAGCGCATCCAGCGCATCCAGCACGCCCGCCACCTCCACCACCTCCACCGCACCCGCCAAGCCCCTCTCCGTCGCGGTGATCGGGGCCGGTATGGCCGGCCGCAGCCATGCCGCCGGATACCGCAACGTCAACACCGTCTTCGGGGCCGGGCTGCCGCCGGTGCGGCTGGCCGCGATCGCCGACGCCAACATCGCGCTCGGTGAGGACGCCGCCCGCCGCTACGGCTTCGAGAAGGCGCTGCCGAGCTGGGAGGCGGTCGCCGAGGACCCGACGATCGACGCCGTCAGCATCGTCGTCGGCAACGCGCTGCACCGGCCGATCGCCGAGGCCCTGGTCGCCGCGGGCAAGCACGTCCTCTGCGAGAAGCCGCTCGCCGGATCCCTCGAAGACGCCCGGGCCATGGCCGAGTTGGAGCGGGGCGCCGACACCGTGACGGCCGTCGGCTACACCTTCCGGCGGGCCCCGGCCATCGCCGCGATCCGCGAGCACGTACACCGTGGCGAGCTGGGCGCCCTCACCCTGTTCGGCGGCCGGTACTGGTGCGACTACGCGACCGACCCGAAGTCGCCGCTGAGCTGGCGTTTCAAGGGCGGTCCCGGCTCCGGTGCGCTCGGTGACGTCGGCTCCCACATCATCGACGCCGCCGAGTACGTCGCCGGGCCCATCGTCTCGGTGTCCGGAGCGTCGCTGTCGACGCAGATCGCCAAGCGCCCGCTGCCGCTGGGCGCGGTCGTCGGGCACAACGCGGCGCCCGTCTCCGACGAGTACGGCGAGGTCGAGAACGAGGACACCGCCTCCTTCACCGCCCGCTTCGCGTCGGGCCTCGTCGGTACGTTCTCGGTGACGCGCACCGGGTTCGGGCTGCCGAACGGGCTCGCCTTCGATGTGCTGGGCGTGGCCGGGCGGGCCGCCTTCGACCAGCACCGGCCCGCCGAATACCTCTTCGACGACGCCCAGCCGGAGGCCCGCACGCGCGGCGCCCGTCAGCTCATCGCCGGTCCGGACCTGCCGTACTTCGCTGGCGGTGTCCCGATGGAGGCACCCGGGGTCGGTGCCGCCAACGCCGACAACTTCGTCTACCAGGCGCGCGCCTTCCTCGACCAGGTCGCGGGCGCCGCCGATCCGCTGCCGCCCTGCGCCACCTTCGCCGACGCCCTGCGGACCATGGAGATCATCCAGGCCGTCGTCGACTCGTCGCGGCGGAACGGCGCCGCCGTAACGGTCCCGCCCACCGCCTGACCCCCTCGCACCCCGCCCCCACCGAGCTCACCCCCACCGAGCTCACCTCCACCGGCCTCACCCCCCACCCGCCTCAACCCCACCGAAGCCCACCCCAACCAACCCACCCCAACCAACCCACCCCAACCCAACCGACCGGCCACCGAAGGGAAGACCCGGCCCCATGTCACTCAAGCTCGGCGCCTACACCGCCTGTCTCCACGACCGCACCCTCACCGAGGCACTCGACATCCTCAAGGCGAACGGGCTGACCTCCGTGGAGGTCAACACCGGCGGCTTCATCCCCTCCCCGCACTGCCCGGTCGACCTGCTGCTGTCCTCCGCCACGGCCCGCGAGGAGTACCTCGCCGTCTTCGCCGACCGGGGGATGGAGCTGACCGGCCTGAACTGCAACGGCAACCCGCTCAACCCGCTCCCGGGCGTCGGCCCGAAGCACGCCGACGACCTGCGCCGGACCATCCGGCTGGCCGGCCTGCTCGGGGTGAGGCACGTCGTCACCATGTCCGGCACCCCGGGCTCGGACCCCGGTGCCGCGTACCCCTCCTGGGTCGTCAACCCCTGGGACGGCGTCTACCTGGACGTCCTCGACTACCAGTGGGGCGTCGCCGTCGCGTTCTGGAAGGAGATCGACGCCCTCGCCCGGGAGAACGGCGTCCGGGTCGCCATCGAGATGCACCCGCACAACGTCGTCTTCTCGCCCGTCACCCTCAAGAGGCTGGTCGACGAGGGCGCCCTGACCAACGTCGGCGCCGAGATGGACCCCTCCCATCTGATGTGGCAGGGCATGGACATCGTCGCCTCCGTCAAGTGGCTCGGCCCGCTGGTCTTCCACGCCGCCGCGAAGGACGCCACGCTCTGCCCCGGCGTCGACATCCGCGGCGTACTGGACACCTCGTTCACGCGGGTGCCCGCCGACGCCGAGGGCAAGGTGCCCACGGGGTACGGCTTCTGGTGCGGCGCCTGGCCGGAGAACCCCGCCTGGAAGTTCGTCGCCGTCGGCCTCGGCAACGGCATCCCCTTCTGGACGGAGTTCCTGCGCGCCCTCGCCGAGATCGACCCCGACATGGCCGTCAACATCGAGCACGAGGACGCGGCGTACTCGCAGACCGAGGGCCTGGCCCTGGCCGCGAAGAACCTGCACACCGCTGCCTCCGCCCTCTGACCCGACGCCGAACACCTCCGACCCGTCGCCGAACACCTCCGACCCGTCGCCGAACACCTCCGACCCGTCGCTGAACGCCTCGGGCCCGGCTCCGGAAGGACCGGGCCCGAGCCACTCCCACCCCGCCCGCTCCCGTCAGGCCGGCAGGCCCCGCATCGCGATCCGTACCGCTTCGAGCAGCGTGTCCGGGAGGTCGGCGTGGCGGGCCTCCGGGGGCGTCCACGCGTACTCGCGCAGCGCGAGCTGGAGCGCCGAGAGCAACATCCCCGCCTGCACCGTCGCGTCCAGGTCGGGCCGCGAACGCCCCGCGCGCGCCGCGATCGCGCTCGCGACCAGCGGCAGCGCCGCGAAGCTCTCGCGGAGCCAGACCGCGTGCACGACGGGTTCGTCGCGCGCCAGCCGCAGCGCGTCGAGCGCGGCGTCCAGCCGCTCCGCGCCGTCGCTGCCCGCCGGCACCAGCCAGTTGCCGCCGTCGCCGCCCTCGGTCCCGAAGGTCTCGTACGCGTCGAACGCGTCGATCAGCGGACGGTCCATCGACCAGGAGTCCATCCGCCGGGCGATCCGCTCCGTGGCGTACGAGAAGAGCGGCACGAGGCAGTCCTCCTTGGCCGCGAAGCGGTCCCACAGCAGGCTGGTCGGTATCCCGGCCGCGTCCGCTATGTCGGTGAGGGAGGTACGTTCCACCCCCTTGGCGGCGAAGACCGCGGTGGCGGTGCGGGCGATCTCCAGCTCCAGCCGGTGTCCGGCCCGTACGGGCGCCGGCTGCTGCATCGTCGCTGTGCGACCCGCGTTCATGCTGTCACTCCATTATCCGATGTTCCGGGTATCCGACTTACCGAGAACCACAAGGTCATAAGATCGTTCAGGGTAGTCGGAGTTGGCGATCCGTCAGGACATCCTTTTCCCCTCCGCTTCCTCCACTTCCTCTGTTTCTTCTGCTTCTTCTTCCTCCGCTTCCTCCGTTTTTCCCGGCCCCGCGCGTCAGCGGATAGCAGCCGAGGCCGATGACCACGGCCGCGAAGTGCCCCAGATCGGTGAAACTCCGCCCGATGACCAGCGGCGTACCGAAGAAGATCAGGACCGCGCCGAGATACGGCAGGTGCCAGGGGCGCGGAATCCGGTACGTGAGGACGGCGGCCACCCCGGCCAGCGCGTAACTCACCCCGATGTCCAGCGTGTCGACCGCCGCCTGCGGCGCGTGCCCGGTCCGTACCGCCCAGGCCAGCACCCCCTCGCTGATCAGCGTCGCGCCGACATGCGCGAGCACGACGACCCCGAGCCAGCGCGGCGTCCCGAGCCACCGCTCGGCCGGGGCGTGGAAGACGGTGTAGAGGACGGCATACGGCAGCCAGGTGCCGCCGTCGATCCAGAACGCGCTGGAGACGAGGACGCGCAGCGGGTCCGTGGACAGCTCGTGGATATTGGTGGAGCGCTGGCGCAGGAAGTGCTCCTCGAACGCGGGCGACATCCGGTGCAGCGCGACAGTCGTGACGAAGAGCGCGGCCAGCCAGAGATAGGTGCCCGGAGCACGGCCGACCCAGGCGCGGACCGTACGGAGCAGGTGGACCCTGTGGAGGAAGCGGCGCATGGGGCGATTCACCCACGGTCCTAGGATCGGAGCCGTGATCGACATTCCGAGGGAGTTCGCGCGTACCCGGTCGAACGAGAACGACCCCGGCGGCCGGGCCTTCCTCGCGGCCCTGCCGGCCCGCGCGGCGGACCTGCTGGACCGCTGGGAGCTGCGGGTCGACGGCCCTTCGCTGAGCGGCAGATGCGCGCTGGTGCTCCCGGTGGAGGACGCGACGGGCACCCCCGCGATGCTCAAGCTCCAGGAGGTGGACGAGGAGACCACCGGAGAACCGCTGGCCCTCCGCGCCTGGGCCGGCCAGGGCGCCGTACGCCTCCTCCGCTACGAAACGGAAGCGCCCCCCGAGACAGACACGCCCCCCGCACAGAAAACGAGCCCCACACAGAACAGGAACCCCGCCCCCACCGCCGCCCTCACTTCCGCTGCGGCCCCCGCCCCCGCCATAGCCGCCCTCCTCCTGGAACGTCTGCGCCCCCGCGACCTGAACGCCCTGGAGCCGCGCGCCGCCCTCCCCGTCCTCGCCGGGCTCCTCGCGCGGCTCGGCGCGGTGCCCGCCCCGGCCGGGCTGCGCGGTCTCGGAGACATCGCCCGGCGTCTGCTGGCCGAGACCCCGGCCCGCGCGGCGGCCGTACCGCCGGGCCCCGAGCGGCGGCTGCTCCTGACCTGCGCGGCGGCGCTGCGGGAGGTCGCGGACGACCCGGGGGAACGGCTGCTCCACTGGGACCTGCACTTCGAGAACGTCCTCGCGGCCGACCGCGCCCCCTGGCTGGCCATCGACCCGAAACCCCTCGCGGGCCACCCGGGCTTCGAACTCCTCCCCGCACTGCGCAACCGCTTCGACCCCGACGACACCCTCTGGCGCTTCGACCTGATGACGGAGACCCTGGCCCTGGACCGGGAAGCGGCCAGAGCCTGGACCCTGGGCCGCGTCCTCCAGAACCTCCTCTGGCGCCTACGCGACAAGAACGCCGGGGCCGTACAACTCCCCGTGGAGACATCCATCGCCCAAGCCCTGCTGGCGCGCTGACGGGGGGAAGCGGGCGCAGCCCCCGTCGGCCGTCTCACTGAGACGGCCGCCAGTCAGATGCGTACACCCGTCGCTGCGGCCAGCTCGCGGACCCCGCTCACCCGCGAGTGCCGCATGGAGAGGTCACTGACGATCTGCCGGATGGCCGGGCGGTCGCGGACCTCTCCGGGGGAGACCCGCAGGGCGGAAAGCAGCGCGCCGGCTGTCTGCTCGGGTTTGCCCCACTGCCACCATGCACGGCCGAGATCAGTGTGCATCCGTCCCTTGCGTTCGGCGGTCGGGAACTGGTCCGGATGCAGTGCTCGGCCTGCCTGGAGGGCGGCTCCGGCGTCTCCCAACGCCCAGTGAACACCGACCTCGTAGAGATGGACGGCTGCCGGGGTGATGGGGAACGGCCTGCCCGCAGGGACTTGCCACGGGATCTTGCGCGCGGCTCGGGATGCCTCGCGGATCATGGCCAGCGCCTGATCCCGGTCGCCGGCCCGTGCTGCCGTGTACGAGGTGGTACAGAGCATTTGCGCGTACGTGGCCGACTGAGTGGGGGTCGTCAGCCCCGTGGATTCGACTTTGGCGGCGGCGCTCAGGATCAGACGCTGGGCGGCGTCGGGCTGGTCCTGGTGGCGCAGGACGATGCTCAGTTCCCGGGCGGCAGCGGCGGCGGTCGGTGAAGAGCCGGAGAGTTCCGCGTAGACGGTGGCTCGGTCCGCGGTGAGGCGGGCCCGGTCGTAGCGGCCGATCTTGACCAGGAGCCGGGCGGCCAGGCTGTAGCACGACGAGAGGCGGGCGTGTGCGAGGTCGCTCCGGGACCGGGCGGCGTCGTGGGCGTCGGCGAGAAGCCCCGGCAGCGATTCGAGGAGATCAGTGTGCCTGCCCGCGTCGAAGAGGGAGCGTGCCCGTGCGAGGCGGGTGTCAAGCGGTACGGCCGAACCCGTGGGGGCGGGCGTGATCGCCAAGGCGTCGTCCACGCCGGCGAGAAGCTGGGCGGGGGCCGCGAGCCCGGCGGCCGCGAGCAGTGTCCGGCGGCGCATAGGGTCCTCCTTGGCGCAACGTGGACCATCGGCCGTCACTCTAGTGGCTTGGAGCATGTTCAATCCGAGTGCCGCACTCAAGACCTGCGGTGGCACACCGACCTCATGGGCAGCCTGACGCAGGAGGCGCAGGTCAGTGGTTCGGCTGCCGCGCTGCTCCATCCGGGAGACAGTGGAGGCGGAGCAGCCCAGGCGTCTCCCGAGGTCGGCTTGCCGCCATCCTCGGCCGACTCGGCCCATGCGGATGAGCCCGCCGGGGTCCTGGCGGGCGACGAGCGTACGGGCCTGGACGGAGTTCCACAGCGGGTCCACGGTGCGCATCGCGTCGCCCTTCCCCGAGCTCTCGGTCCCGCTCGATCAGGGGAGACCCCGTCGCCGGGGCCGGGCCTCAACGGTAGCGAGCGTGCGAAGGGGCGTCGACGGCGCGTGCAGAACCTGCAAAAGGCATGCATGGTTGGGTTGTTGACCACTGCCGGCCGTCAGCCAGTGGTGTCGTACGAATACGGGCCCGCTCGGGGCACAGAGCCCACGACGACACGACGGAGGACAGCATGACGGCAGCGGCAGAGACCAAGGTCCGAGACTCCCGGGACTATGTGAAGCGCGAGGTGTGGGACCGGGAGATCCGGCTCCTGATGCGGGATCATCCGGTGGACGAGGTGATGGCCGACCGGCTGTTCGGCGCGGCGGTCTCGTATCTGATCACGGCCATGGAGAAGTGGGGTCAGGGTCTGGAGATGTGCTGTGGCCGCCTGGTCGACCTGGCGGTCCACGTCTTCATCCTGGACACGAAGAACTACCGCGAGTTCTGCGCCGAGCACTTCGACGGCAAGTTCCTGGAGCACATCCCGGAGATCGAGTTCAAGCACGACGGCTCGGTGGAACGCACTGCTCAGATCATCGCGGACGCGGGCTTCGCCGTGGACTGGAAGCTCTGGGAGCGGGACTACGGCAAGTGCGGGCCGTGCAGTCCGGGGGCGAACTGCCACTGATCCGAACCGGTCGGGCCCGGGGGCGTCACGAACGCTTCCGGGCCCTTCGCGTGCGCATCCGGTGAGGTGGTGTCATTCGGGGACGTGCGGGAGGGAGCGCCGGTACGGTGTCCAGCTCCACGGACACCGGTCACTCCACCCTCCCGAGGAGCTTCATGCCCCACGCGCCCATGACACCGGCCGAATACTGGGACACGTACAAGCCCTTCAAGGGGGAGGGCGTCCAGCCGGCTCCGCAGGCCGAACGGTTCGACTGGACGCAGTACCCCGGGCACGGCCCCGGGGCCGAAGTCCTCGGCCACCCTCGCCATGCGCTGGAACTCGGGCCGGCGCAGGGCAAGGAGGCAGCCCACCTGGCCCGCCAGGGTGGTGAGGTGACCGGTGTCGACTTCTCCCCGGTCCAGGTCGAACGCGCTCGTGCCTGGTGGAAGGAGGTCCCCGGGCTCTCCTTCGTCCAGGGCGAGGCATGCGCCTACCTCGCGTCGACCTCTGCCCAGTACGACGCGATCTATTCGGTATGGGGGGCCATGTGGTTCACGGACCCCGAAGACCTGTTGCCGTGCGTCTTCAAGCGCCTGGCTCCCGGCGGGGTCTTCGCGTTCTCGCAGGCCGAACCAGCCGCCGGTTCCTACGGACCTCAGCAGATGCGGGGCAGGTGGCTCGAAGGCCGCGAGCGCGAACTGACCGTACTTCGTTGGCAGTACGCCCCCGAGACGTGGGCCGACATCCTCAAGAGGCACGGCTTCACCGACATCGACGCCCAGGTCCTCCAGGCCCCGGAACCGGGACTTCTGGGCACGCTCCTGGTGCGCGCCCACGCCCCCACAGACATCCATCGCCCGGGCACTGCTGGCGCGCTGACGGGGGAAGCGGGCATGCTGGCGGGATGATCCGTACCGCGACCCCCGCCGACGTACCCGTGATCCACGCGATGATCCGGGAGCTGGCCGAGTACGAGAAGGCCCTGCACGAGGCGCGGGCGACCGAGGAGCAGCTTCACGAGGCCCTTTTCGGGGAGCGTCCCGCCGTTTTCGGGCACGTGGCCGAGGACGAGAACGGGGACCCGGTCGGGTTCGCCCTCTGGTTCCTCGCCTTCTCCACCTGGCGCGGTGTCCACGGCGTATATCTGGAGGACCTGTATGTACGCCCCACCAGCCGGGGGGCGGGTCATGGCAAGGCCCTGCTGACCGAACTGGCCCGTATCTGTGTGGAACGCGGCTACCAGCGCCTGGAGTGGTCCGTTCTCGACTGGAACGAACCGTCGATCGCCTTCTACCGCTCCCTGGGCGCCCGCCCTCAGGACGGCTGGACCGTGTACCGCCTCACCGATGACGCCCTGAAGAACCTCGGCACGGGCGGCTGACCCGGCCCGGCTGACCCGGCCCGGCTGACCCGGGGCGGCTGACCCGGCCGGGTACGGCCACCGGGGAGGCGGGAGCCCCCGGTGGCAAGGCGCTCATGTGGGGACGGACTCCGGTGCCGTCCGCTCGCCCCGGCTCGGGGCGCGTGCCGTGACCAGGGTCATGGCCAGGAGCGACGCCGCCACCAGGATCAGGGCCGCCCAGCCGATGGCGACGGTGAAGCCGTGGACCGTGCCGGTGTTCACCAGGGCCGTCCGCTGCGCCGGGGTGAGTGTGCCGGTGGCCGACGCCCGGGCCAGGCGGTCGGTCAGGTACGCGGTGGTGCTGGTGGTCGCCACCGTGTTCAGCAGCGACGTACCGATGGAGCCGCCGACCTGCTGCGCCGTGTTGACGGTCGCTGAGGTCACCCCGGAGTCCTTCGGCGCCACCCCGGCCGTGGCGACCGACATGACGGGCAGGAACGTCAGCCCCATCCCGAGGCCGAGCAGCAGCGTGCCGGGGAGGATATGGCCCAGGTAGCTGGAGTGCGTGTCGATGAACGTGAGGCTGAAAAGGCCGCCCGCGGCGAGCAGCAGCCCCGGGCCCATGAGCAGGCGCGGCGGTACGGAGGGGAGCAGCCGGGCGGCGATCTGCGTCGACCCGAGGACGATCACCGTGCTCATGGGCAGGAAGGCCAGCCCCGTTCTGAGCGGCGAGTAACCGAGCACGTTCTGGAGGAAGAACGTCATGAACAGAAACAGCCCGAACATGCCGATCGTCGTCAGGCACATCGTGAGCACCGCCCCGCCCCGGTTGCGGTTCCGGATGACATGCGGCGGCAGCAGCGGGCTCGGCGCGCGCGTCTGCCACCGCGCGAACACCGCCAGCATCAGCACGGCGCCGCAGAGCAACCCGATGACCAGCGGCGACGACCAGCCCGACGACTCGGCCTCACTGAATCCGTAGACCAGCGCGACCAGCCCGCCGCAGCCGAGCACGACGCCCGGGATGTCGAGGCGCGACTCCTTGTGCCCGGCCCGGTCGTGCAGCAGCGTCAACGCTCCGGTGACGGCGAGCACCGCGATCGGCACGTTCACGTACAGACACCAGCGCCAGGACAGGAACTCGGTCAGTACGCCGCCCAGCAGCAGCCCGATCGCGGCCCCGCCGCCCGCGATGGCGCTGTAGATGCCGAACGCCTTCGCGCGCTCGCGGCCGTCGCTGAAGGTGGTGGTGAGCAGGGAGAGCGCGGAGGGCGCGAGCACGGCGGCGAACATGCCCTGGAGGGCGCGCGCCGCGAAGAGCATGGACGGATTCTGGGCGGCGCCGCCCAGCGCGGAGGCGGCGGCGAAGCCGATGAGGCCGACGATGAAGGTGCGCTTACGGCCGACCCGGTCGGCGATCCGGCCCCCGAGCAGCAGCAGACCGCCGAAGGCGAGGGTGTACGCGGTGATCACCCACTGCCGGTTGCCGTTGCTCAGCCCCAGCTCGCGCTGGGCGGAGGGCAGGGCGATATTCACGATGGTGGCGTCCAGCACGACCATGAGCTGGGCCATCGCGATGACCGCGAGCCCCCACCAGCGGTGGACCTCGGGGTCCGTATCGGAGGTACCGGGCCGCCCGCCGGCGGCCCCGGGCGTCGCCGGGTCGCTCATCGCACTCTTCCTGGTCTCGGTTCCGATCCCTGGTCGCGCTTCCCCGACCGCGACACCCGGACAGAAGACCATGAATCGGGTGCATTCGCCTGTTGGAGGGGGGAGTGGTCCCTCCAGGCCCGGGGCTATGGGGGCAGCTACGGGGCAGTTACGGGGTCAGCTATGGGGTCAGTCATGGGGTCAGCTATGGGGTCATGGGCCGGCCGGGGGCCGGCCGAGCCCCGGCCGGGGGCCGGCCGAGCCCCGGCCGGGCGTATCTCCGGGTACGCCACCTCGTCAGGGAGCCGGTGGCCGAACGCGGTCAGCCGTGCCGCGACCTCCGCCGGACTCCACCCCGTCAGGCTCGCGCTCCGCAGCACGTGCTCCAGGTGCACGGTGTCGAGGAACGAGCGGTCGACCGTCTCCAGCAGCCGTACGTCCTCGGCTTCGGCGGTCTCGGGCAGCCGGACGTTCTCGTGCACCCAGTGGCCGAGCCCGGTCAGCCGCCCGGCGATGTCGGCCGGGGGCCGCCCGGTCGCGAGGGCCGCGCGGAGGATATGGAGCGGGGAGAGCCCGACCACGGTGTTCGGCACCAGCCAGGGGGCCCGGCCGTCCAGCCGCTCGCTGAGGATGACCAGGTCATCGGCTTGCGCAGGGTCCGGTACGACGGGCAGCGCACAGCCCAGCTCCGCCATCCGGGCCAGCACGGCAGCCACCGGGCGCCCGGTCTCCCGCGCGACGACGAGCACATGCCCCGCCGCCGGGGCCCCGTAGCACCAGCCGTCGCCGTTGCCGTTGCCGTGGTCGTTGCCATGGTCGTTGCCGTCGGCCCGGCGCGCGCTGTCGGCCGGGTCCCCGTTCCCGCCCGGGGGCCCGGTCCGCGTCCTGAGGATGTCGTCGTCCTCGGGGGCGGGGGCGTACGGCAGCCGGAGGCCGAGGGCGCGCAGGCGTGTGGCGGCGGAGTACGGAGCGCACCGCAGCTCCTGGGCCGCCCGCAGCACCTGGTACGCGGGCACCTCGTCCCCCCAGTCCAGCCACTGCGCGTTCCGGCCGCGCCGCAGGCTGATCAGGACGACGTCACCCCGGTGCGGGGTCTCGGGCAGCGACGTACCACCGTCACCGCCCTCTCCGCCCTCGCCGCCGGAGCCGGTCCCGAGCCGGTACCCCAGGGCGCTCAGGCGCCGCGCCACCTCCGCCGGGGCCCGGTCCGACACCCCCGCCGTTTCGAGGACTTGGCGCAGGCCGACCGGCCCGCCGCTCTCCAGCCACGCCGGGGTGTACCGCGCGCCCACGTCCCGGAGCAGGGGGATGTCGTCCGGGGCGACGGCCTCGGGCAGCCGGGTCCCCGGAGGCTCGATGTCCGCGTACCCCAGCTCCGTCAGGCGCGCGACGACATCGGCGGGGCGCCATCCGAGCTGGGCGGCGGCGTTCAGCACATGCCCGTACGGGACCCGCTGGTCCGTGGGGAGCCAGGGGAAGCGGGCATTGAGGTTGCGGCTGGCGATCCGGAGCGAGTCCGGGTCCTCGGTCGCGGGCGGATCGAACATGGTGCGGCCCTTCGGAAGTGGGGTGGAGCCGGGCGTTGCACGGAACGGGCAGGGGCATCACGCGGACCGGGCGGGCGTACGCGGGACCGGGGTCCGGGCGGGGGTCATGCGGGAGCGGGGCCGCTGAGCACAGGGGCCCCGGAGGTGTCACTCGGCGACGGCTATGTACCGGCCGGGCTCGTCATCCCACTCCGGGACGTCCTCGCCCTCCCCGTACTCCTCCGGCTCCCGCCGGGCGCCCAGCTCCACCCGTACGCCGGCCGGTTCCAGCTCGGTCCAGAGGCGCACCATCATGGCGTGGCTCAGAAAGTGGTGCGAGAGGTCCAGCTCCCGCAGGTGGGCCAGGGGCCGGCCGTCCAGCAGGGCCGCCGCGCCCGTATCGGTGAGCGCGCCCATGGACAGGCTCAGCGAGTCGAGCCGGGCCACCACCGGCGCGGCGGCCAGCGCGGCGGCGAACGCGTCCTGGTCCGGGCTGTTCTGGATGCCCAGGTGACGCAGGGCCGGCTTGCCCTCGCCCCTGAGCAGCGGGGCGAGATCCCCGGGCGTGGTCCCGCCGCCGTACTCCTCGTCGCCGAGCCAGAGCTCCAGCCGCTCCAGCGAGGGGAGTTCGGCGGCGGCGATCTGCCGCGCGGCCTCCGGGGGCAGCCCGCCCGACTCGACGCGCAGCGCCCGCAGCGCCCCATGGCCCGCCGCCGGGAACCGCAGGCCCTCCCCGCCCCGTACGGCCAGCTCGCGCAGGGCGGGGAAGGCCTCCAGATACGGTGCGAGGTCGCCCAGGAAGATCGTGGAGATCATCGCCTCGTCGTCCTCCAGGTCGCTCAGGAAGAGCGCCTCCAGGGCGGTCAGCCGGGGGCCGACGGCGAAGAGTGCTTCGTCCGGGAGGCCGCCGCCCGGCCCCCACCAGGGGGCCCCGAAGATCAGCGCCCGCACCCGCTCCAGCTCGACCGACGCGACGAAGCGCGCCCAGTACTCCTCCACCCGGCCCGCGTAATCGGACTCGTACGGCTCCTCGGGACACCGCAGCCGCCAGGCCACGGAGCCGGGATCCGGCAGATCCCCGGGCTCGATATAGGGGGAGTAGGTGAACGCGGGCAGCCCGTGGAACTGCTCGACATGGCGTACGTACGACACGGTGGGGCTCCTGACACTCCTGACACACCAGCACGCTGACGGAACGGACGCGGACGGATGCGTGGACGACCGGCCGGCCTCATTTTTCTACCAGCCGCCTCTGACAATCCCCCGTCTCCGCAGGTCAGGTGAGGGGAACGAGGGAGAGGGGCAGGGGGCAGGTGCGGGGTGGGCGGCGGATCAGCGGCGGATGGTCGCCAGCTCCGCCAGCAGGCCGGGGTGCCGGGGCTCCCAGCCGAGGGTCCGCCGGGTGTGGGCGCTGGAGGAGGGCTGGTCGGCGGCGAAGATCGGGCCGAGGGGCCCGTACGTCTCCGTCGGCACCGACGCGACCGGCACCCCGAGCCGTTCCCCGATGACCTCCGCGATGTCGCGCACCGCGTCCCCCTCGTCGGCCACGGCGTGCCAGGACGTACCGGCCTCGGCCCGTTCCAGGGCGAGCCGGAAGAGGACCGCCGCGTCGAGCGCGTGCACGGCCGGCCAGCGCTGGGTGCCGTCGCCCGGGTAGCCGGAGACGCCGCTGTCGCGCGCGATGTTCGTGAGCAGGCCCGCGAACCCGCCGGTGCCCTCGCGGTGGACGGTGCGGGGCAGCCGTACGGCCGAACTCCGGACCCCGCGCGAGGCCAGCTCCAGGGCCCCGGTGACCGCCCGCCCGCGCCCGCCGACCGGCCCCTCGGTGGGCACCGGGTCGGCCTCGGTGGAAGGGCGTCCCGGGGTGTGGGGCGTTCCCGAGACGGTGACGAACGGCCGGTCGCTGCCGACGAGTTCCTCGCCGATGGCGGCGATGGCGGCGCTCTCCTCCGCGACCGCGTCCGCGAGGGCCTCGGGGCTGCTGAAGTCGTTGCGGAAGGCGAGATGGACGACCCCGTCGGTCCGGGCGGCGCCGGTGCGCAGGGTCTCCAGATCGGCGAGGGAGCCCCGCAGCGGCTCGGCCCCGGCCGCCTCGGCGGCCTTCGCCGAGGCGTCGGAGCGGGCGAGAGCGAGGACGGTGTGGCCGGTGCCGAGCAGTTCGGCGAGGACGGCGGAGCCGATCAGACCGGTGCCGCCGGTGACGAAAACACGCATGGAGCCCTCCAGGGGCGGTGAAGTGACGGGACCTTTGTCCCGTCACTTCACCGTACAGGAGTGAGCGGGGTGATGGGACAGGTGTCCCGTCACTTGGGCGGGCTCCGTGGGGTGTGCGGGCCCCGCGCGCTGCATGGGATGTGTGGGGCACATGGGGAACATGGGGCACATGAGGCACGTGGGGTGCGTGGGTGCTGTGGACTGTGCGGGCCGTGTGGGTCGCGTGGGTCGCGTGGGTTCCGCAGGCCTCGGGCGCCGTGCGGGCTGCGTGGGCTGTACGGGCCTCGGGTGTCGTGCAGGCCGCATTTAGGATGGGGCCATGGGGAGATGGGAACCGGGAGCGCGCGAACGCCTTGTCGTGGCCGCCGTCGACCTCTTCACCGAGCAGGGTTACGACGCCACGACGGTCGCGCAGATCGCGGAGCGCGCCGGGGTCACCAAGAGCACCTTCTTCCGGTACTTCCCCGACAAGCGCGAGCTGCTGGTGGCCGGCCAGGAGACCCTGAGCGCGCTCCTGACCGAGGGCATCGCGGAGGCGCCCGCCGACGCCCGCCCGCTGGATCTGGTCGCCGCCGGGCTCGTACGCGCGTCGACGGCGATGGGCCCCCTCAACCGTGAGCTGGCCCCCCGCCTGAAGGCGGCCGTGGCCGCCAGCACCGAACTCCAGCAGCGCGACGCCCTCAAGAGCGTCAGCCTGGCGGCCGCGATGACCGCGGCCCTGGTCGCGCGCGGCGTCCCGGACCCGACGGCGGCCCTCGCGAGCGAACTGGGCCTCCTCGCCTTCAAACGCGGCTTCGCCGCCTGGTCGGAGGGCGGCCGGGCCGAGGAGGGCGAGCTGGCCGGGCTGCTGCTGGCGGCTCTGGACGAACTACGGGTGGCGAGCGCGTCGTTGGGTTGACGGCCGGGAGCCGCATACGGGCCGTATGGGGGTCGTATGAGGGCCGTATGAGGCCAAGGGCCCCGCCTGAGGGCGAGAGGCCCCGATCCCCTCCCGCCCTACCGCCTCTCCCGCCCTACCGCCCCTCCTGCTCCGCCCCTTCTGCTCCTGCACCCCTGCTCCGGTTCTCCTGTTCCGGTCCTCCCGATCCGGCGCTACGCTTCCGTGCCGTGTCTGAGATCCGTGGCGTACCCGGGACGCGCCTCGACACCGCCCGGATCCGGGCGGCCCGCCGGGTGATCGACCCGGTCTTCCTCGACACCCCGCTGTACCGCTGCGAGGCGCTGGAGCCCGCCCTGGGGTGCGCGGTGAGCGTCAAGCTCGAAACGGCGAATCCGGTACGGAGCTTCAAGGCCCGTGGCACCGAGGTCATCGCGAACCGGCTCGCGGGGGAGAACTGGTCGGCCGGGGAGGGGGCGTACGAGAACGGGCCGCGCGCCGTCGTGTGCGCCAGCGCGGGCAACCTCGGCCAGGCCCTCGCCTGGTCGGGGCGGCGCCGGGGGCTCGACGTGACCGTCGTGGCCGCCCGCCGCGCGACACCGGCGAAGCTCGACTCCATCCGCGCGCTGGGCGCCCGGCTGGAACTGGTCGACGGCGACCACGAGGCGGCACGCGAACGGGCGGCGGCCATCGCGCGGTACGACGGCATCCGGCTGGTCGAGGACAGCCTCGACATCGAGACCTGCGAGGGCGCGGCCACCATCGGCCTGGAGCTGCTGCCCTCACGGGAACCCCTGCATCCCCCGCATCCCCCGCATCAACCGTATCCCTCGCATCCCTCACCGCCCTTCGACGCCGTCCTGCTCGCGCTCGGCGGCGGTGCGCTGGCCACCGGTGTGGGACACGTGATGAAGGACCTGGCGCCCCACATCGAAGTGGTCTGCGTCCAGCCGCTGGGCGCCCCGGCGCTGACCCGGTCGTGGCACCGGCGCCGTATCGTCACCACCGACGCGACCGACACCATCGCCGACGGCGTCGCGGGCCGGTACCCCATCCCGGCCGTCCTGGACGATCTCCTCCTGGTCGCCGACGACGCCGTCCTGGTCCGGGAGGCGTCGATCGTCGCCGCCATGCGGCTCCTCCTCGACCATGCGGGCCTCGTCGTCGAGCCGTCGGCCGCGCTCGGCGTCGCCGCGCTCCTCGAAGACCGCGACCGCTTCGCCGGCCGCCATGTGGTCACCGTCCTCTGTGGCGGCAACGTCGACATGACCGCCTATCGCCGCTGGACCGGCGCGGGGTGAGCCGGTGGAGAGAAGCCGGTGGAGAGAAGCCGGTGGAGAGAGGCCGGTGAAGAGAGAAGAGGGCCGCTCACTCCCTCGGTCAGGCCCCCAGCCGGGCCCCCCGTCGCCAGACGGCGCGCGTGTTGAGGGTGTCGCCGATGTCGCTGGTCGGGTCGCCGTCGACCAGCAGGAGGTCGGCGCGGAGCCCCTCCGCGATACGGCCCCGGTCGGCGAGGCGGAAGCGGCGGGCCGTGGTCGCCGTCGCCGCGCGCAGGGCCCGTACGGGCGTGAGGCCCGCCGCCACGAGGTACCGCAGTTCGTGGTGGAGGCTCGCTCCGTGGGCCAGGCCCCCGAAGAACGTCTCGGGCATGGAGACATCGGTGCCGGCCAGCAGGTCGACACCGGCGGCGTCCAGGGCGCGTACGGTGTCGAGCACGTCGTCGAGGCTGCCCTGCGGGTAACGGTTGTAGCTGGAGCGCAGGGTCCGGTCCCAGGCGCTGTCGAGGCGGGCGGCGACCCGGGGATCGTCGGCGAGTTCGGCGCCGGTGATCCCCGTCATCGAGGCGTTGAGGGTGACGCAGGGGATGACGAACATCCCCGCGTCCTTGATGATGCCGATGATCTCGGCGGTGTGCGGCCGGTCCATGAAGACATGGGTGACACCGTCGACGCCCGCTTCGGCGGCCATCTCGGTGGCTTCCACGGTGAGCGCGTGGGCCACGGTCAGGGCCCCGTACTTCTTGGCCTCCGCCACCCCGGCGTTCAGGGTGGCCTGGTCGAGCGAGGGCAGCCCGGGGTGCCCCTCGACGCTGCCGTCGTCGACCATGAACTTGATGAAGTCCGACCCCCGGGCGAGGAGCTGGGGCACGAAGGCGGCGGCTTCCTCGGGCGTCGTGGAGAACGGCATCAGGGGCATCACCGGCGGGAGTTCCCACTTCGGACGGAACCCTTCCGGCATCAGCTCGCTCGGGTGGCCGCCGGGCGGGGTGATGGCGAACCCGGAGGAGCGGACATCGGCGACGGTGTCGTCCTCGGTGATGAGCCCCCGGTTCTCCCGGGTGTTCATCCCCTGCATCTCCAACTCGGTCGTCACCCCGAACCTGAGGGCGAGCGCCAGGGAACCCGGCGCGGAGTGGACATGCGCGTCGATGAGCCCCGGCAGCAGGGTGGCGCCGCCGCCGTCCACGATCTCGCTTCCCTCGGGAACGTCACCGCCGACCCGCGCGATCCGTCCGCCGTCGATGACCACGGTCTGTACGCCGAGTGCCTTCTCCCCGTCGAAGACCTGGGCATGGGTGATCGTGGTGAGTGCCATAACAGCCGCCTTGGTTCCGCGCTCCGCACTCCGCGCTCGGTGCTTGGTGCTCGGTGCTCGGTGCTCTGCGCTCCGTACTCCGCACTCTGCGCAGGGGGTGCTCGTCGCTCGTTGTTTCGTCGCTCGCTCAATTTACATAGCCGATGCTATGCACTTACGTAAGGGTATGCAAATGTGCGAGGTGGCCTAGACTCGGGCGCATGAGCAGCGCGTCGCCTTCCTCCGATTTCTCCGATCGGGCCCCTGAGGACCTGGTGCTGGATCAGATCGGTCCGGCGCTCTCCCGGTTGCGGCGGCGCGCACCGGCTTCGGGCAAGGACCTCTCCCGCAACCTCGTGCTCAATGTGATCGCCGACGCGCTGGGCGAGGCGACCGTCGGCGGCCTCGCGGCCGAGATGGGCGTCACCCAGCCGGTGGCCAGCCGGACCGTGGCCGCCTGCATCCAGGACGGGCTGCTGCGCCGGGCCGCCTCCCAGCTCGACGGGCGCCGTACCGTACTCGAACTCACCGAGGCCGGCGAGGCCGAACGCGACCGCTTCGCGGCCGAGCAGCGCGAGGCGTTCCAGGAGATCACCGTCGCCTGGTCCCCGGCGGAACGGGTCCAGTTCGCCCGCCTCCTGATCCGGTACGGCGCCGACGCCACCGCATGGTCCAGGCGCCGGGCGGCGCGCCGCGACTGAGCGCGCCTGTCACGCGTATCGCCCCGGTTGCGCGTAGCGCCCTGGATGCGCCTACCGCCCCGGAACGGCTCCCCGGATGCTGTCGATGATGCGGGTCCAGTTGTCGCCGCCATGTCCGTTCTCGATGGCGTGCCGGTAGTGGGCCTGCACGGCCAGCGGGAGCGCGAGGTCGAGCCCGAGCGAGGTGCTGGTCTCCACGATGTGGTCGGACGTCGCGCCCATCATGGTGACCGTGCTGAGATCACCGGGATGCTCCCCGGCGTCGAGCGCGGTGCCGGGGTTCTCCTCGCCGGCCCGCACGATGGCCCCGGTCGAGTCGGCGGAGGCGAGCAGCTCCGGGAGGGCGTCCCGCGCCGTCATCCCCGCGCTGCCGAGCATCGCGGTGGCGTGCATCAGCCCCGACAAGGTGGTGAGGAACAGCGCGAGTTGGGCCTGGTACATCATCTGGGCAAGGCCCGGGTCCGCACCCAGATACCTGGGCGTTCCCAGCGACCCCAGCGTCCCCAGGTGCCCGTCCAGCACCCGGCGGGGGCCGCTGTAGTACACGTACGCCGCCTCCGTGCCGACCATCGGCGCGGGCACCATGACACCCCCGGTGAGGAAGACGGCCCCGCGCCCGGCGGCCCAGGCGGCGGCCTCGCGGGAGCGGTCGGGCGTGTCGGAACCGAGGTTGACCAGCGCCCGCCCGACAAGCGACGGGCCACCGCCACCGCCATGGCCGCCGAGGATGTCGTACATGGCCTGATAGTCGGTGAGGCTGAGGATCACGAGACCGCTCGCCGCGACCGCCGCCTCGGGTGTCGCCGCGAGCGTCGCACCGGCGGCGACGACGCCGTCGGCCCGGCCGGCGGTGCGGTTCCAGACGGTGACCGGGTGGCCGGCGGCGAGGAGGGTACGGGCCATGGCCTGGCCCATCGGGCCGAGCCCTAGCACGGTGACGGGGCTGTTCTGCCGGGTGGGATGGTTCTGGTGGAGTTCGTTCACGCCTCCATGCTCGAAGAGCGCCGCCGCTCCCGGAAGTACCTACTATTTTCTGCGGTACTCACCTTTTCGTAAGGGGGATCGGCGATGGCCAGGGCACCGCGAAGCGGACCGTACATCTGCGGCATCGATGCCGCGCTCGACGTGGTGAGCGGCAAGTGGAAGGGGCTGATCCTCTGGGAGCTCGACGCCCATGGCGTACGCCGCTTCGCCCAGCTCCGCCGTGGCCTGCCGGGGGTGAGCGAGAAGATGCTGACGCAGCATCTGCGGGAGCTGGAGGAGGACGGCCTCGTCCACCGCGAGGTCTACGCGGAGGTACCGCCGAAGGTGGAGTACTCCCTCACCGAACACGGCCGTACGCTCAACCAGGCGCTCGGCCCCCTGGGCGCCTGGGGCACCGACCGGATACACCGCGAAGCCACCGGAACAGTCACCGCCCCCGAGCCCACCCACGGGTGAGCCCCCCGCCGCTGCGGCTGCCCACGGCGAGCGCGGCTAATTCGATGGCGTACGTCGAACGGGCCCCGCACCCTGATCACCGTGACAGAACCCAGCGAACCCAGCGAAACCAGCGAACCCAAGCACCGGATACGCGCCCTCCACACCGCCTCGACGGTCACCGTCTACCAGGCGTACGCGCCGGAGATCGGCCTCCCCGCCGCCCGGGACGGCCGCTTCCCGGTGGCTTGGAAGCGGGACCGGATGACGTGGATCAAGCCCTCCTTCCTGTGGATGATGTACCGCTGCGGATGGGGATCCAAGGACGGCCAGGAAACCGTTCTCGCCGTCGAGATCACCCGCGAGGGCTTCGAATGGGCCCTGAGCCATGCCTGCCTGTCCCACTACGAGCCCGGAGTGCATCCTGATCCCGCGGCCTGGAAAAGCCAGTTGAAGCGGTCCCCGGCCCGGGTCCAGTGGGACCCGGAACGCGACCTGCACCTGCGACCGCTTCCTCACCGCTCGCTGCAACTGGGTCTCACCGGAGAGGCCGCGCACCGCTACGCGGACGAGTGGACGGTATCCATCGCCGACGTCACCGCACGCGCGCGCACGATTCACGGCCACGTACGGAACGGAGACCTGGACGCGGCCCGACGCCTCCTCCCCGCGGAGCGCCCCTATCCCGTACCCGAAGGCGGACTGGACCACTTGTACCGGTGACCAGGCCGAACCGGCGCGCCACCACCCCACCCCACTCCACCACCCCACCCCACCACCGCGTGCCCCCGCCGGGCGGCCCGAGGGCGTTGTCGGACCGTCCGGCTACGCTGGGTGAGCACGGTGAAGGACCGTGGGGATCGTAACGGGGGAAAGACCATGCGGAGCGAGCAGCATCGTACGGAGCGACAGCGCATCGCGCGGCATCACGTCGACGACAAGACACTCGTGGCGGCGCGTACGGAGTTCGCGGCGCGGATCGGCGGGCAGGTCAGGAGCATGTCCCGGGCCGGGCGGATGGGGACCTGCGAGTGGCGGATCCTCGCGGGGGAGTTCCTCGACTATCTGGGGGCGCTCTCCGCGCTGACGCCCGGGCTGGACCGGGGGCGGGCCGGGGCCGAGGCGAAGGCGGTGCTCAGGGACGGAGCCGAGGCGGCGGCCGGGGCGGTCGCGTTCGCCGCGTACTTCCCGTACTCGCGGTTCGACATCATGCTGAGCTACGTCAACTTCGGGATGGGGTACGAGCCGGAGCGCGGCGCGGTGCGGGAAGCACTGGACGACCTCGCCGCCTTCGAGTGGATCGACGCGTTCTGCCTCGTCGTCCTCGCCGACAAGGCCGCGTCGCACGGCGAGGCGTTCCACTTCGCCCGGGAGCCGTTCAGCGGCGGCGACGGGGCGGAGGACACGGGCGGGGTGCCCTCCGTCGAGCTGGTCAGGGGGCTCATGGCGTACGTCCTCGGGGATATCGGGGACGAGGAGGCGCCGTATCCGCCTGGCGACCAGGAGAAGCTGGCCGCCATCGACGCCGCCCTCGGGCGGATCCGGGCGCGGGCGGAAGCCCGGGGCGAGGCGCTGCTCGAACGGGGCGACAGCCTTGCCCTCCGGGGGCTGCGGGCGCTGGCGGCCGGTGACCGGGACGCGTTCGACCGGGAGTTGACCGGGCTGCTGCTCGCGCACCGGGAGACCCCGGGGCACCACGGCCGGCCCCGCACCCTGCTGCCCCTCGTTCCGCTCGCGCTCGCCGCGCTCGCGTACCGGGGGCCCGGCTGGCTGCCCTCCGTCGAGACGGACTACCTGCCCCGCGCCCTGGTCACCGGCTTCGCGGACCAGGGGCCACGCGTCGGCGGGCTGGGGCGGGAGCGCCGCCCGGACGCGGTGGCCGCGCTGGCGGACGGCGGGCGCCTGGCGGTGGCGCGGCCGGAGAACCCCCGGCCGGTGAACCCGGAGAGCGAGGCCCTTTTCGCCAAGTACACTCGGGAGGCGCTCGAACCGGGCGACGGCAAGCAGCCCTCCGCCCGCCGGATCGCCTGGGCCCTGCGGTACCAGGAGATGCTGTTCACCGGACGTGCCGCGCTGGCCGACGATGTCGACGACGCCCAGTGGGCCACCCTGCGGCTGGCCTCACAGATGGGCGCTGCTCTCTTCCGTATCGCGGAGGCCGAGCCGGGCACCGAGGCCGAAGTGACCGTCGAGGGGCGCACGGTGCGCTGCCCGGCCTCCCGGGGAGAGGACGAGGCGGGGCCCGGCATCTGGCGGAAGGCCGCCTCGTACGCCCTGATCTCGGGCGTACGCGAGGACCTGGCGCCGCTGATCCGGACCGGCCCCGCGTTCGTCGCCCGGGACCGGGGCGCGTTCCCCTCGTACAACGAGGCCCTTCACGCCCAGCTCGCGGGCGCGGACCCCCGCCCGGCCATGGAACGGGCCCTGAGGGAGGTGGAGAAGGCCGAGGACTGGGGCGTTCTCGCACCCCCGGCGGTGCTCCTCTCCCAACTGGTCGCCGGGGACGAGGAGAGCTTCACCCTGGCCCTGGCCGACGCCCTCGAAGCCCACCGCGCCCACTACCAGGTCGGTGACCGCGCGGACGACCCCGACGCGGCCCTCAACCTCGACATCCTCGCCCTGACCTGCCACGCCCGCCGCCAGGCGGGCCACCTCATACGCGTCGACTCCCCCTACCTTCCGCCCCGCCTCCTCGCCGCCGCGACACCCCGGTAGCCCGGTAGCCCGACCCTTGCCCACTGCCCACTGCCCACTGCCCCTTGCCCCCTTGGGCCTTGTCCCTTGAGCCTTCGCGGCCCGGGGGTAGGGTCGCCGTCGGACAGGACCGACGGCGGGGCGGGGGATGTTGTGATCTGGATAGGTCTGGTGGCTCTGGTGGCGGCGGCGATCTGCGGCTTTCTGGCGCGCGTCGCCTCCGTCCGGGCCCGCGTGATGGAGAGCACCGAGACCCTTCCGGCGCGGGACCTGAGCGCGCTGCACGAGGCGGCGGTGGAGGCCGCGGGCAAGGGGCACTTCCGGTACCGCTCGGAGATCGTCGGCGAGGCCCGCCCGCCCGAGAACGGTGCCCTGCGCTCCGAGCTGGCGGGGCTGGAGTGTGTCTGGCACAGGCACCGGATCACCCGCAAGTACGAGGAGACCTATCGCGACAGCGAAGGCAACCGCAAGCGGCGGACCCGCACCCAGGTGCTCTCCGAGCACTCCAGCTCCACCGCCTTCTTCGTGCGGGACGCCACCGGGCAGGTGGTGATCCACCCCGGTGAGCACGAGGTGGTCGGGGCGGAGAAGGTGCTCGACCGCTTCGACGCGCACAGCAGGGGCGGTCACCGTCTGGAGATCGGCCCGCTGAGCCTGGACCTCGGCGGTGGCGACGGGACGATCGGCTTCCAGCGGGAGGAGTGGCTGGTCCGCCCCGGCAGCCCGTTCTATGTGCACGGTGAAGCCACCGACGCCGACGGCGGGCTGGCCGTGACGGCGCCGGCCGAGGGCGGCCTCTTCATCATGTCGGTCAAGTCCGAGAAGGAACTGCTCCGCCGCGAGAACAACAAGGTCCTCGGCTTCGGCATCGGCACGGCCGTCACCGCCGTCGCCGGAGCCGTCCTCCTGGTGCTCGGCATCATTTACTGATCCCGGCCATGGGCCGGCCCGGCCGGTCCGCTACGGCTCCAGGATCACCTTTCCCGTCGTCGCCCGGGTCTCCAGTGCGTGGTGTGCCCGGGCCGCCTCCGCCAGGGGGAAGCGGTGTACGGCGGGGCGGAGGCGGCCGGCCGCCGCCTCGGCCAGGGCCCGGGTCTCCAGGGTGCGGAGGTCGCCGCCCGCCTTCCGGACCATCGCCGGGCCCAGGACGGAGTGGGAGGTGATGCCCCGGTCCGCCAGTTCCGCTTCGGTGAAGGTCAGCGGGGTGCCGTTCAGGAGGCCCGTACCCGTCCAGCCGAAGACGATGTGGCGTCCGCCCCTGGCCAGGAGGCCGACCGCGGCACGGCCCGCCTCGCCGCCCACCGAGTCGAAGACGACCGTCGCCCCCCGGCCGGAGTGGCGGTCGCCCAGGTGCGCCCGTACCTCCTCCGGCCAGGTGGGGCGCAGGTAGTCGACGGCCAGGTCGGCGCCGTTGGCGGCGACCCGGGCTGTCTTGGCCGGGCCGCCCGCCAGGCCGATGACGGCGGCGCCCGCGTTCTTCGCGTACTGCACCAGCAGCGTGCCGATGCCGCCCGCGGCGGCCGGTACGAGGGCGATGTCGTCCGGGCCCAGCGGCGCGAAGAGCAGGATGCCCAGCGTCGTACGGCCCGTGCCGACCATCGCGACCGCCTCGGCCTCGTCCAGCCCGGCCGGGATCTCGTGGAGCCGGGCGGCGTCGGTGACGGCGAGTTCCGCGTACCCGCCCGGGACCATGCCCAGGTGGGCCACGACGCGCTTGCCGAGCCACCCGGGGCCGACCCCTTCGCCCAGCGACTCGACCGTCCCCGCGACCTCCCGTCCCGGGATCGTGGGCAGCTCGGCCGGGGCGGGGAACGGACCCCGCGCGCCCTCGCGCAGCGCGGTGTCCAGGACATGAACCCCCGCCGCGCGGACGGCGATACGGACCTGACCGGGGCCCGGAACCGGGTCCTCCGCCGGCTCGTACGTCAGGTTCCCGGCCGGGCCGAAGGCGTGGAGGCGTATCGCGTGCATGGGGGCTCCGTGGGTGAGTGGGGTTGGGTGGAGTGGAGTGGAGTGGAAGGGGCGGTGCGGAGTCCAGGGTTCTGCCTCAAGTTTGGTTGAGGTCAAGGGGGTGTCCGGGGTCGGATGGGGTGCCGTCGGGCTCGTGGAGCGGGGCGCACTCCGGGGCGATGTCAGTGCCGTAGGCCACCATGGGGTCATGGCGAGGAAGACGGCGAAGAGCGGGGTGGCGGCGGCACGGCGCGCGGAGGTGCGGCTCCCGCCCCTGAGTCCTTACCGGGGGGATCTGGAACCGGACGGGGATTACGACGGCCTGGAGTTCACCGGCCTGGATCTGCGCGGGCAGACGGGGCGGGGCGCGCGGTTCATCGACTGCGCGCTGCGCGAGTGCGCCTTCGACGAGACGGCGCTGGGGCGGGCGCGTTTCGTCGACTGCGTCCTCACCAAGGTCCGGGGCGTGGGGACGGATCTGGCGGAGGCGTCCCTGCGGGATGTGGAGGTGGTGGACGCGCGGCTGGGCGGTACGCAGTTGCACGGCGCGACGCTGGAGCGGGTGCTGATCAGAGGCGGCAAGGCCGACTATCTGAACCTGCGCAAGGCCCGGCTGAAGGACGTGGTCTTCGAGGGGTGCGTGCTGGCCGAGCCGGACTTCGGGGGAGCGGAGCTGGAGCGGGTGGAGTTCCGCGACTGCGTGCTCCGGCGGGCCGACCTGAGCGGGGCCCGGCTGAAGGACGTCGATCTGCGGACCGTTTCGGAGCTGGACATCGCGCGCGGCCTGGACCGGCTGGCGGGGGCGGTCATCAACTCGGCACAACTGCTGGATCTCGCCCCGGCGTTCGCGGCGCAGATCGGAGTCAGGGTGGAGGACTGAGGGACGGGGGAGGGGGGTACGTCGTGGGCCCCGGCCTGGGGGGAGAGACCGGGGCCCACGCGGTAATTCCGGGGCGCGCCGAGAAGGGTGGGGGGAGGAAACGGTCGCCCGTTTCCCTCGGCAGTGCCCCGGCAGTCACCATCTGCCCGGGAAGGCGGGAGCTACGCCTGCCGACACGCGAAACCATGAGTGGGCTGTGTGGTGACTGTGAGGTGACTCTGTGCGCACCAGGGGGGCCTGAGGGATGCGCGGGGGTACGGCGCCGGGAATGCCCCGGGGGTACGGCTCCGGGGATGCCCCGGGGGCATCCGACGTCAGCAGCGGGGGAAGCGGCTCTGGAGGTCCCAGACGGCGGGGTTGTCGGCGAGGCCGTCATGGAGATCGGTGAGGTCCGCGATCAGGTCGTGGAGGAAGTCCCGGGCCTCCCGGCGCAGCAGCCGGTGGCTGAAGGTGAGCGGCGGCTCGTCGCCGGGCAGCCACTCCGCCTCGATGTCGACCCACCCGAACCGCCGCTGGAAGAGGATCCGGTCCGCCGACTCGGTGAAGTCCAGCTCGGCGTATTGCGGGGTCGAGGAGCGGCTGCCCCGGGGATCCTGGTCGATCCGCTCGACGATGTCGCACAGCGCCCACGCGAAGTCGAGCACGGGCACCCACCCCCACGCCGTGGACACCTCACGGTCGGCGGAGGTGTCGGCGAGATAGACGTCCCCGCAGAACAGGTCGTGCCGTAGCTCCTTGACCTCCGCGCGGCGGTAGTCGGTCTGCGGGGGGTCGGGGAAGCGCCGGGAGAGGGAGTAGCCGATGTCGAGCACATCCTGATGGTCCCATGACCCCGCCGCGCCCCCCACGGCCGTACGGACCTCGGGGCCTGCCGGGCACAGGCAGATGACCCGGCGGCAGATATCTGCGGGGCGCGCCGGGCGGGGGGGCGAGGTGCGGGGACCCGGCCGGAACCGGGGCCCCGCACCTGCTGATCAGCGCTCGAAGCCTCCGAAGCCTCCGAAGCCTCCGAAGCCTCCGAAGCCTCCGAAGCCTCCGAAGCCTCCGAAGCCTTCGGAGCGCTCAGCCGTCAGCCGTCAGCGCTCCGCGCTCAAAGCGTTCAGGCCCTTCGGGACTTCAGCCCTTCAGGACTTCAGACCCTTCAGGGCCTCAGAGGTTGACGCCGAAGTCCGTCGCGATGCCCACCAGGCCCGAGGCGTAGCCCTGGCCGACCGCGCGGAACTTCCAGTCCGCGCCGTTGCGGTACAGCTCGCCGAAGACCATCGCCGTCTCCGTGGCGGCGTCCTCGCTGAGGTCGTAACGGGCGATCTCCTCGCCGCCGTTCTGGTTCACGACCCGGATGAACGCGTTCCGCACCTGGCCGAAGTTCTGGCCGCGCGTCTCGGCGTCGTAGATCGAGACCGGGAAGACGATCTTGTCGACCTCGGCGGGCAGCGCCGCCAGGTTGACGTTGATCGCCTCGTCGTCGCCCTCGCCCTCGCCCGTCCGGTTGTCACCCGTGTGGACGATCGACTGGTCGGGCGTGGCCTTGTTGTTGAAGAAGACGAAGTGAC
This sequence comes from Streptomyces sp. NPDC093085, assembly GCF_040683935.1. NCBI lineage: Bacteria > Bacillati > Actinomycetota > Actinomycetes > Kitasatosporales > Streptomycetaceae > Streptomyces > Streptomyces sp. NPDC093085. The sequence goes on along the minus strand of NZ_JBFBFB010000005.1, from coordinate 252,709 downwards.
CGTCGGAGACGACCTTCCCGCCGTCGTTCACCGCGATCGCCGAGGCGTCGAGGTCGAACTCCACGCCGGTGGTCGTGCGGACGTCCCAGCCGAGGCCGACCGTGACGGCGGTGAGGCCCGGGGCCTCCTTGGAGAGCGAGATGTTGCCGCCCTTGGACAGGCTGACAGCCATGGGGTGTCCCTTTCATCGTCGTCTGAGGGCTTCGAGTGGACCCGAAGCAACCGTCATCCGGCATAACGCGGCCCAAGGCCCCCAGGGTTCCAGTCCCTTTGCATTCTTTACCTTGTGGCCGATCCGGTACGGGTGTGGCCGAGAGGCACCCTGCGGGGAGGCGGCGCACGGGCCCGGACAGACACACAGGCCTGGATAAAGAGGCGGCGCACGGGCCCGGACCAACGCACAGGCCCGGATAAAGAGGTGACGCGCGGGCCCGGACAGGCGACCATGGAGGCATGTCCGGGCCTCCTCATGTCATCCGCGGCTCGGTCTCCCTGCCGGAGGCCGAGCTGATGTGGCGTTTCTCGCGCTCGTCGGGGCCCGGCGGCCAGCACGTCAACACCAGTGACTCCCAGGTGGAGCTCCGCTTCGACCTGGCGGGGACCGAGGCCCTGCCACCGGTGTGGAAGGAGCGGGCGCTGGAGCGGCTCGCGAACCGGCTGGTGGACGGCGTGGTCTCGGTCCGCTCCTCCGAGCACCGCTCCCAGTGGCGCAACCGGGAGGCGGCGGCCGTCCGGCTCGCCGCGCTGCTGGCCGAGGCGACGGCTCCGCCGCCGCGCCCCCGCCGCAAGACGAAGATCCCGCGCGGGATCAACGAGCGCAGGCTGCGCGAGAAGAAGCAGCGCGCCCAGACCAAGCGCGGACGCACCGGCCGCGACTGGTAGGGCGCGGACGCGGCGGCGTACGGCGTACGGTGCCGGTTCCGCCGACCCCGCCGGCTACCCCGTTCCAGCCCGTCCCCTGCCCCCGTCCCGTACCCCCGCCCCCTGCTCCGCTCCCTACCCCCGCCCCAACTGCCGGTACTTCCCCTTGAAGTACGTCAGCGGGCCGCTCTCCCCGCTCGACACCTCCGCCGTCAGCACCCGGCCGATCACCAGCGTGTGGTCCCCCGCCTCCACCCGCTGCTCCGTACGGCACTCCAGCGTCGCCAGCGCGCCCTCCACCAGCGGCGCCCCGCTCACCGGGCCCCGGCGGCTCGGGAGGTCCTGGAAGAGCAGCCGGTCGCTGATGCGGCCCTTCATCGCGAACCGGCCCGCGATGTGCCGCTGGTTCTCGGCGAGCAAGGACGCGGCCCACAGCGGCTGTTCCGCGAGCAGGTCGTCCATCCGGGAGCCGGTACGGAGGCTGACCAGCACCAGGGGCGGGTCCAGCGAGACCGAGAGGAAGGCCGTCGCCGTCATGCCCGCGTCCTCGCCGCGCGGGCCCTCCGCGCTCAGGGCGGGTTCATGCGCCGTCACCAGCACCACACCCGCGGCCAGCCGGGCGAGGGCCGCGCGGAACTCGTCGTCACTCACCCCCTCAGCATGGGGGACGTCATCGGTGCGGGGGGCTGAAGTCGTCTGGGACACGGGGGAGACGCTAGTCTCGGCCCTTCCGCATCCGCATCGGGCCAGGGAACCAGCCAGGTCCTAGGACCGGACTCGGCCCCCGCGCCCGGAGCCAGCAGAACTTGGCGTCCGCAAAGGGGCGGAAGCGCTTCCGCCGGATCTGCCGCCCCACCTCGGGCCCCGCACCGGCCGGTGTGACTTGAGACACAGAGAGGGGCAATTGTTGACCCTGTGTACCGGGCGCACAGCTCGCTGTGATTCAGTTGCGAGGACAGTGCGAGGACAGTGCGAGGGCAGTGCGCGGCGGTGCGGGGCAGTGCGCGGGGGAGTGCGGGCGGTGCCGCGGAGGGCAGTGCCGCACAAGCGCCGATGAGAGTCGAATTCCGGAGTTGCTGTCGAGGTCTCGGGGAGAGCGAGCAATGGAGACCGAGTCGGAGCCGTATGTCCGTCTTGCGACCCTGCGGCAATTGCACCAGGCCGTCGCGGAGCTCAACACGGCCCGCAGCCTGGCGGACACCCTCCAGACCGTCGCCGACGGCGTCGTCACGGGGCTCGGCTACGGCCTCGCCTGCGTCAACATCGTCCAGGCCGACAACGACCTGGTCGTCGCCGCCTTCGCCGGGTCCGCCGCCGCCGAGGCCCTGATCACCGGCCGGGTCGGCTCCCGCACCTCCTGGGAGCGCCGCCTCGCCATGGGGCAGGCCTGGGGCGATCTGCGGTTCATCCCGCACACCGAGGGCTGGGTGCTGCTGGAGGACGACGTACCGCAGTGGTACACCGAGGGCCCCGAGCCGCGCTTCGAGGACGAGTGGCACCCCGCCGACCGCCTCTACGCCCCCATGTACTCCTCGCCCCGCAAGGACCCGCCGGCGCACGCCGCCGGGCGCGGCGGCGAGCTGCTCGGGGTCATATCCGTCGACCGGCCGCGCGGTGGCCGCCGGCCGGGCCCCTGGGGGCAGGAAGCGCTCCAGATGTACGCGTCCCAGGCGGCCATTGCGATCGGCAACGCCCGGCTGCGCGCAAACATGCAGCGCGCCCTGGTCCGGCTCGAACGCGAGAAGGCGCTGCTCCGGGCGAGCGAGGAATCCTTCCGCCAGGCCTTCGAGTACGCGCCCAGCGGCATGGCCGTCGCCGAGATGGGCGGCGACCAGCACGGCCGGCTCATCCGCACCAACGACGCGCTCTGCCGGCTGCTGGGCCGCCCCGCCTCCGCCATGCGCCGCTTCGCCTTCTCCGACCTCGTCCACCCCGAGGACCTCACCACCCTCCTCCACACCTCCGCCGAGGGCGGCCGGGCCGAGCTGCGGCTCGAACGCCGGGACCGCAGCTATGTCTGGGTCTCGCTGCGCAACTCCGTCGTCGCGGACACGGAGGGCGGCCCGCGCCTCCTTCTCACCCACGTCGAGGACATCGAGGAGCGCAAAGGGCGCGAACTCCAGCTCGCCCACCGGGCCTCGCACGACTCCCTCACCGGCCTCCCCAACAGCGCCGAACTGCGCTCCCGCCTCAGCGCCCGGATCTGCTCCCGCCCGTTCACGGCGCGCGACCGGGACCTGGAGCGGGGGCGGGAACGCGGGCGCGATAACGATGTCGAGAAGGTCGACGCGGCGTACGGAGGGTACGGGGGGTACGGGGCGGCCGGTCCGCCCGCCGAGCCGGGGAGTTACGAAGCCCACGCGGGCCACGGCGGCCACGGCGGCCCCGGGGCGTACCCGGGACACCAGGGCATGGCCGGCTACGAACCCGGCTATCTCCCGGGCGACCCCGGCGCCCTCGGCCCCGCCTCCCTCGGGACCGGTCCCGGCCAGGACGGGTACGAGGAGTACGGCGGCCACCGGGGCGGCGTACGCGACGGCGGCCTCGTACCGCCGCCGTTCGGCTCCGGCCCGTACGGTTCCGGCTCGTACGGCTCCGGTTCCTTCGGCTCCGGCTCGTACGACCATCACGATCACCATGTCCATCTGGTCGCGCCCGCCGAGGGCGAGGTGGACGACGGGACGAAGGGCCTCGCGGTGCTCTTCTGCGACCTCGACGGCTTCAAGTCCATCAACGACCGCTTCGGCCACAACACCGGGGACGAGGTGCTGATCGAGGTCGCGCGCCGGCTCACCACCGGCGTACGGGACGGGGACACCGTCGCCCGGCTCGGGGGTGACGAATTCGTCGTTCTCGCGGACGGCCTCGGCTCGGCGGACGCCGCCGACCTCGCCGTGCGGCTGCGGAACGCCATCATCCCGCCGATCCGGGTGGACGGCAGGGCGGTCCGCGTCGGGGCCAGTTTCGGTATCGGCTGGGCCAGTTGCGGCATGACGGTCGAGGAGGTCCTGCAATCCGCCGACCAGCGCATGTACGTCGAGAAGCGCTCCCGCAAGCAGGTCCAGCGGCGGGCCGGTTGACACCGGGCCCGGCGCGTGGCCCGGCGCGTCCCGGGCGGACTCCGGGGGAGTCGTGGTGACCGGTACGGGACCGTCGGCTGATCGGGACAGGGCTGGGACATGTCCGCGATCGGTTGTTCACCCAGGGGCCGCAGACTGGCAGCCACCCGTCAAGATCCGTCCGTAGGCTTGCCCGTACGAGGTAGGCTCGGCCGGTCGGCGACGCTGGCGAGACGGTAAGGAGTGACCACCGATGACGGCCGGGAACAACGGCGCGAACAGGCCCGAGGACGACGACCCGTTCGGCTACCTGTACGAGGACGGGCAGGCGGCGGCGGGCGCGGGCCAGCGGCGCCAGGGCGGTTACGGTTACCCGGGTCCCGCCTCCCAGCCGGGCGTCCCGAGGACGTCGTACAACCAGGTCAGGGCGGTCGGCGAGCGCCAGTACGGCGGCCCGCAGGCGACCCAGCAACAGCAGGCCGGGTACGGCCAGCAGCAGTACGGCCACTCCCCGTACGGCCAGCAGACCGCCCAGCAGCAGGCCCCCGCCGCCCAGCAGCTCCCGGGCCAGCGCGGCGGCCACGGTGGCCACGGCGGTGGCGGTCGCGGCGGACGCGGCGAAGGCCCCAACACCAGGGGGCTGCTGATCGGAGCGGTCGCGGTCGTCGCGGTCGTCGTGATAGGCATCACAGCGGCGCTGCTCTCCAGCGGCGACGACAAGAACACCGACGCCGGCGCGGGCAACACGGACCCGGGGACCTCCGTCGGGCAGTCCCCGGACGCGAGCTCCTCCGCGTCCGCCGACGGCGGCGGTGACGGCGACAGCGAGGGCGGCGACTCGTCCAAGGACGGCATCGGCCTCCCCAAGCAGGACGCGGCCACCCTCCAGCTCGGCCCGCCCGCCGCGCTCGCCACCGACGTCAAGGGCGCCCAGGGCACCAACGGCTCCTATGTGACCGGCTTCAACGCGGTCGGCGCCTCGGTGACCTGGACCGCCGACATCGAGAAGGCCGGCAGCTACGCGCTCTCCGTGCGCTACTCGATCCCGGCCAAGGACGCCAACGCCACGCTCACCGTCAACGGCAAGGCGAACAACTCCCCGCTCGGGCTGAAGAACTTCATCAACTCCGACGACCCGGACCTGGCGAAGAACTGGCAGACCACGTGGGCGCCGGTCGAGCTGGAGAAGGGCAAGAACACCCTGAAGATCTCCTGCGAGGAGGGCAACCAGTGCGATGCCATCCTCGACTGGCTTGAGGTCACGCCCCCGAAGAGCTGACGCCGGTCCGGCCCTCCGGCTCCCTCCCCACCTCCGTCACCGTGACGCGCGGCAGCAGTTCCTCGTAGACGCGCGCGTCGAACTCGCCCGCCGCCGGGGCCCGTACCGTCGCCGTCGACAGGGCGACCGCGCGGGTCAGCCTGGCCGGCCAGGGCAGGCGTTCCACCAGGCCCGAGAGGAGCCCGGCCACCGCCGAGTCGCCCGCGCCGGTGGGGTTGCCGTGCGCCGGGCCCGGGGGCGCCGCGCGCCAGGCGCCCTCCGGGGTGACCGCGAGGAGCCCGGCCGGGCCGAGCGAGGCGACGACCGTATGGGCGCCGCGCCGCCGGGCGTCGTACGTGGCGCCCAGCGGGTCGTGGGAGCCGGTGAGCCGGGCGAGTTCCTCGGCGTTCGGCTTGAGGAGGTCGGGGCGGGCGGCGACGCCCCGGCGGAGCGGTTCGCCGCTGGTGTCGAGGAGTACGGGGACCTTCGCGGCCCGGGCCCGCCGCACCAACTCCCCGTACGCGCCCACGTGCAGGCCCGGCGGGAGGCTGCCGCAGAGGGCCACCGCCTCGGCGCCCGCGCGCAGCAGCCGTTCGTAGTGGGTGAGGAAGCCGGTCCACTCGGCGGCGGAGACGACCGGGCCCGCCTCGTTGAGCTGAGTGGTCTCGCCGGTCGAGGCGTCCACGAGGGCGACGGTGCGGCGGGTCGCCCCGGCGATCGGCAGCAGCGCGTCCACGGGCCGCAGGGAGCGGCCCCGGCCCCGGCTGCCGTCCCGCCCGTCTCCCCCGTCCCGCCGGTCTCTCCGCTCCGTCCGCTCCGCCCTCTCCGTCCTCTCCGGCCCTTCCGGCCTCTCCGGCCCTTCCGGCCCTTCCCGCCGGGCGAGCAACTCCCGTACGACATCGCCGGTCCGGCCGCCCGCGAACCCCGTCACCACGGTCTCGTGCCCGAGCGCCGCCAGCACCCGGGCGACGTTCAGCCCCTTGCCGCCGGGCCGTTCGACGACCTCGTGGACGCGGTGGGTGGCGCCCGGGAGGAGCGCGGGTGTGCGGTACGTGATGTCCAGCGCGGTGTTGAGCGTCACCGTGAGGATCATCCAGCCCCCTGCCTGGCCTGGGGACGGGTGCCCGCGCGTACGGGCCCGGCGGCGTGGCCTCCGGCGGCGTGGCCGTCGGAGGCGTGGCCCGCGGCGGCCGGGCCGGCCGGGGCCCGGTCACCGGCCGCTGGCCCGCCGGTGCGCCAGCCCGCCGGCCCGCCGGTCCGTCGGCCCCGCCGGTCCCGTCAGCGTCAGTTCCCCGTCACTGTCAGTGTGGTCGTCAGGCAGTATGGCCGTCAGGGCACCCGCGGGTCGACCACCCAATCCCCCTTGTACAGAACGCCCTTGAGCCGGAACCCGGCGTCCAGCACCACCGCGTCCGCGTCCTTGCCCGGCTCCAGCGAGCCGACCCGGTCGTACAGGCCCAGCAGCTTCGCGGGGTTGGCGGAGAGCGCCCGTACGACATCCTCGACCGGCAGCCGGTCCACCGTCGCCGCCCGCCGGAACGCCGTGTCCTGCGTCAGCGTCGAGCCCGCGATCGAGCCGCCCTCCACCAGCCGGGCGACCCCGTCCGTCACCTCGACGGCGAGCGGCCCGAGCTGGTAACGCCCGTCGCCGAAGCCCGCCGCGTCCATCGCGTCCGTCACGAAGGCGACCCGGTCGGCGCCCGCGCGGTGGAACGCCAGCTCCAGGGCGGCCGGGTGGAGATGCGTGCCGTCGTTGATCAACTCGACGGTGACCCGGCCGTCTTCGAGCAGCGCGGCGATCGGCCCGGGGGCGCGGTGGCCCAGCGGCGGCATCGCGTTGAAGAGGTGGGTGGCGACGGTCGCGCCCGCGTCGATCGCCTCCACGGTCTGCTCGTACGTCGCGTCCGTGTGCCCGATCGCGGCGATCACCCCGTGCTCGGCGAGCAGCCGTACGGAGTCGACGCCGCCCGGGAGTTCGGTGGCGAGGGTGACCATCTTCGCCGTACCGCGCGCCGCGTCGAGCAGCTTCCGCACCTCGGCCGGGTCGGGGTGGCGGAGCAGCGCCTCGCTGTGGGCGCCCTTGCGGCAGGGCGAGATGAAGGGGCCCTCGAAGTGGATCCCGGCGAGGTCGCCCTGCTCGACCAGTTCGGAGAGGAGCCCGGCGCGCTGGGCGAGGAAGTCCATCTCGCCGGTGACGGTGGAGGCGACGAGGGTGGTGGTGCCGTGCGTACGGTGCGTACGGACCCCGTGGAGCACGTCGTCCACGGAGCCGGAGGTGAAGGAGGCGCCGCCCCCGCCGTGGTTGTGGAGGTCGACGAAGCCGGGCACGAGCCAGTGCCCCGTCAGGTCGACCGTGGCGGCGCCGGCCGGGGCGTGCCCCGCGATCCTCCCGTCCTGGACGATCACCCGGCCCCCGTCCACGACCCCGGTGGGCAGCACCACCCGAGCACCGGTGAGAACGAAGGGCACACCGGGCACGGCCGGCCCGCCGGCTGCGTCGGATACGGCACGAACGGCCATCAGGCGGTTACCTCCGGGGCGAGGGAATGGGGCTGGGACGGGGGACGAGGGACAGCGGGATCCGGGGGAGCCTGCGGATCCACCGGCGGAGTCGCCGGATCCGGAGACGAGGGAGGAGCCGGCGGAGGAACCGGGGACGAGGAAGAAACCGAGGACGAGGAGGAAGAAACCGAGGACGAGGAGGAAGAAACCGAGGACGAGGAGGAAGGAACCGAGGGGGATGGCGCATCCGCAGCGTTCGCCAGGTCCCAGGCCAGCAGGCCCGCGCCCAGGCAGCCCGCCGCGTCCCCCAGTTCCGCCGGGACGATCGCGGGAAGGTGCTGGAAGGTGACGCGTTCCGCCACCGCCGCGCGCAGCGGCGTGAAGAGCGTGTCGCCCGCCTCCGCGAGGCCGCCGCCGATGATCAGGGTGCCGGGGTCGAGCAGGGTCAGGGCGGTGACCAGCCCGGCGGCGAGCGCGTCGACCGCGTCGCGCCAGACCCGTACGGCCGCCGGATCGCCCGCCTCGACGGCCCGCGCGCACCCGGCCGCTTCCGCCGCCGGGTCGCCGCTCGCCCGCCGCCACGCGCGGGTCACCGCCGCCGCCGACGCCAGCGTCTCCAGACAGCCGCGCTGCCCGCAGCCGCACGCGGGCCCGTCCGGGCGGACCACCACATGGCCGATCTCGCCCGCCGCCCCGTGCGCGCCCGCCTCGATCGCGCCGTCGACCCCGATGGCCCCGGCTATCCCCGTCCCCAGCGCCAGGAAGAGGAACCGGTCGCTCCGCCGGCCCGCGCCGAGCCGGCCCTCCGCGAGCCCTCCGGTCCGTACGTCGTGCCCCAGCGCCACCGGTACGCCGCCCAGCCGCGCCCCGAGCAGATCGCGCAGGGGTACGTCGCGCCAGCCGAGGTTCGCCGCGTACACCGCGATGCCGCGCTCCGCGTCGATGATGCCGGGCACGGCGAGGCCGACGGCCACCGCGGTCCGCCCGAAGCGCTCGGCGCCGTAAGCGCGCAGCTCCGCGGCGAAGCCGAGGATGGACTCGACGACGGCCTCGGGGCCGCGCTCCCGGCCGGTCGCGCGCCGCGCCTCGTGGAGCAGCGCGCCGTCCGCGCCGACGAGGGCGGCCTTCATCCCGGTGCCGCCCACGTCCAGGGCGATGACGTGGCTCACCTGCCGGCCGGGTTCGACGTGGTGGTCGTGGCTGTCGGATCTCACGGGGACAGTGTCCCGCGTGAAGAGCCGAAAGGTCTAGTCCACTACGCCGACATCGTTCCATGTCGGCCCCGCACTGCCGCCATGGCGCCGGATTGTTGCCTTGGCATACAAAAAGCGGAACGGCTTCCGGGAAATGAGACGTTGCGGAAGCGCAACCGCTCTTTGGTGGACCCCCAGCCATGGGATGGGGGAAAATCGCTGACCAATACGTGATAACAGTGCGTCACGAGGGACCGGTAGGGGCCTTACGCGCGACGAAAGAACGATTAAAGGGCGGGGAACAGAGCTGTGCGACCTCTGCGAGCTGTGCGAGCAGTGCCACCGACACGACAGCGCCATCGGGCGATCGCCGCGGCCGTGGCCGCACTGGCCCTGACGGCGCCCCTGACCGGGTGCGGCGCCACCACCGCCGCCGGGAAGGTCACGCTCAAGGTGGTCGCCGCGGAGTACGGCACCAACTCCGAGGACAGTTCCAAGAATTACTGGGAGTCGCTCGCGAGTTCGTTCGAGGCCGAGCATCCCGGAATCAAGATCGACGTATACATACGCCCCTGGAAGACGATCGACAGCGATGTCGCCACGATGGTCAAGGAGGGCAAGGCCCCCGACATCGCGCAGATCGGTTCGTACTCCAACTACGCGAAGGCCGACCAGCTCTACGCTGCCGACGAGCTTCTCTCCATACCCACCCAGGCGAACTTCCTCGACCAGCTCTCCCAGGCCGGTGAGGTCAACCGCATTCAGTACGGGATGCCGTTCGTCGCCTCCACCCGGCTGCTCTTCTACAACAAGGACCTCTTCTCGAAGGCGGGCGTGAGCGCCCCGAAGAACTGGGACGACATCAAGTCCGACGCCCAGGCGCTGAAGGCACAGGGCGTGACGACCCCGCTCGCGGTGCCGCTCGGCACGGAGGAGGCGCAGGGCGAGACCCTGATGTGGCTGCTGGCCGGGGGCGGCGGCTACACGGACACCGCCGACGGCTCGTACAACATCGACTCGCCCGCGAACGTCAAGACCTTCACCTGGCTCCAGGGCCTCGTCGGGGCCGGGCTGACCGGCCCGGTCAAGCCGGGCGACCTGGACCGGGCGACCGCGTTCAAGGCGTTCACCAGCGGCCAGGTCGGCATGCTGAACGGGCACCCGACGCTGATGAAGGAGGCGGTGAAGCGCGGCGTCAAGGTCGGCATGGTGCCGCTGCCGGGGCCGAACGGCGGGGCGAAGTCGTCGGTGGGTGTCGCGGACTGGGTCATGGCGTTCAAGCAGAACGGCCACCGGAGCGAGATCGGCAAGTTCCTGAACTTCGCGTACGAGGACAAGAACGTCCTGGACTTCGCCGGCCAGTACGACCTGCTGCCGGTCACCTACAGCGCCAACGAGGCGATGCTCGCGGACCCGGAGCACCAGGACCTGAAGACGTTCCTGACGGCGCTGCCCGACTCGGAGCTCTTCCCGTACGGCAAGAACTCGTGGTCGTCGGTGAGCGAGAGCTTCAAGAAGAACATCGGCAAGGCGGTCGAACCGGGCGCGAGCCCCGAGGCGGTCCTGTCCCAGATAGCGAAGGACGCGTCGGCGGCGGAGGCCGCCGAGTAACGTGGAACGACCATGACCACCACCCCACCGCCCGCCAGCACCCCCGGGGCGCCCGAAGCGCCCGGCGCTCCGGAAGTGGCCGAGGCTTCAGAAGCGGCCGAGGCTTCAGACGCGTCCGGTGTCCCGGGGACGCCCGGTCTCTCCGCCCGGGATCGTGCCGTGCTCGCCGTGGAGCGGCGCGGCTGGCCGGGGCCCGGGGCCAAGGAGCGGGAGATCCGCGAACGCCTCGGGCTCTCCCCGACCCGCTACTACCAGCTCCTCAACGCACTGCTGGACGACCCGAGAGCCGCCGAGCACGACCCCGTCACGGTGAACCGGCTCCGCCGCGTACGGGCGGCCCGCCGAGAGCGCTGGTAGCGGCCCTGGTCCACGGCCCGCACGGCCCACGGCCCAGCCGCTCGACCACGCGCCCCTCCCCACCCCGCCCCGCTAGGGTCGACCCCATGGCCACCCAACCGAACTCCCTCCCGAACTCCCTCCCGCAGCCCGCCACCCCCGCCGGAGCCGAGGGCCTGGCCGCGCTCCTCGCCCGCCCCGCCCGCGCCGTCGTCGCGCTCGACTTCGACGGCACGCTCGCCGAGATCGTCCCCGACCCCGAACAGGCCCGCGCCCACCCCCGCGTCCTCCCCGCCCTCACCGCGCTCGCTCCGCGCCTCGCCTCCCTCGTGGTGATCACGGGGCGCCCGGCGGAGGTGGCGGTACGGTACGGCGGCTTCGCCGGGGTACCGGGCCTGGAACACCTCGTCGTCCTCGGCCACTACGGCGCCGAGCGCTGGGACGCCGTCTCCGGTACGGTCCACGCCCCCGTCCCGCACGAGGGCGTCGCCGCCGTCCGCGCCGAACTCCCCGGATTCCTCGCCGGCTCCGGCGCCCCGTCCGGCACCTGGATCGAGGAGAAGGGCCGCGCGGTCGCCGTCCACACCCGCCGCGCCGCCGAACCCCAGGCTGCCTTCGAGGCCCTGCGCGCCCCCCTCACCGCCCTCGCCGCCCGCCACGGCCTGATCGTCGAACCGGGCCGCCTGGTCCTGGAACTCCGCCCCCCGGGCGTCGACAAGGGCGCCGCGCTGCTCTCGTACGTCCGCGAGGTGGACGCCGAGACGGTCCTGTACGCCGGCGACGACCTGGGCGACCTCCCCGCCTACGCCGCCGTCGAGAGCCTCCGCGCCGAGGGCCACCCGGGCCTCCTGGTCGCCAGCGGCACCGAGGTCCCCGACCTCACCACCCGAGCCGACCTCACCCTCCCGGGCCCGGCCGCCCTCGCCGACTTCCTCGCCGCCCTCGTACCGGCGATGCGCTGACCGTGGTTTCCGCCGCGCCTCGGCCCCGTGCCGCGCCTCAGCCCCGTACCCCCCGCAGCGCGTTCAGCTGGTCCAGGAACCAGCGCTGCGGGGGAAGGGCCGTCGCGGCTTCCGCCAGGCGTTTCGCGCGGGCGGTGCGGTCGGGGGCGGGGAGGGTCAGGGCCTCGTGGAGGGCGGTGGCGGTGGCGGTGATGTCGTACGGGTTGATCACCAGCGCGTCCCCGCCCAGCTCGGCGCAGGCGCCCGCCTCCCGGGAGAGGACCAGGGCGCAGCCGCGCTCGGAGAGGACCGGGATCTCCTTCGCGACCAGGTTCATGCCGTCCCTGATGGGGTTGACCAGCGCCACGTCCGCCAGCCGGTACGCGGCCAGCGAGCGGGCGAAGTCGTCCTGGACATGGAGGACGACCGGGGTCCAGCCGGGGGTGGACAGCTCGGTGTTGATCTCCGTGGCGACCCGTTCGACCTCCGCCGTGTATGCGCGGTAGATCTCCAGGTCCTGCCGGGAGGGGTAGGCGAACGCCACATGGACCACGCGCTCGCGCCATTCGGGGTGGTCGGTCAGGAGCTGCCGGTACGCGTGCAGACCGCGCACGATGTTCTTGGAGAGCTCCGTACGGTCCACCCGGACGATCGTCTTCCGGTCGGTCCCCTCCGGGGTCCTGCCGATCTGCTCGCGCAGCGCCGCCATCCGCTCGGCCACATCGGGGCGGTGCGCGCGCTCGCGCAGGAAGTCGCCGTCCGCGCCGAGCCCGTGCACCGCGAGGGCGGTACGGCCGCCGGCCGGGCCCGGGGGCTGCCCTTCGCCGCCGTGGGGGTAGGTGAGGTACGTGTCCCCCGTGGCCTCCCCCGCCGGTCCCGTTGTCGTCAGGCCGCGCCCGGCCAGCACCGCCTCGGCGCACTCCCGGAACGCGTCCGCCCACCGCCGGGTCAGGAACCCCAGCCGGTCCGCCCCGAGCATGCCCAGCAGCAGCCGCTCGGCGATGTCGTCGGGGAGCAGCCGGAAGTACGCGGCCGGGGCCCAGGGCGTGTGCGAGAAGTGGCCGATCCGCAGGTCGGGCCGGAGCGCCCGGAGCAGCCCGGGGACGAGCGCCAGGTGGTAGTCCTGCACCAGCACCGCCGCGCCCTCGGCGGCCTCCTCCGCCAGCGCCTCGGCGAAGGCGCGGTTGTACGCCTCGTACGCGGCCCAGCGCGCCCGGAACTCCGGGCCGAAGGACGGCTCCAGCGGGGTCTGGTAGAGCATGTGGTGGACGAACCAGAGGGTGGAGTTCGCGATGTCGTTGTACGCCGCCGCATAGACCCCCGGGTCGATGCCGAGCATCCGTACCCGCTGCCCGCCGGTGTCCGCCGGGTCGAGGCGGCCCCCCGTACCCCGGACGGCCTCCCGGTCGCCGTCGCCGAGGGCCGCGCAGACCCAGAGGGCGTCGTCACCGGAGCCGATCGCCGACAGGCCCGACACCAGCCCGCCGCCGCCCCGCTTGGCCACCAGGGCGCCGTCCGCGCCCCGGGTGTACGAGACGGGGCCCCGGTTGGACGCCACGAGCACGCGGGCAGCGGGAGCCGGCGGAGGGGTGGACGGTGCGGTCTCCATGCCGCGAAACCTAGCCCGTGCGGGAAACGCTCAAACGTACGGGACGTGTGATGTCCCCGGCTCCTGAGGGGCGCCTGCGTCCGGTCCCGGGCGGCCCCGTGCGAGGCCGCCCGGGACCCGGCGCAGGTCACGCCGCGCGGCGTGCCGGGTACTCGGCGATCTCCCGCATCGGCGGGCGCTCCTCCGTGTCCACCGGGTGTGTGTACGGTACGAAGCCGTCCGCGCCCCGTTCGAACTGGGTGAGCCGGGGCCGCGTCAACGGGCCCCGCTGGAGGCGGAGCTGGGCCGTCCGGTAGATCGCCGCGGCCATCCGCCCCAGCGCCCGGTCGTCCTGGTGGCGGTGGAGCCGTACCCCCACATCGACCTGGGCCAGCGCGTCGAGCCCCACCGTGTGCAGCGCGTCCACCAGCAGGCCCAGCTCCACCCCGTACCCCACCGGGAACGGCAGCCGCTCCAGCAGCGAGCGGCGGGCCGCGTACTCCCCGCCCAGCGGCTGGACGAAACCGGCCAGCCGGGGCCAGTGCAGATTGAGCAGCGGGCGCGCCACCAGCTCGGTCACCCGGCCGCCCTGCGCCGCGACGCCGGGGCCGCCGCCCCTGCCGGGTCCGCTGCCGGGACCCATGCCGGGGCCGCCGCCGGCGGCGGTTCCGTCGGGCGTCGGGTGCAGCGGGCGGTCGTACATCGCCTTCACGAAGTGCACCTCGGGGTCGGTGAGCAGCGGGCCCACGATCCCGGAGACGAAGTCCGGCGAGAACTCCCGCAGGTCCGCGTCGACGAAGCAGACGATGTCACCGCTGGTCACCAGGAGCGACCGCCAGAGCACCTCGCCCTTGCCGGGCAGCGCGGGCAGCCGGGGCAGGATCGCGTCCCGGTGGACCACCCGGGCGCCGGCCGCCGCGGCGACCTCGGCCGTACGGTCGGTGGAGCCGGAGTCGATCACCACCAGCTCGTCCACGAGCCGGATCCGCTCCATCAGCTCGCGCCGTATCACGCCGACGATCGCACCGACCGTGGCCTCCTCGTCGAGCGCGGGCAGGACCACGCTCACCGTGGCGCCGCGCGCCGCCTTCGCCGCCAGGAGCTGTTCGGGCGTACGGTCCGCCGCCGACCAGGAACGCCTGGTCAGCCACTGCTCCACCTCTTCCAGCACCCTGGACACTCCCCTGCTGTGCTTTCCTCGAAAGTGATCCATCTCGCGGTGCGGACGACTATCTCAACCCTCCGCACCTTCGGTTACAGTCTTGAACAAGGCCAGTGACCATCGCATGCCGGGGTGGCGCAGGCCGGACAGACACAACGCGACAGACGTGCGTGACAGACGTACGCGCCAGACATAAACGCACCGGATCCAGCTCCGGTCGCCATAGCGCTCATCCAGAGGGACAGAGGGAACGGCCCGTTGAAGTCCCGGCAACCCTCCCGCCGACCGCGAGGTCACGGTGGGGAAGGTGCCAATTCCGTCTCGTGGCGAAGTACGTCGCGAGGAAGATGAGGAGAAAGGGCCTCGCCATCATGGCTGTGCAGACCGTCCAGAGCGGAACCGACGCCACCGGAAACGGTACGGAAGCGGTCGGAAGCGGTACGGAAGCCGCCGGGAGCACCGGGAGCGCCGGAAACGCCACCATCGATCTCGGGCCCGCCACCGCGCTCTCCTGCCGCGAATGCGGCGAGCGCTTCGGCCTCGGCCCCATCTTCGCCTGTGTGAGCTGTTTCGGGCCGCTCGAAGTCGCGTACGACCTGCCGGGCGGGGACCCCGAGGAGCTGAAGAAGCGCATCGCCGAGGGCCCGGACAACATCTGGCGGTACGCGCCGCTGCTGCCCGTCCCCGCCGACGTCGCCGCCAAGCCGAGCCTCAACCCCGGGTTCACCAAGCTCGTCAAGGCCGACAACCTCGCCCGTGAGCTGGGCATCACCGGCTCGCTCCACATCAAGGACGACTCCGGCAACCCGACGCACTCCTTCAAGGACCGCGTCGTGGCCATCGCCGTCGAGGCGGCCCGCGCCTTCGGCTTCACCACCCTCTCCTGCTCCTCCACCGGCAACCTGGCCGGCGCCGTCGGCGCCGCCGCCGCCCGGGCCGGCTTCCGCTCCTGCGTCTTCATCCCGCACGACCTGGAGCAGGGCAAGGTCGTCATGGCCGCGGTGTACGGGGGCGACCTGGTCGGCATCGAGGGCACGTACGACGACGTCAACCGCTTCTGCTCGGAGCTGATCGGCGACCCGCTGGGCGAGGGCTGGGGCTTCGTCAACGTCAACCTGCGGCCGTACTACGGCGAGGGCTCCAAGACCCTCGCGTACGAGATCTGCGAGCAGCTCGGCTGGCGGCTGCCCGACCAGATCGTCATCCCGATCGCCTCCGGCTCCCAGCTCACGAAGATCGACAAGGGGCTGCGGGAACTGATCAAGCTCGGTCTGGTCGAGGACAGGCCGTACAAGATCTTCGGCGCCCAGGCCCAGGGGTGCTCGCCGGTCTCCACCGCCTTCAAGGCCGGGCACGACGTCGTACGGCCGCAGAAGCCGGACACCATCGCCAAGTCCCTGGCGATCGGCAACCCGGCCGACGGCCCGTATGTGCTGGACATCGCGCGGCGCACCGGCGGCGCGGTGGAGGACGTCGACGACGAGCAGGTCGTGGACGCCATCAAGCTGCTCGCGCGGACCGAGGGCATCTTCGCCGAGACCGCGGGCGGGGTGACCGTCGGCGTGACGAAGAAGCTCATCGAAACCGGTCTGCTCGACCCGTCGCTCACCACCGTCGTCCTCAACACCGGGGACGGGCTCAAGACGCTGGACGCCGTGGCCCCGACGACCGGCCCCTCCGCGACCATCCGCCCGAGCCTGGACGCGTTCCGCGCCGCGGGGCTCGCGGGTGCGGGTGGCGAGGGCGCGGCGGCGGGCTGACGGCCGTACGGTTGCCCGGAACTTTCCGTTCCGGGCGATCCGGAGGACTCGTACCCCCGTACGAGGGGCACGCTGTACGACGTTGTGCGCGTGCCACCTGATCGTCCGCTCTCCGCACGCAGACCCGCCCCACTTCGCAGAAAGGTTCACCACCATGAGCGTCAAGGTCCGTATCCCCACCATCCTCCGCACCTACACCGGTGGCCAGGCCGAGGTCCCCGCGGAGGGCACGACCCTCTCCGAGGTCATCCAGTCGCTGGAGGCCAACCACCCGGGCATCTCGGGGCGGGTCCTGGACGACGACGGCAAGCTGCGCCGCTTCGTCAACGTGTACGTGAACGACGACGACGTCCGTTTCGAACAGGGCCTGGAGACCGCGACCCCGGCGGGCGCGGGCGTCTCCATCATCCCGGCGGTCGCCGGCGGCTGACGCGTGCCCGGGACGCCGTGATGTGCGTTCTGTGACGGAATCGGTCCTCTCCGCAAGAGAAGCGGAGGGGACCGTTCTACATGGTTGAGCACGGTAGAGTAGGGGAACGCCCTCCCCTTCCTCCCCTGTCGGCCGCTCGGAACGCGAGCGAGAACGCGACAAGATGAGGGCAAAGTCCTGGTGCCTTTCGCGGCGTACGTACGCTTTGCCCGGCCCGACTTGCCCCGGAGCGTGGTGTATTCAGCGCTATGCGTGTTCGGCCACGCCCAGATTTCTCGTCCGATTGACCTGTTGCAGAGGGCAGTTGGGCAGATACATTCAGCCGCGGTCGACGCGTTCCGGCGCGAAGTATGGCCCCCTGTAAGGGCCAGTAATAGGGGAGTTGGCATGGCTCAGGGCACCGTCAAGTGGTTCAACGCGGAGAAGGGCTACGGCTTCATCGCGGTCGACGGTGGTGCGGATGTATTCGTCCACTACAGCGCGATTCAGATGGACGGTTACCGCACCCTTGAAGAGGGTCAGCGAGTGGAGTTCGAGATCTCGCAGGGCCAGAAGGGTCCGCAGGCGGACATGGTCAAGCTCGCCGTCTGATCCCGGCGCGATCGGCCACCGACGCATCTGCACGCACTCACGCATGTGGGGCCCGCATCCGACACGGATGCGGGCCCCACATGCGTGTGCCCCCCTCAAGTAGACGCTTGCACTCTAAGGTGCCGAGTGCTAATTATTGGCGTTAGCACTCTCCGAGTGAGAGTGACAACTGAGGACCGGGTCGGTGAGGCCCCGAGGGCTGGTGGAGCAATGAACCACCGGCGCTCAGGCCGTCCGTCGCGGGCGCCAGCGCGGTCCGGAGCCTTCACCCCCGTCCGGGAGGACCACTTCACATGGCCAAGATCATCGCGTTCGACGAGGAGGCACGGCGCGGTCTTGAGCGCGGTATGAACCAGCTCGCCGACGCTGTCAAGGTCACCCTTGGCCCCAAGGGCCGCAACGTCGTCCTTGAGAAGAAGTGGGGCGCCCCCACGATCACCAACGATGGTGTCTCCATCGCCAAGGAGATCGAGCTTGAGGACCCGTACGAGAAGATCGGCGCCGAGCTGGTCAAGGAAGTAGCCAAGAAGACGGACGACGTCGCCGGTGACGGCACGACGACCGCCACCGTCCTCGCCCAGGCGCTCGTCCGCGAGGGCCTGCGCAACGTCGCGGCCGGCGCCAACCCGATGGCCCTCAAGCGCGGCATCGAGAAGGCCGTCGAGGCCGTCTCCGGCGCCCTGCTGGAGCAGGCCAAGGACGTGGAGACCAAGGAGCAGATCGCTTCGACCGCCTCCATCTCCGCCGCCGACACCCAGATCGGCGAGCTGATCGCCGAGGCCATGGACAAGGTCGGCAAGGAAGGCGTCATCACCGTCGAGGAGTCGCAGACCTTCGGCCTTGAGCTTGAGCTCACCGAGGGCATGCGCTTCGACAAGGGCTACATCTCGGCGTACTTCGCCACGGACATGGAGCGTATGGAGGCGTCGCTCGACGACCCGTACATCCTGATCGCCAACTCCAAGATCGGCAGTGTGAAGGACCTCCTTCCCCTGCTGGAGAAGGTCATCCAGTCCGGCAAGCCGCTCCTGATCATCGCCGAGGACGTCGAGGGCGAGGCCCTGTCGACCCTGGTCGTCAACAAGCTCAAGGGCACCTTCAAGTCCGTCGCCGTCAAGGCCCCGGGCTTCGGTGACCGCCGCAAGGCGATGCTGAACGACATCGCCATCCTCACCGGCGGCACGGTCATCTCCGAGGAGGTCGGCCTCAAGCTGGAGAACGCCGGTCTCGACCTGCTCGGCCGCGCCCGCAACGTCACCATCACCAAGGACGAGACGACCATCGTCGACGGTGGCGGCGACAGCGAGCAGGTCGCGGGCCGCGTGGCCCAGATCCGCGCCGAGATCGAGAACAGCGACTCGGACTACGACCGCGAGAAGCTCCAGGAGCGCCTGGCGAAGCTGGCCGGCGGCGTGGCCGTCATCAAGGCCGGTGCCGCGACCGAGGTCGAGCTCAAGGAGCGCAAGCACCGCATCGAGGACGCGGTGCGCAACGCCAAGGCCGCCGTCGAGGAGGGCATCGTCGCCGGTGGTGGCGTGGCCCTGCTCCAGGCGTCCTCGGTCTTCGAGAAGCTGGAGCTGACCGGCGACGAGGCGACCGGCGCGCAGGCCGTCAAGCTCGCGCTGGAGGCCCCGCTCAAGCAGATCGCCGTCAACGGTGGCCTTGAGGGCGGCGTCGTCGTCGAGAAGGTCCGCAACCTGGCGGTCGGCCACGGCCTGAACGCCGCGTCCGGCGAGTACGTCGACATGATCGCCGAGGGCATCATCGACCCGGCGAAGGTCACGCGCTCCGCGCTCCAGAACGCCGCGTCGATCGCCGCGCTGTTCCTCACCACCGAGGCCGTCATCGCCGACAAGCCGGAGAAGGCCGGCGCGGCCCCGGCCGGCGGCGGCATGCCGGGCGGTGACATGGACTTCTGATCCCCTCGCGGATCAACCGTCCTGACCGACCGGGGGCGGCACCCCTCATCACGGATGAGGGGTGCCGCCCCCGGGCTTTTCCGTGGACGGCGACGGTAAGGATGTGCCCGGTCCACGACACCTAAAGGGTGTGGAGACGTTGAAGACCGGGAGCGACCGTGACCGCGCCGCGCGGTTCACGGCCTTGTATGTTCGTGACCACCCGCGTGTGTTCGCCTTCGTGCACCGGAGGTCGGGGGAGCGGGCGGCGGCCGAGGAGCTGACCGCCGAGGTGTTCCGTACCGCCGATGCGCGTCAAAACCCTGATCAGGAACGCCAATCCGGTCCCGCCCCCGAAGCCCGGAGCGCTCTCCCCCCGCGCCGCCGCCGAACTGGCCGCGCTGGCCGGGCAGGCGGAGAGTCCGGCCGGTGGGCGGTCCGGCGGGCAGGGCGACCGGGGGGCGGACCGGCCCCGTACGACCGTGGTGGCCGGCCGTCCGTCCCTGCGTGGCTTCCTGCTGACCGCCGCCGCGTGCGGGGTCGCCGTCGTCGTCGGGGGCGCCGCCCTCCTGCTGGCCCCGGGCGGTCCGGCCGACTTCGCGGACACCGGGGGCGGGCCCGGCCAGATCGTCATCGACCAGCCGTACTACGAGACCACGGCGCGGCTGGAGGGCGCCGCGCGGGTGATCGTACGGGTGGAGCTCGGCCCCGGCCGCGCCGAGAACCCCGATGACCCCGAGGGCACCGGCGGGCTGCCCATGACCGTCGCGGCGGCGCGGGTGGTGGCGACCGGGAAGGGCACGGTCCCGGGCCGCTCGATCGAGGTGGCGTACATGACCCCCGGCACGGGACCCGAGACCCCCGGTCTCACGGCGGGCCGGGAGTACGTCCTGCTGCTGAAGGAGGACGACGACGGGCGCTATGGCCTCGTGAACACCACCCAGGGGTGGTACGGCATCGATGCCACCGGCCGGCGGGCGGTCCCCGGGAAGGAGAACGGCGTGGCCCTGTCGCCCGGGGTCCTCAAGGCGCTCCGCCTCACGGAGTAGGAGAGGCGGGGCGTCACGGAGAACACCCCGTGACGCCCCGCCGGGTGCGGCTCCTACTCGCTCACCTGGCGCTGATCCGCCGCGTCCGGTCGGCGAGCATCAGCACGTACTGGGTGCCGCCCTTGGCGAGTGTCGTGGTGTTCCGGTCCTTGTACGTGACGCCCTTGTACGTGCCGCCGAGCTGGCTGACGTGTTGAAATACGTGACCCACTGGTCGTTGATGCCGACGGTCTCGACATTGAACGACCGGCCCGGCATGCCCCCGCTGTAGTACGTGGCCTGCGCGGACGTAGCGCCGGTCAGCGCGCCGGCGACTGCCAGTGCGGTGGGGTGGCGGCCTCGGGGTTTTCCGGTGGGGCGGGGGTGGGCGTGGGGTTCTCCGCCTGGTAGATCCGCTCCACCTGGTAGTAGGTGGCGACACAGGAGGCGGGCCACTGGCGTTTGCCGTCGCGGCCGAAGGGTTCCGACATCCCGCTGATGACCAGCGGTGTGTAGGGCAGCGCCGTCGCCCCCGCCGTGGCCTGGTCCCGGAGCAGGCGGTCCTGGGTGTCCCAGGCCGCTGCCCGCGTCCGTATGTCCGACTCCAGACCGTGCAGCGACACGGCGAGTGCGGCGGTGACGCCCGCGCACAGGAGCGCGGAGCCCAGGGCCACCGGCCTCGCGCCACGGCGGTGGCGCCGTACCGCTCGGTTCCCGAGCAGGCCGCCCGCGCCGACGAGCAGGAGGAGCAGAAGGAACAGGTAGTCGTTCCACAGGCGGTTGGCGGTCGAGACCGAGGAGCCGAACGCCGGATAGGCCATCACCGTGCAGACGTATCCGGAGAACAGCAGCGCCGCCGCCCCGGATACGAGGATCAGGCGCGCCCTGCGGTCGGGCCGGGGGACGCCGCCGTCCGCGCGGCGGACGAGGACGCCGACGAGCACCCCCACGGCGATCGGCGCGAGGTACTGCCATGTCGTCCCCAGGGTGAGGACGACGCGCGCGTACCCCCGCAGGGAGGCCACGAGCGACTCCGGGGTGAGGAGGGAGTCCGCGTGGTGCCGGGCGCGCCGGTTGCGCGAACCCGGCGAGGTCAGGAGCACGGCGGTGCCGATGAGGATGCCCGCGCCGGTGGCGGCGCACCAGGCCCGTACGAAGGCGAGCCGTCCGGCGGGGAAGAGCCGGCGGCTCAGCGCCAGGGCCGGGGCGAGGAGGGTCAGGGCGACCACGGAGGTCTCCTCCGACAGCGTGCCGATGACGGCTCCGGCGAGGCATCCGCAGGCGATGGCGGCGGCCTTCGCGCGCCGGGAGGCCGCCGGCAGGGCCGGGATCGTGGCGGCGGCCGCGAGGACGGGCGGGAGGGTGTGGGAGACCGACGCGGCCGGCCAGAAGAAGGTCTTGTACGTGTTGGTGGAGCTGAGGCAGAAGACGGCCAGGACCATGGCCGCCGAGAACAGCGGGACCCCCCGGGGCAGCCGCCACCCGGAGTTCCGCAGCAGCGCCGCCGCCCACGCCCACAGCAGGACCAGCATCAGGGCCGCGCTGATCCCCGCGTACCACTGCTGGCCCGGGACGCCGAACGCGGCGTAGGAGGCGACGAGCAGGCCGTTGGCGATCCGGCCGTTGTCGGTGGAGTAGAACGTGTCCACCAGGGCCATGAAGCCTCCGTCGCGTACGAGAGGCAGGAAGCACCAGTCGTCACCGCTCGGGCGCACCCAGCGCGCGTACCACGCGGCCGCGCCGAGGAGCGACAGGGGAACGAGCGGCAGCAGAAGGAGCGGCAGGGGAAGGAGCGGCGGCGGGGCCGTGACCGGCGGGTGGTTCTCCGCGTCCGGGCGGGTGCTGTCAGCCGGGGGTGGCGTTGTCCTGTTCCGTCTGTTCCGTTTCGGCAGGAGCGTCCGGAGCCATGCCCGTGGTGTCCACCGGCCGGGCCCCGGAGTCGATGGCCCAGCGGGCGAGGAGGAAGGAGAGGGGGGTGACGAGGACCCCGGCGATGAGCGCGGCGGCATTCTTGTCCATTTCGAGTCGGCCGACGGCCACGTAGAGAAGCGCGCCGGAGGCGACGAGGTTGAAGCCGCTGGACACCGGATACCGGAGGAACCCGCGCCAGGTCGGACGGGTCCGGCAGGTGAGGCGGGAATTGAGCAGGAAGGAACCGACGAAACTGACCGCGTATCCGAGGACATGCGCCATGAGGTACGGGATCCATGGGTTCAGGGCGATGTAGACGCCCAGGTATACGGCGGTGTTGACGCATCCGATCGCCACGAACGTCGCGAACTGCCGTGCCGTGGCCGGGCGGTCCGCCGGGCGCGTGAGCGGTTTCCGGCGTGGCGGGCGGGGGCTCGGCGCGGGACGTCGGTCCGTCTCCCGGACCACGAAGGGCGGACGGCGTTTGACCTCGTGGTAGATGCGCCCGACGTACTCGCCGATGATCCCCAGGGTGATCAGTTGGATCCCGCCCACCGCGACCACGACCATCAGAAGCGTCGCGTAGCCGGGGACGGCGGCCCCGTGGAGCGCCACGTCGAAGGCCACCCACGCCGCGTAGACGACCGCCGCCAGAAGGCACCAGAAGCCCGCGTAGATGGCCAGTCGCAGCGGCCGGTTGTTGAAGGACAGCAGCCCGTCGATGCCGTAGTTGAGCAGGCGGCGGCCTCCCCACTTCGACGTGCCGGCGAGCCGCTGGGCGTTCCGGTAGGTGAAGGTGGCCGTGGTGAAGCCGATCCAGGAGAAGATGCCCTTGGAGAACCGGTTGGTCTCCGGCAGCGACACCACCGTGTCCACCGCCTGGCGGGACAGCAGCCGGAAGTCCCCGGCGCCGTCGAGCACCTCCACATCCATGACATGGCGCACCAGGGCGTAGTAGGCGCGGCTCACCATGGCGCGCGCCGCCCCCTCGCCCTCGCGGTCCCTCCGGGGGATCACCTGGTCGTACCCCCGCCGGTGGAGTTCGAGCATCCGCGGGATCAGCTCCGGGGGATGCTGAAGGTCCGCGTCCATGAGGACCACCGCCCGCCCCCGCGACATGCGCAGGCCGGCGAGCATCGCGGCCTCCTTGCCGAAGTTCCTGCTGAGCACCGTGTACCTGACGCGCCGGTCGTCGGCGCCGAGGCCGCCGAGGATGTCCCGGGTGCGGTCGGTGCTGCCGTCGTCCACGTAGCAGATCTCGTAGTCGAGCCCGGCCGGGCCGAGAACGGCCCCGACGGCCGCGTGGAACCTCTCGATGACGGCGGCCTCGTTGAAGCACGGAACGACCACGGAAAGCTGAGGAGTCGTCAAACCAGTCTCCTGACCGAACACGCAGGAGCGGCGCTGTCCCCCGCACGGAGGTGGGGCGGCTGTTCCTGAGCTGGCAGGGGCCGGATCCCACGGGCATTCGGTCCGTATCTACCGGACGAGGGGCGCGATCAGCCCGCTACCGCGCCCGTGGATGCTCCGTTTGGCCTTGTCGGGCGATCTGACGGGCGTGGCGTCGGTGGCGTCCGGGGTGGCCGGGGTGCCCTTGGTGCCCGTGGTGTCCTCGGTACGGGCAGACGGCTCCGGGCCCGGGTCAGAGGGGGCGCGGGGGCGCCGCGTGGCGGAGGGCGGTGCGGAGGTGGCCGTCGGACGCGGTGAGGAGGCGGGCGGCGGTGGGGGCGTCGACCGGGCCGAGCAGGGTCAGGATGGCGTTCTTGACCTCGCCGTCGGTCGCCGTGAGCGCCGCCTCGATCTCCTCGTCGGACGCGCCGGTCGCCAGCGACACGATCCGGCGGGAGCGGGCCCGCAGCTTGGCGTTGGAGGCGCGGACGTCGACCATCAGGTTCCCGTAGGTCTTGCCGCGCCGGATCATGGTGATCGTCGAGAGCATGTTGAGGACGAGCTTCTGCGCCGTACCGGCCTTGAGGCGGGTGGAGCCCGTGAGCAGCTCCGGTCCCACGACCACCTCGATACCGTGCTCGGCCGCCGCCGCGAGCGCGCTGCCCGCGTTGCAGGAGAGGCCGATGGTGAGCGCGCCGAGGGCGCGGGCGTGTTCGACGGCGCCGATGGCGTACGGCGTACGGCCGGAGGCGGAGATGCCGACGACCGTGTCGTCCGCCGTCACCTTCACGGCCGCCAGATCGGCGCCCGCGAGCTCCGCGGAGTCCTCCGCCCCCTCCACCGAGGTGACCAGCGCGCCGGGGCCGCCCGCGATCAGGCCGATGACCTCGTCCGGTCCTGTGTTGAACGTCGGCGGACACTCGCTGGCGTCCAGTACGCCGAGGCGCCCCGCCGTACCGGCGCCCGCGTAGATCAGCCTGCCCCCGCGCGCGGCGCGCTCGGCCGTGGCGTCGATGGCGGCGGCGATCCGGGGGAGCTCGGCGGCGACGGCGGCGGCGACGGTGGCGTCCTCGCCGTTCATGATCCTGGCGATGTCGAGGGTGGGGAGCCGGTCGATCTCGGCGAGTTCGGGGCGGAACGCCTCGGTGGTGAGGACGTCCAGTTGCGCGCGGAGGTCGTCGTGCGCGCGGGGGCCGTCGGGACGGCCGCCGTTCCGGGCGCTGTGCGGGGAGGACATGGCGAGGCGGCTCTTTCTCTCCGGGGGTGCGGGTGCCGGGGGAAGGGTGGGACCACCGGTTATGACCACTGGTTATTACGTACCGGGGCGGCCCTTGTGTCAGCGGTCAGCGGGTGCTGTTCCGTGGGCTGTGGCGGTGCGCGAGCGCCTCGTACGACGCGGCGAGCGCGGGCGCGGCGGTCGCGTACGTACGCTGCGCCACACCGATGAAGAGGCAGTCCACGACGAGGAGTTGACTGGTCCGGCTGGACATCGCGGCGGGGCGCAGCTCGCTCTCCCGGGCGGTGGAGGTGGTCAGGACGTGGTCGGCGTACTGGGAGACGGGGCTGTCCGGGCGGCCGGTGATGGCGACGGTCGTGGCGCCCCGGTCGAAGGCGACGCGGAGCGGTTCGATGACATCGCCGGTGGAGCCGGAGTGGGTGATGGCGATCGCCACGTCGCCGGCCTGGAGCTGGACGGCGTTGGTGACGGCGAGGTGCGGGTCGTTGTGGGCGTGCGCGATGAGCCCGATACGGAGCAGCTTCTGCGCCAGGTCCATGCCGACCAGCGCGGAAGCGCCGACGCCGTAGATGTCGATGCGGCGGGCGGCGACGGACGCGGCGACGACGGCGCCGAGCTGGACGGTGTCGAGCCCGGCCGCGGTGTCGGCGAGGGTCTGCTGTTCGTCGTAGGCGAGCTTGGCGACGACATCGCCGATCGGGTCGTCCACGGCTATGTCGGCGGTGACGGAGGGCGCCCGTCCCGACTGCTGCTGGGCGGCGAGCCCGGCGAGGGCGAGGCGGAGGTCGCGGTAGCCGGGGTAGCCGAGGAGGCGGGCGGTGCGGACGACGGTGGCCTCGCTGGTCCCGGTCAGCTCGGCGAGCCCCGTCACGGTGAGCGCGGCGCAGCCGGCCGGGTCGCCGGCGACGGCTTCCGCGACGAGCTGCATGGAGCGGGTCATGGTCGGAGCGAGGGTACGCACCTTGGCGGCGAGGGCCGCGGGGGCGGGCGGCGGCGTACCGGTACCTGTACTGGTACCGGTGCTCGCACCGGTGCCCGCACCGGCCCCCGTGGTGCTGAAACTTTCCTTCACGTCGTAGGTCACTCTTGAAAGATATTTTCGTAGGAAAAGTGCGTCAACCCCCCTCGCCGGCCCGTGTCGCGGCGCCCGCGCGACAATTGCGGGATGGATGACGGGATGGATGACATGAGCCCGCCGCCGCCCGCGCCGGATCCGCTGGAGCGCGCGCTGCACGGCGCCCGCGCGCTGGTCCTCGCCGACCTCGCCGCCGGGGACGTGGCGAGCCCGGAGGTGGTGTCGCTGGTCGAGGAGTCGGTCGCGCACCGCCGCTGGTGGGTCGAGCAGTGGCCGCAGGGCGCGGAGTACGTGGCGGGGCTGGTCGCCCAGGATGTCCAGGGCGCGCTGCTGGAACGGTACGGCCGGTGGCCCCTCTGCCCGCTCTGCACGGTGGATTCGGAACCGCACGCCCTGGAAGTCGAACCGGAACTCGGCCCCGACCCGCACTGGGTCTGCGCGAAGGCGGGCGTGGCGCTCGCCCCGGTCGGCGCGCTGGGCGAGGCCCTGGGGGACCCGCGCGGGGCGGGCGGGACGGGCGGCTTCGGGGGGCCGGGGGCCGTATGACCGTGTACATCGACCCGCCCACCTGGCCCGGCCACGGCCGGCTCTGGTCCCACCTGGTCAGCGACGAGTCCTTCGCCGAACTGCACGCCTTCGCCGCCGCCATCGGCTGCCCGCCGCGCGCCTTCGAACGGGACCACTACGACCTCCCGGCGGAGCGTTACGCGGATGCCGTACGGGCCGGCGCGGTGGAGATCGGCCCGAAGGAACTCGTCCGCCGCCTCACGGAGGCGGGGCTGCGCCGCCCGAAGGGGAGGGCTCCCACCCCGTTTCCCGCTTCGTGATAGCTTCTAACGAAGCCTAGATGTTATTCGGCGCAGGGGAGAGGTGGCGGAGCATGACGGGACCGGGGGCGACGACGCCGCGCGAGCGTTACCGCGCCCAGGTACGCGCCGAGGTGAAGGAGCACGCCTGGGAGCAGATCGCCACGGCGGGGGCCTCCGCGCTCTCCCTCAACGCGATCGCCAAGCAGATGGGCATGAGCGGACCCGCCCTCTACCGCTACTTCGCCGGCCGCGACGAGCTGATCACCGAGCTGATCAGGGACGCGTACCGCAGCGTCGCCGACGCCTTCAGGGCGGCGTACGAGGCCCATGAGGCGACCCGGGCGGCGTCCGGGGGTTCCTCGGAGGCCGACGCGCCGGGCGCCGGGGTGGCCGCGCTGGCGTGGACCCTGCGGGAGTGGGCGCTGGCCGATCCGCACCGGTACTTCCTCGTCTACGGCACCCCCGTCCCCGGCTACCACGCGCCCGACGAAATCACCGCCATCGCCGCCGAGATGCTGGGCACCCTGCTGGACGCGTATGGGGCGCAGCCCCCGGAAGGTGGCCTCACGGGGGCCGCGGGAGCGGAGGCTCCGGGGGGCGCGGGAGCGGAGGGCGGCCTGCCTCCCGACCCGTTCGCCGCGCATCTCGCCGAGCACCGCGCGTGGACGGCCGGTCACCCGGCCCCGCCCGAGATCCTCCACCAGGCCCTCTCCTTCTGGACCCGGATGCACGGCGTCCTCTCCCTGGAGCTGGCCGGGCACTTCACCGGGATGGGGTTCGACCCGGCCCGGCTCTTCGCGGCGGAACTGGCCGGCCTGACCGGCCCCGGGACTACTCGGCCACCGAGCAACTGACCGGCCCGGAAGCCGGCTTACCGGAAGCCGGCTTACCGGAGGCCGTGGAGGCCGTGGAGGCCGCACCCGCCGTCGCCGAACCCGTCACCACCCGGCTCGCCTTCGCCGAAGCACGGTGGAAGCGCAGCGACACCGCCGCCAGCACGATCGCGGCCAGCGTCATCGCCCCGCCCGCCCAGGCCGTCGAGGCGAAGCCGAAGTCCGCGTCGATCACCCGGCCGCCGAGCCAGGGGCCGCTGGTGTTGCCGAGGTTGAAGGCGGCCGTCGCGGTGGCGCCCGCCAGGGTGGGCGCGGCGGCGGCGATATTGAATATCCGGGCGTTGAGCGCGGGCGCCGTGTAGAACGCCGAGACCCCGAGCAGGAACGTCAGCCCGACGACGGCGACCGGCTGCGAGGCGAGCAGGGCCAGCAGTACGAGGAACACCGTGGAGGCGCCGACACCGCTGATCAGAACGGCGAAGAGGTGCGCGTCCGCATACCGCCCGCCCAGCGCCGTACCGACCAGCGCGCCCACCCCGAAGAGCGCGAGGACCGTCGGCACCCAGCCGCTCTCCAGGCCCGCCACGTCGGTGAGGAGCGGGGCGAGGTACGAGAACGCGCAGAAGACCCCGCCCGCCGACAGCGAGGTCACCAGGATGGCGAGCCAGACCTGGCGGTCGCGGTAGATGGTCAGCTCGCGCCGGAGGCGGGGCCGCTCGGTGGGGAGCGGGATCTTCGGGATCAGGGTCACGACCCCGGCGAGGGCGACCGCCGACGCCGCCCCGACCGCCCAGAACGCCGAGCGCCACCCCAGGTGTTCCCCGAGGAACGCGCCGGCCGGCACCCCGAGCACATTGGCGATGGAGAGCCCGCCGATCATGACGGCCATGGCGCGGGCCCGCGCGTCCGGCGCCACCATGGCGATCGCGACGGCCGCCCCGACCGCCCAGAACCCGGCGCAGGCGAGCGCGCTGACCACCCGGGACACGAACAGCACCTCGTACGAGGGCGCGACCGCGCCCGCGACCTGACCGAGGCCGAAGACCGAGATCAGCGCGATGAGCGTGGTACGGCGGGGCAGCCGCAGCGTGGCCACCGCGAGCACCGGCGCCCCGATCACCATGCCGATCGCGAACGCCGAGATGAGCAGGCCCGCGGTGGGGATGGACACCTTCATATCGGCGGCCAGCTCGGGCAGCAGCCCGGAGAGCATGAACTCGCTCGTCCCGAGCGCGAAGACCGAGAGACCGAGCACATACACGGCCACCGGCATCCGGACCCGAGCGGAGGACGGGGAGGGGTCCGCCGGGGACGGGGGAGCCGAGGAAGGAGAAGCCGAGGACGGGGATGCCGAGGAGGGAGAAGGGGACGAGGACGCCGAGGAAGGAGAAGCCGAGGACGGGGACGTCGAGGAGGGAGAAGGGGACGGGGACGGGGTGGGGACGGAGGGAGCGGAAT
Source organism: Streptomyces sp. NPDC093085 (assembly GCF_040683935.1). NCBI lineage: Bacteria > Bacillati > Actinomycetota > Actinomycetes > Kitasatosporales > Streptomycetaceae > Streptomyces > Streptomyces sp. NPDC093085. The sequence goes on along the minus strand of NZ_JBFBFB010000005.1, from coordinate 223,779 downwards.
CGGGCATGTCAGGTCCAACTGGGGTCGTCGGTCACGGCATTCCTGCCACGGTCGGTTGTTCATATGGTGAGACCGACGGAGCCGCCCGCTCCGGGACCCGCCCGCGTCAGCTCGGGCCGGTCAGCTCGCGGAGCTCCGCCGTCATGTTCGTCCGCGCCCGCGCCTCCCACTCCCGGACGCCGTACGGGGTACGGAACAGCCCCGGCAGCGCCAGCAGTTCGGCCAGCACGGCCGCCCGCCCGGTACGGAACTCCGGCTCCGGGACGAAGCCGTACTCCTCCCGTACGGCCGTGGTGTACGCGGCGTACGCGGCCGGGGCCGAAGCCAGGACGGCCAGGTCGGCATCGCAGAGGACGGCGCCGTTGCGGTCGCCGGGCGCGGTGGCGTGTCCGGCGGTGAGCCGTACGAGGCGGGCGACCTCGGCCGTACGGGCGGCGCTCAGCCCGGCCTCGGGCAGAGCGCGCTCGGCGAGCCGGGCGGAGCGTTCCTCGTTCTCGGAGCGGTCGGGCCGGTAGACCGCGTCGTGGAACCAGGCGGCCAGCCGGACCAGGTCGGCGTCGTCCGCGTACTCCGCGAGCGTGTCGATCCGGTCCAGCACCGCGACCAGGTGCGCGGTGGAGTGGTACCTCCGCTGCGGCTCGCCCCAGCGGGCGAGGAGGTCATCCGCGTACGGGTAGGGCCCCGGGCCCCCGCCACCCGGCCCGGTCAGCGCACCGAGGGCGGCGGCGAAACGCTCCCGGAGCGCCGAGGCGGAGGCGGAGGCGGGGGCGGAGGTTGAGGTGGGAGCGGAGGTGGGGGCGGCGGGATCGCGGTGGCCGGCGGGATCGCGGTGGCCGCCGCTGTCGGGGAGACCGTCGGGGGCGGGGTGGCCGCCGGGGGCGCGGTGGCCGGAACTGGCTGGTTCGGACATGTGACGACCATAGGCCCGGGGCGGCAGACTGCTCGGGTGACCCTGCGCCTGCTGCCCGGTACCGGGCTCGCCCTCCCCGGGAACGCGGGTGTCCTGCGCTTCGGTATGACCGAGCGGGCGGCACAGTGGACCGCCGCCACCCTGGCGGACATCCGCCCCGGCGGCTGGATCTGCGGCACGCACTGGACCTTCTTCTTCGTCCACCACGGCGTCCTGGTCACCGCCTACGCCTGTGCGGCCTGCCCCGGGCGGACCCTGGGCCATCTGACCGTCGAGCGGAGCGAGCGGGTCCCGGACCGGGGTGCCGATGTCCCGGTCGCCTTCGGCGACCTGGACCTCTTCGGCTACCCGATCCATGAACTGGCCGAGGTCCTCACCCCGCAGGAGCACCAGCTCCTCCTGCCCCCGGACCTCAACCCCCGGAGCACGCAATACTTGTCGGCCGTACGCCTCGACAGGCTCCCCGACGGGTCCTCCGCCGGGCAGGACGCGTCCTGCGCGGTGCGCTGACCGGTGACCAGATAGCCGGTCACCGCGTCGGCGTCCGCGAGCCCACCGTTTGTCAGGGCTTCGCGATGACGAATCTCCCGCCGCCGGCGGGAGATCTGTCCTACGACGCCCGGAAGCGCCGCAGCCGCAGGCTGTTGCCGACGACGAAGACCGACGAGAACGCCATCGCCGCGCCCGCGATCATCGGGTTCAGCAGCCCGGCGGCGGCCAGCGGCAGCGCGGCCACGTTGTAGGCGAACGCCCAGAACAGGTTCGACCGGATCGTGCCCAGGGTGCGCCGTGCCAGCCGGATCGCGTCGGCGGCGACCCGCAGATCGCCCCGTACCAGCGTCAGGTCGCCCGCCTCGATCGCGGCGTCCGTGCCCGTGCCCATCGCCAGCCCCAGATCGGCCTGGGCGAGGGCCGCCGCGTCGTTGACGCCGTCGCCCACCATGGCCACGGAGCGTCCCTCCGCCTGGAGCGCGCGCACCGCCTCGACCTTTCCCTCCGGCAGGACCTCCGCGATCACCCGGTCCGGGCCGATGCCCACCTCGGCGGCGACCGACTCCGCGACGGCCCGGTGGTCCCCGGTGAGCAGGACCGGGGTCAGGCCCAGCGCGCGCAGCCGCCGTACCGCCTCCGCACTGGTCTCCTTCACCGCGTCGGCCACCTCCAGCACGCCCCGCGCGGCACCGTCCCAGGCCACCAGGACCGCCGTACGGCCCGCCGCCTCGGCGGCGGCGTGGCGCCCGGCCAGTTCCTCGGGGATGTCGACGCCCTCCCGCGTGAGCAGCCGGGCCCGGCCCACGAGAACGGCGTGGCCCTCGACCGTGCCCCGTACCCCGAGTCCCGGGACGTTCGCGAACTCCGTGACCGGCGGGAGCGCCCCGACGCGCTCGGCGGCGCCGGCCGCGACCGCGCGGGCCAGCGGATGCTCGGAGGCGTGCTCCACCGCGCCCGCCAGCCGCAGGACCTCGTCCTCCGCCAGCCGCAGGACCTCGTCCTCCGCCGCGCCGTCCGCTGTCCTGTCCGCCGCCCCGTCCGTCGCGCTCCGCGCCGCCAGGCCGTGCGTGGCCAGCAGCGTCATCTTCCCCGTCGTGACGGTGCCGGTCTTGTCGAGGACGACCGTGTCCACGCGCCGCGTCGACTCCAGCACCTCCGGCCCCTTGATCAGGATGCCGAGCTGGGCGCCCCGCCCCGTACCGACGAGCAGGGCGGTCGGCGTGGCCAGGCCGAGCGCGCAGGGGCAGGCGATGATCAGGACGGCGACCGCCGCCGTGAACGCGGCCGTCAGCCCGCCCCCGGCCAGCAGCCAGCCGCCGAGCGTGGCCAGCGCGAGCACCATCACCACGGGGACGAAGACGGCGGAGACCCGGTCCGCGAGGCGCTGGACGGCCGCCTTGCCGTTCTGCGCCTCCTCCACCAGCCGCGCCATCCGGGCGAGCTGGGTGTCGGCACCGACCCGGGTGGCCGCCACGACGAGCCGCCCGCCCGCGTTGAGCGTGGCCCCGGTGACGCCGTCGCCCACGGTCACCTCGGCCGGTACGGACTCACCGGTCAGCATCGACGCGTCGACGGCCGACGACCCCTCGACGACCGTGCCGTCGGTCGCGATCTTCTCGCCGGGCCGGACCACGAAACGGTCCCCGACGCGGAGTTCGGCGACGGGCACGGTGGTCTCGCGCCCGTCGCGCACGACGGTGACCTCCTTGGCGCCGAGTTCGAGCAGCGCGCGCAGCGCCGCGCCCGCCGTGCGCTTGGCACGGGCCTCGATGTACCGCCCGGCGAGGAGGAAGGCGGTGACGCCCGCGGCGGCTTCGAGATAGATGTTCCCGGAGGCGTCGCCGCGCGCGACCGTCAGCTCGAAGGGGTGGGTCATGCCAGGCATGCCCGCCATGCCGAAGAAGAGCGCCCACAGCGACCAGAGGAACGCGGCCGAGGTGCCGAGCGAGATGAGGGTGTCCATCGTGGCCGCGCCGTGCCGGGCGTTGGTCCAGGCGGCGCGGTGGAAGGGCCAGCCCGCGTAGACGACGACGGGGGCGGCGAGGGTGAGCGACAGCCACTGCCAGTAGTCGAACTGGAGCGGCGGGATCATGGCCATGGCGACGACCGGGACGGCGAGCACGACGGCGGTGATCAGGCGCTCGCGCAGGGTGCGCAGCTCGGGGTCGTCCGGCTCCGCGCCGCCGCCACCCGCGCCGTCCCGGGGGCTCCCGGTGCTCCTGTCGTCCCTGGCGTCTCCGGTGTCCCCGGGGTTCCCCGCGTTCGCACGGTGTACGGTCGCGGGCGCGGCGGGGTGTACGGGCGCGGGCTTCCGCGCGGTGTACCCGGTGGCCTCGACGGTGGCGACCAGATCGGCGACGGAGACCCCGCCGGCGTACGTGACCTTGGCCTTCTCGGTCGCGTAGTTGACGGTGGCCGCCACCCCGTCCATCCGGTTGAGCTTCCGCTCGACGCGGGCCGCGCACGACGCGCAGGTCATACCGCCGATGACGAGTTCCACTTCCGCTTCGGCGTGCTCCTCGGCGGTGGCGCCCACCGGCGTGCCAGTGCCGGTGCCGGTGCCGGTGTCGGCACCGGCACCAGCACCGGTGGTCCTGGTGGTGCTCATGGGGCGGCTCCTTCGTGTCGGCCGGTGTCCTCATCGTACCCCCTAGGGGTATCCTGCTCCTTCCTGTATACCCCCACCCCCTATCCGATTCAAGGGGTGGCCGTGATCGCCTCCGGCCCTTAGGGTGGATATTGGACTAGACCTGTCGGAGATCCAGGGAATGAGGCCCCTCCTATGAGCAAGCGAGCACTCCTGGAGGTGATCGCCCTCGACGCCGAGGACGCCCTCGCCGCCCGGGACGGCGGAGCGGACCGCCTGGAGCTGGTCACCGACATGGCGGCGGACGGCCTCACCCCGGCCACCGCGACCTTCACCGCGATCCGCGCCGCCGTCCCCGGGCTCCCCCTACGGGTCATGCTCCGGCTCAGGGACGGGTTCGCGGCGGGCGGCCCCGAGGGCGCGGACGCGCTGGCCGCGGCGGCGCGCCGGCTGCGGGCCGCGGGGGCGGACGAGTTCGTCCTCGGCTTCCTCGACCCGGACGGCACGCCCGATCTGGTCACGGTCGAGCGGCTGATCGCCGAATTCGACGGCTGCCGCTGGACCTTCCACCGCGCCATCGACCACGCCGCGGACCGTGCCGTCCTCCGCCGCCGCCTCGCGGACCTGCCGGGGCTGGACACATATCTCACGGCGGGCTCCCCGGCGGGCGTCACCGAGGGACTGCCCACCCTGCTGGCCGAGGCGGCGGCTGCCGCCCGCCACGAACCGGGGTACGGCCCCCGCCTCATGGCCGGCGGGGGCCTCCGCCTCGCCCACGTGCCGGTGCTGCGCGAGGCGGGCGTCACCGCCTTCCACATCGGCGGCGCGGCCCGCCCCGGCGGCTGGGACGGGCCGGTCGCCGCCGAGGCGGTACGGGAGTGGCGCGCGGCCCTCGACGGCTAGGGGCGGCCCCTAGGGGTTACTTCACCGACGCGAGGCCGGACGTGAGGCCGGACGCGAGGTCGGACTTGAAGCAGCGGGCGAGTTCGTCCGCGTCGTAGAAGTAGCTGCCCTTCGCGATGGGCCTGCACCCCGCCTTGAAGGCGGTCTCCTTCTCGTTGTAGAGCATCCGCACCAGGAACGTGGCGCCGCCGCCCGCCTTCTCCCCCTTGCCCTGGCCCTTGTCCTTCCCGCTGCCCTTGCCGTCCTTGTCGTTCCTGCCGTCCTTGCCGTCCTTGCCGTCCTTGCGGAACAGGTCCCACTGGATGTTCGCGCCCATCGGAGCGACCTTCGCGCCCCGCCACCCGTTGTTCGCGTACGTGTACGGGGCCTTCTCCGCGGCCTGCTCCGTGCTGCCCGGCAGCTTCATCAGGGCGGCCAGCGGAATGACCTCCTCCGCGTGCGTGAAGCGGAAGACCGCGCCCGGACCGCCCTTGCCCGCGCGTTCGGCGTCGATCCGGGCGAAGAGGTCGGCCAGGAGCGGGGCCGCCATGCGGTACGTGATGTCCGCGCCCCGGAAGCCGGGGCCCGCCTCGTAGAAGGTCTCGGCGTCATCCAGATAGGCGAACCACGCGGCATCCGCCGGGGCGATGTACCGGTCCATGTGCCACGTACCCTCGTCGCTCATCGCAGGGGCGATGCTGTACAGCCCGTACACCGCCTCGGCGAGCGGCACCGCGTTCTCCGCGAAGCCGAACTCGCCCGCGTCCACACGCCGCACGAAGGCCGGGGTGAAGATCTTCTCCAGGACGCTCCGGGCCGCACGGCGCGTACGGTCCTGGTTCTTGATCTTCGCGAGGGTGGCCGCGAGGCGCTGGTCGCCGGCGATGTAGTCGCGGTACGCCGCGCCGCCCGCCGACTTGTGGAAGTAGAGCAGGTCCGGGTCCGGGCGCGAGGGCTGGACCAGCGGCGCGAGATCCGGCTGCGCGGCGGTGAGCGCGTCGGTGAAGGCGGTGCCGGTGTCGATCGCGCGGCCCTGGCCGGAGGTGATGACCTCGATCGGCTTCTTCTCCTCGGCGATCCGCCGGAACAGCTCGGGCTCGCGCTGCCGCAGCCGCCGCGCCGTCTCGGCGGTGTCGCGCACGCCCCGGCCGCTGAGGTTCCCGTAACCGACCTTCGCCATGGCGTCGAGCAGTGCGGTCACCTCGGGGCCGAGCCGTTCACCGGTACGGGTGAGGGCGCCCTCGCTCCGGGCCTGTCGCCAGGCGGTGAGCAGCAGCTCGCCGTCCGCGCCGCTGGACGCGGCGCGCGCACCGTGCCGCGAGACGTTCTCGGTGAAGACGGGGGTGTACCCGCGCGGGGCGCGCTGGTAGGTACGGGGGTTCTGCTGCGGGGAGTAGAGGGTCTTGGTGGTGTAGCTGCCGGAGCCCGCTACCGGTCCCGGGGCGGGGGTGGCCGAGGCGGGGGTGAGCGGCAGCAGGACGGCGGCCGCCAGCGCACAGGCGGTGGCGGCGACGTACTTCGCGGACCTCGTTCTCGCCGTCTTCGACGGGGACTTCGGCGACTTCGGCGGCTTCGGGGACTTCGGGGGCTTCGGTGACGTCATGGCGGCATCGTCGACCGGTCACATGAACGCAGTACGTACGCACGGCGGCCTCCCGGAGCCTCCGGAGCCCTCCCGATTCCGCCGGCCCGGAACCTCCCCCGGTCCCTTGGGGGAGGCCCCTCGGTGGCCTCCCCCAAGGGATCCGGCCGGTCTCAGTCCGCCGCCGTGAGCTGCTCCGGGAGCGCCGCCGCGTGCACCACCACCAGACCCGACACCGCACGGGTGAGCGCCACATACAGCCGGCGCAGCCCGGTCCGCTCGTCCGGTTCGCCGTCGACCACCGCCGCCGGCTCGTCCAGCACCACGTAGTCGTACTCCAGACCCTTCGCCAGTGACGCCGGTACGAGGGTGAGGCGCGCCGCCTCGTTCGTCTCCTCGCCGGGCGCGAGATACCCGAGCCCCGCCGCCGTCAGCGCCTCCGCCAGCGCCGGAATCCGGGCATCCGCCGCGATCAGGCCGATGGAGCCCTCCCGCGTCAACGACTCCCGGCAGGCCGCCACGACCGCCGCGTCCAGCGCCTCGGGGCCCGCGTCCGGCGCCTCAGGGCCCGCCGCATCCGAGGATTCGGGGGCGCCTGCCTCCCGTTCCTCTTGCACCCCCTGCACCTCCCGTACCTCTCGTACCCCCTGTACCCCCTGTACCTCCCGTACCTCCCGTACCTCCAGCGACCCCGGCGACTCCCGTACGGAGGCCACCGGCGCCAGCCCCGGCGAGATGGCGGGCAGCAGCCGCGACGCATACGCGATCACCTCGCGGGGTACGCGGAAGCCCGCCGTCAACTCCTCGATGACCGCGTCCCCCTTCCCCAGGTGGTGCAGCGCCTCCGCCCAGCTCGCCGTCGCCCACGGCGTCGTCCCCTGCGCCAGATCGCCCAGCACCGTCGCCGAACCGGTGGAGCACCGCCGGCCGACCGCGCGGTACTGCATGGGGGAGAGGTCCTGCGCCTCGTCGAGCACGACATGGCCCAGCGAGTGCGTACGGGCGATGAGATCGCCCGCCTCGTCGATCAGCACCGCGTCCGCCGGGGACCATTTCGCCGACCGTACGCTCCGGGCCGGTTTCGTCCACAGGATGGTCTTCTGCTCGTCGGCGCTGAGCACCCCGTCCGCGTGCGCGGCCAGGAACTCCGGCTCGGAGAGCAGCCGCAGCACCAGCTTCGCCGGATCCACCTGCGGCCAGATCGCCTTGACCGCCGCCTTGACGGCGGGGTTGCGCGCCACCGCGTTCTGCACCCGGTCGTCGGGGGCCTCGCCGGCCTCCTCCATCCGGACCAGCACGGCGTGCGCGATCCGCTGCGGCAGCGCCTCGTGGGCGGCGCCGTACCGCATGTCACGGGCGAGCAACTGCTCGACGATCTCGGTCAGTTCGTACGCCGGGACCCGCCACCGCCGCGAGCCACGCACCACCACGACCGGCTCGGTCGGCAGGATGACATGGGACCGTACGGCCCGCCGCAGCACCTCCGCCATCCGGGCGTCGCCCTTGATCACGGCGGCCTCGGCCGGGTCGGTGCCGCGTACCTCGGTCCCGGTGGCGACCAGGTCCCCGACCGTCGCCTGCCTCACCTCCAGCTCGCCCAGGGTGGGCAGCACCTGCTCGATGTAGTGGAGGAAGGAGTCGTTCGGCCCGATGACCAGCGTCCCGGTGCGGGCCAGCCGCTCCCGGTGCGCGTACAGCAGATACGCGACCCGGTGGAGACCGACGGCGGTCTTCCCGGTCCCGGGTCCGCCCTGCACGCACACCGTGCCGCCCAGACCGCTGCGGACGATCTCGTCCTGCTCGGGCTGGATCGTCGCGACGATGTCCCGCATCGGGCCGACGCGGGGCCGCTCGATCTCCGCCTGGAGCAGCTTGCTGGAGGTGGCGGCCTCGGCGGGGTCGGAGAGGTGCTCGTCCTCGTACGCGGTCAGGTCACCGGCGGTGTAACCGAACCGGCGGCGCAGCGCCACGTCGAGCGGCTTGTTCCGGGAGGCCTGGTAGAAGGGCTGGGAGACGGGGGCGCGCCAGTCGATGACCATCGGGTCGCCCTGGGCGTCGTGGACATGGCGCCGCCCGATGTAGAAGCTGTCGCCGCCGGCCGCGTCGTCCTCCTGACCCGAGTCCTCCCCGTTCCGCTCCCCTCCGCCTACGGGATTCCCCACGGGATTTCCTACGGGGTGGAGGTAGTCGAGCCGCCCGAAGAAGAGGGGGGTGTGGGCGAGGTCGGCGAGCGCCTTGACGCGGTCCTCGATCTGGGCCTCCAGAACGGCGGCGTTGACCCAGTTCGCGGTGACGTCGCGGATGTCGAGGGACTGCACGTCCTCGCGCATGGCGCGCAGGGCGGCGCGGGAGGCGCCCAGGTGGGCACGCTCACGGCCGAGCGGGTCGTCGGCGGGACCGGGGACGGCGTCGGGGGCGGCGTCGCGGACGGCATCGGGGACGGCGTCGGGGGCAGGCGGGGGTACGGGCGCGGACAAGGGAGGTGCCTCCGGGGCTGTACGCACGCCGACGGGCCGCGCTCCGGCGGGCGGGGCGGCGGGGGCCGTTCCGGCGTGATCACGTCATGGGCGGTGGCCGTCCGGTTTCCGTCCGGACGACGGCGCTCCCTGGGGGGAGGCGGGCAAGGTGCAGCAGTGTAGCCAGCGCATGTCGAGGAGGCGAATGCTTTTTGGCCGTCCTCCAGGGGGACCGCCTCCCCCTGGAGGGGGACGGCGGCTCACAAGCGGCTCAAACCCGGGGCCGATGTGCTCCACAGCGCCCGGAGTCACCATGGATGTATGAGCGCAGCATCCCTCACCCCGATCCACGCCCCGCAGAGCGCGCCACCCCCCGGTGCGACCGCGACGGGCTCCGTCCCCCACCCGGGCCACCCGGTCGGCAACGCGCTGCGGGCGGCCAAGATATTCCTGACCACGGCGTTCAAGGTGGCCGTGCTGGGGGAGTACCAGGAGGAGGCGGGCCCCAGACACCGCCGCTGACCGCCGCCGACCCGGAGCCGAAGGGCCCGGAACCAGACCCTCCGCCGATCCACTAGGGTCGCGGCCGTGACCTCCCGGACCGTGACCTTCCGCTCACTCCTCGCAGTGGGCGCGCTCGTCCTCTCGCTGGCGGCCTTCGCCGCCCTCGGCGTCACCCGGCCCGTACATCTGCCCGAGCCCCTGGCCGGAACGGCCCCGTACGACCTCGCCCCCTACGGGATGCCGGCGTACGGAACGACAACGCCGCACACGCACACCCCCGCAGCCCCGGCCCCCGAGAACTCCTCCCCCCACGCCTCCCTCTACTCCTACACCTCCCTCTACTCCTACTCCTCCCCTTATCCACCCTTCGCCGCGATCCTCCTGGTCCCGACCGTCTGGCTGCCCGCGGGCGCCCTCAAGGTGGTCCTCCTCCTCGGCAACCTCGCGCTGCTGGCCCTGCTCGTACGGCTCTCCGCCCGCCTGGCCGGACGGCCCGCCTCCGCACTGGTCGTCATGGGCGCCGTCGCCGCCGGGCTCTGGCTCGAACCGGTCTCCCGGACGATCCTGCTGGGCGAGATCACCCTCGCCCTCGCCTGCCTCGTCCTGTGGGACCTGGCCCGCCCCGACCACGCGCTGGGCAAGGGTTTCGCCCTAGGGGTCGCGGCGGGGGTCACCCTCACCCCGGCGCTCTTCATCGCCTACCTGCTCCTCACCTCCCGGGTACGGCAGGGGCTCACCGCCCTCGCCGCGCTGGCCGCCACGGTGCTGCTCGGGGCGCTCGTCCTCCCGTACGCCAGCGGCGAGTTCTGGACGGCCCGGATCCTGGCGGCCGACCGGACGGGCGCGGTGTGGGGCGTCGCCGACCAGTCGCTGCACGGCCTGCTCGCCCGCCTCTGCCCCACGGACCGGCCGGGCCTCCGCTGGGCGGCCGTCGCCCTGGTCACGGGGGCCGCCGGGCTGTGGGCGGCCCGCCGCGCCGCCGTCCGGGCCGGCTCCGAGACCTGGGGCGTCCTGCTGACCGCCGTCACCGCGCTGCTGGTCACCCCGGTGAGCTGGTCGCACGAGTGGGTGTGGTGCGTACCGCTGCTCGCCGCCCTGCTCGCCGAGGGCCGGGTCCGTACGGCGGTGCTGGCCGGGGCGGTCTGGACGGCGCGCGGCTTCTGGGCCGTACCGTACGAGGCGGACCCGGCCCCGCGCCCACCCTGGTGGCACCAGCCCCTGATCTCCCCGTACACCCTCTGCGCCCTGGCCCTCCTGACCCTGACCACCTGGCACACCCGCACCCCACGCCCCACCGGCCCCCCATACCGCCTCCCGGGGCCGCGCGGGGACAGGAAGGCGACGGCGGGGGCGGGGAAGGACCGCCGCGTCGTCGCCCACGCGGACCACCCCGAGCGGCGCTGAGAACGAGCAAGGCACCCCGCCCACGACAGCGCGCCGCCCACGGAAGCACCCCGCCCACGACAGCGCGCCGTCCGCGACAGTGCGCCGCCCACGGCAGCACCTCGCCCAGGACAGCGCCCCCCCCGCGACAGCGCCCCTCTCACCCCTCCCGCAGCAGTTCGTCCGCGTCCACGATCCGGTACGCGTACCCCTGCTCCGCCAGGAAGCGCTGGCGGTGGGCCGCGAAGTCCTGGTCGATCGTGTCGCGCGCGACCACCGAGTAGAAGCGCGCCTCGTGGCCGTCCGCCTTCGGGCGCAGGACCCGGCCGAGCCGCTGGGCCTCCTCCTGGCGGGAGCCGAACGTCCCCGAGACCTGGATCGCCACCGTCGCCTCCGGCAGGTCGATCGAGAAGTTGGCGACCTTCGAGACGACCAGGACCGAGATCTCGCCCTGCCGGAACGCGTCGAAGAGCTGCTCGCGCTGGGCGTTGCTGGTCTCGCCCTTGATGACCGGCGCGTCCAGATGCTCGCCCAACTCGTCGAGCTGGTCGATGTACTGGCCGATGACGAGCGTCTGCTCGCCCTGATGCCTGCGCACCAGCGCCTCCGTCACCTTCCGCTTGGTCTCGGTGGTGGCGCAGAAGCGGTACTTCTCCTCCGTCTCGGCCGTCGCGTACGCCAGCCGCTCGCCGTCGGTGAGGTTGACCCGTACCTCGACACAGTCGGCCGGGGCGATGTACCCCTGCGCCTCGATCTCCTTCCACGGCGCGTCGAAACGCTTCGGCCCGATGAGCGAGAAGACGTCCGACTCGCGGCCGTCCTCCCGTACGAGCGTCGCCGTCAGGCCGAGCCGCCGCCGGGCCTGGAGATCGGCGGTGAACTTGAAGACGGGCGCGGGCAGCAGATGGACCTCGTCGTAGACGATCAGGCCCCAGTCGCGCGAGTCGAAGAGCTCCAGGTGCGGGTAGATCCCCTTGCGGCGGGTCGTGAGCACCTGGTACGTCGCGATCGTGACGGGCCTGATCTCCTTCCGCGTACCGCTGTACTCGCCGATCTCGTCCTCGGTCAGCGAGGTCCGTTTGACCAGCTCGTGCTTCCACTGGCGGGCCGAGACGGTGTTGGTCACCAGGATCAGCGTGGTCGCCTTGGCCTGCGCCATCGCCCCCGCGCCGACCAGCGTCTTCCCGGCCCCGCAGGGCAGCACGACCACCCCGGAGCCGCCGTGCCAGAACCCCTCGACGGCCTGCTTCTGGTACGGGCGGAGCGCCCACCCGGACTCGTCCAGCTCGATCGCGTGCGCCTCCCCGTCCACATACCCGGCGAGATCCTCGGCCGGCCACCCCAGCTTGAGCAGCGTCTGCTTGATCTGCCCGCGCTCCGACGGATGCACGGCGACGGTGTCCGGGTCGATCCGGCTGCCGACCAGCGGCTGGACCTTCTTGGACCGCAGGATCTCCTCCAGCACCGGCCGGTCGGTGGAGGTCAGCACCAGCCCGTGGACGGGGTGCTTGGTCAGGGTGAGCCGCCCGTACCGGGCCATCGTCTCGGCCACGTCCACGAGCAGGGCATGCGGCACCGGATACCGCGAGAACCCCACCAGGGCATCCACCACCTGCTCGGCGTCGTGCCCGGCGGCCCGCGCGTTCCACAGCCCCAGCGGCGTCAGCCGGTAGGTGTGGATGTGCTCGGGCGCCCGCTCCAGCTCGGCGAAGGGCGCGATGGCCCGCCGGCAGGCATCGGCCTGCTCGTGATCGACTTCGAGCAGCAACGTCTTGTCGCTCTGGACGATGAGCGGTCCGTTCACAGTTGCGCCCTTTCCGTCGGGGTTGTGGACAACGCCCCGGGCGGGCGGAGCCGGCGGAGCCAAACGACCAGTGTCGCCCATCCCGGGCCGATCCGGCACCCAGGTCGGCCGGGAGGGGGGCGGAGGCCGACCGGCGCGGGCGGCGTATTCGGGTGGGGCGGGGGCATCAGGGGGCTATGACCGCTGAGACGGAAAGGACCGGGGCGGGGAGTTCCGCTGCCGGGAGAGGGGCCGGAGGGGCTTGGGGGCGGCATCTGCTGCGGGGGGTGATCATGGGGGTCGCGTTTGTCGCGCTGGTGGGGTTCTCCGCCGTACTGGCCGAGCTGACGCTGACGCCCTCCCCGGCCTCCGTCGAGATGGCGGGGTCCAACCTCAGGCCCGGACACTCGTTGCGCAATTACGCGGAGGACTACACCTTCCTCGCCGCCTGCAAGCAGATCGGCGGGAACCTGCTGCTGGGGGCGCCGTTCGGGGTGATCCTTCCGCTGCTGATGCCGCGCAGGATGCGGATGGTGCGGGTGGTGATGCTCACGGTGCTCGTGATGGCGCTGGTGGAGCTGGCGCAGGGGGCGATGATCGAGGGGCGCGCCTTCGACGTGGACGACGTGATCCTCAATACGAGCGGTGCGCTGATCGCCTATCTGCTGCTGGGGCGGCGGATCTCGCGGAGCTTCCACCGGCTGGGCGCGGAGCCGGAGAAGGTACGGGAGAAGACGAAGATACGGGACAAGGCAGAGGGGAAGGCGCAGGTACGGGACAAGGCTGAGGGGAAGGCGAAGGTACGGGACAAGGCAGAGGGGAAGGCGAAGGTACGGGACAAGGCAGAGGTAGCGGTGCGGGACAAGGCGAAGGTGCGGGGCGGGGTGTCGGGACGGGGGCTTGGCAAGGGCAAGGCCGCCGGGGTGTTCCGGGAGCGGTTGCGGCGGGTCAGGCCGGGTCGTCGGCCAGTTCCGCCACGCCCGTGATGCGGTGCAGGGGGTACGTACGGACCTCGTCGGCCGTGTGGTCGTACGCCGTGACGAAGCCGCCCTCCACCCGGACCGGGGCGATCACCCGCTGGCTCGCCGCGCCGTCCGCGTTCACATAGCCGATCCAGACCGCCGAGCCGGTCAGCGCGGCGGCCTGGACCGTCGCGAGGGTTTCGGCCGAGGTCGTACGGGGGAGCGCGCCGTTCCCGTCAGCCTGGGGTGACGACGATGACGACGGTGATGACGACGGCGACGGCGATGACGATGACGACGAGGCCGCCGCTGTCGCCGTCAGCGTCGCCGAACCGGACGGTGTCGGTTCCGGCACCGGCCTGCGGACCACCGTCGCCGCCAGGTCCCCGGCCCGGATCGCCCGTACCGCCGCGCCCAGCAGCGGTCCGTCCGGCACGGGCGGGCCGTCGGGGACCGGGGCCGGGGCGGTCCGGGGCGGGGTGCGGTGGGCGTGGGCCCGGGTGATCATCACATCGCCGTCCGCCGATTCGGCCGCCGGCGCGAACCCCATGGCGCGCAGCCCTTCGAGGAGCGCCCCCGCGTCCGCGTGCGCCGCCAGCACCGTCGGGGCGAGCCGGCGCAGCCGCAGCCCCTGGGAGCGCTTGTCGGCCAGGATCTCGTCGAGGACGGCCTCGTCGTCGCAGCGTACGTACGCGGAGGCCACGCCGACCCGGAGATGGCCGTGCTTGCGCGCCACGTCGTCGATCAGGTACGCGAGGGGCTGCGGTACCGGCGTGCGGCTGTGGTTCTTGAGGAATTCATGCAGGTCGGACGCGGACTGCCCGGCGTCCAGGGCACGTCGTACCGACCCGGGAGTGAAGCGGTAGACCGTCGCGCCGCCCTTCGACTCGACATCGGCCGCGATCGACAGCAGCTCGGCGAGGTGGCGCAGGAGCGGGCCGGGCGCCACGGCGGTCAGGTCGGCCTGGAGGAGTACGTGGTCCAGGGGCTCGGGGAGCAGCGGGGCCAGCGCCCGGGCGGCGCGCGCTTCGGAGGCGGCGGACGCGGTGCTTGTACGGGGCGTACCGGCGTCCCGAGCGGTGTCCGAGGACGGCGCCGTGAGCAGTTCCCTCGCGTGGGTCGACAGGGCGCCCCGGCCCGTGATCCCCAGGAGCTCCGCCTCGTTCAGCGTCCACGCCGCGAGCCGGGTCCGCAGGTCGTCCGCGCGGCCCGCCGCCGACGCGGCGCGCAGCGGGCGCTCCCAGCGGAGCCGGGCGAGCAGCGACTCGGGGTCGGGGGCGGTGCCGGGCGGGAGGGTGGCGAGGAGTTCGAGGATCCGGTGGCGTACCTCGGGGGCGGGGCCCCGGTCCAGGTCGGGTCCGAGCGCCGCGAGCGTACGGCCCTTGGAGTCCTGGCTGCCGACCAGGCCCGCCGTACGGGTCGCGGCCAGCCAGGCGGTGGCGAGGCGGGCCCAGCGCTCGGGGGCGGGGAGCTCCTGCCACTCGTCGTACGCCGGGGTCGGCGCGTACCGCTCCTCCGTCTCGCCGTCGGAGGCCAGCAGCCCGGCCGCGTAGGCCAGTTCGGTCCAGAAGGCGGCGATCGGCTCGGTGACGTCGAGCGCGGTGGCGGTCCGCTTGAGGTCCCGTACGGAGAGGCCGCCGGCCCGCAGGACATGCGGGCCGCCCTCGTTCCACTCCTTGGCCAGCTCCTCGACGGTGGCGAGCGCGGTGAACGCCTGACCCGCCGCCGTGTTGTCCACAAGCTGGGGAGACGGGGGAGGCGGGGGAGACGCGGGAGAGGAAGGGGACGAGAAAGATGAGGGGGACGAGAAAGATGAGGGGGACGAGAGTGGGGAGAGGGGCGCTGGGCGTAGCGGGCGGCCGCCGGGTACGCGGCCGGGCCTCGGGCCCACGCCCGCGCCCCCGGCCTCCGCACGGGGCGCCAGCGCGGGCGCCGTGGGCTCCGGCTTGCGGTGCGCGCGCCCGGCGCGCAGATGGAGCGCGGCCTCGCGCGGCAGGACCACGGTCCGGGTGGTCGCGGGCAGCAGCAGCCCCCGGTCGCGCAGCCAGCACACCGGCGGCGCCGGGGACGAGGTGACCTCCCCGTACGGCGGCCCCCACACCAGCCGGTCCAGTACCGAGAGCGCCTCCACCGGCGCGGTGTCGAGGAGCGCGGCCATCCGCGTGCGGTCGGTGAAGAGCGCGGTGAGCGCGGCGACGGCGGAGACCGGGTCGTGGGTCGTGGGCAGCCCCGTCGCGGTCAGGATCTCCTGGAGCCGGCCCGGCGACATCCCGGCCGTGGCCTCCGCGACCGTCGGGCCGAGCCCGGTGGGCGAGGGGTGGGTGGCGGACGGCGCGAGCAGTTCGCGGGCGGTACGGACCAGGCGGAGCCGGTCGTCCGGGCCCCAGAGCAGCGCCTGGTCGCGCAGGGTGGCCACGGCGCGGGGCAGGGCCGCCTCGATGACCGGGTCGCCCTCGTCGCCGGTGAGCAGTGCGCGCAGCGTGTCGTACGGGGCGGGCTCGGGGGCGACGGCGAGCGCCTCTGCGGTCTGGAGGGTGAACCGGTCGAGCCGTTCCAGCGCCCGTACGACCGAGGCCCGGGTCCCGGCGCGGGTCGCGAGCTGGGAGAGGTCGCCGGGCACCGGGTTGAGCAGGTCGGGCCTGGCACGCAGCAGGGCGGCGAGCGAGTCGTCGCCCTGGACGCGCAGGGCCTCCGCGAGCGTGCGCGGTGGCGTACCGCCGGTTCCTTCGGACACGTGCGCCTCCTGCTCGGCTTCCGCTCGACTCGGCCTTCGCGGATCCCCGCACGTTCCTCCGGGGATCCCCCTGCGTTATTCGTTCCACGTTAGCCCGTGAAGACCCTTCCGCCCGGTCTCAGGGGGTGGGGCGGGGCGTGGGTTTTTTTCGGACGGAGCCGGGTGGGGCATTCGGACGGAGCCGGATGGGGCGTTCGGGCGGAGCCGGGTGGAGACGATTTCGCGGTGTTCTCCGTACGGGGCGGCGGCGCTCCGTGTACAGGGTGTACGGGGACGCGCTGGGCGGCGCACCGGGGGAGGCACGGGGTGGACGCGCGCGGAGGAGTTCGACACCATCGCGCTGGTGGCCGCCGTGGTGCGTGATGTGGCGCCCGGTATGTGTGTGCGGTGTGCGGCGTGTGGTGTGCGGAGGAAAGTGTGGGGATCGAGAGCGATCAGCTCGTCTACGACTACCTGAGTCGCGTCGGGGACGCGGCCCAGCAGCAGCATCTCTCCTCGGGCGAGCGGATGCGGCTGGTCTCGACGCTGCGGAACGAGATCGACAAGCAGCGCGGCAAATTCTCCACCGACACCCCCGCGACCGTCCGCCGCATCCTGGGGCGGCTGGGGGAGCCCCATGTGGTGGTACGGGACGCCGCGCGGGCCAGTGGCGGTGGTGGCGGTGCCGATGGCGGCGGTACGGATACGGACTCCCCCCGCACCCCACGGGTCCCGGAGCCCCCGGAGGTCGCCGTACCGGAGCAGCGGACCGGGGCGCGGTCGGAGGCGCGGACGGGCCTGGCGAAGGGGCTGGGCCTCGGGCTGCTGGGGTCGTTGGGAACCGGCAAGGGCGGCAAGGGCGGGGGCGGCGAGTCGGGGCCGCCGTCGCCGGGGCCGTCCGCGGGATCGCCGTCGGCGCCCGCCACCCCCGCGCCGGAGCCCCCCGCGGCCCCTGCGGCACCGGCGGCGCCCGCAGCACAGCCGACGCCCGGGGCGGCCGAGGGCTGGCCGGAGGGTGCCTCCCTCATCATCCCGATGCCACTGTCGCCCCCCGGATCTCCCGAATCCCCGGGATCTCCGGAATCCCCCGGATCCCCGGGATCCCCGGCACCGTCCCTGAAGAAGCCGCCCTCGGGGAAACCGGCCCCGGAACCGGCCTCCCCCGCCGGCCGGACCCCCGATGGAACCCCCGAGACCTCGGCCGAAACGGATTCCGGGGCCGGGGCCGGGGCCGGGCGTGGGGCCGGGCCCCGCATCCCCGCCCAGGCGCCGCCCCGTGGAGCGCGGGCGGAGCCCGACTGGTGGCGGATCGAACCGGGGCCCTCCGGTCCCGCCGGGGTGTCGGTGGAGCCCTCGCACGGCTTCGTCGGCGGGGTCGAGATCCCCGACATGCTCAGGCCACCGCCCCCGCCGGCCGACCCGGACGCCAAGGACGCGGCGGGCGCGGCGGGCGCGCGGGAGGGAGCCGGCGCCACCGGAACGGAGGCCGCCGACGCCCCCGGGGACCCCGCCGCCGGGGCGAGGCCCCGGCGCGGGTTCCGGCTGCGCCCCGGGCCCCGGGAGCCGAAGGGCGGCGGCGGGCTCTCCAACCCGTTCCTGCTGCTGGCCGCCGCGCTGCTGGTCGCGGGCGCGTTCCTCGGCTCCTGGCTGGCGCTCGGAGGTGGCTGGCTCCTCGCGTACGCCTCCCGCACGCTCTCCCGCGCCGAGGCGAAGTGGGCGGTCTTCGGGCTGCCGGGCGTGTCGGCGGCGGGCGGTCTGATCTGGATCTGGGGCCGGCTGGACGGGCGCTGGGGCGAGCCGATCCCGACCGGCGGGATGGCGGAGGCGCTGACCGGACTCTGGCCGGTCGTGCTCCGCACGGCGGCGGTCTCCTCCGCCCTCTACCTGGTCTGGCGGGCCCGCCGCAAGACCTCGGCTAGTTAGCGGGTGGCGGCGTTGCGTGCCTCGGTGGCGAGGGCGTGGACGCGGTCGGGCGGGAGGGCGGCGGGGCGGTGTGCGGGCAGGTCTTCACTCCGGCAGGTGCGGCATTTCCCGTCTGCCAGTGCTTCTGGCCGTCCTGGTGCCCGGCAGGTGACGCACTCCACCATGGCGGCCCTTGCCCGGCCCGAGGCGACCGGCGTCTCCGCGGGCCCGGGCGGCTCGGGCGGGAGTTTGGTGGTGAGCCGGGAGCGTACGAGTCCGGCGGGGTGGTGTACGGGTGCGGGGAGTCCGTAGGTGAGGGCCCCCAGGATCTGTTCTTCACCGGCGCCGCGTGCGAACCATGCGGCGGTCAGGGTTTCCAGGGCCGTGCAGTCGGCGGCGGAGAGGGAGAGGTCGGGGCAGCGGCGTCCGAGGGAGGCGAGCAGGAGGTATGCGCGTGAGCGGGGTGGCCGCGTACCGGCCGCCAGGGCGGGGGAGGTGACGGTCCCGCTGCTGGTCGGGGTGGAAGCCGGGGCCGGGGCGGCGGAGGTCATCGGCCGTGCGGCCGGGGCGGTGGCCACGATTGCAACCGGTGCGCACGCACCGGCATTCGGGGGGTCCAGGAAGTCCGGGCGCTCCGTCTCGGTCCTCGTCTCGGCCCCTGTCTCGGTCCCCGTCTCCCAGGCGTCACCCTCACGTGCCGTACGGGAGAACCACGTACGAGTGACCCACCGCCCGCCCCCGTCTCCGGCGAGGAATTCGCGTCGGCGCAGCAGATGTCCGGCGCGTTCGAGGAAGTTGAGGGCGGTGCGTAAGGCGCATTGCCCGTACTCCATCACCTTGGCCAGGGCTTTCACGGAGATGTCGGCCCCGTCGGGCAGCCGGTCGATGAACCCGGCGATGGCGGCTTCCCGCCCCGGCAGGAGGGCGAAGTCGTCGGGGGAGGGGGCCGGTTGCCCGGCGGCCGAACGTTTGCCGTACCCCGGATTGGCCATCGGATGGGAAGCGGCGTGCACGGACGCCGACGCGACACTAAACTGCGAAGCAGCCACAAAGATCACTCATCTTGATCGAGCTGGTCAGGTCTCCGCCCGGTGCTGCTAACACCGGCGGAGGCCGTTTTTTCGTTTCAGGGGCAAGGTAGACGCTCCTCACCCTGCGTCGCAACCCGATCGCGAAAAGTCAACTCCCGAGGTGGGGAGGCGGGGAGCCGGGTAGGGAGGGTGGGTGGGAAAGAGGAACCAACCCATCCCTACAAGCAGGGCTCGACCCCCGAAGCTCAAGCCCCGGGCCACCCCGCCGCCCCTGTTCCCCCAGCTCAGCACCGCGCGAACCCTCGCCCCAACCCCCGAAGCTCAAGCCCCGGGCCGGGCCCGCCCGAACGGCACCGGCTCCGAGCTCTCGAGACTTGCCTTCAGGCCCGGCGTACTGCTCCGTCAGGCCACACCACATCCACGGGGATACCGGCCGCGCGCGCCTCCGTGACGACATCCGCCGTACCGCCGCCCTTCCCGGACGGCGGCTGTCCGTTCCAGACCGCGACAAGACGGTCCGCGCGTTCCAGCAGAACGGCGTTCGCGGACTCGTACGCCTGCCGGTTCGCCGTCTCGTGTGGCATCACCAGCACCTCGGCAGCGGCCTCCACCAGTCGGTCGAACACCGCCGCGTGATCCGGCTTCACCTTCGCAGCCCGATAGTCCCGCGACGGGATCGCCACCACCAGCCGGCCGCCCAGCGCGACGATCTCCTCCGCGAAAAGGCTGTCGGATCCTGCCGCGATGCACGACACCCCGGTCAAGTCCTCCCGAAACGGCTCCAGGACCTCCCGGAGCGCAGCCCGTACGAGCGGCACGCTTTCCAAGGTCAGGTCCATGTGCCCGGTCACGGCCAGTGTCGTCATGTGTCCACCCCTCAGTTCGACAGAAGGTCGCGGATACTGTCCCGCGCCTCTCGGACCGTACGCGACGCACTGTGCCCCACGGTGTACGGGTAGAGCTGTCCGAGCTGCGTGCGGACTCTCCCGGACTGGGTGAGCCCGGCCGCCGCCACCGCCCGGTGCGTTTCCTCGACGCCACCCGCGACATCCCCGGCGAGGAAGCGGCACTCCGCCAGGCCGATCCGGTCGAGCGCGTGCGAGCGCCCTGCTTCGGCCCGGGGCGGAGGGGCGCTTCGTCATGCCCGCGCCCCGTTTGGACGGCCACTTCAGCTGACGGCGGCCTCAACAGCCGCCAGCGCGGCCTGCCACGGATATTCTGAGGGCCGTCCACGCGTCGGCGGATGCGACGCGTACCCCTCGCTCCCGTCCAGATAGCGCACGCCTTGTGCGCGCAGATCCGCGATGCTCCGGGCCGCAGCCGGCTGACTGGCCTGCGCCTGGTTGAAGTACGGCATCGCCAGCACCGGCACCCCCAGATGCACACCCTCCGAGACGAGTCCCAGGGCGAGTGTGTCCGCGATCCCCGCCCCCCACTTGTTCAAGCTCGTGCTGCTGAGCGGCGCCACCAGCATCGCGTCCGCCTTCGGCAGCGCGTCGGACTCCCAGGGCAACTTGTACTGCGAGCGGACCGGGTGCCCGGTCAGCTCTTCCAGTTCGGCCATGCGCGGCTCCCACCACCGGGCCGCCGACGGCGTCAGGATCAGGCACACGTCCCAGCCTGCGGCCTGCGCTGCCCGTACACCGCCGTCGATGTGCTGGGCCGGGCCTGCCGCGCAGGCGATCAGGTAGAGCACTCGCTTCGTCATGCCCGGAGTCCACACCGTGCGGCCAACGCACGCAACTCTGTGCTCGGTACTGGCGTCGCTCCCAAGAGGTCCTCGACCAGGTCCCGGCTGGACTGCCTGCGACGGACCTCCTCGGGAGCCAACTCATCCGCGCGTACGAGGGACTTGACCGCACCTTCCTTGTGCCGTGTCAAGAGCTGAACGCGTGCCATCGTGATGAGGTGCTGGGCCTGCCGCTCCCGCGTCATACCGCCCAGCGCCTCCGGCTCCAGCTCGTTGGCGGCCTCCAGGGCCGACCACCCGTCCTCGAGCCGAGCCAGCACGTCGACCCGGTGCAGCTCGACATTGGTGGGACCGAACGCGGTCCAGTCCTCGTTGAGGTCGGTGCCCTGCTGCTCGGCTACCTCGGTGGCCTCGTCGACCAGATTCGTCGACGCAGCGACCACAGCGGTCGACCGTTCCAACGACGACGAGGAGATCGCGGCGGACAGGTACAGCATCCCGAGGGTCGACAGCCCCGTTGGGCCGGCCGCGGTCAGGCCGTCCCGCAGACGGCTGGCAGCCTGCACCGCGAAGTCGCGTGCGGCCTCCGGGCGCCCCTGGGACTCGCCGGGAGGCGGCGCCGATCGCCACCGGATCCCCGGATCTTTCGGCCGCGCCGAGCGCGCGGTCCGCGACGACTGCGGCCTGCACTGCGGTGCTCGCGCCGTACTTGTGAAGGAAGCTGGCAGCGAGCTGGAGTGTCCGGGACAGCAGCACGTACGCCTCGCCCGTAGATGTCTCCTGCGCGGCCCGCTGGGTATTCAGCAGTAGCGCGGGGAGGTCACGCCCGAGGGCACCGTAGTGACACGCTTGGAACGCGACGCAGCAGAACGTGAGCGCGCGGCGGATCTCGCCGAGCGGCAGCGGGGGACGGTCGCTCATCCCGCTTCGGTACAGGACATCGATCAGCCCGGCGGCCTCGGCGGGCGGAACGGTCTCAGGCGGCGGGGCCGGCGAGTCCATCAAGAGTTGCTCCAGGGGGATGCGCAGGACCTCGGCCGCGCGCATCAGAACTGACAGACGTGGGTCCTGTTGGCGCTGGCCGCCTTCCAGGTCCTGCACCCAGCGCTTGGTCTGGCCCATGAGACGACCGAAGTCTGCCTGTGTGAACCCGCGCCGAGTACGCCAGTAGGCGATGCGACGGCCGATGCGCCCAGTCTCCATCAGTCATCCCCCGTTCAAGGCACGCACTTTGCGTGGCTGCATCTGTTGTACCGCCCCCTACGGTGCGTGCACAGCGGTTCCAACCGAACGGGACATTATGAGTGCAATCAACGCAACATCCGCTGCGGCGGCTATCGGCCGCTGGCTGGCGTCATCCATCCGAGATCCCGAGTCCGCCTACCGGGACTGGCGCGACGGGCGTCCCGCCGTGCTCGCCCTGGGCGTCCAGTTCGACGCGGTGAAGCTCCCGCAGCGCCTGGTGAACGCGGCGGCCGGAGCCCCCGAGCGGTCCGCCGTGACGACCGTCCTGGCCCCGCTGGGCGGCCCCGTCATCTGGTCGCCGCCCGGCTGGTACCTGGCCCTCGTCCCCGCCGGGACGGCCGCCGGCTGGGACTTGCCGTACGCGGGTGCGCTGGGCCAGGGCACGTATCTGACGGTGCCCCGTCCCGACCGTACGGGTCCCGCCGGAATCCATTGGGCTGTCCCGCCCGCCCACGCCCGCACTCTCTGTTCCCCGGGTGCCGTCGCCCGGCTTCTGGCCGACGGCCACCGGCGCCAGGGCGGTACCCGGGTAACGGGGCCCGGCGCGACACCGGCCCTCGTGTCCAGGGCCGACATCGAGGACGCCCTCGCGAAGGCCGCCGCCCTGGGGACCGCACGGGCGGGCGAGGCGGAGCTGGGTGCGGCCGCCGAGCGGCTACGGACCCATATCGCCGCCCTGCTGCCCGCCGCCGAGGCGCACGTCGAGGGGCTGTGGCCGGGCGGGCCCGAGTGGTACCCCCGGCGTTCACGCCTGGACAGCATCCGGCACAACCTCGGCGAGCACGCCCCGGCCTTGACGCCGCTCTCCGCTCAGGTGCGGCTGGCTCTCCTGCACCGGGACTGCGCCTATCTCCTGGAGCACTATGGGAACGCGCGGCCCGAGGACCCCCGAGGGGGCCCGGTGACCCGCGACCACCAGGAGCGTCGGGTCGCGGCGCATCCGCACCGGCGGGCTGGTGAGTCCGGATGACGACTCCCGAACCGCCCGTCCCGCCGCGCTACCCGGCGCCGCACCGCCGGTCCGTACCGTCCGCCCCGTCCGGCGTGGAGTCCGGTCCGTCGTCGCTGCCTGCTCTGTCGGGTCTGCGGGTCGGGATGGCGGCGTACGACCGGCGGACCGAAATGCCGGGGGTCATCAGTTCGTTCGCCGGGTTGCTGGTCTGCCTCGTTCGTCCCTCGGGGCATACCTGGCAGGCCACGTTGAACGCGGTACGCCCCGCGACGGAGCGGGAGCGGATCCAGCTTCGTGCCCTGGCCGAACTCCACCGGCGGCAGCGGCCCCCGGCCACGCCTCCCGCCCCGGCCGCGCCTCCCGCCCGGCGGCGCCCGGCATGAGCGTCGCCCGGTTCTACAACGTGACCGTGGTCTGTGAGGGGCCCACGGTCGACGGCACCCTGGTACGGGTCGTCCTCGCCGCCCGCCAAGCGGTGACCGCCGATGCCGCCCTGGCCTTCCTGCGGCAGCAAGCCCGCCGTATCGCGAATGGCCTCGATCCCGGCCCGGGGGCCGGGTGGGCGCCCCGGGGCACCCTCACCCCCGTATGGTCACCCGACCCCGACGTCCCCACCAGACTCCGCCTCTGGTGTCACACACCGCAGGCCCAGAAAGCCGCCCGGGAACGGCTGCTCGCCGGGGCCGAGTTCAGGCTCAGCGCCGATGACTTCAGCGAGCGGTACACACTCAGGGCACTGCCCGTACCCGTACCCCCGTACCGAAGACCCCCGTACCGGCCCCAGCCCGCGCACATACTGCCGCGCCACGCACAGCCCCCGGCCCGTTCCCGCCGCCGCAGGCACCGCAAGCCCCGGTGGATCGACCGGATCCGGCTCCGTCTCCCCTTCCCTTTCCGGCGGCGGGCCCGCGAACGCTATGCGCCCCGATGACGCCGCACGGGCCGCACGTATCGCACGGGCCCTGCGAGCGGTACGGACCGCACTCGTCGTCAGTGCCACCCTCGCCGCCTACTCGGTCGCCGGATGGCTCCTGGCCGAGCACTTCACGCGCTGACGGCCCGGTTGCCCGCAGCAGGCCCCGTGTGACCCGAGTGCCCAGTGATGGCCTGTACGGGACAGGTCGCCGCTGCCTCGTGGACCGCGCGATCGTGCCCCTCTCCCGTCCCCGGTCCCGTCCCGGCCCCCGTTCCTGTCCGCAGCAGTTCGGCCACTCCCTCGTCGTTCTGGGTGAACACGGCGGGCGCGTGCCGCACGCCCCGGCGGAAACCCCCGCCCGGGTAACGGGTTTGACCAGTGCGAGGGCTGTGGCTGTGCGGAGTCCTGCGGAATGATGAGAGACGTGCGGCAACGAGTAAGCGGCCCCCCGCCCCGCCAGAACGCCACCCCCCGCTCCCCGGCCCAGGTCCACGCCCCGGGCCAGGGGCACGGCTTGGGGCCGGGCGCCGTCTGTGGGCCGGGCTCTGGTTCGGACGTCGACCCGGGTTGGGGGCGGGGCCAGGTGTTCGGGGTGGGGCGGTTGTTCGGATCTCTGTGGTGGCCGGGGGCGAAGGGGAGGGGCGGATCTCCGCGGTGGCGGGGGGTCGGTGTCGGGCTCTGGGTGTGGGGGGTCGTGGCGGTCGGGGCCGGGGGGTGTGGGGCCTTCGGGTACGCGGCTGCCGGGGCCGGGGCCCTTGAGGTGGCCCGGGATCTCTCGGTCGGCTGGGCCTATGCCGGGGCCGGGATCGTCGCCCTGTGGCGGCGTCCCGCCAACCGGACCGGGGTGCTGCTCCTCGCCGAAGGGGTGACCTGGTTCGTCGGGAACCTCCAGGGGTTCGGGCAGCCCGTGGTCTTCGCCCTCGGCGCCTGGGGCGAGGCGCTCAACCTCGCCGTCCTCGCCCATCTGCTGCTCGCCTTTCCCGAGGGCCGTGTCACCGGGGCCCGCGAACGCCGCACCGTCACCGCCGGATATGCGCTGGCCGCCGTCGGCGGCTTGGCGCGCGCTCTGCTGTACGACCCGGCGACCAGCTCCGACAGCAGCTACCTGGCCTGCCGCGCCTGTGACGGCAACGCGCTCCTCCTCCTGCCCGACGCCACCCTCCTCGGCACCCCCCTCTTCGACATCGTCGACCTCACCTACCGCTGCGCGGGCGCACTCCTCACCCTCTGGATCTTCCTGTTGCTGGTCGGCCGCTGGCGCGCGAGCAGCCCGGCCCGGCGCCGCATGCTCCTCCCCGCGGGGGTGTCGGTGGCCCTCGCCCTGGTCTTCGTCGGCTGGGAGATCCTTTATGTCGCGGTCCCCGGCGCCCTGGGGACCCCGGGCGCGGTGCTGACCGTTCCCTCCGACCTCTGCCAGATCGCCGTGCCGGTCTCCTTCCTGCTCGGGCTGTTGCGGATGCGGCTCCGGCGCGCCTCGGCCGGGAACCTGGTCATAGCGGCCGGGGCCGAACCCTCCCCGCGTCAGCTCCAGGACGTGCTGCGCCAGGTCCTCGGCGACCCGTCGCTCCGTCTGGGGCTGAGCGTCCCGGGCGGCGCCCCCGGTGCGTACGAGGACCCGGATGGCCGTTCCCTTCCCGTCCCGGTGTCCGGATCCGGGGTGGGGCACGCGGAGTACGGGGGGTGGCCGGCGCCCGGGGACACCTTGCTCGTTCGGGGTGGTGCCGTCGCCCTTACCGTTGTCGCCCTCACCGCTGCCGAGGGCTGTGGCGGACAGGGACAGGGGAAGGAGCAGGGACAGGAGCAGGGGAAGGGGCAGGTGGGCGGGCCCTTGGCGGTGATGGTGTACGACAGCGCCCTCTGCGACGACCCCGCCCTGATGGCCTCCGTCGCCGCCTCCGTACGGCTCTGCCTGCGCAATGCGCACCTCGCCGAGCAGGCCGTCGGCAGCGACTCCCGGGCCCGCGCCCTGCACGCCCGGCTGCTCCACACCGCCGACGAGGAACGGCGCCGCCTGGAGCGGGACTTGCACGATGGCGCGCAGACCCGGCTGGTCTTCGCCCTGATGAACCTGCGCCGGGTCGGCGCCGAACTCCCCTCCGGCAGCGACCCCGCACTGCGCCTCGCCGTGGTCGAGACGGAGAAGACGCTCCGCCAGGCGCTCTCCGAACTCCGCGACATCGCCCACGGCATCCACCCCGCCGTGCTCTCCCGCGCCGGGCTCGGCCCCGCCGTCACCGCGCTGGCCGAGCAGGCCGCCCTGCCCGTCGTCGTCCTCGCCGAGCCGGGGCGGTACCCCGAAGTCGTCGAGACGACCGCGTACTTCGTGGTCTCCGAGGCCCTGGCCAACGCGGCCAAGCACGCCTCCGCCGGAGCCGTCTCCGTGCGGGTGCGCAGGACCGGAGCCCTGCTGGCCGTCGAGGTCGCCGACGACGGCACCGGCGGCGCCGACCCCGCCGCGGGCAGCGGGCTCCGCGGGCTCGCCGACCGGGTGAGCGCCGCCGGCGGCACCCTGCGGGTGGACTCCCCGCCCGGCGGCCCCACCAGGATCCTCGCGGAGCTGCCATGCGCGTGATCGTCGCGGAGGACTCCGCACTGCTGCGGCAGGGCCTCGTACGGCTGCTGGGCGACCTCGGCGTCGAGGTCGCCGCCGAACTCGGTGACGCCGCCGGGCTGCTCGGCCTGGTCGGCGCCGAGCGCCCCGACGCCGTACTCCTCGACATCCGGATGCCGCCCACCTTCACCGACGAGGGCATCCGCGCGGCGCGCGCCGTCCGCGCGGACTTTCCCGGTACGGGGGTGCTCCTGCTCTCCCAGTACGTCGAGACCACCGCTGCGGTCCAGGCCATGGCCCGCGACTGCCGGGGCTTCGGCTACCTCCTCAAGGACCGCGTCGCCGACGCGGACGAACTCTCCGACGCGCTCAAGCGGGTGGCCGCCGGCGAGTCCGTGGTGGACCCGGAGGTCGTCGCCCGGCTGATGGGCCGGCGCAGGGCGGCGGACGACCTGGACACGCTGACGCCCCGGGAGCGCGAGGTGCTGGCGCTGATGGCGGAAGGCCGCTCCAACGACGCCATCACGGAGCGGCTCCGGATCAGCGGCAAGACGCTGGAGACGCATGTGCGCAACGTCTTCACCAAGCTCCATCTGGAGCCCGATCTCGCCTACCACCGACGGGTCCTGGCCGTCCTCGCCCATCTGCGGGTCTGAGCCGCGCGACGCGCACGGCTCGCGTGAGCCGCGCGACTGGCGTGGCTCGTGTGAGCCGCGTGAGCCGCGTGAGCTGTGCGAGCTGTGTGAGCCGTGCGAGTCGCCGGATGATTTTCCGCGGAACCGGAACCGGAACCGGAACCGCCATCGCGACCGGCATCGCCATCGGAACTGCCCCATTGCCTTGCCCCCTTGCTGTCCCCCGTTGCGGGCGTGGCCCTCCCCCGTGGGGTCACGCCCGCAGGCGGTGTCCCCCGCACCGCCACTTACGAAGGTAGGCGCAGCCGCGCCGTCGTACATCGGGGCAGACCCTGAAATGTGGCTGAGGGGCCGTCAGGGAAGACGTCGGGGGAGAGTCAGGGGTGTCCCTGAGCCGCCCGCCGCGCCCCCGCCAGGAGTTCGCGGGCCTGCTCCGTGTACCGGTGGTCCGGGCCGAAGAGGGACTCCCGGGCCGCCCGTACCTGTTCGAAGAGCTCGATCGCCTCGGCGGCCTCGCCCGCCAGTTGGCAGGAGTACGCGAGGTTCGCGCGCGCGGTCAGCGTCTCCGAGTGGCCGGCTCCGTAGACCCGGGTGTGGTCGGCCAGCGACCGCCGGTGCAGGGCGACCGCCCTGGCGGTTTCCCCCAGGGCCCGGTGGCAACTGGCCAGGTTGGACAGGGCGTTCAGGGTGTGCGGATGGTCCGGGCCGTGGAGGCGTTCGTACGCGGGGAGGTTTCGCTCGTGCAGGGCGAGGGCGGCCGCCGGCTCGTCCCGCAGGGTGTGCAGATATGCCAGATTGGCGCGCGCCACCAGCGTCTCGGGGTGCTCGGGCCCGTACACCCGCTCGGAATCGGCGAGGTTCCGCAGGTGCAGCGGCCCCGCCGCGTCCAGGTCGCCCGCCACCCGGTACGCGCTCGCCAGGAAGGAGCGCGCCGTCAGCGTCGCCGGCGCGTCCGCGCCCTGGAGCCGCTCGTACGCCTCCACCGCGCCCGACGCGCAGGTGACGGCCTGGTCGAAGGGGCCGTCGCCCTGGAGGAAACCGGAGGCCGCGAGCAGGACCGACGCCGTCGTCCCGTCCGCCTCCTCGGGCCCGATATAGCCGGTCAGGGCCAGGACATGCGGCAGGAGCCGGCGCCAGCGCGGCCAGCCGGGGACGTTGAACAGCGGGTTCTCCGGCAGCGCCGCCGAGAGCAGCCGCTGCGCCGCCGCCCTGGCCCGGTCGATCGCCTCCGGTGTCCGCAGCGGGTCGGCGGGGTCCGGGATCCGGGCGACGGCCTGGACCAGCCGGTGGATGGTCACCGCCTCCCGGTCCAGGCCGATCAGGCTGTACGCGTGGAGCAGGGCCAGCGCGTCGTCCACGGCGAGGGGATCGTCGTGGAGGGTGTGGACGAGGTCCCGGGGGATCGGCGCCGACCCGAACCACGCGAACGTCCGCAGGATCTCCCCGGCCAGCGGCTCCTCCTCCGTGACCGCCCGCAGCGACAGCCGCCAGATCCGCGCCACGGTGCGCTCGCCCGCCGCCTCGCCGCCGCCCCCGTCGGTTCCCGGACCCGCGTCGGAGGGCGCCGAGCGGAACATCCGGGCCGGGTAGCGGCGCAGCCGGTCCAGATACGCGGCCGGGGTGATCGCCGTGTACTGGATGTACGCCGCCGCCTGGTCCAGCGCCAGCGGCAGATGGCCCAGCTCGGCCGCGATCCGGTCCAGCACCCCGGGGGCGGTGTTCCCCTCGCCGTCGCTCTCGCCCGCGCTCCCGCCGCTACCCGCGCCGCCGCTCTCGCCCTCGCCGTCGGGGCCCGCTATGCGCCGGAGCAGCTCCGTCGCGGCCTCCGGCGGCAGTGTGCCCAGCGCCAGTGGGCGCGCCACGCGGTGCCAGCCGGTGGCGCGGCGGCTGGTGATGAGATGCCGCCCGGTGGTGAGCATCCCGAGCAGCGGCTCCAACTGGCGGGGCGAGTGCGCGTTGTCGAAGACGAGCAGCCAGCCGTGGTGACTCTGGAGCCAGCGGACCGCCCACGCCGCCGCCTCGGCGCTGGTCGCGGCGGTGTGGGCGCCGTACAGATGCGGGGAGAGCCGCGCGGCCAGCGCGGCGAGCCCGCCCGTGACGGTGCTGGGGGAGTCCGCGGGGATCCACCAGATGGGGTTGTACCGGTCGCGGTGGTGGTGCGCGAAGTGCAGGGCCAGCGCGCTCTTCC
Source organism: Streptomyces sp. NPDC093085 (assembly GCF_040683935.1). Classification (NCBI taxonomy): domain Bacteria; kingdom Bacillati; phylum Actinomycetota; class Actinomycetes; order Kitasatosporales; family Streptomycetaceae; genus Streptomyces; species Streptomyces sp. NPDC093085. The sequence goes on along the minus strand of NZ_JBFBFB010000005.1, from coordinate 194,415 downwards.
CGATACCGCCCAGGCCGTACACGACCGAGGGCGCGGAGGAAGGATTCTCCTCCCCGGGCCGTGCGTCCGGTCCCGTATCCGGACCCGTATCCGGACCCGTATCCGGTCCCGTATCCGGTCCCGTGTCGCCGTCGGCCGGTGCGGGTCGCAGCCCGGCCAGGATGTCCTGCCGGTCGACGAAGACCGGGCTGTGCGGGGCGGGCAGGTTGTGCGTCCCGTGCCCTGCGGCGACCTCGGCGGGTTCGCGTACCGCCGACGCCGGCAGATGGACGGTACGCGCGTCGATGGTCGCCCCGTCGCCCGTGCTCACGATGCCCGTGTTGTGTTGTACGGCCACGGAGCGCGCCCCGGACGCCACCACCCCGGGCGCCTCCGCCCCGGGCGCCTCCGCTCCGGACGTCTCCGCTCCGGACGCCTCCGGCGCGGTCACCGGTCGGTGGCCGGGATGCCGATGGTGGCGCCGTCGCCCGTGCTCACGATGCCCGTGTTGTGCTGCACGGCCACCGACCCCGCCCCGGACGCGGTGAACGACGTACCGCCCGCAGGGAGCAACGCGGCCAGCTCGGCGGCGAGTTCGGGATCGGCGCGCAGCACCCGGCGCAGATGGACGCGGAGTACGGCCTGGAAGTCGGCGTCGTCCGGCGCCTCGGCCAGGTCGTCGATGACCCGCCGCAGTCCCGCCCGGCCCGCGTCCCCGTCCCCGGCACCGTCCGTGCTGTCCGTACGGTCCGTACCGTCCTCACCCCGCTGCCACAGGCGCTGTACGATCCGGCGCCCCAGCGATACGGAGGCGTCGGCCACCGTGTCCGTCGTCCTGGTGACAACTGCCGTGCCGTACGCGGCGATCGCCGCCGTCACGTACGGTGTCACGTCGTTCGCCACGGTCAGCGCGTCCATACGGTACGTTCCCCCAGTCCGGCCCCTCGGCCCGATCGCCCGCGGCAGGCCCCGTCAGCGGTCCTGTTCCGCCGCACCCTCCGAGTATGCGGCCTCTCGTCCCGCCGCCGCCCCCGCGTTCGCCGCCGCGCGATGACCGGCACCGTACGGACGCGGCCGCCGAAGGTGCCGCGCCCCCGTCTGATCGTGATGGAGCCGCTCCCCGGGGCGGAGTCGGACGCGGGCCACTCCCTCTTCCAGCGGGCCACTCCCTCTTCCAGACGGTGATGTGCGGAAAGGAGACCCGTGGTTTCGGAGACAGCGACGACCTCCGCGCGCTGCTGCACGCGGCGGGCTTCGGCGTGCTCTCCGTCGAGCGCCTGTCCAGCGGGCATCACGCCTTCAGGTGCTCACCCGACTGAGCCCCGCCCCGCCTCCTCCGCCCGGTACGGCGTCTCCTCCGCCCGATACGGCGCCCCCGGTACCACCAGCGGCGACCCCGTCACCGGATCCGGGATCACCACCGACTCCAGGCCGAAGACCTCCCGTACCAGCTCCTCCGTGACGACCTCTCCCGGCGCGCCCTCCGCCACCACCCGCCCCGCCTTCATGGCGACCAGGTGGTCCGCGTACCGCGCCGCCTGGTTGAGGTCGTGCAGGACGATGACGACCGTACGGCCCCGCTCGTGGTTGAGGCGGCGTACCAGGTCGAGGACCTCCACCTGGTGCGCGATGTCCAGGAAGGTCGTCGGCTCGTCCAGCAGCAGGAGTTCCGTCTCCTGGGCCAGGGCCATGGCGATCCAGACGCGCTGCCGCTGCCCGCCCGACAGTTCGTCCACCGGCCGGTCGGCGAGCGCGGTGACATCCGTACGGGCCATCGCCGCCGTCACCGCGCGCTCGTCCTCGTCCGACCACTGCTGCCACCACCGCTGGTGCGGCTGGCGGCCCCGCGCCACCAGGTCCGCGACCGTGATCGCCTCCGGCGCGGCCGGGGACTGCGGCAGCAGGCCGATCGAGCGCGCGATCCGCCGGGTCGGGATGCGCGCCAGCTCCGTACCGTCCAGCAGCACGGAACCGCCCTTCGGGCGCAGCAGCCGGCCCAGCGCGCGCAGGGTGGTCGACTTGCCGCAGGCGTTCGGGCCGACGATCACGGTCACCCGGCCGTCCGGGACGGCGAGGTCCAGGCCGTCCACGACCGTACGGTCCTCGTAGCCGAGCGTCAGCGCTTCGGCGGTAAGCCGGCTCGTACCCTTCACGCCGCTCACCCCGCCCGCCTCGTTGGTTCCGCCCGTCCCGTTCACGCCTTGCCTCCCGAGCCGCTGCCCGTCGTACGCCCGGTACGGCCCCGGACGATCAGCCAGATCAGATACGGCGCCCCCACCACCGCCGTCAGCACCCCCACCGGCAGTTCGGTCGGCGAGAGCAGCTTGCGCGCCAGCAGGTCCGCCAGGACGACGATCACCGCACCCGTCAACGCCGAGCAGACCAGCGGGATCTGCGCCGTCCGCGTCATCCGCCGCGCGATCTGCGGCGCCAGCAGCGCCACGAAGTCGACCGGCCCCGCCGCGCCCGTCGCGACCGACGCCAGCACCACCCCGAGCCCCACCAGCCCCAGCCGGACGCGTCCGAGCCGTACGCCGAGCGCGGTGGCGGTGTCGTCGTCCATCGACACCGTGCGCTGCGCGTACGCCGCCCACGCCACCGCCGGCAGGGACACCAGCACCACCCACCCGAGCGGCGCCGCGACTTCCCAGCCCCGGCCGTTGAGCGAGCCCGTCATCCAGACCTTGGCCTGCTGGGCGACGAGAGCGTCACCTTTGGTCAGGAAGAGGGTGGTGACCGATCGCAGCGCGATCGCGAAGCCGATCCCGATGAGCACGAAACGGGCGGCGTGGAGCCCGCCGCGCCACGCGAAGGCATACACGAGGGCCGCCGCCGCGATGCCGCCGCCGACGGAGAGCACGGGGAGAACGCTGGGCGAGGTCACGCCGTACGTCATCGCGCCGACCGTGAGCGCGCCCGCGCCCTGGCTGACGCCGATGATGTCGGGGCTGGCGAGCGGGTTGCGGGCGACGGTCTGGATCAGCGCGCCCGCGACCCCGAAGGCCACCCCGACGAGGATCCCGGCCACCATGCGGGGCAGCCGCAACGTGCCGACCACCAGCTCCTGCGCGGACGGCTGCCCGGTGAGGACCTTCACCACCTCGCCGGGGGGTACGAAGCTCTCCCCGACGCTCAGGTACGCGACACAGACCGCGCCCAGCAGCACGGCGAGACCGGCGGCGACCACGGCCGAGCGGCGGTGCAGGAGGAAGGACGGGCGGAGGGACGGACGAAGGGACGGACGAAGGGACGGACGAAGGGACGGGCGGAGGAGGCCGCGCGGCGGGCGGAGGCGGGTGTAACCGGCGGGGCGTATGGGGGTGGAGGGGGCTACGGAAGCTGAGGGGCGTACGGAGGCGGAATCCCCGCCGGCGGGGCGTATACCGGTCGCCCCGTCCGCGGTTGTCCCGTTGCCGGTCGTCCCGCCCCCGGTCGTCGTCGTCACGCGGGCACCGCCTTCCGCCGTACGAGCGTCACCAGGAACGGCACCCCGATCAGCGCCGTCGTCACCCCGGCCGGCACCTCGCCCGGCGGGAAGACGATCCGGCCGAGCACATCCGCGACCAGCAGCATGACCGGGCCGATCAGCGCGGCCATCGGCAGTACCCACCGGTGGTCGGTGCCGACCAGCGCACGGGCGATGTGCGGCACCGCGAGCCCGATGAAGGCGATCGGCCCGGCCGCCGCGACCCCGACACCGGTCAGCACGGTCGCCCCGACGCCGCCCAGGATCCGTACCACCGCCACGTTCTGCCCCAGCCCCTTCGCGACGTCCTCGCCGAGCGCCAGCGCGTCCAGACCGCGCGCCACCCCCACCACCAGGACCGTGCCGACGAGCAGGAACGGCCACACCTGCCCGGCCACCTGCGCGTCCCGCCCGGCCAGCGAACCGACCTGCCAGAAGCGGAACTCGTCCAGCGTCGCCGCGCTCGTCGTCAGCACCCCCGTGACCACCGCCACCAGCAGCGCGTTGATCGCGGCTCCGCCCAGCGCGAGCTTGACCGGGGTCGCGCCGCCGCGACCGGCGGAGGCGATCGCGTACACCGCGACCGAGGCGAGCCCGGCCCCCGCGAACGCGAACCACACGTACCCGCCGAGCGTGTGCACCCCCGCGAAGGCGATGGCGAGCACCACCCCCACCGAAGCGCCCTGGCTGACGCCGAGGATCCCGGGGTCGGCGATGGGGTTACGGGTGATGCCCTGGAGCGCCGTACCGGCGAGCGCGAGCGCGGCTCCGACCATCACGCCGATCAGGGTGCGGGGGACGCGGAGTTGGCGGATGACCTCGGCGTCGTCGCCGTGCCCGGAGCCCAGCAGCGCGTCCAGCACGGCGGAGGGCGCGACGGCCCGGGCGCCGACGGCGAGGCTCAGCACCACCGCGAGCACCACGGCCACGACACCCGCCACCGTCCAGCCGATACGGCGGACGACGAGCGAGCCCCGGGCGGCGGCGGGGCGGGGCGGTGTCGTCGGGAGGGCGGCGGCTGGCATCTGACCCCAGGGAGGTGCGTCGGGAAGCGCGTTGGGAAGCGCGTTGGGAAGCGCGTTGAGAGGGAGTGAGGCAGAGGGGGGGAGCGAGGTAAGGCTTGGCTTGGCTGACCGGCTCAGTCTAAGCGGGGGGATCAAGCCACCGGAGTGGGTGGAATCGGCCTGGGCAGAATGGGCCTCATGGCACACTCCAGCATGTCGCGTACGGAGCGCCCCGCGCCCGCCGCCGGACCCGTCGTCGGGTTCGACCTCGATATGACCCTGATCGACTCCCGCCCCGGCATTCACGCCGTCTACCAGGCACTCTCCGCCGAGACCGGGGTGCACATCGACGCCGACCTGGCCGTCACCCGGCTCGGCCCGCCGCTCGACCAGGAGCTCGCGCACTGGTTCCCCGAGGAGCGGATCGCGGAGGTGGGGGACCGGTACAGGGAGATCTATCCCACATTCGCCATCGCCCCGACCCTCGCCCTGCCCGGCGCCCGCGAGGCGATAGCCGCCGTCCGGGCGCTCGGCGGGCGGGCGATCGTCGTCACGGCGAAGCACGAGCCGAACGCCAGGCTCCACCTCGGCCACCTCGGCATCGAGCCGGACGAGGTCATCGGCTGGCTCTGGGCGGAGGCGAAGGGCGAGGCGCTGCGCGAGCACGGGGCTTCGGTGTACGTCGGGGACCACACCGGCGACGTACGCGGAGCCCGTACGGCGGGGGCGCTCTCCGTGGCCGTGGTGACGGGGCCGTGCGGTGCGGAGGAACTCCGTACGGAGGGCGCGGATGTCGTCCTGACGGACCTGACGGAGTTCCCGGCGTGGCTGGCGGCGTACGTCGACGGGAAGGACGCCGACAGGACGTACGCCGACGGGACGTACGCCGACGGGACGTACGCCGACGGGACGTACGCCGGCCGGGCGGCCGTCAACGGGGCGGCCGTCAACGGGGCGGCCGACGCGGCGCGTTAGCCCCCGCGACCGCCGACGAGCCGCGTCGCGTCAGCTCCGGCTGTCCCGCCCGTCCCGGCGGTCCCGCCTGTCCCTGCTGTCCCGGCTGCGCTGCGCCGCGACCGAGCGGAGCACGCCCGCGCCGGCGACCGCGAAGCCGACCCCCATCAGCATCGACACGAGATACGCGACGGTCGGGAACGGCGTCCACCCCAGGAAGAGGGGCGCCACCGTGACCAGGGTCGCCACGGCGCCGACGCCGAAGACGATCGCCCCGGCCCGTACGAGACCGTCCCCGGGCCCGGCCTCGTCACGCGCGGGCACGCTCGCGGGGGCGGTCCCGGAAGCCGGATCGGCGGCGGCCGTGGAGCCCGATGATCGGGGGACAGGAGTAGTACTCACCTCACCAGGGTAGTTCCCTGCCGAAGGCAGCGGACAGGAACCGTCCGGCAACGTCTTGTCACCGGGCCCTGGGCCATTAGCCTTGGGGTGGCGGGTCGAGGACCCGCTGTAGTGCTATCCAGAGCCGTTTCGCGCGCGCCAGCGCCCCAACGAGTACGAGGACGAGGACAGACGTGCCTACCGGCAAGGTCAAGTGGTTCAACAGCGAGAAGGGCTTCGGCTTTCTCTCCCGCGACGACGGCGGCGACGTCTTCGTGCACTCGTCGGTCCTCCCCGACGGTGTCGACGCCCTCAAGCCAGGCCAGCGCGTGGAGTTCGGGGTCGTCGCGGGGCAACGCGGTGACCAGGCGCTCTCCGTGACGGTGCTCGACCCGGCGCCATCGGTGGCCGCCGCCCAGCGCCGTAAGCCGGATGAACTCGCCTCGATCGTCCAGGATCTGACGACGCTGCTGGAGAACATCACGCCGATGCTGGAGCGCGGCCGCTACCCCGACAAGGCGCACGGCGCGAAGATCGCGGGCCTGCTGCGCGCGGTGGCGGACCAGTTGGACGTCTGACGCCGGACGTCGGAGACCGGACGTCCGACATCAGACCTCCGGCCTTCGGCCCGGCGGAAGGGCGGGGTACGTACAGGGCTTCCACCCTTACGTACCCCGCCCTTCCGCTACGACGACATCGTCAGCTCCTGCCGGCTCCCTGTCGTCAGTTCCCGTCAGTTCCCGTCAGTTCCCGTCAGCTCTTGTCACCCGCGAACGCGAGCGCCTCCGCCGGCAGCGCGGGCACCAGCCCCTCGGCCGCGGCGCGGGTCAGCAGCCCGCGGATGGCGGCGTACCCGTCCTCGCCCAGGTCGGCGGTGAACTCGTTGACGTACAGCCCGATGTGCTGGTCGGCGACGGCCGGGTCCATCTCCTGGGCATGCTCCCGTACGTACGGACGCGAGGCCTCCGGATCGTCCCAGGCCATCCGGACCGACCGGCGTACGGAGTCCGCGAGCAGCCGCAGCCTCTCCGCGCCCAGCGAGCGCTTGGCGACGATCGCGCCCAGCGGGATCGGCAGTCCGGTCGTGGACTCCCAGTGCTCGCCCATGTCAGCGAGGCGGTGCAGCCCATAATTCTGATAGGTGAACCGGGCCTCGTGGATCACGAGTCCGGCGTCCACCTTGCCGTCCCGTACGGCGGGCATGATCTCGTGGAACGGCATCACGACGATCTCGCCCACCCCGCCGGGCACCCGGTCCGCCGCCCAGAGCCGGAAGAGCAGATAGGCGGTCGAGCGCTCGCTCGGCACGGCGACGGTCCGCCCGGTCAGATCGGCGTCCGGCTCCTTCGCGAGGACCAGCGGACCGCACCCCCGGCCGAGCGCGCCGCCGCAGGGCAGCAGGGTGAACTCGTCCAGGATCCAGGGGAGTACGGCGTACGAGACCTTCAGGACGTCGAACTCGCCGCGCTCCGCCATGCCGTTGGTGAGGTCGATGTCCGCGAAGGTGACGTCGAGTCCGGGCGCCCCGGGGACCCGTCCGTGCGCCCAGGCGTCGAAGACGAAGGTGTCGTTCGGGCACGGCGAGAAGGCGATACGGATCGGGGACGGACGGAGTGGGGACGTACGGAGTGGGGACGTCACGACGACTCCTCGGTCACGAAGGTTCCTCGAAGATGGGGGTGAGCAGGGTGAACGCGTTCCGGAGCGCCTCCAGCGCCGGGCCGATCCGCCAGGACGCCCGGTCGCGCGGCCCGACGGCGTTCGAGATCGCGCGGATCTCTGTACACGGTACGCCGTGGACGGCCGCGGCCTCCGCGACCCCGTACCCCTCCATCGCCTCGGCGGCGGCCCGGGGGTGACGGGCGGCGAGTTCGGCGGTGCGGGCGGCCGTGCCCGTCGCGGTCGAGACCGTCAGGATGGGCGCGAGCAGCGCGGCGGGCCCGGACGGCGTACGGGAGCCACCGGAGGCACCGGCGGGGCCACTGGAGCCGGTGGAGTCACCGGAGGCACCCAGCGCCCGTGCCATCCGCGCCGAGAACTCTGGGTGCGGACGGCGTACGGAGCGCCCGAAGCCCAGCTCCTCCACGGCGGCGAAGCCGTCCGGCGAGTCGGCCCCCAGGTCCGCGGCGACGATCGAGTCGGCGACCACGAGCGAGCCGACCGGCGCGTGCGGCTGGAAGCCCCCGCCGATACCGGCTGCGACGACCAGGTGGTACGGCGGGTCGTACGGGGAGGCGGCGAGCGCCGTCGCGGTGGCGACCGCAGCGGCGGTCGGGCCCACCCCGCCCGCCAGCACGTCGATCACCGGTATCTGCACGGAGCCGGGGCGCGGCGTGTACTGGGCGTGGCCCTTGATCTCGTACCCGCCGGTCAACTCCCGTACCCCACTGGCGGCGTACCGCCCGAGCCCGGCGGCCACGGCGTCGGCCTCCGCCGCCACGGCCGTCACGACGAGCACACGCATGGCGGAACCTCTCGGAGCGACGACGGGGGCGACGGGGACGGAGGGGGCCGGTCAGCCCTTCTTGAACTGGAAGTGCCAGACCCCTGTCAGGGTCTTCCCGGACGTCTCGACGATGCTGACCTGCGTCTCGGTCGCCGGCTCCCCGGTCGGGCTGGCCTGGCTGGAGAGGAAGGCGCTCGCCGGGATGGTCCGGTACGTCTTCGTGTACGGCTCCTGCTCGGCCGGCTGGCCGTTGATGAAGATCGACCAGCCGTGCTCGGCGATGGTCGGGTCGACGCCGAAACGGATCTTGTCGTCGAGGGCGACGGTGATGGTCCGGTCCGCCTTCTTGTTGAGGCAGGCGGTCATCTTGTTCTCCGCGATGGCCTTGCCGTCGTTGTAGCAGGACGCCTCGGTGTTGACCGAGTCGGTGCCGACCGTCACGGTCGCGAGCGGCGTCGGCTTGTCGCAGGCGGCGAGGACGAGGAGTCCGGTGGCCACCGCGCCGAGAGCGGCGCCGGCCCGGCGGGACTTACGGGCGAAGCCGGAGAAGCCAGAGGAGCCAGAGAAGAGCGCAACGGTCATGGGGCGAAGGCTATCGGTCGCCCCGGTTCACGCCACACGCGGGTGGGGCGAGCCGCGCCGGGCGGCGCCGAGCAGCCCCCGTACGCCCGCGAGCGCGCCCAGCGCCACGATGCCCGCGGCGACGCCCATGCCCACCACCCCGTTGAGGGGGAGCGCGATACCGATCGCGCCGCCGACCACCCAGGACATCTGGAGCAGCGTCTCGGAGCGGGCGAACGCGGAGGTCCGTACCTCCTCCGGGACGTCGCGCTGGATCACGGCGTCCAGGGAGAGCTTGCTGAGCGCCTGCGAGAACCCGGCGATCGCGCAGAGCACGGCCATCATCACGCCGCCGAAGAGCAGCGCGGCCAGGAGCGCCGAGCAGAGGGCGATGCCCAGCATGGTGGCGATGATCAACTCGGGCGCGCGGGCCTTGAGCCAGGCGCCGACGGCCGTGCCGAGCGCGTTCCCGGCGCCCGCCGCGACGCCGACGACGCCGAGCGAGACGGCGGCGCTCAGTCCGGTGAGGGGGTGCTCGCGGAGGAGGAAGGCGAGGAAGAAGATGAGGAAGCCGGAGAGGGCGCGGTGCGCGGCGTTGGCCTGGAGTCCGTGGAGGACGGAGGGCCCGACGGTCCGCAGCCCGGGCCGCCGCTCGCGCTCCCGCTCCTTCCTGTCGGCTCTGCTCTCCCTGTCGCCCTTGCCGTCCTTGCGGCCCTTGCGGCCCTTGCCGTTCTTGCCGTCCCGGTCGCCCCGGTCGCTCTTGGGGTGGGGGACGTGCACGAGGTGCGCCTTGCGCTCGCCCTTGGCCGAGTCGACGACGGGCGGCAGGGTGAAGGCCAGCACCGTACCGCCGAGGAAGATCACGCACGCCCCGTACAGCGGACCGCGCTCCCCGATCTGGTGCAGCCCGGCGGCGATCGGCGCCGCGAGCCCGGTGGCGAGCAGACCGGCCAGCGTGACACGGGAGTTGGCCCGTACGAGCGAGACGCGCGGCGGCAGCAGCCGGGGCATCACGGCGCTGCGGACCACGCCGTACGCCTTCGACGCGACCAGCACCCCGAGCGCGGCCGGGTAGAGCTCCAGGCTGCCGGTGACCACGGCGGCCGACATGGCGAGGCCGAGGACGGCGCGGGTCAGCATGGTGGCGGCCATGGCGGCGCGCCGGCCGTGCGGGAGGCGGTCGAGGAGGGGGCCGATGACCGGGGCGAGGAGGGTGAAGGGCGCCATGGTGACGGCGAGGTAGAGCGCGACCCGGCCGCGCGCCTCGTCGGTCGGTACGGAGAAGAAGACGGTGGAGGCGAGCGCGACGGTGATCATGACATCGCCCGCGCCGTTGACGGCGTGCAGTTCGATCAGCTTGCCGAGCCCGGACTCGCCGGCGCCGTGCGCGTGGGTGGCCCTGCGGATCGCGCGTGCGGCGGCGGTGAAGGGCAGGCGCAGCGCACGGCCGACGGCCCGCACCGTCCTCCGGAGCGGACCGCCGTCGTACGCGTCGGACGACCTCGCGGATCTCGCGGCTGCCACTCCGCCATAGTGCCCCAAGGGCCCCTGGCGTGAACCGATCTCAGGCATGACGGGGCCGTGACGGTGCCATGACGGGGGCCCGACCGGCGGGGGACGCGGACGGACCCCGGGGCTGCTTGGCCGGGACGCGCCCGGGGCTGCCCGGCGGGGGCGCGACCTGGGGTGCCCGGCGGGGACGTGGCCGGGTCTGCGGGCGGCGGACGCGCCCGGGGCTGTCCGGCAGGGGACGCACCCGGGCCTGCCCGGCACGGAGACGCGCCCCCGGGGCCGCGGGCGGGGGACGCGCCCGGGACTCACCGGCGCCCACCGGGAATCACCCGGGGGCTGCCCCGGCCTTCCCCTGCGCCACCTCTGGGCCTCCCCACGGCCTTCCCACCGCCTCCCCACGGCCTTCCCGGGGTCTTCCCGCGGCCTCCGCTGCGTTACGGCCCGGTTGCGGAGGGGTCCGAAGCGCGGGAAAGACGGCGCGCAGGTGGGCGGCGGGCGGCAGAGGAGGTAGCGTGCGTAGCGCGCCACCGGCGGTTGTTCTCGGCCGCGCGCCTCTTTGGCATCCCGCAGAATGGATGACAGTAGGCGTGCCCGAGGAGATCTCGGGCGTGGACGTCGATGCGGCCCTCTGGTCCGCTCCGCCCTCGGCCCGTACATCGAAATCCGATGCGGTCGGCGCACCCGTGAGACGGCGTAGGAGAGAAGCGAGACCTGTGAGTGCTGCGACGACGCGAAGCCGAATCCCTGACCGCCTGTGCGCCGAGGCGGTAGACCTCGCCCGCGCGGCAGCCGAGGAGGCCGCCGCGCCCGGGGTGGTCGGGGAACATGTCACGGCGGTGGCCGACGGGGACAGGGTCGTCACCCACTTCTTCGAGTGCAAGGAGCCCGGCTACCGGGGCTGGCGCTGGGCGGTGACGGTCGCGCGCGCCTCCCGCGCGAAGCACGTCACGCTGGACGAAACGGTGCTGCTGCCCGGTCCCGACTCGCTGCTGGCCCCCGAATGGGTGCCCTGGAGCGAACGGCTCCGCCCCGGCGACATGGGCCCCGGCGACCTGCTGCCGACGGAGGCGGAGGACCTGCGGCTGGAGCCCGGCTACTCGGGCGAGGACACGCCCCCGCCGAACTCCGTCGTCCCGGAGGTCACCCCGCAGAACCTGGCGGACCTGGTGGAGGCGGAGGACGCGGCCCCGTCCGCCGATGCCGCCGATGCCGCCGACTCCGTCGGGACCCCGGCCGACGACACCCTCTCGGCCCCCACCAGGGGCACGATCGCGGCGGTCGCCGAGGAACTGGGCATGCGCAGGGCGCGGGTCCTCTCCCGGTACGGCCTCCATGTGGCCGCCGACCGCTGGGACGAGTCCTTCGGCGCGAAGACCCCGATGGCCCAGGCGGCCCCGGCGCCCTGTGTCTCCTGCGGCTTCCTGCTCCCGCTGGCGGGCTCGCTGCGCCAGGCGTTCGGCGTCTGCGCCAACGAGTTCTCCCCGGCCGACGGGCGGGTCGTATCCCTGGCGTACGGCTGCGGCGGGCACTCCGAGGCGGCGGTCATGCCGAAGCCGCCGCGCCCCGCGCCGCCGGTACTCGACTCGATGGGCACGGACGCCTTCCCGCTCCGTCCGGCCCGGGACAGCGGCTCGGTCCTGACGGGCACGGCGGTGGGGGACGGCGATACGGAGGACCTGGGCCACTCGTAAGGCCCCTGAGCCCCCCTGAGCCCCCTAACCCCCTGAGGCCCCTAACCCCCCCGAGGCCCCTTAAGGCCCGTAAGGGACGAGGCAGGACAACGGCGATGCACACCCTCACCCACCGCAAGCTCACCTACTACGTGGCCACCACGCTGGACGGCTTCATAGCGGGCCCGGACGGGGCGGACCCGTCAGGCCCGGACGGCTTCTGGCCCCTGGCGGAGGACTACGTACGGCACATTGTCGACACGTACCCCGAGACGCTCCCCGTCCAGGCCAGGGAGGCGCTCGGGGTGGAGGCGGAGGGCACCCACTTCGACACGGTGCTGGAGGGCCGCCGCAGCTACGAGATCGGCCTGGCCGCAGGGGTCCCCGACGCCTACCCGCACCTGCGCCACCTGGTCTTCTCCCGCACCCTGGCCAAGGCCCCGTCCCCGACGGTCGAACTGACCCCGGAGGACCCGGTGGCAACCGTACGCCGTCTCAAGCGGGAACCCGGCAAGGACATCTGGCTCCTGGGCGGCGCGGAACTGGCGGGCAGCCTCTACGAGGAGATCGACACCCTGATCCTCAAACTCTCCCCCCTGACCATCGCCCAGGGCATCCCGCTGTTCTCCCCCAAGGCGGCCTTCACCCCCCGAACCTGGCACCTGACCAGCCACACCCCCCTCCAGAGCGGCGCCCAGTTCCTCACGTACACCCGCACGGACACCGACTGACCCCTCCCCGCGAGGGCGCCGCCGCCCGGGGCACACGGCAAGGCGCCCACGGCGTAGGGGATGGCGCTGGTGGGTTACTCGGGCTGTACGGGCGGGCATGTGCCCGTGTCCGAGCCGATGCTGTTGATCTCGGCGTTGGAGCGGGTGTCCTCGGCGTAGTTGTACTGGTTGGTGCAGCGCTCGCCGGGCTTGTTGGGGCCGGGGGGCGTGGTGCTCTCCCCGGCCGATGCGTCCGACTTTCCGGAGCCGGAGCCGGAGCCGGAGGCGGAATCGGCGTTGGAGCCGGAGCCGGCCGTGCCGGCCGACGACGCGGCCGACGACGCGGTGGTCGGCACGGAGGTTCCCGCGGCCCCGTCGTTGTCCGGGTTGCAGGCGGTGAGCGACAGGGTGAGGGCCACGGCGGTGAGGGTGAGCGCCGAGATCTTGCGGACGTGCATAAGTCTTCCTCCACAGGGCCCCGTTCCCGGTGAACGGGGCTTCTGGTCTTTCGGATGTGGGCGCGGCGGATCCGCGTTGCGTGGGAAAGGGCGTTGGGACACGCCTGTGACGAGGGCGCAATCCGGCTGTGAAACCCGCCCTGACCTGTGGAGATTGTGTTGTCGGGGTGATCGTTCAGGAGGTTTCCGCGGACTCCAGTACGTTTTTGAGGCGCGTCAGGTCGGCGGCGACCATGCCGGCGTCACGCTCGAAGTCGGCGTCGCTCGTCCCCGGCTGCCGGCGAAGGGTGAAGACCACCTCGCTCCCCGCGCCGTCGGCGATGACACGCACCGGGTTGTGGACGGTCTCCCCGGAGGGCAGCGTGACGTCGTGGTCGAGCACCCCCAGTTCGTTCCGGGGGACGAAGGCCACCACCACCCGTCCCATCAGGGAGGATTCCGCGATCCATTGATCGCCGGCCTTCTCGATCGAGTCCCCCAGGCCACGGGCCCACGCGGGCAGGTTGGCCGGGGCCGAGGCGTAGGCGTAGACCTCGTGGACGGGGCGGTCGATACGGACGCTGAGGTGGCGTGATTCCTTATCGCTGCTGATCATGGCGGCGATGGTAGTGGGCCACCGCCGCCGTTTTCTTGAACGAATCGGACCGGCTTCTCGAACGAATCGGACGGGTTTGTCGAACGAATCGGACAGGCTTGTCGAACGAATTGAACCGGCCCCCTGGATGAATCCGACCGGCCTCGTCAGCCGTGCAGCTTCAGTCCCCTGACGATCTTGTCGACCACGTTCCGCGGACCGTGCACCGCCAGCCCCACCAGGTCCAGGGCGTCCGCCGGGACCGTCCGTACCGCCGCCCGGTTGTCCTCGTCGTTGCCCGTGGCGAACATCTCCGCCGTATAGAGGGCCGTCGGTACGGCGCGGGCCAGCGCCCGGGCGTGGCTGCGGGTCAGGGCCGGGGCGTCGGCGGCGAAGCAGAGGACCGGTTCGCGCAGCAGCGGGAGGTAGTCGTTGCCGGAGGCGTCCTCGTACCGCTTGCCCATGATGTCGTCCCGCGCGTGCGCGATACCGCTGGCCAGGAAGGCCGTCACGTTCAGCTTCTGCCATACGGCCAGGTCGTCCCGGACGATGACGGCGATCTTGGTGTCGAAGCGGAACGGCGCCCCGGAGGATGTGCTGTCTGTCATGGGGGCAGTCTCGGACCGCCACCGGGGCGGTGTCTTGAACGTTCGTGCGCGGTACGCCCCCTCGCACGGCCCTGCGGTACGCCCCTCGTGCGGCCACCCCCTGGACGCTCCCGGGCGGCCACCCCCTGGACACTTCCGCGCCCCCGCCCCCCGCGCGGCAGACTGGACAGCATGAACCAGCAGGGCCTCCCCACCACCCCCGGCGGCGACTGGGCGCGCTACTGGCGGGATCCGGACCGGCCGCTGGAAGCCATGCACGCCCACTTCGTCCGGCACGTCTTCCACCTCCACAGCCACGACGCGTACTCCTTCGCCGTCACCGAATCCGGCGCCCAGCGCTTCCACTGCCGGGGCGGCGGCCACACCAGCACCACCGGGATGATCATGGCGTTCAACCCGGACGACCCCCATGACGGCGAGGCCGCCGAGGAGCTGGGTTTCACCTACCGGATCATGCACATCGGGCCCGAGGTCGTCCGGGACGTCCTCGACGACATCACCGGCGGGCGCGCCGCCCTCCCCCTCTTCGACCGGCCCGTCGTCGACGACCCGGTCCTCGCCTGCGCCCTCCGCCGCCTGCACCCCGCACTCGTCGGCGGCGCCGATCCGCTCGTACGGGAGGAGCGGCTGACCGCCGCCGTCACCGCCATGGTCCGGCGCAACGCCTCGAACCGTACGGGCTCCGCCGTCCCCCGCGAACTCTCCGGCGGACCCACCCGGGGGCTCTCCGGCAGCGGGCGGCTCCTGGCCGCGCGGCGGGTGCGGGCGCTGCTGGACGAGGAGTACGAGCGCGACCTCACCGCCCAGGAGCTCGCGGACGCCGCCGGGTGCAGCCGGTTCGCCCTCTACCGGGCCTTCCGGGCCGTGTACGGCATGCCGCCCAGCGACTACCACCGGCTGCTCCGGCTCCGCAAGGCCCGGCGGCTGCTCGCGGCGGGGCGCTCGGCCGCCGACGCCGCCGCCCTCTCCGGCTTCGCCGACCAGGCGCACTTCCACCGCTGGTTCGTCCGGTCGTTCGGGGTGACCCCGGGGGCGTTCGGGCGGGCCGGCGCGGGAGCCGGGTAGGAGGCGGTGGCCCCGCGTCGCTCAAACGCCGCACGGGGCCGCCGCCGGCCACCGACCGTCCCGCCGGCCACCGGCCGTCCCCCCGGTCAGTCCACCTCGTCCGAGGACTGGCCGCTGCTCTGGGAGATCCCCATGCGGGCCATCTGGTCGGCCATCTCGTCCGCGTTGCCGGTCCCGGGAACCAGACCGCGCATGGGGCCCTCCATGGCGGGGCGGAGGCGCTCACGCCTGCGGTCCAGCCGCGGCGCCTGGTGCCGGTCGAGGCCGTGGGCCGCGCCGGTGGGGTTCGGGGCGACCGTGCCGATCAACCCCTCCAGGCTGAGCAGGTTCCGGGGCATGTCCTCGCCGGTCATCGCCTTCCACACGTCGTTGGCGAAGATCGTGCAGTTGTACTGGGTGAGGTTGTAGGCGACCTCGGCCTTCGCGAAGGCGACCTGGTAACCGCTCTGGACACGATTCAGCGATACATTCTTCGATTCCCTGTGAGTGACCTTCTTGTGCCCGTCCGGGCACGCGACTCCGCCCGGAATGCTCTCCAGCAGCGGGATCTCCTCGCCCCTCTCCGGGTAGAAGCCGAAGGCGACCTTCTTCCCGTCCGATCCGGTGACCTCGATCCAGGCGTGCCCGAGCGACCCCCGAAGGACGTTCCCCGCGTCCACCTTGAGCGTGACCTTCAGCTTCTTGCGGCTGCCGTCGAGCAGTTCCCGTAGGAGCAGGGCGCGCAGCGGCCTCAGTTCGGGGTGCTCCGGCAGATCGATGCCATGCCGGGCCGCTCTCCGGTTCTGGCGCTGTTCCCGCTGGACCCGGCTCACGGCCATGTCCGCGATGCGCTCCGCCTGCTGCGCGAACAGGAGTTCGTGGTGTTCCGTGAAGACCTCTTCGAACACCATCGGATAGCGGTACAGGAAGTCCCCGTATTCGGGGCTGTCCTCGGCGTGGTCGGCGACCTCGCTGTCGTTGACGGCGGCGGAGGCGGCCGAGGCCGCGTATTCGGCCCATCCGTCGATCATCGCCCTGGATTCGTCGGTGACTCCCCCCTCCTCCGCCTCGGCGCCTTCGAGGAGGGAGCTCGTGACGCCGCTGTGCACGATGCCGTACACCGCGTCGCCCATGGCCGAACTCTGCACCGGAGCGGGCGCGGGAGCCGGGGATTCGGGGCGCGCCGGCTGGCGGCGCTCGTCCTCACTGGAGGAGGAGGACGGCTCGAACTCGTAGCGCCCGTAATTCCTTTGCTGATACGGGTTCGCCGGACCGTCCATGAAGGACTGCGCGGCGCTGCCGGCACCGCCCGACCGTATGGAGGCCCCCCGCTCCGGGGAACTGTCGGGCTGCCGTTCGTACTCCGATCCGGAGGACGAGTAGTTCGATCCGGAGTGGTCGGCCTCGTAGCCTCCGCGCTGCTGCGAGCCCTCCACGCGCTGCACGGTCGGCACCTCAGCCGCGCGCTGCACGGTCCCGGCCTCGGGCAGATCCTCGTGGTGGTGTCCCGCGTGCCCGGACGCGGCCCGCTGGGCGACGACGGACGGGGCGGTTGCCGCACCCGCTTCGAAGAAGGCCCCGTCCTTGTCCGCACTCCGCTCGGAGCCCTGGTTGGGGTCGGTGACCGCGAAGCCGGCACCGCTGTTGACCCCGGTCTCCTTGGTGCCGTTGAGGTTCTCGTTCACATGGCTCAGCTCGTGCCCCATGATCCTCATGTCCCTGGCGACCTTCGGGGGCGCGAAGATGTGGTGGCCGACCGTCATGGCCTGGGCGCCCAGCGCCTCGGTGGCCCGCTGGGCCACCGGGTTGTCGTGGAGCTGGGCGGCGCCGAGGTTCGGGTTCTGGAAGTACGGCACCGCCGCGTCGAGCAGCGGCGTGGGAAGCGAGCGGCTCGGCGACGCGATGGCCTCATTGAGGAGGGCCGCCTGAGCGGCCGGGCTGTGGTCCGCCTCGGCCGCCTCTGCCGCCGCGCCAGGCCCGCCGTCGTGGGCGTGCTCCCCGTCCTGGTGCGCCCGCTCGACGGTCGTGTCCGGTACGGAACGCTGGACCTGCGACCCCGATCCCTGGTGCCCGCACGCGGGCCCGTGCTGATGCCGGCTCTGGGCCCAGGGGTGCCCGGCCTGGCGGAGCATCTGGACGACCGCCGCGTTTCCGGCGCTCGCCATGAGATCGGGACCGCCCTGAGCGGCACTCCCGGCCGTGGGCTCTCTGGCCGTGAGGGGCATGTGGCCGCGCTCGGCCTCCTTGTTCCGTATAGGACTGGTGGTCATGTCCTGCTCCCGTACGCGCTGAAGTGAAGTGGAGAGACGTCTACAACGCCGAAGCGTAGTCCGGCAGTCGGCATCGGTCGCCGTCATCAGCGGATGCCGTCGGACGGCATCCGCCCCGCGCGGCGGCGTGTGGTGCGGCCCCGCACCGTCACGGGGCCCGGCGGCGCGGTACGTTCGGGCCCGTACGCGCGGACGGGCGTGCGGGACAGCTACGGCCGTCGGCGACGGGCCGACACGGACGTACGGAACAGAGCGGAGTCACAGCGTGAGCGGCGTAGGTGGCGTAGGCGGCCTGAGTGGCGCGGGTGGCGCGGGCGGCGCGGGCGGCGCAGGCGGTGTGAGGGGCGCCGGCGGCGCTGGCGGTGCGGGTGGCGCGGGCGGCATGGGCGTCGTCGGTACGGGTGCGGGGGCCGACCCGTTCGGTACGGCGCGGCTGCGGCGCGGCGTGCTGGACGCCTGGGGCGCGAGCCCCGCGCGGTTCCGCGAGGACGCCAACGCCGAGGAGGACCTGGCGCTCGGCGGCTACCGGGACCGGCTCGTCGTCGAGCTGGCCCAGAACGCCGCCGACGCCGCCGCCCGCGCCGGCGTCCCGGGGCGGCTCCGGCTCACCCTGCGGCCCGCGACCGGCGACGGACCCGCCGTCCTGGTGGCCGCCAACACCGGCGCGCCGCTCGACGCGACCGGTGTCGAGTCGCTCTCCACCCTGCGCGCCTCCGCCAAACGCGAGGGGCAGGAGGGCGCCGTCGGCCGGTTCGGCGTCGGCTTCGCCGCCGTCCTCGCCGTCAGCGACGAGCCCGCCGTCATCGGCCGGCACGGCGGCGTCCGCTGGTCCCTGGCCGAGGCGCGCGGCCTCGCCGAGGCGACCGCCCAGGCCAGCCCCGGCCTCGGCGACGAACTGCGCCGCCGCGACGGCCACGTACCCCTGCTGCGCCTGCCGCTCCCCGCCGAGGGCACCGCCCCGGACGGCTACGACACCGTCGTCATCCTCCCCCTGCGCGACGCCGCCGCCGCCGATCTGGTGGAGCGGCTGCTCACCGGGGTGGACGACGCGCTGCTGCTCACCCTCCCGGGACTCGCCGAGGCCGCCGTCGAAACCCCGGAAGGGGAACGGGTGTTGCGGCGTACGCGGGACGCGGGGGACCCCTCGTACGTGGTGGTACGGGAGGAGACGGCACCGGCCGCCGGAACCGCCGCTGGAACCACTGCCGGAATCACCACCGACACCACCCTCACCCCCGGCACCACCCCCGACACCACCCTCACCCCCGGCACCACCCGTCGCTGGCGCGTCGTCAGCCACCACGGCGCCATCGACGCCCCCCTCCTCGAAGGCCGCCCCCGGGAGGAACGCCTCCGTCCGCACTGGGCCGTCACCTGGGCGGTGCCCGTGGACGCCGAGGGCGCGCCCGCCCGCCCCCGTACCGCGCCCGTCGTGCACGCCCCGACCCCCACCGACGAACCCCTCGGCGTGCCCGCGCTGCTCATCGCCACGCTGCCGCTGGACACCACCCGGCGCCACCCCGCGCCGGGGCCGCTCACCGACTTCCTGGTCACCCGCGCGGCCGACGCGTACGCCGAACTCCTCAGCCGCTGGACGCCCAACTCCACCGCCCTCCTCGACCTCGTCCCCGGGCCGCTCGGCCAGGGCGAGCTGGACGGGCGGCTGCGCTCCGCGATCCTGGAGCGCCTCCCGCGCGTCCCCTTCCTCACCCCGGCCGCCCCGGCCGAGTCCGACACGTACACCGCGTCCGACACATACACCGCGTCCGACACCCCCGCCGAATCCTCCGAAGACGACGGAACCCCCGGCCCCTTCGCTTCCCCCGGCCCCTTCGCGCCCCCCGGCCCCCTCCGCCCCTTCGAGGCCGAGGTCGTCGAGGGAGCGGGCGCCGAGACCGTACGGGTGCTCGCCGAGGTGCTGCCCACCCTGCTCCCCGCCGGGCTCGAACGCCGCCCGGAGCTGCGGACCCTCGGCGTCGGCCGGCTCCCCCTCGGTGACGCCATCGAGCGCATCGCGGGCGCCGAGCGTGCGCCCTCCTGGTGGTACCGGCTCTACGACTCCCTCGCGGGCGTCGACGCCGACCGGCTCTCCGGGCTGCCGGTGCCGCTCGCCGACGGCCGGACGACAATCGGACCGCGCCAGGTGCTGCTGCCGCTGCCCGGGGCCGAAGGATCCGAGGACCCGGCCGCCTCCGTCGACCTCGCGCGGCTCGGGCTCAAGGTGGCCCACGCCGACGCCGCCCACCCCCTGCTGGAGAAGCTGGGCGCGCTGCCCGCCACACCGCGCGCCGTGCTGACCACTCCGCAGGTACGGGCGGCGGTCGCGGCCTCGCTCGACGCGGGCGAGATCTGGGACGAGGACGCCACCACCCCGGACGCCGACGAACTCGCCGAGCTGGTGCTGACCCTCGTACGGGACGCGGGGCTCGAACCCGGCGACGAACCCTGGCTGGGCGCCCTCGCCCTCCCCGACGAGGACGGCGAACTCGCGCCCGCCGGCGAACTCGTCCTCCCCGGCAGCCCGTTCGCCGCCGTCCTCCGCGAAGACGAACTCGCCCACTGCGACGCCGAACTGGCCGAACTCTGGGGCGAACAGCCGCTGGCCGCCTGCGGGGTGCTGGGCGCCTTTGCCCTCGTACGCGCCACGGACGTCGTCCTCGACCCGGACGAACTGGAGCCCAGGGACAGCGACTTCGCCGAACCCGACGACGCGGGCCTGCTCGACGCCGTCGACGTCTGGTGCGAGGACGTACTGGACCGGCTCCCCGAAACCCCCGTCCCGCCGGTCGCCACCGAGATCGTCGCCGTGCGCGATCTCGACCTGGTGGACGACGACGCCTGGCCGCAGGCGCTGGCGCTGCTCGCCCAGCCGCCGCTGCGGGACGCGCTCGTCCACTCCGTACGGGTGCTGCTGCCCGACGGGACCACGGAGAGCGTCCGTTCGTACACCGCGTGGTGGCTCCGCGACCACCCCGTGCTCGACGGGCGGCGCCCCGCCGGGCTCCGTTCGGCGGCCGGGGACCCGCTGCTCGCCGGGTTGTACGACGCGGTCGACGCCTCCGGCTTCGACGACGCCCAGGTGCTGCACGCCCTGGGGGTACGGACCTCGGTCGCCGCCCTGCTCGGCGAACCGGGTGGCGCGGCCGAACTGCTGGGACGGCTCGCCGACCCGGACCGGGAGGTCGCCCCCGCCCAACTCCACGCCCTCTACACGGCCCTGGCCGACCTCGACCCCGAACAGGTGACTCTCCCGGACGAGTTGCGCGCGGTCATCGACGGTGAGGTACGCGTGGTCGACGCCTCCGACGCCCTGATCGCGGACGCCCCCGACCTCCTCCCGCTCGCCGGAGGGCTTCCCCTCCTCCCCGTATCCCCGGCGCGCGCCGCTGAGCTGGCGGAGCTGCTCCAGGTGCGGCGGCTGAGCGAGGCGGTCCCGGCCGGGGTGACCGGTACGGACCGTACGGAGCGGGAGGTGCCCGAGGCGGTACGCACCCTCCTCGGCCCGGCCACCCCCGCCACGTACACCGAGTACGGGGAACTGAGCGCCGACGGCACCGAACTCGACTGGCGCCGCACCCCGGACGGCACCCTGCACGCCGCCACCCTGGAGGGCGTGGCGGCGGCCCTGGCCTGGGCGACCGCCCAGTGGCCTCGCCGCTTCGAGGTGGCGGCCCTGCTGGAGGACCTGTCCCGGACGGAGGAACTGGCCCGGGACCGCTGGTTCGACTGAGGCGGTCGGGCCGAGGGCGGGCCCCCGCTCCGTACGTGAACGAACGTACGTACGGCCGAGGACGGGCCCTGCTCCGTACGCAAACGCGGATACGTACGGAGCAGGGCCCCGGCACCAGTTGCCCCCCCCGGGTCACCCCAGCGCCCGCACCGACCTCCAGTCGTCCGCCATAGCGACCTTCACCGGCGCGTGCGTCCAGGCCGACGGCGCCGGGACGCCGGCGGGCAGCCTGACCCGGATCCGCTTGCCGACATCGAAACTGCCGTACCCGTCCCCCGGATAGAGCCAGAAGCCGCCGTCCGGGGTGACCGCGAAGAGATCGGTGACGCCGTCGCCCGGGTAGGCGTCCCCGTAATGGGTGATCAGCGCCGCCTTGCCGGTGGTGCGCTGGTACCAGTGGTTCGCCGGGTGGAGCTTTCCGCCCGTCGTGTACGAGGCGTTCAGGCACTCCCCGATACCGCCGCCCGGGAGCCCGACACAGGTGAACAGGTTGCCGGCGCTGTCCACCTGGAGGATGTCGGGGATGCCGTCGCCCGTCAGGTCACCGGGGGCGTCGCCCTGGGTGCCGGGCTGGACGTAGAAGGTGTAGCTGGTGGCGGCGCTCTTGTTGCCGTACTGGTCGAAGGCGTACGCCTGGAGCGTGTTGGGGCCCGCGTGCGGGGGTTTGAGGGCGGCGATGGTGACCTTGCCGTTGGTGGCGGTCACATCGGTCCACCCCAGACCGTCGATGCCGTACTGGAACTTCGCCGCCACGAGGACCGCGTCGAGACCTCCGTCACCCTCTACGACGGTCTCGGCCGCGAGCGCCAGACCCAGGAAGAGGCCGAGCCCGACTGGTCGAAGGTCGTCAACCCGGCGGGCACCTCCGACTACCGCGTCTACACCGACGCGCTGGGCCGCACCGCCCGCGTGGACACCTTCAACCCGCAGGCGCCGAACGGCTTCACCTCGACGCGGTACGCGTACGACCGGCACGGCCGCCTGGAGCAGGCCGTCAACTCGGCCGAGCCGAAGCACCCGTGGAGCTGGACATACGACCACCGGGGCCGCCAGATCACGGCGACCGACCCGGACGCGGGGACGACGAGGACCACGTACGACGCCCGCGACCGCGTCCTGACCACGAAGAACGCGCGGAACGTCACCACCTGGAACGCCTACGACATCCTCTCCCGCCCGACCGAACAGCGCCTGACCGGCGCGACCGGCACGCTGCTGGCGGCGTTCACGTACGACAAGGCGCCGGGCGGTACGGGCATGCCGTACACGGCGACCCGCTACACGGGCGGGGAGGCGTACACGCAGCGGGTCGACGGCTACACGAAGGACTACCAGCCGACATCGACCACACTGACGCTCCCCACGGCCCTGAGCACGGCATGGGGCCTGGAACCCTCCTACACGTACGCGTACTCCTACACGGACACGGGCATGCTCCAGGAGGCGACTCTTCCCAAGGCCGGCAGGTTCGACGCGGAGAAACTCGTCGTCCGCTACAACGAGGACGGCAACCCGCTCTCGGTCTCCGGCAAGGACTGGTACGGAGCCGAGACCGTCTACGACTCCTACGGCCAGGTCCAGCGCTCGACGCTGGGCGCGCAGCCGAACCGGGTCTGGACGCAGGCGACGTACGACGAGTCGAGCGGCGAGCTGAGCGAGCAGGCGGTCTACCGCGAGCAGACCGGCGACCAGAGTGTCGTCGCCGGCAACCTGGTCTCCAAGCGGGCGTACGCGTACGACCCGTCCGGCAATGTGACGTCGGTCCGCGAACACTCCACGGGCATAGCCGAGCGCCAGTGCTTCACGTACGACCCGCTCGGCCAGCTCAAGACGGCATGGACGTCGAAGGACCAGACGGCCTGCACCACCCCCAGGAACACCGACGGCTCACTCAACGTCGCGGCGGGCAAGGACAACTCCGGCTACTGGCAGGAGTACGAGTACGACCTGGTGGGCAACCGCACCAAGCTGACGGAGAAGGACCTGACGGGCGCCACCGCGAAGGACGCGGTGACGTCGTACGCGTACGGCAAGCCGGACGGCAGCCAGCCGCACACACTGACGAAGGTCGCCAAGGCGTACACGACGCCGCAGGGCGCGCAGGTCAAGGCCGAGGCGGAGCGCCTGTACGAACTGACCGGCGAGACCCGCTCGATCACCTCCACGGAGAGCGGTGACGAGCAACGGCTCTCCTGGACGTACGACGGCCAGATAGAGCGCATCACCGGCCAGGGCACAGCGGGCAAAACCCCCTACACCGGCCTGGCCGACAAGTGCCTGGACCTGAAGAACGGCCTGACCGCCGCGGGCCAGCCGCTCCAACTCCACGCCTGCAACACCTCCCCGGCCCAGAGCTGGCGCTTCACCCCGACCCCTGGGCAGGCGGACGCCGACCGGGGCGCGCTGAGCGCGTACGACGACTGGTGCGTACAGCCGGCGTCGAACACGGCAGGCGCGGCGGTGGAGATCCAGAAGTGCGACGGCAAACCGGCCCAGGAGCTGAGGCGCACAGCATCCGGCCAGTTGACACACCTGGCATCGGGCCTGTGTGTGGCGGTGAAGGACGCCAACCCGGCCAACTCCACCCCCCTGGTCCTGACAACTTGCTCGACCGCCGGACCCGACCAGCTCTGGTCACCTCAGAACGACACCCGATACATCTACGCCCCCGACGGCACCCGACTCCTCTCCATCAAGAACAAGCAGGCAACCCTCTTCCTGGGCGACACGGAGATCACGGTCGCGCCGGGCGGCACACTGATCCACACACAGCGCACCTACGCGGTGCCGGGCGGCGCGGTGATGCGGTACGCGAACGGTGAGGGCGCGGCGCAGTTGGTGGCCCTGACAGGCGACCACCAGGGAAGCACGTACACAGAAGTAGCCCTGAACTCCACCAACACCGTCCGGATCCGCAAGCAGGACCCCTTCGGCAACCAGCGGGCCGCGGGCTCGCTCGGGACGAACCTCCAGTCCCACTCCGGCTTCCTGGGCGCGACCAGGGACGACTCCTCGGGCTTCCAGCCGCTGGGCGCGCGCCTGTACGACCCGCTGGTGGGCCGCTTCCTGTCGGCGGACCCGGTGCTGGACCTGAACGACGTCCTCCAGTCCAACGGCTACGCGTACGCGCACAACAACCCGGTGACGATGGCGGACCCGACGGGCCTGGCCATCTCCCTGACGGCCTCGGAACGAGCGGCGGCCCTGGCGGGCGCGGGCCTCTCAGCGGCCCAGGTCTCCCAGGCCCAGGCCATGAGCGGCAAGTCCCTCACCTCGGTGATCCTGTCGGTGGCCTGGAGCACCCTGAAGGACTTCATCGGCATCAACGACGCGGTGTCGTGCTTCGGCGGCGACATGTGGTCGTGCGGCAGCCTGATCATCAGCGCGATCCCCTGGTCCAAAATAGGAAAAATCCCCTCAGTCCTCAGAGCGGTCGACCGCACCATCAACGCGGTCATGGCCTTCCGCGCCGCGAAGAGAGCGGCGGAACTGGTCCTGAAGGCGGCGAAGGCAGCCGAGGCCGCCGCTCTCCGGGCCAAGAAGGCGGCGATCGAGAGAGCAAAAAAGGAAGCAGCCCAGCGAGCCAAGAAAAAGGCCGCCGAACAAGCAAAAAGAACAGCAGACAGAGCAGCAGCCCAGGCCAGGAAAACCGGCAACGCGGTCCAGAAACAAGCCCAGGCAAAAGCAGCCCCCCGAGTCTCCACCCACAAGCCGCCCAATAACAGAGGCAGCACAGCCACCCCCTCCAAGGCAGGCGGCTCCAAACCAGGCGGCACCTCCGGCGGCACCTCCCGCACCAGCGGCGGAGGCACCAGCGGCAGCGGCGGCTCGGGCAAGGCCGGCGGCGGCTCCGGCGGCTGCTCGGCGGCGAACAGCTTCGTCCCCGGCACGAAGGTCCTCCTGTCCGACGGCACCACCAAGCCGATCGAACAGGTCAAGCCGGGCGACAAGGTCCTGGCCACAGACCCCAGGACGGGTGAGACCCGAGCGGAGACGGTCACCGCCGAGATCAAGGGCGAGGGCCTGAAACACCTGGTCAAAATAACAATCAACACAACCACCAAAAAAACCGCCAAAAAAACCACCAACCCAACCCAGATCACAGCCACAGAGGGCCACCCCTTCTGGGTCCCTGAACTCGGAGAATGGCTGGACGCCAAGAACCTCCACCCAGGCCAGTGGCTCCAGACCGGCGCGGGCACGCTGGTCCAGATCACAGCGGTAGAACACCACACCGCCCAAGCGGCAACAGTCCACAACCTCACCGTCGCCAACCTCCACACGTACTATGTGCTGGCGGGGCAGACGCCGGTCCTCGTGCACAATTCCAGTTGTCCCACAAGTGCCGCCGATGGTGAGCGTTTGCGCAGGCAGCTCGCCGAGGAGGCTGGCCAGCTTCCAGGGATTCGTTCGGCAGATGACATCTTCGATACCCCATCTGCCCTCAGTGGTGGCGTCACGCCGGACCAGGTTCGCCCATTCTTTGCAGGCCGGAACGGATGGGTCGAAGAGGGCCTAGGTAGAGGTAAGAACGCTGGCGGCGGTTGGGTAATTCGCGAATATACAGGTCGCGGAGACCCGACTGGGAGGATGCTCAGGTGGAATCCTGGAGGCGGCCATCATGGTGAGGGTGCTTACTGGAGAGTCGTGGGTCCTGAAGGGGATCTGGGAGGAATCATTCGATGACCGACGATCGGAAGTTGGCGGACTTTCGGCGGTGGACTCTCGCCGTGCTGGGCTTGCTCAGTGCAGGGCCCGAAAAGCAAGTGGAGTACTTGCGGGCGTCAGGTGTGGGACCAGATGAAGTATTGCTTCAATTCGACGACGTGCTGCACGTGGCTCGCGCCAGAGTAGCTGACGGTTCGTTGAATGACGAAGATTACCTCTTGCTTCAGGAGGTCAATGAAAGCGTCAATTCCGTAAGCGCGGGCCCTGAGGTGATTTGGACCGAGGGTGCTCTCAAAGAGGCCGCTGCATGGGAAGAGGTGCGGGCGGCGTCGAGGGCGGCAAAGTCGGGTCTGGAGCAGTCCTGGAGCCAGGATGCAGGCGATTAGCAGGGAACTTTTTGACGGTGATCGGTGGCGAATATAATTCGCCTTCGATTGCTCCAATGTAGGACGTTCCTGAGCGTTCGCTGAGGTCAACGCGAGAGCCCCACCGATGTGAAATCGGCGGGGCTCTCGTGTCGTTTGACGGCAACGGTGACGGCAACGTCAGCGGACGACGGCTGCGGTGGGTGGGTCGTCGGGGGCGTCGGACGGGCCGAGGGCGTTGCCGAGGGTGTCGATGGCCTGGCGCTGGAGGCGGAGGCGGACGTGGGCGTAGACGCCGGCGGTGACTCCGATGTGGGCGTGACCGAGCAGCTCCTTGATGATGACGAGGTCGACGCCCTGC
This sequence comes from Streptomyces sp. NPDC093085, assembly GCF_040683935.1. Classification (NCBI taxonomy): domain Bacteria; kingdom Bacillati; phylum Actinomycetota; class Actinomycetes; order Kitasatosporales; family Streptomycetaceae; genus Streptomyces; species Streptomyces sp. NPDC093085. The sequence goes on along the minus strand of NZ_JBFBFB010000005.1, from coordinate 167,654 downwards.
TCCAGGAGCAGGGTCGCGGTCGAGTGCCGGAGGTCGTGGAAGCGGATCGTCCGGAGCTCTGCGCTGTGAAGGAGGCGGCGGAAGCGGCGGGTGAGGTTGGTGGGGTCGAGAGGTTCGCGTGTGCCGGCCACGGTCACCCCCGGCACGTTGGCCAAGGACACGCACACCGGCGCGGCGTACTCGTCAACCCCCAGCTCCCAGCGCGCCACGTCCTCCGGCGGGCGGCCGGTGGGTCGGTGCTCGGTCGGCGTGGTCAACGGGTCGGAGCGCACGCCCATTCGTTCCGCCCGGCCTATTTCAATCCCGAGATTGATTCCGCTCTCGCGGATGGTGGGCAGATCGCCGGCCGCGGAGCAGATAACTGTGCAGAGATCCGGGCCTGCAATACTCTGATCGCCGAGCATGGGGCCGATTTTGAAGATCAAGTCGGACGCTCGCTGCGGTTGAGCGACATCGAATTCTTGACCGTTCGCAGTGCAACGGGTGCCCCAGAAGCGGCGTGCCTATCCTGCCAGAGTGTTCTTGTCCGGCGCGGAGCGACAGACCTATCGAGGTGAGAAGAATGAGCGAGTCGGAGCTAGAGGAATTCCTCAGCTCGTTTGGCTGGGAGGTGGCTGGGGTCCGTCGTGAAGCGGATGCCATCGTGACAGGTCTGGAGCGTGTCGGATTTGCCTGCCATGAGGAGGCAAGGGGCTTCTTGGGTGAATACCTCGGCCTGAAGATCGACCACCTTCCGGCCCTTTTTATCGCCGGAGAGAGGATCTCAAGCTGGACGCACTTCGATCCGTCCGCCGTGTGCACTACTCGTGATGCGGACGTGGCTCGCCGATGTGCAGAGGTAGCTGGCACGACTCTGTTTCCGATTGGAGTGGACAGCTTCCATCTGACCGTATATTCGGGAAGCGACGGAAGGCTCTACGCAGGGTTCGATTCATCGGTCTATCGATATGGGGAAGATTTCAATGTGATGTTCTCGATGATGAAAGCTGGAGTACGCCCAATCTCATTGGGTGAGTGGACGATTCAGTGAGAACGGCGCGCCGCCACTTTTGCTGAAATCGTGTTCATTTGAATTTCCAACGCCCGCTTGACTGAGAATTCGCGAACCCTGAAAAGGCACGCTCAAGCCCTCGTCGACAGTGATGTCGATGAGGGCTTGACGTCGTTTGACGGCAGTAGTTGGAGGAACGCGCACGGTCGTGCGGTTGATATTCGGGTGAATGCTCAGGCGAAGCCCCATGCTGAAGCCGATGTGTTTCAGCAGGCGAAGGATGCCGGGGCGTCCGGCACCAGAGCAGTTCTCCATGTGGACCGGGACTTCTGTCGATCATGCGGAGCAACTGGTGGGGTTGGGTCCTTGATGCGCGGCCTAGGGGTTGAAGAGCTGCTAGTTCATTCGCCCTCCGGTATCTTTACGATCAACGCAGTACGAAGACCATCCACGCCGAGAATGCCAGGGTAGGGCGCCATGATCAGGCTGGCAGGAGACGATCGAGACGGCCCCAAGACGCGCGACTGGGAAGTTGATAATCCGGCGCCGGAACGAATCGTTCAGTCGATCGCGACTCTTGATGGGAATCGATGGACTGAGGTTTCCGTGACAGAGGATGCCCCTTTTCGGCATCTCTCGATTGCGGGCGGTCCGGATCTCTTCCTCGTTACGGGAGAATCTATCGATGGAGAAATCCTCCAATTGAGGAACCCTGAGTGTGGCGCGGAGGAGGTCAGACTTGTGTGCGGTGGCCAGATGGGGATTTTTGAACGATCCGATCTGGTTGGTCGAGATCAAGCTGTCGAGGCTGTTTCGGAATTTCTGGATGGTTTTCCTGACGGATTCAGATCGGCCTGGTCTGTAGAATAGGAAAGGTCGCCGGGGAGTGCGTTGAAGCACCTCCCGGCGACTTTCTTGTTCAGTCACCGCCCGGCGATGACGGCAACGGTGACGGCAACGTCGGCGGACGACGGCTGCGGCGGGTGGGTCGTCGTGGTCGCCGTCGGCCGGGCTGAGGGCGTTGCCGAGGGTGTCGATGGCCTGACGCTGGAGGCGGAGTCGGACGTGGGCGTAGACGCCGGCGATGACGCCGATGTGGGCGTGGCCGAGGAGTTCCTTGATGACGGCGAGTTCGTCGTCCTGTTCCAGGAGCAGGGTGGCGGAGGGGCTTCCTGTCCGACTGCACCACAAGGCAGATTGAAACGGACACCAAGACCATCAAGCCGGCCTAGATCACAGCCACAGAGGGCCACCCCTTCTGGGTCCCCGAACTCGGAGAATGGCTGGACGCCAAGAACCTCCACCCAGGCCAGTGGCTCCAAACCGGCGCGGGCACGCTGGTCCAGGTCGCAGCGGTAGAACACCACACCGCCCAAGCCGCAACAGTCCACAACCTCACCGTCGCCAACCTTCATACGTACTATGTGCTGGCGGGGCAGACGCCGGTCCTCGTCCACAATTGCGGGGGAAGCAAGCTCAAAGAGGGTGAGCAATACGTCTACCGCGCTGTGAAGGACGACGAGTTGAAACAACTCTTGGACACTCGTCGCTTTCAGAACCCCCGAGGTATCGAATCGAAGTACTTTTCTTCGACTCCAGAGGGTACAGCTCTCTACGCCAGGTCCGCCCATGCGAAGTTCCCTGACGAAGGCGCTTACACGCTGGTGCGTGGCGTGATTAGAACTGAACATATTCCTGCGGAGAGCAGGATTGAGCATCTCGCGGACGGGGGTGGCGGAATCGATGCCTTCGCGCTCTGGGAGGATTCAATGAGTACGATCGGCCGAGTTCGAATCCTTCCCTCCATGCCGATCCCTTAGGTGAATCGATGAAGATCTACGTGACGTCCCTCCAGCAGTCGACCCTGGACCTCTGGTCGAGGCTGCTGCCTGAATCGATGGCGATCGAGTTCGTCAACGAAAGTAGCCGCTCGGTTCGGGCTGACGCGCTTGTGATGTCTGGAGTTTGGGCATTTGACCGCTACGGCGGTAGGCCGAACAGAGAGAGCGCGCAGGTCTTGTCGAATTCGAGAGGTGACGGCTTGCCGGAGTGGATTGTCGTCCCGCCGTTTCGTCCGATCGTTGAACGAGACGGTGAATTCTCCATCAGGGAAGATTTCGAGCAAATCAGCCCTGCCTACTATGCCGTGCTCCAGTCTCTCAGAGCAGTGAGGGATGAATTCGGAGACTCGGTAAGCGTGGCGCTGGATCTACCAATGCTCGGAATGGATGATCCACACGATGAGTCGACCCCAGCGTCGGTGGCTCGGGCCATCGAGGTATTTCTGAATGAATGAGCAGAAGCCCCACCGGAGAGTCAGTCCGGTGGGGCTTCTCGCGTCTTGACGGCAACGCTGACGGCAACGTCAGCGGACGACGGCTGCGGTGGGTGGGTCGTCAGGGGCACCGTCACCCTGACCGAGGGCGTTGCCGAGGGTGTCGATGGCCTGGCGTTGGAGGCGGAGTCGGACGTGGGCGTAGACGGTGGCGGTGACGCCGATGTGGGCGTGGCCGAACAGCTCCTTGATCACGACGAGGTCCACACCCTGCTCCAGGAGCAGAGTGGCGGTCGAGTGCCGGAGGTCGTGAAACCGGATACGGCGGAGTCCGGCCCGGTCGAGGAGTCGGCCGAAGCGGCGGGTGAGGTTGGTCGGGTCGATCGGTCTGCCCTGGGGAGTGGTGAACACGTACCCGTTGTCCTGCCACTCGGTGCCTGCCGTGTGCCGTTCGCGCTGCTGCTTCTCGTGGTGGTGCTTCAGCGACTGGAGGCAGCGGGCAGGGAGGGCGATGCGCCGCTCGGAGGCCCGGGTCTTGGTGGGCAACGTCGTGAGTCCGCCCGTGTTGGTGCGCTGGAAGGTGCGGCGGATGGTGGCGGTGCCTGCGTCGAGGTCGAGGTCGCCCCGGTGCAGCCCGAGGAGTTTGCCCTTGCGGAGCCCGGTGTGGAGGGCGAGTTCGAACAGCGCGTGCAACCTGTGTCCGCGCGTAGTCGCGAGGAGCTGGCGGACTTCGTCGGCGGTGAGGGGGTCGAAGCGCCGGAGCCGTGGGGTGCCGGTGCGGACATTGCGGGCGACATCGCGCGGGCTCTTCTACTCGCGTACGGCCGTGCTCCAGGGGCGAGTTGAGAACGGAACGCATGTAGGCCGGCGTTAGCGGGAGGGCGGCTGGTTGCAGCACCGGCTGAGCGGGGGCTGGGAGGTCCGGGCATGCCCGCCGCCATGGCGGCTACAAAAGGGCCACCACTTCTGGGTCCGCGAACTCGGCGAATGGCTGGATGCCAAGGGCCTCCGCCCGGGCCAGTGGCTCCAGACCGGCGTGGGCACGCTGGTCCAGATCGCAGCGGTAGAACACCACACCGCCCAAGCGGCAACAGTCCACAACCTCACCGTCGCCAACCTCCACACGTACTATGTGCTGGCGGGGCAGACGCCGGTCCTGGCCCACAACGCCAGTCCGGAACAGTGTCAGCTCGGCGTGCAGGAATCACGTCGAGATGCAGGTCGCCGCCTATATGCGCCGCAATGATATTGGACGCGGAGTGCTTTACATAAATCGCCCCGATGGCGTCTGTCAATTCTGTAACGGATCGGCGTGTGCGAGCCCTGGTGGCACTCCGGTAAATCCCATCTAGGATGCGCTTCCCGGAGGTGCGCAAATGTGGGTCTACAATCAGAGTGGAAAATTCCTCGGTAAATTCACGGGTAATTCCCGCTAGTTGCGGCTGGAGCGTTTCGGTGGGGTATGGCAGGCGCCCTGCCGAAACGATTTCGGAGTGGAATGTGCGCCGATATGGCGATTATGAACATATCGGCCGAGCTGGGGCCATGGCGTATGCTTGTGTGCCGTGGATGAACTCCTGTCAATTAATTCGAATAGCGTCGAACGTTTCCTCCGTCGCTGGTACGGCACCGCGGAGAGCGTGAGTCGCGTTCACCTTGACGCCAGACCCTACGTGCCTGCCGAACTGATTGAGTGGCATATGGCTGCAGCGCTTGCTGCTGGCCCTGTGACGTTCCAGGACCGGCCCGTTACGCCTCGGGACCTTGTGTCGGACTCTTCCGGCATGCTCGAATTCTGGGTTGAAAATCAGAACGGCTATTTCTGGGCGGTTGATCTAAATGATGGCAGGCTTCAGGTCTTCTCCAGGGAGGCAGGAGAAGGCGGCTGGACGGGAACGAGCGAGGTCCTCCGTGATTTTCTTCTGCATTGCACCGTGCGGGAAGCTGTCATCGGAGGTGCGTCCAAGTTCACCATCTTTGTTGATGCTTCAGAAATCAACGAGGCTCTGGAGTCGTTTGAGCCGCTGAAGTTCGCAGCGCTTAGCAGCGAAGAGCCTCAGGTCAGGCTGTGGTGTAGCGAGGATGCGCTTGTCCGTATGGCGCCTCCGCCAACGGGATATGCGGGCCCCGGCGAGCAGTTGTGGATGCTGACTTTTGCAGCTCCGTCTGATTCACGTATCGAGCGGTACACGCCTCGGTTCGGCCTTGAGGGCTTGACCGAGGCCAAACCTGCTCGTTTGGAGCTTCCGTACGGGCCACCGCCGTTCTAGATGCACCGGAATCATCCTGGACCGCAGTTGGCGGCGTACGAGAATGACCGTCGACCATATGAGCGTGCGTGGCCTGGGGGCTCGTCCAGTTTGCTGAGGAACCGGAAGTCGTCATGTTCTTGGAAATGCTCCTCATTGCATAGCGCGGCGCCCCGCCGGTGTCTCTTCCGGCGGGGGCCGCCACGTCTGACGGCAGTAATTGACGAAGGAAGGCGGCGGGGATCGGTTGGTGGCTGGTTGTCGCAGCGGGGAGGGCGCATAAAGTTGGCTTCCACTAGCGAAGGCGTTGCTTCACTCTGGGCTCGCCTCAGGGGAATGCGGAAGGGTAAATTTTGTTTGGTACGCCCCGCGCTTGCTGGCTTGCGGGGTGCCTCGGACTGGGAAAACGGGCTGGTAGAAGGTGGCCACATGCGTGACGGTGAACTTGAGGAGATCGAGGAGTTGTGCTCTGCGGCCACTCCGGCGCCTTGGTTCGTTAGGACCTTGGGTGACGACTCCGCCATGAATCTTGTGGCGGTGAGCACGGCTCCCGACACTGGTGCTGCCGAGAGATGGCCGAACTTTGATCATCGAGAAATGATTGCCGCAACTTTGGTTCAGCATCCGCGATACGTCGATTCTGGCGACGAACGCTGGGACGAGAACGCGGCCTTCATCGCGATGGCGCGGGAGGCTGTGCCGCGCCTTGTGGAAGAGGTTAGGCGCCTCCGGGCCCTGCTTGCAGGTGAGGGGAGTGGTCAATGATGGACTATTCGGGCTTCATGGTCAATCGCGGAACCGGAGTCTGAATTCCGTCTTCTCGTTGGCATGAGTGTACGGACGGCTAACCAAAGAGTGCGCAAGAAAGCAGCCCCCGCCGTTTTTTCCGGAGAGGGCTGCTGCGGATTTTCGCGGCGGTCTGACGGCAGTAGTTGACGGCAACGGCGGCGGACACCTGGGTGTCCGCCGCCGTTGCTGTACGTATGTCAGGGGTGGTCGAGGGCGCGGCTGAGGGTGTTGATGGCGTCTTGCTGGAGGGGGAGTCACTGGGGGTTGTGGAGGGTCAGGTGGGGAATCTGCGGGCTACCCAGCGCCAGCAGAGTTCCAGGGCCGCTGATGCCACTGCCGCGATGGCGACCGCGGTCCAGGGGATCACGGTGCCCTCCAGCTTCAGGGCGAAGAAGTGCTGGAGGGCCGGGACCGCCAGGACGACCAGGAAGGCCGCGCCCATGGCGGCGACCAGGCAGACGCGCCACCAGGTGTACGGGCGGGCCACGATGGCCAGGACCCACATCGAGACCAGGAAGAGGGTGAGGGTCGCCGCGCTGGTCTGTGCGTTCAGGGCGTCCTGGCCGTGGTAGGCGTGCCTGGCCAGGAGGTATGTCGCGAAGGTGGCCAGGGCCGCGATGATGCCGGACGGGATCGCGTACCGCATCACCCGGCGGACGAAGTGCGGGCGGGCGCGTTCCCGGTTCGGGGCCAGGGCCAGGAAGAACGCCGGGATGCCGATCGTCAGGGTGGAGAGAAGGGTGAGGTGGCGGGGGAGGAAGGGATACTCCACCTGGAAGCACGCCACCAGCACCGCCAGCAGCACCGAGTAGACCGTCTTCGTCAGGAAGAGCGTCGCCACCCGCGTGATGTTGCCGATGACCCGGCGCCCCTCCGCCACCACCGAAGGCAGCGTCGCGAAGCTGTTGTTCAGCAGCACGATCTGCGCCACCGCCCGCGTCGCCTCCGAACCCGAGCCCATCGACACCCCGATGTCCGCGTCCTTCAGCGCGAGTACGTCGTTGACGCCGTCCCCCGTCATGGCCACCGTGTGCCCCCGCGACTGGAGCGCCCCCACCATGTCCCGCTTCTGCTGCGGGGTGACCCGGCCGAACACCGCACCCCGGTCGAGCGCCTTAGCCAGCCCGTCTCGTTCGGTGGGCAACTGGCGTGCGTCGACGGTGTGTTCGGCACCCGGCAGGCCGAGCTTGCCGGCCACCGCGCCCACGGAGACCGCGTTGTCGCCCGAGATCACCTTCGCGGCGACCTCCTGGTGCCCGAAGTACGCCAGGGTCTCGGCGGCGTCCGGGCGCAGCCGCTGCTCCAGGACGACCAGCGCGGTCGCCTCCGCCCCGGCCGCGGCCTCGGGGGAGTCGAGCGCGGTGACGTACGTACGGGCGAGCAGCAGGACCCGCATCCCCTCCCGGTTGAGCTGGTCCACCTCGGTCAGCGCCGGGTGGTCCGGGGGGAGGAGCACATCCGGGGCCCCCAGGAGCCAGCCGACCGTCTCGGGGGAGGGGGAGGGGGGTGACTTAGGGGTGGGTGAGGGGGGCGTTTCGGGGGTGTGCGGGGGAGTGGGGGCGGGCTCGGTGAATGAGGCTCCGCTGTATTTCCGTACGGACGAGAACGGCAGCGCCGCCCGCACCGGCCACCGGCCCCGATCGCCCTGGTACGCGTCGATGATCGCCTGGAGGCTGGCGTTCGGGCGGGGGTCGGAGGCGCCGATCGCGCCGAGCACCTGCCGTACGTACGCCTCGTCCGCGCCCCCCAGCGGGCGCAGCGCGCTGACGTCCATCCCGCCCTCGGTGAGGGTGCCCGTCTTGTCCAGGCAGACGACGTCGACGCGGGCCAGCCCCTCGATCGCGGGCAGTTCCTGGACGAGGACCTTGAGCCGGCCCAGCCGGATGACGCCGATCGCGAAGGCGACCGAGGTCAGCAGCACCAGCCCCTCCGGGATCATCGGGATGATGCCGCCGACCGTTCTGGCGATGGAGTTCTTGACATCGGTCTGCTTGACGAAGAGCTGGCTGAGGATGAGCCCGAGCGCGGTCGGGACCATCATCCAGGTCACGTACTTGAGAATCGTGCTGATGCCGTTCCGCAGCTCCGAGTCGACCAGCGTGAAGCGGGACGCCTCCTCGGCGAGCTGGGCGGCGTACGCGTCCCGGCCCACCTTCGTGGCCTCGAAGGCCCCGCCGCCGACCACCACGAAGCTGCCGGACATCACCGGGTCGCCGGGACGTTTCAGCACCGGGTCCGCCTCGCCCGTGAGCAGCGACTCGTCGATCTCCAGGCTCTCCGCCTCGGCCACCACGCCGTCGACCACGACCTTGTCGCCGGGGCCCAGTTCGATGAGGTCCCCGAGGACGATCTCGGAGGTGGAGAGTTCGGTGGCGGTGCCGTCCCGCCGTACGGTCGGCCGGGCCTCGCCGATGACCGCGAGACCGTCCAGGGTCTTCTTGGCGCGCAGCTCCTGGACGATGCCGATACCGGTGTTCGCGATGATCACGAAGCCGAACAGGGTGTCCTGGATCGGCGCGACGAAGAACATGATCACCCAGAGCACGCCGATGATCGCGTTGAACCGGGTGAAGACGTTCGCGCGCACGATGTCGGCGGCGGACCGGCTGCTGCGCACGGGTACGTCGTTGACCTCCCCGCGCGCCACATGCGCCGCCACCTCGGCGGAGGTCAGCCCGGTGTGCCTGGTCAGGCGCGACCGGACGGGCGACGGTGGCTTCACGGGGTGTACGGGGTCCAGTTCGGCGCCCGCGTCGATCATCGGGTGGTGGGGATGGTGGGGATGGGGGGAGTGGTGGTGGGGGGTGGGGGGTGTCGGGCCCGGGGGCTCGGGGCCGTCGGTGTTGATCTGAGCCCGCTGCGTCATGTCTCGACCGTACGGCGGGGAAGGCCCCTTCACCCGTCGGCCAGGCGCAGGATCAACCCGGGGGAGGAGGGGGCGGGGTCCGGACTCGTACCTGGGCAGGAGGAGTGGGGGAGGAGGAGTGGGGGAGGAGGAGTGGAGGAGGAGTGGAGGAGGTAGGGGAGTCGGGGCTCCGCCTCAGGGGGGCACTCAGGGGGCGTCAGGGTGACGGTGGCTGAGATCCCGCCGTGCCCGCCGAGCCCGCGGATCCCGCCGAGTCCGCGGAATCCGGAGAGTCCGCGGCCGCCGCGCGCTTGATCGCGGCGTCCCGGCCGCGTACGTACCAGATCCCGATCAGCCCGAGACCGCCGCCCGCCAGGCAGGTCCAGATCCACCAGGCGTGCCCGTGGGCGCTGTACCAGCCGTAGAACGGGAGCTGGATCAGGAAGAGGGCGAACCAGATGATCGTGCCGCCGGTGACGGTGCCGACGACCGGGCCCTCCAGGGGCTCGGGCGCGGTGCGCTGGGGCTTGGAACCGGTCATGGGGTCAGTCTAGGTGGGCGGCCCGCGGCGTCTCGCCGCAGTTGGCCGAGGCGGGCCGCGCCTTGGCGGCACAGGGGTCTACGCGCGGAGATAGCGATCTTGCCATGATCTGTTCATACTGAAGCGGTTTCTGGATGTCCGGTTTTGTTCGTTTGAACATCCGATGGAAATCTGTTGAACACATCAGTGTGATCGTCTCGTCTCCTTCCGTTTCCGTTCCGCTGTTCCCTTCCGTTCCGCTGTCCTCCGTCCCTTCATCCGAGGTCCCGCATGTCTTCCACGGCCATCGCTCCGCTCGACGGCTTCTTCAAGATTTCGGAGCGCGGTTCCACGCTCGGCCGTGAAGTACGGGGCGGTTTCGCCACCTTCTTCGCGATGGCGTACATCATCGTGCTGAACCCGATCATTCTCAGCAGCGCGAAGGACATCAACGAGCATCATCTCAACGGTGGCCAGCTCGTCACCGCGACCGTGCTGACCGCCGCCTTCTCCACGCTCCTCATGGGCGTCATCGGCAATGTGCCGATCGCCCTCGCCGCCGGCCTCGGCGTCAACAGTGTCGTCGCCCTCCAGCTCGCACCCCGGATGAGCTGGGCCGACGCGATGGGCATGGTGGTGCTCGCGGGGCTGCTGGTGATGGTGCTCGTCGCCACCGGGCTGCGCGAGCGCGTGATGAGCGCCGTGCCGCTGGGGCTCCGCAAGGGCATCGCGATCGGTATCGGTCTCTTCATCATGCTGATCGGACTCGTCGACTCCGGGTTCGTCTCCCGTATCCCGGACAAGGCCGAGACCACCGTGCCGCTCCAGCTCGGCTCCGGCGGGCATCTGCTCGGCTGGCCGGTGCTCGTCTTCGCGGTCGGCGTGCTGCTGACGCTCGTGCTGATCATCCGGAAGGTGCCGGGCGCGATCCTGATCTCCATCATCGCGATGACGGTCCTCGCGATGATCATCGACCAGGTCGCGAAGGTCGAGAGCTGGGGCCTCACCGCCCCGAAGTGGCCCGGCAACCCCGTCGCCACCCCGGACTTCGGCCTGATCGGCCATGTCAGTCTCTTCGGCGGCTTCCAGAAGGTCGGCATCCTCACCGGCGCGCTCTTCGTCTTCACCGTGCTGCTGTCGTGCTTCTTCGACGCGATGGGCACCATCCTGGGCGTCGGCGACGAGGCCAAGCTGATGGACAAGGACGGCAACCTGCCGGGCATCAACAAGGTTCTCTTCGTGGACGGTGTCGCGGTCGCCGCCGGCGGCGCGGGCTCCGCCTCCGCCAACACCTGCTACGTGGAGTCCACGGCGGGCGTCGGCGAAGGCGCCAGGACGGGGCTCGCCTCCGTCGTCACGGGCCTGCTCTTCACCCTCGCGCTGTTCCTCACGCCGCTGGCCACGATGGTCCCGTCCCAGGCGGCGACCCCCGCGCTGATCGCGGTCGGCTTCCTGATCCTGGCCGGCTCCGTACGGGACATCGACTGGAGCGACTTCACCATCGCCGTCCCGGCCTTCCTGGCCATGGTGCTGATGCCGTTCACCTACTCGATCACCAACGGCATCGGCATCGGCTTCATCACCTTCTGTGTGCTGCGCCTGGCGACCGGGCGGGGCCGCGAGGTGCCGGTGGCGCTGTACGTCGTCTCGGCGGTCTTCCTCTTCTACTACGCGATGCCCGCGCTGGGGCTGACCTGAGCCGGGGCCGATCCGGAGCGGGGTCGACCTGAGCCGGGGCCGACCTGCGGCGGTGCTCACCCGAGCCGAGTCCGAGCCGAGTCCGAGCCGAGTCCGAGCCGAGTCCGGTCCGATCCGGGCCGCCGACGCGCCCCCGGCCCGGCCCTGGCTACTGAACGCCGTAGAAGCGCTCCGTCTCCTCGACGGCGGCTTTGAAGCGTTCGTCGAAATCGTCCCGGATAAGCGTCTTGGTCACGTAGTCCTGGACGCTCATACCCCGTATGGCGGCATGGTGCCTGAGCCGTTCGAGCAGCTCGCAGTCGATCCGCAGGCTGAGCACTGTCGATCCCATACGTACCAGGGTCGGGGGCGGGTACGCCGTCGTGCGTAACTTTCCGTGTCAGTCTCACTCGTACGAGTGAGATCGTCGCCCGGGATCGCGCCCACGCCCCCGGGATCCCGTTCGCGCCCCAGTGGTATTTAGGTTGGGTAATGAGTTACGCTAAATACATGTCTGACCTGCCCCACGGCGACGACAGTGGCGACATCGAGAACGACGCCGAGAACGACGCCGCCGTGAACGCTCTCCGCTCCGCCGTCATGCGGCTGGGCCGGCGCCTGAAGCACCAACGTGTGGACGAGTCGCTGTCCCCGACCGAGATGTCGGTCCTGGGCACGCTCGCCCGCTGTGGCTCGGCCACCCCGGGCGAACTGGCCCGCAAGGAGCATGTGCAGCCGCCGTCGATGACCCGCATCGTCGCGCTGCTGGAAGCGAAGGGTCTTGTCAGACTTGAGCCACATCCCGACGACCGCCGGCAGAAGGTGGTGAGCCAGACCGAGCGTGCCGAGGCGATGCTCGAAGAGAGCCGCCGCAAGCGCAACGTCTGGCTGGCGACCCTGGCCGAGGGCCTGGACGAGGACGAATGGGCGAAGCTGCGCGCTGCCGCCCCCGTGCTGGAGAAGCTCGCCCATCTGTAGAACGCGCGCCGTAAGGAGGCGAACCCCCATTGAGTACGGGACCCGGAGCAGACTCCGCCCCCGCACCGAAATCCACCCACGACAGCACCGCACCGGACAGCGGCACTCACATAGGCGGCGGTACGCACAGCACCTGTGCCACCCCCGCCGAACCGACACCCGGTAGCACCGCCAACGCCCAACCCCCCACGCCCCCCACCTCCTCTGCGCCCCCCATACCCTCGGCGCCCTCCCTGCCCTCCGCGCCTCCCGTACCCTCCGCGCCCCCCGCATCTCCCGCATCTCCCGTGGCCCGTACGGTCCGTACAGTCCGTACCGCCCACACGGCCACCGCCCTCTCCGGGCCGCCTGGCGGAGCCGGAGACACCGGGGACACGGGAAACGCCGGAAGCGGAAGTGGAGGAGGAGGCGGAGGAACCTTCTCCTCCCTCAGGATCCGCAACTACCGGCTGTTCGCGACGGGCGCCGTCGTCTCCAACATCGGTACGTGGATGTCCCGCGTCACCCAGGACTGGCTGGTCCTGAGCCTCACCGGCTCCTCCGCCGCCGTCGGCATCACGACGGCCCTCCAGTTCCTGCCCATGCTGCTCTTCGGCCTGTACGGCGGCGTCATCGCCGACCGTTACCCCAAGCGGCGGCTCCTCCTCTTCACCCAGGGCGCGCTGGGCCTCTGCGGGATCTCCCTCGCCGTACTGACGCTCTCCGGACATGTCCAGGTCTGGCATGTCTACCTGCTGGCGTTCCTGCTGGGCATGGTCACGGTGGTCGACAACCCGACCCGGCAGTCCTTCGTCTCCGAGATGGTCGGCCCCGACCAGCTCCGTAACGCCGTCAGCCTCAACTCCGCCAACTTCCAGTCCGCCCGGCTGATCGGCCCGGCGGTGGCCGGGGTCCTGATCACCACGGTCGGCAGCGGCTGGGCGTTCCTGCTGAACGGCCTCTCCTTCCTGGCGCCGCTCGTCGGCCTGCTGCTGATGCGCCAGCGCGAACTCCACCCGCATGTCGGGGTACCGCGCGCGAAGGGCCAGCTCAGAGAGGGGCTGCGGTATGTACGGGGCCGCCCGGACCTGATCTGGCCGATCGTCCTGATCGGCTTCATCGGCACCTTCGGCTTCAACTTCCCGATCTGGCTGACGGCCTTCGCCGACAAGGTCTTCCCGGCCGGCGCCGGGCTCTACGCCTTCTTCAACATCCTCATGGCGGCGGGCTCCCTGGCCGGCGCCCTCCTCGCCGCCCGCCGCGGTGCCACCCGGATCCGGCTGCTGCTCCTGGCGGCGATGGCCTTCGGCGTGCTGGAGATCGTGGTCTCCTTCTCGCCGAACGTGTGGCTGTTCTCGCTGCTGCTCCTGCCGATCGGCATGCTCGGCATGACGACCAACATCAGCGCGAACACCAGTGTCCAGATGGCGGCCGACCCGGAGATGAGAGGCCGCGTCATGAGCCTCTACATGATGGTCTTCGTCGGCGGCACCCCCATCGGCGGTCCGCTCCTCGGCTGGGTCACCGACACGTACGGCGCGCGCGTCGGCTTCGCGACCGGCGGCGCGGTCTCGCTCCTCGCGGCGGCGGCGATCGGGGTCGTCCTGACCCGGGTGGCGGGCGTACGGCTCCGGGTGGACCTGCGCGGCGGACGCCCGCGCATGGAGTTCGTACCGAGAGAGGAGCCCGAGCGGCTCGCGACGGCGGCGTAGGCGCGGACGCGCACGCCGGGCGGCTGTTCCCGTGCTCCGGGGCCCGGACCCCGGAGCACGGAACACGGGGTGGGTCAGTCGCGGGGGAACTTGTCAGTGGCCAGGGTCAGGCCCAGGTTGTTCGTGGTGATGTCGATGGCGGTGCCGAACTTGGTGATCACTTCCGTGGTGTACTCGCCGTCCTTGAGATCGGTGTAGAGGTGGCACCGGGCGACGTAGGGGTCGACGATGAAGTACACGGGGACACCGGCTGCCGCGTACGCGGTCTTCTTCGGGCCGTAGTCGTTGGCGGCGGTGCCCTTGGAGATCACTTCGGCGATGAACTCCACGTCCTCGGGGCGCCATCGCCCGGCGGTATTGGGCCTGGCGTCGGCGGCCAGTTTGGCGACATCGGGGCAGAATCCGTTGAGAAGCCCGGGGAAGTCGATCCGCACGTCGGACGCGACGGTGACGTCCATGCCGAACCTGTCCTCCAGGGCTCGCACAATGCGGCGGATGATCTCCCAGTGCACCTGGCGCTGCGGCGACATGAAGATGTTCCCCTCGACAATCTCGACCTTCATTCCCTCGGGGACGGGCATCTTTTCGAGCGCGCTGAACATCGTGTCCAGTGTCATCTCGTAGCTCTCGTCGGCCATGGCGATCCTGTCGGTGTCGATCCAGCGGGTCTCTACGACGGTCATATGGCGCTCCTCCCCGCTCCCGCGTGGATGCGGTAGCCGCGCGGTACAACGATACGTACGGTGACCCGGTTACGTCCCGTATGTCGTATGACCGGCAGAATCGTTTCCATGAGCCTGCCAAGCCCGCCGCCCGGCCCGCCGCCCGGCCCGCCGCCCGGCCCGCCGCCCGGCCCGCCGAGCCCCGCCCACCCGCTGAGACTCTTCGCCGCCGTCCTGCCGCCCCCCTCCGCCGTCGCCGAGCTGGCCGGTGCCGTACGGGAGTTGGGAGGGCTGCCCGGGGCCGGTGCGCTGCGGTGGACCGAGGTGGCGGGGTGGCACTTCACGCTCGCCTTTCTCGGGGAGGTGGACGGGGCGGTGCTGCCCGAGCTGGTGCGGCGGCTGGGGCGGGCGGCCGGGCGGACCGAGGGGTTCCGGCTCCGGGTCCACGGGGGCGGGCGCTTCGACGACCGGGCGCTCTGGGCCGGCGCCGCCGGGGGGATCGACACACTGCGGCTCCTCGCCGAACGTACCGACGCCGCCGCCCGCCGGGCCGGGGTCGCGATGGGCGAGCACCGCCGCTTCCGGCCGCACCTCACCCTCGCGCGCACCAGGGGCCCCCGCGCCACCCGGCCCGACCTGCTGCCGTACGTCGAGGCGCTGGACGGTTTCGAGGGCACCCCGTGGGAGGTCTCCGAGCTGGCGCTCGTACGGAGCGAACTGCCGGTCTCGGGGGTGGCGGGGGAGCAGCCCCGGTACGAGACGATCGCGCGCTGCCCGCTCGGCCGGGAGGGAGCGGGGACCCCGGGCGCGGGGACCCCGCTCCCGGGGACCCCGGGCGCGGGGGGCGGCGGGGCGGGCGGTTAGGCTCGTCGCGTGGACCCGAAAACCCGTAACCGCGTCATGGCCGTCGTGCTCGTGCTGATGTTCGCGATCATCGCGGTGGCCTCGGCGGTCGGGTAGCCCTTGCGGGGGCCACCCGCACCCGCCTCCGCGCCCGCCGTACCCGTTACCAGGCGAACGCCTCCGGCGACGGGCCAGGACCCGGGAAGATCTCCTCCAGTTCGGAGAGCACCTCGCCCGTCAGGGTGAGGGCACTCGCCCGTACCGCCGATTCGAGCTGCTCCAGCGTGCGCGGGCCGACGATCGGGCCTGTCACGCCCGGCCGGGTGAGCAGCCAGGCCAGGGCCGCCTCGCCCGGGTCGATGCCGTGCTTGTCGAGCAGGTCCTCGTACGACTGGACGCGCGCCCTGGTCGCGGGGTCGGCCAGCGCGTCGGCGGCGCGGCCGGAGGCACGCCGTCCGCCCTGCACCTCCTTCTTGAGCACCCCGCCGAGCAGACCCCCGCTGAGCGGCGACCACGGGATGACCCCGAGGCCGTACTCCTGCGCGGCCGGGATGACCTCCATCTCGGCGCGGCGCTCGACCAGGTTGTACAGACACTGCTCGCTGACCAGGCCGTACGAGCCGAGGCGCCGCGCGGTCTCGTTGGTCTGGGCGATCTTCCAGCCGGGGAAGTTGGACGACCCCGCGTAGAGGATCTTGCCCTGCTGGATCAGGGTGTCGACGGCCTGCCAGATCTCCTCGACCGGGGTGGAGCGGTCGATGTGGTGGAACTGGTACAGGTCGATGTGGTCGGTCTGGAGCCGCTTCAGGCTGGCGTCGACCGCGCGCCGGATGTTCAGCGCGGAGAGCTTGTCGTGGTTGGGCCAGGCGTCGCCTTCGGCGGCCATGTTCCCGAAGACCTTGGTGGCGAGCACGACCTTGTCGCGGCGGTCGCCGCCCTTCGCGAACCAGGTGCCGAGGATCTCCTCGGTGCGGCCCTTGTTCTCGCCCCAGCCGTAGACGTTGGCCGTGTCGAAGAAGTTGATGCCCGCGCCGAGCGCGGCGTCCATGATGGTGTGGCTGTCGGTCTCGTCGGTGAGGGGACCGAAGTTCATCGTGCCGAGGACGATGCGGCTGACCTTGAGTCCGGTGCGTCCGAGCTGCGTGTACTCCATGAGTCCCTACCCAACGCGTTCGAGAGCACTCGAAGCAAGCCCCCTGGGGCGTGTGGGGGCGTATGGAGGCTGTCGGGGGCGGCGCGTCCCGCGTACGGCTCAGCGCGCGAACGGGCTCGGCGCGGGCGCCGGCTCGTCGCCCGCACGCGCTCAGCGCGCGAACGCGTCGAGCGCCGCGATCAGGGTGCGCCGCTCCTCGTCGCTCCCCTTGTGCCCGGCGTCCTCGATCACGACCAGCCGCGACCCCGGCCAGGCGCGCGCCACCTCCCAGGCGGTGCCCAGGGGCCCCGCCAGGTCGTGGCGGCCGTGGACGAGCACGGCCGGGATACCCGCGAGGCGGTGCGCGTCGCGGAGCAGGGCGCCCTCCTCCAGCCAGGCGCCGTTCGAGAAGTAGTGCGAACAGATCCGGACAAGCGCCTGCTGGTCGAGTGCGGGGCGGCCGGCGTACGGGGCGGGGGAGCCGTTTGGCTCCTGCGAGAGCACGGCGTCCTCCCAGGCGCACCAGTCGGCGGTGGCCCGCTCCCGTACGGCCGGATCGGGGCTCGCCACCAGCCGGGCGTACGCGGCGACGAGGGACGGGGCGGCGGCCGTACGGTGGTCCAGCTCGGGCGGGGCGGGGGCGCCGGCCCTTTCCCGCTCCTCCTGCCGGTGCTGCCCCGCACCCGCCCGGAAGCGCTCCCACTCCTCGGGGAAGAGCCGGCCCGAACCCCCGTACAGCCAGGCGATCTCCGCGCGCCGGGTCATCGTCACACCCGAGATGACGACCTCCGAGACGCGCTCGGGGTGCGTCTCGGCGTACGCGAGGATCAGCGTCGACCCCCAGGAGCCGCCGAAGAGCAGCCAGCGGTCGATCCCGAGGTGGGCCCGCAGCCGCTCCATGTCGGCGATCAGGTGCGCCGTGGTGTTGTGCCGCAGGTCGGTGGCGGGGTCGGCGGCGTGCGGGGTGGAACGCCCGCAGTTGCGCTGGTCGAAGAGGACGACGCGGTACCGCTCGGGGTCGAAGTACCGCCGCGTGTACGGCGACCGCCCCGACCCGGGCCCGCCGTGGACGACCAGGGCGGGCTTGCCCCGGGGGTTGCCGCAGACCTCCCAGTGCACGCGGTTGCCGTCGCCGACGTCCAGCAGCCCCTGGTCGTACGGCTCGATGGGCGGGTGCGGGTGCGGGTGCGGGTGCGGGGCCGGGGTCGGATCCGGGGTCGGGTCCTGGTCCGGGGCGGGTGCGGGCGGTGTGGGTGTCCTGGGCATGCGGACGACGGTACCGAGAGAGCCGGCGCGGGAGCGGGTCTGTCCCCCGGGGTTACGCGCCCAGTGCCCACAGCCAGGAGACGGAGCCGATGAAGCCGACCGCTCCCAGCGCCGTTCCGGTGACCGCCGGCCACATGCGGCCGATGCCCTGGCGGGCGTAGTGGACGGCCGCCGCGCCGGCGGTGAGGGCGAAGGCGCCGGCCAGGGCCGACCAGGGGAACAGCACGAGCATGAGGGCGGGGACGGTGCCCGCCGTGGCCAGGGTGCCCAGGGTGAGGGCGGTGGGGGTCAGCAGGGTGGCGGGGGTGTCGGGGGTGTTCGGGGTGCCGGGGGAGGTGTTGCTCGGTGTGGTGGTGTCGCTCGGCATGGTGGCCCCCCGGGATGAGAATTGAACCTGTTCAGATTCTGGGGTGATCCTACTCCTGGTCCGCCTTCCGGTCCTGTTCCTGGGCCTGTTCTCGGTCCTGCTTCCGGTCCTGTTCCTGGGCCTCCAGGGCGTCCGCCAGTACCTCCGCCAGGTGCCGGGCCCGGGTGCCGTTCAGGTGGGCCAGTTGGGTGCGGCAGGAGAAGCCGTCCGCCAGGATCTCCGCACCCGGTGTGCCGTCGGTGCCCTGGCCGGCCTGCTCCGCCGCCCTGACGGCAGGCAGCAGTTGGTCCTCGGCGCAGGCCACCGATACGTCGTAATGGCCCCGTTCGAAGCCGAAGTTGCCCGCCAGGCCGCAGCAGCCGCCGCTCAAGTCGCCTGTCAGGCCCGCCCGTTCGCGCAGGCGGCGGTCGGCCTCATCGCCCAGGACCGCGTGCTGGTGGCAGTGGGTCTGACCGGCGGCCGGGCGGTTCAGGCGGGGCGGGTGCCAGTCGGGGGCGTACTCCTCCAAGGTCTGGGCGAAGGTGCGGACGGCGGCGGCGAGACGGGGTGCGCGGGGGTCGTCGCCGAGGAGTTCGGGGAGGTCGGTGGTGAGCGCGGCGGCGCAGCTCGGCTCCAGGACCACCACCGGGAGGCCCGCGTCCAGCAGGGGTTCCAGGACGTCGAGGGTGCGGCGCATGACCGTACGGGCGCGGTCCAGTTGGCCCGTGGAGACATAGGTCAGGCCGCAGCAGACCCGGGGGCCGGGGGTCCGCCGCGCGGCCGGGGTGGGGGACGGGGAGAAGGGGGCGTCCGGGGTGAGCGGGGTCAGGCCCGCCGCCTCCAGGACCCGTACCGCCGCCCGGCCCACCGACGGCGACAGGTGCTCCGTGAAGGTGTCCGGCCAGAGGACCACCCGGGGGCCCGCCGTCCCGGGAACAGCCGTGTCGGAGCCCGCCGCCCCGGGACCTGCCGCCCCGGGACCCGCCGTCCCGGAGCCCGGGTCCCGTTCCCGTAGCCAGTGGCTGAAAGTCTCCGTCGCCAGGGCCGGGATCGGGCGCTCCGGGGCGATGCCGGCCAGGCGTTTCGCCAGGGCGGCCAGGGGGCGTACGCGGGCCGCCGCGTTCAGCACCCCGGCGAACGGGGCCGCCAGGCGGAGCCAGCGGGGGAGCCACCCCATCGCGTAGTGGGCGGCGGGGCGGCGGCGGCCCGCGTAGTGGTGGTGGAGGAACTCCGCCTTGTACGTGGCCATGTCGACGCCCACCGGGCAGTCGCTGCGGCACCCCTTGCAGGAGAGGCAGAGGTCGAGGGCGTCCCGCACCTCCGGTGAGCGCCAGCCGTCCCGCACCACCTCGCCCGCCAGCATCTCGTGGAGCAGCCGGGCACGGCCCCGGGTCGAGTGCCGCTCCTCGCCCGTGGCGCGGAACGACGGGCACATCACGCCGTCCCCCGAAGACGGGCCCGCGACCCGGCACTTGGCGACGCCGACACAGCGCCGTACCGCCGCCGGGAAGTCGCCGCCCGCCGGGCCGTCGTGGGGGTAGCCGAAGGCGACCGGGACCGGTTCGCGGGGGAGGACCGCGAAGCGCAGGTTCTCGTCGAGGCGGGCCGGGCGGGCCAGGACGCCCGGGTTCAGCCCGCCGTCCGGGTCCCAGAGGTCCTTGAACTCCGCGAAGAGGGCGACCAGTTCGGGCCCGTACATCTTCGGCAGCAGCTCCGCGCGGGCCAGCCCGTCGCCGTGTTCGCCGGAGAGGGAGCCGCCGTGCGCGACGACGAGGTCCGCCACCTCCTCCGAGAAGCGGCGGAACCGCCGTACGCCCTCCTCGCTCAGCAGGTCGAAGTCGATCCGGACATGGACGCAGCCGTCGCCGAAGTGCCCGTACGGCGTTCCGCGCAGCCCGTGTTCGGTCAGGAGGGACCTGAACTCCCTGAGATATGAGCCGAGTCGGGCGGGGGGTACGGCGCAGTCCTCCCACCCCGGCCAGGCCTCTCCGCCGTCCGGCATCCGCGTCGCCGTGCCGGCCGCGTCCTCCCGTACCCGCCACAGCGCCCGCTGCTCCGCCGGGCCGGTGACGACCACGGCGTCGAGCGCGTCGGCCGCGCGCAGGATCTCCTCTGCGCGGGCGCGCGCCTCCGCCGCGCTCGCGCCGCCGGTCTCCACGAAGAGCCAGGCGCCGCCGCGCGGCAGGTCGTGGCCGCCGGGCACCAGGTCCTCGGCCATGCCCTCGACCGTGAGCGGCCCGTAGGGGAGGAGCCCGGCGGCGGCCTCGGCGGCGGCGCTCTCGTCCGGGTAGCCGAGGACGGCGAGGGCGCGGGCGGCGGGCGCCTCGACCAGCCGTACGGTCGCCTCGGTGACGACGCCGAGCGTGCCCTCGCTGCCGCAGAACGCGCGGGCGAGGTCGGTGCCGCGCTCCGGGAGGAGCGCGTCGAGGGCGTACCCGGAGATGCGGCGGGGCATCGCGTCCGGGAAACCGGTACGCAGGAGGGCCAGATTCCGCTTTACCAGCGCCTCCAGCCCCCTAGGGGCTCCCAGGGGCCCCGGGAGCCCCGGAAAGCGCTCAGAAGGGCGCTCAAGGGCGCGCTCGGATCCATATTCAGGGGCGCGCTCAGGGGGGCGTCGAGAGGCGTGTTCGGAGGCGTGTTCGGAGGCGCGCTCAGGGCGCCATCCCTGGCCGAGGGTCAGGGTCTCGCCGCCGTACGTCAGGACCTCCAGCCGCCGTACGTTGTCGGCGGTGGTGCCCCAGGCCACCGAGTGCGCGCCGCAGGAGTTGTTGCCGATCATCCCGCCGAGCGTGCACCGGCTGTGGGTGGACGGGTCCGGGCCGAAGGTCAGGCCGTACGGGCGGGCCGCGGCCCGCAGATCGTCCAGGACGACACCGGGCTGGACCACCGCCGTACGGGCCTCCGGGTCGAGCGAGACGATGGTGCGCAGATGGCGCGTGAGGTCCATGATCACGCCAACTCCCGTTGCCTGCCCGGCGATTGATGTGCCTGCGCCACGCGGAACGACGGGTACGCTGTGGTCCCTGCAAACCGCGAGGGCCGCCGCCACATCGGCGGCGTCACGCGGAGTGACCACTCCGACCGGAACCCGGCGGTAGTTGGAGGCGTCCATGGTCATGAGTGCCCGCGCGGCAGCTCCGAAGTCGACCTCGCCGCGCAAGGCCGACGTCAGATCCCGGGCTAGGACGGTCGTCGCATGAGACGAATGAGACGGATGGGGCGGATGAAGCGCCGCCGCGTCCGATCCCCGCTGTTCACCTCGGTGTTCACCCTGGTCGGTCATGGCTCCAGGATGAACCCGGGGAGGTGCGCGGATGGGGATTTTTCCCCACCGCCACACCGTTCCGGAGGAAGGTCCGGACCAAGGGCCGGACCGGGGGCCGGACGAAGAACCCGGACAGGTTTTTCCCCAACCGATCGTCAACTCTCCTATAGTGGCCACCGTTTGCGCACTCTGAGTAGACAAACATCTCGGAGGAAGATAAGAGTCGGCGTCGAACCCGTCGTCATATACCGGTACCCAGCTCTACCCCTACCCCCACAGAGCCCCGTCCCACGCATCCCCCGCCGCTCCGTTCCGTCTACGAGGTAGCAGAATTTGCGCCGCTCACTCCGCTACACCGCACCGGCCCTGCTGATATCGGCTGCCGCCAGCGGCCTCCTCTGCTTCTGGGCCGTGTCGTCCGACGCCCCCGCCGCCGTACGGACACCACTCGCCTGGGGCGCCGCCGCCGCGGTCGTCGCCGCCGTCACGGCCGTCGCCCAGCTCACGGCCTCCCGCGAGCAGCAGCGCGAGAAGAACTCCCTGCTCAACGCCCATATCGAGCAGCTCAACGGCGACCTCGCGCGGGCCCAGGAGGAGATCCGGCGGGCCAACGCCGACGCCCGCGCCAGCGCCGAGGCAGCCTCCCGCAGCGAGACCAACCGGGCCGCCGCCATCTCCGCCTGCGCCAACGCCGCGGGCCGGATGCAGGCGCTCGCCACCAGCATGCTCGCCGACCTCCGCGAGATGGAGCACGCCCACTCCGACGAGGACGTCCTCGGCGACCTGCTCCACCTCGACCACCGCACCGCCCAGGCCGGCCGCCTCGCCGACTCCCTCGCCGTGCTCACCGGCGCCCGCTCCGGGCGGCGCTGGGCCAAGCCGATCGTCATGGAGTCGATCCTGCGCGGCGCCATGGGCCGTATCAGCGGCTACCAGCGCGTACGGCTCCACTCGACCAGCGAGGTCTCCATCGCCGGGCACGCCGCCGAAGGCGTCATGCACGCGCTCGCCGAACTCCTCGACAACGCTGCCAACTTCTCGCCGCCCACCGCCGAGGTCCATGTCTACGTCGAAGAGGTCCCGGCCGGGATCGTCATCACCGTCGAGGACAGCGGCCTGGTCATGAGCGACGTCCAGCTCCGCCGCGCCGAGCAGGCCGTCACCGTCGTCCCGGACGACCTCAGCGGACTCTCCGGCACCCGGCTCGGCCTCTCGGTCGTCGGCCGCCTCGCCCGCAAGCACGGACTGACCGTCTCTTTCCGGCCATCCGCGCGCGGCGGCACCGGCGCCCTGCTGATGCTCCCGCAGGACCTGCTCAGCCAGGCGCGCGGGATGAGCCTCGCCGGCCAGGACCAAGCCCCCCTGCTCACCGGAGGACCGATGGGAACGGGCCCCGGCGGCTCCACCTCGCCCGACGCCGCCGAAGGCCTCGCGGGCACCCCGATGTCCTCGCGGCTCCGCCGCCGTACCGCCGCCCCCGCGCCCGGACCGCACCCGGCCGCCGCCCACACGGCCGCCGTCTCCCACGCGCCCGTCCCGGAGCCCGCCCCCGACCTGGCCCCGGCGCCCGCCACCCCGGCGCCCGCCATCCCGGCCCCGGTCGCCCGCGCCTCCCGGGGCGCCGAGCGAGGCGCGGGAGACCGGGGCGCCGACCGGGGCGCCGACCTGCCCCCGGCCGCGCCCAAGCGGGTCCGCAGACACGCGCCCCCGGCCCCGGCCCCCTCCGGCCCCTCCTCGGCCCCGCCCGCCAGACCCGCCCCCACCGGACAGCACCGGGGCCTCCCGGACGAGGAGGAACCCCCGGAGCTGGGCGAGAGCGGGCTGCCCAAGCGCCGCCGCGGCCGTACCCTCGCCGCCTCCATGCGCCGCACGGGAGAGGCCAACTCGCCCGCGCGCTCCACCCCGATACCCCCCGCTGACCCGGCCGTCCAGGCGGCCCGGTTCAGCAGCTTCCGCAAGGCCGTACGGGACAACCCGCACACCCCGGCCACCACCATGCACCCGGACCCGGAAGGCGATTCCCGATGATCGGCAGTCCCATCGACGAGAAGTTCACCTGGCTCCTGGAGAACCTCCTCCAGCGCACCCCCGGCGCCCGCCACGCGCTGGTCCTCTCCCGGGACGGCCTCAAGCTCTGCCGTACCCCCGAACTCTCCGAGGACCAGGCCGACCAGCTCTCCGCCATCGCCGCGGGCATCCAGAGCCTGTCGCACGGCGCGTCCATAGAATTCGGCGACGGGCGGGGCGGCGTGCGCTCCGCCATGGCCGAGTTCTACGGCGGCGTCCTGCTGATCGTGGAGGCCGGGGACGGCGCCCACCTCGCCGTCGTCGCCGGTGAGGACTCCGATGTCGGGGTCGTCGGGCACAACATGAGCGAACTGGTCGAGCAGCTCGGCGAGTACCTCAGCGCGCCTCCGCGCCACCCTGAGGACGCCACCGCGGGATCCGTATGAGCGGCCCGGGGTTCGGCGGATGGTCGGGGCGCTCAGGGCGCCCCAGCCGGGACGACTCGCCCGACCGGCTGTACACCCTCACCGGAGGGCGCAGCAAGTCGGACGCGAGCATGTTCGACCTGGTCACGCTCGTGGTCGCGGAGTCGGCCCCGACCCCGGGCATGCAGTCGGAGCACGCCAAGATCCTGCGTATCTGCCAGACCCCGACGGCCGTCGTGGAGGTCGCCGCCCAGCTCAAACTGCCCGGCAGTATCGTCCGGATCATCCTCACCGACCTGCTCGACACGGGCCGTATCACCGCTCGCCACCCCCGTACGGCCCGATCGGCCGGCCGGCTTCCCGATCCCGACCTCCTGGAGCAGGTGCTCGTTGGACTCCGCAACCTTTGAACGGCCCACCGGCCCGACGCCGGCCGGTCCGTCCCTCGCCACGACCGCCGACAACGGACTGAAGATCGTTGTCGTCGGTGGCTTCGGCGTGGGAAAGACCACGATGGTCCGTTCCGTCAGTGAGATCCGTCCCCTCAGCACCGAGGAGACGATGACCCGCGCGGGCGAGGGGATCGACGAACTCGCCGACCTCGACGGGCTCCACCAGAAGTCCTCGACCACGGTCGCCTTCGACTTCGGCCGCATCTCCCTCGACCAGCACTCGGTGCTCTACCTCTTCGGCGCGCCGGGGCAGGAGCGCTTCTGGTTCCTCTGGGACCGGCTCTTCGCCGGCACGCTGGGCGCGGTGGTCCTGGTCGACACGCGAAGACTCGCCGACTCCTGGTACGCCATCGACCGGCTGGAGCACTACGGCACGCCGTTCATCATCGCCTGCAACGACTTCGGCGGCCCGCACCACACGGCCGAGCAGATCCGCGAGGCGCTGGACATCGACCCCGAGGTGCCGATGGTGGAGTGCGACGCGCGGGACCGGTCCTCCAGCAAGTACGTCCTGATCACGCTGGTCGAATACCTGGCCACGCTCGCCGCACGCGCGGCGCGGCATTCGTGACGTACGGGAAGGACATGACGTACGGGATGGACGGCAGGGACGGGGCGTACGGTACGGACACCCCGTACGGTACGGACGCCGCGTACGGTACGGACGCGACGCACGGAGACGCGGCGTACGCCCCCGGCCCCGGCGGCTACGCCGACGGCTTCCCCGAGGACGCCGTCCACCTCGGCGGGGCCCGCTTCCAGAGCGACCCCACCGCCCTCTACCGGGAGCTGCGCCGCGACCACGGCGCCGTGGCCCCGGTACGGCTCGACGGCGGCCTGCCCGCCTGGCTGGTCCTCGGCTACCGCGAACTCCACCTGGTCACCGCCGACTCCGCGCTCTTCAGCCGCGACCCCGCCCGCTGGAACCAGTGGCCCCGCGTCCCCGCCGACTGGCCGCTCGCCCCGATGATCGGCCGCAACCAGAACTCCGTCCTCCACACCGTCGGACAGCACCACCGCGAGCGCGCCGGGGTGATCGCCGAGGCCCTGGAGTCCGTCGACCCGTTCGTCCTCAAGCGGTACGCCGAGGAGTACGCCGACGACCTGATCGACGGCTTCTGCGCCTTCGGCCGTACGGAACTGATCTCCCAGTACGCCACCCTCCTCCCGGTCCGCGTGCTGGCCCGCGTCTACGGCTTCCCGGACGAGGAGGGCCCGTACATCGTCAAGGCGCTCAACGACCTGACCGACAGCGGCGAGAACGCGCTCGCGGGCCAGCGCTGTCTGTCCGAGTCGGTGGCCGCGCTGGTCCGCGAGAAACATGTCACCGGCGGCCACGACGTCCTCTCCCGGATGCTCCGCAACCCCTACGGGTTCACCGACGAGGAGGTCGTCCAGGACCTGATGGTGATGATGGTCGCGGGCCACCAGCCCACCGCCGACTGGATCGGCAACTCGCTGCGGCTGATGTTCACCGACGACCGGTTCACCGTCTCGCTCTCCGGCGGCCGGCACAGCGTCCCCGAGGCCATGAACGAGGTGCTCTGGGAGGACACCCCCTCCCAGAACGTCGCGGGCCGCTGGGCCACCGCCGACACCACCCTCGGCAACCGGCGTGTCCACGAGGGCGACATGCTGATCCTGGGCGTCGCCGCCGCCAACTACGACCCGCAGGTCCGTACCGACAGCTACACGCTGACCGGCGGCAACAACGCCTTCTTCTCCTTCGGCCACGGCGAACACCGCTGCCCGTTCCCGGCCCAGGAGATCTCGGAGGTGGTGGCCCGCGCCGCCATCGAGGTGCTGCTCGACCGCCTCCCCGACATCGAACTCGCCGTCCCCGCCACGTCGTTGAACTGGCGCCGCTCCCCCTGGCAGCGGGGGCTCGCGGCGCTGCCGGTGCGCTACACACCGGCGCCGCCGTACGGGAGGGCGTAACCGCCCCGCCGTACGGAAGGGCGTAACCGCCCCGCCGTACGGGAGGGCGTAACCGCCCCGCAGTCCAGACAGTCCGCGCAGTCCAGGCAGTCCCGTCCCGGATCCACGGAGGTGCGACATGAACTGTCCCTACGCCCACGGCGGTTCCGCGGCGGCACCGGCGGAGGGCCCGGTCGTCCTCGACCCGTTCGTCACCGACCTGGACGCCGAGAGCGCCGCGCTGCGCGCCGCCGGACCGCTGGCGCGCGTCGTCCTGCCCGGCGGGGTGGCCTGCTACGCGGTGACCCACCACGCCGAGGCCCGCGCCGCGCTCACCGACCCCCGGCTGGTCAAGGACATCGGCGTCTGGGACGCCTGGCGGCGCGGCGAGATCCCGCTCGACTGGCCGCTGGTCGGGCTCGCCAACCCCGGCCGCTCGATGCTCACCGTGGACGGCCCGGACCACCGCCGCCTGCGCGCGCTGGTCGCCCAGGCGCTGACCGTACGCCGGGTGGAGCTGCTGCGGGAGCGGATCGGCGAGCTGACGGCGGGGCTGCTGGACGGGCTCGACGGCCTGGACGGGCTCGACGGTACGGGAGCCCCGTACGGTACTGACTGTACGGACGGTACGGAGCCGCCGTACCGTCCGTACCGTACGGAACCGGTCGACCTGAAGGCGGCGTTCGCGTACCGCCTCCCCATGGGCGTCATCAGCGAGCTGATGGGCGTCGACCCGGGCGACCACCCCCGGCTGAAGGAGCTGTACGGGGAGTTCTTCTCCACGCAGACCCCGCCGGAGCGGGTCCCCCTGGTCGTGGCGGACCTCGCGGAGGTCTTCACCCGTGTCATCGACGCGAAGCGCGTCACCCCGGGCGACGACCTGACCAGCGCGCTGATCGCCGCCTCCGAGGACGGCGACCGGCTGGCCCAGGACGAGATCCTGCACACCCTGATGGTGATGGTCGCGGCCGGCCACGAGACGACGATCTCCCTGATCGTCAACGCGGTGGTGGCCCTGGAGACCCACCCGGAACAGCGCGCGCGGGTGCTGGCCGGCGAGATCCCCTGGGAGAACGTGATCGAGGAGACCCTGCGCTGGTCGGCCCCCACCTCGCATGTCCTCTTCCGGTTCGCCACCGAGGACATCGCGTTCGGCGGCAGCGTGCTCCCGGCGGGGGAGGCGCTGCTCGTCTCGTACGGGGCGATCGGCCGCGACGAGCGGCAGCACGGCCCCGACGCCGGCGCCTTCGACGCCACCCGCGAACCCAACCGCCACCTCTCCTTCGGCCACGGCCCGCACGTCTGCCCCGGCGCCGCGCTCTCCCGTCTTGAGGCGGCGGTCGCCCTGCCCGCACTGTACGGACGCTTCCCCGGGCTGAGCCTCGCCGTACCGGCGGCGGAGCTGCGGAACATGCCGGTGGTCACCCAGAACGACCTGTACGAGCTGCCGGTGCGGCTGGGGCGGCTGGGGCCCGGAGGCGCCTGACCACCGATGTGGGGGCCCGTGCGGAGCCCGAGCGCGCCGCTGGTGCAGGCCCGAGCGGGGCCCGGCCCCGGGGTCTGAGCGGGGACGTCTCACCGGACGGACACGTTTCCGTCCCGTTTCGGAAACGGCTAGGCTCGCGCCGTGGCCGATATCCAGATTCCCGCTGACATCAAGCCCGCCGACGGCCGTTTCGGCGCAGGCCCCTCCAAGGTGCGGACGGAGGCGGTGGACGCGCTGGCCGCCACCGGTACCTCGCTCCTCGGCACCTCCCACCGCCAGGCGCCGGTCAAGAACCTGGTCGGCTCCGTACGCGCCGGGGTGAGCAGCCTCTTCTCGCTGCCCGAGGGGTACGAGGTCATCCTGGGCAACGGCGGCTCCACCGCCTTCTGGGACGTCGCGACGCACGGTCTGATCGACACCAAGTCGCAGCACCTCTCGTTCGGCGAGTTCTCCTCCAAGTTCGCCAAGGCCGCCAAGCTCGCCCCCTGGCTCGCCGACCCGACGGTGATCTCCGCCGACCCGGGCTCGCACCCGGAGCCGGTCGCGGAGGAGGGCGTGGACGCGTACGCCTTCACCCACAACGAGACCTCCACGGGGGTCGCCGCCCCCGTCCGGCGCGTCGCGGGCGCCGACGAGGGCGCGCTGGTGCTGGTCGACGCGACGTCCGGCGCGGGCGGTCTGCCGGTGGACATCGCGGAGACGGACGTCTACTACTTCGCCCCGCAGAAGTCCTTCGCCGCCGACGGCGGTCTCTGGATCGCGGTCTTCTCCCCGGCCGCCCTGGAGCGCGCCGCCCGGATCCACGGCTCGGGCCGCCATGTCCCGGAGTTCTTCTCGCTGCCGACGGCGATCGACAACTCGCTGAAGAACCAGACGTACAACACTCCGGCACTGGCCACGCTCTTCCTCCTCAACGAGCAGTTGGACTGGATGAACTCCCAGGGCGGCCTGGAGTGGACGACCGCCCGTACGGCCGCCTCCGCGCGGAACCTGTACGGCTGGGCCGAGGCGTCCAAGTACGCGACCCCGTTCGTGGTCGACCCGGCGAAGCGCTCGCAGGTCATCGGCACGATCGACTTCGCGGACGAGATCGACGCCGCCGCCGTCGCCAAGGCGCTGCGCGCCAACGGCATCGTGGACACCGAGCCGTACCGCAAGCTCGGCCGCAACCAGCTCCGCGTGGCGATGTTCCCGGCGATCGACCCGGCGGACGTCGAGGCGCTGACGGCGTGCGTCGACTACGTCATCGAGCGCCTCTGACGCCCTTCCGTCGCGTCGGCCACGGGGCCCGTCGGACCCCCCTCACGGGGCTCTGACGGGCTCCGTCGCGTCGGCCCGGTACGGCTGCCGACCTGACAGGCCCCGTCGCGTCGGCCCGGTACGGCTGCCGGGGGCGGTCAAGGGCCGTCAAGGCCGGTCAAGGGCTGCCGGGGGCTGTCGGACGTTGCCAGTGGGCTGTCCGGCGCCGCTGTGGAAAAGGCGTGGCTGCCTGTCGAGTCGTGGTGCGAAAATCACTCCGCATCGTGATCCAGATGAGCGTCCCGGAGGTCCGTATGGACATCGCCCCCCTGCTGCCGATGACCACGCCCCGGTTGTCGCTGCGCCTGTTCACCCCCGGCGACGCCGACGACCTCCACGCCTACCAGAGCCTGCCGAGCGTGGCGCGCTACCTGTACCGGCCGGCGCACACGCGGGAGCGCAGCGAGCAGGTCGCCGCCGAGCGCGCGGCGCACTCGGTCTGGCGCGCCGACGGGGACAAGGTGGCGCTTGCCGTGTGCCGCCGCGGTGAACCCGGCGTCCTCGGCGAGGTGACGCTCACCCTGGCCGACGCCCGCGCGGCCCAGGCCGAGATCGGCTGGACCCTCGACCCACGTCACCAGGGCCACGGCTATGCGACCGAGGCGGCCGGGGTGCTGGCCGGGTTCGCCTTCGACCGGCTGGGCGTGCACCGGCTCTACGCACGGCTGGATGTGGAGAACACCGGGTCCGTGCGGGTCTGTGAGCGCCTCGGGATGCGCCGGGAGGCGCACCTGGTCGAGAACGACCTCGACGGGGACCGCTGGGGCAGCGAGTACGTCTACGCGGCGCTGGCCGCGGACCTCGCCGTTCGGCCGGACGCCGGACAGTCGAGCCCGACGCCGCCGAGCCCGGCCCGGGAGGGGCGCTAACTCTTCCTGCGGGCGCGCCGGTAGCCCAGGTAGAGCAGGGCGCCGGCCGCGAGGACGATCGCCCCGACGGTTGGGTTCCCCGGGCTCCCGGCCCCGCCCGTATCGCCGCCGCCGGAGCCCGCGGTGGCGTCCTTGCCGCCCCCGGAGCCGCCCCCGG
The DNA here is from genome assembly GCF_040683935.1 of Streptomyces sp. NPDC093085. Taxonomy (NCBI): domain Bacteria; kingdom Bacillati; phylum Actinomycetota; class Actinomycetes; order Kitasatosporales; family Streptomycetaceae; genus Streptomyces; species Streptomyces sp. NPDC093085. Next base: position 137,513 of record NZ_JBFBFB010000005.1, on the reverse strand, counting down.
CCCCGGAGTCGCCCCCGGAGCCTGCCCCGGAGTCGGAGCCCTGGCCCGGCCTCTTGTCCAGGTCCACCCGGATCACGGGGCTCTGCTCCCCCTCCGAGCCGAACATCAGGGCCGTCCCGTCGAGCGTGTACGTCACCGACTCGGCCTGCCGCTGAAAGGGCGCCGATACGGAACGTACCGCCCCCAGCTTGCCGTTCTCCCAGACGTACGACCGCGCCCCGATGTACGACCGCAGCGTCAACTCCTTGCCGTCCGGCGAGAACGCCCCGTCCGTCACCCAGGGCACCTCGTCGATCCGGCGGAAGACGTTCGTCCCCGACGGGCTGAGCGTCGCGGGCCCCTCGTACAGCCCCCCTCCCCCCTTGTTCTTCGACGCGATGTAGACCCGCCCCGTCGTGGGGTGCACCATCAGCGACTCCGCGTCGCGGGGCCCGTCCGCGTACTCCACGGTGAACTGCGTGACCCGGACCGTCGCGTCCCTCAGTTCCTTCGGCTCCGGGAAACGGTAGATCCAGACGTGGTCCCAGGCCCCGTCGAAGTTGTCCCCGATGTCCCCGACGTAGACGTTCCCGTCCGGCCCGATCGAAATGGCCTCGACATCCCGGGCCTCCCCGATCCCGGCCATGGTGATGGTGGCGACGGTCTCGCCGGTACGGGAGTCCACGGCGTACACCTGGGGCCCGTAACCGCTGTCGTTGTGCGTCCAGTACACCCCGGGGTGGCGCCGGCTGGCCGCCAGACCGCTGGACTCCTTGATCCGCGCGTCCCTGATCGTGAAACTCTGGTCCGGCTTCCCGTCCTCCGCGACCGCGACCGGCCCCCCGCCGAGCACCACCAGAGCCGCCGCCACGGACGCGGCCAGGAGGGCACGCGGTACGTACCGCACGGGCGGTACGTACGGTACGCGCGGTACACGCAGTACAGGCGGTACGTACGGTACGCGCCGGGCGTCACGCGGGGGGATACGCATCCCCCCAGCCTGCCATCACTCCCCGCGGCGCCCGTGCCCGCCGGGCTATTTGTCGTCGGGCCACAGCCGGAACGCGGTGTGCCCGGTGAGGGGGCGCACCATCCGGAAGCGACGGCGGTCCAGGGTCAGGATCGAGTCGGTGTGGTACTCGGATGCCATGACGACGCCGGTCAGGCGCCGGGTGGGTGGCCCGGGGGCGCGGCCGTGTCGTTCGGCATGACCAGGGTGCCGTTCACGCCGAACGTGGCGATCAGCAGCGACAGCCGCTGCCGCGCGGAACTGCCCCGATCCGGGGCGCCGTTGGCGTCGTCGCTCGGGGCTTCCGTGACGGGGGGAGGTTCCACGGGGTTCATGGCGATGGGCCTTTCGCCTCGGCGCGCGGTGGGGGGCGGTGGCGACATGCGGTGACCGTAGCGTCACTCGGGTGGAGTTTGCAAGTATGTACCGGGCCAAGGAGGGGTTCGGGTATGCGTCGAGGGCGCCCCGGCGGGGTCGCGCACGGGGCTTCTGGCGCGGCGCGGGCGGTTTTCAGTCCGGGAGGTGATCGAACATGCCCGTTTTAACGCTTGAGATGAACGTCGCGAACTTGGCTCGGCTGGTCTCCGCTATCACGTTCGGGTCGTCACTCTCGCGCAGAAGGATCGCGCCGTCGCGGCGGGCGATCTGGACGCACTGTGCTCCGACCTCGGAGAACGACGACTTCTGCCACTTGATACCTGAATTCATGACTTGACTTCTCACAGTTCACGTGCGATGTGGTGAATGAAGCTGCGCGACTCGGCGGGCTCCAGAGAAGCCTGCTCGGCAACTTCGAACACCGTGCGGTGGTTCTCCAGATCTGTAGGCGTGTCGAGGAAGCGGCCGTCGTAGCTGTTGTCGAGGTGGACCGTGTCGAGCTGGGGCACGACGCCGCCCGCGTAGAGCGCGGTCTGGGTGAGGCGGGTGAAGTCCTCGCTGGCGAAAGGAATGACGCGGATCATGATGTCGGGCCGCTCCGACATCTCTATGAGGTATTCGAGCTGCTTGCGGGTGGCCTTCCGGCCGCCGATCCGCATGCGCAGCGCGGCCTCGTGCACGATGGCCTCAAGGTCCGGCGGGTTCTCCTGGTCGAGCAGGGCGCTCCTCCGCAGCCGGTGCTCGGTACGCGCCCGCACTTCGTCGGCGGGCAGCCTGGGAAGTGCGGACCTGAACAACGCCTGTGTGTACTCCTCGATCTGGAGAATTCCGGGGAACGTCACCGGCTGTAGATAGCGCAGGTATTCCGCGTGGTGTTCCATCTCCGAGACGTCGAGGAAGCTGGGCGGTAGGATGCCGCGGTATTCGTCCCACCAGTACTGGCCGCGACGCTCGTTCGTCATGGCGCAGAGGGCGTCGATCAGGGCGGCGTCACCGCACTCGTAGTAGACCGCCAGCTTGCGGACCCGCTCCTCGCTGATGCCGAGGCGGCCACACTCGATGTTGCTGATCCTGGATTGATCCGTGGAGAAGAGGCCGGCCGCTTCGCGGGCTGTCTTTCCAGCTCGTAGCCGCATCCTCTTCAACTCTGTACCGAGGCGCACCTGTCGGACGCTCGGGTTGTCCCTTGGCGGCATGTCACCTTCCTTGTTTCCCGAAACAGTCTCCCGCGCGGTCGTCGAGCTGGTCCACTCAGGGTCATCAGATCGAGGTACATAGGTGGACCGGTAACTCTAGTTACCCCTACCGTTGTCCAGGCGTCGCATCGCGCGTCAACCAGACCGGAGTGCGGCCGCCCCGCGCGCCATAACCCTGTGCCGGTACGGCCGCCGCCACGCATGGCGAGCAACGCAGCGCATCCGTTCGTCTCGTTCGTTTCGTATCGCATCGCGTTGGAGGACGACATGGCCATGGTGACCACCCTTCCCCTTCCGCCCGCACCGCCGCAGCCGCATGGCGGGGAGAGCTACCGGCTGCTCCTGCCGAACACGGCGGGCGCGCCCAAGATCGCGCGTGACTTCGTCGCGTCGCTGCTGGCGGTGAGCAGGCATCTTCCGCTGGTGGACGACGCGCGGTTGTGCGTGACGGAGATCGTCACGAATGTGCACCGGCATACCGGCACGGACCTGATCCGGGTTCAGGCGACCGTCAGCCGCGAGCTGATCACCGTCTTCGTGTCCGACGACAACCCCTGGGCGCTGCCGGTACCCGGGGTGCCCGGCGCGTCCGGCGCACCCGGGGCCGGGTCCGGGGCCGGGTCCGGGCACGAACCGGAGGCGGGGCAGGGGCTGTTGCTCGTCACGCGGCTGGCGGTGGCGTGGGGCGCGACGTTGTACGGGGGGTGCGCGCCGACGCACAAGGCGGTCTGGTTCACGCTGGCCAGGAGCGCGGACGCGGACGCTGACGCGGGGGCGGGGGCGTGACGGAGGGCGTGACCGGTGGCCGGGGGTGGGACTTCGTGGTGGCCGGCATCTGTCTGGTGCTGGTGGCCGGAGGGCTGGTGTTCACCCCGGCACCGGGCCGCCGCCGATCGGCCGGGGGTGGGACTTGGGATGGGGCCGAGGCCGGGGAGGGGAGTGCTCTGAAGTGCGTCTGCCGGTCCGCCTGCTGGGGCGAGGGCGGGGCGTCGTGCCGCCGGGGCCCCGTCGCACCCCGGGATCCCGCGCACGGTGGTTCCGTACCCCAGGGTTCCGCCGATAGCTGATAAGTGCTGGTCCCGTGGCCGATCGCCCTGATGGCCCTGGGCGATCGGCCGCTGCCGGTGGTTGGCTGGGGCCATGGAGATCCTGATTCTGGGTGGTACGGCTTGGGTGGGCCGGGAGTTGGCGCGGCAGGCGCTGGAGCGCGGGCACGGGGTGACGTGCCTCGCGCGGGGCGACAGCGGGGACGTCGCGCGGGGCGCGCGGCTGGTGACCGGGGACCGGCGCTCGCCGTCGGCGTACGAGGGGCTCGGCGGCGGTGAGTGGGACGCGGTGGTGGAGGTGTCCTGGCAGCCCGGCTTCGTGCGCGGGGCGCTCGACGCGCTCGGCGGGAGGGCGCGGCACTGGACGTACGTATCGTCCGTCAGCGCGTACGCGTCCCAGGCGGATCCGGGCGCCGACGAGTCCGCCGCGCTGCTCCCCCCGACCGGCCTGAGCGAGGTCGGCGCGGAGGAGTACGCCGAGGCGAAGGTGGCGTGCGAGCAGGCGTCGGAGGCGGTGGTGGGGGACCGTCTGCTGATCGCGCGGGCCGGTCTCATCGGCGGCCCCGGGGACCATACGGGGCGTACGGGTTACTGGGTGGCGAGGGCGGCACGGGACGGGCGGGGCCCGATGCTGGTGCCGGATGCGCCGGCCGCGCCGACGCAGGTGATCGACGTACGGGACCTGGCGGCGTGGGTGCTGGACGGGGCGGAGACGGGGATCACGGGGGCGTACGACGCGGTCGGTCCGGTCGTACCGTTCGGGGAATGGGTCGACCTGAGCCGGGAAGCGGGCGGGCACACCGGCCCGGTGGTGAAGGCCGACCCGGCATGGCTGCTGGCCCAGGGCGTCGCCCAGTTCGCGGGCCCGGACTCCCTTCCCCTGTGGCTGGCCGAACCGGAGTCGCGGGGCATGCTGGCCCGCAGCGGCGAGGCGGCCCGCGCGGCGGGGCTGCGGGCACGCCCCCGGGCGGAGATGCTGGCGGACACGCTGCGCTGGGAGCGGGCCGAGGGCCTGGACCGGGCACGGGGCGCGGGCCTGAGCGCGGAGCGCGAACGGGAGTTGCTGGGGGAGTTGGGGGAGTTGGGGGCGCTGGAGGAGCCGGGGGCTTGACGGGGCCGGTTGTTTCGGTGGGTGGTGGGAGGGGTGCGGGTGGTCCGCCTTGCGGGGCATCCGCACCCCATCGGCCCACCCCACCCGCCCCGTCCGGCTTCAGCGCAGGTGGGAGCAGTCGGAGTTGGGGGTTCGGGTGAGGGTGATGACGTGGTCGAGGCGGTCGCGTACGGCCAGCAGGTCGGTGATCTGCTGGTCGATGCGGGTGCGTTCGGTGACGAGTTGGTCCAGGAGGCCCGAAGGGGCCGCGCTGCCCCCGTCCACGCACGGCAGGATCTCGCGGACCACTCGGCTCGGGAGACCCGCCGCGTACATCTGCTGGATGAAGCGGACCCGGCTGACGGCGGTGCCGGGGTACTGGCGCTGGCCGCCGGGGCTGCGGCTCGACCGGAGCAGGTCCTGTTCCTCGTAGTAGCGCAGCGCACGGACGCTCACGCCCGCCTGGTCCGCGACCTCGCCGATACGCATCGTTTCTTCCTTTTCTGATCGCATCTGCCCGGTATGTTCGGACTTGTCTCCGGATTTGCATCTGACGTCAACGTCAGGTTTTAGCGTAGCGGGCGTCGGCACTCGCCGACCACACATCCCCTGTGGAGAGGCGGAACGTCATGCGCGCAGTCCGGTTTCACGAGTACGGAGGCGTGGAGACCCTCGTGGTCGAGCAGGTGCCGGAGCCGCGTCCCGGGCCCGGGGAGATCCGTATCCGCGTGGCGGCGGCCAGCGTCAATCCGATCGACTGGAAGGCGCGGGCCGGTGCGCTGCGCGGGATGATCTCCGTGGAGCTGCCCGCGATTCCCGGCCGGGACGCCGTCGGCGTCGTCGACGAGATCGGCGCGGGGGTACGGGGGGTGAGCGCCGGCGACCGGGTCTTCGGGCTGGGCGGTGTCACCGGTGCGACGGCGGAGCTGGCCGTGCTCTCGGCCTGGGCGCACGCGCCGGCCGAGTGGACGGACGAGGAGGCGGGCGGCGCCGCCCTGGCCGCCGTGACCGCGATGGGCGGGCTGAACGCGCTCGGGCCCCTGCGGGGGCGCACCCTGCTGGTGGAGGGGGCCGCCGGGGGAGTGGGCAGCGCGGCGGTCGAGATCGCGGTGGCTCGGGGGGCCACCGTGATCGGGACGGCGAGTGAACGCAACCACGCGTTCGTCGCCTCCCTGGGGGCCGTTCCCACCACGTACGGCACCGGCCTCGCGGAGCGCCTGGCCGCGCTCGCTCCGGGGGGCGTCGACCTCGCGCTGGACACCGCGGCCTCCGGTTCGCTGGCCGACCTCGTCGCGATCGTGGGCGACCTGGCCCGCGTGTCGACGGTCGCCGACCATGCCCGCGCGGCGGAACTGGGGGTGCGTGTGGTCAACGCGGAGAACGACTCTGCTCTGTTGGCGGAGGCGGCCGAACTCGGGCGGCAGGGCCGCTACACCCCGCGCGTCGAGCGGACGTACCCCATCGAACGGATCGCGGAGGCACACGCGTACGCCGGGCGCGGACACACGCGGGGGAAGATCGCGATCCGCGTCTGACGGAGCCCGGGCCCCCGGACCCCCGGCTCCCGTCCGTACGTACGTACGTAACTCTCGCCGACGCGAACCACCGCCGGCGGCCGTGAGAATCGCCCGCGAGCGTGCCGGAGAAGGCATGCGCGAGGGCAGAGGAGCATGGGTGATGGGGTTGCGTGACATGGTGCGGGGGCCGGTGAGGCGGGGGAGGGTGCGTCGGGGGCCGGTGGGTGGAACGCTCACCGGCCCTTCGCGTGGGGGCCGGCGCCTGGTGGCGCTGTTCACGGTGGTGGGCGCTCTGCTGGCGCTGCTGACCGCTGTCGTGCCCGGCGCCGCGCCGGCGATGGCCGCCGACGACGGCCAGGAGCCGAGGCTCGGCTCGTGGAACATGCAGGGGGCGAACGACGGCACCGGTGGCGGACGCGAGTCCCGGTGGAATACCGGCGTCCCGAGGATGTTCAGCCGGGAGGGGGTGCAGGTACTGGCGTTGCAGGAAGCCGGTACCAATCCGCCGGAGGGGGCGGTGTGGACCGATCGCCGATTCGACGACGACAACCTGAGCGAGCATGTGTACACGCTGTCAGGGGTCGGTCCCGTACGTATCTACTGGGCCCATTTCGGTCAGCAGCGAAACGGCCTGGCATTTGTGACTCAGGAGACCGTCCGGGACGCTGCCCTGATCCGGGTGAACGGTGAGCACAATTCACGTCCGATTCTGGGCGTACTCATCGGGGAGATCTGGTATTTCACCACCCACGCCCTCTCGGGCACCGATGACAGCGGGGGTGCCGATGCCGAGGAGATCGTCGACGCGGTGCGCCACTATATGCGGACGCACGCACCGGTGAACGAATGGCGGATCGCGGGCGACTTCAACCGCAATCCGTCCAGGATGCCCGCTTCCATTCAGCGCATGATCGTCCGGACGAATCAGCCGACGCAGTACGGCGGGGACGAGCTCGACTACGCCGTCTTCAGCGACCGCAACAACCGGACGGTCGAAGCCGCCCGGGTCGGCCTCAATTCCGACCACTGGGGCATTACGTTCACCAACGCCGGCGGATGCGGTGCGGGTGGCGCTCCGAGGTCGGGCGCGGCGCTGGCGGGTGCGGCCCTGGCGGAGGTCGGGAAGGCGGCCGACGACGAGTGCGACCGCAACCCGGTCCCCGGCTACACCTACCGGGCCTACGTCACGGATGACATCGGCAGTCTCCGCATGCTGACCCGGATGGAGGTCGGCCCGGCGCTGGTCAAATCGGAGAAGGACGTGCCGCCTACGGCATCGGTCGACATCGAGGTCGGTTTCGGATGGCGCCCCGACACGTACAAACTGCACATGGGCAACCAGTGTTTGTCGCACGAGCTCGAAGGGCGGAGTCCCAAGGTCTCCTTCGGGCCGTGTGATCTGGGAGACCGCCGTACGGACTGGACGTTCTCCGGCCCGGGTGCGCTCATCGACCCCGATTCCAAGGAGACATGGAGCCTCGGGCCCTACCGGAGGGGATTCGGGGCCACCTTCCTGGGGATGGAGATGCGGACGGAGGTGTTCGACTGGACCTTCCTCGACCCCTCCCAGGGATTCCCGTCCAGGCCGACACCGCCCCATGCTCCGGCGCGGCCCGATTACCGTCTGATGGCGGTGGGCGACTCGATCACGTACGGCGTGGGATCGACGGGTGAAAACGGTTACCGGAAGATGCTCTGGGGCGAACTGGAGAAGGACGGGACCAGGCTCAACTTCGTCGGGTCGAATTCCTCGGGGAACATGTCGGAGCCGTTCCACGACGGATACCGGGGCTATCTGATCGATGAGATCGCGGAGAGAGCGGCACGGGATGTCAAGGACATGCGCCCGAACGTGGTGACCTTGATGGCCGGGACGAACGACATCCAGAAGGACCGGGATGTCGCGGGCGCTCCGGCCCGGCTCGGCAAGCTGATCGACCAGCTCCAGGACGGCTCGCCCGGGGTGGCGATCGTGGTGGCGACGCTGGTCCCGGTCAAGGGCGACCCGCCCGCGCAGGAGCGGCGCAACGCGTACAACGAGAAGGTGCGGGCCCTGGTGAGGGATCGGCAGGACCAGGGGGAGAGCCTGGTCCTCGCCGAGATGGGGCCGATGACCGACGACATGCTCGCGGACCGGCTGCACCCGAACGACGCCGGGTACGCCTACATGGCGGACGAGTTCGCCCGGGCCATCGCGATCGTGGCGGACATGGGGCTGATCGACAAGCCCGCGGATCTCCAGCACCGGCCCGACGACTGCCCGGCGACGGGCGGCGGTTGGAAGGAGCTGGGGCGGATCGCGCAGGGTCCGATCAACGGTGACAGCTCCAATGCCGGGATCACCGGGCGGGTGGAGCTGGCGGACTTCGACGGTGACGGCCGGGTGGATTACGCGGTCGTGACGGACACGGGTGCGGTGTATCTGTGGACGCGGACCGCCGCCGGTGGCTGGGAGAACCGGGGGAAGGTCGCCGAAGGCACCGGGAATCCGGGCTCGGAGGTGCGGTTCGCCGACCTCGACGGGGACGGGCGCGCCGACTACCTGGTCGTGCATGACGACGGGTCCGTCGAGGCGTGGCGGAACAACAATGTGGCGGTTGACGGGGGCAAGGGCTGGGTGTCGGTGGGGACCGTCGCGGCGGGGACGGGGAATTCCGGTTCCACGGTGCGGTTCGCGGACATCGACGGCGACGGGCGTGACGATTACGTGGTCGTACACGACAGCGGGGCGGCCGATGCCTGGCTGAACCAGGACGTCTTCGCCGAGGGCAGGAGCGCCTGGAAGAAGCTGGGGGAGATCGCGGAGGGGACCGGGAATCCGGGGTCGAAGGTGCGCCTGGCCGATCTGGACGGGGACGGCGCGGACGACTACCTGGTCGTCCACAGTGACGGCTCGGCGGAGGCGTGGCTCAACGAGGGGGTTGCCAAGAAGCTGGGCAAGGGGTGGAAGTCGATCGGGAAGATCGCCGCGGGGACCGGTATGGAGGGGTCGGTGACGGTTCAGTTCGCGGATGCGGACGCGGACGGGGACGCGGACTACTTCGTGGTCGGGTCGGCGGGGACGGCGACCTGGTGGGAGAACGCGGACGTGGCGACGCGTGCGGACAAGGAGAACGGGTTCAAGAAGCGGGGCGTGTACGGGGATCACAAGCTGGACGCGGCGAACAACGCGCGGACGGTGCACTTCGCCGACCTCGACGGTGACGGCGACGACGATTACGTGCTGGTCGGCCCGAAGGGAGAGGTCGAGGCCTGGCGCAACGACGATGTCGCCACGCGGGGGACGAACGCGTGGATCAAGGTGGGGCGGGTCGCCGAGGGGGTGTCGCCCGGGAAGAACGAGCGGGTCGTCTTCGCCGACATCAACGGGGACGGGCGGGATGATTATCTCGTCGTCGACGACACCAACGGCCGGGTGCGCGGCTGGCGCAACGACGGGGTGTTCGAGAAGGGCATCACCGCCTGGACGAATCTCGGGGTCATCGCGCAGGGTCCCGCGCTGGCGGCCGAGGGCGAGGTGCAGTTCGCGGACATCGACGGGGACGGCAAGGACGACTACCTCGTGGTGACCTCCGGCCACTCCGTACACGCCTGGCGGAATCTGGGGACGAACGCGCCGGGTGGGGGTGGGTGGTCGACGCCGTATCTGATCGCCTCGCCGAAGGACAAGGAGTCCATCCCGGCCGGGCAGAAGACCCTGTTCGCCCAGATGAACTGTGATCAGCGGGCCGATTATGTGCTGCGTGATCCCGCCGACAACAACGCCCTGTACGGGTGGCTGAACCTGGGCGGGTTCGACAACAAGTGGTCGGAGAAGAAGAAGGTCGCCTACGGGGTCGCGATGGGCTTCCCGGTGGAGGTCCACCTCGCCGATCTCGACGGTGACGGCATGGACGACTACCTCGTCGTCGACCCGAAGAACGGCGCCACCCGCGCCTGGCTCAACAGGGGCGGAAACCAGGGCACTCCATGAGCCCACGGCACTGCCCGAGCGCGTGAGTCTGTGAGTGCCCGAGCGCGTGAGCGCGTGAGTGCTGAGGGCCGTGTGATCCGGTGATCCGGTGATCCGGGGAAGCGCCCGGCCGGGGGAGATCCTCCGGCCGGGCGCTTCGCCGTGTACCCGCCCGGCGGCTGATGCGGACAAGTAAGTCAAGCCTTACTTTTACGGAAATCCATCTGCATAGTGGAGGGCCGAGTCGAGGGGAGCACGGTTTTGCCGCAGTTCAACCACGGTGCCGCGGGACAGGTCGAGGCGGAGCAGGCCCAGGTGTCCGCGATGTACCGGCTGCTGGACGACCGAGTGGCCGATACGCGGGCCCAGTTGGCCGACGTACTGAGGTCGCCGGCCGAGAGCGCCGGAGAGGTGTACGCGCGGGACGCCGCCGCCGAGCATCTGACCCGGCAGGCCCGCCGGTTCGCGGAGGCCGAGGAAGGGCTGGTCTTCGGCCGGACCGACGGCGCGGACGGCACCGTCCTGCACATCGGACGGCTCGGCCTGCACCGGGACGACCGGGATCTGCCCCTGCTCGTCGACTGGCGGGCGGATGCGGCGCGCCCCTTCTACACGGCGACGGCCGTCCACCCGATGGGGCTGCGCCGCCGCCGTCATCTGCGCGTGGACCACCGTGCCGTACGGGCGGTGAGCGACGAACTGCTCGACGGGTCCGCCCCCGTGGCCGGCGACATCGTCGGCGACGGCCCGCTGACCGAGGCGCTGGAGGCGCGCCGCACCGGGCGGATGCGTGCGGCGGTGGCGACACTCCAGGCCGAGCAGGACGCGATCGTCCGCTCCCCGCATCGGGGGGTGACGGTGGTGCAGGGCGGGCCCGGCACGGGCAAGACCGTCGTCGCGCTGCACCGGGCGGCGTACGTGCTGTACGCGTTCCCGCGCGCCGCCGAGCGCGGTGTCCTCGTGCTCGGCCCGAACGCGCGGTTCCTCGACTATGTCTCGCGTGTGCTCCCCTCGCTCGGGGAGAACGATGTGGCCCTGGCGACCTACGGGGAGCTGGCCGGAGCGGCGCACACCGCGGTGGACCCCTCCGCCATCGCACGGCTCAAGGGCCGCTCCGCCATGGCCGGGGCACTGGCGGGGCTGGTGCGCTCCTGGCAGGCGCCCGCGGAGGCCCGCTCCGCGATACGGGTGGGGCCGGCGCGGGTCCGACTGACGGGCGCGGATGTCGCGACGGCACGAGCGGCCGCGGTGGCGAGCGGCCTGGCGAGCAACCGTGCGCGCGAGGTCTTCAAGGAACGGTTGATCGACACGGTGACCAGCGCGCTGGAGCGTGACACCGCCGAGGCTCTCGCCCGTATCGACGCCGAGAGCGCCGAGATGGCAGGGAGCGCCGGGGGCACGGGCTTCGACCTCGACGCCGCGGCCGATGCCGATCTGCGGGCGCTCGGCTTCGACGGCGCGGCGGCCGCCGACCCGGCCGAGATGTTCGACGCGGACGCGCTGCGCGCGGACCTCGGGGACGACGCCCATGTCGAGGGTGCGGTGGATGCCCTCTGGCCACGGCTGACGCCCGAACGGGTCGTACGGGCCCTGCTGACGGACGCCCGCGCCCTGGCCGCCCATCTGCCGTCGCTCACCGACGACGAGCGTGGCCGGCTGCTGCGCTCCGCCGACGCCCCGTGGACCGACGCCGACGCGGCGCTGCTCGACGAGGCGGCGAACCTGGTGGACGGGCCGCCGGGGCGGACGTTCGGGCATGTCGTCGTGGACGAGGCCCAGGAGCTGACCGCCATGGAGTGGCGGATGGTGCTGCGCCGGTGCCCGGCCAGGTCGATGACGCTGGTGGGCGACTTCGCCCAGGCGGGCCCCAAGACGGAGGCGGACGACTGGTCCCAGGTGCTGGGCCCGCATCTCGGGACCCGGTTCTCCCCGCACACCCTGACCGTCAGCTACCGCACGACCCAGGAGATCCTGGCCACGACGCGCGACCTGCTCGCGCGGATCGCCCCGGGCCGGGCGCCGAGCCGCGCCATCCGCCGGGGCGAGCCTCCCCGCACCCGTACCGCGCGGCCGCACAGACTCGCCGCCGTCGTGGCGGAGGAGCTCCGGGCGGAGGCCGCGGCCCATCCGGGCGACCTGCTCGCCGTGGTCTGCGCGGACTCCCGGCTCGACGGCATGGCGTCGGCCGGTCTGGCGCGGTGGGCGCGGCTCGTGCCGGTGTCCGAGGTCCGTGGTCTGGAGTTCGACGCGTGCGTCGTCGTCGCGCCCCAGGAGATCGCCGGGGCCCGGCCCGGCGGCGAACGCGACCTGTATGTCGCCCTCACCCGTGCCACCAAGAGGCTCTGCCTGGTCGCCGTCCACCCCGGGTGAACATCACGGCCCCGGGGCCCGGGGCCCGCAGCCCCGGGCCCCGGGGCCCGGTCTCCTTGCTCCCTGCTCCTTCTGCTCCCTGCTCGTTACTCCCTGCTTCTCACTCCGCTGCCCTGCCCTTGGCCTGCGCCGTGTCCGGCTCCGTGTCCGGCTCCGTGTCCGGCTTCGTGTCCGGCTTCGTGTCGGGCTTCGTGTCCGGCTTCGCTTCCGGCTCCGTGCCCGGCTTGGTCCCCGCCGGTGCCTCGCCGTCGTACGCCTGGAGGAAGTGGTTCCGGAACGTGTCCATCCGCCAGACCGGGGCGTCCGGCTCCGGCTTCAGGCCCTCGTGCCAGTTCCAGCCGGAGATGCGCTCCATCACCGCGGGGTCGCGGGCCACGATCGAGACCGGGACGTCCCAGTCGGCACCCGGGCCCGTGACCCGGCTGTTGGGCTGGTGGTCGCCGAGGAAGACCAGGACCGTGTTGTCGTCGCCGTACCGCTCCAGCCACTCGATGAGGCTGGTCAGCGAGTACTCGATCGACGTGCGGTACGCGACGCGCAGCTTCGCCGGGTCCTTCAGGGTCTCCGTCGGGTCGGTGCCCTTCTTCTTGATGCCGTGGTAGATCGAGCCGTCCCCGATCTCGTCCCAGCCGACCATCGTCGGCAGCGGCGACCACGGGTTGTGGCTGGAGGCGAGGACCATCTCCGTCATCAGCGGCTCGCGGTCCTTCTTGCCGTGCTCCAGCCGCTCGTACGCGTCCAGGCTGTACTGGTCGGGTACGGGCGACCAACTGAACTTCGGGCCCTGGTAGCCGATGTTCCGCGAGTCGTAGATGTTGTCCAGGCCGAAGAACTTCCCCTCCGGCCAGGAGCGGGTGACGCCCGGCATGATGCCCACCGTCCGCCAGTCGCCGGTGCGGCCGAAGGCGCTGGTGAGGGTGAGGCGGTCGCTGGTGGTGACGGTGCGGTAGCGCTGCTGGTTGTTGACCCACATGCCCGACATGAACGTCGTGTGCGCCAGCCAGCTCCCCGCGCCCGACACCGGCGAGGTGAGGAAGCCGCTGCGCGCCTCGAAGCCGGCCGCCTTCAGGCGTTCCGTGCCCTCGTTCAGCACCTCGGTGACCGGGGGCCCCATCTCCGGGTCCTCGATGGCGCTGCGGCCGTAGCTCTCGATGAACGTGAAGATGACGTCCTTGCCGCGCAGCCCCGCCAGCAGTTGGTCGTTCGGGACGTTGCGGAACCGGTCGTTCGCCGCCGCCTTCTGGAACTCCTTGCCGTCCCGCAGGCCCGCGCTGACCAGGTCCGCGTGGTTCTGTACGAGGTCGGTGGTGGTCCGGGAGGCGACCGGTGTGCCCGCGATTTCGAGGCCGAGGGCCATGCAGGTGACCCAGACGGTGCTGAAGAGGAGGGCGGTGCGGGTGGTGACGCCGTTGTGGCGGTTCATGAGCGCGTTCAGCCGTACGACCGCGAGCGTCATCAGCACGACCACGGCGACCGCGAGGACCGCGACCCCGATCACGGCGAGGACCCCGCCGGCCTGGCCGAGGGTGTCCCGGAGGAACGACTCGGCGTTGCCGAAGAGGATCCAGTCGAGGAGGAGGTCGAAGGGCCGGTCCAGGACCGAGGAGAAGCCCAGGTCGAGGAAGGTGAGGAGGGTGAGCAGGCCCAGGGTCAGCCCCATCACCGCCGCCGCGATCCGGCTCGCGCGGGAGGGCAGGAGGAGCAGGACGGCGGTGCCGATGATGCCCTCGACCGGAAGGTGGACGAAGGAGCTGGGGGTGAGCAGCTCGGTCTCGTTGGGGAGGACGAGGGCGAGGTAGACGAAGACGGCCGCGAGCACGGTGAGCGCGACGGAGGCGGACCGGGCGAGAACGGGGTAACGGGCACGTATGCCCAGGGGGGCGGCCTCCGGAGACGCACCGGCCCCTAGGGGGGCGGCCGGTGCGTCTCCGGGGGCGGGGGCCCCTTCCGGAGCCCCTTCTGGGGTCGCCTTAGGGGCTGCCTCGGGGGACGTCTCCGGATCGGCGTCCGGTCCGGCTTGCGGATCGGCTTCCGGATCTGCGTCCGGTCGGGCATCCCGTTCGGTGTCCGGCCGGGCATCCCGTTCGGTGTCCGGCCGGGCATCCCGATCGGCGTCCGGTCGGACTTCCGGTGTGGTGTCCGGTCCGGCTTCCGGCTTGGTGTCCGGCTCCCGCTTCTGTTCCGGTTCCTGCGACAACCTGAAGGTCCTTCCGTGCGTGACCCGTGCTGGTAGGGCTGCTGGTACGGCTGCTGTTACGGCGGTGCGGCGGTACAGCGGTACGTACGGACCGGCGGCGGTTTCGGTTCAATGTCCACCTACTCCCTGAGTCGAGTATATTGACGTGGGCGTGCAACGTAATGGACTAGCCAGAGGGTCGGAGGAGTCGCTGTGGTGGAGGAGTCGCGTACCGGCGCGGTGGAGGCCCCGGAGGCCGCCGCGCCCGGTGCCGTCACGGTGCCCGAGGCCGCCGCCCCCGGCGTCGTCGGAGCGGCGCCCGGCTCCCCGAAACGGCTGCTCGGGCCCGTCGCGCTCGTCATCGCGGGCGGGATATCCGTGCAGTTCGGGGCGGCCGTCGCGGTGCTGCTGATGCCCCGCACCGGTGCCGTCGGCATCGTCACGCTACGGCTCGGACTCGCCGCCCTCGTCATGCTCGCCGTCTGCCGCCCGAAGCTGCGCGGCTACTCGCGGGCCGACTGGGGGACCGTCCTCGCCTTCGGCGCCACCCTCGCCGCCATGAACGGCCTCTTCTACCAGGCCCTCGAACGGATCCCGCTCGGCGTCGCCGTCACCCTGGAGGTGCTCGGCCCGCTCGCGCTCTCCGTGATCGTCTCCCGGCGCCTGGTCAATGTCGTCTGGGCGGTGCTCGCGCTCGGCGGGGTCGTGCTGCTCAGCGGCGGCGGCTTCGACCGGCTCGATCCCGTAGGGGTCGCGTACGCGCTCGGCGCCGGCGCCATGTGGGCCACGTACATCCTCTTCAGCGCGCACACCGGCCGCCGCTTCCCGCAGGCGGACGGCCTCGCCCTGGCGATGGCCGCCGCCGCGCTCCTCATCCTGCCGCTCGGCATCGCGGAGTCCGGGCCGAAGCTGCTGGCGCCGACCACGCTGGGGCTCGGCCTGGTGGTGGCGCTGATGTCGTCCGTCCTCCCGTACACCCTCGAACTCCTCGCGCTGCGGCGGCTGCCCGCGCCCACCTTCGCCGTGCTGATGAGCCTGGAACCGGGCATCGCGGCCACCTCCGGCTTCCTCATCCTCGGCCAGGAACTCTCCGCGCTCGACGCGCTGGCGATCGCCCTGGTCATCGTGGCGAGCATGGGGGCCGTGCGGACCCAGGTGGCGAAGACGGCCGGGAAGAAGGCTGGGAAGACGACCGCGAAGAACGCCGGGAAGAGGGAACGTACTTGAGAGTAAGTTCGCGGCGTACGCACGCTTGATTGTTCTCGCGGGCGCTGCGATGCTCCGGTGCGACGCACGCCGCCGTGGACCGAGGGGAGCGCCGCCGTGCCCGACGCCGCCGTGCCCGACGCCGCCGTGTCCGACGCCGTCGTCCCCGTCCTGCGCATCGGGAACGCCTCCGGCTTCTACGGCGACCGCTTCGACGCGCTGCGCGAGATGCTCACCGGCGGCCCCCTCGACGTCCTCACCGGGGACTTTCTCGCCGAACTGACCCTGCTCATCCTCGGCCGCGACCGCCAAAAGGACCCGCGCAGGGGGTACGCCACCACCTTCCTGCGCCAGTTGGAGGACGGGCTCGGCCTGGCCCGGGAGCGCGGGGTCCGCCTCGTCACCAACGCGGGCGGGCTGAACCCGGCCGGACTCGCCGACGCCGTACGGGAGTTGGCGGACCGGGTGGGGGTACGGGCCCGGGTCGCCCATGTCGAGGGCGATGACCTCCTCGGGCAGCGGGGGGAGAAGCGGCCGGGACACACGTGGGGCGGGGACGTGCTCACCGCCAACGCGTACCTCGGCGGCGCCGGGATCACCGCCTGTCTGCGGGCCGGCGCGGATGTCGTCATCACGGGGCGCGTCACGGACGCCGCCCTGGTCACGGGGCCCGCCGTCGCCCACTTCGGGTGGGACCTGCCGGGCGCGCGCGGCCCGCGCGGCACGCTCGACGCACGCGGCACCCTCGACGCACGCGGCACCCTCGACGCACGCGGCACGCTCGACGCGCTCGCCGGGGCCGTCGTCGCCGGGCATGTGCTGGAGTGCGGGGCGCAGGCGACCGGCGGCAACTACTCCTTCTTCACCCGGCACGACCCGCGCGCCCTGCGCCGCCCCGGCTTCCCGCTCGCCGAACTCCACGCCGACGGCTCGGCCGTCATCACCAAGCACGACTCCACCGGCGGCGTCGTGGACATCGGCACCGTCACCGCCCAACTCCTCTACGAGACCCAGGGAATCCGCTACCTCGGCCCCGATGTGACGGCCCGCCTCGACACCGTACGGCTCCAGCAGGACGGCCCCGACCGGGTGCGTATCAGCGGGGTACGGGGCGAACCGCCGCCCCCGGCGCTCAAGGTCGGGCTCACCCGTATCGGCGGCTGGCGCAACGAGGTCGTCTTCGTCCTCACCGGCCTCGACATCGGGGCCAAGGCGGGCCTGGTCCGCGCCCAGGTCGAGGACGCGCTCGACGCGGCCCGGGGCGCCCGCCCGGCCGAGGTGCGCTGGGAGCTCTCCCGTACGGACCACCCCGATGCCGCCACGGAGGAGACGGCCAGCGCGCTGCTCCGGCTGGTCGTGCGGGACAGCGACCCGGAGGCGGTGGGCCGGGCGGTCACCGGGGCCGCGGTGGAGCTGGCGCTCGCCAGTTACCCGGGTTTCCATGTCACGGCCCCACCCGGCAGGGGTGCCCCCTACGGGGTCTTCGAGGCGGCGTACATCGACGCGGGGGAGGTCACGCAGGTGGCGGTGTTGCCGGACGGCACGCGGTTACGTATCCCGGCCGACCCGAGCCGTACGGCCCGTACGCACCATACGGCCAGTACGGTACGTACCGCCCATACGGTACGTGCGGTACGGGGAGAGTCCGCGCCCGGAACCCCGCACCCCGCCGCCCCCCTCCCCGCCGAACCCGCCCTGCCCGCGCCGCTCCCCGCCGGGCTCCCCACCCGCCGCGCGCCCCTCGGGGCCGTCGCGGGCGCCCGCAGCGGAGACAAGGGCGGGGACGCCAATGTCGGGCTCTGGGTGGAGAGCGAGGCCGCGTGGCGGTGGCTCGCGCATACGCTCACCGTCGAACGCTTCCGCCAACTCCTACCCGAGACAGCCGACTTGGCCGTCGAACGCCACCTCCTGCCGCGCCTCCGCGCCGTCAACTTCACCGTGGCGGGGCTGCTCGGCGCCGGGGTGGCCGCGCACGCCCGGTTCGACCCGCAGGCCAAGGCGCTGGGCGAGTGGCTGCGCGCCCGCCACCTCGACATCCCGGTCACCCTCCTCACGGACACCCCGTACGGGCCGGACACCTCCGCCCCCACACCCGCCCCGTACGGGCCAGACGCCCCCGCCTCCGCGCCCGCCCGGTACGAGCAGGAGGCACCCGCCCCCGCCCCCGCCCCGTACGAGCAAGAGGCACCCGCCCCGACCCCCACTCCCGTCCCCCGCCCTCCGGAGCCGCCCCGGTGACCGTTCTGAGCTCCGCCCTCGACACCGCCTCCGCCGAGTACGCCGGCCACCGGTCCGCCATGCTCGCCAAGCTCGACGCCCTCGACGCCGAGCACGCCAAGGCCCTCGCCGGCGGCGGCCCGAAGTACACCGCCCGCCACCGCGCCCGCGGGAAACTCCTCGTCCGGGAGCGGGTCGAGCTGCTGCTCGACCCCGACACCCCGTTCCTCGAACTCTCCCCGCTCGCCGCCTGGGGCAGCGACCACCCCGTGGGCGCCTCGATGGTCACCGGGATCGGGGTGGTCGCGGGCGTCGAGTGCGTGATCACCGCCAACGACCCGACCGTACGCGGGGGTTCGTCCAACCCGTGGACCCTGCGCAAGGCGCTCCGCGCCCACCAGATCGCCTACGCCAACCGCCTCCCGCTGATCAGCCTGGTCGAGTCCGGCGGCGCCGATCTCCCCTCCCAGAAGGAGATCTTCATCCCCGGCGGCGCCCTCTTCCGCGACCTCACCCGGCTCTCCGCCGCCGGAATACCCACCATCGCCGTCGTGTTCGGCAACTCCACGGCGGGCGGCGCCTACATCCCCGGGATGTCCGACCACACCGTCATGATCGAGGAGCGCTCCAAAGTCTTCCTGGGCGGGCCGCCGCTGGTGAAGATGGCCACCGGGGAGGAGAGCGACGAAGAGTCGCTGGGCGGCGCCGCGATGCACGCCCGTACCTCCGGACTCGCCGACCACCTCGCGCGCGACGAACCCGACGCCCTCCGGCAGGCCCGCCGTATCGTCGCCCGCCTCAACTGGCGCAAGGCACACCCCGGTCCAGGGCCGTACGACGAGATCCGGCCGCCCGCGTACGACGCCGAGGAACTCCTCGGGATCGTCCCCGGCGATCTCCGGATCCCCTTCGACCCGCACGAAGTTGTCGCCCGGATCGTGGACGGCTCCGACTTCGACGCCTTCAAGCCGCTGTACGGACCGAGCCTGGCGACCGGCTGGGCCCGGATCTTCGGCTACCCGGTCGGGATCCTCGCCAACGCGCGCGGTGTGCTCTTCTCCGAAGAGTCGCAGAAGGCCGCGCACTTCATCCAACTCGCCAACCAGCGCGACATCCCGCTCCTCTTCCTCCACAACACCACCGGCTACATGGTCGGCGCGGAGTACGAGCAGGGCGGCATCATCAAGCACGGCGCGATGATGATCAACGCGGTCGCCAACTCCCGGGTCCCGCACCTCTCCGTCCTGATGGGCGCGTCGTACGGCGCGGGGCACTACGGCATGTGCGGGCGCGCCTACGACCCCCGCTTCCTCTTCGCCTGGCCCAGCGCCAAGTCCGCCGTCATGGGCCCGCAGCAGCTCGCGGGCGTCCTGTCGATCGTCGCGCGCGCCTCGGCCGAGGCGAAGGGGCAGCCGTACGACGAGGAGGGCGACGCGGCGCTGCGCGCGGTGGTGGAGCGGCAGATCGAGTCCGAGTCGCTGCCCGCGTTCCTCTCCGGGCGGCTGTACGACGACGGGGTCATCGACCCGCGCGACACCCGTACCGTCCTCGGGATCTGCCTCTCCGCCGTGCACGGCGCGCCAGTTGAGGGCGTACACGGCGGCTTCGGCGTCTTCCGGATGTGACGGGGAGCCGTGCGAGGGAAGCGGAAGGAAACAGGGGGAATGACAAGAGGGAGGAACTGCCGGTGATCTCCACGCTGTTGGTCGCGAACCGGGGCGAGATCGCCTGCCGCGTCTTCCGCACCTGCCGGGAGCAGGGCATCGCCACGGTCGCCGTGTACGCGGACCCCGACGCGGACGCGCTCCATGTCCGGGCGGCGGATACGGCCGTACGGCTGCCGGGGGCCGCGCCCGCCGGCACCTATCTGCGCGGCGACCTGATCGTCCGGGCGGCGCTCGCGGCGGGCGCTGACGCGGTGCACCCCGGGTACGGATTCCTCTCCGAGAACGCGGAGTTCGCTCGGGCGGTCCTGGCCGCGGGGCTCCGCTGGATCGGGCCGCCGCCCGAGGCGATCGAGGCGATGGCGTCGAAGACCCGGGCGAAGGAGCTGATGGCGGCGGCCGGGGTGCCGCTGCTCGCCCCCGTCGACCCGGCCACCGCCACCCCGGACCAACTCCCCCTGCTGCTCAAGGCGTCGGCGGGCGGAGGCGGCCGGGGCATGCGGGTCGTCCGTGAACTGGACGCGATGGAGGCGGAGTTGCGGGCGGCCTCGGCGGAGGCGCGGGCCGCGTTCGGGGACGGGGAGGTCTTCGCGGAGCCCTATGTGACCGGGGGCCGCCATGTGGAGGTGCAGGTCCTCGCGGACGCGCACGGCACGGTCTGGGCGCTGGGGACCCGGGACTGCTCGCTCCAGCGCCGCCACCAGAAGGTGATCGAGGAGTGCCCGGCGCCGGGGCTGCCGGACGCGCTCCGTACCGGACTCGCCGAAGCCGCCGTGGCCGCCGCCCGCGCCGTGGGCTACCGGGGCGCGGGGACGGTCGAGTTCCTCGTCACGGCGGAAGGCCGCCCGTACTTTCTGGAGATGAACACCCGGCTCCAGGTCGAACACCCCGTCACGGAGGAGGTGTTCGGCCTCGACCTGGTCGCCCTGCAACTCTCCGTCGCGGAGGGCGACCCCCTGCCGCCCGAGCCCCCGCCCCCGTACGGCCACGCGGTGGAGGCCCGGCTCTACGCGGAGGACCCGGCGGAGGGCTGGGCCCCGGGGACGGGGCGGCTGCACGCGCTCTCCGTGCCGGGGGCAGAGGCGCCGTACGGAGCGGAGACGTCGTACGGGGCGGAACTGCCCTACGGAGCGGAACCGCCGTACAGAGCACGGGAGTCGCACCGATCCGGCACCCCCCGTATCCGGGTCGACGCCGGGTACGCCGGGGGCGACACCATCGGCGTGCACTACGACCCCCTCCTCGCCAAGGTCATCGCCTGGGCACCCACCCGCGCGGCGGCCCTGCGCCGGCTCCGGGACACGCTGCGGCGGGCGCGGGTGCACGCGCCCGTCTCCAACAGGCAGTTGCTCGTACGGTCGTTGGCGCACCCCGAGGTCGTCGCGGGCCGTCTCGACACCGGCTTCTACGACCGCCATCTGCCCGCGCTGACCGCCCCGGAGGACGGCCCGGAGGGCGGCCCCGGCGAGCGGTGCGCTGCCGTCGCCGCCGCGCTCGCGGACGCCGCGACGCGGGGCCGGGGCGGCACCGTCCCGGCGAGGATCGGTGGCTGGCGGAACGTGCCGTCGGCGCCGCAGACCAAGACGTACGGCACCCACGAGATCCGCTACCGGGCCACCCGCACCGGATACGTACTCGAACCCGAGACGCCCGAGGCCCCAGAAGCCCCCGAGACGCCAGAAGCTTCCGAGACCCCCGAGACCCCCGAGCCCTCCGGACCCCCGATCCGGGTCGTCGCCGTCACGCCCGGCCGGGTCGTCCTCGAAGTCGGCGCCGTCCTGTGGAACTTCCACGTCACCGCGTACGGCGACGAGGTCCATGTCGACTCCGCGGCGGGCTCCTGGCGGCTGCCCGCCCGGCCCCGCTTCCCCGAGCCGCGCCCCGCCACCGAGCCCGGCTCGCTGCTCGCGCCCCTGCCCGGGACCGTCGTACGGGTCGCGGACGGCCTCGCCGAGGGGGCGCGGGTCACGGCGGGGCAGCCGGTGGTCTGGCTGGAGGCCATGAAGATGGAGCACCGCGTCCTCGCCCCCGCCACCGGCACCCTGACCGCGCTCCACGCCGCCCCCGGACGGCAGGTCGAGGTGGGCGCCCTGCTCGCCGTCGTCACCGCCACCGACGCCACTAGCTCCACCGACGTCCCCGACGTCCCCGACGCCCCCGACGCCCCCGACGCACCGGAGGACACCTGACCATGGCCACCGACGCCTCCCGCCCCACTGCCCCCTCCCATCCCTTCCTCGCCGAGAGCGAGGAACACGCCGCCCTCAGCACCGCCGTCGCCGCCCTCGGCCGCCGCCACGGCCCCGGCTTCGACCGCGCGACCCTGTGGCAGGAGGCGGGCAAGCTCGGCTACCTCGGGGTGAACCTGCCGGAGGAGTACGGCGGCGGAGGCGCCGGCATATCCGAACTCGCCCTGGTGTTGGAGGAACTGGGTGCGCAGGGCTGTCCGCTCCTGCTGATGATCGTGTCCCCCGCGATCTGCGGCACGGTGATCGCCCGCTTCGGCACCCCGGAGCAGAAGCGGCAGTGGCTCCCCGGGCTCGCCGACGCCTCCCGCACCATGGCCTTCGCCATCACCGAGCCCGACGCCGGGTCCAACTCCCACCGGATCACCACCACCGCCCACCGCGACGACGAGGGCGGCTGGGTGCTCAACGGCCGCAAGGTCTTCGTCTCGGGCGTCGACCTCGCCGATGCCACCCTCGTCGTCGGCCGTACGGAGAACGCGGCGACCGGCGGCCTCAAGCCCTGCCTCTTCATCGTTCCGCGCGACGCCGAAGGGTTCACCCGTACCCCGATCGACATGGAACTCACCACCGCCGAGAAGCAGTTCGAGCTGGTCCTCGACGACGTACGGCTCCCCGCCGACGCCCTCGTCGGGGACGAGGACGCCGGACTGCGCCAGCTCTTCGCCGGGCTCAACCCGGAGCGGGTGATGACCGCCGCGTACGCGCTCGGCCTGGGGCGGTACGCGCTCGGGCGGGCCGTCGACTACGCGAAGACCCGCCAGGTCTGGCAGGCCCCCATCGGCGCCCACCAGGCCATCGCCCACCCCCTCGCCCAGGCCCACATCGAGATCGAACTGGCCGGACTGATGCTGCGCAAGGCCGCGTTCCTGTACGACGCGGGCGACGACCAGGGGGCGGGCGAGGCGGCGAACATGGCCAAGTACGCGGCGGGCGAGGCCTGCGTACGCGCCGTCGACCAGGCCGTACAGACCCTGGGCGGCAACGGCCTCACCCGCGAGTACGGCCTCGCCTCCCTGGTCACCGCCGCCCGCGTGACCCGGATCGCCCCGGTCAGCCGGGAGATGATCCTGAACTACGTCTCCCACCAGTCCCTGGGGCTCCCCAAGTCGTACTGAAATAACGGGCGTTCACCCCGTACGGCCCAGCGCCTCCCGCACCGTACGGCCGTGCCGGGTCCTGAGCCGCCGCAGCTCCCAGAGGCTCACCGCCGTGACCGACATCGGCCCGCCGAACACCGCCGCGACCAGCACCCCCGTGGGGGCGCCCGCGTAGGTGTCCTGGATCAGGTCCATCACCGAGAGCTCCCAGGCCAGCAGGGTCGCGGTGAGCGGGGGCAGGACGTCGTGGATGTCGGCGGCGCGGAACATGTGGGTCAGCGCCAGGCCCGCGCCGTAGACGATGAAGGCGATGGCCCAGATGCACCCGATCACCAGGGCGAACTGGTACAGGATCATCAAGTAGTCGGCCGTCGCCGGGTGTTCGGGCGCCCGCCTGATGGAGCCGCCGGTCAGGAAGCCGAAGACGAGCAGGAGGATGAACCCGAGAGCGCCGCCCAGGGCCAGCAGCGCGCCGAGCGGTTTCAGCGCGCGCCGCAGGTACTCGCGCCGGCGGTCCGGACGGCTCAGGGCGATGAACACGCCCACGCAGACCGGGAAGGTGGCCGCCAGCACGGCCCAGGCGTCCCCCGCCTGCTCGAACCGCTGCCAGGCCACGGCCTGCGCGTCCGCCGCGATCCGGTACGCCACCAGGATCCACGCGATCGCGGCGAGACCGACCACCATGCGCAGGACCTGGATCCGCCGCACCACCGGGTCGTCCACCCGGTCCGGCCGGGTCGGCCTGCACACCCTGCGGGCCACCCTGACGGGGTGGAGCAGCAGCCGTACCAGCCGCCGCCTGAGCGACCGCCGCCGGGCGGGACCGGGCGGCGGCGGCCCGGGGTACGGCCCGGGCTGCGGGGGTACGGGCTGCGGCGGTACGGGGTGCGGGCCCCACCCCGGTCGCGGTGGTACGGGCGGCGGGCCCCACCCCGGTCGCGGGGCGCCCCCTCCGGGCCCCCACTGTCGCTGTCCGGCGTTCATGTCGTTCCCCCGTACCTCGTACCGTATTGCTGTGAGCACTGACGGTAGCGGTACGGACGGGGGCGAGGGTACGGGGCGACGGCCTCCCCCGCACCGTCAGACGATCGGGTCCACCTCCGCGTACCCCGCGATCTCCGCCGGACCCCGCGCCCCCGGTCCCACGTACCGCGCCGAAGGACGTACCAGCCGGCCCGTCCGCTTCTGCTCCAGGATGTGCGCGGACCAGCCGGCCGTTCTGGCGCAGGTGAACATCGAGGTGAACATGTGCGCGGGGACCTCCGCGAAGTCCAGCACGATCGCCGCCCAGAACTCCACGTTCGTCGCCAGCACCCGGTCGGGGCGGCGCGCGTGCAGCTCCTCCAGCGCGGCCTTCTCCAGCGCCTCCGCCACCTCGAAGCGCGGCGCGGCCAGTTCGCGCGCCGTGCGCCGCAGCACCCGGGCGCGCGGGTCCTCGGCCCGGTAGACCCGGTGGCCGAAGCCCATGAGGCGTTCACCCTGGTCGAGCGCCTGCTTGACATAGGCCGTCGCGTCGCCGGTGCGCTCGATCTCCTCGATCATGCCGAGGACCCGCGAGGGCGCGCCCCCGTGCAGCGGGCCCGACATCGCGCCGACCGCGCCGGAGAGCGCGGCGGCGACATCGGCGCCGGTGGAGGCGATCACCCGGGCGGTGAAGGTGGAGGCGTTCATGCCGTGCTCGGCGGCGGAGGTCCAGTACGCGTCGACGGCCTTCACATGACGCGGGTCGGGCTCGCCGCGCCACCGGATCATGAAGCGCTCCACCACCGACTTCGCCTGGTCGATCTCGCGCTGCGGGACCATCGGCACGCCCTGGCCGCGGGCCGACTGGGCGACGTACGAGAGCGCCATCACGGCGGCCCGCGCGAGGTCGTCCCTGGCCCGGGCCTCGTCGATGTCGAGCAGCGGTTTCATGCCCCAGACCGGGGCGAGCATCGCCAGCGCGGACTGGACGTCGACCCGGATGTCGCCGGAGTGCACCGGCAGCGGGAACGGTTCGGCGGCCGGCAGGCCGGGGGTGAACGCGCCGTCGACCAGCAGCCCCCACACGTTCCCGAAGGAGACCTCGCCGACCAGATCCTCGATGTCGACGCCCCGGTACCGCAGGGAGCCGCCCTCCTTGTCCGGCTCGGCGATCTCCGTCTCGAATGCGACGACGCCTTCGAGGCCGGGGACGAAGGAGGTGGCAGAGGTGTCGGAGTCTGACATCGGGCGGCTCCTTGCTCGGGCGGGCAGGGTGTCGATGAGACCCCAGATTTTGGCCGTTTTCCACGGTAGGGAAAGAGAGCGCGGCGCGTGATAACCGGCACACTGCCTTATTTTGTCCGGCGAGGATTGAGGCTCCTCTGTTCAGGGCAAACTCGGCGCTGCGGCAGGATGATCCCGTGCCTCACGAGACCCCGGATCCCTCCGCCATGCGCGAGCAGTACCGTTCCACCCCGCTCCTCGAAACGGACCTCGCCGCCGCGCCCATGGACCAGTTCGCGCGCTGGTTCGCCGAGGCCGTGGCCTGTGCCTTTCCCGAGCCGAACGCGATGGTCGTCGCCACCGCGACCCCCGAGGGCCGGCCGTCCTCCCGGATGGTGCTGCTGAAGGGGTTCGACGACCGCGGCTTCGTCTTCTACACCAACTACTCCTCCCGCAAGGGCCGGGAGATCGGCGCCAACCGCCAGGTCTCCCTGCTCTTCCCCTGGCACCCGCTGGCCCGCCAGGTGATCGTCACGGGCGCGGCGGCCCGTACCGGACGGGACGAGACGGCCGCGTACTTCCGGACCCGGCCGCACGGCTCCCAGCTCGGCGCCTGGGCCAGCGACCAGTCCGCGCCGATCGGCTCGCGCGAGGACCTGCTCCAGCGGTACGAGGCCCTCGCGGACCGGTATCCGGAGGGCGAGCAGGTTCCGGTGCCCCCGCACTGGGGCGGCTTCCGGGTCGTCCCGGAGACGGTGGAGTTCTGGCAGGGCCACGAGAACCGGCTCCACGACCGGCTCCGGTACGTACGGGCGGAGGGCCCGGACAGGCGGCCGGGGTGGCGCGTGGAACGGCTCTGCCCCTAGGGGTCCCTGCCCTTAGGGGTCCCTGCCCCTAGGGGGCCCTGCCCCTAGGGGACTGGCCCCCCGTAGGGGTCCGGCCCCGAGGGGCCCTGCCCCTGGACCAGGCCCCTGAGACAGCGGAACCCCGCAGGCTCGGGTTCCTCCGAGGAGGAGCCGGCCGGACGGACCGGCGAGCCTGCGGGGCGGTGACTACTGTGGATTGGGCCGACGGACGTGTCGGCTCCGCACTGAGTGCGGCGTCGGGCCGTCAGCCCGCAGCCACCTCACGAGTCCGGAAAGAAATCACTTCCGAATCACCTCCTTTCAGTGTGCTCCACAGCCTAGGAAGCGCTCCGGCCCCGCTCAACCGAATTAACGGATCACTTTTCCGGCGGAACGATGTGTGAGGTGGGCCACTTTCGAGTTGAATGATCGTAGGTGCGGCAGCAGAGTCAGCAGCACAGGCGGAGATGTCCCGCAGGGGGTGCCAGCGTGAGTGCTTCTCGGAGTGAGACCACCAGTGCGGCCGGACCGGACGAGCCGGGGTCCGACGGCGGCTCGGACGGCGCCGGTGGCGGCGGGACCGGGGGCGGCCAGGACGGTCCGGGGTCCGACCTGCTCGCGGCGCTGCTCGACGGGATGGACGCGGCGCTCTGCGCCTTCGACGCGCAGGGCGTGATCACCCACTGGAACCGCGAGGCCGAGCGCATCCTCGGCTGGACCGCCGCGGAGGCCGTCGGCCGGCACGGCTTCGCGGGGTGGGCGGTGCGCACCGCCGACGCGGACGAGGTCCAGGCGCGGCTGATGGCCGTGATGGAGGGCCCGGGGCGGCAGGTCGACGAGTTCGCGCTGCTGAGGAAGGACGGCGGGCGGGTCCTCATCCGTACTCAGTCCTCCGGGATGCGCGGGGCGGACGGGAAGCCCGCCGGGGTCTACAGCGCGTTCAGCGAGGTCCACGACCAGATCGACCTGGAGCGCTCCATCGCGCTGAGCGAGGCGCTTTTCGAGGACGCGTCCTGGGCGGTCGTGCTGGTCGATGTCGACCTGCGGCCCACCGTCGTCAACGTCGAGGCGGCGCGGCTGCTCGGCGCCGGGCGCACCGCCGTGCTGGGCCGGCCGCTGGGCGAGCTGATCACGGGGGGCGTGGAGGAACTGGAGTCGGCGCTCCAGCATGTGCTGTCGGCGGGCGCGGCGTCCGCCACCGCCGAGGTGTGGGTGACGCTCCGTACGCCGGACGGCGAACGGCGGCGGTGCTGGCGGTGCGGCTTCCTGCGGCTGGCATCGCCGCTGGCGGAGGAACCGGTTCCGCTGGGCGTGGGGTGGATGTTCCAGGACGTCACGGAGGTGCGGCTGGCCATCCAGGAGGCGGACCGGCTCCGCTTCCGGGGCAGCCAGCTCCACCGTGCGGCGCGGGCGGCGGCGGAGTGCGAGGACCCGATGGAGGCGGCCTCGGTCCATCTGGACTTCGCGCTGGCGGGCTTCGCGGACCATGCCCTGATCGACCTGATCGCGGACGGCACGCGCGCGGGGGCCGCCGGAAGGACAGCTTCCGGCGGCGTCGCGTCCATCCCTTCCGCCCCTGCGGGCCCGGTGCGCCTGATCCGCGCGCTGGCGACCCCCGCGGGTGGCGTGTCGGGCCCGAGCGCGCCGACCGGGATGGGCTCCATACCGGTGCCGTACGTCGCCGGGCACCCCGCGCTCCAGGCCCTGGACCGTACCGGCGCGGTCCGGGCCAGCGCCCCGCTCACCGCCGAGCCCGCGAACGGCGGCCAGGGCGGCGCGCCCCAGCCGGTGCCCGCCCCCGTATGGGCGTCGTCCCGGCAGTGGCCCGAGGACTCGGTCCACGCGCTCTGCACGGTCCTCCGCAGCCGGGGCAGATCGCTCGGCGTGGTGACCTTCCTCCGCGGCACCAGCCGAGCCGCCTTCGAACGCCCCGACGCGGTGTACGCGGAAGAAGTGACCCTCCGGATAGCCGCCTGCCTGGACCTGGCCGCCGCGTTGCCCCCGTCTCCGGGAGACGATTAGGGGTTCGGAGGCCCTGGCCGGCCCCGCCAGGCGGGCGGTCCGGCCAGGCGGGCGGTCCGGCCAGGGCCTCTCTCCGGTCAGCCCTGCGACCGCGCCGGCGGCGGCAGCGGCACCATTCTGACCGGTTCCGTCTCCGCGTCGTGGTGGCGCAGCGCCCAGTTCTCCAGGGCGATCCGGCACGCGTGGTCGACATGGCGCAGGCCCGACAGGTCCAGTTCGATCGGCTGGTCCTTCGGGAGGGCTTCGAGCTGTTCCATGATCCGGGGCAGCCGCAGGAACGTCGCGTTGCCCGTCACCGAGACCACCAGCCGCCCGCCGGTGAGCTTCCGTACGTCGACATGGAGGTGGGAGATCTCCCACGCCGTCTTGACCACCGCGAGCAGCAGCCCCAGCACCACGCCCTCGAAGAGGTTGGTGACCAGGACCGCCAGCGCGGTGACGGCCAGGATGACCGCCTCGCCCCGGTGTTCCCGCCAGAGCGGGGCCAGCTCCCGTACGGGCATCAGCTTGCACCCCGCGTGGACCAGGACGCCCGCCAGTGCCGCCAGCGGTATCACCCCGATCGCGGCGGGCAGCAGCGCCGCGAAGAGCAGCAGCCAGAGGCCGTGCAGCACCCGGGAGAGCGAAGTGCGGGCGCCCGCCTGGACGTTGGCGGCGCTGCGGACGATCACCGCGGTCATCGGCAGCGCGCCGAGCGCCCCGCAGACGGTGTTGCCGACGCCCTGGGCCATCAGCTCCTTGTTGTAGTCGGTGCGGGGCCCGTCGTGCATACGGTCGATGGCGGCGGCGCTGAACAGGGACTCCGCCGAGGCGATCAGGGTGAAGGCGAGGACGGTGCCGATCGCCGCCACCCCCACCAGCGCGCCGAAGTCCTCAAGCCCCGGCGGGCTTACGGATTCCAGCAGTCCCTGGACCTCGACCCGGGCGATCTCCAGGTCGAGCAGGAGCGTCGCGCCGGTCGCCAGCGCCACGGCGACGAGCGGACCCGGCACCACCCGGACCCGGGCGGGCAGTCTCGGCCACAGGACGAGCACCGCGACCGTACCGGCGCCGACGAGGAACGCGGTCAGCGCCGTACCGTTCGAGACGATCTCGCCGGCCAGCCCCGGCAGCCCGGTGAGCTTGGGGATGCCGCCGGACGGCTGCGGGGTGTCGGCCATGGCGTACACCTGGCCCAGCACCAGCACCAGCCCGATGCCGGCCAGCATGCCCTGCACCACGGCGATCGAGATGGCCCGGAACCAGCGCCCCAGGCCGAAGGCGCCCAGCAGGAGCTGGAGCAGTCCGGAGACGAGGACGATGGCGCCGAGCACGCCGAGCCCGAACTCCTTGACGGCCTCGTACACGAGCACGGTGAGCCCGGCGGCGGGGCCGCTGACCTGGAGCGAGCTGCCGGGCAGACAGCCGACGACGATGCCGCCCACGATGCCCGTGACCAGGCCGAGTTCGGCGGGGACGCCGGAGGCGACGGCGACGCCCACACAGAGCGGGAGGGCGACGAGGAAGACGACGAGCGACGCGAGGACGTCGCGCCGGAGGACCTGAGGGTCCCTCAAGAGGCTGAACATGAAAGGGAAGTCCTAGCTGTGAGACGGGGACGAGCGACGCGGTGGGTGCGGCGCCCCGGGCCCCGGCGGGCACGTCCCGGGCCACGCGGCCACGCGCTTGCGCACGTTCGCGCCGACACGCGTTCGCGCGTTCGCGGTTACGTGGTCACGCGGCCACGGGTCGGGCCCGCCGGACCCGAAGGCGTGCTCACAGCGGTCTGAACTCCCCGTCCAGCTCCGGCCGGTGACTGCTCACCGCGCCGGTGTCCACCTCGTAGTACCAGGCGTGCAGCGAGAGCCGCCCCTCGGCGAGCCCCTCCCGCACGGCGGGGTAGCCGCGCAGGGTGTCGAGCTGGGCGGCGGCGTGGTGCCGTACGGCGTGCGCGAGGCCCCGCGCGGACGGGAGCTCCCCGGTCGAACTGTCCAGCCAGCCGCGTACGGCGGGCACGGCGGAGAGGTCGTCGCCGCGGACCATGGCGCCGACGGCCCCGCAGTGCGAGTGCCCGCAGACGACGATGTCGCGGACGCCGAGGACGCGCAGCGCGTACTCGATGGTGGCGGTCTCGCCGCCGGGCCGCGCCGCGTCGTACCGGGGGACGATGTTGCCCGCCGTACGGAGCTCGAACAGCTCGCCGGGACGGGCGCCGGTGATGAGGGAGGGGATGACTCGGGAGTCCGAGCAGGTGATGAAGAGCGCTTCGGGGGCCTGCCCCGCGGCGAGATCGCGGAACTCCTCGGAGCGCTCCGCCACGTGCACGGAGAAGGAACGGGCGTGTTCGATGAGTGACTTCATGATGGCCTGCCTCCTGCACCCTCGGTTCGGCCGGGGCGCGGTGTGGTCGGGTCAGTGGGGGGTGGTGCTGGGTGTTCGGTGTTCGGCGTGCGCGTACGTACGGGTATCCAGGTGTGCGGGTACCCAGGTGTGCGGGAACGCCGGCGAGACGCCGCCGGAAACCCATGATGAGGCACCGTGGCGTCGACTACTTTGCCTGAACATTACCTGCACGTGAAAGATCAAAATTCCGCCAAGCGCGCCTTTCGTGACGCAAAGTGGCTTTTTTGGATTGCGTGTGCGAGGTGCGTTCGTGGGTGCGATTCCCGCAGGCCCCGCCCTTCCCGACCGACACGGTGATTATCCGATCACCTGATCGAGAGGGCGTTGCAATGGTGACGTACGGTCGACCGGGCCCGTTCCGCCGATAGTTTCGGGCGTGTGACGGAGATCGCGGCGGCGGCGCCGCGGGGGCGTTCTCAGTGCCGGTAGAAGATCCGGTCCCGGTTCTCGGTCATCACCCGGGCGTTCCACTCCGTACCGCCGTCGACGTTCCCGGAGCGCAGCAGCGGCGGTTCGATGCCGCGCGCGGCGAGCTCCGCGGCCCCGGCGGCCATCGTCGCCTGCATCAGGGCGCTGGTGACGACCGTGGAGGCGGGCGCGAAGGGCGCGGCGACGCCCGGGGCGGTCAGTTCGGCGTCGCCGACCGCGATGCCGCTGTCGAGCACGATGTCGCAGTGGTCCTTGAGGAAGGTCCCGGTCCGGTTCCTGGCGGTGGTCTCGCGCGCGTACGCCACCGAGGTCACCCCGATCACGGTCATCCCCAGGGCCCGCGCGGCCAGCGCCATCTCGACGGGGAGCGCGTTCCGCCCGGAGAGCGAGATGATCACCAGCAGGTCCCCCGGGCCGGCCGGGGAGGCGTCGAGCACGGTGCCCGCCAGGCCCTCGACCCGCTCCAGCGCGGAGCCGAGCGGCGCGGGCATGACATCCACGCCGACCAGGCCCGGTGCGGCGAGCAGATTCATGGTGGCGAAGCCGCCGGCGCGGTAGACGACGTCCTGGGCGGCGAGCGAGGAGTGCCCGGCGCCGAAGGCGAAGAGCCGGCCCCCGGCGGCGACGGTGTCGGCGACCGCGCGCCCGGCGGCGGCGATGGAGGCGGCCTCCGCCTCCCGTACCCGCTGGAGCAGGCCGATCGCCGCGTCGAAGAACTGGTCGGCAGGCGTGCTCTCGCGCATGGGGGAGCCCTTCGATGGGGGGGGGTACGGGGCGGACGTGCCGGGCGGGGTGCGAGGTGCGGTACGGGGCGCGGTGCGGGGCGCTGTGCTGGGCGGGAATGGCTGTGTCGCCGATCACGTTGAGGTCTGGACCATTGCCCTGTCAACACCGTTCCCTCCGCCGACGCGGCACGCTTGTCGGTGGTATGCGTCAGAATTGAGCCAGGGCCAGCGCCAGCGCACGATTTATTCGAGGGGCACGAATGTCCGGACTGATCGACACCACGGAGATGTATCTCCGCACCATCCTTGAGCTGGAAGAGGAAGGTGTGGTTCCGATGCGCGCCCGGATCGCGGAGCGGCTCGATCAGAGCGGCCCCACGGTCAGCCAGACCGTCGCACGCATGGAGCGTGACGGGCTGGTGCAGGTCGCGGGCGACCGGCATCTGGAGTTGACGGAAGAGGGGCGCAGGCTGGCGACGCGTGTCATGCGCAAGCACCGGCTCGCCGAATGCCTCCTGGTCGATGTGATCGGCCTGGAGTGGGAGCAGGTGCACGCGGAGGCGTGTCGCTGGGAGCACGTGATGAGCGAGGCGGTGGAGCGGCGCGTGCTCGAACTGCTCCGCCACCCGACGGAGTCGCCGTACGGGAACCCGATCCCGGGCCTTGAGGAGCTGGGCGAGAAGGCCGAGGCCGATCCGTTCCTCGACGCGGGGATGGTGAGCCTGGCGGAGCTGGACCCGGGCGCCGACGGCCAGACCGTCGTCGTACGGCGGATCGGCGAGCCGATCCAGACGGACGCGCAGCTCATGTACACCCTGCGGCGAGCGGGGGTGCAGCCGGGCTCCGTGGTGAGCGTGACGGAGTCGGCGGGCGGGGTGCTGGTGGGGAGCAGCGGCGAGGCGGCGGAGCTGGACTCCGAGGTGGCGTCGCACGTCTTCGTGGCGAAGCGCTGACCAGGCGGGCGTCCGCCGCCAGACCTACGGCCCGACCGGCCGCCGCCCGCCCCGGCGTACCGCCCCGGCGTACCGCCCCGGCGTACCGCCCCGGCGTACCGCCCCGGCGTACCGCCCCGGCGTACCGCCCCGGCGTACCGCCCCGGCGTGCCGCCCCGGCGTGCCGCCCCGGCGTACCGCCCCGGCGTACCGCCCCGGCGTACCGCCCCGGCGTACCGCCCCGGCGTGCCGCCCCGGCGTGCCGCCCCGGCGTACCGC
>NZ_JBFBFB010000005.1:0-104468 GCF_040683935.1 Streptomyces sp. NPDC093085 | reverse complement strand
GCCTGGGTCGCCCGCTGCCCGTCCCGGGATACCGCCTGAGCCGGTGCAGGGAATCTCCCCAGGGAGCGCCCCGGCAACCCCGGAGTGACATCACTCGTACGAGCGATGTCACTCGCCACACCCCCATGTTCGAATAAGAGTTCGATACTCTGGGGTCATGGTGCGGCGCGTCGAGGAGACCGAGGTGACGGGGGCGGACGGCATACGTCTGGCCGCCCGCGCATACGCGGACCCGCGCGGCCCCGGTCCCGACGGCCCCGGAATCCTCCTCCTGCACGGCCTGATGGGGCGCGCCTCGCACTGGGACGCGACGGGGCGCGGCCTCGCCGCCCGGCACCGGGTGGTCGCGTTCGACCAGCGGGGCCACGGCGCCAGCGAGAAGCCCCCCGAGGGCCCGTACACGCCCGAGGCGTACGCGGCCGACGCGGAATCCGTCATCGAACAGCTCGCCCTGGCCCCTGTCACCCTCATAGGCCACTCCACGGGCGCGCTCACCGCCTGGCGGCTCGCCGCCCACCGCCCCGACCTGGTCCGGGCCCTGGTCATCTGCGACATGCGCGCCGCCGCGCCGGGCGCGGCCTCCCAGCGCGACTGGGGCGAGTGGTTCCGCGCCTGGCCGGTCCCGTTCGGCTCGCTCGCCGAGGCCCGCGCCTGGTTCGGCGAGCAGGACCCCTGGCTGGAGCGGCCGGCCCCGGCCCGGGGCGACTTCTTCGCGGAGGTCATGGCCGAACACCCGGACGGCTGGCGCCCGGTCTTCTCCCGCCGCCACATGCTGCGGGCCCGCGAATCCTGGGTCCACGACGCCCACTGGGACGACCTGGCCCACGTCCCCTGCCCCACCCTGGTGCTCCGGGGCCCGGACAGCGACCTGGGCCGCGCGGAGGCCCAGGAAATGGTCCGCGTCCTCCCCCAGGGCGCCTACGCGGAAGTCCCGGACGCCGGCCACCTCCTCCACTACACCCACCCAGCCCCCTGCCAGGCCGCCCTCACCCCCTTCCTGGAGGGCGTCCTCGCCCCCTGAGCCCCCTGAGCCCCCTGAGCCCCCTGAACCCCTGAACCCCTGAGCCTCCCGACCGGCTGCCCTCGGCCCTTCCTGCCTCCTTCAGGGCCGAAGGCTCAGGTGAGGGCCTGCCCGAGGAGGTCTCGGGGTCGGCCATCGAGGGAGTGGCGGAGGAGTTCGGCCCGGGAACGGATCAGGCCGTCACGAAAGGGGGCGGGGAGACGTCCGAAGATGTCCGCCGCCATCTGGGCCGCCGCAGCGGGGTCACCGTCGAGACGCAGGCAGGCGGCGGTGTCCATCGCGATCAGGGCCCGGGTCATCACCGAAGGGGAATCGGTGAGGCTGAGCGCGTCGTCCTGGGCCGCGTAGGCGGCGTCGGTGTCCTTGAGGAGGGTGTACGCCTGGGAGAGGTGGACGAAATGCTTCTGTGCCGGATAGCCGAACCATGTGTCGGCCGCTTCGTGCCCGTCGAGGCGTTCCACCAGGGACCGCACGTCCGCGACGGCCGTCCTCGCGCCCCGGTGGTCACCGATGGCGGCGAGCGAACGTGCGGTGACAGCAGCCGCCAGCGCTCCGGCGGCGGTGGGCGCCCGCCCGGCCGCTCGGCGGGCCCGGACGGCGATGCGTACGGCCGCCTCGGGGGCCCCGTAGTTCAGCGGCACCATCGCGTGCCGTGCCAGTACCCAGGCGGTCATCCTTCGGTCGCCGGACTCGCGGGCTGCCTTCTCCGCCGTCTCGAACCAGCGGAAGGCGTCCCCCTTTTCTCCGCGATCGTGCTGAACGATGGCGACGAGACCGGCGATCCCCGCGGTGGTACGGGCGAGGTCGGCGCGTGCGCCGGCCGGGTGGGGCTGGTTGAGAACCTGACCGAGGAGGTCGAGGTCCTCCCGCATCTCGCGGAGAACATCGCCAGGCGCCCGGCCGTGGTACCCGCCCCGGTGCCGCTCGAACGCCGACTCCAGGTAGGCCAGATCACTGGACCCCGACCCGGTGAGAGCGCCGTCGATGCCCTCGCGGGCCTGTGCGATGCCAGGCAGTGCGGTCGCACCTGCCGCGGCGGCCGCCACCCCGAAGAACCTCCGTCGTTCCACGTCCTCTTTCTCCCTGTGCCCGCCGCGTCGGTGCTGTCGTGATACGGCCACTGCCCGTCGTACGTCCGCGACGCTCACCCCGTACGCACGGGCGACCGTGGCGTGCCAGTCCGGGATCGGCAGCCGCTTCTCCAGTTCCCACCGCTTGATGTTCTCCCAGTCGAACCATCTGCCGTTCTGGGCCTGTTGAACGACCTGTGCCTGTTCCTCACGGGTCCGTCCGGCGCCTTCGCGGATCGCCCGCAGTAAGACACCGATGCCGTCCGGGGCCACCATGACACTTTCCCTCCGCCGCCGTCAGGTGAGACCTCGTCGTGGCCCCCCGCCGGGAAACGCACCCCTTCGTGGCCCCTCATTCCTTATGTTCCCCAGCAGTTCAATGGTCGAACGCCACCCGGACGGACAGACCCACCGACTGGAGGAGACCGTGGACACGGAAGCACTGAAGGAACGGCTGCCGGCTCGTGCCGTGTGGGAGGAGACGGGAACGGTGGTTGTTCCCGGTGTCCTTGAGCCGGACCGTTTCAAGGCCCTGGCCGAGGAGGTGCACGGCAGGGTCGATCTGGTCACGCCCCACGTCCACGAGCACACGGCCGCGCACCGTGACGGCAGCTTCGCCTCCCCGGTCCACTGCGGTTTCATCCCGCCCGGCCCGGTGCTGGAGGCTCTGGCCTTCGACAAGAACGTGCTGATGGCCTTGCGCGAGGCCACCGGTATTCCCCGGCTGATCCCGCGCGGGGGCGCCGTCGTCCTCTACCGGGAGGGCGACTTCCAGGGGCTGCACACGGACTCGGTGAAGTCCACCGTGACCGTCACCGTCGCGCTGACCGAGGACCTGCCCCCGATGGGATGGGCCCGGGATCTGATGGGGGCCTTCCCCGACCGTCTGGGAGAAGTCGTCACCGAGCAGGGGATCTTCCCCGAGGGCGAGGGGTTCACCAGCCTGCCCCACCCGTACGGCGACGGCAGCGTCCGGGCGTTCGCCGGATACCACGTGCCGCACTGGCGCCGGCCGCTCTCACTGCCGATGGGCCTGCTGGCGACCATGTCGTTCATGGACCTGTGATGGCCATGACTCCACGTCAGCGCTGGCTGACGGAAGGCCGGGCGGATGTCCCGCTGGACGTGGTCGAACCCGGGCTCTGGGAGGAGATCGCGGAGGAGGCCGCCCGGTGCGAGCCGTACGCGGTCGTCCGCCACAACCGACGGCCGGGCCTGCTGGCGATGCGGGACGGGTCGATCACGTCCCCCCAGCGGTGCAGGGTGCACACCGGCGGAGAAGCGCTCAGCCGGTTGGCCAGGTGCGAGGGTCTGGCAGAGGTGGCAGGGGAGGCGACCGGGCGCGTCCGGATGACCCCGATCCGCTTCGGCCTGAAGTTCTACGAGCCCGGTGACTACATGCACGTCCACCGCGACGACGGGAAGTGCTCGATCACCTTCTCGTGCGGTCTGACCCCCGGCCTCGTACCGATGGGCTGGCTGCCCCGGCTCCGGTGGCTGACCAGCCGGCAGGTGGCCGACCGCCTCAAGGACACCCCGTACCCCGGCGGCGGCAAGACCTTCCTCGTCCGCCACCGTGCCCTCACCGGATTCGACGGAAGCCGGATCCCTCACTGGCGTATCCCGCTCGACTCCCCGTCGCGCGAGGTACTGATCACCATCTGCTTCGCCGACCTTTCGGTGTAGCAGCGTCCTGATCAAGGAGGAACCACCATGTCCCAGCAGTTCCCCTCCGCCACGCCCCCGGCCGTGGACCCGGCCGACTTCGTGGCCGAGCTGCACGCCGAGGGCAATATGCCGCAGAACTCCGGCGGCGACCCGGCCGTGCCCGACTCCGCCTTCCCCGACACCCACACCTATCCGCTGCCGTCCGTCTGACCGGTGCCATAGGCGGTAGCCGAACCCGCCCGGCCGTCGCACACCCCGGCGTGACCCGGGTGCCCGGCGGTCGGGCTTCGGCATCCGAGAAGGGAGGAACCCGTGTGCAAGGCGTATGTCGACGGCACCCACCGGACCCGCCGTCCCGATCAGACGTGGGAGGCGATCCGGCCGCTGCTGATGGGGTACGGCATCACCCGCGTCGCCGACGTGACCGGCCTGGACGACCTCGGCATCCCGGTGACCATGGCCGTACGCCCTCTGGCCCGCACCCTGTCCGTCGCCCAGGGCAAAGGCGCGACACCGGCCGCCGCCCGCGTCTCGGGGGCCATGGAAGCGATCGAGGCATGGCACGGTGAGCGGGCCGTCCCGACCGCCGAAGTGCGGTCCCCGGCCGATGCCTTGGACCTGTCCTACCCGGTGACCGCCCTGGAGAGCCACCCCGGATCCCTGGTCACCGGCCGGACGGTCCTGGACTGGATCACCGCACATACGGCGCCGGGCGGCTCTCGTGTACTCGTTCCGGCCGCGTGCGTGCGGCTGGGCCGTCAAGCACACGGCCGGTGGCGGCTCCATCTGCCCAGCGCGTCCACGAACGGCCTCGCCTCCGGCAACACCCGCGCCGAGGCCGTCGCCCACGCTCTGGCCGAGCTGATCGAGCGCGACACGATCAGCGCTCTCGCCGGCGGGCGGGGCCACGGCCGGCTCGTCGATCCCGACACCATCGAGGACGAGCGCAGCAGGGCGCTGATCGGCCGGTTGCGGGCGGCCGGGGCCTGGCTGGAGCTGTGGGACCTGCCGAACCGGTTCGGGGTGCCCGTCATGAGCTGCTACCTGTGGCGTGAGGACCAACCGGCCCTGCTGGTCTCCGGCTCCGGCGCCCACCTGGACCCGCACGTGGCCCTGTCCCGGGCGATCACCGAGGCCGCTCAATCCCGCCTCACCCAGATCACCGGCAGCCGGGAGGACATCCATCCGGCCGCGTACCGGCATGCCGTACACCGTGGCCCCCGGCCGGCCACCAGCCCCGGCACCGGATGGGGGGAGGTCGTCGCGCAGCACACCAATGGGTTCGCCACAGACGACGGCGACGCCGAGTACCTGGCCGCCCGCGTCGCGGCCGTCACCGGCCATCCCCCGCTCGTGGTGGACCTCACCCACGGGGTCCACCAGAGGAGCGAGTTCGCCGTCGTCAAGGTGCTGGCCCCGACTCTGCGCTACGACGCCCGGCACGTCATCCCCCGGCCCATCCAGAAGGTGGCAGCATGACCGTGCACGTCTTCACCGGGCCCACCGTGCCCACCGCACGGGTCCGCGAACTTCTCCCCGACGCCGTGACGCATCCCCCGGTCCGGCACGGCGATCTGATGAGGCTCGGCTCCGGCCCCGGTGACACCGTGCTGGTCATCGACGGGCTCTGGCACCAGAACGCCCCGGTGCGGCACAAGGAGATCCTGGCGCTGCTGGCCGACGGCGTCACCGTGGTGGGTGCCGCCAGCATGGGAGCCCTGCGGGCCGCCGAGCTCGCCCCGTACGGAATGGTCGGCGTCGGCCGCGTCTTCGAAGCCTTCCGCAGCGGCGCCCTGGACGCGGACGACGAAGTCGCCGTGCTCCACACCGATGACGGCCGCCCACTGACCGAAGCCCTTGTGAACCTGCGAGCCGCACTGACCCGGGCCGCCGGTGAAGGACAGCTCGATGTCACCGAATCGGACCGACTCGTCGGCCTGGCCCGCTCTCTCCGCTACACCGCCCGGTCCTGGACCGCACTGGGCCGCCTCGCCGTCG
Organism: Streptomyces sp. NPDC093085; assembly: GCF_040683935.1. Taxonomy (NCBI): domain Bacteria; kingdom Bacillati; phylum Actinomycetota; class Actinomycetes; order Kitasatosporales; family Streptomycetaceae; genus Streptomyces; species Streptomyces sp. NPDC093085. Next base: position 98,711 of record NZ_JBFBFB010000005.1, on the reverse strand, counting down.
AGGAGGGGCTGGCGCCCGCATTCCGCCGGGCGGACGCCTGGCGTCGTACGCATTCCTGCGACGTCAAGAGGGAGGACGCCGAGCGAGCTCTTGCCCTGGTCTCCACCGGCCTGCCCTTGCTGCCCGGCCCTGGTGCGTGGGCGGGCGAGCCATGGCGGACCAGCTTCGTCCGGTACTGGCAGGCGGCCTTCCGGCCGGGCGCGGTGGTGCGCGGGCAGCCCGTGAGCCTCCTCGCCCTTCTGCACTACCAGCAGGTGTACGACCCGGGATTCCCGGACCGGTGGCGGGCACGGGTCCTGGCCGCTCTCGCACAGGAGGCGGGCGACAACGTATGCCGTCCGATGCGATCCGCGGTGGTACGGCGGTCCGCCCTGCGGTTCGTAGCTGCGGCAGGTGTGGAGGTGGGCGGCCTGTCCGGCGACCAGCTCGCCCACTGGCTCACCGAGGAGGAGGTGAGCCGGCTCCCGCCCGAGGAAGCGCTGGTGAGGGTTGTCGTCCGCGCCGCCCGCCTGGACGGAGCGTGGACGGTGTGGCCCGCCACGGTGACCGAAGCGGGCGACCTGCTCGGTTCCGTCTCCCCGGCGGCCGAAGCCGTGGCCGCCGCGTTCGCCCTCAACGCCGAAGCCGAGGCGGCCGACCCCCACCACACCACCGCCCATCTGAGCGTTGCCCGCATCGCCGCTCATCTCACTTGGCGCTGGGGGCTTCCTGAGGGATGCGGCCGGTCCGCGCTCGACGCGGCGGCCCGGGACCGGGCGTTCCGCGACTTCGCCGGCGCCATCGAGGTGGCCCGGGCGTTCTACCTCGCCGCCCGCGCCACGGACACGGATCCGGCTGCGCCCTCGGCCGCCTCCGGCGCGAGACGGAGTCCCCGGACCTGAGCAAGGGCCAGGGGTACGACGGCGGCGGCGGTGATGATCAGGGCGCCTGTCGCCAAGGCCGTACGGAGCCCGAACATGTGGGCGGCGGGACCGGCGAGGAGATAGCCGAAGGGTACGGGCAAGGTCTGTCCGAGCGTCGAGTAGGACAGGGTCCGGCCCAGCCGGTCCGCAGGGATCCTCTCCTGCACCAGCGAGGCCCACACGGTCATGCTGACCGCCAGCCCCGTGCCCGCCACCCCTGTGGCGACCACCAGCACAGGCAGTGGCACGGCCAAGGCCATCGCCGCCAGCGGCACTGCCATCGACCCGGTGCCCGCGCAGACGACAACTCCGACCTGGCGTGGCTTCCACAGCAGGGCGAGCGCCGCCCCGGTCACCAGCCCGGCGGTGAAACCGGACACCGCCACACCCCACGGGGCGGCGCCCCCGAGCACCTGCTGCCCGTACACCGGACCGAGGAGCTGGTAGCCGGCCAGCCACACGGGAACGATCACGGCGGCCTGGCAGACCATCACCCACAGCCAGCGGCGGGAGCGGAAATCGTCCCAGCCCTCACGCAGATCGGCGGCGAACCCGCTCCGGACCTTCACGTTCCTGGGCGGGAGACCGAGCCGGGAGAAGAGCAGGGCCGAGGCGGCGAACGTCAGAGCGTCCCATCCGAGGGCCCAGCCGGGGCCGGCCACGGCGACCACCACGCCGCCCAGGGCCGGCCCCGCCACCTTCACCGTGTTCTGGCCGATCTTCAGCAGAGCGTTGGCCGCGTGCCGGAGTTCGGCGGGGACCACCTCCACGACGACGCCCCCGGCCGCCGGTGTGAAGAAGGCCCCCGCCGCGCCGCAGACGGCCGACATCGCCACCAGATGCCAGACCCGCGCCGTACCCGAGACGAGCAAGAGCACCGCCGCCGTCTCCGCGCCCGCGCAGACCACGTTGGACCACACCATGACCCGGGCCCTGGACAGCCGGTCCGCGACGACCCCGCCGACGAGCAGCAACAGGATCTGCGGTACGACGCCCGCCGCGAGAACGGCGCCCAACGCGCCGGGGCCGCCACCGATCTGGAGAACCGCGAAGGCCAGGCCGATGGGCGCCACGGCCGAGCCCGTCCAGGAGAGCAGGCGAGCGGTGAAATGCAGCCGATACGATCCGACGGCCAGCGGCGCGCCTGCCTCCCGCAACCGTGCCGCCCACCTGATACGGGGAACGGGGCCCGCCGGACTCCGGCCGTGCGGCCGCGCCTTGCCCAAGATCCAACTCCGCCCGGAGAACACGAAATCCCGGCAGCGGGACGCCACCGGGAAAGCCGCCCCGACTCTAGAGCACCCCAGCGATCCTGTCGTGCGGACGCGCCGTGGCCGACGGCCGGCCGGTCTGATGACATATCGCTGACGCGGGCCCGCGAGGTGAGTGGCGGGCGCGGTTCGAACTCGCCGGACGCCCGAGGCAACTTGGCGCCGGGGCTCGCTGGGCAACTCCGCTGCGGTGCCGCCACCGCGGCCGCGTGAAGCGCCCTGCGCGCCCGTTTCCCGCCCTCCGCCGCACCGTTCAGGCGGAGCGCTTCACCTCCGTGGTGAAGGCTGTCCAGGCCCGGTTCGTGAAGGGGAGGGCGGGGCCGTCGGGGGACTTGCTGTCCCGGACCAGGGTCCTGGCTTCCAGGGGCGAGGTCTCCACGCAGTTGCTGTTGGAGCCGCTGTAGCTGGACTTTTGCCAGTCGAGGCCCGCTATCGATGCGTCGGGGATGAACGCGGTCACGATGATGCACCCTTCTTGCTTGCGATGAGGGACAGCGACTGGTCAAAGGGGAGAGCGGAGGCTGTCAGTCGCTCGAACGCCTCCGAGTATCGCGCGACATCTGCCGGTTCCTCGATGTAGAGGCTGCTGTCGAGATGTTCCAGCAGTACCACGTCGAGTCCGGGCTGGCCGAAGCCGAGCACGGTGAAGCCTCCGCCTCCGCCTGGATGCAACTCGGCGTCCAACGGCAGTACTTGGATGGACACCTGTGGATAGACGGCCACATCCAGGAGTTTCTGCAACTGGTCGCGCATGACACCGGGGTCGGATGCGCGGGACATCAGCGCGGCCTCGTGGATGATCGCTCGCAGTTTCAGGGGCTTGGGCTGGGTCAACGCGGACTGCCGGGCCACTCGTACCTCGACCAGGGGTGCGATCTCTTCGGGCGTAGCGGTCATGCTCATGGCGCCGATGACGGAGCGGGCGTAAGAGGCCGTTTGCAGGAGCCCCGGGATGAGGAGCGGCTCGAAGGTGTTGACCGAGGAGGCGTCGGTCTCCAGGCCGATCAGGTCGGCGTACACCTGCGGGAGATCGTAGGTCTGCCACCATCCGCGCTTCCCGCCGTCCCGGGCCAGGATCAGAAGGAACTTCGCCAGGTCGCTGTCAGTCACCTCGTAGACGCCGAGAAGGCGCTCGACATCCGCTGTGCGGGCGCCTCGGGTGGCGCTCTCGATACGGGAAATCTTGGACGCGCTGAGCCCCGAGCGATCTCCGACCTCATCGAGTGTCAACTTGGCGCTTTCGCGCAGCCGTCGTAGCTCCAGGCCGAGCCTTCGCCGCCGCACGGTGGGTGCCGTCATGGGGCCTGCCGCTCCCTTCGTGTCCTGGTCCGGGGCAAGTGTCTCCGCCCCCGGTTATGGGTGGCTACATGCTCGCATGGTGTTGGAATGGCCATCTTTCATTTTGGCAATCTTGCCATTCACTCTTTAGGGGCTTGCCGATTTACGTGCGGATAGGCCACTCTCTGGGCAAGCAGGCAGCGTTAGTTGGCGATCGTGCGCAACTGGAGTCTGCCTGTGGGCTTGGCGAACGCCTGGTCATTCGCGCCCGGGGCGCGAGTCGCCCGGCGTGCGGCCAAGAGAAACCCCCGCGACCTGGCCGGGTCCGGGGGTGTGGCCAACGCTGGTAAGGAGCAGTCGACATGGTGGAGTTTATCGTTCGTCTCTTCGCGTCACCGGCGCGTGGCTTATTTCCGGATGCCGGGCCTCCTCGGCCGGTCCCGTCTGCGCCGCGTCGGGTGGTGTTCCGCCCGGCGGTGGTCTTCGTGCACGGCTGTCGCACTGCCGCGTGTGGCCCGCATGACGCACTCCTTCTGCCCTGCGACCGGGGTGAGTTCGAGCGGTGGGAGCGGGCGGAGCAGCGGCGGCGTCGGTGGTGGCTGCGGGAGGTGTGGCTTGCCTCGCAGGGGGCCGGCGCCGGGGTGCGGGCGGTTCATGGTGGGGAGGTCGGCCGGTGAGCTCTTCCGTGGATCCCGGGGGCCCTGCGGTGGTGCTGCGGTGGAGGCGCCACGCGAGCTGTGTCGGACTGGCGCGGCTGGAGTTGCGCAAGACCTTGGCGGGGTGGGGACTGAGCGCGCTGGAGGAGGCGGCTCTCCTCGTCCTGTCCGAGCTGTTCACCAACGCCGTGCGGCATGCGAGGGTTTCGCCGGGACGGGAGATCGAGACGCGCTTTGTGCCGGTCCCCGGTGGTCTGCGGCTGGAGGTGCATGACGCCGCGCCCGAACGCCCGCGGCAGTGCGTGCCGGATCCGGACGCGTGCGGCGGCAGGGGTCTTCTGCTGGTGGAGGCGCTGGCCGCGCGGTGGGGAGTCGGCGACCGTGACGGGGTCGGCAAGGTCGTGTGGGCGCTGCTCGCGGCGCCCGACGGGATCGGCGACGCGACGGGTGGCGCAGTGGGCGGCGCGTCATGACGTACCGGCGTGCTGTGCGTCTGGTCAGGGCTTTGGCGCGGGGCCTGGGGCAAGGGTGTTACGGGGGTACGGGGGGATTCCTTGCCGCAGAGTGCTCCGGGCGCTGCCCGTGGGGTTGTTGCCGTCTCGGGGGCGATGTTTCTGGCCCGCTTCCGGCGGAACGCCTCACCCGGCGGGAACGGGAAACGGCCCGGCGGGAGGCACCCGTGGTCCGGCTGTGGGCCCGGAATTCCTGGGCAGGAAAATCCGGGGCAGGCCACCCGTCCTCGTAGCCCGCCTGTGGTTCCTGGGGCGTCAGGGGCGGGGACGGCCGGTCTCCGAGGGCTGCCCCGGGGGCCTCCGCCCCGGGGGCCCAACCCCTGGGCGCCCCCGCTTCCGCCCCCGGGCGCCCCTCCGCCCCGGCGCGCCCCCGCCCCCTGCCGCCGTAGCCCCGTACCCCTACCCCTTGCTGACCGCCGCCAGGATCTCCGGGAGGCGGGTGGCTGTCTGGGGGGCTGCCAGGCGGAGGCCGCCTTGGGCTATCAGGACGCCGTATGCGGTGCCTGCGGGGAGGAGGAGCCAGGTGGGGGCGGCGGTGTACGAGACGTGCAGCCAGATGGTCAGGGCCAGGACCGGGGCGCAGAGGAGGGCCGCGCCGAGCATGCCGCCGAAGATGGAGATCCCGGCCAGACCCGCCTGGCCGGGGGCGACGTTCTTGTAGCCGTTGTCCTGCGGGATCGAGTACGGGAAGCGTGCCGACGCCACGGCGCCCGTCGCCAGCATCGCGCCCAGCAGCGCGAACGAGAGCCCCAGCGCCTCCGGCAGCGTGTGCCAGTCGCCCAGGACCGCCGCCGTGGCGACCGTGACCAGTACCGAGTACGGCAGCGTGATCACCAGCAGGGCGAGCGCCCGCGCCCGCAGCTCCAGATAGGCGTCCCGCGTCGAGGAGATCGTCTGCGCGACCATCCAGAACGCCGAGGTGTCCTGGCCGAACTGGTTGTACATCTGGATGCCGAGCATGCCCGCCGCGAAGCACGCGAAGTACAGCGTGCCCTGGCCCTGGAGCGCGTTGAAGAGCGGCACGATCAGCCCGATCGCCAGCGAAGTGGCCCACGCCGCCTTCGTCTTCGGGTCGCGCCACACGTACCGCAGGGAGCGCCGCATCACCGTCGCCGTACGCCCCTCCGGGACCAGCGCCGTCAGCAGCCGCCCCACGCCCCGGGCGGCCTTCGCGTTTCTCGTCCGGTCCGGACCCGACGCTCCCAGCGTCGAGCCGTCCGGGGCCGTCATCAGCTTCGTCAGGGAGCGCTGCCACGCGTAGAGCAGGACCGTCAACGCGCCTGCCGAAAGGAGGAGTTGGAGTGCCGCGCGGGCGTAGGCGCCCTCGGACGCGGAGTCGACGGCGCCGAACGCGGCGGCGGGCGGCAGCCACCGTACGACCGACGCCGCCGGGTCGAGCGCCGCCAGGCCGCCCGCCGTGCCCAGCCGCTGCGCCGCGAAGTTGACGAACTGCGCGCCGACCGCGATCACCAGGCCGCTGAGGACGGCCAGGTCGCGGCCCTTGCGCGAGCTCAGCAGGCGGATGTTGGCCGCGGCGACGGCCCGCGCCAGGGCCACGCACACCAGCAGCGCCAGCGGTACGGCGACCACCGCCACGGCCACCGCGCCCGCGCCGCGCGCCGCCGCGTACGCGGCACCGGTCAGTACGGAGAGGGTGAACGCCGGGCCGATCCCCACCAGGGACGTCACCAGCAGCGCCCGTACCAGGGGCGCCGGGCGCAGCGGCAGCATCACCAGCCGCGTCGGGTCCAGCGTCTCGTCCCCGCTGGGGAAGAAGAGCGGCAGCACCGCCCACCCCACCGCCAGGACGGCGGCCACCAGGACGGAGACGGTGGCCGCGTGGGCGTGGCCGCGCAGCAGGACGAGGCCGGTGACCTGCGCCGCCGTGAAGAGCAGGACGGCGACCAGGGTGCCGATGTACGCGACCGTCCGGCCCGAGGACTGCCGCAGGCCGTTGCGGAGGAGGGAGAGCTTCAGGCGGACGAGGGTGGGGGTGAGGGGGTACGAGGCGGCGGGCGTCCCGCTCAGGGGGTACGGGGCGGAGAGCGCGGGCCCGGCCGGCGGGGGCGCCGGGGCGGCCGGCGTCGGAGTTGTCGGCGTCGGGCCGGTGGGCGCCGGCCCGGCCGGCGTCGGGCCGGTCATCGGGTGCCGCCCAGCCAGTCGAGGTGGTCCCCGCCGGCCACCCGGCCCTGCGCGCCGACGAGTTCGAGGAAGGCGCTCTGGAGCGAGGGCGCGTCGCCGCGTACCTCCGCGAGGGTGCCGTGGGCCCGGATCCGGCCCGCCGCCATCACCGCGACCCAGTCGCAGAGCGACTCGACCAGCTCCATGACATGGCTGGAGAAGACGACGGTGGCGCCCGAGGCGGTGTAGCGCTCCAGGACGCCCCGGATGGTCTGCGCCGAGACCGGGTCGACGCCCTCGAACGGCTCGTCCAGGAAGAGGACTTGGGGGTTGTGCAGCAGCGCGGCGGCCAGCCCGATCTTCTTCCGCATGCCCGTCGAGTAGTCGACGACGAGCTTGTGCTGGGCGCCCGCCAGGTCGAGCACGTCGAGGAGCTGGGCGGCCCGCTTGTCCACCTCGGCGCCGGGCAGCCCCCGCAACCGCCCGGTGTAGCCGAGGAGTTCGCGCCCGGAGAGCCGTTCGAAGAGCCGCAGCCCCTCCGGCAGCACGCCGATCACGGCCTTCACCCGGGCCGGGTCCCGCCAGACGTCGTGCCCGGCGACCGTGACCCGGCCCTGGTCGGGGCGGAGCAGCCCGGTGATCATGGAGAGGGTGGTCGTCTTGCCCGCGCCGTTCGGCCCGACCAGGCCGATGAACTGGCCCGCGGGCAGCTCCAGGTCGACACCCGCGACGGCGATCTGCTCGCCGAAGCGCTTCCACAGCCCCTCCACCCGGACGGCGGGGGCCGTCTCCGCCCCCGCGCCCGCCCCTCCTGATGTTCGGTCCGGCATGACGTACGACCCTTCCGTGTGCGGTGAATCCCTGACATCCCTCCCAGGGATACGGGAACCACCCTACGTACCCGGAAACCGCCTCCCCATGCCCCCGCCGCGCCCGCGCCCCCCTGCTCCCCCCGCCCCCGCCGCCCTCGCCCCCGCTGTCCTCGCCCTCGCCGCCCCCGCCCCCGCTACCCCCGCCGGGCCCGGACCGCCGCCTCCTGGCCGCACGCGTACGCCAGCGGGGAGATCAGCTCCGCCACATCGGGCAGCCACCGGTTGGCCGGGGTCGGGCGGCGGGCCCACTGGACCGCGCCCCGGCCGCCCACCCGGGTCGGCGGCGCGGCCACGTAACCCCCCTTGCCCCGCACCACCAGGTCCACCGCCCCCGGGTCCCAGCCCAGCGCCCGTACCAGCGCCTCCGTCTTCGCCGCCGCGCCCGCCAGCACGAAGAACACCACCCGCCGGTCCGGGGTGCAGGTCACCGGGCCCAGCGACACCCTCATCCGGTCCATCCTGGCCAGCGCCAGGAACCCGGCCGCCTCCGGCACGTCCAGCGCGTCGAAGGTCCGCCCCGTCGGCAGCAGCACCGAAGCCCCCGGCTCCTTCGCCCACATCCTGCGCACCGCCGCCGGGCTCCCGGTGGCCAGCCCCGCCCACCCGGTCCCCACCGGGTGCGCCCCCGGCGAGCCGCACTCGGGCCGCCCGCACGAGCACTGTTCGCCGCCCGGCACCCGTACCAGCCAGGTGCCGGGGAACACGTCCCAGTGCCGCTCCTCCGCGTACCGCACCGCGCTGTCCAGCGTTCCCATGGTCTCTTCCACGGTGAGCACAACTCCCGCCACCTGTGCGGGTTACGGGCGCGGAACGGCGCGCGGTCTCCCCGGAACCCGCACATGGGGCGCATCGATGCATGTACGGGGGCGCGCGGGAAGGGGCGGAGCGGTACGCGGGTAACGAGCCCCGGGGGTCGGAGACGATATGGGCAGCGCACGGCGGCGCGGAACCGTTCGGGGCCGCCGGCGACGTGTCGCCGGGCCACGACCGGACAGCTCCGGAGAGGACGGGGGAAGTTTCCGGACGTACCGAAAGACCTAGATTATTTGCGTTAACGCCGAACATGCGCATTCTCCGCACATTCGCCGGGCAGTGTTCACAGAGATGATCACTGCGGCCACAGGGGGTAATCCATTGGCAGCCAGGCCACTCGTCGCGCGCCAGCCGAACGAACGGCTCCAGGCGCTCATCCAGGAAGCCGGGTGCTCCAACGCCGGGCTCGCGCGACGCGTCAACATGGTGGGTACGGAGCGCGGGTTGGACCTGCGCTACGACAAGACGTCGGTGGCCCGCTGGCTCCGCGGCCAGCAGCCGCGCGGCCGGGCGCCGGGCATCATCGCCGAGGCGCTGGGCCGCAAGCTGGGCCGTACGGTCACGATCGACGAGATCGGCATGGCCAACGGCAAGAACCTCGCCTCGGGGGTCGGCCTCCAGTTCTCGCCGACGGTCGTGGGGGCGATCGAGCAGGTCTGTGAGCTGTGGCGGAGCGATGTGGGGCGGCGTGACTTCCTCTCCGGCTCGGCCGTGGCCTCCTCCGCGCTGGTCGAGCCCAGCCGCGACTGGCTGATCACCGGCGCGGACTCGACGGTCGCCCGCAACACCGGGGCCCGGGTGGGGGATTCGGACGTCGAGGCGGTACGGGCGATGACCCGCGCCCTGATCGACCTGGACCACCGCTTCGGCAGCGGCCATGTCCGCCCCGTGGTGGTCCACTACCTGAACAGCGTGGTGGCGGGGCTGCTCGCGGGCTCGTACCGGGAGACGGTCGGCCGCCGGCTCTTCGCCGCCGTCTCCCGGCTCACCGAACTCGCCGGGTACATGGCGGTGGACACCGGCCAGCCGGGGCTCGCCCAGCGCTACTACATCCAGGCGCTGCGCCTCGCCCAGGCGGCGGGGGACCGGGGGTACGGGGGGTACGTCCTGGCCGCGTCCATGAGTCATCTCGCCGCGCAGCTCGGAAACCCGCGCGAGATCGCCCAGTTGGCGCGGGCGGCGCAGGAGGGGACGCGGGGTCAGGTGCCGCCGCGCGCCCAGGCGATGTTCCACGCGGCGGAGGCGCGCGGCCATGCCCTGATGGGCGACGTCCGCACCTGCGAGGCGGCGGCGGGCCGGGCCGTCACGGCGCTGGAGCACACGGCGGAGGGGAGCGGCGAGGACCCGGAGTGGATCGCCCACTTCGACCACGCCTATCTCTCCGACGAACTCGCCCACTGCTACCGGGATCTGGGCCGCCCCGAGGCGGCGGCCCGGCATGCCTCGGCGGCGCTGGACGGCCACCCGGAGTCGCGGGCGCGGCGCCGCGCCATCGGCCTCGTCCTGCTGGCGACGGCGCAGGTCCAGCGGCGCGAGGTGGAGGAGGCGTGCCGGACCGGCACCCGCGCGGTGGAGCTGCTGGGCACGCTGCGCTCCAGCCGGGGGGCGGAGTATCTGGACGACTTCCAGCAGCGGCTGGAGCCGTACGGGGACGAGCCCGCGGTACGGGAGTTCGGCGCACGGCTGGAGATCCAGGCGGCCTGAGGCGGCGCGGGGGTGTCGTGAGGGTGCGGTGTGCGTACCGTGCGCTCGTCGGTGCCCTCCGCCGAGTTCGCCCCGTACCCTCCCCGCGCCCTTCCCGCACCCTCCGCCCATTCCGCCAATTCCGCCGGTACGCACCCGGATTCCCCCCGGATGCCCCCGGAACCGCCCCTTCCATCCGCGGTTTCACGGACCGTGCCGTTACCGGTTCGACACCCTTCCGGCGTGTGTGTTCGAAGAGTCGGTTCACCCGGTAGCGTGAACCGACGATTCGGTAGGTCCAGACGTTCCACACGTAGGAGTCCCGGTGACGCACAGCGGACTAGGGGATGAGCCGCAGAAACCCGCCGCTCGGCCCGTGCAGGGCGTGGTGCTGCCCAGCGACGGCAGCGGGCCCTGGATCCCCGGCTCCGCCGAGGACCAGGACCAGCCGCCGGCCCCGCTGCCGCCCCAGCAGCCGCCGCACCAGCCGCAGGCGTACGGGCACGATACGCACGCCCCGTATGCGCCCTACGGGGCCCACGACCCGGCCCAGGGCGCCGGGCAGGGGTACGGGGCGCCCCAGGGCACGCAGCCGTACGACCTGCCCCACCAGCAGGGTTACCCGCAGGGCGGCGTCCAGGACGGCGCGGGGCCCTACGGCGGTTACGGTGCGCCGGAGCCCGCGCCCTCGTACGGCGCCCCGGGCGGCGACCCCTACGGGGCGTCCCCCTCCCTCCCGCCCCAGCAGCCCCAGGGGCCCCAGGGGCTCCCGCAGGGCCACTCCCCGTCGTACGGTCAGCCGCTGCCCCAGCAGTACGGCGACCCGCACCACGCCGCCGCCCCCGCCCACCAGCCGCACACCCCGCAGGGCCAGTCGCCGTCCTACGGCCAGCCGCTGCCGCTGCCCGCCGAGACCCCCGCGCCGGCCGGCAGCGCGGACGCCACGCAGTACCTCCCGCCGGTCACCGCGACGCCCCCCGGCGCCATGCCCTCCGCCGGAATGCCGCCTGCCGGGATGCCCGGCTCGATGCCCGGTGCGATGCCCCCGGCGGCGGCCGGGGCGGACTCCGAGGCCACCCAGTTCATCGCGCCCATCCCGGCCGGCGGCCAGGGCCCCGGCGTACTGCCGCCCGAGAGCCAGGACAGCGCGGCCGACGCGACCCAGTTCCTGCCGCCCGTGCCCGCGGCCGGGGCGGGCGGGGCGGACTCCGAGGCGACCCAGCTCATCCCGCCCGTCCCCGGCGGCCCCGACCCCGTCGCGGCCCCTTCTTCCTCCCCCTACGGGGTACGGCCCGGCGCCCCCGGTGACCGGCCGCCGCCCGCCGAGTTCGACAACCTCTTCCGCTCCGAGGGCGGCGGTGCGCCCGAGTCCACCCAGAAGATGCCCCGCATCGAGACCCAGGCCCCGCCGGTCGGCGGACGCCGGGCCGCCCGGGGCGCCCAGCCGCCCCAGGCCCCGCCCCCGCGCCAGGACCACGCCACGGCCGGCGGCCCCCCGCCGGGACGCGGGCGCCGCACCTCCTCCCGGGTCCCCCTGATCGCCGCCGTCACCGCGGGCATCGTCGCCCTCGGGCTGGGCGCGGGCGCGCTGATGAGCGGCGGGGGCGACGACACGAAGGAGCACAGCACGACCGTCGCGTCATCGTCCTCGCCCGGGACCACCGAGGAGTCCCCGGCCCAGGAGGAGGCCCCGGACCCGGTCAGGACCCAGGCCGAGGCGCTCGACAAGCTCCTCGCGGACAGCAGCAGCAGCCGCGAGTCCGTGATCAACGCGGTCAACTCCATCCGCACCTGCGACAACCTCGACCAGGCCGCCACCGACCTGCACGCCGCCGCCGAACAGCGCCGGGGCCTGAAGACCCGGCTGGACGAGCTGACCGTCGACCAGCTTCCCGGCCACGAGGCCCTGACCACGTCCCTCACCGACGCCTGGGAAGCCTCCGCCTCGGCGGACGACCACTACGCGGCCTGGGCCAAACAGGTCGGCAAGAAGAAGGGCTGCAAGGACGGCCAGGCCCGGGTCACCTCGGAACGCCACAAGGGCGACCGCGCCAGCGGCGAGGCCACCACGGCGAAGAAGAAGGCCTCGGGCCTCTGGAACTCCATAGCCACCAAGTACGACCTCACCGAACGCGCCCCGACCCAGCTCTGACCGGACCCCCACCCTGCCGGACCCCCACCCTGCCGGACCCCCACCCTGCCGGACCCCCACCCCTGCCGGACCGCCGCCCTTACGGGACCCCGTAAGGGCGGCGCGGGGTCCCGTAAGGGCAGGGGGGTCCCGTAAGGGGCCGGTGGCGTCCTGTGCCGCCGGGGGGGCGTCACACGCCGCCGGGGGGCGTCACGCCCCGCCGGGGGACTCGCCGAGGAGGGTTTCGCCCACGTCGACGAAGCCCTTGCGCTGAGCCACCAGGCGGCCCTGCTTCACGACCTGGAAGGTCACGTCCGCGTTGATGATCCTGGGGAAGCCCGGGGTGCCGAGCATGTCCTCGTAGCGCCAGCGGAGGGTGGGGGTCAGGCCGCCCGTGGAGACCTCCAGGCCCCGGTCCAGGGTGTCGGTGATACGGCCGGCGGTGATGTTCTGCGAGCCGATCGCCTCGATGACCTTGCGCAGCACCGTGTACGCGATCCAGGTGGTCTGCACCCCGGGGTCGGCCGGGTCGATGTCGTTGTTGCCGAAGGCGTACTTGTCGATCACCGTCCGCATCGGCTGCCACGCCCGGTCGTCCGCCACCGGGTACCAGCCGGTGAAGTACGCGTTCTCGAAGATCCCGTCCTTGCCGCCGGTCCGGTCGATGAGCGACTGGTCGACGCTGCCCAGCACCGAGGAGACCCGGATGGTCCTGCCGTCCTCGGGGAGCCTGCGGTAGGAGTCGAAGAAGGTCTCCGTACGGTCGCCGAGCACCACCGTCACACAGCCGCCGTCCCCGGCCCGCTCGCGGGAGAGTCCGGCCTGCCGGGTGTAGTCGGTGGCGTCCTCCGCCGCGCGGATGTCGGAGACCGGGCCCCGGCCGCCGCCCTTCAGCCCGGCGTCGATCAGCGCGGGCATGTCGTCCCCGGTCACCGTGTCCGGCCGGACCAGCGCCGTACGGCCGCAGTTGCGCGCCACCTGCCGGCCGCTGCCCGCCAGCAGGGTGGCCTGGCCCCCGTTGACCGGGTAGGAGAGGAAGCTCGTGAACTCCTCCTCGCTGATGCCGTATCCGCCGATGTACGGGATCCCCGCGGCCTCCAGCGGCGCCATGAACTCCCGGCCGAACTGGCTGTACGAGCCGACCACGGCGACCGCCTTCTCGCGCACCGCCCGCCGGGCGCACTCCGCGGCCCCGGCCGAGTCGTTCCGCTCGTTGCAGGTCAGCACGCGCAGCTTGTGGCCCGCGATACCGCCCTCCTCGTCGGCCCAGCGCGCGTACGCCTCCGCCATCGCCGGCATGCCCGGCAGGTTGGTCGCGTTGGTCCCGATCGGCGCCCAGGTCATCACCGTGACCTCGCTCTGCCCGCCGCCGGAGTTCCCCGGCAGCAGACCGCAGCCGGTCAGGAGGGTGGCGAGGGCGAGCAGCGCCGCGCCACCTCTCCGGAGCGGGCGCAGGGACGGGAAGGACGGGAGAGACGGGAGGGAGGAGAGGCGTCGCCGACCGGTCATAGCCCATTACGCTCCTGCCCCGCGGGGAACTGGGCGATGAGTCCGGTTCAACGGCGGGTGGCGTGGAGGTGAATACCGGGGGCCGTGGGGGGCGCCGCGCCCCGGACCGTAGAGTCGGACGGGTGCAGCAAGGTTCCGAGAACTCTTCCCGTCGTGCCCGTCGCTCCCCCACCATGGCTGGCATGCCGCTCAACGACATGCCGTGGTGGCGCTGGCGCAGCAATGTGCGCTCGGCGCTGCACATGCTCTCCGATCCCGTCTTCCATCACGAGTACTGGCTGGCCGGCCGGGAGGGGTACGGCGACGTCACCGACGCCGTGTACCGCCTGGTCGAGGACACCTGGCTGGACAACTGGTCCGCCGAGAAGTACGTCGGAACGATTTTCCGCGACTCCGGCGAGGCCGCGCTCGTCGATGTCGCCGTGCTGCGCGTGCTCCGCATCATGCACCAGGTCGGCGCGGACGCGCCGGTCTCCGCCTATCTGGAGCACCACGGCTGGCCGGAGGCGGTCCGGGCGGCGCGCGAGGCGCACGTACGGCTGGCGGCGGCCGACGGGGAGGACCCGGACACGCTGCCGCAGTCGCTGGACGTGCTGCGGATCGTGACACGGTCGGCCTGAGGCCTGAGGCCTGAGGCCTGAGGCCTGAGGACCGGCGCCCGGGACCGGCGCCCGATGCCCCGGGCCGAGGACCGGGGCCCGGGACCGGGGCCCGAGGCCCGAACCGGACGGGGCGCGGCGGTGTGGGATCCTTAGGGGTCATGAGCAACGCCGCGCAGCCCGCCGCCGAGTCCGCGTCCGAGTCCAGCTCCGCCGAGCCCGGCACGTCCGGGGCCGAGTCCGGGTCGGGGGTGCCCGACCAGTACGTGCTGACCCTCTCCTGCCCGGACAAAGAGGGCATCGTGCACGCCGTGTCGAGCTACCTCTTCATGACCGGCTGCAACATCGTGGACAGCCAGCAGTTCGGCGACCGCGACACCGGGCTCTTCTTCATGCGCGTGCACTTCTCGGCGGAGGCGCCGGTGAGCGTGGCGAAGCTGCGGGCGAGCTTCGCGGCGATCGGGGACGCCTTCCGGATGGAGTGGGCGATCCACCGGCCCGAGGAGCGGATGAGGATCCTCCTCATGGTCAGCAAGTTCGGCCACTGCCTCAACGACCTCCTCTTCCGGGCGTCCACCGGAGCGCTCCCGGTGGAGGTCGCGGCCGTCGTGTCGAACCACACGGACTTCGCCGAGCTGGCCGCCTCGTACGACATCCCCTTCCACCACATCCCGGTGACCAGGGACACCAAGGCCGAGGCCGAGGCGGAGCTGCTGGAGCTGGTCCGGGCCGAGCGCGTGGAGCTGGTCGTCCTCGCCCGCTACATGCAGGTCATCTCCGACGACCTCTGCAAGCGGCTCAGCGGCCGGATCATCAACATCCACCACTCCTTCCTCCCCAGCTTCAAGGGCGCCAAGCCGTACCACCAGGCGCACGCCCGGGGCGTGAAGCTGATCGGCGCAACGGCGCACTATGTGACCGCCGACCTCGACGAGGGCCCCATCATCGAGCAGGGCGTGGAGCGCGTCGGCCACCAGGTCACCCCGGAGCAGTTGGTCGCGATCGGCCGGGACGTGGAGTGCCAGGCGCTGGCCCGCGCGGTGAAGTGGCACGCGGAGCACCGCATCCTGCTCAACGGCCACCGTACGGTCGTCTTCGCCTGAGCCCCGCCCGGCGGGGACCCGCCCGGAGCCGTCCCCGCCCGGAGCCGTCCACCGCTCGTCCCCGCCCGGGGCCGTCCGCCGCTCAGAGCCGGCTCATCGCCGCCGCGGCGAAGAGGACGTCCCGGATCGCCTCCCGGTCGCCGTCCTGCCCGGCCGCCGCGTCCTCCGGCGAGACCCGCCCGGCCACCACGCTGCAGAACTCGACCGCGTCGAGCGCCACCTCGCCCACCGACAGCTCCCGGCTGCCCAGCGCCGCCGGGGAGTCCAGCGGGATGTACCAGTCCCCGCCGCCGGGCCCCTCCACCAGCAGCCGCAGCGAGCGGCCCGGCGACCCCGCCGTGACCAGCTCCTTCGCCGGGGCGGCCAGCCCGGCCCTGCGGCGCACCGCGAGCGCCCCGGGGAGCAGCCGCGCGCCCAGGTCGATCATCGCGGAGAGATACGGGCCGCTCGGCGGATCGTACGGGTAGGCCACCGCCTCCGCGATGTCCGTGCCGTGGATCCAGCACTCGAAGGCCCGCTCCAGCAGCGCGTCCCGCAGGGGCAGGGCGAACTCCCCGTACGTCACCGACAGTTCGGCCACGCCCCGGTCGGCGAAGGAGACCGTACGGATCAGGGCGTGGCTCTGCTCCCGCCAGGGTTCGTGGAGCGCCCGGGTGGGCGGCGGCGTCGCGGAGTCCCAGAACACCTCCGTACGCTCGGTCGGGTCGACGGGCGCGCCGGGGCCCAGCGGGTCGTCGAGCCCGACGGCCGTCGCGACCAGCCCGTCCACGGTCAGCAGATGACCCAGCACCCCGGCGACCGTCGTCTTCCGTACGGCCGTCCGCTCGTTCCCGAACCACCGCAGCCGTACCGGGGCGTGCCAGTCGTGGGCGGGGATGTCGCGGAGCAGCGCGTCGAGCCGGGCGGTCTCGGCGTCGTACGGCGCGGCCCAGTTGGGCACCGGGACCCGGGCCGGGCGGCGGCCGAGGCACTCCTCCAGCACCCGGGCGCGGAGCAGCGGGTCGAGGTCGAGGCTGCTCTCGGGGTGCAGCAGTCCGACGGCGTCCCGCAGCCGCAGCGCCTCCTCGGCGCAGGGCGCGCACTCGGTGAGGTGATCCTCGACGAGCCCGGTCTCGGCGGCGGAACAGGCGGCGAGCGCCCAGGCGCCGAGGAGCGACTTCAGCACCTTGTGGGTGAGGCGGGGGAGCGCGTGCGCGGAGCCGGCCGCCGGGTCGGCCCGTACGGCGGGAGCCTCCGGCTGCTCTGGTACGGGGCGATCCGGCGCCCCCGGCGCGGCAGGGCCCGCCGGCCCCGATGGCTTCGCCGGATCCGCCGGTTCCGCCGGGTCCGATGGCTTCGCCGGATCCGGGGGCTCCGGATCCGGGGGCTCCAGGTCGTCGCCGGCCGCCCTGGGGCCGGGTATCCGCAGGTAGCGCGGCGGGTCTTCGGGTTCGCGGCCGTCGTGCTGGCCGCCGTCCAGCGGGCCGGTCACCGGGGGCGTCCGTTTCCCAGCGGTTCCGGCGGCGAGAGGCCTTCGCCGGCCCGGGTGTTGGCCGTGGAGAGGAGTTGCAGGCCCAGCCGGAGCCGGCGCCGCGCCTCGTCCTCCGTGACGCCCAGGTCGGCGGCGGTCTGCCGGCAGTCGCGGCGCTCGAAGTAGGCCAGCCGCAAGGCGTTGAGCAGGGGTTTGGGCATCGACCTGACGATGTAGTCGGCGCGGGCCACCGCCGAGGCGCGCCGTATCTTCGCCTCGACCTCCTCGGCCTCCTCCGCCGAGCCCGCGCCGCCGCTCGCCCGGAGCGCCTCGCGCTCGGTCTCGCGGAGCCGCCGGACGGCCAGTTCCTGTGTGATGTTCGCCACCCAGGAGCGGAGGGAGCCCTGCTGGGGATCGTATGCGTCCGGGTTCTCCCAGACATGACCGAATACCTCGCGGGTGACGCGGTCGGCCGCGGCGTCGTCGTCCAGGACCCGGTGGGCGAGGTCGCGTACGAGGGACGCGTACCGGTCGTACAACTCGCCGAGCGCAGCCGCCTCGCCCCGCGTCAGCCGCTGCTGCATCAAGCGGTCCCAGCGGGGTGGTGTGTTCTTCGCCATCCGACCCCCAGCCCTGTTCCCCTGGCCCTCGTGCTTCCCCGTACCCGTCGTACCTGTCGTACCCGCCGTGCCCGCCGTGTGCCCGTCCCGTCTGTCCGAGGACATGATGCCGAAGACCGGCCCCACCGTCCCATCGAATGTAGTGGGCATCACCGACAGCGCACGCCCCTTTGCGGTAAGTGCGCCCTTACAAGCGGTCGCGATGTTTCGGCCCGGCCCAGAAGGGCAGGCGCGGTCGGGAAGCAAGACTTCCGGATCGTCCCATCCTCCGAGGAGAAGGGCTCAGACGCGTGACGCTCAAGGTGAACGAGTCGGAGCAGGGCGGTTGGACCGTGCTGCACATCACCGGCGAGCTGGACCTCGTGACCTCGCCCGAAGTCCGGCAGCGCGTCCATGACGCGGTGGCCGAGGGACGGCACGAACTGGTGCTCGACCTCTCGCGCGTGTTCTTCTGCGACTCCAGTGGCGTCGGTGTCCTGATCGCGTCCCGCAGGCTGCTCCACTCCTGCCGGGGCAGCCTCCGCCTCATCCTGCCCGCGCGCGGCTCCGAGGAGGGCTCGCACGTCAACCGGGTGCTGGCCGCGCTGGGCGTACGCCGGCTCTTCGAGGTCTTCCCGGACCTGCCCAGCGCCGTCGACACGGAGGCGCAGCCGCTCTCGGCGTAGCGGTACGAGGTGCGCCGGGCACCCCGGGCGTCGCCGCGAAGACCGCCCCGAACTGGGCTTTTCCGCCTGTCGATCGCCGATGTCCTTCCTGTGGCTTCCGGCCAAGCGACCACATCGGCGCCCTCCGCCGTCGTACGCTCCCGCCATGGACAGCGCAGAATACGAGGGCAAGATCGCCTCCAGGTTCGCCGCATTCGACCAGGACGGCAGCGGGTACATCGACCGGGAGGACTTCAGCGGGGCCGCGGCGGCGCTGCTCGCCGAGTTCGGCGTCACGGCCCGCTCCGACCGGGGGCAGGCGCTCTACAGCGGCGCCGAGGCGTTCTGGCAGGGGATGGCCGGGATCGCGGATGTCGACGGCGACCAGCGGGTCAGCCGCGAGGAGTTCGTGACCGGCGCGGTGAAGCGGCTGCGGGACAACCCCGAGCGGTTCGCCGAGATCGCGCGCCCGTTCCTGTCGGCGGCGATCGCGGTGGCGGCGGGGGAGGCCCCCGCGGGCTCGGTCTCCGTGGCGGCGGCGGCGCGCGCCCTGAAGGTCCTGGGCGTGGCGCCCGAGGTGGCGGCGCCGGTGGCGCGCGAGCTGGACGCGGACGGGGACGGCGCGATCGGCGAGGCGGAGATCCTGAGCGGCCTCGCCGCGTACTACGTGACCCCGGAGCCCTAGCCGGACCGGGGACCGGAAGACCGAATCGCGTCCCTTCGCGACATCTCCAGTACGGAACGGGCCCGCTTCCGATCACCCCGGAAGCGTTGGCCTCAGCCATCTCCTCTGTCACCGTCCGTGGTGAGAGGGGGACGGACGAGGTCGATACCGGGTTGTGTCCTTACGGTTCCCCGTCACACGCCGGAGTCGCGTGCGCGCTCCGGTACCCTCCCTTGGATGCGAGAGGCAGCGAGGCGCGAAGGGCGCGACGGGGCGGTTACGGCACCCCCCGCGCTCCGTAAGTGCGCCGCTCGCACGGCGCGAACGCGCTGTGCGCTCCCGTGTTCGACTCCCCGCAGCGTGCGTCGCACAGTATGCACTACGCATACTCCTTCGCGCTGGAATATGCCCGAAGCGCTTGTTGCGGTGACTGTACGTCAACCATGCTGTCTCGCAAGGAAATCACGTTCGGTGATCTCATCGAGAAACCTGTCGAGGCGCGAGGCTATGTGTCCGCCGGTTCGGATGGTGTGAGCGGTGCAGGTGCTTCAGGTTCAGTTGGAGATCGGGCCCGACCCCGCGGAGGTGGGGAGGGCCCGCAGATGGGCCAGATCGAGGCTGGTCGGATCAGGTGTGAGAGATGACGAGCCGGTCGCGGAGACGCTGATCCTGCTCATCTCGGAGCTGGTGACCAACGCCGTGGTGCACACCGGCTGTCCGGCCGTGCTGCGGATGCTCTTCGGCTCGGGCGCGGCGGAGGCCGGCACGGTACGGGTGGAGGTCGCCGACATCAGCGCCGCGCCGCCCCGGCCGCGCCACGCCGCGGGCGAGGACACGAACGGCCGCGGCCTGGAGCTGGTGGACGGCCTCGCCGACCGGTGGGGCTGGCAGCCGGAGGGCGCGGGCAAGCGCATCTGGTGCGAGGTGGACCGGGGCATCCCCCAGGACACCCCCCGTCCCGCCCCGGCCCCGGCCCCGGCCCGCCGCTCCGCTCCGTACCACCCCCACCCCACGTACGGCATCCCGCGCCCGGCCTGAGGCCCCGGCCGTCCCGCCCGCCGCCGCGCCCCTGCCGCCCGCGGCCGGCCCTCCGGCCGCTCCCCTACGGAGCCGGGGCCGGATCCGAGGCCGGGGCCGGGGCCGGCTCCGGATCCGGGGGACCGGTCCGGGTGCGGAAGGTGCGGCGGTAGGCCGACGGCGGGACGCCCACCGCCGCCTGGAGGTGCTGGCGCATCGACTGCGCGGTGCCGAAGCCCGCGTCCCGCGCGATCCGGTCGACCGACAGGTCCGTCGACTCCAGCAGCAGACAGGCCCGCTCGACCCGCTGGCGGACCAGCCACTGCCCCGGGCTGACGCCCGCCTCCTCGCGGAAGCGGCGGGTGAAGGTCCGTACCGACATCGACTCCCGCTCGGCCAGGTCCCGGAGCTGGATGGGCTCATGGAGCCGGGCCAGCGCCCAGGCCCGCGCCGCGCCGGTGGTCGCCGTGCCCGGTTCGGGGAGCGGGCGCCGGACGTACTGGGCCTGGCCGCCGTCCCGGTGCGGCGGTACGACCGAACGGCGCGCCACCGCGTTGGCGACGGCGGCCCCGTGGTCCCGGCGCACGATATGGAGACAGAGGTCGATCCCGGCCGCCACCCCCGCCGAGGTGAGCACGTCGCCGTCGTCCACGAAGAGCACGTCGGGGTCGACCGCGACCCTCGGGAAGAGCCGCTGGAACGCCGCGGCCGAGGCCCAGTGCGTGGTGGCGGGCCGCCCGTCCAGATACCCGGCGGCGGCGAGCACATAGCTGCCCGTGCAGATCGAGACCAGCCGGGTCCCCGGCCGGATCCGGCCGAGCGCGGCGGCGAGTTCCGGGGTGAGCACGCCGCGCGTCCGGACCGGGCCGAGCGCGTACGAGGCCGGGACGACCACGGTGTCGGCCTCGGCCAGCGCCTCGGGGCCGTGCTCCACCAGGATCGAGAAGTCGGCGTCGGTGGGGACGGCGCCGGGGGCCCCGGCGGTGCAGGTCACCACGGTGTAGAGGGGCTCCCGTTCGCCTCGTTCGTCTCTCCCGCCTCGCTCACCCCGTTCCTCCCTCTCACCCCGTTCCTCCCTCTCGCCCCGTTCATCGCGTTCCTCCGCTCGCGCGCCGCCGAAGATCCGCTGCGGGATGCCGAGTTCGAAGGGGATGACGCCGGGGAGGGCGAGGACGACGACGCGGTGCGGGGAGGGCATGGCCCGATCCTAGCGAAGGGTGTCCCTCCGGCCACTCGTACGGCCGGATCCCACGCCCGATGCTGGCGGACGTGACCCACGTGACCCCGGTGAACCCGCAGGCGGAGCCCTCCCCGAAGAGGGGCGCTCCCGGGCCGGCCCCGCGCGCGCCCGGCCGGATCCACCGGGCGTGGCTCGTCGCCGCCGTCAGCTTTGTGACCATCGTCGGCGCCGCCGCCTTCGCCTCGCTCCCCGGGCTCCTGATCGAGCCGCTGCACGGCGAATTCGCCTGGTCGCGCGGGACGATCGGGTTCGCCGTCTCCGTCAACCTGGCGCTGTACGGGCTGACCGCGCCGTTCGCCGCCGCCCTGATGGACCGGTTCGGGATCCGCCGGGTCGTCTCCGTCGCGCTGAGCGTGATCGCGGCCGGCGCGCTGCTCACCGTCGGGATGACCACGGCCTGGCAACTGGTGCTCTACTGGGGCGTCCTGGTCGGCCTCGGCAGCGGCTCCATGGCGCTGGCCTTCGCCGCGACCGTCACCAACCGCTGGTTCGTGGCCCGGCGCGGCCTGGTCACCGGCATCCTGACCGCCGCCGGCGCCTCCGGGCAGCTCGTCTTCCTGCCGCTGCTCTCCTGGCTGGTCGAGACGCACGGCTGGCGCCCCGCCGCCGTCACCGTCGCGCTGACCGCGCTCGCCGTCGTCCCCCTCGTCTGGCTGCTGCTCCGCGACCACCCGGCCGATGTGGGCCTCGCCCCGTACGGCGCCGCGGAGTTCACCCCGAAGCCCGCCCCGGTGCCCGGCGCCGCCCGGCGCGCCCTCTCGGTGCTCTTCTCGGCCGCCCGTACGGGGCCGTTCTGGCTGCTCGCCGGTACCTTCGCGATCTGCGGCGCCTCCACCAACGGCCTGGTCAAGACCCACTTCGTACCGGCGGCGCACGACCACGGCATGCCCGTCACGGCCGCCGCCTCGCTGCTCGCCGTCATCGGCGTCTTCGACGTCGTCGGAACCGTCGCCTCCGGCTGGTTCACCGACCGCTTCGAGGCGCGCCGGCTGCTCGCCGTCTACTACGCGCTGCGCGGCCTCTCGCTGCTCTTCCTGCCGATGCTGCTCGCGCCGGCCGTCCACCCCCCGATGGTCTTCTTCATCGTCTTCTACGGGCTGGACTGGGTCGCCACCGTGCCCCCGACCATCGCCCTCTGCCGTGAGCACTACGGCGCGGACAGCGTCATCGTCTTCGGCTGGGTGCTCGCCTCGCACCAGGTCGGCGCGGCGGTCGTCGCCTTCGTCGGCGGCCTGACCCGGGACCTCTTCGGCACGTACGACGTGATCTGGTACGCCTCGGGCGCTCTGTGCGCGGTCGCAGCCCTGATGGCGCTGGTGATCAGGCGGGGACGGCCGGCGGAGGCTGCCGCCGCGGGGTAGCCGCCGCCTTCCGGTCGCGGCGGGCGATCGCCTTGGCGATCCGGGGGGCGTCGAGCCCCAGCTCGCGGAGGTTGCCGCTGATGGGGTTGGTGAAGCCGGTGAAGTAGAGGCCGGGGGCGTGCTGGGGGGAGCGGCGGCCGTGGACGAGGGGGCGGCCCCGCTCGTCGAGCACGTCCAGATGGCCCACCAGGCCCTCCAGCGCGCGGCGGTAGCCGGTCGCCGCGATGACGGCGTCGGGGGAGATCCGGGAGCCGTCGGTGAGGACGACCTCGGTCCCCTCGAAGGAGTCCACCGCGGCGACCGGCTCGACTCTCCCCTTCCGTACCGCCTTCAGCAGCCCCACGTCCTGCACCGGGATCGCGCCCTGCCGTGCCCGCGTGTAGAGACCGGTGCGCGGGCGCGGCAGCCCCTGTGCGCTCAGATCGGGGACCGCCACCTTGGCCAGCACCCCGGCGGCCCCGTCGACCAGCCGGGTCGGCAGCCGGCGGATCAGGATGCCGGTCCGCTGCGTGGGCCACCCCAGGGTGGAGCGGCGCAGGATGTGCGGGACGGTCCTGATGGCGAGGCGCACCCGGGCCGCGCCGCCCTCGACGAGGTCGACGGCTATCTCGGCGCCGGTGTTGCCGACGCCCACGACCAGGACGTCCTGCCCGGCGTACGGGGCGGGTTCGCGGTAGGCGGCGGCGTGCAGCAGGGTGCCGCCGGCCTCCTCGTACGCCTCCCGGCCCGGCCAGGAGGGGAGCCGGGGCGTGTGGTTGAAACCGGTCGCCACGACCACCGCGCGCCCGGTCAGTTGCCGTCCGCCGGTGGCGTGCAGCAGCCAGTCGGCGGAGTCGGGGGCGCGTTCGACACGGGTGACCTCGACGCCGGTGACGATCTCCAGGCCGTGGTGGACGGCGTACTTCTCCAGATAGCGCACCACGTCGGCGCGGCGCACCCACCGCCCGAAGGAGCGCGGCACGGCGAGTCCGGGGAGCGCGGAGCCGGCCCGGGTGGTGTGCAGGCGGAGCCGCTCGTAGTGGCCGCGCCAGGACGCGCCGACGGCGTCCGACTTCTCCAGGACGACGGCGCGTACGCCCTGCTGCCGCAGGCACGCGGCGGCGGCGAGCCCGCCGGGGCCACCGCCGATGACATACACGGGGCGGTCGTCGGTGAGGTCGAAAGCGGCAGACATGAGAACTGAGCGTATGGCGTCGCGGGGCCGTTCGGTTCCGGAAGGAGGGGAAAC
This sequence comes from Streptomyces sp. NPDC093085, assembly GCF_040683935.1. Classification (NCBI taxonomy): domain Bacteria; kingdom Bacillati; phylum Actinomycetota; class Actinomycetes; order Kitasatosporales; family Streptomycetaceae; genus Streptomyces; species Streptomyces sp. NPDC093085. The sequence continues at coordinate 75,037 of NZ_JBFBFB010000005.1, read as the reverse complement.
CGGTTGCGAATCGGTCACGCGGGGGGGTGGGGGGAGCGCCGGTGGGGGCACGGGCCTCGCGGGCCCGGGTACGGGAACGCCGACGGGGTCGGTCCGCGCCGGGAGCGGCGGCGGGGGACCCCGTCGGCGTGACAGGACAGTGGGCGGGCACGCCCGTACGTGCCCTCCGGCCCGGTGCCGGATCGTTTCAGCGCGCTATTTCGTCGGCTTCCTGCCGGTCAGGCCGAGATGGACCAACAGGGCGAGGTTCGGCTTCAGTTCGGCCTGTTTCACGCCCCAGCTCTGGAACCCCTTCTGGTGCGAGGCGACCGAGGCGAGCATGACCACCAGCGCGCCGGCCACCGCCGCCGGGTTGACGTCCTTGTCGACGCGGCCCTTGGACTGGAGCTCGGCGACCGATTCCGTAAGGGAGTTGGTCACCGAGTTGAGGATCTTCATCCGGATCTTGTTGAACCGCTTGTCGCCCTCGGCGGCGCCCAGGTCGACCACCCGGAGGATGGCGTCGTGTTTGCGCCAGAAGTCGAGGAACCCCTCGACAAGCTCCTCCGCCGTCTGCCACCCGGCCTTGCCGGCCCAGGAGCGGCCGGAGACCAGGGTGGTCAACCCGGTTCCCTCCTTGGCCATTTCCTCGGCGATTTCGAGGACGGCGCCCTCCACATCCGGGAAGTACTGGTAGAAGGTGGCTGGTGAAGTGCCCGCCCTGCGGGCCACATCGATGACTTTCACGTCTCTGTACGGCGAGGAGCTGAGCATCTCGCCGAGGCAGTCGAGCAGCTTCTGCCGCGTCGCCTGCCCGCGTCGACCGGCCACGCGGCCGTCGACGGTGCGCACTTGTCCTGTCATGCCGTCAGCTTACCGAGGGGTGATCGGAGCGCGATTTGGCCGAGTGCAAATGGGGAATCGGCCATCTCTCGCGGGGGCGCGGGCGGGTGCCGGAGGGGGGTCCGGGAGGGTTTCCGGCGGGGTCCTTGGCGGGGTCCCCGGCGGGGTTCCTGGCCGGGTCCCCGGCGGGGACCGGACAGGGTCCCGACGGAGCCCCTGAGCGAGTTATCCACAGGGATTAGTGTTATCAACAGCCTGTGGATGAGTTCGGTGGATAACTTGGGGTGGCGGTCGTTTCACCCTGGGACGATGGACTGGTTGTTCGATTTCGTCCGCTCTGTCGCTGTTGATGTCTCCCAGGCTCTCCGGTGCGTTTCCGGCCAACCCGCATTAGCTTTGCTGTGACGGGCGCCACACGCTCGGGGAAGGAAGGATCCGGGTCATGGCCGCATTCGCCGAGTCCACGCCGTGCTGGGTCGAGGTCTCCCTGCCCGACCTGGAGGCGGGCAAGCGCTTCTACGGGGAGCTGTTCGGCTGGACCTTCGGCGCCGCCGCCGACGCGGAGGCCAGGCTCGTGGAGTACCGGCGGTACGCGGAGGCGTTCAGCGAAGGGAAGCGGGTCGCGGGGCTCGGGGCGAAGCGGGACGGCCGGATGCCCACGGTGTGGGGGGTGTACTTCGCGACCGGCGACGCCGTCGCGCTGAGCGCCCGGATCGAGGAGGCGGGCGGCCGGCTGGTCAGGGGGCCGGCGGCGGCCGGGCGCGCCGGGGTGCTGGCCCAGGCTGCGGACCCGGCCGGGGCGGTCTTCGGGATCTGGCAGACCGGGGACGGCGCGGGGTTCGAGCGGAAGGGGCTGCCGGGCTCCTTCTGCTGGACCGAGGTCTACACCCGGGACAAGGACCGGGTGGACCCCTTCTACGAGGGCGTCTTCGGCTTCCGGGGCACGGATGTGCCCGGGGACTCCGACATCGACTTCCGGCTCTGGACCCCGGCGGGCGCGCCCCCGGGCGGGGCGGGCGCGATCGGCGGGCGCAGCGTGATCACCGACGCCTTCCCCGCGGAGCTGCCCGGCCACTTCCTCACCTACTTCGCCGTCGCCGACTGCGACCGGACCGCGGGCACGGCGGTCCGGCTGGGCGGCCGGATCACGGCGCCGCCGTTCGACATCGCGTCCGGACGGATGGCGGTCCTCGTGGACGACCAGGGCGCTTCCTTCGCCGTACTGGAGGAGCGCGGCGCCGGGGCGGCGGAACCGGCGGCGGCCGGAGCGGGGGAGCGGGAGCGGGGACAGGGGCGCCGACCAGGGGAGCCGCCGGGCGGGGAAGCGGGGCCGCCGGGCGGAGGACCAGGGGAGCCGGCCGCCGGGGAAAAGGGGAAAGCGGCGGGGGAATCCCTGACGGAATCGGGGCCGGGATCCGTATCAGAGCCCGAGGCGGGCAGAAAGTGGCTGCGGGGCTGGAAACGCACCGGGGATTAGCGGGCGGCGGGACTTCGGCCGGTGACCCGGGGGACAATCCTCTGTGTACGCGGGCGTCGCGGCGGCGCGTGGTGCGCGGTTGTCCGGATCGGTACGAGACACCCCGATCCGCCCCCGGGTTCGCAACCGCCGCCTCCGGCAGGAAGAATCAGGCGGCACGGGGCCGTACCTTTGTGGCCCGTACGGGGAGGTGGCAGGCAAGTGGAGCAGCTCACGCAGCACGACCCGCGGCGTATCGGCCCTTTCGAGGTGCTGGGGCGCCTCGGGGCCGGCGGCATGGGGCTGGTCTATCTCGCTCGGTCGGCGTCCGGCCGCCGCGTGGCGATCAAGACCGTCCGTACCGAACTCGCCGAGGACCAGCTCTTCCGGGTCCGGTTCACCCGCGAGGTGGAGGCGGCCCGCGCCGTCAGCGGGTTCTACACGGCCGCCGTGGTCGACGCCGATCCACGGGCCGCCGTGCCCTGGCTGGCCACGGCGTATGTGCCCGCGCCGTCGCTGGAGGAGATAGTGAATCAGTGCGGCCCGATGCCCGCGCAGGCGGTGCGCTGGCTGGCCGCAGGGATCGCCGAGGCGCTCCAGTCGATCCACGGGGCCAACCTCGTCCACCGCGACCTGAAGCCGTCGAACGTGCTGGTGGTCGAGGACGGCCCCCGCGTGATCGACTTCGGGATCGCCTCCGGTGTCTCCAACACCCGGCTGACCATGACCAACGTCGCCGTCGGCACCCCCGCCTACATGTCCCCGGAACAGGCCAGGGACTCCCGTAGCGTGACCGGCGCCAGCGACATCTTCTCGCTCGGCTCCACCCTTGTCTTCGCCGCCACCGGACACGCCCCCTTCCACGGCGCCAACCCGGTCGAGACGGTCTTCATGCTGCTCCGCGAGGGCCCGGACCTGACGGGGCTGCCGGACGAGCTGAGACCCCTCATCGAGTCCTGTATGCAGATGGACGCCGGGCTGCGCCCCACCCCCGCCGATCTCCAGGCGCAGCTCGCTCCGCACCTCTTCGCCTCGGGCGACAACGACAGCGGTACGGCCTCGGCGTGGCTGCCTGCCTCGGCCACCGCGATGATCGAGGAGCGCTACTACGAGGGGCGTCCCGCGCCCTCGCGTCCCGCGCCCGTCCCCCCGCAGCCCGCGCACCAGCCGCCGCCCCGGCCCGCGCAGATGCCGGACTGGGACGCCGCCTGGCGCCCCGACGGCGGCGCCCCTGCCGCGCCCGCCGCCGCGCACGCCGGGCCGCCGGGACCCGGCCCGGGCCAGCAGGCGGGCGCGGGGCTTCCCGCGCTCCAGGCCGCCGCCCCGCTGCCGGCCGCCGCGCCCTCGCTCGGCCCGGTGCGGCTCCCGGGCGCGCCCGTCCCGATCGGCCCCGGGCCCCGGGTCGCCGACGCGCACGCCGTCGCGGACGCGGGCGCCGCCACCGGCTGGGTCCGCCCGCCCGGCGGCGCGCTGGCCCCGGAGCCGCCGTTCGGCGTCGGCGCCGCCACCCAGCCGCACCCGCCCATGCCGGGGCTGCCGGTCCCGGCCCACCCGCCGGACCTGCCGGCCGCGCCGCCGCGCTGGCGGCCCTGGCGGTTCCGGATGTCCAACGACGTGTGGGGCACCCCGGTCGTCGACGGCGACCTGCTCTACGTCACCTCCTTCGAGGTCCACGCGCTGGACGTGGGCAGCGGGCGCCGCCAGTTCAAGACCCGCGACGTGGCCTGGGCGATGGCGGTGGCGGGCGGCCGTATCCACGCCTCCGACGGCCCGACGCTCTACGCGCTCGACGGCGCGACCGGCGCCGAGCGCTGGCGGCTCCAGACCACCTCCTGGGTCTACTCCCTCAAGGTCGACCGGGGCACGGTCGTCACCGGCACGCGCGGCGGCGGCGTCCAGGCGTGGGAGGCGTCCAACGGCGAGCGGCTCTGGGAGATCGCGGGCGCCCAGACGGACTTCGAGACCCCGGAGTCGGGGCCGACGGTCCACGAGGGCACGGTTTTCGTCTGGAAGGACGCCCGGCTCCAGGCGCTGGATGCCCGTTCGGGCACCGAGCTCTGGTCGTACCCGATCGGCGACGCGGCCTCCTGCGGCGGCGTCCCGGTCCGGGTGACCCCCGCCTCCGACGGCTATCTGTACGTCTCGGCGGGACCCCGGGTGCTCTGTATCGACCTCGTCAGCGGCCATGTCCGCTGGCACTTCGAGGCGCCCGCCGTCTTCCTCTCCCCGCCCGCCTTCGCGCCGGGCCCCGCCGTCACGGGCGGCGGTGTCTACCTCGCGGACTACCTGGGGACGGTGTACGCGCTGGACGCGACCACCGGCAAGGACCGCTGGCGGATCGCCACCGAGTCCCGGCAGTCGATCGAGCCGGTCCTCGTCGCCGACGGCAATGTCCATGTCGGCAGCGGCAGTGCCCTCTACACCCTGGACGCGGTCACCGGCACGCCCAAGTGGCGCTTCGCGGCGGGCGGCGAGGTCATCGGCGCCCCGGTCGTCGCGGAGGGACGGCTCCACTTCGGCTCCGCCGACCACGTGCTCTACACGCTGGACGCGAGCGGCGGCCAGCTCCGCTGGAAGCTCGCCACGGGCGGCGAGATCACCGGCTCACCGGTGGCCCGGCGCGGCGTGGTGTACGCGTGCAGCAAGGACCGGTGCGTGTACGCGCTGGACGCGGTGAAGGGGACGGCGACGGGGCGCGGCTGACCCGGGCGGGGCACGCCGAGTCGCGGGACGCCCCCGCGCGGAGGCCCGCGGCGCGGCGTACGCGGCGTACGGATGTGCGGGGCGTACGGACACGGGGCGGAGGCGCGCGCGGGGCGGGCGCGGCGCGCGGGGCCGCTCAGCGGCGGCGGCCGGGGCCGGGGTCCTGGGGGCCCGTGCCCTCCTCGTACCAGCGGCCGGTGACCGGCAGGGACTGGGTGTCGCCGTCGTGCGCCTGCCCGGACCCCGGGCCCTGTCCCGGCTCCTGTCCCGTCCAGGGGGCGGGTTCGTACCGCTGGTCGCCGTACCGCTGATCACCGTACGGCCGCTCCCCGTACCCCTGGCCGTACCCCTCCTGCTGTCCGTAGCCGCCCTGGCCGCCCGGCCGGCCGAAGCCCGGGTCGCCGTAGTCCGGGGGCGTGTACTCCTCGTACGGCGGGGGCCGTCCGGTGCCGCTCACGCCCCCGGACGGCGGGGGCAGAGGCTCGTTCTCCTCCCGGTCCTCCCGGTCCCGCCACTCCGACCGGCGCCGGCCCGCCATCAGGACCGCCGCCAGCAGCAGCGCCACCCCGCCGCCCGCCGTGTACCCGACGCCCGCGCCCAGCCCCGTCGGGCCGCCGCTGATGGTGAGGCTCCCCGCCGCCTGCCCCTGCCGCACCAACCACAGGACGGTGAAGCCGAGCACGGTCAGCCCGGCCAGCGCGATCAGCGGACGCGCCCGCGTCACCACCCCGATCAGCGTCAGCAGGGCGGCGAAGGCGAAGGGGAGCAGCAGCGAGGTGATGACCGGTGACCCGTTCGGAGTCACGCCGTTGAAGAGATCGGCGATCCGGTACGAGGTGCCGGTTCTCCCGTCGTTCCAGGCCAGGAACGGCCCGTAGACCGCGGCGGCGGCCCCGGCGAGCGCGAGGATCGAACCGAAGATGTTGCGGACCATCGCCCGGCCTCCTTGGCTGTGCGGAATCCGGCCCCAGGTGCCGACGGTACGCCGGGTACCCGGGGTGCGCCATGTGGCGCCCGACGCTGTCGGAGCGCGCTGTTAGGGTATGCCCTCGCGCTTGACAGGTTCATGTGCGGCACGTGAAGCGGCGCCGGGTAGCGGCGCGCTGAGCAGTAGTACGTAGGCAACGGGGGAGTGACTCGACTGTGGTGCGTCGGCGTCTGAAGTTCGCGGCTGTTCTGGTCGCGGTGGTACTGGCTCTGACGGGGTTCTCGTCGGCGAAGAGCGGCCGGCACGGCAGCGGGGGCTCCTCGGACGGTGACAGCGGGGGCGGCGGCTGCTCGTCGTCCCGTAAGAGCAACGACGACACGTTCTCGTCCTCGGACGACCGGTCCGCCTCGGACGACCGGTCCGCCTCGGGCGGATCCTCGCGGGCGAAGAAGAAGGAGCGCGTCACGGCGCGCGTGATCACCTGTGCCGGCCCGGGTGTCCCGTACGCGAAGGTGGAGGTGGAGGTCCCACGGGGCCGCTCCGGCCGTTACGACGTCGACGTGACGTTCACGGACGCGACCGGGAGCGTCGTCGACACCGGCGGGACGGAGGCCGAACTCCCGGGCGGCGAGACGACGACGGTGAAGGTGGCGATGGACACCCCGGCGCGGGTGGCGGACGTCGGCCGGTGCGAGGCGAGCGCGTCGCGCGCCGCCTGAACGGCGGGACGGAAGCGCGTACCGAGCCCGTACGGGAGCACATACGAGAGAGGGCCGAGCGGATCGCTCGGCCCTCTCTCGTGTCGCTCCGGTGCTCGCGTATCTCGAATGTCCCGAATATTCCGGGTGTTCCGGGTGTTCCGGGTGTCACGCGCGTGGGTGGCTCAGGTGATGTGGATGTCCTGCGGCTCGACGCCGGCATGGTTGTCCTGGGGCCGGTCGACGGCGCCGCTGGTGCCCTGTGCGAGGGCCGGGGACGCCGCTCCCGCTCCCGCGACGACGACCAGCGCCGCGGTGACCAGGATTCTCTTGACGAGCGTTGTCTGAGGTGTCATATCGAAATTCTTTCCGGTAGGCACTGCCGCAACCGTCCACGCGCCGACGGTAAGCGGGGCCCGGGCTTCCGCACCGGGCTCCGGACATGACACGGCCGCGGCGGCTCCCCCTCCGCGCCGCCGCGGCCGTCGGCCCCCGTCAGAGAGGCGCAGCGATGTGATCAGGCAGGCTCGCTGGTGATGTGCGTGTCCTGGGTGGTGACGTCCCCGCTGGTGATGTGGGTGTCCGTCGGCTTGGGCGTCGTCTCCGACTCGCCCGTGACGTTCGAGTCCTCGTTCTTGGTGAGCTGCTCGGTCTTCTTCTCGCTCATGGCCGGATCTCCCTCGTTGTGAGCGGTGTGACGGGGCATGAGGCCCGTCCGGCCGATCCCCCGATTGAGGCCGGACGGGCGTCTCAAGGCCGCCCACCCTAAGGGTTCGGCCTCACATCGAACCGTCTGCCCCCCGTTGCAACGGCTTCGACGGGGAAGACAATGCCGTGCACCGCTAAACGATTGATGAACGCGCAGACCACAGCCGTATGCCTACGCCGCAGCCGACGAGCCGAGCAGCCCGTGCACCTCCGCCGCCTCCGGCGACCCCAGCTCCTCGAAGATGTCCAGCGCCTCCTGCCAGCAGACCTGGGCGCGCCCCGTCTGCCCTATGCCGTCCAGCGCCCGCCCCAGCGCGGTCAGCACCTGGCCGCGCCGCCACTCGCCGCCGATGCCGCGCAGCACCGTCAGCGCCATCTCCGCGTTCGACGCGGCCTGCGCGGGCCGCCGCGCCGCCAGGTCGACCTCGGCGAGCCGGAAGAGCGTCATGCCCTCCCAGAGCCGCTGCCGGCTGTCCCGGAAGCTCTCCAGAGCCTCCGTCAGCGCCTGTGCCGCGTCCGTGAGCCGGCCGCTCTTGGTGAGCGCCAGGGCGAGCGCGTACCGGGCGTTCGCGGCCCGCAGCGCGTTCCCCATCCGGTCGTAGATCCTGATGCCCTCCCTGGCCAGTGAGACCGCGCTCTGGGTGCGTCCCAGGGCGAGCTGGGCCCGGGAAAGGTTGCAGAGCGCGGACGCCTCGCCCGGCGCGTTCCGCTCGGCGCGGAAGTCGTCGATCGCCGCCCGCAGCAGGGTCTCGCCGTCCTCGTACCTGTTCTGGTAGACGGCGATGATCCCGCGCAGGTTGCTCACCCAGCACAAGGTCAGCCGGTCACCGGCGCGTTCGGCCGGGGCGATGGCCTGCCGCGTCTGCTCGTCGGCCTGGTCGAACCGGCCCGTCACCAGATGCGCGTTGCTCAGCGTGATCAGCGCCCGGCCCTCCGCCCGGTCGTCGCCGAGCCCCCGGGCCGCGCGGAGCACCGCCCGCGCCGTGGCCTCGTACTCCCTGGAGTTGGCGCCGGACTCGCCGAGGTCCAGCGAGGCCCAGAGCAGGTCCACCGCGCGGCGGAGCAGGGAGCCGTCCGGGGCGCCTTCCCGCCGTACGGCGTCTGAGGCGTGCTGCCGTACGCAGGCCAGCACGCAGTTGGCCTCCGCGTACAGCCAGTCCTGGGCGTCGTGCCGGTCGGTGAAGGCCAGCCCCTGGTACGCCGTCGGCGCCAGGTGCTCGACCAGCCGGTCCCCGGGCCGCTGGAGCGCGTACACCCGCGCCGAGGTGGAGAGATAGAAGTCCAGCAGCCGGGAGAGCGCGGCGCGCCGCTCCTCGGGGTCCCGCTCGTCGCGCTCGGCGCAGGCACGCGCGTAGAGCCGTACGAGATCGTGGTAGCGGTAGCGGCCCGGCGCCGCCGACTCCAGCAGGGACGTGTCGACCAGCGACTCCAGCAGGTCCTCCGCCTCCCGCACCGGCAGGTCGAGCAGGGCGGCGGCGCCCGCCAGCGAGAGGTCGGGGCCGTCGGCGAGGCCGAGCAGCCGGAACGCCCGCGCCTGCGCCGGGTCGAGCGCCCCGTATCCCAGCTCGAAGGTGGCCGCGACGGCGAGGTCGCCCGCCTGCAACTCGTCGAGCCGGCGCCGCTCGTCGGCGAGTTTCGCGGCGAGGACGGAGACCGTCCAGGTACGGCGCGAGGCGATCCGGGAGGCCGCGATCCGGATGGCCAGCGGGAGGAAGCCGCAGGCGGCGACCACGTCGAGGGCCGCCTCGCGTTCGCTGCTGACCCGTTCGAAACCGACGATACGGGTGAAGAGTTGAAGCGCCTCCTCCGGCGACATCACATCGAGGTCGACGAGGTGCGCGCCGACCAGGTCGACCAGCCGGGCCCGGCTGGTGATCAGCGCCGCGCACCCGGTCGTCCCCGGCAGCAGCGGGCGGATCTGGGCGGCGTCGCGGGCGTTGTCGAGCAGCACGAGGACGCGCCGCCCGGCGAGCGTGGAGCGGTAGAGCGCGGCCCGCTCGTCCAGGGTGGGGGGGATCTCGTCGGGCGGGGTGCCCAACGCCCTCAGGAAGGAGCCCAGTACCGCCTCGGGCTCGGCCACCTGGGGCCCGGCGCCCTGGAGGTCCACGTACAACTGCCCGTCGGGGAAGTGCCCGCGCGCCGCGTGCGCCACATGGACGGCGAGCGTCGTCTTGCCGACGCCCCCGATCCCGGCGAGCGCGGAGACCGCCATGACCGAGCCCTCGGCGGTGGCCAGCCGGTTCCCCAGCTCCCGTACGAACGCCTCGCGCCCCGTGAAGTCAGGTACGGTCGCGGGCAGTTGGGCCGGGCGCGGCACGGAGTGCACCGGCTCGGGCTGCTCCGGCGGGTGGGCGAGATCCTCGTCGGCCTGGAGGATCCGGCGCTGGAGTTCGGAGAGTTCGGGGCGCGGGTCCACGCCCAGCTCGTCGGCGAGGAGCCGGCGGGTGTCCGCGTAGACGGCGAGCGCCTCCGCCTGCCGCCCGCTCCGGTAGAGCGCCACCATCAGCAGCTCGCGCAGGCGTTCGCGGAGCGGGTGTTCGGCGGTGAGCGCGGTCAGCGAGGAGACGGCCTCCGTATGGCAGCCGACCTCCAGATCGAGATCGAGCCGGGTCTCGGTGAGCTGGAGGCGCCACTCCTCCAGGCGGGTGCGCTGGGTCTCGGCGTACGGGCCCGGCACGGAGGCCAGCGTCTCGCCGTCCCAGAGGTTGAGCGACTTGCTGATCAGCGAGCGCGCCTGCGAACGGTCCCCGGCGGCGCGCGCCTTGTCGGCGTCGGCGGCCAGCTCCTGGGCCACGTTCAGGTCGAGGGCGTCGGGCGCGGTGCGCAGCGCGTAGCCGCCGGACTCGCTGACCAGCACGCCCGGGGTGAGCACCTTGCGGAGCCGGGAGGCGTACGTACGGACGGCGGCCAGCGCCTGCGAGGGCGGCTCGTCGCCCCAGAGCCCGTCGATGAGTTCGGCGGCGGTGGCGGTCCTGCCGTCGCGGAGCAGGAGCGAGGCGAGCAGCGCCCGCTGCTGCGGCGAACCGGGCGGCAGCGCCTCGCCGTCCCGCCAGGCGCGGACCGGGCCGAGGACGCTGAAGCGGAGGTGGGAGGCGCGGGGCGCGCGGGGGGCTTCGTTGGGCGCGCCGGAGACGGTGGAGTCGGCCTTGCCGCTGATGTCCTTGTCGGCCGCGTTGGCCTGGCCGGCCCGGCCGCCCCGTTTGCTCCGGACCCGCCGGCCGGCCGTGATGGTCGCGGTCGCGCCGGTCCGCTCAGTACCGTTCCTGTCGGCGCCGGTGCGCTCCGTACCGTTCCTGTCCGCGCCGGTCCGCTCTGTACCGTTCCTGTCCGCGCCGGTCCGCTCCGTACCGGTCCCGTCCGCGCCGGTCCTGTCCGCTCCGTTCGGCCCTGAGCCGTTCCGCCCTGAGCTCTGCTGCCCTGAGCCGTTCTGCTGTGAGCCGTTCGGTTCGGCGCCGTTCGGTTCTGTGCCGTTCGGTTCTCTGCCGTTCGGTACGACCGGAGCCCACTGCTCCGGCACGCGCGGTCCGCCATCGAGGCCCATAACTCCCCCTGCCCGCCACTCACCGGTATCGCCCCCGACAGTCTGCCCTGTCGATGGCTGTGCGTCAGCAGCGAGACAGGCTCTGCACAGCCCCTCGACAGGATCGGTACCACCTGTGGCCGAAGCGCTACGGGGCGAGCGAGGGGCGGAGTGGCCCCCACCGCCTCCCTCTTGGTCTCCCTACACCCTCCCCCTCCTCCGCCCCGTCCGAAACGGAGCGCCGGGTTCTGTCGCCCGCGCCGTGCGGCGAGGAACGTTCCGTCGCCCGCTTCCCGGGAACGTCCCGTCGCCCGCTTCCCTGCTCCTACTCCCCGAGGAACACCGGGTTGGTGAAGGCCGCCAGCGCCCCCGGCAGCCCGGCCGTCTTCGGGGCGTGCCGCACCTCGGCCCGTACATACGCGGCGTACGAGGCGGTGGTCGTCCACTCCACCGTGCCCGCCCCCGACTCCGGGAGCGCCGTGCTGTACAGCGGCCCCTGGTCGGTGACGAAGGACGCGGTGCACCCGGGGGCCCCGGTCACCTCCAGCCGTACGGTCACGGGCGCGTCCGCCGGGACCCGGAGCCGCTCGCCGATGCCCGCGTGGTGCCCCCGGCCGCCCGCGGCGCCGAAGGAGAGCGAGACCTGAGCGGACTCGGCGACGTAACTGCGGCCGGCGCGGAGCCCGGCGAGGATCGCGGTACGGCTGAGTTCGTCGGCGAGGACGACGGTCTGCGGGGTGCCGACCGGGTCGGGGTCGCGGTGCGCGTCGCTGTTGCCCATGGCGGGGGTCCAGTTCGGCCCCGTACCACTGGCGCGACCCGAACGGACGGCGGCGACCAGGGAGTTGTCCCATTCGGCGAGGGAGATCTCGTCGTCCGGGGTGTAGGCGCCGTTCCAGACCTCGATGGCGTCGGCCTCGGCGAAGCCGAACTTCCAGTTGCAGCCGATGCAGGTGCCGTGCGGGTGGGCGGGGACGACGAGGCCGCCGGCCCGGGAGATCTCGCGCGCGAAGCGCCCCCAGCGGTTGTCGCGGGCGCGGTACCGCCAGTCGACGAACGTGCCGGGTTCCGTGCCGAGCGCCAGCACATGGCCGTTGCGGGTGGTGACCTCCTCGCCGGTGAGGATCAGCAGGTCGTCGCCCCACAGGCCGCCCCAGGCGGAGTGCGCGGAGGAGGTGTTGTGGTCGCTGGTGTTGATGAAGTCGAGCCCGGCGGCGCGGGCGAGCGCGGCGATCTGGGCGGGGGTGCGCCCGCCGTCCGAGTGCACGGAGTGCAGATGGCAGTCGCCCCGGTACCAGGCCCTGCCCCGCCCCTTGGCGCGCTGCGGCGGGTGGACGGGGGTCGGGGTGGTGCCCGGGGCGCCGGTGGTGAGGGTGATGGTGACCTCGTACGGCAGCCCCTGGGGCGCGACGGTGTACGGGCCCAGCGCGATGTGCCAGGTGCCCGCGCGGACGGGGCCCGGGAGGTAGCCGGGGGTGGCCGCGTCGGCCCGTACGAAGAACTCGGTGCGTGCCCCGCCGGACCAGCCTCGGAACCCGGGGCCGCCCAGCTCCGTACCGCGCCAGTCGAAGAGGCCGATGTCGAGGGCGTTGCCCGCGGTGCCGGCCGGGACCTGTACGCGCTCGTACGAGTAGGCGACATGGATCTGGTTGACGCCACGGGGCACTTCGACGGGGAGGTAGACGAAGTCGGGGGAGCCGGTGGGGAGGGTGCCGCGGACGGTTCTGGTCATGGTGCCGCCGGTTCCGGTGCCGCTGCTGCCGCCGGTGCCGGGGCTGGGGCTGGGGCTGGGGGTGCTGGCTTGGGCGAAGCTCACGGTGCTCAACGTAAGCGCGCCGGCGGCTCCCGTCACCAGGAGTCCGCGTCGTCCGATGGACTGATTCATGCCGACCGCTCCAAGGGAGGAGAAGGAAAAGAGAGGGAGGGGGAGAGGGAGGGGGGAGGGAAGAGGCCCGGGAAACCTGGTGCGACATGCGGCAGACGGGGATGACCGACGGAACCGACGCACCCGTCCCGGCACTCTCGTAGCCCGCGGTGAATGGGGGCGCAAGACCCGGCGGTCGGCGGATGGCCGACAGACAGCGGTCGGATGGCCCGCCGGTGTCGCCCGCCCCGATGGCCCGCAGGGGCAAGGGGCATCGCCCCCATTGGGCCCGGGCGTTGGGCCCACGGGCCCTGTCGGCGGGTACCGCGGGGGGCCTACCCTGCCGGTGCTCCGGGGGAACTCGCGCGGGTGTGCGAGTGCGAGTCAATTCACTTACATACAAGAAGTGTTGGGTGAGTCACGTGTCCGGGCTCGGTCTCCAGGCGCACTCGGGTGCCGCGGGTGTCTTCGCGCGGTTCAGGCAGTTCACGGGGTACGCGCGGTTCGCGCGGCACCTCAGGGACCGGCGCGAACGCACCCCCATGCCGCCCTCCCTCCGCGCCGCGCGCGTGCTGCTCCATGTGCTGTTCGGGCTCACGGTCGTGGGCACGCTGAGCGTGACCGTCGACGCCGTGGCCACCGGCCTGATGACCCTGAAACTCTTCGCCCTGGCGCTGTACGCGGCGACGCCCGGCATCCTGGCCTGGGTCCTCCTCCGGCACCTCCGCGAGGGCGCCCTGCGCGTCTGGGCCGGCCTGGTCGCGACCCAGGTGTGGCTGGCGGGCGGCGGCCTGGTCAACGTCGCCGGGGGCTCGGCGCAGGGCCTCAGCCAACTGGTGCTGCCGCTGGCGACGCTGGTCTTCCTCACCCGGCCCGAGACCCGTACGTGGTCGGGCGGGCAGCCCTCCACGAAGGGCCTGCGGGAGCGCATCTCGGAGTTCTCCGTCTCGCGCATGCTCTTCCGGCGGAGCGACCGGGCCCAGACGGGCGTGGAGTATCTGGGCATGGTCCTGGTCGTCTCGGTGATCATGCTGGCGATGGTCACGGGCGGCATCGCGGGCCGGATGACCGGCCGGCTGGAGGAGGCCGTCTGCAACCTCGGGGGCGGCACGTCGTGCTCGGCGGCCGGTTCGACGGGCGGTACGACGGGGAGCGGCGGGGCCAGTGGCGGGACCGCCGGTGAGACGGCCGGTGAGACGACGACCGGGGGTGCGACGGGCGGCGCGAACGGTGGCGCGACGGGCGGCGCGAATGGTGGCGCGAACGGCGGTGCGAACGGCGGCGCGAACAGTGGTACGACGGGTGACACCACCACCGGCGGCGCGACGGGTGGTACGGCCGGGACCGGTGGTACGGCCGGGACCGGTGGCGCGACCGGGGGCGAGGACAACGGCGGTACCACGGCGGGTGGTACGGCGACCGGGGGCAACGCCGACGGCGGTACGTCGGGCAGCGGGACCTCCGGCAGCGGCGCGAGCGGCAGCGGCGCGTCAGGGAGCGGCGCGAACGGCGGGGACTCGGGCGGCGACCGGGGCGGGGCGACCGGCGGGGCGGTGACCGGCGGGACCACCGGGAGCAATACGGGCGGGACCACGGGCGGGACCACCAGTGGCACCTCCGGGGGTACGGCCGGGACCGGGGGCGCGACAGGCGGCAGCACCGGCGGATCCAATGGCGGATCCAATGGCGGAGCCAACGGGAACGGCGGCAACAGCAGCGGAGAAGACGACAACGGCGGGGCCGTAGCCGGAGTGATCGGCGGGACGTCGGGCGGTACGACGGGCTCCGGCGGGGCGACGGGCTCCGGCGGGGCGACCGGCTCCGGCGGGGCGACCGGCGGCAACAACGGGGGTGCCAGCGGGGGCGCCAGCGGGGGCGCCGCCTCCGGCTCCGGCGGGGCGTCCGGTGGTACGAACTCGGGCGGCGCGAGCGGCAGCAGCGGAAGCTCAGGCAACTCGGGCAGCAGCGGCAGCTCCGGCAGCTCCGGCAGCGGCGGAAACTCGGGCAGCTCGGGCAGCTCCGGTTCTGGTTCCGCTTCCGGCGGTGCGAGTGGCGGTGCCAGTGGCGGCGTGTCCGGGAGTTCGGGATCGGCCTCCGGTTCCGCCTCTGGTTCCGCCTCCGGCGGTGCGAGCGGCGGGGCTAGTGGCGGCGTGTCCGGGAGTTCGGGATCGGCCTCCGGCTCGGCCTCCGGCTCGGCTTCCGGCTCGGCCTCCGGCTCCGGCGGTGCGAGTGGCGGGGCTAGTGGCGGGGCGAGCGGCAGTTCAAGCTCCGGCGGCTCCAACTCGGGCGGTGCGAGCGGCAGCAGCGGAGGCGCGTCCGGCAGCTCCGGCTCCAGCGGTTCGAACAGCGGTGGGACCGCGAACGGCGGCAACGAGACTCCGGAGTCGCCCAAGCCCGAGGACTCGGAAGACCCGAAGCACCCGGACCCGCCCAAGGACGACTGCGACAACCAGCGCATGGTCGGCATGGGCCCCGCCCCGACCTCCACCGGATTCGGCTCCACCGGATTCGGCTCCACCGGATTCGGCTCCACCGGATTCGTCTCCACCGGTTACGTCATCCTGGCGGCGGGCGAGACCTCCGGCCCCAACCAGAACGGCACCAAGACCTCCGTAGCGTCGCAGATGGCCGCCGCAGGCAAGTCGGCCGCCGCTTCCGGCGTATCCGGTTACGGCACCTACGAGGAGGCCGAGGAGGCCGCCAAGCAGGCCTGGGGCGGGGGCGCCGACTGCTCGAACAAGGACCAGAACGAGGACCAGCCCAAGGACACGCCCGAGGACGACCCCAACCAGGAGAACGAGAAGGTCCCCACCCGGGACCCGATGCGCGCCCTGGACGACGTCCCGGACTACAAGCCGGGCCCCGCCGCGAGCAAGGAGTGGGCCCGGCAGGTCGAGGAGATCGCCAAGAAGAACCCGCTGACCGAGAACCTCACGGCTCAGGACGCGCTCGTCATCGCCAACTACACCGGTAGCTGGGCCGCCGACCTCAACGGCTATCTGCGCACCGGGAACGCGCGCGGATCGTTCAAGAACCCGGAAGCCAAGGTGCAGTTGATGGACGAGGCGCTGAGCCATCTGCCGCCGGTGCCCGACCTCACCGTCTACCGGGGCACGTTCATGCCGGACAACGTTCTCCAGCAGTTCCTCAACGGCGACGAGGTCCAGTTCCCCGAGTACCTGAGTACGTCCACGGACCTGGGCAAGGCGGAATCCGCCCTGGGCCGGGCGAGCGGAGGGGGCGCGGGCGGCGAGAACGTCCTGCTCGAAATCGAGACGAGCAACGGCCGCAACATCGACCCGCTCTCCCGTTACCGGGGCAAGGAGTCGGAGGTCCTCATCCCGCGTGACGGAAAGTTCACGATGACCAGCCAGGAGACCCGGATCATCAACGGCAAGGAAGTCAAGGTCATCAAGGTGACCCAGACCGGCTGACCTGCCCTGCCCTGCCCCGCCCCTGTCCGGCCCTGCCCCGCCCCTGTCCGGCCCGCCGGCCCCGTACGGACGCGCAAGAACCCGCCGTACGGGGCCGGTCGCAGGGCGGCGGCGGAGGGCGACGGCTTCCTCAGGACGGGGAGCCGTCGCCCTCCGCGTCCTCCTCCAACTCGGCGAAGTGGTCGAACTCCCCGGCCATGACCCCCTTCACGAACGCCTCCCACTTCACCTGGGTGGTGGTGACGATGTTGTCGGGGTCGCTGGTCTCCCGGAGATGAACGAGATCGTCGGCCCCGGCGGCCACCTCGATCCAGGGCCCTTCCCCGTCATCCCCCTCGGGCGCGGCACGGACCCATTCGAGCGTGGCGGGATCGGGCGCGGGGGCGGGCAGTTCAGTCATCGCTGTCGGACTCCTTCACCGAACGGAGAAACGTGGCCCCGGTGACCGGGCCGGTCGCCAGGGTGGTGCGCGCGGGACCGGCGCTCCCGGCAACCCGTATCCCCTTGCCCCGCGCTCCGCGCGCCACGGCGACGCTCGGACAGGCCTCGCCCTGGGCGCAGCAGGACGACCTCTGCCAGGCGGACGCCGTCATGATTTTCCCCCTTCCCGGACTCTGGTTCACAGGTTCACAGGTTCTCGGCGATCTCGTGGATGAAGTCGCGGGACTCGGCCTCCGGGAGGGCCATGCCGTCCAGCCGCTCGACGAGCATGCGGTACTGGTTCAACCGGGCCTCGGCGTCGACGAACGCGACCTCGTGGGCCTGGTCGGGCTGCACCGCCCGGCGGGCAGCACGCCCCGGGCCCGTACTCCCCGCGTATCCGCGCCCGGGAACCGCACCGGCTCCGGGTCGGGGTCCGGGACGGCGCCCCGGAGATTCCGCCGCCGTTCAACGCCGACCCGGTGGCGCCGTCCGGGGCGCCCGGGTGCGGGAGCGGGTTATGGCTCGTACGGCTCTACGCCGACAGCCGGGGCGTGTACCACCTCGGGGGAGAGCACTCCGGGCACTGCGGGAAGGTGCTGCGGGTGGAGGCCGGAGGAGGCGACGGCGCCGGGTGTGGGCGGTGGGCGGAGCAGAGTGACGTCGATCGGGTCCTCGGACTCCAGGGCGAACCCGTGGCGTTCGTAGAGCCGGCGCGCGGCGCTGCCCTGGACGACGACGAGGCGGACGGGGAGGCCCTGCTCGTCGGCGCGTTTCAGCACCGTACGCAGGACGGCGGAACCGAGCCCGAGGCCCTGGTGGCGCGCGGCGAGGTAGAAGTGCTCCAGCACGAGCCCGCCGGGGACGGGGCGCACGGTCACGGACCCGGCCACCCCGTCGTGGTCGTCGCGATCGCCCTCGACGACGATGACCGAGGTGTGCTCCAGGGAGAAGGAGTCCCGCAGCCGCTGCCGCACCCGGTGCTCGTCGTACCGCCCGAGCCGCACCAGATCCGCCCGCATCACGGCGGCCTTCAGCTCGGCCACGGGCTCCACGTCCGCCGCCGTGGCGGCCCGTAGCGTCCACCGCGGCTCCGGGCGGGTCCCTGGGCGGGTCCCCGGCCGCGTCTCCGGGAGCGTCTCCGGCCGGGTTCCGACGGGCGCTCCGGGCCGCCGTATCCCGTCCTGGGCCGGTGGCGCCTCTCTGGTCATGTCCGGATCCCGTTCTCTTCCCGTTCCCGTTCCCGTTTCCGATTCCGTTCCTGTTCGCCCTCGCCCTCGCTGTCGCGCCGGTCCGGCGGGGCGGACCGGAAGGGGCGGCCGGTCACTTGACTCCCGCAGATGATGTCATGCGCCCGGTGCCGTGCGTCTGCTCCGGAGTCCGCCGCCGCGTGAGCCGCCGTGTGAGCCGCTCCCCCTCGATGTCCACGTCGGGCAGCGCCCGCCCCAGGGAGCGCGGCAGCCACCATGCCCTCTCGCCGAGGATCGCCAGCACGGCCGGTACGAGCGCCATGCGGACGACGAACGCGTCCAGCAGGACCCCGATGCCCAGCGCGAAGCCCATTCCCTTGATGACCTGCATGTCCGCGAAGACGAAGGAGCCGAAGACGGCGATCATGATCAGCGCGGCGGCGGTCACGACCTGCGCGCCGTGCCCGAACCCGTGGATCATCGCCTGGACGGGCGGCCGGCCGTGCGCGTACTCCTCGCGCATCCGCGAGACGAGGAAGACCTCGTAATCCATGGCCAGGCCGAAGAGGATGCCGACCAGCAGGATCGGCAGGAAGCTGAGCACCGGCCCGGTGTCCTTGATCCCGAGGAGGCCGGAGAGCCAGCCCCACTGGAACACCGCCACCAGGGCCCCCAGAGAGGCCCCCAGCGACAGCAGGAAGCCGAGCGCGGCCTTCAGCGGTATGGCGATCGCGCGGAAGACCAGGGTCAGCAGGACCAGGGCCAGGCCCATCACCACGAGGCAGTACACGGGCAGGGCGGCGGAGAGCTTGCCGGCCACGTCGATATTGACCGCGGTGGCACCGGTGACGTCGATCTCCGTGCCGGTGCGCCGCTCGACCGGCTCACGGAGCTGCCGTATCCCGGCCAGCAGCCGCTGGGTCGCCTCCGTCTCCGGGCCGCTGGACGGCGTGACGCTGATCAGGGCCGCGCCGCCGGACTCGGCGGGAACCACGGGGGAGACCGCCGCCACGCCCGGCAGTTTCCCCACGGCCGAGGCGAACTCCTGGGCGGCGGGGAGCACGGTCCGCTTCCCGCCCTGGACCAGGACGACCAGCGTGCCGCTGTACCCGGGCCCGAACCCGTCGTCGACGAGCTGCTGGGCGCGGGCAGCGGAGGTGTCGGGGTCCTGCGTCCCGCCGAGGCCGAGCCGGAGATCCGCCGCCGGTACGGCGAGGATGCCCAGGCCCAGGAGGGACACGACGAGCACGGTCCAGCGGCGCCGGGCCACCAGCGCGGCCCAGCGCCGGCCCGCGCCAGGCCGGTCCGTACGGCGGTCGGCGCGTTCCGAGGCGCGTTCCGAGGCCCGTTCCGCAGCCCTTTCCGTGGCCGCCCACGCCGTACTGGACGCACTGGATGTACTGGACGCACTGAACGTACCGGACGTACCGGACGTACCGCTGATGACGGCGGCGCCCAGCAGACCCAACACGGCCGGCAGAAGCGTGACGGCCACCAGCACGGAGACGACGACGGTCGCGGCGGCGCCCAGCCCCATGACGGTGAGGAACGGGATGTTCACCACGGCCAGTGCCGCGAGGGCGATCACGACGGTGGCGCCGGCGAACACCACCGCACCCCCCGCCGTCCCGTTGGCGAGCCCGGCCGACTCCTCCGGGTCCATGCCGTCCCTGACCTGGATCTGGTGCCGGGAGACGATGAACAGGGCGTAGTCGATCCCGACGGCGAGCCCGAGCATCACCGCGAGGATGACCGATGTGCTGTCCATCGTGACGACGCTCGTCAGGGTCAGCAGACCCAGCACGCCGACCGCGACACCGACCAGCGCGGTGGCGACCGGGACGATCGCGGTACGGAGGGAGCGGAAGACGAGGACCAGGACACCGAGGGCGATCACCACCCCCACCGCCTCCCCGGGGCCGACCACCTTGATCTCGACCTCCGAGAAGGCGTCCCCGCCGAGCTCCACCGCCAGCCCCGTTCGCCGGGCCGCCGCGGCGATGTCCTCGACGCCCCGCCGCGTGGCCTCGGGCAGCGTGCCGCCCCGCTCGGTCGCGAAGGTCAGCCCGGCGATCCCCGTCCCGCCGTCCGCCGACACGGTGCCGGCGGAGGCGGCCGGGGCCACGGCCGACGCCACGCCGGACACGCCGGCGGCCTCGCGGACGGCCGTGCTCACCGCCCGCCCCGCGCCCCCCTCGGTGAGGCTCCGCCCCTCCGGAGCCCGGAAGACGATCGTCCCGGTGAGGCGACCGTCGTCGGCGGGGAACTCCGTCCGGACCACGTCGAGGGTGCGCTGCGCCTCCGTACCCGGGATGGTCGTCGCGGAGGCGAACGGCTTCATCAGCCCCACGGCGGCGGCCACCGCCACCAGGAGAAGGACGCACCAGGAACCGATGACGGACCATTTCCGCCGGTAGGCGAAACGGCCCAGGCGGTACAAGAGTGTGGACACGCGAAGACTCCCGGACTGTCAGGGAAGGAAAGAAGGAAAAGAAAGCGGGGAAGGGCGAGCTGCCCGCGTGCTCCACGCTAGGAACGGCGCGCGGTCCACCCTGCGGAAAAGGCCCCGTGCGACCGGTCTTCACATACAACTCCCATGGAGCGCCGCCGAGCGGTCGGGCATGCTCGAACGGGCCCGCCTCACCACGTACAACCGGGAGAGGCCTCACCACGTACAACCGAGAGAAGCCTCACCGCGTACAACCGGGAGAGGCATCACCGCGTACAACCGAGAGAGGCCTCACCACGTACAACCGGGAGAGGCCTCAACGCGTACGACAGAGGAGGCGTCACCCCGTACGGCCCGGGGAGGCGTCACCCCGTACCACCAGGAGAGACAGAGACATCCAGATGAGCGATCGCACGTCCCCGGGGACCGCCGCCCCGCAGGGCGAGCCGTCACCCCGGCAGGGACGGCTCCTGCTGGTCGACGACGAACCGGCGATCCTGGACAGCGTCGGCCGCTTCCTCCGCTTCATCGGCTACGAGGTCCGGACGGCCGCGACCGCGCAGGAGGCCCTGACGCGAGCGCGTGACTTCCTGCCCGAGCTGATCCTCCTCGACGTGATGCTGCCGGACGGCGACGGCATCGACGTGATGCGGCGCCTGCGCGCCGACGGCCTGCCGCACGCCGTCATCTTCCTCACCGCCCGCGACGCCCGCGCCGACCGGGTCAAGGGCCTCACCGCCGGCGGGGACGACTACGTCACCAAGCCCTTCGGGCTCGACGAGGTGGCGGCCCGTATCAGCGCCGTGCTGCGCCGCACCAGACGAACCGACCGGGCCGACCCGGTCCTGCGCGTGGCCGATCTGGAGCTCGACACGGCCACGTACGCCGTGCGCCGGGCCGGTACCGCGATCGACCTCTCCCGCACCGAGTTCCGCCTCCTGCGCTACCTGATGCTGCACGGCGGACGGGTCGTGCCCCGTGCCCAGCTCCTCGACCATGTCTGGTCCTACGACTTCGGCGGGGACGACACCGTGGTCGCCACGTACATCAGCTATCTGCGCCGCAAACTCGACCGGCTGGGGCCGCCGTTGGTCCACACCCAGCGCGGTGTCGGCTACCGCATCGGGGAGCCGCGGTGCTGAGCCGGATCGGCCGGTGGCCGCTGCGGTCCCGGCTCAGCGCTCTCGTCACCGCCCAGTGCGCGTGCGCCATGGCGGTCACCGCGCTCACCTGGGTCGTCAGCGGGGACCCGGCCGCCATCGTCATCGTCGAGGTGGCCGGGCTGGCCGGGGTGGCGGCGGGCAGCACCGTGGTCGTACGACGCGAACTGCGCCCGCTGGAAAGGGCCGCGGCCACCGCGGACGCGATCGCGGCCGGTGACTTCGGCCGGCGCCTCACCGAGGCCGTGCCGGCCGCCCCGACCGGCGAGGTCGGCCGGCTCGCCGAGGCGTTGAACCGGATGCTCGACCAGATCGAGGCGTCCCTCGCCGCGCGGGAGCACTCCGAGGCCCGTATGCGGCAGTTCGTCGCCGACGCCTCCCACGAACTGCGCACCCCGCTGCAATCGCTGCGCGGCTACGCCGAGTTGTACCAGCGGGGCGCCTTCCCCGACCGGGCCTCGGCGGACGACGCCGTGGCGCGGATGCTCGCCGAGATCCATCGCATGACGCGGCTCGTCACGTCCCTGCTCACGCTGGCCCGGTTCGACGAGGAGGACGAACCGGAGCTGGAGCCGGTGGATCTGAGCCGGATCGTCGCCGACTCCTGCCATGACGCCGCGGCGGTCGAACCGGCCCGCCCGTTCCAGCCGCGCGTGGAACCCGGTGTGACCGTCCTGGGCGACGAGGCGCAGTTGCGCGGCCTGCTGGCCAACCTCCTCGCCAACGTCCGCATGCACACCCCCACCGGCACACCGTGCCGCGTCGAACTCCGCACGGCCGGGGACGAGGTGCTGCTCCGGGTCGAGGACGAGGGCCCGGGGATCCCCCAGGACGCCGTCGGCCACGTCTTCGACCGCTTCTACCGCGCCGACAAGGGCCGCAGCCGCGCCCGCGGCGGCAGCGGACTCGGCCTGCCCATCGTCGCCGGCATCACCAAACTCCACCACGGCCGCCTGACCCTCCACAGCACCCCCGCCCACGGCACCCGAATAGAGGTGACCCTCCCCGCCCCCCACGCCCTCCCCCCGAAGCCCCGCCCGACCGATGCCCGAACCCCGTCATGACCCTTCACCGGACATCCGACGCGGTTGCCATGGGATTCAGGGTGATCGACCAGATGTCCCCCGGCTGAAATGGTTCGTCCTCTCCAGGATTCCGGAGCGTGACGATAGACGCCGGGGTTCGGCGGACGGAGAATGTTGCGTATTCTCCCTGGGATTTCGCTCGATCCTCGTCAATTCGGCATCCGCCCCCCGTGAGGAGGCGGCGTACGGTTTCGAAGGGTACGCGGCTCGAGAAAGCGCCGTATCGATCGATCAGAGGGGCGGGAACCAGGTTGCCGTTGTCCCAGGCGAGCCGGTGCACCTGCAGGGAAACTCCCGTGCACTTCCAGGCGCGGCTTCTGGTGAAATGCACCTCGATCAATCCGTAGTCGCGCCGCATCCTGGACTTCTTGACGTCGTCGACGTATTCATGGCCGAGTGCCGCCTCCCATTCCTCTGGATCCGACAGCAGGTTTGCCCCCATCAATTCGCCGCGAATCATTGCGGTCGTGTAGAATTCAAGATCGCTCATTCTGTTTTCCCCAGGGCTTTGATGAGGAAGTGGATTTCGGCTGCCCTGTTTGAAGCCATGCCGAGGGAGAGGGGCTTCCCCCAGGTCGTCGCCGGGCGGCCCGCCGCGTCGTACGCCAGGCGGGACAGTCGGGTCAGGTGCTCCACGGCGAGAGGCGGGTCATTCCGTGGGATATCCTTCCAGGAATTCCAGATCGTCGATCGTGGACATTCTCGCCACGCCGCTCTCGCTATTCACCAGGACGGGCCAGCAGTCCAGCATGACGTCCATCTCGTTCCGCGTGGAAATGTATTCAGGGGAGTTGTATGGAATCACCCAGTACCCCTTGAGGTGCTCGATGTTCTGTGTGTCGATGACCAGTTTCGAATCGTCTGGGTGGCGCTCCCGCACCATTACTTCTTGGGCGATTCGCGCGGCGTGTTCTTTTGAGATCATCAATTGACTCGCATCATGAGGTAAGTGGTCCAGTTGGCTACATGAGGGCCCCGCCCGTCACCGCGATGCGGAAAACCCCGGCGGCGTACCGGCGGCGAGGAGGAGCTTCTCCCACCAGGGCCAGGGGCCGGGCCCGGCGCCGGTGCCGGTGACGGTGGACCGGCCGCGCCGCCACGCCTGCCGCAGGGAGAGGCCCCGCCACACCTCGGCGGTGGCGGTGGCGTCCAGGTGCGCGGTCCGGGTGGCGATGTCGTCGCGGAGGGCGGCCAGGAGGGTGGGGCGGGTGCGGGGATGGGCGGCGGCGTAGAAGAGGGCTCGGCGCTGGCGCGCGTACCGCAGGGCGATCAGCCACGTCCATGGGAAGCGCAGCAGGCCGTACGAGAGGAGCACGGAGAGCGCGTCCCGGCCGTTGTTCTGGCTGCCGTTCGGTTCGTACGGGGCCGACTCGCCGTGCGGTGCGGACTGTCCGTACGGCATCCACTGTCCGTACGGGGCCGACTGTCCGTATGGGACCGACTGTCCGTACGGGGCCGACTTGGCCTGGGCCGCAGGGGCGAACGCGTAGGCGAGGACGGACTCCAGCAGCGCGAACCCGGCGCCGACCGCCCCGCCCAGGACGACGAAGTCCGTCAGGCCCCACTGGATCCGGCCACGCATCGCCCAGACCGCGAGGAGCAGAGGGGCGATCTTCACCAGTTCCTCGACGGGCGGGGCGGTCGTCCAGGTGACCGTCGCGAGCACCTCGCTCAGCCGTGATTCGTGCGCCGCCGCCAACTGCCGTGCGGCGAAAAGCTCCAGGAGAACGGTGACCACACCGCAGCCGTACGCCCCGACCCCGAAGGCCAGCAGCACCGTTGGCCACCCCGACGACCGCAGCGGCCACGACAGCAACAGCAGTTGCAGTACGCACCACAGAGCCGCGGCCGTCATCCAGAACGCCACGCGCCCCACCCCGTTTTACTTGCTTGAGTTTATTTGCTTGAGCGAATGTCGATGCGAACGGGACGGTACGGGTGGGGTGGGTGCGTGTCAAGATTTCTGTGGCCGATCTCCGACGGTCGCGGGGGAGTTTGGCGGAACCATGGAGTGGTGGTTCGTTGGAAGTGTCCGGAGGGTGGGTAAAGGGCACCTAAGCGGCCCGGGGCCACACGGTGACGTGAGGGTGGGGCGCGGGCGGCGGAGTGCGGAGCGGGAGCACGGAGCGGGAGTGCGGAAGCACGGTCACCGAAGCCGGGTGCCGGGAGCGCCGTGGGAGTGCGGCGGCCCGGGTCTGAGAGGGGACGGCCTTGACTGAGGGCCAGGGGGCGTTGCTGTGGCGTAAGAGCAGCCATAGTGGTCCAGGCGAGGACAGTGATTGCTGTGAGGTCGCTCTCCTCGCCGGGGAGGTCAGGGTCCGGGATTCGTGGAGACCGGATGCCGAGGTGCTCTCCTTCACGCCGGATGTCTGGCGGCCGACCCTGGCGGCCCTGATCGCCGGGTGGACCCATGAGTGACAGGGGCCGGGAGCGGGCCGGGGGAGCTGTGGGCCGGGAGTTCCGTCGGGGGCTCCGGGGGGTCAAGGGAGGCGGCGTGGCAAAGGGGCGCGCGGGGACCGGGGAGCTGAAGATCCGGGACGCCGAGAGGTCCGGGCAACTCCTGGGCGGAGACCATGGGTTCGCCGGGTACTGCGTGGTCGCCGGTACGGTCGCGGTGGCGTCCGGGGCGGGTGCCTCGCTGCTCGGCGGCAGTTGGGCCGTACGGCTCGCACTGTGGCTGGTGGTGCTGGTGGGGGTCGCGGCGGCCGCCGGGTGGTGGTGGGCGCGGGTTCCGGTCACGGCGCGTCGCTGGACGGTGGGCCTTCTGGTGCGTCCGGCTGCGCGGACCGCACCGACTCGAAGGCCCTCGTGAACGTCCTGACCAGGAGCGCCGCCCCGCTGACACCGCCGGTGACGCACGCCGCCGGATGGATCCCCATGAGGATCCCGGCGTAGGTCACCAGGGAGAGCGTGCCCAAGGAGAAGGCCGTCAGGAACGCGAGGTTGCGCAGGATGCGTATCGCGTCGTCCGCGCGGGCCCGGTTGCGGTGGATGAACTCCGCGTTCTCCCTCGCCCTTATCCGCTCGAAACGTGCGCTGGCCGCGTCGCTCCTCATGGCCTGCTTGACCACGGAGTAGTAGTCCGCCTGCCCGGTGGGCCCAGTCTCCGCCGGAGCGCGACGCGCGGAGCCGGCGGTCGGGTCCTCGGGGGGCCCGGACCGTCCGCCTTGTCCGCCTCGTTTTCGTCTGTTCGTCGCCATGGCTTCCTCTGGGCCCCCGTTGGCACGCTGAAGCGACGTCAGTCGCTGTGGAAGTTCACGATCAGGTCATCGAGCAGTGCGATCGTCTCGTCCTCGCTCAGAGCCTTGCTGCTCAGATCCTCGAAGCACTCCTGGTAGCGGGCGACCATGGCGCGGTTGTCCCGATTGGTGAGGACGCCCCCCGGCCCCGCCAGATAGAGGACGTCCTCGTCGTCCCGGAAGCCCAGGAGAGTGAAGCTGCTGTCCATGCTGTCGTGGGCGCCCGCGGTGAACGGGAGCGCCTGGAGGGTCAGTTGGCTCCCGGACGCCAGTTCCTTCAGATGTGCCAGCTCGCGGCGCATGACGGCCGCTCCGCCGATCTGGCGGCGCAGTGCGGCCTCGTCGGCGATCACGTGTACGGCGGGACCGCCCTCCTGGAAGATCCGCTCCTGCCGGGCGGCCCGCAGGTCGATGCTCTGCCGGGCCGTGGGCTTGGGCTCTCCGGTGTCGAAGAGCGCGGTGACGTAGTCCGTGATCTGGAGGAGGCCGGTGATCAGGCTCGGGTGGTACGCGCGGATGGAGTCCGCCGAGCTCTCGTAACCGAGGTGCTGGGCGAACGTCGGGCTGATGATGTCGTTGTACTCGGACCACCACGACTGGCCCTTGCTGCCCCGGGCCGCCTCCTCCAACTCCGCGACCACGTCCGGGTCGTCCACGCCGTACTCGCGGAGCATCGCGCGTAGATCCGTGACCGACAGGCTGACGGTGCCCGCCTCGATGCGGATGATCTTCGACAGCGACCACTCCAGCGCGTCCGCCGCGTCGCGCTGGGTCAGGTTCGCCTTGTCGCGGGCGCTCCTGAGGGCGAGGCGCAGTTTGCGGCGGTTGAGGCTCGGGTCCACGGCCGTGGGCATGGCGCTCCTTCGGTGTGCTGCCGGACAACGCCAGAACGCGATGTGTCGTGGCGGAGCCAGCGAATTCGGTAGGGCGAACCGCCCAACCCTATGGGACCGACTCGCATCGACACAGCCGGAAAGGCGCCATCAGGATGGGTAGTACCCGAATGACACATGGCTAATCAACGTGTGCTGACGGCCTCACTCGAAAGTGGTGCAGACCACATGCCGGGCCGGACGCCACGGGGCTGAAGTGCCGGGCGGGCGGGGAGTGGTGGAGGAGGCGAGGCAGGGAAGGGCGCGGGGCATATCGCGGTGCGCCCCGTCTCCCCTGGTCGCACCCCCGCGCTCGTATGCTCAAGGAATGACTACGAGCGCACCGCAGGGGCCCGGGAACATGCCGTCGGGCGAGGGCGATCGGCCGACCGTCAGCTCCATGCGCCGGGCCCTCAAACGGGCCAGGGACGGGGTGGCGCTCGACGCGGGTGAGGCCGCAGTGCTGTTGCGGGCCCGGGGGGAGGATCTCGCCGATCTGGCGGGGTCCGCCGCGCGGGTCAGGGACGCCGGGCTGGCGGCCGCCGGGCGGGGCGGGATCGTCACGTACTCCCGGAAGGTCTTCATCCCGCTCACCCGCCTCTGCCGCGACAAGTGCCACTACTGCACCTTCGTCACCGTGCCCGGCAAGTTGCGCCGCGCGGGGCACGGCATGTTCCTCTCCCCCGACGAGGTGCTGGACATCGCCCGGAAGGGCGCCGAACTGGGGTGCAAGGAAGCCCTGTTCACCCTCGGCGACCGGCCCGAGGACCGGTGGCCCGAGGCGCGCGAGTGGCTGGCGGCCGAGGGGTACGACGACACGCTCGCGTACGTACGCGCCATGGCCATCCGCGTCCTGGAGGAGACCGGGCTGCTGCCCCACCTCAACCCCGGGGTGCTCTCCTGGACCGACCTCCAGCGCCTCAAGCCCGTCGCGCCCAGCATGGGCATGATGCTGGAGACCACCGCCACCCGCCTCTGGTCGGAGCCGGGCGGCCCGCACCACGGCTCGCCCGACAAGGAGCCCGCCGTCCGGCTGCGGGTGCTCGAAGACGCGGGCCGTTCCAACGTGCCGTTCACCACCGGGGTGTTGATCGGCATCGGCGAGTCGTACGAGGAGCGCGCCGACGCCCTCTTCGAGCTGCGCCGGATCCAGCGCGCGTACCACGGCCTCCAGGAAGTCATCGTCCAGAACTTCCGCGCCAAGCCCGACACCGCCATGCGCGCCATGCCCGACGCCGAGCTGGAGGAACTGGCCGCCACCATCGCCGTGGCCCGCCACATCCTCGGCCCCGCCGCCCGGATCCAGGCCCCGCCCAACCTCGCCGACGCCCACGAGTACGCGCTCCTCATCCGCGCCGGCATCGACGACTGGGGCGGTGTCTCGCCCCTCACCCCCGACCATGTCAACCCCGAGCGCCCCTGGCCGCACATCGACGAACTCGCCGCCCGCACCGCCGAGTCCGGCTTCGAACTCCGCGAACGCCTCACCATCTACCCGGAGTTCATCCAGCGCGGCGAGCCCTGGCTCGACCCCCGCCTGCTGCCCCACGTCCGCGCCCTCGCCGATCCGGAGACCGGGCTCGCCCGTACCGACACGCTGCCCGCCGGGCTGCCCTGGCAGGAGCCCGACGAGGGGTTCACCGCCACCGGCCGCACCGACCTGCACCGCACCATCGACACCGAGGGCCGCACCACCGACCGGCGCGAGGACTTCGACGCGGTGTACGGGGACTGGGCGGCGCTCCGCGAGGCCGCCGCCCCCGGCCTGGTGCCCTCCCGGATCGACACCGACGTACGGAGCGCCCTCGCGCAGGCCGCCGACGACCCGACCGGGCTCACCGACGACCAGGCCCTCGCCCTGCTCCACGCCGACGGGCCCGCCCTCGACGCCCTCACCCGGATCGCCGACGCGGTGCGCCGCGACACGGTCGGCGACGACGTCACGTACATCGTCACCCGCAACATCAACTTCACCAACGTCTGCTACACCGGCTGCCGTTTCTGCGCCTTCGCGCAGCGCCGCACGGACGCCGACGCCTACACCCTCTCGCTCGACCAGGTCGCCGACCGGGCCGAGCAGGCCTGGGAGGTGGGCGCCACCGAGGTCTGCATGCAGGGCGGCATCCACCCCGACCTGCCCGGCACCGCCTACTTCGACATCGCCCGCGCGGTGAAGGAGCGCGTCCCGGGCATGCATGTGCACGCCTTCTCCCCGATGGAGGTCGTCAACGGCGCCTCGCGCACCGGACTTTCCATCCGTGAATGGCTGACGGCCGCCCAGGAGGCCGGACTCGACTCGATCCCCGGTACGGCGGCGGAGATCCTGGACGACGAGGTCCGCTGGGTCCTCACCAAGGGCAAGCTGCCCGCCGCCACCTGGATCGACGTCATCAGGACCGCACATGAGTTGGGTATCCGGTCCAGTTCCACCATGATGTACGGGCATGTCGACCAGCCCCGCCACTGGCTCGGCCACCTCCGTACACTCGCCAGCCTCCAGCGGGAGACGGGCGGGTTCACGGAGTTCGTCACCCTCCCCTTCATCCACACCAACGCCCCGGTCTACCTGGCCGGTATCGCCCGGCCCGGCCCGACCGACCGGGACAACCGCGCGGTCACCGCGATGGCCCGGCTGCTCCTCCACCCGTACATCCCCAACATCCAGACCAGTTGGGTCAAGCTCGGCGCGGAGGGCGCGGCGGAGATGCTCCGCTCCGGCGCGAACGACCTGGGCGGCACGCTGATGGAGGAGACCATCTCCCGTATGGCGGGCTCCCGTTACGGCTCGTACCGCTCCGTCAAGGACCTCACCGCCATCGCCGAGACGGCGGGCCGCCCGGCGAAGCCCCGCACGACGCTGTACGGGGAGGTCCCGGAGGAGCGGGTCAGGGCGGCGGCGGCATCGGACGGACATCTGCCGGAGCTGCTGCCTCTGCTGGCAGACTGAACCGAGGGGGGAAGCCTCAGGAGGCGGAAGTCCCGAGGAGCGGCAAGGCGGGTACGGGCGGTACGGGCGGTACGGACACACGCGGGTAACAGGTACACGCGGGTACAGGTACACGCGGGTACAGGTACACGCGGGTACAGGTACACGCGGCTACAGGTACACGGGGATACGGGGAGTACGTACGTGGCGCAGGCGCGGGCGGACCAGCCGTCGATGGCCGAACTGATAGCGCGGCGGCGCAGATTCGTAGGCCGGGCCGCCGAACTTGCCTGCTACCGCGAGAACTTCGGCTATCCGCCGGAGGACGAGCGGCACCGCTACCTGTTCCATGTGCACGGCAACGCGGGCGTCGGAAAGACGTCGCTGGTACGGGAGTTGGAGCAGGTCGCGCGAGAGTGCGGCGCGCTGACGGCGTACGTGGACGAGTCGGTCAGCAGCGTCCCGGAGGCGCTGGCCGTGATCGCGGACCAGTTCGACCGGCAGGGGTATCCGCTCAAGCGGCTCGACCGGCAGCTCGACACGTACCGCCAGCGGCGGCACGAGGCGGAGTCGGCGGCGGGTGCGGCCGCCGGCCTCGCCACGGGCCCCGGCCCGGGACCGGGCCTCGGATCCGGCCCCGGGCCGGGACCTGGACCGGGGCTCGGCCACGGCTCCGGGCCCGGCTACGGCTCCGGTGCCGGTTACGGTCCCGGCCCCGGGGGTGGGCCGCCCATCGGCCCCTCCGCCGGTGCTCCGCCCGCGCCCCCCACCCCCTCCGCCGGCTCCACCGCCGCCGTCACCGCCGGGGTGATCGGACTCCGGATGGTCCCGGTCGTCGGGGCGTTCGCCGACGCGCTCGACACCCAGCACCTCGCGGCCGGCGCCGACCGGCTCCGCGCCACGCTGAGCGCGCGCTTCCGCGATCAGGAGGACGTCCAGCTCGTCCTGCGGCCCGAGCAGGTGCTGACCCCCGTCCTCCTCACCGAACTGACCGCCGTCTCCCGTGACATCCCCTGGCTCGCGCTCTTCTTCGACACGTACGAACGCACCGCGCCCTTCCTCGACACCTGGCTCCGCGACCTGGTCAAGGACGGCCGGTACGGTGACTTCCCGGCCCAGGCCGTCGTGACGCTCGCCGGGCAGCGCCCCCTCGACACCGCCGTCTGGGGCGGCACCGGGGGCTTCGCGACCGCCCTGCCGCTCGCGCCCTTCACCGAAGGCGAGGCGCGCACCCTCCTCGCCGCGAAACGGGTCACCGACGAGGCCGTCGTGGAGGAGGTCATCCGGCTCTCCGGCGGCCTGCCCGTCCTCGTCTCCACGCTCGCCGAGAACCAGCCCACCGACCCGGTCGACGTGGGCGACCCCAGCGCCACCGCCGTCGAACGCTTCCTCAAGTGGGAGCAGGACCCCGTCCGCAGGGCCGCAGCGCTCGCCTGCGCCCTGCCGCGCCGCCTGGACGAGGATGTCTTCCGCGCCGTTCTGGCCGAGGCCCCCGCAGGCCACCCGGGCGAGGCGGGGTACACCGGACCTGCGGGTCCGGAACGGCCCGCGGCGGATGTGGCCGTCCTGTACGACTGGCTGCGGGACCTGCCGTTCGCCCTCCGCAAGGACGGCGGGGTCACCTACCACGGCGTGGTGCGCGCCCCCATGCTCCGCCTCCAGCGCACCCGCTCCCCGCGCGGCTGGCGCGAGCGGCACACCGCGCTCGCCGCCCGCTTCGCCCGCTGGCGGGCCGAGACGGAGAGCGAACTGCCCGCCGACGAGGTGTGGGAGAGCCCCGAATGGCGCGCGTTGCGCTTCGAGGAGACCTACCACCGGCTCTGCGCGGGCCCGCGCGCCGCGCTCCCCGGCGCGCTGCGCGACGTCATCGAGGCGTGCCGTTTCGGCGAGGGCCCCGCGGAGGCCCGCCGGGCCGCGCGCGTGCTGGCGGAGGCCGGTACGGACACCGGTGACGAGACGGCCAGGGAGTGGGGCCGCCGGCTGCTGGCCGCGCTCGACGACGAGGAGGCGGGCGTACGGGCCGCCCTCGGCGTCCTGCTCGACCGGCCGGGCCTGGACACCCCGGGCCGGGCGGCGGCGCACCGGGTACGGGGCGCGGAGCTGCGCGAGGCGGGGGAGTACGAACGGGCGCTGGCCGAGTACGGCCGGTCGCTCGCCCTCGATCCGGACGAACCCCGCGCGTACTACGGCCGGGGCCTCACCCACGAGTCCGGCGGGGCCCATGAGGAGGCCGTGGCGGATCTGCGCCGTGCCGACGAACTCCTCCCGGACACCCCCTGGATCCAGAGCGCGTACGGAGAAATGCTGCGGATCGTGGGCAGGTACGAGGAGGCCGCCGCGCTGCTGGACCGGGCTCTGCTGCTCGACCCGACCGACGATTTCTCGCTGGCCTCCCGGGGCGCCACCCACCACGCCCTGGGCCGGCACGAGGCGGCCCTCGCCGATTTCGACCGCGCCGTCGAGCTGGACGGCGAGTTTCTGTGGGCGCTGGTCCGCAGGGCCCGTCTGTTGCTCCGGGCGCTGGGCGAGACCGAGCGTTCCTTCGCCGACCTGGACCGCGCGGCCGAACTGGCGCCGGACAGCGCCTGGATCGCCTCCGAGCGGGGTGAGGCGTACCGGATCGCCGAGCGGGACGAGGACGCGGACCGGGAGCTGACCCGGACCCTGGAACTCGACCCGGAACACGCCTCGGCGCTGGCGAGCCGGGGGTATGTGCGGCACCGGCTCGGGCGGGACACCGAGGCGCGCGCCGATTACGACCGCGCGATCGAACTGGACCCCGAGTACGCCTGGGCGCTGGGCCACCGGGCCGTACTGCGCCAGGAAGAGGAGGACACCACCGGCGCGCTGGCCGATCTCGACCGCGCCGTCGCCGCCGACCCCGACCTCCTCTGGGTCCGGCGGGAGCGCGGGGAGGTCCGGCTGGCGGCCGGGCGGTACGAGGACGCCGTCGCGGATCTCACCGAGGTGCTGAACCGGGAACCCGGCGAGACCTCGACGCTCTTCGTACGCGCTCTGGCCCACTACATGGGAAGCCGCTACGGTCAGGCCTTCGCCGATCTGGACCTGGTCCTGGAGCTGGACCCGGACCACCGTCAGGCGCACTACTGGCGGGGCAGGACGGCCCTGGCGGCGGGCCGCCCGGAGCAGGCGTACGCCGATCTCGTACGGCGCGTCGAGCTCTCCCCGGACCAGGGGGAGGACGCGGACCCGGCCCGGCGAGTCCTGGCGGGCGTGTGCTCGGTCCTGGGGCGGCCCGAGGAAGTCCTCCGGTGGCTGGCCGCGTTGACGGTCCCCGAGAGCGACGACGCGCAGCTCCGGTGCGAGGCGCTGCGCCGTACGGGGCGGTGGGCCGAGGCCCGTGCGGTGGCCGAGCGGTACGGCCCTGAGGCGCCGGTGTTCGGAGCCTTCCAGCGCGCCATGACCGGCACGGTGGCCGAGGGGGCGGACGCCGGGAAACCGCTCTGGCGGGAGGTGGAGGGACTGCCGTCGGAGGGAGTGGACCGCCCGGAGGAGATGGCCGTGTTCGCGGGCCTGTTCGGTGCGGTCGTACGGGGGGAGTGGGCGGCGGTGGACGCCGCGCTCACCACGCTGCTCGGCCTGGAGCACGACTGGGACGACCTCGCCGACTTGTTCCTCCACCTCGAAGAGGTGAGCCACGCCCCCGGCATCGACACCGCCCGACTCGCGCCCCGCCTCGCCCGCGTCGCCGCCGCCCGGGACGCCTTCGCCGCGCGGTGGGCGTGAGTCGCGACCGAAGACCCGGACGTGAGCCGCGACCGAAGACACCGACCGAGGACCCGGACGTGAGCCGTGACCGAAGACACCGACCGAAGTGACCCGCCCCGCTACTTTCGTCGGATGCGGGGCCCCGTCCGCCCTCCGTAACGTCACCGGTATGACCGCCGAGCCCGTACGCCCGTCCCCGCCGCCCGTACCGCCCGCACCCCCGTCCCCCACCGGAACCGCCGCCACCGGAACCACCCCCACCGGCCCCGCGCCCGGCGGCGGAACCGGATCCCTCAAGCGCCTCGCCGACGTCGACGCGCTCCGCGGCGTCGCGCTCTTCGGCATCCTGATGGTCAACATCCCGTTCTTCGCCAGCGGTTACACGCTCCTCGACGTCCCCGACCCGGCCCGGGACGCCTGGCACGACCATCTGGCCTCCGGGGTCGTCGAGTTGCTCTTCCAGTCGAAGTTCTATCTCCTCTTCGCCTTCCTCTTCGGCTACAGCTTCACCCTCCAGCTCGACTCGGCAGCCGCGCGCGGCCACTCCTTCCGGCCCCGCTTCCTCCGCCGCCTCGGCGGGCTCTTCCTGATCGGGGCCGCCAACGCGGTGCTGCTCTTCTACGGCGACATCCTGATCACGTACGCCGTCCTCGGCCTCGTCCTCTTCTTCCTGCGCGGGATCTCGCCGCGTACCGCGCTCCGGACCGCCGGGATCATCACCGGGGCCATCGTCTTCCTGATGCTGGCCCTGGGTGTCGTCGTGGCCGTGTTCGACGACTCCTCCGTCACCCTGACCGCCGCCCAGCGCGCCGCCGAGCTCGCCGAGGGGCGGGAGACGACCGAGGCGATGCGGGGCGGGTTCCTCTCCGTGCTCGGGGAGCGGGTCTCCACGCTGCCGCTCACCATTCCGCTCACCCTCTTCTTCCAGGGGCCGCTGGCCTTCTCCGCCTTCCTGGCCGGGCTCGCCGCCGGCAAGCGCCGCGTGCTCGACCACACCGCCGCCCCGGACCCGGAGCGGTACCGGCGCCGGCTGCGGACCCTCCAGTACGTCGGCTTCCCGGTCGGGCTCGCGGGCTCCGCCGCCGTCGTCCTGGCCGGCTCCGACAACCTCCTCGCCAGCGCCGCGCTCTTCGGCACCGCGCCCTTCCTCACCGCCGCGTACGTCGCCACCCTGCTCCGCGTCTTCCGCACCCGGCGCGGCGGCCGGTTCGCGGAGGTGCTGGCGCGGCCGGGGCGGATGGCGCTCACCAACTACCTGAGCCAGTCGCTGCTCTGCGGGCTGATCTTCACCGGGATGGGCCTCGGGCTCGTCGGCCGGGTGCCGTACGCCGGGGTGATCGGCGTGGCGCTGGCGATCTTCGCCGTACAGGTGGTGTGGAGCGCCTGGTGGATGCGGCGGTTCCGGATGGGCCCGGTGGAGTGGGTGCTGCGGGGCATCACCCACCTGGAGCGGCCCGCGCTGCGCATCGCGCGGCCCGCGCCGGGGGCCGGGGCCGCCACCCCGTAGCCCGGTTCCGTAACCTCCCCTTCATCTTCGTCACGGATACAGTGCTGGGCAGTCGCTCAAAGGCACATCCGAGGACGGACGGGCCCTACGGGACCGGCCCTAGGGATCTGGCCCTACGGGGCCGGCCCTACGGGACAAGCCCTAGGGGGAGGGGGAGAGGCGTGAGCGCACCGTCCGGAGCCATCTGGGGCCGGGCCGAGCAGCAGGACTTCCGCAGCCGGGTTCGGGGCGGGCTCCTCGGGGGTGCCGTCGGGGACGCGCTCGGGGCCGGGGTCGCGACCCTCGGGCTCGACGAGATCCAGGCGGCGTACGGGGCGGACGGCGTGACCGATCTCGTCCCCGCGTACGGGCGGCGCGGGGCCGTCACCGCCTCCACGCAGCTCACCCTCTTCACCGTGGACGGTCTGATACGGGCCCAGGTGCGCCGGGACATCGGGGCCTGGCACCCGCCGACCGATGTGCACCGGGCGCATCTGCGCTGGGCGGCCACCCAGCGGGAGTGGGGCCCCGACCTGCGGCGCAAGGACAACGGGTGGCTGGCGCAGGAGGAGTGGCTGTACGTACGGCGCGACCCGACCATCTCCTGCCTCACCGGCTTCGGCGACGAGATCATGGGCACCCTCGACCGGCCCAAGAACCCCATCGCCCGGGACGCGGGCGCCCTCGTACGCTCCGCGCCGTTCGGGCTGCTCGTCGGGTGGGAGCCGCAGCTCGTCTGCCAACTCGCCCTGGAGTGCGCGGTCCAGAGCCATGGCACCCCCGGGGCGTACATCTCGGCGGGCGCCTTCGCCGTGATCGTGCACGAGATCGCGCGCGGCGGGACGCTGGAGGCGGGCGTGGAGCGGGCCTGTGTGCTGATCGGGCGCTCCTCGGGCCACGAGCCGGTGACGGCGGCGCTCCGGCAGGCGGTGGAGCTGGTACGGCGCGGGGTGCCGGGCCCGGAGCAGATCGGCGCGCTCGGCGACGGGCGCACCGCCGAGTCGGCGCTCGCCGTCGCCGTCTACTGCGCGCTCGTCGCCGAGGACATACGGCAGGGGCTCCGCCTCGCGGTCAACCACGACGGGCCCTCCGCCACCACCGGCACCCTCTGCGGCTCGCTGCTGGGCACCCTGCACGGGGAGACGGCCCTGCCGCCCGCCTGGCTGGCGGAGCTGGAGGGCCGGCCCACCCTGCTGGAGATCGCGGACGACTTCGCGATGGAGCTGACGCAGGGGCCGAGCCTGCACCGCCCCGGCGTCACGGAGTCGGGGTGGCTGACCCGCTACCCGCGCGGTTGAACCCGTCGCCCTGCCCGTCGTTCTCCGCGTCGCCGTCGGTGCCGGGGTCGCCGTCGATCCGGCCGATCAGGGCGTCCCGCTCCGGGGTGTCCTCCGGCTTGAGGTAGCCGATCACGACGTACAGGACCAGCGAGACGGCGAGCGGTACGGAGACCTGGTACTGGAGCGGTACGCCGCCCTCCACGTTCCAGTTGATCGGATAGTTGACCAGCCAGAACGCCAGCAGCCCCAGCGCCCAGCTCGTGAGCGCCGCCGTCGGGCCGGAGCGGCGGAACGGCTTGAGCATGCCGAGCATGAACGGGATCGCGATCGGCCCCATCAGACCGGCCACCCACTTGATGACGACCGTGATGATGTCCTTGAACGTCGGCGAGTTGACCTGGGTGGCGATCGCCATCGACAGCGCCAGGAAGGAGATGGTCGACAGCCGCGCCGCCAGCAGCGCGGCCCGGTCCGACCAGGTGCGGGCCGCGCGCGAGAGCACCGGCGCGATGTCGCGGGTGAAGACCGCCGAGATGGCGTTGGCGTCCGACGAGCACATGGCCATGGTGTGCGAGAAGAAGCCGACGATGACCAGGCCCAGCAGCCCGTGCGGCAGGAGCTGTTCGGTCATCAGGGCGTACGCGTCGGACGCGTCCGGCTTCTGGGCCTCGACCAGGAGCGGGGCGCACCACATCGGGAAGAACAGCACCAGCGGCCACACCAGCCAGAGCGCCGCCGAGAGCCGGGCCGAGCGGGTGGCCTCCCGGGCGTTGGCGGTGGCCATGTAGCGCTGGGCCTGGTTCCACATGCCGCCGTTGTACTCGAAGGTCTTGATGAAGAGGAACGCGAGCAGGAAGGTGACGGTGTACGGCCCGGCGGTCGGCGACGCGTGGCCGTCCGGGAGCTTGTCCCACACCGTCCACAGGGAGCTGACGCCGCCCAGTTTCGCCATGACCGCGACGAGCATCGCGATCCCGGCGAAGAGCTGGATGATGAACTGGCCGAGTTCGGTGAGCGCGTCGGCCCAGAGCCCGCCGACGGTGCAGTAGACGCCGGTGATGACGCCGGTGATGAGGATGCCCTGGTTGAGGGAGATCCCGGTGAAGACGGAGAGCAGGGTGGCGATCGCGGCCCACTTGGCGCCCACGTCCACGATCTTCAGCAGCAGCCCGGACCAGGCGAGGGCCTGCTGGGTGCGGAGGTCGTAGCGGTGTTTGAGGTATTCGAGCGGGGAGGCGACCCGTAACCGGGAGCGCAGCCGGTTGAGCCGGGGCGCGAAGAGCTTCGCGCCGATCGCGATCCCGACCGCGATGGGGAAGGACCAGGTCACGAACGAGGTGACGCCGTAGAGATAGGCGATGCCGGCATACCCGGTGAACATGACCGCGCTGTACCCGGACATGTGGTGCGAGATCCCGGACAGCCACCAGGGCATCTTGCCGCCCGCGGTGAAGAAGTCGCTGACATCGCCCACGCGCCTGTGCGACCAGAGCCCGATGGCGACCATGACGCCGAAGTACGCGATGAGCACGATCCAGTCGAGACTGTTCATGTCACCCCTCCAGGGGTCCGCCGGATGAACGTCGGAGCCACTTCGTCAGAGGGCGCGTTCCGGTCGGCGGTGACCCCGTGCGGGAGCGGGGACTTGGGGATTGAACCGTCCGGCGGGGCGACGGGTCAAGGGTGCGGACAGGGCCGTGTGGTCACGGACATGAACGGGGGTCAATGTGCCGAACGGTTTTGCCCGTTCTTGACCTTCCGTGCCCTGTCGTACGCGGGATGGCGCACACACGATGAGCGAGTACTTCGTCAGTGGGCTCATCGGACTCGTGACACGGAACGGCGCGGAACAGCGCGGAACAGCGCGGAACGGCGAACGGCCGCGCGGGATGCGGGTCCCGCGCGGCCGGGCACGGCCGAGCCCCCTCGGCCAGGACGGCGGACCGGTCGAGAGGGCTCTGTCTGTCGTGCGTGTGGTGCTTGTACTGCCTGTGGTGCTTGTACTGCCTGTGGTGCGGGCAGTGCCTGTGGTGCCTGTGGTGCGTCGACGCGTTGTGGAGCGGCGGACTCAGGCGAGGCCGTCGGCGTCCGCGCCCATTTCCCGCACGAAGGTGTTCCATGAGCGGGAGACGAAGGAGATCGAAGGGCCCTCGGGGGCCTTCGAGTCCCGCACGGAAATGGCCTGGACGACCGGGGACTTGACCTCTACGCACGCGCCGTTTCCGCCGGAGTACGAGGACTTCGTCCACGTGTCCGTAGCGCCCTGAAGGATTGCCATATTCGCTCCGGTTCAACATGTGAGGGGGAATAGCGCCAACTCCTGCTGGCAAGATCGACGCTACTCGCCTCGCGTGACGAGCGGTATGCGCGTTCACTCGTCCGGATGGTCTATGACCGAATAGCCTTACGGTTGAGGGTTGTTCGGTTGTATACTTCCTCCGCCTCTCCGTGTAAAAGTGGATCAGCCCGTCATTTCCGGACGTGATGGACGTGCCGGCCGCGCCCCCGCCACCACCCTCCCCGCGTGGCTCAGCGGGCGTACCCCTTCGCGATATCGGCGATGTACTGCCGGGTCTGATCGGCGTTGAGCGCCTGCGCGCGCAGGTGTTCGTACATCACGCTGTACCGCTGTACGTCATTGGCCTTCTCCAGATAGAGATCGCTCGTCACGCCCTCGATGTAGACCACGCTGGAATCCGACGAGTCCGGGAATTCGAGGATCGCGTAATGCCCGGTGATCCCCGGGTGCGCCCCCATGTCGAAAGGCAGTACCTGCACCGTCACATGGGGCAGCCGCGACTGCTCCACCAGGTGTTCGAGCTGCTCCCGCATGATCTGCCGGTTGCCGACGACCCGGCGCAGCGCCGCCTCGTCGACCACGGCCCAGAGCCGCAGCGGGTCCTCCGGCGCGCTGATCCGGTCCTGGCGCCGCAGCCGTACGCCGACCCGCTTCTCCACATCCGGTACGGCGGACTCCGGCAGCGCCCCGTTGATCAGCGCCTCGGCGTACGGACGGGTCTGGAGCAGCCCGGGGACCACCTGCGGCTCGAAGACGCGGAGCGAGGCGGCGTCCGTCTCCAGGCCGATGTAGACGGAGTACGGGATGTCGCCGAAGGCGTGCCACCAGCCCTGCTGGCGGGAGTCCTTGGCCATTTGCATAAGCGAGTCGACGATCCGGCGGTCCTCGACCTCGTAGACCCCGCAGAGATCCCGCACATCGCGCTGGCTGATCGACCGCCGGCCGTTCTCCAGCCGGCTGATCTTCGACTGGGAGACCAGCAGCCGCTCGGCGACCTCCTCGGCCGTCATGCCCTTGAGTTCGCGAAGCCGGCGCAACTCCTGGCCCAATCTGCGTCGCCTGACGGTGGGGTTGACGTTGGACGCCACGGGAACTGCACCTCCGGCTGTATGGCTGTTCTGGCTGTACTGGGGCTGTACTTTGGCTGTTCTGGCTGGTTGTAGCTGTACGTATCTACTGCTCAGCAGACTGCCACCAAAGGCCCCGCCCGCGCTGGGAAATGGCGACAGAGGTGATTGAGCCGTTCTGCACACCGGCCCGCACGCCCCTGCCCGCGCCCTGGCGCCGGTGCGGGCGCCGGGAGCGTCCCGAGCGGCCCGGCGGGGCGGATCGGGCCTCTCCGGGGCGCTGAGGCCCCTTGCGGGGCGCCGGTCGTACGGGGCCGCCGGGGCGGGGCGGCGCCGAGTGGCCGATACCCGACCGGGCCGGTACGCAACCGATACGTGACCGGCCGCGTACCGGCCGCGGCCGATGGCACGACCGGTGCCACGACCGACGGCGCGACCGGTGGCACGACCGACAGCGCGACGCGCGGGGCAGCCGGTGGTGCTGGCTGCCCCGCGCGTCCTGTGCGGCTCCCGAACCGGGTCTGGGGACTTCGGCGCGGCGGACTGCTGAGGTGGTGCTGAGGGTGGTGCTGGGATGGTGCTCGGCGGTGCTGGCAGTGCTGGCGGTGCTGCTGAGGTCGTGCATGTGGTGCCACCGCCGGCGGTGGCACCGGCGGTACCGCTGCCGGCGGGTCCGTGCTCAGTGAGCCGGAACGCGCGCCATGCCACCGCGCTGCGGCTGCATGGGCACACCACCGACCTGCCGGGTCCCGGCGGGCGGAGCGCTGGGGGCGCTCTGGGCCGGGTTGCGGCGGGCCGGCGCGCCCACCCCGTTCTGGACGTCCATCACGGCGTGCGCCACGAGACCGCCCATCGGGTCGTGCCTGATCAGGTCCCGGAGCCGGGAGCGCGAAGAGCGCCCCTCGTTCCCCGGGTAGAGGTGCTTGCCGAGGCCGACCGCATGGGCCAGCGCGGCGAGCGCCGCGGTCCGTGGGTCCGGCGGAACGCCGGTACGGATCGCGCTGTCCAGCCGGGCCCTGATCTCCCGGCTGATCGCCGTGTCCGTCGCCTGATAGCGAGTCGTCGGCAGCACCCCGCACATCTGGCCCGCGACGGCATGCACCATGCCGCACCGCTCCAGATGCGAGAGATAGGTCTGGCGCAGCCCCAGCCGGGGCCCGCCGATCCAGTGGACGGCCCGAACCGGGCTGCCGCGTCTGCGCAACAGCTCCAGTGCGGAGTCCAGAGTCGGATCTCCGGTCGGCCGTGGCATCACCACGGCGATACGATCCCCGTCAGGGGCTATCCGGCCTGCCAGAGCCAGCTCTACTAGCTGTGCTCCGGCCAGGCCGAGGTCGAGCGACTGCGGCTGCGCTGTGGTACCCGTGGCCGGGTCCAGAGCGAGCAACAGAAGCTCCTCCGGAATTGTTCTGCGGCTCCTGCCCATCCATGCCTCCCCGCGTGGATGAATGACAGGGTGACCCCTCTCACAATGGTCTGTCGAGAGTGCCTGGGTGTTTTGTATGGGAACCGTTATGTATGTCGTTCTCGTCTAGCACGTGGGCCGAGGTCTCAGAGCAGGACACTGATAGATGCTTCGGACAGTGCGATACGTCGGATGAGAACTGAAGGAGACACGGTGGCGGGCGAGTCCCCCGGTAAGTCGGATCAGCTTAAGTCGTCGGGGGAGACGGCTCCCGGCGAGCGTGACCCGAGGCTTGCGGTCTTCCGCGCATCGGAGTCCGGTTCCGGGTCCTCCGAGGCATCCGGGGCCTCCGGGTCCTCGGGATCCTCTGGATCCTCCGGGGTCTCCACGAAGGTTGCGACCGCGAACGGCGCGGAGGGCTCCCCGGAGGAGGGCTCCGGGGACGCGGACGGCGACCGTATAGCGGTCGACAACCGGACCATGACGCTGAAGGGCGCCGCACGGGCGCCCGAGAACGAGAAGAAGGCCGAGAAGAAGGCCCAGGGTAAGACCGAGGGGGAGGCCGGGGCGAAGCCCGAGAGGGCGCCTGAGGGGCCCTCTGAGGCCGCCGGGACACCTGAGCCGCCGGAGGCGGCCTCGGACGCCCCCCGGGGCGCCGGGAAGGCGGAGGAGCCCGCCCAGTCGGCGCCCGCCCCCGCGCCCGAGAAGGAGCAGGAGAAGCACCCCGGCAAGGACTCCGGCAAGGACTCCGGCAAGGACTCCGACGAGGGCTCCACCCCCCAACAGCCCGCGAAGAAGGCCGAGTCGGGGAAGTCCGAGCAGCCCGCGAAGCCGGAGCAGCCCGCGAAGTCCGAGCCGTCCGCGCAGGCGGAGTCCGCGAAGACGGAGCCCGAGCAGACGCCCGTCGACACCGCGACCGCCGTCTTCAGGACGCTCCCGAAGCCCTCCACCGACCAGCCGACCACCGCGCTCACGCGCCCCAAGTCGCTGGACGACAGCAAGGGGGAGAAGGGGGAGAAGGCGGAGAAGAAGGAGGCGGCCGAGGACGGTGCCGGGAAGGGCGCCGAGTCCCCGTCGGAGCGTACGAGCACCTTCGTACCCCTCCGCCGTGACGACCTCCCCGCCCCGTCCGCGAAGCAGCCCGCCAAGCCCGCGACGCCGTCGGCGCCCCCCACCGCCTCACCCACCACCCCCGCCAAGCCCGTCCTCCCCACCTCGCCGCCCCCGCCAGCCCCGTCGGGGATCCCCGAGGCCGAGCGGACCCGGCAGCAGCCGCTGCCGCCGATGCCCCCGCTCGACCTGCTCGCCGAGCTGACCAACAAGCCCGCGCCGCCCGAGACCCCGGTCCGTACGATGGTCCGCCGGGTCAAGATCTGGACCCCGCTGATCGCGCTCGTGGCGATCATCTTCGCGGTCGTCCAGACCGTACGGCCGCTCCCCGCCCCCACCCTCGCGCTCA
Organism: Streptomyces sp. NPDC093085; assembly: GCF_040683935.1. Taxonomy (NCBI): domain Bacteria; kingdom Bacillati; phylum Actinomycetota; class Actinomycetes; order Kitasatosporales; family Streptomycetaceae; genus Streptomyces; species Streptomyces sp. NPDC093085. The sequence continues at coordinate 32,838 of NZ_JBFBFB010000005.1, read as the reverse complement.
CGGCCGACTCCGAGTACACCTTCGAGGGCGGAAAGCCCTCGCTGCCGTGGCCCGGCGAGGGCCAGGGCCAGATGGCCGTGGTCGGCCTCGGCACGATGGACAGCTTCGGCGAGGAGAAGCCGGCCCCGATCGCCAGCGTCACCAAGTCGATGACGGCTTACCTGATCATGAAGGACCACCCGATGAAGGTGGGCTCCGACGGCGCCACCATCCCCGTCGATGCCAAGGCGGAGAAGGAGGGCGGTTACGACCAGACGGCCAACGAGTCGACGCTGAACACCATCAAGGAGGGCGACAAGCTCTCCCAGAAGGACGCTCTCAGCGCCCTCATGATCCCGTCGGCGAACAACGTGGCCCGGCTGCTCGCCCGCTGGGACGCCGGTTCCGAGGCGGAGTTCGTCAAGAAGATGAACGCCGCCGCCAAGGAACTCGGCATGACCAACACCACGTACACCGACCCGTCGGGGCTGGACGCCACCACCGTCTCCACCGCGGCGGACCAGGTGAAGCTGGGCATCGAACTCGTCAAGATGCCGGCCCTGATGGAGATCACCAAGCTGCCGAGCTGGACCGACCCGTCCGGCAAGGAGTGGCGGAACTACAACACGCTGGTCCCCTACAACGGCGCGATCGGCATCAAGACCGGCACCACCACCACGGCCGGCGGCAGCCTCCTCTTCGCGGCGAAGCAGGAAGTCGACGGCACGGACCAGTACATCGTCGGAGCCGTCCTCGGCCAGCACAAGCCGGCGATCATCGACACGGTCAACGCGGTCAGCAAGGACGCCATGGTCGCGGCCCAGGAACTCCTCGAATCGAAGACGGTCGTGAAGAAGGGCACCGTCGTCGGGTACGTGGACGACGGCCTCGGCGGACGGGCCCCCGTCGTCTCCACCAAGGACCTGAAGGCGGCCGGCTGGTCCGGGCTGAAGGTCTCCGTGAAGCTGACGGACGGCGGCAAGCCCCTCCCGCACACCGCGAAGGCGGGCACCGTGGTCGGCCAACTCACCGTAGGCGAGGGCCCGGGCAAGGTCACCGCCCCCGTAGCCCTCCAGAACGACCTGGCCGAACCGGGCTTCGGCGCGAAACTGACCCGCATCGGCTGACCCACCCCGATCCGGCCAATACGCCGACAAGTGGCCCCGGTGCACGCGCCAGCGCACACCGGGGCCACTGCCGTACTCGCCGTATTTGCCGTACGCCCGTACTGCCGCTACGCCCGTACTGCCGCGCAGCGGGCCCGGAGCGGCTCTTCGTCCTCAAAGATCGCCGGCCAGGCGCAAGTCAGTCGTGGGCGCGCAGGGCGGGGTAGTCGGTGTAGCCGGTGGGTCCGCCGGTGTACATCGCGTACTTGGCGCGGACCGCGTTGACCGGGGCGCCGGTACGGAGCCGCTGGACCAGGTCGGGGTTGGCCAGGAAGGGACGGCCCAGTGCGATGAGGTCGGCGCCCGCGGCCAGGAGGTGTTCGGCGGCTTGCCGTCCGCCGTCGGCGGGGATCTGTTCGGCGGGCAGGACCGGGTTGGCGATCAGGGTGCCGGTCCAGATCTCACGCAGCCGGGCGAAGAGCGGCTGCGCGGGGTCGGCGAAGGCGAGGTGGAGGTAGGCCAACTGCTTGCCTTCGTTGGCCTGCACCAGGGCGGGGTACAGCTCGTCGGCGTCGGTGTCGGTGATGCCGTTGACGGTGTTCCCGGGGGAGATGCGCAGGCCGGTGCGCTCCGCGCCGATGGCGTCGATGACCGCGTCGACGACCTCGGTGGTGAAGCGGATACGGTTCCCGATGCCGCCGCCGTAGGCGTCGGTGCGCTGGTTGGTGTTGGGCGCGAGGAACTGGTGGAGCAGGTAGCCGTTGGCGCTGTGCACCTCGACCCCGGCGAATCCCGCGTCGACGGCGCGGCGGGCGGCGGCGGCGAAGTCGCTGATGGTCTGCCGGATGTCGGCGGACGTCATCGCGCGCGGAGTGACCGCAGCCTGGAGCCCGGCCGGGGTGTGGATGGGCTCGGGCAGCGGGACCGGCGAGGGGGCGATCGGGGTGAGGCCGCTGTTGTCGGGGTGGCCGACGCGTCCGCCGTGCTGGAGCTGGAGGAACATCGGGCCTCCGCCGGCGGCCTGGACGGCCTTGGTGACCCGGCGCCATCCGGCGGTGTGGGCGTCTGTGTGCAGGGCGGTGATGTTCGGGTAGGTCCGGCCGACCGCGTTCGGCGTGGAGGCCTCGGCGATGATGGCCCCGGCGGTGGCGCGCTGGGCGTAGTACTCGGCCATCAGCGGGGTGGGCGTGCCGTCGCTCTCGGCGCGGTTGCGGGTCATGGGGGCGATGACCAGGCGGTTGGCCAGCTTGTGGCGGCCGAGGAGGGCGGGGTCCAGGAGGGGGGAGGTCGTCGTTCCGTGCGTCATGCGGCTACCGTAGAAGTTGACATCCATGTGAGAATCAAGCGGAAATGATGTGATCTGCGTCATGCGAATCGGCGAGCTGTCCCGGCGCACCGGCGTCAGTGGGCGCTCGTTGCGCTACTACGAGCAGGAGGGCCTGCTGTCGGCCCAGCGGACCCCGGGCGGACACCGGGAGTATGCCGAGGCGGCGGTGGCCCGGGTGCGGCGGATCCAGGAGCTGTACGCCGCCGGCCTGTGCAGCTCGAAGATCTCCAAGCTGCTGCCCTGCATGCGCGACAGCGACGGCGGTCCGGCCGAGACGGCCGACGAGTTCCTGGTGAGCGAGCTGACGGTGGAGCGGGCCCGCATAGACCGGATGATCGAGGACCTGCAACGCTCCCGCGGCCTGCTGGACGCCATCATCGACAGCGCCGCCGCGCCGCGCCAGAAGAAGCGTCAGGAGACGGGCCCGGTTTCGCAGTCCTGAGAGGACGTCTCACGTGGCAGGTTTCGCCCGGCCGGCATCATGCCGCTCGGACATCACGTCACGCGGGACAGTCTTCTATGCCTTGACCGATGCGGCCGATCGGGCGGCCTGCAACCGGGGCAGCGGTTCCGGGGACGGCCGGCGAAGCCCTCGCCGAAGTACCTGGCCTCGACGCCGGCCACGTGTTTGACCAGGCCGGGGAGGAGGACGTGCGGCGTGCCCTCATCGGCGGGCCGCCCGTACCCGTACGCCATCCCGGTGCGCCGCCGCCGGAGCGCGTCCGCGCCCTCGCCGCCGAGGTGCGGAATGCCCGGCGCCTGTGACGTCCTCGTCGTGCTAGCGTCGCGAAACGGACATCTGTTGGGCACCGCCCGGTCGCGCGACGGTGGGACGGGACGACGTGGGGAGCCGCAGTGACGAGCGTTGAGCCGGTGCGCGCCGACAGCGAGAGCGCCGCCGGTGCCGGTGAATCCGCTGAGCCGCGAATACACCTGCCTCCGGGCGGTCCCCCGGAGGAGGCGACTCCGGACGGACCCCCGGCCCCGGACGCGACCGTGACCGAGCCCGTCACCCCGACCGGGACCCCGGCGGCAGAAGGGACCCCAGGCGGCCCCCCGGCCCCGGACGCCACCTCGCCCGTCACCCCGGCCCCGGAAGAGCCCCCGGCCCCAGGCGGGACCTCAGATGGAAGCCCGCCCGGGACCCCGGACGCGACCGCGCCCGTCACCCCGTCCCCGGACGCGACCGCGCCGGTCACCCCGGCCGCAACCCCGCCCGCGCCCCCGCCCCCGCCCCCAGGCGTCCGGGGATGGGCCAGGCGTCACCCGGTACTTCTCACCACCCTCTTCGCCGCCGCCGTTCATCTCCTCTGGTTCTTCTTCTTCGCGAACAGCGGTGGTGACATCGCCGCCCAGGACGCCTGGGCCGAGTTCGTCGGGCGGCATCCGGATTCCGCGTACAACCTCGCCTGGTACGGCGGGATGCACCCCGTCTCGTACAGCGTCGTCTCGCCCTATCTGATGTCCGTCCTCGGCGTCCGGTCGACCATGATGCTGGCCGGGACCGCCTCCGCCGCGCTGCTCGCGCTGATCCTGGTCCGCGTGCCGGCCGTCCGTAACCCTGTGGCGTGTTCGCTCGCCGGGGTCTTCGCGTTCCTCTGCAACGCGCTCTCCGGGCGCGTCACCTACGGGCTCGGCACGCTCTTCGCGCTCGGCGCCGTCGCCGCCGTCTTCTGCTGGCCGCACCGCTGGCGGTACAAGCGGTGGCTCAAGGGCGTCGCCGCCGCGCCGCTCGCCGCGCTCGCCACCGCCGCCAGCCCGGTCGCGGGGCTCTTCCTCGGGGTCGTGGCCGCCGCGCTCTTCCTCAACAAGCGCCGCCCGGGTGCCTATGCGCTCGGGCTCGCGCCGGCGGCGGTCGTGGCGCTCTCCGCCTGGCTCTTCCCGTTCTCCGGCACCCAGCCGATGTCCGTCGGTACCGCCTCGCTGCCCTTCCTCTTCTCCGTCCTCGTCTTCGTCCTCGTGCCTCGCGACTGGCGTACGGTCCGGGTCGCCACCGCCGTCTACGGCTCCGGCGTGCTGCTCACGTATGTGATCGACTCGCAGATCGGCTCCAACGTCTCCCGGCTCGTGATGATCGTCGGCGGGGTGGTGCTGCTCGCCGCCCTGCCGTACGCGGTGCCGCGCAGCCGCCGCTGGTACGCCCTGCTCCTCGCCTTCGCCGGGCTGAACTTCTGGATCGGCTTCAAGGGCGTCGACGACATCGTACGGACCGCCCCCACCGCCTCCTGGGCCCGTGAACTGGCGCCGCTCGTCAACGAGTTGCAGGTACGGGGCGCCGACAAGGGGCGGATCGAGGTGGTGCCCGCCAGCAGCCACCGCGAGTCGTCAGCGCTCACCCCGTACGTCAACCTCGCCCGGGGGTGGAACCGCCAGGCCGACATGGAGCGCAACCCGCTCTTCTACGACGACACCCTCACCGCCGCGTCCTACCGGGACTGGCTGGACCGCTGGGCCGTCGACTACGTGGTGCTCCCCGCGGGCCGGTTCGACAACGGCGCCGCCCAGGAGGCCGAACTCGTCCAGCAGGGCCTGCCCTACCTCACCCCCCTGTGGAGCGACGAGAACTGGCGGCTCTTCGCCGTCGAGAACCCGAAGCCGCTCGCCGACCCGCCCGCCACCGTGGTGCGCGCGGGCGCCGAGGAGGTGACGCTCCGGGTCGACGCGCCGGGCCAGGTGCGGGTCAGGATCCCGTACTCGCCGTGGCTCGCCCTCGTCGGCGAGGACGGCAAGCGGGTGCTGCCGCCGCAGGAGACCACCGCGTCCCAGGCCGACCCGGAGAGTCCCAAGTCCTTCACCAACCTTCACGGCTGCCTCTTCCGGAGCGTCCCGACCGCCCAGGGCGACGAGTGGACCGAACTCCTCGCGCCGCGCGCCGGGGTCTACCGGCTGGCGGCCCCGTACAACCTCCCGCGCGGCACGGAGTGCCCGGACGAACTGAAGCCGCCCGCCCCTACGGGGTGACCCGTAGAGGGGTGACCCTTAGGGGCGGGCGGTTTTCACTGGCTCGACTGGCTCGACTGGCTCGACTGCCAGAAGCGCGTCGCCCTCAGAGGCGCTTCGCCGCGCGGAACAGGGCCGCGTAGAAGCCGTTCCCGTCGAGCCGGGAGGTCCCGCCCTGGTCGCCCATGGTCGGGCCGTTGACCTCCTTGCGGCTGGAGATGAAGATCTGGTGGCCGTCCGTGTCGGTGCCCAGGTAGATCCCCGCGTGGTCCAGCCGGTTGCCGGTCCGCTTGTCCATCCAGAAGAAGATCAGGTCGCCCGGTTGCAGCTTGCTGGTCGAGTCGGGGCGGGTGTAGCGCGGCTCGGGGCCGTGCAGCTTGTAGATGTCCACGCCGACCTTCGAGCGCGTCATGCCGTTGGCGGTGCGCGGCAGTCCGTCGCCGACCTTGTCGGTCGCCATCAGCGGGTAGCGGGCGCGGTAGCCGTAGACGGTCCGCACGAAGCCCGAGCAGTCGATGGCGCGGTAACGGTCCTTCTGCGGCTGCATGGTGGTGCCGTCGCGGAAGGTGTACGGGATGCCGAGGTAGTCGTAGAAGTCGGACTGCTCCAGGCGGTCCCCGGCGACGCTCTCGTTGACCGGGCCGAAGTCGGCGTCGCCCGCGTACGAGACGCCCTCCTCGTCCTTCTTGACCGGCGCGCCCTCGATGTACTGGAAGGCGAACGCGAAGATGTCGTCCTCCTCGCTGCCGTAGAACTCCTTGAACCAGTCCTTGAACCACTTCTCCTTCTCGGCGCCCTCCTTCCACGCCTCCGGCATCAGCCGTACCCAGTCCTCCGTGACGATGCGGGACTTGGTGTTGGTCGGCTCGCTGAAGGTGCGGCTGGGGCCGGTGAGGGTGGCGGTGCGCGCGCCGTCGGTGAAGGTCGCCAGGATGTCGCCGTCGCTGCCGCGCAGCACCGAGCGGGCCGGGCTCTTCAGCCGCTCCCAGGTCTGCTCGCCGGTCTCCTTGCCGCCGTTCTCCAGCTTGCCCGGCGTGTCCGTGATGGCCTGGACGGCGGGCGCCTTGGCCTGCTCGTCCTTGCGGAGCTCCACGGTGAGGTAGGCGCTGCCGGCGAGCAGCGCGAGGACCGTGGTGGCGTGCAGGAACGGGCGGCCCCGTTTCTTCTTCTTGGGCTGCGGGCCGGAGGAACCCGGACCGGGCGGCGTACCGGGCGGCGTACCGGGCGGTGTGGCTCCGGCGGGGCCCGGCCCCGTGGGGTGCGTATCGGCGGGCTGCGTACTGGCACTCATGACGTATCGGCTCCCGTGGATGGGCGGTTCAGGCTGACGGCAGTGCGCCGAGCAGGATGCCGGCGGTGAGGACGACGTAGGCCATGAGCGTGACGCTGCCGGTGGCCAGGATGGTCGCGCCCTTCGGCTGGCGTACGAGCTGGTACGCGATCAGACCCGGGACGATGAAGCCGAGCGTCTGGTTGGCGTACATGAGGGGGAACTCCAGGGACAGCACGATCATGACGGTGCCCTGGAGGAGCACGCCGATCAGCACGACCGCTGAGAACAGGCGCTTGCCGTAGAGGATGACGTAGCGCTGGACGAGCAGCGTGCACACGTACGTGAGGACAGTCACGCCGACGACCATGGCCGCGCGCTGGAGGTCCTCGACGAGGGTCAGCGCCAGCCACCCCGGCGTGATCATGCCGCCGGGGGAGAGGTTGGTGGTCAGGTAGCAGATCAGGGAGAACATCAGGCCCAGGCCGATGCCGATCGCGGCGATCTCGGGGGTGAGGACTGCGGGGATCAACGGAGTTCTCCTGGGTTCTGCCGCGGGGTCTGGTGGGGCGAGGGGGGTTCGGTGGCGTCGTACGGGGCGGTGGCGTCGTACGAGGTGGTGGCGTCCTGCTCCGGCATCAGCACCGGCTCGAACGCGCCGCGCGGGCGGTCGGGGCCGGGGTCGGAGTCGGCGGCGGGCCGCTGCTGGTACCGCTGCTCGTACGCCTCGGGGTAGGGGCGGAACGGGTCGAGGCGGGGCGCGTACCGGGGCAGCGCCAGCGTCTCGTCGTGGCGCGGCTGTGGTACGGCGGCGGACGCCTGCTCCTGGTGGGCCGCCGGGGCCGGGGCGGGGACGGCCGGGAGGGCGGCCGTCTCGCCGTGGGCGGGCCCGGCGTCGTACCGCTGCCCGGGGAGGGCGGGTACGGCGGGCGCGTCGGATACGGCGGGGGAGGCGAACGGGTCGGGTGCGGCCGGCTCGCCACCGGCCCACCCGGCACCGTTCCGCTGCTCCGGTACGGCGCCGACGCGCCCCGTGTCCCCGGCGGCGGCCGGGCCCGTACCACCGACGCCACCGACAGCACCCGCACCCGCGCCCGCAACCGGATCCGCGCCCGCGCCCGTACCGCCGCCCGGAAGCTCGTCCTCCGGGTCCGGGGTCTCGTCCGGGGGCAGCTCCGCCAGGTGCTCCAGGAGCACTTCGCCCTGGCCGTGGATGTTGCCGATGGCGACCAGCGAGGACTCCGGGCCCAGGGTGTCCAGCAGCTCCCGCATGAACTCCTCGGGGTCGCGCTTGTCGCCGCCGAGGTCGACCGCGCGCGAGCGCCACTCGGCCGGGATCGCGTCGATCGCGCTCTTCGCCGGGTGGCCGATGACGAAGACCTTCTCCGGCTGGAGGTCGGGGATGATCTCGCCCATCTGCCCGTTCCGCTCGACACGGTCGGGACGGCAGTTGATGACCACGTTGAGGGGGCGTGCGATGGCCCCCAGGTCGAGGAGCTGGTTGATGTTCATCAGGGTCGACTCGGGGTCGTTCGCCGCGAAGACGTTGGCGAACCGCAGCCGCTTGCCGTCCGGGGTGAGGTACCGCTCCACGGAGAGGACCCCCGGGTCCGGCGGCGCGTCGTACATGCCCTGGAGCGCGGTCTCCCGCTCGACGCCCATCAGTTCGGCGACCTTGAGCGCGATCGCCACGTTCTCCTTGAAGGTGAACCAGCTGAAGCCGCGCAGCTCCTCGTCGGTGACGGTCTCCGGGTCCGCGTAGATCAGTTGGCAGTTACGGGCGTCCGCCTCCTCCTGGAGGATCGCGAACCGGTCCTTCTCCGCCGTGACGCAGATGCCGTCCTCCGGCATGGAGCGCGAGAGCGAGCGCGCCACGTCGTCCAGGGTCGGGCCCATCTCCGCGAGGTGGTCCTCACGGACGTTGCAGAGCACGCCGATCGTGGAGCGGATCAGCTTGGACTGGTTGATCTCCTGGAGCGCGGGCATGACGGCCATGCACTCGATGACCAGCGCGTCCGGGCTGTACGCGGCGGCCCGCCGCACGATCCCGATCTGTTCCACCACGTTGGCGATGCCGAACTTGCGGTAGACGGGCTCCTCGGTCGCGTCCGGGTGGATGAAGCGCGCCGCCGTGCCGGTGGTCTTGGCGACCGTGACCAGGTCGCCGCCGCGGAGCGCGCCCGCGCAGAGCCGGGTGATGGAGGACTTGCCGCGGATGCCGTTCACCAGCACCCGGGTGGGGATGCGGTTGAGGTTGGTGTAGTGGCGGCGCTGTTCGACGACCCCCGCCACCAGGAGGATCGTGCTGCATATGAGCAGCACGAAGTAGAGGAAGAGCACGGTCGGTCAGTTCCTTCCGGCGAGGGCGGACGGCGCGCCATCGCGCTTGCGTTGCTCCTGGAGCCGCTGGCGCAGCAGCTCCAGGGAGCGGGCGATGGCGCCGACCTCGTCGTGGTGGCGCGGGTAGAGGACGGTGCGGCGGTCGCCGTCGGCGAGCTTCTCGGCCTGGTCGGCGAGGTCGCGGAGCGGACGGACGACGATGATGTGGAGCCAGCCGAGGCAGGCGACGGCGGCCGTGACGCCCAGCAGGCCGGCCAGGACCGTACGGTTCTGGGCGCTGTACTCGGGGATGGCGAGGCCCGACGCGGGCTGCCAGCTCACGATCGACCACTTGAGGTCCTTGGCCACGCCGCCGCCCGCGAAGGGCGCCGCCGCCGCGATCTGGATGGTGCCGCCGCTGCGGTAGAGGACGCTGCTGGGCTTGGCGCTGAGGCCGACTTGCTGGTTGGTGCCCTCGACGAGCGAGTCGAGCCGCTTGGACGGCAGGCTCTCGAAGGCCAGATAGCCGGTGTTCGATCCGATGACCCGGCGGTCGGCGTCGACGATACGGACCTGGCCGAGGCCGGGCCGCTTCAGCAGCGAGTTGAGGAAGTCGACCCGGAACTCGCCGACGACGGTGGCGCCGTCGCGCCCCGGCAGCTCGGCGTACCCGGCGACGTTCGGCTTCTTGGAGTCCGTGCCGAGGATGGCGAGCGGCTGGTAGGCGGGCGCGTCGCCGGTCGTGTCGCCGGTCGCGTCGCCGGTCCCGGTGCCGGAACTGTCACTGGTCCCGGTGTCGGTTCCGTCACTCGTTCCGGAATCGGCGCCGGAACCGTTACCGGCTCCGCCGCCCTCGGGGTGCTGGGGTGCGTCCCCGGCCTGGGCGATGACCTTGCCCTCGGGGGAGAGCACGTACATCGACTGGTACCGGGGGTGCTCGCGCATGGTCCGCCGGAGTACGTCGGAGATGGCGTCGGGCTCGGTCTTGTCGCCGATGAGGGTGGCGACGGAGACGATGTCGGCGTGGCCCTCGTTGAGGGCGCGGCGGACCCGGTCGGCGAGGGTGTCGGTGCGCTCGCGCTGGTCGGCGACGATCTGCTGCGGTACGACGACGGAGTTGCCGGCCCGGTTGAGCAGCAGCATCATCGGCGCGGCCCAGATGAGCAGCAGGATGCCGCCGGTGGCGAGCAGGGCGCGGGCCCCGACGCGGCGGCCACGGCGACGGCGCGGGGCCTTGCCGTCAGGGGCGTCGGCGCCGGGGGCCCGTACGGGCGCGGGCGCGTCGTCGGCGGTCTGTTCGGGGGTCTCGCCGAGGAGCTGGCGGCGCAGCCGGTCCAGGGCCCGCCCGATGCGGTGGGCCTCGCCGAAGCGGGGCACGGTGACGGGGCGGGTCAGGTCGTCGCGGGTGAGCCGGCGGCTCTCCAGGAAGAGGCGGATCAGGGGGCGCTGGACCGTACCGAGGAGCAGGGCGACGGCGAGCGCGCCGATCACGAGGAGCGCGCCGGCCGAGATCAGCCCGAAGAGCGGGCTGTTGACGCGGCTGGTGTTCTCCGGGACGGTCACCAGGGCGACGACGGAGAGGCCGAGGCCGGTCGCGTTGGTCGACTCGCCCGGCTCGGGCGCGGCCAGCGAGGCGTACCCGGCGACCGGGCGCTCACCGCTGATACGCGGGCCCGTCATCGAGCCGCTGACGCCGAGGAAGCCCCCGGAGCCCGGCTCCTTGGAGGTGACCGGGTTCTTCTCGGACTCCTTGGCGCTGCGCTTGGCGAAGGTCTTGAGCTGCTTCTTGAGCTGCTTGACCTCCTGCTCGACCGTGTCGGACGGCACCTTCTCCGGGGTGGGGATGCCGTCGCTGCTGAGGACGGTGCCGCCGGCGTCGACCACGGCGATGACCCGGAACTTGCCGAGGCTGACGCCGGGGACCTTCAGGCTGTTCGAGGTGACCAGGAGCTGCTGCGGCTGCCCCTCCCAGGAGAGCAGGGCGAAGGTGAGCAGCCGGGTCTCGCCGTTCTTCAGCCGCACCATGCGGGGCGCGAGCCCGTCGGCCTCGGAGAGCTTCTCCCGGTCGATGGCGAGCAGCGGTACGTTCTCGCCGCGCGCCGCCAGCAGCTTGCCGGACTTGATCTCGACGACGGCGGAGCCGCGCCACTTCTGGTAGACGCTGCCGAGCTTGTCGAGGACGGTGTCGGCGGAGACCGGGGCGCCCGCGTTGAAGAGCTGCGCGGTGCGGTTGAGGTCGGTGATCGACTCGTCGAGCGAGGCGCGCAGCGCGATGGCGCCGTCCTCGGCGAAGTGCTGCTGAGAGGTGAGTACGGCCTTGGGGAGCGCGTCCCGCTCGGGGTTGCCGAGGCCGAGCGCGGTCAGCCCGGCCAAGGCGAGCAGCAGGGCCGAGAGGACCGCGATCGGTGGGCGGATGCCACCCAGGAGCGACATATCGGCCCGTCTGCGGACCTTGTGCCGCCGCTTCGCAGACGAAACGGCCATGCGGGTACCTCTCTCAGTGGTCAGTGAACGGTGATGCGGGTGGCGCGGGTGGCGCGGGTGATGCGGGTGGTGCGAGCGATGCGAGCGATGCGGGTGGTGATGCGGGTGGTTCTGGTGGGGCGTACGGAGCGACGGTGGGCGCACGGAACCAGCCGCTGTGCCGGGGAGGAGTGGGCGTGCCGACACCGTGGCCGTACGCCCGTGGTCATGCCCCCGTCACGGTGGAGCCTTCCATCGCGATAGGAGGACTGGCCGGGTTATCGAATGGTTGTGTCAAATCTGAACAATAGCTGTGTGATCTGAGTTACAAGATGGCGCCCATGTGGGTAAGAGACCAGGTCGCGGCCGCACGAGGAGCCCCACGGCGGCCCCCCGGGGGAAGAGCCGTGCGGGTTCTTTCACGGGGTGCTCACATAAAGGCTTGGGCGTTCCCGAGGGCTTTCCGCATTCTTTTCGGGGCGGCCACTATGGGGAGAAGGGCCCGGTGCGCGGGGGCCGTTCCGGGGGCAGACGGGCGCGACGGCCCGGCTGCCCCTACAGTCACTCAGACCTTCCCCGCCCGGCTACTCCTGCCCGGCTACTCCTGCCCGGCTACTCCGGCAGGTTCTGAAGGGCCCTCAGCCCGTCCTTCTCCGCGCCCCGGTTGAGCATCGTCCCCTGCGTGCGCTCGAAGGCCAGCCGGTAACGGGAGATCTGCTCCTCGGTGTACTTCTTGCCGTCCACGCCCTTGCCGTCCCTGAGCGCCTGCGCCGGGTCGATCAGCCGGTAGTCCGTGACGGAGTCCGGGGGCAGCGAGTCGGGGTCCTCGTGGTCCTCCGGGTCCGGCGGGGTGTCCACGAAGGTCGGTACGTACTCCGCCTTCACATCCCACTTCCCGGCATTTTTGGTGAAGGTGAACCAGCCGATGACGCCCTCCTCGGACGTCCCGCTGGGCACCTCGTGCCGGGCCACCTGGTTGCCGAGGCCGTACGCGATCCAGGTGCCGTTGACCTTCTCCATCGGCTGTACGACATGGGCGTGGTGGCCGATCACCAGGTTGATGCCGGTCTTCGAGGCGATCCGCCGGGCGAGCTTCAACTGCGCCGTGCTCGGCTCCGGCTGGTGCTCGCGCCCCCAGTGGATGCTGAGGATGACGACATCGGCGCCCGCGTCGCGCGCGGCCTTCTCGGCGGCGGCGATGGCCTTGAAGGAGGTCTTGTTGACCAGCCAGGGCTTGTCGGCGGGGACCTCGTGCTTCACGAAGCCGAAGGCGAAGGAGATCTGCGCCACCTTCACGCCCTTGACGTCCATGATCAGCGGAGTCTCGGCCTCCGCCTTGGTGCGGGCGGACCCGGTGTGCTTCAGGCCGGCCGCGTCGAGCGTGTCCAGCGTGCGCTTCACGCCCGCCGCGCCGTGGTCGATGGTGTGGTTCGACGCCGTCGAGCAGGTGTCGTACCCGATGTCCTTGAGCGTGGTCGTGATGTCCGGCGGGATCTGGAAGTTCGGGAACCCCTCGTAGGGGCCGCCCTTCTTCGCGATCACCGGCTCCATGTGGCAGATCGCCAGGTCCGCCTTGCTGATCACCGGCTTGACGCCCGCCATCAGCGGGCCGAAGTCCAGCGCCGTACCGTTGCCGCCCGGCGCCTTCGCGTCCTTCGCCGCCTGCTCGATCAGCGGCGGGTGGATCAGTACGTCCCCGGCCGCCGCCACCGTGAACGAGGGCCCGTCGCCCTTCACCGAGGCGCTGCCGTCCGCCCCGCCCGAGCCGTCACCGTCTCCCGTGCCGAGCACCGAACACCCGGCGACGGCGGTCACCAGGGTGAGGACGGCTGCCGCGCGGAGCGCGGTGCGCGCCGTGGTGCGCGCGGTCGTACGCGCCGAGGCGCGCAGGGTGGTGACCCGGGAAAGAGGGAGGTCCGAGGGGTGCGATTTCTTCACCCCGGTATTTTTACCCGACTATGACACGATCCCCGACCGTGAAGATAACAATCATGGCAAGCCTGCTGGCCGGGGCCTTGATCGCCGCGATCGTGCTGATCGTCCCTCCGCTGCTGGGTGGCTCCGACACGCCGTCCCCGTCCCCTTCGGGGACCGATGGGCCCCGTACCAACCAGGTCGACCTGGAGCGACGTATCAGCGACTTCACCACCGAACAGGTCGCGGACGCCCGCTACTTGCCACCGAACCGAACCCAGCGCACCACCGTGGCCGAAGGCGTGGCGCTGTACCTGGACGGCAAGCACCAGGAGGCCGAACAGAAGCTGGCCGAGGTCGACTTCGGCGTCCGGATCCTCCAGGACACCGGCGAGTCCGGCGAGTCCGGCGGAACCGGTGGGGCGGGCGAGTCCAGCGGGGCGGGCGGGACCGGCCGAAGATACGCGGAGATAGCGGACAAGGCGGGCGAGAACGTACGGGGCTGGGGCCGCGTCTACATCTCCCTCGACGCCCCGCCCGCCTACTCCGTCCAGGTCCCGCACCCCGTCGCCGACGCCTTCAGCGACCTCCTCGGCGTCGGCGTGCTGCGCGGCACGCCCGGCGGGATCCTGGTGATCGCCGGGACGCACCGCGCCGCGGGGGAGGGCAAGACCGCCGACATGGCGCACCGCAGGGACAGCGTCTTCCACGCCGTCTGCGCCGAGCTGGTCGGCCGCAAGCTGCCCGGGATCCAGGTGCACGGCTTCGCCGACAGCAGCTCGCCCGAGCACGACGTGGTCGTCTCCACGGGCGCCGGCGACCTGGCCCGCCCCCAGGCGATCATCCTGGCCAACGCCCTGCGGGACAGCGGCTTCAAGCCCTGCCGCGCCTGGCGCGCGAAGTGCCCGCTCGCCGGCCGTACGAACAAGCAGGGCGTCCTCGCGGCGGACGAGGACGTTCCGTTCATCCACGTGGAGGTCAACCGCACCCTGCGCACCGACCCCGAACTCCGGCGCGGTGCGACGGAGGCGATGACGGCGGCGGTACGCGAGTGGACGCGGTAGCCCCCCCGTCCGGCGCGGCTCAGGGGAGGGCGCGGCTCACGGGACGGCTCGACTCACGGGACGGCTCGACTCACGGGAGGGCGCGGCTCACGGAAGGGTGCGGCGCACCGGGAAGGCGATGTCGCACACCTCGTCGGTGGCCGCGGCGGTGTCCCACCGCGCGAAGTAGACCTCGCGGCAGGGCCCGGCGACCGTGAGCCCCTGGGCCGCGATCCACTCCTCCACCGCCGCGTAGGCGGCGAGGAGCCGCGGATACCCCACCTCGGCCTTGGTGATCCGGACGTACGCGAGCCGCCGTGCGGGCTCGACCCGGACGGTGGGCCGGTGCTCGCGGGGCGCGGCGGCGGCGTACGCCCGCGCCGCCGCCGGGTCCGCCACCGGAACACACGCCTCCGCGGGCCCGTCGCTCTCGCTGTCCAGGCCGATCTCGGCGAGGTACGCGACGAACGGGGCCGCCGCCACGCCCCCGCACTCCCCGGTGGCCGCGGCGGTCAGCCGGCCGAGCGCGGCCGGGATCCAGGTGGGCAGTTGGTCGGCGAGCAGATGCCGGCGCTCGGTGAGTACGGCCTGCTCCGGTACGTCCATGGTCCTGACGTCGTACATGTGGGTGCTCCTGCCGGACAGTAGGGCACGGAGATGGGCGGCCACGGCGCTCCGTACGGCGTGGCGCTCCTCGACGGCGCTCCAGTACGCGGCCACCTCGGCCGCCGCCCGCTCGCCCGGCAGCGCCACCACCTCGGCGATCCGCGCCAGCGGCATGTCGAGCTGCCGGAGCAGCGCGACCAGCCGGGCCCGCTCGACCTGGCCGGTGCGGTACCAGCGGTAGCCGGTGGCCGCGTCGACCCGGTCGGGGGCGAGCAGACCGAGCCGGCCGTACAGCCGGAGCGCCTTCGGCGAGAGCCGCGAACGTGCCGCGAACTCGCCGATCGTGATCAATTCCACATCGTCCACGAGGCTCATCCTCCGTCACCGGGCCCGCTTCGGCCCCGGCGGCAGGAGGGTGTGCCCTGACCTTGGGACAAGGTCAATCCGGCACCGGAAGCTGTGGTTCCGGCGGGGCCGGGGCAGGCGGTGCATTGGCAGACCAATCGAGCCTCGCGGCTGTTTCGACGCTCCGGGATCGGCCATAGTGAGGTGACATGAGGTGTCAACGGTGCGGGAATGGCCAGGGAGTTCCGCTGCCGGGGGAGCAATGCCCCATGTGCGGCGCGATCGCCGAAGGGCCCCAGGGCGTACCGGGTACGACAGGTATGACAGGTATGGCGGGTATGACGGGCGGCCTGGACCATCAGGGCCGCCAGGCCCGCCAGGGTCAGGAGGGGCGGCAGGGCCGGCAGCGCCCAGAGGGCCAGCAGCGCCAAGAGAGCCAACAGGGCCAACAAGGCCGGTCGCAGGCGTATGAGACCCCCGAGGCGGGCGACGACCGCTGGGTGTCCAGGACGATGATGCCGGGCGCGGGCGACGACGACTTACCGCGCCCGTCCGGCCGAAAATCCGGCGCCTCCGACAAACCCCGTACGCCCCGTGGGTCCCGTGGGGCCCGTACTCCTCGTGCCCCGCGCGGATCGCGCGGATCGCGCGGCGCCCGAGGGCTCCGCGCAAGGGGCTCGGGCGGCTCCGCCATCTCCGGCGGCCCGGATGTCTCTGGCACCTCCGGCATCTCCGACGGTTCTCGCGTCGCCGGCATCTCCGGTGTCGCCGGCGGCTCCGCGCCCCGGCCGGGCCCGTTCGGGCCGGCGTCCGGGCCGTCCGCGCCGGCCGCGCGCAAGCGGCTGCTCGGTACGGTGGCGGTGGTGGCCCTGGGCTGCCTGGCCGTGACGGTCGCCGTCGTGGTCAACAACGCGGGCGGCGACGACGGAAGCGACCTCTCCGGTTCCGGCCGGCCGCCGCGGGCCGACGCCCCGGAACTGCCGGGCCTGGGCGGCGGTTCGGACACCCCGAGCACCATCCCGGGCGGCGGCACGGGCGAGGCGGGCGGCGCCGCGCCCGGCACCTCGGCCCCGCCGTTCCCCAGACCGACCCCCTCCGGCTCCCCTTCCCCCGCCCCCTCCGGCGCGGCGGACGGCCCCGGCGAGGGGGAGTGGGCGGGCCCCGGGTGCACGACCGGCTCGTACCGCGAACACGGCCGCTTCGAGAACGGCAAGGCGGCCTGGTACACCGTCAAGACGGGCGGCTACAAGGGGAGTTCCTGCGACGGCAGGTTCTCCTCCGTCCCGATGTCCGGCAGCCCGTACGTGGACGGCCACTCCAGCGCCGTCTGGTCCTGGAAGCTCGACGCGTCGTACGAGAAGTGCGCCCTGGCGGTCTACGTGCCGGACAGCGGGCGCGACGCCGATGTCGCCGGTGACCCCACCGTCTACCAGGTGCTCGCCGATCCGGCGGACGCCGCCTCCGGTTACGCCACCTTCGGCGTACGGCAGACCGCGCACCGGGGCAGCCTGGTCGAGGTGGGCAGCCATGAGGTCAAGGGCGGGACGTTTTCCGTACGGATGGTGGACCGGGGCCAGGACTGGGGCAGCGAGGAACGGTTCGGCGCCCACCACGCGGCGGCGCAGATGCGGGTCACCTGCACATAGCCGCAGGTGACACGCAGTGCCGCCCACTCGACCCCAGCACCCCCCACCCCAACACCGCCCGACCACATCACATTTGACTAACCTTCAATTATCCGACGACCCCTCCGAGCGCCTTGTTTCCGCCAACCCACTTGTGGAAAGGTGCTCCTACTCCTGCTCCTGGAATTCCGGGCTGCCGGCCGCACGGGGGCGCGCCGCCCATGCCGAACAGGTATGTACCAGCCGAGGGTCTGCTTTTCCGGCCAGGACTTCCGCGTGTCACTTTGTGCCCTGGAAGGAAGTAAATCTCCGTGCACACCCCGCCTCCCCCGTGCCCGGCGTACCCGCCCCGTTCCGCGTTTCCGGCCCCGCTCCCGCCCCGCCAGGCGCCAAATCGCCAAAAACCCACCCCCACCCCCGAATCCGAATTCGCTTCCGGTGAATCGGACGAAACCTTACTGGCCGCTCTCCGCGCGGCGGCGGGAACCGGGGACACATACCCCGTGGCGGTGCTCATGGCGCGCCACTGGGAAGCGGTGCACGGCTATGCGGCGGTCTGTCTCGCGTCCCCCGCGCAGAGCGCGTCGGTGGTCGCCGCCGCCACGTTCCGGCAGGTGTTCGAGACGCTGGGCCGGGCCGGCGCCCCCATAGCGCTGCGCCCCCAACTCCTCGTGACCACAGGCGACATGGTCCGTTCCTGGTCAACGGCGGAGCCCATCAAGGAGCTCCTCCCGGAACTGCGGAAACCGGTGGTGGCGCGCGGGATACGCGCCGCGCGGGTGCGGGGCGCCGACCACCGTAAGCTCGCGGTCCGCTCTTTCCGGGCGATGTCGGTAACGGCCCAGTGCCTGCTCTGGCACACCGAGGTCGAGGCCGAACCCATATCCGTACCGGCCGCATTGCTCGCGCTCGACACCGAAACCGCCCAGGCCGATCTGGAACAGGCGCGTGAGGAATTCCGCAGAGGGTGTCTGCGGGCCCATGTCGAAATGGCCCCGAAGCCGGAATGCCGGTATTACAACCGTCTGCTCGATGTCCCGATTCGCCGGGGCGGGGCGCTCCTTCCCGACGTACGGAACCATCTCGCCGTATGTCCGCACTGCCGGGACGCCGCCGACCAACTCGCCCATTTCAACGGCAAGCTGAACGTTCTGCTGGCCGAGGCGGTACTCGGCTGGGGCGCCCGCCGCTATCTCGACCTGAGGGCCGCCACCGCCCGTACGCCCGACCCCGAGGCCGTCCGCCCCGTACGTCCCACGGGCCGCCACTCGGCCCCCACCCGCCGCCGGGTCCGCCCGGCTGCCGCCGCGCTCAACCACCTGACCTCCCTCCCCCCGGTCCCCTCCCGCCTCCTCCTGGCAAGCCTGGGCGCCGGCTCGGTGGCCGTACTCGCGACGGCCCTGGCCGTCAGCCTCTGGCCCGGCACCCCCGCCCGCGAGGATTACGGAGCCGCCGCGTCCAGCAGTGCCTCCACCCCCGACCCGGCCCACTCCGGCTCGGCGGGCGCGGGCCACCGCATCCCGGCCGACCCCACCGGCATGGCCACGGACGCCCCGAACCTCCGGCTCCGCAACGCCGCCGGCGGCCTCTGCCTGGACATCCGCGACGCCCGCATCCGCCCCGGCGCCGAGACCGCGCTGGCCGAGTGCTCCTCCGTCATCACCCAGCAGTGGTCGTACGAGAACGACGGCCGCCTGCGCAGCGCCGCCAACCCCGAGCTCTGCCTCAACTCCCACGCCCCGGACGGCACCGCCTTCCTCTCCCGCTGCACCACCTCCGCCGCCCGCGCCGACGACATCCGCTACGACCTGACGATCCAGGGCGCCCTGATCCCCCGCTGGCAGGAAACCCTCGCCATGGCCCCGGCCTCCGACACCCCCGACGCCGACCTGGTCACCCGCCCGAGGGACGACTCCCCGGAACAACGCTGGCAACCCGACCCCATCACCCCACCACCCCCCACAACAGAAACCCCCCAAACCACCAACACCCACCCCCGCACCCCCAACGCCCCCAACCCCCTCACCGACCCCAACCCCCTCACCGAACCCAACCCCCTCACCGACCCCAACGAAAAAAGCCCCCCTGTGATCACCCGATAACACAGAGGTACGCTTCAAGAGTCCAGGTCCGGCTACCAAGGGGGATGAATGGAAGCGGAGTTGATGGCACTCGCCACGGCGGGCGCCACGGCCTTCGTACAGCAGATGGCGACGGACTCCTGGGCCCAGGCCCGCGCCCGCATCGCCCGCTTCTTCGCCCGCCGCGCCGACGCCGAGGACGGGGTGGTCGAAGGCGAACTGGAGACCTCCCGCGAAGAACTCACCGCGGCGCTGGCCTCCGACGACGAACAGACCGCCGCCGACGTGGAAGCGGCATGGCGCCTCCGCCTCCGGAGAACCCTGGCCGCCAACCCCTCCGCCGCCGCGGAACTCCGCACCATCCTGAACGACCTGACACCCCCCACCCCCGAAGAGCGCCCCATGAACGTCCACAACACCATCAGCGGGGGAGTGCAGCACGGCATGGTGATACAGGCAGGCAACACAGGCCCGATCACCGGCGGCACACCACCCCCCGCCCACGACTGAAAACCGACCCGCCCCCGAGCCCGCCGAGGGCACCGCTCACGGCGCACGCAAAAGGGCCAGTTCAAGAGGATCACGCCTCTGAACTGGCCCTCAGTCCTGTGCCCTCGGCAGGATTCGAACCTGCGACACCCGCTTTAGGAGAGCGGTGCTCTATCCCCTGAGCTACGAAGGCCGGGGCTTGTGGAAAACCTTGGAGAAAACCCAAGAGCGGATCTTCAGCCGAGGCGTACAAGCCCGCTGGTCAGTGGGGGTGCGTTGATGCTTGCGACGGTTTCCCGGGCAGACATCTGGCGCGACCTGACCGCTGACGTTAACAGCCTAGCGGATCGGAGCGGAGGGGAGGCGTGGAGTACCCGGGTGAAGCTGCCGCTGGTAGGTGACCTGCGGGTCTGCGTGTCGTGGGGATGGGCGTGTGGCTTACTGGGGGAGCGAGTGCCCTGATTGTCCGTTCTGTCGATGGTGTGGAGCTTGCGGCGGTCTCGGGCGCCGGGCGGTACCCGCCGACCGGTCGTGGGCGGTCTCCTGGCGTCAATTGCTGTGGAGGCGCGGATCGCTGCAGGGGCTGGGCCGGAGCTGGTGAACGGGGACCGTGTCGCCTGCACGGCACCAGCGATGATTCCGCTGAAGCCGCGGCCGCCTCCGTCCGGTCGCGGGCCGCTGGATGGGGCCGCTCAGGACGGTCAGGTCGCGACTCGGCCCTTGGTCAGCCTTTGCGGGCGTTGATCCCGTCGGTCAGCTGCGGGACGATGTCGAAGAGGTCCCCGACGACGCCGTAGTCGGCCAGCTCGAAGATCGGAGCCTCGGCGTCTTTGTTGACGGCCACGATGATCTTGGACGTCTGCATGCCGGCGCGGTGCTGGATCGCGCCGGAGATGCCGTTGGCGATGTACAGCTGGGGCGAGACCGACTTGCCGGTCTGGCCGACCTGGTTGGTGTGCGGGTACCAGCCGGCGTCGACGGCGGCGCGCGAGGCGCCGACGGCCGCGCCGAGGGAGTCGGCGAGTGCCTCGATGATCGCGAAGTTCTCGGCGCCGTTGACACCCCGGCCGCCGGAGACCACGATCGCGGCCTCGGTCAGCTCGGGGCGGCCCGTCGACGCACGCGGCGTACGGCTGGTGACCTTGGTGCCGGTGGCCTTGTCGGAGAAGGCGACCGACAGCGCCTCGACGGCGCCCGCGGCCGGGGCGGCGTCGACGGCGGCCGAGTTCGGCTTGACCGTGATGACCGGGGTCCCCCTGCTGACGCGGGACTTGGTGGTGAAGGACGCGGCGAACACCGACTGGGTGGCCACCGGGCCCTCCTCGCCGGCCTGAAGGTCGATGGCGTCGGTGATGATGCCGGAGCCGATGCGCAGCGCCAGACGTGCGGCGATCTCCTTGCCCTCGGCGGAGGACGGGACCAGCACGGCGGCCGGGGACACCTGCTCGTAGGCGGTCTGGAGGGCGTCGACCTTCGGTACCACCAGGTAGTCGGCGTACTCCGAAGCGTCGTGGGTGAGGACCCGCGCCGCGCCGTGCTCGGCGAGCGTGTCGACGGTGTCGGTGGCGCCGTCTCCCAGCGCGACGGCGACGGGTTCGCCGATGCGGCGGGCCAGTGTCAGCAGTTCCAGGGCGGGCTTGCCGACGGCGCCGTCCACGTGGTCGATGTAGACGAGGACTTCAGCCATGGGAGTGTTCTCCTGCGTAATGAAGTTGGTGGGCAGTCTGCGTGGGTGAGCCCTTAGATGAACTTCTGGGTCGCGAGGAACTCAGCGAGTTGTTTGCCGCCCTCGCCCTCGTCCTTGACGATGGTGCCGGCCGTGCGCGCCGGGCGCTCGTTCGCGGCCTCGACCGTGGTGAACGCACCCTCCAGGCCGACCTCCTCGGCCTCGATGTCCAGGTCGGACAGGTCCCAGGACTTCACCGGCTTCTTCTTGGCCGCCATGATGCCCTTGAAGGACGGGTAACGCGCCTCGCCGGACTGATCCGTCACGGACACGACCGCCGGGAGGGACGCCTCCAGCTGCTCGCTCGCCGCGTCGCCGTCACGACGGCCCTTGACCGTGCCATGGGGGCCACCCTCGACCGAGACCTCGGAGAGCAGGGTGACCTGCGGGATACCGAGGCGCTCGGCGACCAGTGCCGGCACGACACCCATCGTGCCGTCGGTCGACGCCATACCGGAGAGGACCAGGTCGAAGCCGGCCTTCGCGATCGCCTTGGCCAGGACCAGGGAGGTGCCGATGGCATCGGTGCCGTGCAGGTCGTCGTCCTCGACGTGGACGGCCCTGTCGGCACCCATGGACAGGGCCTTGCGGAGCGCGTCCTTGGCGTTCTCGGGGCCGATGGTCAGCACGGTGACCTCGGCGTCGCCGTCCCCGGCGTAGTTCTCCGCGATCTGGAGGGCCTGCTCGACCGCGTACTCGTCCAGCTCGGAGAGCAGACCGTCCACGTCGTCCCGGTCGGCGGTCAGGTCATCGGCGAAGTGCCGGTCGCCAGTGGCGTCGGGCACATACTTCACACACACCACGATCTTCATGCGTCGACGCCTCCGCGCTTGACGAGCTGGCTCGCGATGACGTTGCGCTGGATCTCGTTGGTCCCCTCACCGACGATCATCAACGGGGCATCGCGGAAGTACCGCTCGACATCGAACTCGGTGGAGTAGCCGTAACCACCATGGATACGGACCGCGGTGAGGGCGATCTGCATCGCGGTCTCGGAGGCGAACAGCTTCGCCATACCGGCCTCCATGTCCACACGCCGGCCCGCCTCCGCCTCCCGGGCGGCGTACAGGGTGAGCTGGCGGGCCGCGGTCAGCGATGTCGCCATGTCCGCCAGGTAGTTGCCGATGGACTGGTGCTGCCAGATCGGCCTGCCGAACGACTCCCTGTCCTGCGCGTAGGCGAGCGCGTCCTCCAGCGCGGCGCGGCCGACCCCGAGGGCGCGGGCGGCGACCTGCAGCCGTCCCGTCTCCAGGCCCTTCATCATCTGCGCGAAGCCCTTGCCCTCGACGCCGCCGAGCACGGCGTCGGCCGGGGCACGGTAGTCCTCGAAGGACACCTCGCAGCTCTCCACGCCCTTGTAACCGAGCTTGGGCAGGTCACGCGAGACGGT
Source organism: Streptomyces sp. NPDC093085 (assembly GCF_040683935.1). Classification (NCBI taxonomy): domain Bacteria; kingdom Bacillati; phylum Actinomycetota; class Actinomycetes; order Kitasatosporales; family Streptomycetaceae; genus Streptomyces; species Streptomyces sp. NPDC093085. The sequence continues at coordinate 10,215 of NZ_JBFBFB010000005.1, read as the reverse complement.
CAGGCCGGGGCCGTGCTCGACCAGAAGGATGGACATGCCCTTGTGAGAGGGACTTGCCTCCGGATCCGTCTTGCACAGCAGGGCGATCAGCTGGGAACGGCGCGAGTTGGTGATCCACGTCTTGGCCCCGTTGATCACGTACCCGTCGGCCTGAGCGCGGGCAACCGTGCGCATCGCCTGAAGATCCGAGCCGCCGCCCGGCTCGGTCAGGGCCATCGTCGCCCGGACCTCACCCGTGGCCATCCTCGGCAGGTAGCGCCGCCTCTGTTCCCCGGTGCCGAAGTGCAGCAACAGCTTGGCGACGACGGTGTGGCCGCCCATCGCGCCGGCCAGGCTCATCCAGCCGCGCGACAGTTCCTCGGTGACCAGGACGTAGCAGGGAACGGAGACGGGGGTGCCGCCGTACTCTTCCGGGACGGCGAGGCCGAAGATGCCGAGCTGCTTCATCTGCTCGATCAGCGCTTCGGGATAGGTGTTGGTGTGCTCCAGCTCCCGGACGACGGGCTTGACCTGTTTGTCCACGAAGTCGCGCACCGTGCGGACGATGAACTGCTCGTCCTCGGACAGGATGTCGAGAGTACTCATGCGGTGATGCTCCCTGGAGTGGATCGTGGTCCGGGCGGGCCGGTGTCACAGGTGGTGGTCGGCTCGGAGAGCGGCGATGTCGTCCTTGCCGTACCCCAGTTCGGTCAGAATCCGGTCGGTGTGTTCCCCGGCTGCGGGGACCGCGCCCATGCGCGGGGTGCTGCCGGTCAGGTCGGTCGGCGGCAGCAGTGCCGGGACCATCGCGCCCGACGGGACGCGGACGTCCCGCCAGCGCTCACGCCCGGCGAGCACGGGGTGCGCCAGGAAGTCCTCGATGTCGTTCACACCCGCGTTGGCGATGCCTGTCCCGTCCAGCACCTTCATCACCTCGGCACTGAGGGACTCGGCGAACCGCTCGGCCATGATCGCGTTCAGTTCCTCGCGGTGGGCCACGCGGGCGGCGCCGGTGGCGAAGCGCGGGTCGTCGACCAGGCCGGGTGCGTCGAGGAACCGCTCGCACAGGGCGGTCCATTCGCGTTCGTTCTGGACGGAGAGCAGCACGTCCTTGCCGTCGGCACAGGTGAAGGCGCCGTAGGGGGCGATGGTGGCGTGCTGGGTACCGGCCCGCGGGGGCTGGATGCCGCCGAAGCGGGTGTAGTACGCGGGTTGGCTCACCCACTCCGCGAGCGCCTCGAACAGGGAGACCTCGACGGCTCGTACGGCACCGGTGGTGGCCCGGGTGAGCAGGGCGGTGAGGATGCCCGAGTAGGCGTACATGCCGGCGGCGATGTCGGCGACGGAGATGCCCACCCGGGCGGGCCCGTCCGGGCTGCCGGTCAGGGAGACCAGGCCGGTCTGGCACTGCACCAGCAGGTCGTATGCCTTGCGGTCGGCCCAGGGGCCGGTGGTGCCGTAGCCGGAGAGGGTGCAGGGGATGAGAGAGGGGAAGCGCTCCGTGAGGGAGGCGGCGCCGAAGCCCAGGCGGTCCGTCGCGCCCGGAGCGAGGTTCTGCACGAACACGTCGGCTCGGCCGAGCAGCCGCTCCAGGACCTGCCGACCGCGCTCGGACTTCAGATCGAGGGTCAGGGACTCCTTCGACCGGTTGAGCCAGACGAAGTAGCTGGACTCGCCGTGCACCGTGGTGTCGTACCTGCGGGCGAAGTCGCCGCCTCCTGGACGCTCCACCTTGATGACCCGGGCGCCGAGGTCGGCCAGCTGGCGGGTGGCGAAGGGGGCGGCCACCGCCTGTTCGAGACTGACGACCGTGATGCCGGAAAGCGGCAGGGCTTCAGTGGACGCGGCCATGGGGGTGACCTCCAGGAGGGTTTCTGGTCCCGTACCGGGAGTACCATCATGAAGACTCATGTCATCCAGAGTGAAATAGCAATCCGTGATCCCGCCATGCCGGGTGGGGATGGTGCCGGAGGAAGAGACCGTGGATGTCAAACAGCTCAAGGCGCTCGTCACCGTCGCCGAGGTCGGCAGCGTCACCCGCGCCGCCGAGCTGCTGCACCTGGTGCAGCCTGCGGTCACCCGGCAGATCCGCACCCTGGAACAGGAACTCGGAGTCCCGCTCTTCGAGCGCACCCGCCAGGGCATGCGCGTCACGGACGCCGGGGCGATCATGGTGGACCGGGCCCGGCGCGCCCTGAACGAGCTGGAGAGGGCCCGCGCCGAAGTGCGGCCGGTCCCTGGCGCGGTGACCGGCATCGTCACGGTCGGCCTGCTGGAGAGCACAACCGACCTGCTCGCCACAGCACTCGTGACCGCCGTGACCCGGGACCACCCGGGCATCGAACTGCGGCTCATGACGGCCTATTCCGGGCACCTCCAGCAGTGGCTCGACGACGGCGACCTGGACCTGAGCCTGCTGTACAACCTGGACAGCACACCTTCGCTCAACGCCCGCCCGCTGGTGCGCGAACACCTGTGGGCCGTCGCTCCCGCAGCGGACGGACTGCACGCCGACCGGCCCGTCCCGTTCACCGAGGTCACCAACCACCCGCTCGTCATGCCCGCCTCCGGTCACGCGCTGCGCGCCCTCATCGACGCTGCCGCGGGCCGTGCCGGGGCCGAGTTGCGCGTCGCCGTCCAGACCAACTCCATGTCGGTGCAGAAGCGGCTGGTCCTCGCCGGACACGGCTGGACCGTCCTGCCCGGTGTCGGTATCGCCGAGGATGTCGCCGACGGCACGCTGAGCGCCGCGCCGCTGGTCGAACCCGATGTGCGGCGCTCGATCGTCCTCGCCACGCCCAGATACGGCCGGACACCGCCCGCCGTCGAGGTCGTCGCCCGGGAGTTGGTGCACCAGATCCATTCGGCGGTGGCCCAGGGCAGATGGCTCTCCGCGCAGCTCCCGGGGCCGACGGCGCCGCCGAAGCCCAGTAACCCGTCAGTACGGCCCGAGGGGCACTCATGACCAACACCAACGCCAAGACCGACACCGACTCGCCGCGGCAGGCCTTCGCGCGCGCCGCGGACGGCACCACACTCGCCTGTCAGAGGCAAGGCACCGGCTTTCCGCTCGTGCTCCTCGCCGGGCAGGCGAACAACCACCACTGGTGGGACGGCATCCGCGCGGACTTCCACGCCACACACAGCACGATCACCCTGGACTACCGGGGCACAGGTGCCAGTGCCAAGCCCCGTCACGACTATTCCACTGAGCAGTTCGGGGACGACGTGATCGCCGTACTGGATGATCTGGGTATCGGGCGTGCCGATGTGTACGGCACCTCCATGGGCGGCCGGGTGGCTCAGTGGATCGCCGTACGCCACCCGGAGCGGATCCGGCGCCTGGTCCTCGGCTGCACCACGCCGGGCGGCCCGCACGCCGTCGAGCGGGATGCCTCGGTACGGCGGGCCCTGGCCCAGCCCGACCCGGAAGCCGCCCGGCAGGCCCTGATCGACCTCATGTACTCCCCGGCCTGGCGCGCCACCCACCCGGGCCCCTACGCCACCCTCGGTGACCCCGGCATGCCACCGCACGCCCGCCACGGCCACCTGCTCGCCAGCAACCGGCACGACGCCTGGGATGCCCTGCCCGCCGTCACCGCGCCGACGCTGATCCTCCACGGCGACCAGGACCGTATGGCGCCGCCGGACAACCTTCCCCTGCTCGCCGCCCGGATCCCCGACACGCGCACCCATCTCTTCCGGGGAGCCCGGCACGCGTACTTCGAGGAGTGCAGGGCCGAGGCGAGCACACTGGTCTCGGCATTCCTGGGAGGTGAGGTGTAGCCATACCGGCACGGCATACCGGGATCACGCCTTTCTATTGTTCTGCGCCATCCATCAGCACTCATGATGTGCGCCATGAGCCAGACAGCCACTTCCGCGCCGCCCTCCTGGCAGGAGGACGTTTTCTCCTCGTTGAAGAAGCGGGGCATCCAGCAGATCGCCTACGTACCGGACGCAGGCCACTCCCACACCATCCGCGAGGCCCAGCGCGACCCCGCCATCCATGACGTGGTGCTGACCACCGAGGAGGAGGGCGTCGCTGTCGTCAGCGGTGCCTGGCTGGGTGGGCAGCGCGCCGTCCTGCTGATGCAGAGCAGCGGCGTCGGCAACTGCGTGAACATGTTCTCGCTCCCGCAGATGTGCCAGTTCCCCTTCCTGACGCTGGTGACGATGCGCGGCGAGTACGCCGACTTCAACCCGTGGCAGGGCCCCATGGGCCGCACGACCCAGCAGGCACTGGAACTGATGGGGATCACCGTGCTACGGGCGGACACGCCCGACGAGGTCCGCCAGACGGTCGAGGCCGCGCTGGATTCGGTCTTCGAGGCGGGTGAGCGTGTCGCCGTGCTGCTCGGACAGAAACTGATCGGCCGCAAGAAGTGGGAGCGCAACTGATGACCGCCACCGCCGAGGTACGTCTCGACCGGCGCCGCTTCGTCGCGGACCTGATCGTCCGCCTCCCCGAGGACACCCTGGTCGTCACCGGACTCGGCTCTCCCAGCTACGACGTGTTCGCCGCCGGCGACCGGCCCACGAACTTCTACCTGTGGGGAGCGATGGGCGCCGCCGCGCCGCTCGCCCTCGGCCTGGCCCTCGCCCGGCCCGACCGGCCGGTCGTCGCGCTCACCGGAGACGGCGAACACCTCATGGGCATCGGCGCGCTGGCCACCATCGGAGCCCAGCTTCCGCCCAATCTGACCCTGGTCGTCCTGGACAACGCCCACTTCGGCGAGACCGGCATGCAGCCCAGCCACACCGGCCTCGGCACCGACCTCGTCGCCGTCGCCCGGGGCTTCGGCATCCGCGACGCCGTGCGGATCAGCGACCTCGCGCAGACGGACGACCTGGCCGCACGCATCACGGCGCGTACGGCGACGACGTACGCACACGTCCTCATCGCCACCGACGAACCGCCCCGTGCCCTACCACCTCGCGATGGTGTGGCCAACAAGAACTCCTTCCGTGCCGCGCTCGGGCTGAGCACCTTCTGATCAGGCGGATTCCCCATGCAGCGCTACGAGTTGTTCATCGACGGCGAGAATCGTAAGGCTGAGGGTGACGCCTGGTTCCCTACCGAGAACCCCTATCTGGGCACCCCCTGGGCCGAGATCGCTCAGGGCACAGCGCGCGATGTCGACGACGCCGCCCGCGCCGCCCACCGGGCCCTGCACACCGGCCCCTGGGCCGAGCTGACCGCCAGCGCCCGCGGCGCCCTGCTGAGACGGCTCGGCGACACCATCGCCGCGCACGCCCGTGAGCTTGCCGAGGTCGAAGTACGCGACAACGGCAAGCTGTTCACCGAGATGCTCGGGCAGGTCGCCTACGTCCCGCAGTGGTTCCACTACTACGGCGGGCTCGCCGACAAGGTCGAGGGGACCGTGCTCCCCTTGGACAAGAAAGGCTACTTCGCCTACACGAAGAAGGAGCCTGTCGGGGTCGTGGCGGTCATCACGCCATGGAACTCTCCGTTGTTGCTGCTGGCCTGGAAGCTCGCTCCGGCCCTCGCCGCGGGCTGCACGGTCGTGGTCAAGCCCTCGGAGTTCACCTCCGCCTCCACCCTGGAACTGGCCCGGCTCTTCCACGAGGCGGGGCTGCCGCCGGGCGTGTTCAACGTCGTCACCGGGTTCGGCCGGGAGGTCGGTGCCGCGCTCGTCGAACACCCCCTGGTCCGTAAGGTCGGCTTCACCGGCTCGGACGCCACCGGCCGTCATATCAACCAGGCCGCCGCCCGCGACTTCAAGCATGTCAGTCTCGAACTCGGCGGCAAGTCCCCCAACATCGTCTTCGCCGACGCCGATCTGGAGGCCGCGGTCAACGGCGCCGTCTCCGGCATCTTCGCCGCCACTGGGCAGACCTGCATCGCCGGATCCCGGCTCCTGGTGCAGCAGGACGTCCACGACGAGGTCGTCGGCCGCCTGACGGACCTCGCGGGCACGGCCCGTATGGGCGATCCGATGGACCAGGACACTCAGGTCGGGCCGATCACCACACCCGCCCAGTACACCAAGGTCCTCGAATACATCGACATCGCGCAGCGGGAAGGCGCCCGGCTCGCCCTCGGTGGCAAGGCCGCCGAACGCGGGGGCCTGTTCGTCGAGCCCACCGTTTTCACCGACGTTCACAACGGCATGCGCATCGCCCAGGAGGAGGTCTTCGGCCCCGTCCTCGCCGTCATCCCCTTCCGGGACGAGGACGAGGCCGTCGAGATCGCCAACGACAGCCGCTACGGCCTCGGCGCAGGCGTGTGGACCGGCGACATGGGACGAGCCTTCCGCATGGCCGACCGCATCCGCTCCGGCACCGTCTGGGTCAACACCTATCGCGCGGTCAGCTATCTGGCCCCCTTCGGCGGCTTCAAGGACTCCGGCCTCGGCCGCGAGAACGGCATCGACGCCATCAACGACTACCTCGAGAACAAGAGCGTCTGGATCAACACCGGCGCACCCACCGGCAACCCCTTCGTCCTGCGCTGAGAGGACCCGCAGGCCGCTTTCCCCACCGCGACAACGAGCAACGGAGCTTCCTATGTCGCAGAGCCGCACTCCCTCCGCCACGGCACACTCCCGCGTCACCGCCAATGTCGTCCGTGGCTGTCTGGGCAATCTGATCGAGTGGTACGACTGGTTCGCCTACGCCACCTTCAGCATCTACTTCGCCTCCGCATTCTTTCCCGAGGGCAACCAGACAGCCCAACTCCTCTCCACGGCAGCCGTCTTCGCCGTCGGCTTCCTGATGCGCCCACTGGGCGGCTGGGTGCTCGGCGCCTATGCCGACCGGTACGGCCGCCGCCGTGCCCTGACTCTGTCGGTCACCCTGATGAGTGCGGGCTCCCTCACCATCGCGCTCACCCCCGGCCACGCCACCATCGGCCTGTGGGCCCCCGTCCTCCTGGTCCTGGCCCGGCTGCTCCAAGGCCTCTCCGTGGGCGGCGAGTTCGGCTCCAGCGCTTCCTATCTCGCCGAAATCGCCCCTCCGGGCCGGCGCGGCTTCTACTCCAGCTTCCAGTACGTGTCCATCGTGCTGGGCCAGCTCGCGGCCCTGCTCGTGGCGATCATCCTGCAGAACACCCTCACCGACGGCCAGCTGCAGAGCTGGGGCTGGCGCATCCCCTTCGTGATCGGCGCCGTGGCCGGGCTGGCCGTGATGTATCTACGCCGCACCATGGAGGAGTCTCAGCACTTCCGGCAGGAGAAGGAGAAAGCCGGCGCACCGCACGAACGCAAGGGAATCCACTCCCTGTTCACCGAGTACCCGCGCCAGCTGCTGGCTGTCTTCGGACTCGCCATCGGTGGCACCGTCGCCTTCTACACGTACACCACCTATCTCCAGAAGTACCTGGTGAACACCGCGGGCATCCCGAAACCGACGGTCTCCGTGATCGGCTTCGCCGCCCTGTTCGTCTACATGCTGCTCCAGCCCGCCGCGGGTGCCCTGTCCGACCGGGTCGGCCGCCGCCCGGTCATGTTCGCCTTCTCCATCGGCGGCATGGTCCTGACCGTTCCACTGATGACCACCCTCGGGCACACCAGCAGTCCATGGCTCGCCTTCCTGCTGATGACTCTCGCCCTGACCTTCCTGAGCGGGTACTCGGCACTGGCCGCCATCATCAAGGCCGAGATGTTCCCCACCAAGGTCCGGGCCCTGGGAGTCGGCCTGCCGCACGCCCTGGTCACCGCCACCTTCGGCGGGCTGACCGAACCGATCGCGCTGGCCCTGAAAAAGGGCGGCCACGAGAGCGTCTTCTTCTGGTACGTCACCGCCTGCATAGCCCTGACCTTCCTGGCCACCCTCGTCGTCCGCGAACCCTCCCGGGCTTCCCTGCTGGAAGAGACGGGAACGGTCCCCGCAGCACCGGCCTCGCCCAAGACCGCTCCACTGACCTGACCAACCGGCGACACAGAGACGACGATACCCATGCACCCCACGCTCGCCTCCCACGTGGAGGCATGGCACCCCGAACCGGACACCTGTGCGGACGACCTGACGCCGGGACCGACAACGGCCCTCTCCGCACTGCTGGACCTCCCCGGCACCACCGCCAAGCCCGGCGACCCCCTGCCGCCGCTATGGCACTGGCTGTACTTCCTGCGCTGGGCACCTCAGCGGGACCTCGGCCCCGACGGCCACCTACGCGACGCCCGCTTCCTGCCGCCCATCCCCGAGCGCCGCCGGATGTTCGCCGGTGGCCGGTGCGAGATCACCGCACCCCTGCGCCTCGGCGAGCCCACCGAGCGCGTCAGCAGCCTCGCCGCCGTCACCCCCAAACAGGGCCGCAGCGGCGAACTGCTCTTCGTCACCGAACGCCAGGAGTTCCGGCAGCACGGCAGCACCTGCCTCGTCGAGGAACAGGACATCGTCTACCGGTCGGGAGAGGGCTCCACGCCCCGGCACCCGGGCATACCCGGAAAATCGCCCGCTCCGGACCCCGAGGGCCCCTGGCAGCTGCCTCTTCAGCCGACCGAGACCCTGCTCTTCCGGTTCAGCGCGCTCACCGCCAACGCCCACCGCATCCACTACGACACCCCGTACTGCCGTGACGTGGAGGGCTATCCCGGCCTCGTCGTGCACGGACCGCTGCTGGCCCTGCTCATGATGGAACTGGTCCGCCGCAACGCCCCGGAGCGGCGGGTGCGCTCGCTGTCCTACCGGCTGCACCGGCCGGCCTTCGTGGGCGAGCGCCTGCTGGCCGACGGCACGCCGTCCGAAGGTCGCGGGGCCCGGCTGCGCGTCGCCACCCACCGAGAGACGCGCCATGCCGCCGCCGAGGTGACCTTCGCATGAGCCGACCGGACATCGAGCGCATCGCAGCCGCGCGCACCCTGCTCTTCGTCCCCGGCGACCGCCCCGACCGGTTCGCCAAGGCGGCCGCCTCAGGCGCCGACCTGGTCATCATCGACCTGGAGGACGCCGTCGCCCCTGCCGACAAGGAAGCGGCCCGCAGCCACGCCGGCGCGTGGCTCGCGCGCGGCGAACGCGCCGTCGTACGCGTCAACCCACCCGGCACGCCCTGGCACGAGGCCGACCTCGCGACGGCCGCCGAGCACGCCTGCCCGGTCATGGTGCCCAAGGCCGAGCAACCGGAGACCCTCAAGCAGATCACTGCCGGCACCTCCGCCCGCTGCCCGCTGATCCCGCTGATCGAAACGGCCCTCGGCATCGAACGCTCCCCCGAACTGTGCGCCGTCCCCGGAGCCGTCCGCGCCGCTTTCGGCAACGTCGACCTGGCCGCCCAGCTCGGCGTGGCCCCCGACGACCACACGGCCCTGACCTACGCCCGTTCCCGGCTGGTCCTGGCCTCCGTCGCCACAGGCGCCCACCCTCCGATCGACGGCGTCACCACCGCCATGAGGGACCCCGACGCCCTGCACGAGGACACGGCACACGCACGGCGCCTGGGGTTCACCGGCAAGTTGTGCGTTCATCCGGACCAGGTCGCGCCTGTGGCGGCGGCGTTCACTCCCGCACCCGACGAACTGCGCTGGGCGCGACGCGTCCTGGAAGTCGGCGAGTCGGTCACCACGCTCGACGGGCAGATGGTCGACCGGCCGGTCCTCGAACGCGCGCGCTCCGTGCTGGCCCGCGCCGGAGAACCTCGTACCGCACACTGACGCCGATCCCGCCGGGCCAGATCCCGCACCGGGGCACGTTACGGCGCGGGAACCGGGGCGGACGTTCATGGAGAGCACCGCCCACGCCCGGGACACGTCTGGACACGTCTGGACACGACAGCGGTAGTACGTCGAAGTGCCGCTCAGCCGGCAGGCCGATCTCTCGGCCTGCCGGCTGAGCGCTGTCCAGTTCGGGGACGGTACAGCCCCACCAGGGGCAGCCGGGATGTTCGGATCACCCATGCGATCGCTCGGCCTGTTCCGCACCGCTCCCCAACTACGCCAAGTCCTCCGGAACCACCGATGTCCTGACGGACTCAAGGAGGAGCTGGGCGACGTCCACCACCTGGAGCGACTCCTTGGCCTGGCCGTCGCCCTTCTTGCTGTTGACGGAGTCCGTCAGCATGACGAGGCAGAACGGGCAGGCCGTCGAGACGATGTCCGGGTCGAGGGAGAGGGCCTCGTCGACGCGCTCGTTGTTGACGCGTTTGCCGATGCGCTCCTCCATCCACATCCGCGCGCCGCCCGCGCCGCAGCAGAAGCCGCGTTCCTTGTGGCGGTGCATCTCCTGCTGGCGCAGGCCGGGAACGGCGGACATGATCTCGCGGGGCGGGGTGTAGAC
>NZ_JBFBFB010000004.1:0-638192 GCF_040683935.1 Streptomyces sp. NPDC093085 | reverse complement strand
GCCGGTGTGGGGGGGGGGTCGTGGTTGCTGCACACCCACAACTCAGTTTCTACTCCTCTGCCCGCGTGGGGGGGGGGGTCCCCTGGTCCCGCGCCCCCCCCCCCCCCCGCCCCACCCGGTGTCTCACCCCGGCCAGTACGTCCTGGCCCACGCTCCCGGGCCCGGCCTCGGGAGGCGGGCGCGGGCGATACGGGCCGGGGCGGACCAGGCGCCCGGGGGCCGTGCCGCGCCGGACGCGCCGGACGACGGGGGGCCGGCCGCCGCGCCTCCGGCGGCGCGGGCCCGGACCACCGCCAGGGCGGCGGCCAGCTCCTCGGGGGTCGGGTTGCCCCGTACCACCTTGATCATGACCAGCTCCTTCCCGGCTGCAGGGGTGTTCTAGAGGGGGATGTTGCCGTGCTTCTTCGGCGGCAGGCTCTCCCGCTTCGTACGGAGCTGACGGAGCCCCCGTACCAGGTGCGCCCGGGTCTGCGACGGCATGATCACCGCGTCCACATAGCCGCGCTCGGCCGCCACATACGGGTTGAGCAGGGTGTCCTCGTACTCCTCGATCAGCTCGGCGCGCCGGGTCTCCTGGGCCTCCTCGTCCCCGGCGGCGGCGATCGCGCGGCGGTGCAGGATGTTCACCGCGCCCTGCGCGCCCATGACGGCGATCTGGGCGGTCGGCCAGGCGAGATTGAGATCGGCGCCCAGGTGCTTGGAGCCCATCACGTCGTACGCGCCGCCGAACGCCTTCCGGGTGATCACCGTGATCAGGGGGACGGTGGCCTCGGCGTACGCGTAGATCAGCTTGGCGCCGCGCCGGATGATGCCGCCGTACTCCTGGTCGACGCCGGGCAGGAAGCCGGGGACGTCGACGAACGTCAGCACCGGTACGTTGAAGGCGTCGCACGTACGGACGAACCGCGCGGCCTTCTCCGAGGCGTTGATGTCCAGGCACCCCGCGAACTGGAGCGGCTGGTTGGCGACGATCCCGACCGGGAAGCCCTCCACCCGGCCGAAGCCGGTGATGATGTTCGGCGCGAAGAGCGCCTGTGTCTCCAGGAACTCGCCGTCGTCCAGCACCCGTTCGATCGCCGTGTGCATGTCGTACGGCTGGTGCGCGGAGTCCGGGATGAGGGTGTCCAGCTCGCGGTCCTCGTCCGTCGGCGCGAGATCGGCCTCCTCGGGGAAGGCGGGCGGCTCGGAGAGGTTGTTCGAAGGGAGGTAGGAGAGCAGCGACTTGACGTACTCGATGGCGTCCTTCTCGTCGCCCGCCATGTGGTGTGCGACCCCGGAGGTCGTGTTGTGGGTACGGGCGCCGCCCAGCTCCTCGAAGCCGACGTCCTCGCCCGTCACCGTCTTGATGACGTCGGGCCCGGTGATGAACATGTGCGCCGTCTGGTCGACCATGACCGTGAAGTCGGTGATCGCGGGCGAGTAGACCGCGCCGCCCGCGCAGGGGCCGACGATCAGGCTGATCTGGGGGACGACCCCGGAGGCGTGCACATTGCGCCGGAAGATCTCCGCGAAGAGGCCGAGCGCGGCCACCCCCTCCTGGATGCGGGCGCCGCCGCCGTCGTTGATGCCGATGACCGGGCAGCCGGTCTTCATCGCGAAGTCCATGACCTTCACGATCTTCTCGCCGTAGACCTCGCCGAGGGAGCCGCCGAAGACGGTGAAGTCCTGCGAGTAGACGCAGACGGGGCGGCCGTCGACGGTGCCGTACCCGGTGACCACCCCGTCCCCGTACGGGCGGGTCCTCTCGATGCCGAAGCTGGTGGAGCGGTGCCGGGCGAACTCGTCCAGCTCGACGAACGACCCCTCGTCCAGGAGGAGTCCGATCCGCTCGCGCGCCGTCAGCTTCCCCTTGGCGTGCTGCTTCTCCACGGCCCGCGCGGAACCGGCGTGCGTGGCCTCCTCGGTGCGGCGGCGCAGGTCGGCGAGTTTGCCGGCGGTGGTGTGGAGGGGCGGCGGGGCGGCTTCGCCTCCGGGTTCGGCTTCGGCTCGCGGGGTGGCTGGGGGGCGGGCGGCGGTGGTTTCCGGTTCGGACATCGGGGTGCGGCTCCCTGCGGGTCACGGGTGTGAATCGGGGTGCTCGGTGCGCTCGGTGTGCTCTGGGTGTTCGGGGTGCTCAGGGTGTTCGGTGTGCTCAGGGTGTTCGGGGTGCTCGGGCGCTGATGATCGTACGACTGGCGCGATGCTACTGATCCGTAGCGTATCGGCGCCCCTGTCGTTCGGCAGTGCGGCGTCTGCCACACCTCCCGCCCGCGCCTAGGGTGGCCCGCATGACAGATGCCCCCGGTGCCTCCGGCCGCTGGTCCGACCTCGAACGCCCTCCGCTCGACGCCCGCGCGCTGCGCCGCGCCCTGATCCGGCCCGGCGGCCTGTGGAGTTCGCTCGACGTGGTCGAGGCGACCGGCTCCACCAACACCGACCTCGCGGCGCGGGCGGCGGCCGGCGCGGCCGAGGGCGCGGTGCTGATCGCCGAGGAGCAGACGGCGGGCCGGGGCAGGCTCGACCGGCGCTGGTCGGCGCCCGCGCGCTCCGGGATCTTCTTCTCCGCCCTGTTCCGGCCGGGCCGGGAGGTGCCGGCGGAACGGCTCGGCTGGCTGCCGCTGCTGACCGGGGTGGCCGTCGCGACGGGGCTGGCCAGGGCGGCGGGCGTGGACACCGCCCTGAAGTGGCCGAACGACCTCCTGGTCACGGTGGACGGCGCGGAGCGCAAGGCGGGCGGCATCCTCGCGGAGCGCGTGGCGGCTTCCGGGGGCGGTGCCGGGGACGCGGTCGTGGTGGGCGTCGGCGTCAATGTCTCGCTGCGGGCCGACGAACTCCCCGTACCGACGGCCGGATCGCTGGCCCTGGCCAACGCCGTGTCCCTCGACCGGGACACGCTGCTCCGCGCCGTACTGCGGGCCCTGGAGCAGTGGTACGGCACCTGGACGGCGTCCGGCGGCGACCCGGCCGCCTCCGGCCTCCAGGAGACGTACGCCGCCGGGTGCGCCACCCTCGGGCGCCGGGTCAGGGCGGAGCTGCCCGGGGGACGCGAGCTGCTGGGCGAGGCGGTGGCGGTGGACGGCGACGGGCGGCTGGTGGTCGCGACGGACGACGGGGAGCGGCACCCGGTGGGCGCGGGGGACGTCGTCCACGTACGGGGCGTGTAGGGCCGTCGGCGTTCTCGCGCGGGGCGTGTAGGGCCGTCGGCGTCCACGTGCGGGGCGTGTAGGGCCGTCGGCCTTCACGCACGGGCCGCGTCGGTACGTCCGGGCGCGTCGGTACGTACGGGGGGCGCGCGGAGCGGCCCGTGCACGTACGCGCGGCATAGTCCAGGGGCACCGCGCCCCCTCCGGTGGCGGGGCGTGGCACGGGGGCGGGGTGGCGTGCTTCGCGCGCGCCCGCCCGTACCTCCGGACGGACCGTCTCATACCACCCATCGACGTGAGCCAGCGCACATCTGCCGTATCGTTGAGGCGATCCACGACAGATCGGCAGGGCGAGTGCGCAGGGAACGGGCAGGAGGCGGCTGGTGACCGTCGATGACGCGGCTTCCGGCGCGGAGCCCCCGCGGCCGGGCTCCTCGGGCCATCAGGCCGGCCACCCGACCCCGCACCATGTCGTCGATCACACGGCGGAGCCGACCGACGACCCGCTCGCGATCCGGCTCGAACAGCTGATCCTGGGGGCCGAGCGCCGCTACACGCCGTTCCAGGCGGCCAGGACCGCCGGGGTCTCCATGGACCTCGCCTCCCGCTTCTGGCGCGCCATGGGCTTCGCCGACATCGGCCAGGCCAAGGCGCTCACCGAGGCGGACGTCCTCGCGCTGCGGCGGCTCTCCGGGCTGGTCGAGGCGGGGCTGCTGAGCGAGCCGATGGCGATCCAGGTCGCGCGGTCGACGGGGCAGACGACCGCCCGGTTGGCGGAGTGGCAGATCGATTCCTTCCTGGAGGGGCTGACCGAGCCGCCCGAGCCGGGGATGACCAGGACCGAGGTCACGTACCCGCTGATCGAGCTGCTCCTGCCCGAGCTGGAGGAGTTCCTCGTCTACGTCTGGCGGCGGCAGCTCGCCGCGGCGACCGGGCGGGTGGTGCAGGCGGCGGACGACGACGAGATGGTCGACCGGCGGCTCGCCGTCGGCTTCGCGGACCTCGTCGGGTTCACCCGGCTGACCCGGCGCCTGGAGGAGGAGGAGCTGGGCGAGCTGGTCGAGGCGTTCGAGACCACCTCGGCCGACCTGGTCGCGGCGCACGGCGGCCGGCTGATCAAGACGCTCGGCGACGAGGTGCTGTACGCGGCGGACGACGCCGGTACGGCCGCCGAGATCGCGCTGCGGCTGATAGAGACCATGACGCACGACGAGACGATGCCCGCGCTGCGGGTCGGGATCGCCTTCGGCACGGTGACCACGCGGATGGGCGACGTCTTCGGTACGACGGTGAACCTGGCGAGCCGGCTGACGTCGATAGCGCCGAAGGACACGGTGCTGGTGGACGGCGCGTTCGCGGAGGAGCTGATCAGGACGGGCGACGCCCCGGCCTCGGAGACGGAGGCGGCGGAGGCGGCGGCGCAGGCCGAGAAGGAGGGCGAGGTGCCGCCCGCCTACCGCTTCGGCCTCCAGCCGATGTGGCAGCGGCCGGTGCGCGGGCTCGGTGTGGTGGAGCCATGGCATCTGGGGCGGCGGACGACTTAGGATCACCCCCGGTGAACCGTCGTTAACACCGTTGACTGGGAGGGTGCTGTGCCTGTGGAGAGCGAAGCGGCCGGGGAGACGGCCGGCCGGACAGCCGGTGAGGCGGCCGGTGGGACGGCCGATGGGGCAGCCGGTGAGGCGCTCACGGGGTCGGCGGGCTTCGGCGAGCATGTGACCGTACGGCGCCACGCCGTGGCCGGAACGGATCCGGCGGACGGATACGTGGCGGAGCTGGTGCTCGACCGCCCCCGGGCCATGAACGCCGTCTCCACCGCGCTGGCCCGCTCGCTCGCCGCCGCCTGCGCGGCGCTCGCCGCCGACGACGCCGTCCGGGTCACCGTCCTCACCTCCACCTCCCCGCGCGCCTTCTGCGTCGGCGCCGACCTGAAGGAGCGCAACGGGCTCAGCGACGCCGAACTCCTCCGTACGCGCCCCGTCGCGCGCGCCGCGTACACCGGCGTCCTGGAGCTTCCGATGCCGACGGTGGCCGCCGTGCACGGCTACGCGCTGGGCGGCGGGTTCGAGCTGGCGCTCGCCTGCGACCTGATCGTCGCCGACCCGAGCGCCGTGGTCGGGCTGCCCGAGGTGTCGGTCGGGGTGCTCCCCGGCGGCGGCGGTACGCAGCTCCTGCCGCGTCGGGTCGGGGCCGCCCGCGCCGCCGAGCTGATCTTCACCGCGCGCCGGGTGCCGGCGGCCGAGGCGGCCGGGCTCGGACTGGTGGACCTGCTGGTGGAGGAGGGTACGGACCGGGCCGAGGCGCTGGCGCTCGCGCACCGTATCGCCGCGAACTCGCCCGTCGGCGTACGGGCCGCGAAGCGCGCCCTGCGGCTCGGGTACGGGCAGGAGCTGCGGGCCGGCCTGGAGATCGAGGACGCCGCCTGGCGGACGGTCGCCTTCTCCGGGGACCGGGCGGAGGGTGTCGCGGCGTTCAACGAGAAGCGCGCGCCGAGGTGGCCCGGCGTATGAGGGGTACGCACGCGGCGTAACGCCCCCGTGGACGTTCCCGGGCGGTCCTCCCGGCTCTCCCCCCGGGCCTTCCCGGGTCCCCGCTCGCCTCGGGTGATCAAATCACCCCAAAGCGCCCTAAGGTGGGGTGATGGGAGTGGATGGGCGACTGCGCGCCATGGTGGCACTGGCCCAGGCGATGGCCGCGGCCCCGACGGCACGGGAGTCCTGGCGGGCGGCGGCCGGGGGCGCGTGCGAGGCGCTGTCCGGCACCTTCGCCGCGCTGTCGGTCTGGGAGCGGGGACTCGGGCGGCTCAAAGTGCTGGTCAACGCGGGGGAACGGGCCGAGGGCGAGGAAGAGTTCCCCGAGGACGAGTCGTACCCCGTCCACCAGTTCCCGGAGATCGCGGAGTTCCTGCACGAGAGGTGGGCGGGCGGCGGCGGCCCGAACGCGTGGGTGGAGACGACGGAGGGCCCGCTGCGCCCGCCCGGCATCCCCGGCTACTGCCACCAGCGGGTCGCCGCGCTCCGCAGGCGGGGCCGGGGGTGCTGTGTGGTGGCGCCGATCGTGCTGCACGGCCGGGCGTGGGGCGAGCTGTACGTGGCGCGGCCGGTGGGGGCTCCGCTCTTCGGCGCGGACGACGCCGACTACGCGACGGTCATCGCCTCCGTGGTGGCGGCCGGCCTGGCCCAGACGGAACGGCTGGAGGAGGTCCGGCGGCTCGCCTTCACCGACCCGCTGACCGGGCTGGCGAACCGGCGCGCGGTCGACGCCCGGCTGGACGAGGCGATCGGCGCGTACCAGCGCGAGGGCGCCGTGGTCAGCCTGGTCGTCTGCGACCTCAACGGCCTCAAACAGGTCAACGACACCCTGGGCCACGCGGTCGGCGACCGTCTGCTGGAACGCTTCGCCTCCCTCCTCTCCGTCTGTGGCGCCCGCCTCCCCGGCGCCCTGGCCGCGCGCCTCGGCGGCGACGAGTTCTGCCTGCTGGCGACCGGCCCGACGGCGGACGAGGTGATCGCCGCGGCGGCCGAACTCTGCGCCCGCGCGGCGGAGTTGGAGCTCGGCCACGGGGTGGCCTGCGGTATCGCCTCCACCGGCGACCCCATCGGCGAGGTCCCCACGGCCCGCCGCCTCTTCCGCCTCGCCGACGCCGCCCAGTACCGAGCGAAGGCGCTGCGCGCCCGGGGCCCGGTGGTCGCGGGCCGCGACAACACCGTCCTCCCCCTCGCCGACACCCCGACCCCACCCGACCGCGACCGCCGCCGCTTCAGGGACGCGCCGCCGCCTTAGGTGCGGATGGGGGAGTGGGATTGCGGGGGTTGGCGGCGGGCCCCGGGCTCTCTCGTGACACCCCTTGATTCAGTGCGTACGCTCCTGAATATGGATATGCGAACTGTCGTGGTGGGGACGTCCGGGACGACCGCCGAGGACGTCATCGCCGTCGCCCGGGGGCTGGCCCGGGTCGAGTTGTCCGGGGCGGCGGTGGCCGCGCTCGGGGCCGCTCGGGGGGTGGTGGACGCGCTGGCGGCGAAGCCGGAGCCGGTGTACGGGGTGTCCACCGGGTTCGGGGCGCTGGCCACCCGGCATATCGGGGTGGAGCTGCGGGGGCGGCTCCAGCGGAACATCGTCCGGTCGCACGCCGCCGGGATGGGGCCCCGGGTGGAGCGGGAGGTCGTACGGGCGCTGATGTTCCTCCGGCTCAAGACGCTCGCCTCCGGGCATACCGGCGTACGCCCCGAGGTCGCGCAGGCCATGGCCGATGTGCTCAACGCGGGCATCACCCCCGTCGTCCACGAGTACGGCTCCCTCGGCTGCTCCGGCGACCTCGCGCCGCTCTCGCACTGCGCGCTGGCGCTGCTGGGGGAGGGGGACGCCGAGGGGCCCGACGGGGTCGTACGGCCCGCCGGGGAGCTGCTGGCCGCGTACGGGATCGCGCCGGTCGAGCTGCGGGAGAAGGAGGGGCTGGCGCTGCTCAACGGGACCGACGGCATGCTCGGGATGCTGGTCATGGCCCTCGCCGATCTGCACCGGCTCTACACCTCCGCCGACATCACCGCCGCGCTCAGCCTGGAGGCGCTGCTGGGGACCGCGAAGGTGCTCGCCCCCGAGCTGCACGCCATCCGGCCCCATCCGGGGCAGGGGGTGAGTGCGGAGAACATGGCGCGGGTGCTGGAAGGGTCCGGGCTCACCGGGCATTTTCAGGCCGACTCCGCGCCCCGGGTCCAGGACGCCTACTCGGTACGGTGCGCGCCGCAGGTCGCCGGGGCCGGGCGGGACACCCTGGCGTACGCGCGGACCGTCGCCGACCGCGAGCTGGCCTCGGCGGTGGACAACCCGGTGGTGCTGCCCGACGGGCGCGTGGAGTCCAACGGCAACTTCCACGGCGCCCCCGTCGCGTACGTCCTCGACTTCCTCGCCATCGTCGCCGCCGACCTCGGCTCCATCGCGGAGCGCCGTACCGACCGGCTCCTCGACCGGGCCCGCTCGCACGGGCTGCCGGCCTTCCTCGCCGACGACCCGGGGGTCGACTCCGGGCTGATGATCGCCCAGTACACGCAGGCCGCGCTGGTCAGCGAGATGAAGCGGCTGGCGGCGCCCGCCTCGGTGGACTCGATCCCGTCCTCGGCGATGCAGGAGGACCATGTCTCGATGGGGTGGTCGGCGGCGCGGAAGCTCCGTACCGCCGTCGACAACCTGACCCGGATCCTCGCCGTCGAGCTCTACGCGGCCACCCGCGCCGTCGAGCTGCGCGAGGGCACGCAGGGGCTGACGCCCGCGCCCGCCTCCCGCGCGGTGATCGACGCGTTGCGGGAAGCGGGGGTGGAGGGGCCGGGACCGGACCGGTTCCTCTCGCCCGATCTCGCCGGGGCGGAGGCGTTCGTACGGGACGGGCGGCTGGTGGAGGTGGTGGAGGGGGTCACCGGGGCGCTCGGGTGAGGCCCGAGGGCGGGGAGCCGCCTTGTCAGGGGGGCGGCTCCCGTATCAGAGGGTGGTCGCGCTCTTGCGGAGCGAGTACGTGACGAACGCCACCCCGATGCCCAGCGACAGGGTGCCACCGAGCAGATACGGCATGGTGTCGACGCCCCCGGTGTCCGCGAGGCGCAGCTCGTCCGGGCCCGGCTCGGAGAGCGGTTCGGTGCCGGAGGTGCCCATGGTGGTGCCGGTGGTGGCGCCGTCGCCGACCTCGGAGACCTCCCCGGCCGCTGAAGCGCCGTCGCCGGGCTCGGTGCCGGTGCCGGTGCCGTCCCCGGGACCGGTGCCGTCCCCGGTGCCCGCGGAGGAGGCTTCGAGGCTGAGGGGCTGGGCGGAGGAGGGCGCGGGGGTCACGGACCGCTCCGCCGGGCCCGCGCCGCCCCGCTCGACGGTGGCGTTCGCGGACGGGACGAACCAGAGGGCGCAGAGCAGCGTTCCGGCCGCTGTAGCCGTCAGCAGCGGTCGCCGTGCGACGGACACGTGATGGATCTCCCTTGGGGCGGCACCGCATGGCAACGCCGGTGCGGCAACGTCGAATTGACGGGGACGACAGGGTCGACGACTGGGTCGAGGAGATGCTAGCCAACTTCTCGGCCGCCAGGACACGGAGTCCGTCAGGGGGCCTGTTTTCGGGGGTGGGGCGGGGCCCGCGCCCGGGCATGCGACTCTGGTAGGCCAGGGTGGACCGCCGCGAGTGGTGTCCACCACAATGCCGGGTGAAGTGGAACCCGGCCGGCCGGGACAGGCGTTCTTAAAGGTTATCGGCAGGGTTCAGCGGCGATGATGGAGAAGCGTGTGATGACGGACAGCAAGCGGCGCAAGGGCCTCATGGTCGCGTCCGCGGTGCTCGGCGGCGTACTGGTGCTCTCGGCGTGTAACGGCGACGGTGAGGACAAGGGCGCCGGCAGCTCGAAGACTTCCGATTCACAGGTGCAGGCCGACGCAGCCGCGGCCAAGGAGACCTCGGAGGCGCAGATAACCATCGCGCCCAAGAACGGTGCGACCAACGTCGGGATCAACAACGACGCGAAGGTCTCCGTCGACAAAGGCGAGCTGACCGAGGTCACCATGACCGCCGCCGACGGCACCGCCGTCAAGGGCACCATGGCCGACGACTCCAAGAGCTGGCAGCCGGACGGCCAGCTCGCCCGCTCCACCGCGTACAAGATCTCCGCCACCGCCAAGGACGCGAAGGGCCGCCAGGCCCATGAGAACACCTCCTTCACCACCGTCTCGCCGAGCAACAGCTTCATCGGGAACTTCACCCCCGAGGACGGCTCCACCGTCGGCGTCGGCATGCCGGTCTCGATCAACTTCGACAAGGCGATCACCGACAAGAAGGCCGTCCAGGACGCGATCACCGTCGAGTCCAGCAGCGGCCAGCAGGTCGTCGGCCACTGGTTCAGCGGGACCCGGCTCGACTTCCGCCCCGAGGAGTACTGGAAGGGCGGCTCGACCGTCACCCTGAAGCTCGCCCTGGACGGTGTCGAGGGCGCCCCGGGCGTCACCGGCGTGCAGCAGAAGACGGTCACCTTCACCATCGGCCGCAACCAGGTCAGCACGGTCGACGCCGAGGCGAAGACGATGACCGTCACCCGGGACGGCAAGACGATCAAGACCATCCCGATCTCCGCGGGGTCGCCCGACAACACCACGTACAACGGTCAGATGGTGATCTCCGAGAAGTTCAAGGAGACCCGGATGAACGGTGCGACGGTCGGCTTCACGGACGACGACGGCAAGGGCGAGTACGACATCAAGGATGTCCCGCACGCCATGCGCCTCTCCACCTCGGGCACCTTCATCCACGGCAACTACTGGGGCGCCCGCTCGGTCTTCGGCAGCGTCAACACCAGCCACGGCTGCATCGGCCTCGCGGACGTGAAGGGCGCGGGCGACCCGAACCAGCCCGGCGCCTGGTTCTACGACAACTCGATCGTCGGTGACGTGGTCGTCGTCAAGAACTCCAAGGACAAGACGATCAAGCCGGACAACGGGCTCAACGGCTGGAACCTGAGCTGGTCCGAGTGGACGGCCGGCTCCGAGGCCTGATGGCAGGCTTCGAGGCCTGACGGCCGGCTCCGAGGCCTGATGGCAGGCTTCGAGGCCTGATGGCCCCGGCAGCCTGATGGCCGCAATAGCCTGATGGCCCCGGCCTGACAGTTCCGTCCTGTACGGCGGCGGTGACCTCCTGGTCACCGCCGCCGTTCGCGTTCTCATCCCGCTCTCACCCAGGGCTTATCCGGCCATCACAACGGGCCCCTAGCTTCACGCCCATGTTCTTCACCTACCTCAGGCGCGAGCTGCGCCGTCGCAGAAAGGCGGCGCTCGTCGTCGCCTCGGGGCTCGCCCTGGGCATCGCCCTGGTGATCGTCGTCAACTCCGTCTCCGCCGGCATGACCCAGGCCCAGGACAAGGTCCTCCAGTCGCTCTACGGGCTCGGCACCGACATGACGGTCACGAAGGCCGCCACCCCGCCGGGGGAGGGCGAGACCAACCGGCGGCGCTTCGAGTTCGACGCCAACGACCAGGATTCCGACGCCGAGCAGAGCAGCGACCGGGTCATGGTCCAGGGCTTCCAGACGCTCGCCTCCTCGACCGTCACCAAGGTCCGGAAGCAGGACGGCGTCGCCACCGCCGTGGGCGGGCTCAGCCTCAACGTCCTCAAGGTGAACGGGCAGTTCAAGCGCGGCGAGTTCGCCCAGCGGGACGGCGGCTCCACGAACGAGTCCGGCCCCGGCGGAGGCGGCGCCGGTACCGGCGGACCCGGCGGCTCCGGGGGCTCCGGCGGTGAAGTCCGGGGCGGGGGCGCGGCGTTCGACGTCAACTCGTACACCGTCTACGGTACGGACGTGACCGAGCCCGCGCTCGGCCCGCTCACCTCCTCGAAGATCACCAGCGGCCGTACCTTCAAGACCGGTGAGACCGACGCCGCCGTCGCGGTCGTCGACAGCGCCTACGCCAAGGAGAAGTCCCTGGCGGTCGGCAAGACCGTCACCATCTCCGGCACCAAGTTCACCATCATCGGGATCGCGACCGCCGACAGCGGCGACGCCGCCGCCAACCTCTACATCCCGCTGAAGAAGGCCCAGACCCTGGCCGACGCCAAGGACAAGGTCACCACGGTCTATGTGCAGACCGCCGACTCGCAGCAGATCGACAGCGTCAAGTCCGCCATCCAGAAGAACATCCCGGACACCACCGTCACCACCTCCGCCGATCTCGCGGACACCGTCTCCGGCTCCCTCTCCACCGCCTCCGGGCTCGCCACCACCGTCGGCAAGTGGCTCTCCGTCATCGTCCTGATCGCCGCCTTCCTGGTGGCCGGGCTGCTCACCTCCTCGGCCGTCAGCCGCCGGGTGCGGGAGTTCGGCACGCTCAAGGCGCTCGGCTGGAAGAGCGGCCGGGTCACCCGGCAGGTCGTCGGCGAGGCCCTGGTCAACGGGTTGCTCGGCGGCGTCCTCGGGATCGCGCTCGGCCTCGGCGGCGCCTATCTGATCACCGCCATCAGCCCCACCCTCACCGCCGAACTCGCCTCCGGGGCCGGCCGGGGCGGCGGGGGCGGCCTCGTCGTCAACGGCGGCCCGATGGGCGGCGGCGGTCCCGGCCGGCAGGTCGCGGCGAAGACGCTCGACATCGCCCTCTCCGCCCCCGTCTCCGTCGCCACCATCGGCCTCGCCGTGGCGCTCGCGGTCACGGGCGGCCTGATCGCGGGCGGCTTCGGCGGCTGGCGCGCCTCCCGGCTCCGCCCGGCGGACGCGCTGCGCCGGGTCGAGTGAGCGCGTACGGCGCCCATCCGTACCGTCCGACCCGGGCCCGGGTCACCAACAGCATTCCGTACAGCAGGAGTTGAATCGTGTACCAGCTCAGAGGCGTCACCAAGCGCTACACGCGCGGCAAGCAGACCGTCACGGCGCTCGACGGCGTCGACCTGACGATCGAGGACGGCGGCCGGCTCGTCATCAAGGGCCCCACCGGCGGCGGCAAGTCCACCCTCCTCCAGATGCTCGGCGGCCTCGACCGGCCGACCGAGGGAAGCGTGGAATTCGACGGGGTGGATCTGGCCGGGCTGTCCGAATCCCGACTCACCAAGGTGCGGGCCGAGTCCATCGGCTTCGTCTTCCAGAGCTTCAACCTCATCCCCACCCTCACCGCGCAGGAGAACGTCGAGACCGCCCTCGTCCCCCTCGGGCTCAAGGGCGCCGCCCGGCGCGAACAGGCGGCGCAGGCGCTGGAGTCGGTCGGGCTCGCGGAACGCCTCGGGCATGTGCCAAGCGAACTTTCCGGAGGTCAGCAGCAGCGTGTGGCCATCGCGCGGGCCCTCGTGAAGCGTCCTAAGGTGCTCCTCGCCGACGAGCCCACCGGCAACCTGGACGAGTCGATGCGCGACGAGATCATGGAGTTGCTGGAGGGGCTGTGGAAGGAGCACGGCCTCACCTTCGTGATGGTCACGCACGACAGCGCGATCGCCCGCCGTGCCCCACGGCTCGCCACGATCCGCAAGGGCAGGGTCACCGTCACCGAGAACGCGGACGCCTGACGCGACGCTTTGCGCCGCATCTCCGGCGACGCCTTCCGAAGCGGCGCTTCCTGAAGTAAAACCGTGTCAGAGAAGAGAAACGTGGCGGGGGCGGGCGGTGACGCGAATATGCCGGGCGCCCATGCCTCGGGTCTGTGTTGTGCCGCAGTGCCCTCTGTCCATGCCGGTGCCCGTCCCCGCCCGGATGTCCCCGTAACCCCGGGGCGTCGCCCCTCTCGCACGCGTAGGTTCGGTCCATGCTGATCACTCTGGGAACTCCGCCCTCGGACGCCGAGACCGACTCCTGGTACGGCATCGCCGCCGCGGCGCACGCCCGTGATCTGCCCGCCTCGACCCCCGAGCGCAGCCGGATCGAGACGGAGGGGAAGCTGCGGGTCCCGCCGGTGGGCGCGCGGACCGTCCACTGGGCGTGGGCGGCGCCCGACGGGTCGTACGAGGGGATCGCCTCGCTCGTCCTGCCGGGCGAGGCGGTCAACCGCCATACGGCCTCCCTCGACACCCTGGTGGTACGGCCCGACGCGCGGCGGCGGGGGATCGGCGCCGCGCTCTGGGCGGCGGTCCGCGCCGAACTCGTCGCGGACGGCCGGGCCTCCGTCTCCACCGTCCTCGAAGTCGGCGGCGCGGGCGAGGCGTTCGTGGACAGCCTCGGCTTCACCAACGTCCTGCCGCTCGGCCGGTACGTGCAGCGGGTCCGCCCCGTCCTGGAGGGCATACCGCTGCCGGACCGCCCCGCGCTCCCGGCCGGGCTCCGCTTCACCGACTGGTGGGGCGTCGTCCCCGACCATCTGACGGCGGCCTTCACCCGCGCCCACGAACCGCTCTCCGAGCTCCAGCGGGGCCGCCTGGACGGCCGCACCCCCCACTGGGACACCGACAGGATCAGAGCGGCGGCCCGGGTGGTCGAGGCGCGGGGCGGGATGCTGCTCACCTCCGCCGTGCTGGATCCGGGGGCGGGGTCAGGGCCAGGGTCGGGTTCGGGGACGGGGGACGACATCGTCGCGTTCACACAGGTCGCGCTCGCCGCGCCGGGGGACACCCGGGCCGTCCAGCTCGACACCCTCGTCGTCCCGTCGCACCGGGGGCGCGGTCTGGGGCGTGCCGTCAAGCGCCACCATCTGGAACGGTTGCACGAACTGCTGCCAGGCGTGCGGGAGATCGGTACGGTCGTCGCGGACGACAACCGTCCGATGCTCGCGGTGAACGAGGCGCTCGGCTACCGGCGCGAACGGCCCGCCGGAGTCTTCCAGACCAAGCTGTAGGCGGTAGGCGTTCCGCCGCAGGCGTTCACAGGTCGCTCCGTCGTAGCTTCGGGGGGCAGGGCTACGGAGAGATGGAGTTGACGGACGATGGGCGCGCGGGACATGAGAGATGTTCGGGACGCGGAGGACGCGGAGAACGCGGGCCGGACCGAGGGGTCGGTGGAGACGGAAGAGGTGGAGGCGACGGGGGCTGCGGGGGCGGCGGAGGCGGCGGAAGCCACGGGGGCAGCCGAGGCGGCGGAGGCGGCGGAGGCGGGCGGGGAAGCGGACGTCCCCGCTCCCGAAAGCACTCCCCGCCCCGAAAGCACTCCCCGCGCCGAGGAGACGGCTCGCCCCGAGGAGACGGCCCGTCGGCTCCGCGCCATCTGCGGCGAGTTGTCGGAGCGGTTCTACGAGCGGGACGACGTCGTCCGTACGCTCGTGATCACCCTCCTCGCCGGGCAGCACTCCCTCCTCCTCGGACCCCCGGGCACCGCCAAGTCGGAGCTGGCCCGGGAGCTGACCGGCCGGATCGAGGAGGCGGCGTACTGGGAGATCCTGCTCTCCAAGTTCACCGCGCCGACCCGGATGTTCGGGCCCGTCGATGTCGCGGCGCTGGCCCGGGGCGAGTACCGGCAGGTCTACGACGGCCGGGCCACCACGGCGCACGTGGCCTTCATCGACGAGATCTTCAAGTGCTCCACGGCCGCCCTCAACGAGACCCTGGGATATCTCAACGAGCGGATCTACCACCCCGAGAGCGGCGGCGAGCCGATCCGCTGCCCCCTGATCGGCGCCATCACCGCCAGCAACGAGCTGCCGGCGGGGGAGGACTCGGCCGCGATCTACGACCGCCTCCTCGTCCGGATCGAGGTCGGCTACCTGGAGGACCCCGCCAACTTCGCCGCGCTGGTCCGCTCCGCCGTCAGCCGCCCCGCCGCGCCCGTACGGACCACGGTCGGCCTGGCGGAGCTGCGGCGTGCCGTGACCGAGGGGGTGCCCGCCGTCGAGGTGCCCGACGCGATCGTGGACGCCGTCTGCACTCTCCGGGCCGCCCTGCGCCGTAAGGAACTTGTCGCCTCCGACCGGCGCTGGCGGCAAGCTGTCGCCCTGCTCCAGGCGTCCGCGTACCTCGACGGCCGGACGGCCGTCGCCGAGACCGACCTGTCGGTCCTCACCCACGTGCTGTGGGACTCGCCCGCCGAACGCCCCACCGTCGAGCGCGAAGTGCTGCACATGGTCAACCCCGACGCCAAGGAAGCCCTCGATCTCGCCGACGCCATCGAAGAGTTGGAGACCCAGCTCGACGCCATGGCCGGCCAGTCCCGCGAGGCGCTGAGCGACTGGGTCATCAAGAAGGCCCACCACCGGCTCGCCATGACGGGCAAACGGCTGGAGCAACTGCGCGCGGAGGCGGCCGGCGCGGGCCGCTCCACCGCCGCCATCGACCGCGTCACCGCCCGCCAGCGCGCCGTCCGCGCCCGTGTCCTCACCGAGGCGCTGGGCATGGACGCGAGCATGGTCCAGACCCAGTTCTGAGATGCCACCCACGCCGCCGCCCACACCACCCATGCCTCCCAAGCCGCCCATGTCATCCACACCGCCCCACGCCCCCGGCACCGGAACCGGTCCCGCCCCCGGAAACCGTCCCGGCACCGCTCCCACCCCCGCTCCCACCACCACTCCCACCCCCATCACCACTCCCACCCCGGCCCCCGCGCATCCCCTGCTCCCCGCCGGTCCGCCGCCCGTACGCCTCGATGTGCTCGCGGGGCGGGCCGCGCCCTGGATCGGCGGGGCCGAAGCGACACCCGCGCTCCACACCGGGGCCGTTGTCGCGGACCGCTTCGACCGGATCGCCTGGCACGACACATACGAGCAGTCCGCCGCCCTGCGCGCACTGGACGCGGAGCTGAGCGCCCGGCACGCCCCCGCCGCCGATCTCCTCGCCGATGTGTTCCTGGCCGCGTACAAACTCCGCCCCGAGCTCCGCGACCGTACCGCCATGTCCCCCTCCCACCTGGTCAACCACCACGTCCTCGCTGCCCTGCTGGACTCCCCGGACCACGCCGAACTGCACCGGGAGACCGCCGGGGACCCGTACGCCGCCGCCCTCGCCGTCCTCGCCCAGGCCGGCGCCGTACGCGAGCTGCTGGAGCGCGACGGGGCCGCGCAGGAGGAGGGCGAGCGGGTGCGGCAGGCCCAGCGGTACGCGGCGGACGCGGCGGACGCGGTGGGCGAGGCGCTCCAGCGGGCCGCCGCGCAGGCGGGCGCGGACGGCACCGTACCGGGGCAAGCCGCCGACACCGTACGGCGTGCTGTCGCCACCGCCGAGGCCGCCGCCCGCCGGGCCGCCGAGGGAACGGCCCGGACCCTCGCCGCGCCCCCCGCCCCCGGCTTCCGTGCGGTGGCCAGGAGCGGGACCGCGAGCGCCGCCCGGAGCGTCCGGGAGGAGGCCGCGCTGATGCGGGCCTGGGGCGTGGGCCCCGGCGAGCTGGAGCGGCTGCCGTTCGACCGGCGGGCCAGGCTCGCGGAGCGGCTGCGCACCGGGCGGCTCGCCCAGTGGGCCGAACTCATCGGCCGCTTCCGGCAGATGGCCGACGCGGAGCGGGCCAGGAAGGTCGAGCACGGCACCGGGGAGCTGATCGGGGTGACCCTCGGCGACGACCTCTCCCGGGTCATCCCCTCCGAGCTGGCCGGCCTCGGAGTGCCCGCGCTGCGCGCCGTGTTCGCCGCGCGGTACGCCGCCGGGGAGCTGATGCTGTACGACACCGAGGGGGAGCGGCCCAGCGGCCGGGGCGCGGTCATCGCCTGCGTGGACACCTCGCACTCCATGTACGAGGCGGGGCCCGGCGGGGTCACCCGGGAGGCGTGGTCCAAGGCGTGCGCGCTGGCCCTGCTGGACCAGGCCCGGCGCGGGGGCCGGGACTTCGTCGGCATCCTCTTCTCGTCCGCCGACCGGATCCGCGTCTTCCGCTTCCCCTCCGGCCGGGCCCCGGGCATCGCGGACGTCCTCGACTTCGCCGAGACCTTCCTGGGCGGCGGCACCAGCTACCAGGCCCCGCTGTCGGTGGCCGGCCAGGTGCTGGAGGAGGAGTACCAGGCGACCGGCCGCACACACGGCGACATCGTGCTGATCACGGACGACGAGTGCGGGGTCACGGAGGAGTGGACCCGGGGCTGGAACGAGGCGAGACACCGGCTGGGCTTCCGCCTCTTCGGCGTGGCGGTCGGCGCCCCGCGCGTCGCCGGGGCGGGCTCGGTACTGGAGGCGCTCTGCGACAACCTGAGGTCGGTCGAGGACCTGACGGACGTCCACGGCACCGCAGACATCTTCCGGGTGATCTGATCCCTGATCGCCGTCCGTTTGCCGGGGCTCAGGCCCCGCTGGTCGCTGTTCGTCGTTCGTCCACCCCGGTTCAGGCCGAGGGGTAGCCGTGGTGGGCCCGATACGTATAGGCACCCAGAGGCGGCCCCCTTCCAGCTCTGAGTGTCGCGGCTCCAGGGCGCGCGTCAAGGGCGCTCCTTCGTCGCGTCGGCTACGCCGATTCCGCTGCGCTCCACCCTTGACCCGCGCCCTTCCACCGCGTGAAGAGCTTCCGGGAGGGGGCCGCCAGGGGAAGGACTCCCCCTGCCCAAGCATGTACGTTGTCCGGGCCGTCGGCAGGCTGCGGGCTGTTCGCCCTGCGGGGCACGCGGCAGTGGAGTGGGGTGGTGACGCCTCGGCTAAGCGTCCGCCGGCCGTCCGTTTGCTGGGACTCAGGCCCCGCTGTTCACCCGCCATCGTTGCCCACCCCCGTTACAGCCGAGGGGTATCCATGGTGATCCCGGGTGCGGGGGCTCGGCTCTGAAAAAGGTGGGCCGAAGGCTCCGTCTGGCTTTGGCTTGTCGCTGGTGGGGCTCCGTTGCCGGCCCACCTTTTCCCAGAGCCGATGCCCTGCACCCCGGTCAGGGGGCACGCCCCTCGGGGTCCGCCTCTGCCAGGGGCGCCAGGACACTCACCGCCCCTTTTTCCGTAACGGGTGTGACTGCTGGGCATGCCTGTGACTCAGGAGGCGCCCCCTGGGCGGGACGTGTCCCGAAAGCTACATCCCGGCACCACTCACGCACCCCGTTATGGCAACGCAGGGCTCCCGGCTGATCCGGGCCCCCCCGGGACGGGAGACGCGGGCCGCGTGCGCGAAAAGCGACAACCAGAAGGAGCCTTCGGCCCTCCTTTTTCAGAGCTGATATCCCGCACCCGGGATCACCGTGGCTACCTCTCGGCCGTGACCGGGGTGGGCGAAAGAGATGGGTGACCAGCGGGGCCTGAGTCCCGGCAAACGGACGGCGATCAGACGCTTAGCCGAGGCGTCACCACCCCACTCCACTGTCGCGTGCCCCGCAGGGCGAGCCGAGCCGCAGCCTGCGGGCGGCCCGGGCGACAGACGTGTCGTTGCAGGGGGAGTCTTTCCCCTGGCGGCCCCCTCCCGGAAGCTCTTCACGTGGCGGAGGGCCGGGTGTCAAGGGTGGAGCGCAGCGGAATCGGCGCAGCCGACGCGACGAAGGAGCGCCCTTGATACCCGGACCGGAGCCGCGACAATCAGAGCTGGAAGGGGGCCGCCCTCAGGGCGCCCAAACGTACCGGGCCCACCACGGATACCCCTCGGCCGGAACCGCTCGCCGAACGACGAACAGTGAACAGCGGGGCCTGAGTCCCGGCAAACGGACGGCGGGCGGACGCCGAGACGGCGTGCCACCACCCCACTCCACTACCGCGTGCCCCGCAAGGCAACCGGCCCCGCACCCATCCACCCCCCACCCGCAGCCTCACACCGGCCCGCACAACGAACTCGGCTTCCCGGGGAGCGGTCCGACATCGCCAACACGCTCTGCGCCCGCGCCGCGCTGGCCCACTGGGGACCATCCCCGCGTGCGCGGGGCCGAGGCTTGTTGGCCTGGGAGTTTATCTGGCGCAGGGGTCCGGGGAACCGGTACCCGCTGCGCCGGGTGATCAGACGGTGCCGAACTCGCCTGTCTTGACGCCCGTCACGAAGGCAGCGAACGGGCCGACGGGGAAGCCCAGGACGGGGCCGCTCGGGTTCTTGCTGTCCCGGACGGGGACGGTGCCGTGCGATGCGGCGAGGTTGTCGGCGATCTCCAGGCACTGGCCGCCGTTGCTGCTGTAGGAGGACTTGAACCAGTGGGGGGAAGTCTCGGTCGTCACGGGATGCCCTTTCGGTTCTGTTCGATCGGGGGCGCAGGGGGCCGGTGAACCGGTACCCGCTGCGCCGGGTGATCAGACGGTGCCGAACTCGCCTGTCTTGATGCCCGCGACGAAGGACGCGAACGGGCCGACCGGGAAGCCCAGGACGGGGCCGTGCGGGTCCTTGGAGTCCCGGACGGGGATCACGCCGTGTGAGGCGGCGAGGTTGGCGGCGATCTCCACGCAGTCGCCGCCGTTGCTGCTGTAGGAGGACTTGAACCAGTGGGGGGAAGTCTCGGTCGTCACAGGATGCCCTTTCGGAGCTGCTCGATCATGGCCACGGATGCCGCTTGCGACAGTGCTTCGGCCTGTAGTTGATGGTAGGCCGTCAGTATGGGCACGACGGAGGTGACTTCGCGCTCCAAGTGCCCCCGCGTCTGCGCCTCGGCGTACGCGACCACGGACCGGTCCGCCAGAGTGAGGAGGTTGACCGGCAGGTTGAACGACCTCCGCGCCCCTATCTCGAAGGGGGATACCTGGAGTACCCAGTTGGGGAGAGCGGCGACTTCGGCCAGCCGTTGGAACTGCGCTTCCATCACCTCGGCACCGCCGACTGTTTGGCGGAGGCAGCTCTCGTCCATGACCACCAGCACCATGGGCGGCCGGGGGCGCGCCAGCGCGGCTTGCCTCTTCATGAGGAAGGAGACGCGCTCCTCGGCTTGTTCGGGCGTGATGGCCCCGCGCTGCACCTCGCCGTCGGCCACCGTCCGCGCATACTCGGGCGTCTGCAACAGGCCAGGGATGAGTCCCACCTGAAACAGCCGGATCTCCACCGCCCGCCCCTCGTGCCCCACGTACTCCGGGAACCCCTGCAACAGTACGCCGTGCTCGATCTGCTGCCATTCGCGCTCGAAGGCGTCCTCTGTGCCTGTGATCCCGAATGCGACGTCAGCGGCGATCGAGAAATTGCGGGTTGGCGGTTTGTTGCAAGTTTCGACCCCCGAAATATGCCGCCCTGAATATCCCATCCGCACAGCAAGGTCGTCCTGCTTCCAGCCGCGCACCTCGCGTGCGCTGCGCAGTCGTGCCCCGTACGCCGCCTCCGGGCTCGCGTCAGGGTTCAACTCCTTACGGTTTACCAATGTTCTCCCCTTCGCTCGAACGTTGAGGCCCTCCTGATTCTAGGCCAACCTGACCACCCCTGGTAGTGCTTTCACTACAGAGAGGAGTGGCCCTGTGTCCGGCGACATCGGTTTCGCCAACAGTCGGAAACCCCAACGCAGCCCGCTTGAAGGTGAGTTGACGCGTGATCCGGACCGTCCGGAAATCCCGCCGGCCCTGATCCGCACCCCGATTGACCTGGCCCCGGTGCCCGGTTGTGACCTCTGCGACTGGTGGGACCGGCGGCGGGAGAATGCCCGCCGGGGGATCGGGGAGGCCAGCGTGGCCCACTGCGCGCGGCAGATCGCGGCGCACCCGCACCGGCGGGCCGGTGACTCCGGATGACACCCGAACCGCCCGTCCCGCCGCGCTACCCGCCGCGCCGCCGGGGCCTACGTTCCGCCCCGTCCACCCCTTCCGCCTCTTCCGCTCCCGAGTCGTCCTCGCTGCCTGCTCTGTCGGGTCTGCGGGTCGGGATGGCGGTGTACGACCGGCGGACCGAAATGCCGGGCGTCATCAGCTCGTTCGCCGGATCACTGGTCTGCCTCGTCCGCCCCTCCGGGCACACCTGGCAGGCCACCCTGAACGCCGTACGCCCCGCGACCGAACGCGAACGCACCCAGCTCCGGGCCCTCGCCGAACTCCACCGCCGCCAACGCCCCCCGGCCACACCCCCGGACGGGTGGCGCCCGGCATGAGCACCGCCCGCTTCTACAACGTGACCGTGGTCTGCGAAGGACCGACCGCCACCGGCGCCCTGGTACGGGTCGTCCTCGCCGCCCGACAAGCGGTGACCGCCGACGCCGCCCTGGTCTTCCTGCGCCAGCAGGCCCGCCGCATCGCCAACGGCCTCGACCCCGGCCCGGGAACCGCATGGACACCACGCGGAACCCTCACCCCCGTATGGTCCCCCGACCCCGACGTACCCACCACCCTCCGCATCTGGTGCCACACCCCCCAAGCCCAGAGAACCGCCCGGGAACGCCTCCTCGCCGGAGCCGAATTCACCCTCACCGCCAACGACTTCAGCGGCCGATACACCCTCAGAGCACTCCCCGTACCCCTACCCGCACCCGTACTCGCACCCCAACCAACACCCCAGCCCGCCCCCGGATACCTGCCCCTGCCCCTGTCCGCCTACCCACCACCACGCCACGCGCGACCCCCGGACCACCCCGACCGCCACAGACACCGCAAACCCCGCTGGCTCGACCGCCTCCGCCACCGGCTGCGCCTCCTGTTCCGGCTCCCGTCCCCGTCGCGGCTCCCGTTCCCGTTCCGGCGCCGGGCCCGCACAGCGCATGCGCCCTGATGACGGCGCCGCACGGGCCATACGCCTCCTACGGACCGTGCTCGTCATCACCGCCACCCTCGCCGCCTACACCGCCACCGGATGGCTCCTCGCCGAACACCTCACCCGCTGACAAGCCGAGGCGGGCCGACGGTCATCTCCATCCGGTGCGGTGCGGCACACCGGCTGCCGCGCCGCAGGCATGCGCCCGAACCGCCAGTCGTCCAGGCGTTCACGGATGCTGGAGAACCGGCCTGGCCAAGGTCACCGTGGACGACGACGGCAACGCGGAAGGTGCCGCCCGGAGCGGCGGAACGCCCCTGCGCCACCTCTTCGACCCCGACCGGGAGTCCTTCGCCGCGTTCATCGCCCATGACGGCAGGTGGACGGTCCGGCAGGGCGGCCCCGTGCCCCTGTGGGACCGGATCGAAGCAGCACTGGGATGGAGGCCCGGCGTCGGGTCTGGGGGATGATGACGGAACAAACACGGCACTCTTACGGATTTCGAGGCGCCCCAAATTCTCATTCGAAAGGAAGAATGTGGAACCTGTCGCGTCTTTGTCGGGGCTCTGCCAGGGCTATGGTCGGCATCGTGTCATCGAGGGGCTCGACTGGGAGCTGGGCGTAGGGGTCTATGGCCTGCTGGGGCCGAACGGTGCGGGCAAGACGACGTTGCTTCGCACGCTGGCCACGGTGGCACCTCCCCAGGGCGGGAGGCTCACTATTTGCGGCACAGAGGTGAACTCCGAACGTTCGGCCAAGTCGGTTCGTCCCTCGATCGGCTATCTGCCGCAGGATTTCGGATACTACCCCGCCTTCTCGGTCTACGATTTTGTCCGTTACAGCGCCTGGATTCGCGGAGTCCCTAGCGGCGATGCGCATCGTGCAACGGTGAAGGCGATCGAAGCCGTCGATCTCGCGGGAAGAGCCAAGGCCACAATGAAGTCGCTGTCGGGAGGCATGCTCCGCCGCGCCGGCATAGCGTCGGCGATAGTCGGCTCGCCGCGCCTTCTGCTCCTCGATGAGCCAACGGTCGGCCTCGACCCTGCGCAGCGTTTTCAGTTTCGTGAACTTGTCAGGTCCATGGAGGGCGCGGCCATTGTTCTGAGCACTCACCTCGTCGAGGACGTCGCGGCGCTCTGCGATGAGGTTGTCGTGGTCCAGCACGGGCAATTCCTCTTCCGGGGTGGACCCCAGGAGCTTGCCGAGCAGGCTGGATCGAGTGACATGGGTGACAGCCCGCTGGAGCGTGGATACATGGCCGCTCTTTCAGGGCGAAGGGCGCTGTCGTAATGAAGATTTTCCTGATCGAACTGCGTCGGTCACCCCTGCGCTGGTGGCTGCCTCTGCTCATCGCACTTGATCTTGCGGTCCTTTTCGGACGAGCCCGCTGGTGGGTCGGCGTTTGGCCCCAGGCCAGCGCGGCGGCACAGGTCCCCTCGTTCTATATCGGCCCATTTCTCGCGGCCTATGCATCGTGGTCCGCGGGGAGAACGCATCGGCTCGGCTTTGAGGATCAGATCGCGGCTGGAAGCAAGTCGAGATGGAAGATTGAGTTGATCCGTCTCTCGGCTACGGTCGTGTTCGGCCTGGCTGCCTATTCAACAGGGGCCCTTGTTGCGGCTGCGGTAAGTTTTGATGACGCGGGCGCTGGTTTTCTATGGCCTGGATACCTGCTCCTGGGAGGTACGCTCATAGTTCTCTGCACGGCCGTCGGACACATCACCGGACGGTGGTTTCCTTCTTCTTCCTCTATCCCTGTCATTTGCGGTCTCGCATGCTTTGCGGCGCTGGCCATGATGGGGGGACCGTCAGGGGCCGGGCTTTTCGTGCTGTCGGGGGCGCCGGACATCGAACTCGATGCGCAGGGGCTCGCGCTCCGGCTGGCCCTCGCCCTTGCCGCAGTCGCCCTTGCCGTACAGCCGCCCAGGGTTCTCAACGGGTACTCCGAAGGCACTGCGAAACTGAGTGCCCGGCTTCCCGCTGTCGGGTGCGTCGTCCTCGCAGCGGCATGTCTTGCCGGCATGTTCTCATCCGGCCCTCTGCGTGTTGCGCGACAAGCGCCGCGCGCCCCTTTGTGCACCACTGCCGAACCCAAAATCTGTCTTTGGCCGGAGGAGGAAAAATACCTCCCGCAAGTCGAGGACATGGCGAGGCGCGTAAGCGAGTTGCCCTCAAAATTCAAATCCCCGGCGGTCTTTTACGAAGAGGGGCTACAGCGAAACGCTTCGAATGATACCGATTTTTCGATCCTCGAAGGTTCGATGTGGGAAGTCGCGAACGGTATGTCAATATCCATATCTCGCACCTCCACTCCGCCTTACTGTCCCGCAGAGAACAATGCGGCGGAGGATCGGCGCATGATGGCATATTTCGAGCTCAACTCGTGGCTGGCGGCACGCATCAGCGGGGCAGGGCAGCCTGCCAACATGCACGGAGGTCCTCCAGGTGTAGATCAGAGAGAAATTGCGAAAATGATTGAATGGCCGGAGGTCGATCAGGAATCGTGGGCGCTGAAGCGTCTCGACACGATCGAGGGCACCCGCTGTGAGTAATTCCATCGACTTGTGGCTTCGTTATGCGCGAGCCCATCATATCCATGCCGTACTTGCGGCTTTGATGGCTGTCATCGCATGTGACATCGCATTCGGATCCGCCCGGCTCGATTTCCCTTTCGCTGACACTCAAGGGTCGGGCAATATTCCGCTGCGTCATGTACTGCCGCTTGCCCTGGCCGTCATATCGGCAGGAAGTCTCAACAGTGCCATGCGCCCCCTGGAGGAGGTCGGGAGTACATCGTTCAGGCTTGTCGAGCTGAGTTTCCTCATAGGGGCGATCCTGCTCGCGGCAGCAATGCTTGCGGTGGCGGAGTTTTTCATCAGCCCTGTCGATGTTACTGTCCGTCTTCTTCGCTCCTTGCTTATCTGGAGCGGGATCGCTCTTCTTTCCGGACGTCTCTTCGGTTGGAGACTCGGCTGGGTGTTTCCTCTTCTCTCCCTGCTTCCGCTTACTTACTGGCAGAAGGATGCGTCGGGTAACAGCCGATGGTGGGATTGGACGAATCAGCCTGGTGCCGCGATGCCCTGCTGGGGAATCGCTGTCATTAGCCTGATCGTCGGAGGAGCGGCCCTGGCTCTGTCGCCTTGGCGCGTAGCGCGACTGCGCAACAGTTTCAGTGGACGCGCCAGGAATCCTTGACTACCCCATGCACCCTCGTCGATCCGGGCGCGGGCGATTGCCCGGACCATCGCCCGGGAGCGCATGGCCCGTCAAGGGCGCCTGGGGTGTCGGTCTTTGGTCAGGGGGTGGGTGGGCAGTCGGCGGTGTCGCGGGGGGTGAGCAGGTGGCGGAGGGCTGGTCCGTAGGTCGAAGTGAGGTGGTATTCGCCTGCTGTCGGGGCTGTCAGGCGGGTCCAGGTGTCGTTCTTGTCCGGGGCCGGGGTTACGCAGGCGCCGGGGGCGGTGAGCCAGGGGGAGTAGGCGATTCGTATCGTCGTCGAGCCCGGCTCGGGGAAGCGTACGGTCAGGGACGCGGCGTCGCTCCGTACGACCGTGGCCGGGGGCGTCACCAGGGGGACGGGGTCCGTTACGCGGTAGAGGGTCCAGTCGCGGTCCTGCCAGAGCGGGGTCAGCCAGGAGGGGCCCGACGCGATCAGCTCGGCCTCGGCGGTGGCGGGGCCGTCGGGGCGGCCGTGGTGCAGGACCACCAGGCCGACCGCCCACCGCTCCAGCCAGGCGCGGTACGCGGCCGGGTCGAGGGTACGGGCGCCGGTCTGGTTCTCGTAGAAGAGGCGCCCGCGCTCGACGTCGAGCTGCCGGTTCCAGCCGCGCGCCATGTTGACGTACGGGGCGAGCAGCACGGCCTCGCGGTGGTTGCGGGCGGGGACCACCTCGACGCGGGTACGGTCCGCGCCGGCCCGTTCGAGCGCCGCGACGACACCGCTGGTGTGCGCGGCCCAGGAGGGCACGGTGGTGGAGACGCGGAGATCGTCATCCGTCTTGCTGATCAGCCAGTTGGTGTTGACGGCCGTGATCACCAGGAGGAGGAAGAGGGGGAGGGCGGCTGTGTGGGGGAGGCGGGTGAGGGATCGGAGCAGGGGGCGGGGGCGGTGCAGGGGCGGCAGGGCGTGCGCGTGCCATCGGGTCAGCAGCGCCGCCAGCAGTACGGGGGGACCGGCCAGCCCCACCAGGCGCTCCACGTTGGTGCCGATCGGCGAGGCGATGAGGAAGGTCAGGACCACCCCGGCCGCGTACACGACCGCCCCGTACCGCACCACACGCCAGCCGCGCGGCGCCGCCAGGGCGAGGGCGGCGCAGGCCACCAGCGGCATCGAGAGCTTGCTCGCGGCCATCGGCTGCTCGCCCTGGAAGGGGAAGAGCAGCGTGGTCGCCGCGACGACCAGGACGGGCGGTACGGTCACCGCCGTGCCCCGCGCCCACTGCCGGTCCAGGAGGAACGCCGCGCCCACGACGAGGAGGAAGAGCCCGGCTACCGGGCTGGCGAGGGTGGCCAGGGCGGCGAGCAGGGCGGCGAGCAGGGCGGCGAGCGGGGCGGCGAGCGGGGCGGTGGGTAGGGCCGTGGGTAGGGCGGCGAGCAGGTGGGTGGGTGCGTGGGTGGGTGTGGGTGTGGGTGTGGGTGTGGGGGTGGGCAGGTGGGGGTGTCGTCGGGTGGTGCGGAGGGTGGCGTTCACCGCCAGCAGGGCGAAGGCGACGCCTACCGCGAACGTCGTCCGCCCGGACGCGACGTTGCACCAGAGCGCCACGGCGCCGAGCAGCGCGGGCCACATGGGGTGTCGTACGCCGGTACGGACGAAGAGCCGGGCCAGCGCCCACGTACCGCAGAGCCCCGCGGCGACCGAGACCGTACGGACGCCGAAGAAGGCCATGAGGGGCGGGGTGAGCACGCTGTAGTTGACGGTGTGCGTGCCGCCGTACCAGGAGAGGTTGTACGCGGAACCCGGGTGGCGGGTGAAGAAGTCGGCCCAGGCGAGCTGCGCCGCGAGATCCCCGCCGCCGGTCGCGAGGACGGCCACCCAGACGACGTACAGCGGTACGGAGATACCGGTCGCGACCAGCGGCACCCGCCAGTGCGGCCGTCGCCACCAGGGGGTGGGGGACGGTTCGATTTCGGTGGGGGGCGTCGTTTTCCTGTCGGGAGCCTCGGGGCCCTGGGGCGTCCCGGGGTCTCCGGCGCCGCTGGCCGCCTCGGGTTCCCCGGCCGCCTCGGGACCCTGAGGCGCCCCGGGCCCTCCGGTAGCCCCGGCCGCCCCAGGCTCCCCGGCTGTCCCTGTCGTTCTCCCTGTCCGCATCCGCATCCGGATCAGATTAATGTCGGTTCTCCGGTGCCGGGAACGTCACCGTGACCGTCAGGCCGCCGCCCTCCCCGTTGGGGGCCGCCGTCGCCGTCGCGTCGTGGGCGCGGGCGATCGCGGCCACGATCGACAGGCCCAGGCCCGCCCCCTCGGCCGGGCCGTGGGTGCGGGGGGTCAGCCGCCGGAAGGGCTCGAAGAGCAGCGGGGCCGTCTCCGGGGGGATCGCCGGGCCCGTGTTGGCGACCTCGATCACAGGGGCCGCCCCCTGCCCAGGGGCCGCCCCCTGGGCAGCGGGCGTACGGGGCGTATGGGTTGTACGGAGGGAGACGTGGCCCCCTGGCACGTTGTAGCGCAGGGCGTTCGCGACGAGGTTGTCCACCAGCCGTTCCAGCAGCACCGCGTCCCCCGCCACCGTCAGCGGCTCCGCCGCGACCGACACCCGCACCCCGCGCTCCGCCGCCTCCGCCGCCCTGTGCTCCGCCACCCTCCTGGCCACCTCGTCCACGGCCACCGGGTGGCGCTCCCGGAGCCCCTGCTCCGAGGTGGCCAGGAGGAGCAGGCCGTCGATGATCCGGCCGCTGTCGTCGGCGACGCCGATCAGCTTCTCCCGGATCACCGCCACCCGTTCCGGCGGCGGCGCGCCCGCGAGGCCGATCTCCGCCGCCGCCCGCTGCACGGCCACCGGGGTGCGCAGCTCGTGCGCGGCGTTGGCGGCGAACCGCTGCTGGGCGGTGACGAGTTGCTCCATCCGTTCCAGCATCGCGTCGAAGGTGTCCGCGAGCCGCTTCAGCTCGCCGGGCGGCCCGGGGAGGGCGATCCGCTCGTACAGGTTCTCGCCGGAGAGCCGGCGGGCCGTCTCGGTGATCACGGCGACCGGGCGCAGCACCCGGCCCGCCAGCCACCAGGCCAGTACGACCGAGACGACGGCGTAGACGGCGAGGACCGTGAGCGAGACGGTCAGCAGCCGGTGCAGGGTGGCGTCCTCCACGGCGTTGCCCAGCGTCGTGGCGATGTCGGCGGAGGAGCTCGCGGAGGAGCGCCCGGTGGGGCCTCCGGAGGCGTGCCCGAATTCCGTCCCTCCGGAGGCGCTTCCGGAGGGTGGTGGGGTGAGGGGGCTGGCGGGGCCGTAGGTGGGGACCGGGGACGGGTCTGCGGAGGGGGCCGCGGTGGTGGAGGAGGGGGATGGGGAGGGGGCGAGGGAGGGGGAGGTGGAGAGGGAGGGGGAGAGGGAGGGGGAGAGGGAGGGGGAGGTGGAGAGGGCGGGCTGGTCTTCGGCCAGGTCCTCGGCCAGGCCGGCGTCGAGGCCCTCGTCCAGGCGGCGGGCGGGGACCGCGTTGACCAAGGCGACGCCGATGGTCGTGTTGAGCCCTTGGCGCACCAGGACGTACACCAGGCCGGTCAGCAGCCCGCCCGCCAGCAGGAGGAGCCCGCCGTACAGGGCGGTCAGCCGGCCGCGCTCGCCGGTCAGCCGCCCGCGCACGCCGCGCCATCCGGAGCCGGGCCACCGCATGCCTTCCGGGTCCTGTCGGCTGCCGCTCACGACGTTGAAGAGTCGCTGGGTGGCCGGAGGGTTCATGCGGCGCGTACGACTCGTACGTCTGGTACGACTCGTACGACGTGCGCGGTCCACGCGGCCGGAGCGACTCGTACGGCCCACGAGCCCCGTAAGACTCCTGCGGTTCCCGCCGCCCGTACGGCTCACGGCGCGATCCGGTAGCCCTCGCCCGGCACCGTCTCCACCACCGGCGGTTCCCCCAGCTTGGCGCGGAGCTTGCTGAGCGTCACCCGGACCGCGTTCGTCCGGTAGCTGGTGTGCTCCTCCCAGACCTGTTCGATCAGGTCGTCGTTGCTGACCACCGCGCCCTCCGCCCGCATCAGCGACTCCAGTACGGCGAACTCCTTGCGCGACAGGTGCAGATGGCGGCCGTCGCGGTCGGCCTGGCGGCGCGCCGTGTCCAGGACGATCCCGGCCCGCTCCAGCACCGGCGGGAGCGCGGGGCGGGCGCGCCGGCCCAGGGCCAGGACCCGGGCGAGGAGTTCGTCGTACGCGAACGGCTTGGCCAGATAGTCGTCCGCGCCCAGCGTCAGGCCGTCCACCCGGTCCCGTACGGCGCCCGCCGCCGTCAGCATCAGGATCCGGGTCAGCAGCCGCTCCTCCACGACCCGGCGGCACACCTCGTCGCCGTGGATCCCGGGCAGGTCGCGGTCGAGGACGAGGACGTCGTACTCCCCGAACCCCAGTTTCCGCAGGGCCTCCGCGCCGTCGTGCGCCACGTCGACGGCGAGCGCGTCACGGCGCAGCCCCTCGGCGACCATCTCGGCCAGGAACTCCTCGTCCTCCACCACCAGTACGCGCATCGGTCCTGTCTATACGACGTGCGGGTTTCGCCGGCATAAACGGATCCGTTGAGAGCGCCGAAACGCGCACCGGCGGCAGGCTCCGCACCATGACGACACGACAGGTGACACGACAGGCGGCACGACAGGTGACACGACAGCGGTACCTCAGCAGCGGGATCCCCCTTCTGATGGCCACCGCCGTGGCCTCCCTCGCGCTCCTCACCACCGGCTGCTCCGCCGGCGCCGACGCGGGCGATGGCGGCAAGAGCGGCAAGGGGGACGAGAAGAGTTCGGGGGCGGTCAGTGAGGAGGGCAAGGAGGAGGACCAGGCGCTGGCGCACCGCAAGTGCCTGCGCGAGCAGGGGCTGAACGTGCCCGAGCCGAAGGCGGGCGAGGGCGCCCAGGGGCTCTCCGTCGGCGGCGGCGTGTCGAAGGAGCAGTTGGAGAAGGCGCTCAAGGCATGCCAGGACAAGGCGGGGCCCGGCCGGGCCAAGGAGATGACCCAGGCCGACAAGGACAAGGCGGTCAAGTTCGCGCAGTGCATGCGGAAGAACGGCGTCGACATGCCGGACCCCGACTTCGACGGCGGGGCGGTCGCGGGGCTGAAGGTTCCGGAGGACGCCGCCGGCAAGCAGAAGTTCGAGAAGGCGATCGCCGCGTGCGAGAGCGTGACTTCATGACCCGGCGCAGGCTGCTGCTGGCCTCCGTGGCGGCCATCGTGGCCGTCGCGGCGGGCACCACCGCCGTCACCACGCTGACCGATGCCGGCTTCGGCGTGGGTTCGCGTACGGCCGACGAGAAGAGCCGGCAGGATGACGCGGAGCGCGATCTGCCGCCCAGGACTGAAACCGTCACCCGGGGCGACCTCAGCAACAGCATCCAGCAGGACGGCACCCTCGGCCATCTGGGCGAGCGGAAGCTCAACGCGGGCACCGGCGCCACCCTCACCTGGACCCCCTCCGCCGGCTCCGTCGTGGCGCGGAACGGGCGGCTGTACGAGGCGGACGGGAAGCCGGTCCTGCTCATGTACGGGGCGCAGCCGATGTACCGGACGCTGAAGCCCGGCGACAAGGGCAAGGACGTCCGCCAGATCGAGGAGAACCTGGCCGCGCTCGGCTACACCGGATTCACCGTCGACAACGAGTACAGCGAGTACACCGCCGCCGCCGTGAAGCGCTGGCAGAAGTCGCACGGCCTGAAGCAGACCGGCACCATCGGCCCCGACCAGGTCGCCTTCCTCTCCGGGGCCGTCCGCGTCAAGGCGTCCGACGCCACCCCGGGGGACCGGCTGGCGCCCGGCGGGCCGGTTCTCACCGTCACGGGTTCGGAGCGGGTCGTACGGTTCCGGATCGCCGTGGCGGACGCGGCGCTCGCGGAGGACGGGACGCGGGTCACCGTACAGTTCCCGGACGGCACCGAGGCGCCCGGGAAGGTGTCGTCGGTGGGGACGACCGCGAAGACCGGGGACGACCCGCAGGACTCGACGGCGAAGATCGACGTCACGGTCTCCTTCGACGAGCCGAAGAAGGTGCCGGGGCTCGACGAGTCCCCGGTCACCGTCAACCTGACCGGCGAGGTCCGCAAGAACGTGCTCTCCGTGCCGGTCACCGCGCTCCTGGCGCTGCCCGAGGGCGGCTTCGCCGTCCAGGTGGTCGAGGACGGCTCGAAGAACGGCTCGAAGGACGGCTCCGGCAACGGCTCGAAGAACGGCTCGAAGAACGGGTCGAAGAATGGCTCGGAGAACGGCTCGGAGAACGGCTCGGAGAACGGCTCGGAGAACGGCTCCGTACGCGAAGTCCCGGTGAAACTGGGCATGTTCGGCCAGGGCCGGGTGGAGATCAGCGGCGACGGGGTGCGCGAGGGGACGAAGGTCGGGGTGCCGTCCGTATGAGCATCGCGACCGAGCCCCCCACCGGATGGCCCGGCCCGGGGAGCAGGACCGGCCCGGGGAGCATGGCCGAGGAGGCCCGGGTGGCCCGTACGGTGGTCCGGCTCCGGGGTGTCACCAAGGAGTACGCGGGCGGAGTGCGCGCCCTGGACGGGGTCGATCTCACCGTCAGAGAAGGCGAGTTGCTGGGCATCGTCGGCCCGTCGGGCTCCGGCAAGTCGACGCTCCTGCACATCGTGGGCACGCTCGACCGGCCCAGCGCGGGCACGGTGGAGATCGCGGGCCACGCGGTGGCCGAGCTGACCGACCGGCGGCTCTCCGCGCTCCGCTCGCGCCATATCGGCTTCGTCTTCCAGTCGTTCCACCTGGTGCCCGGGGTCGGCGCGCTGGAGAACGTCGCGGAGGGGCTGCTCTACTCGGGGCTGCCGAGGGCACGGCGCCGGGCGCTCGCCGCCGACGCGCTCGCCCGGGTCGGCCTCGCCGACCGGATGCGGCACCGGCCGCATGAACTCTCCGGGGGCCAGAAGCAGCGCGTCGCCATCGCCCGCGCGGTCGTCGGCGACCCGGATCTGCTCCTGGCCGACGAACCGACGGGGGCGCTGGACTCGGCGTCGGGGGAGGCGGTGATGGAACTGCTGGGCGAACTGCACACGCAGGGCACGACGATCGCGGTGATCACGCACGACACGGAGATCGCGAGCGCGCTGCCGAGACAGGTCCGGATGAGGGACGGGAAGGTGGTCTCGGACGTGACCACCGCCCGCCCCGGCCCCGGTACGGGCCCCGGCCCCGGCGCGGGCGCCCGCCCCGGCTCCCCTGCGACCGGGGGAGGTGCGGGGTGACGGCGGACGAGGGCGCGGGCACGGCTGCGAGCGGCGACCGTGGGCGTACCGGCAGAGGCGTCGGGACATCGCGGCTGCGGGCCGCCCGGCTCGGGCCGCGGGACATCCTGCATGTCGGCTCCGCCGGGCTGCGCAGCCGGCCCGTCCGGATCGTGCTCTCCGCGCTCGGGATCGCCATCGGGATCGCCACCATGGTCGCCGTGGTCGGCATCTCCGCCTCCAGCCAGGCCCAACTGCTGCGCCAGCTCGACGCGCTGGGCACGAACATGCTGGTGGCAAAGGCGGGCGAGAGCATGTTCAGCGGGGAGGAGGTCAAACTCCCCGAGGACGCGACGGGCATGGTCGGCCGGATCGAGGGGGTCGAGGAGGTCGGCGCCACCGGCGACCTCGACGCCTCCGTACGGCGCACCGAGAAGATCCCGAAGGCGGAGACCGGCGGGATCGGCGTCCGGGCCGCCACCGAACGGCTGCTGGAGGTGGTGCGCGGCGAGGTGGCCGCCGGAAGCTGGCTGAACGCCGCGAACGGCCGCTACCCCGCCGTCGTCCTCGGCGATGTCGCCGCCCAGCGGCTGGGCATCACCCGGCCGGGCCAGCAAGTGTGGCTCGGGGAACGGTACTTCACCGTCGTCGGCATCCTCGCCCCGCTGCCGCTCTCCCCGGAGATCGAGCGCTCGGCACTGGTCGGCTGGGACGGCGCCCAGGAGCTGCTGGGCTTCGACGGTCACCCCACGACGGTGTACGAACGCTCCACGGACGCGTCCGTCCACGCCGTGCGGAAGCTCCTCGCCCGCACGATCGACCCGGAGAACCCGCAGAACGTGGCGGTCAGTGACCCGTCGGCGGCGCTCCAGGCCAAGGCGGCGACCGAGGGCGCGCTCTCCTCGCTGATGCTGGGGCTCGGCGGGATCGCGCTGCTGGTCGGCGGGGTCGGCGTCGCCAACACCATGATCATCTCGGTGCTGGAACGCCGCCACGAGATCGGCCTGCGCCGCTCGCTGGGCGCGACCCGGGGGCAGATCCGGGTCCAGTTCGTCACGGAGTCGCTGATGCTCTCGGGCCTGGGCGGCGCGGCGGGCGTGGTGCTGGGCGGCGCCGCGACGGCGGTCTACGCGTACGCCGGCGGGCTGCCGT
Organism: Streptomyces sp. NPDC093085; assembly: GCF_040683935.1. Lineage (NCBI taxonomy): Bacteria > Bacillati > Actinomycetota > Actinomycetes > Kitasatosporales > Streptomycetaceae > Streptomyces > Streptomyces sp. NPDC093085. Next base: position 604,677 of record NZ_JBFBFB010000004.1, on the reverse strand, counting down.
GGGTGGTCCCGCTCTGGGCGGTGGGCGGCGGCTTCGGCGCGACCCTGCTGATCGGCACGGTGGCGGGGCTCTATCCGGCGGTACGGGCCTCCCTGCTCTCCCCGACGCTGGCGCTCCAGGCGGCGTAGGGGGACGGGAGCAGCGGGCAGGGGGCAGGGGCAGGGGGCGCGGGTGGTCCCCGGTCCGTGCAGGAGGCGCGGGTGGTCCCCGGTCCGTGCAGGGGGAGCGGGGTGGTCCCCGGTCCGTGCAGGGGGCGCGGGGTGGTCTCCTGGTCCGTCCGGAGCGCGGGTGGTCTCCCGGTCCGTCCGGAGCGCGGGCGGACCGGGGACGGACCGGGAGACCACCGCCGCGTCACTTCCCGCCGTGGCCGCCCTTGCCGTGGCCGCCCTTGCCGTGACCGCCGTTGCCGCCCTTGGCGGGCAGGTGGGCGCGGTAGTCCAGCGCGTACGCCAGCTTGCCGGGCTTCGCCTCGGTGATCGGCGCGCTCAGTTTGCCGAACTCACCGCCGGTCGCCTTCTTGCCGTTGTTCCACTCCGCCAGCCGGCCCATCTGGTCGGCGGTGCGGCCGTCGCCGATGACCGTGGAGCCCGGCGTGTCCGTCATCGCCTCGGACGCCTTCCGGACCGCGTCGAGGTAGGAGGCCGGGGAGTTGAGGTCGTACGCCTTGATGTCGACCCGGTCGCGCAGCCAGGTGCCCCAGAAGAACTCCAGGTATTCGGCGGCGTCGGCGGGCGGCGCGTACCCGATGTCACGGGTGAAGTAGACGAGGCTGCGGTAGCGGTCGTCGTGGAAGTTCGCGAGCCCGAGGCGCTTCGGGAGCTGGTTGACGGTGATCGGCCGGTTGTTCTCGTCGCGCAGCCAGACCCAGTTCTTCTCCCGCATCGTCTTCCAGAACGCGCCGGACCCGAGCTTGCTCAGGTTGGCGGTGACGCGGAGCCGGATGTGCGTCTTCGGGCCGCCGTCGCGCGTCTCCAGGAACGACGTCAGGGTGTGGTGCCCGTCGGTCAGGTAGAGCGCGCCGCCGGGGCCGACGACGACCGTCTTCATCGCGGCGCGGGTCTCGTCCGTCTCCTTGCCGACGGCGACCGTGCAGGTGAAGCTCGACGGCTTGCGGAGGGTGGCGCCGGCGGGCACCTTCGCCGCCTTCTCCTGGCCGTTCGTCTCGCACCAGTCGTCGAAGCGCTTGTTGACGTCGCCGTTCTGCTCGTCCTTGGTGCTGCTGTAGCGGCCGAGCTTGTAGTAGATCTGGTCGAAGCCGACGGACGGCTGCGTGGGGCGGAGCTGGTCCAGCGTGACATCGAGCAGGTCACCGGTGCGCGCGCACATCGCCCGTACGGCATCGGAGTGCGCGGCGCCGCGCCCCGGGGCGCACTGGGCGGCGCCGGGGCCCGGCGTCTTCGCCGTCGGCGCGACGGGCGCGGCGGTGGCCGGGGCGCCACCGGCGACGGCGCTCCCCAGGGCCAGCGCGGTGGCGGCCACACCGGCCGCCAGGGTCCTCCGCCGGGCGGCGGGGACGGTGGCGGCGGTGCGGGCGGCGGCGGTGCGGGCGGCGGCGGTGCGGGCGGCGGCGGAGGGTGCCACGGTGGCGGTGGCGGGGCCGGGTATGCCGGGCATACGGTCTCCACATCGAGGTCGGTCGGGACATGCCGGTGCCGACATGTCGGCTGGGGGGCGCACACATCGACTCATTCCCCCCTGCCCCGGCCGGTGGCATCCGTACGACCGTGGGGTGTCCACCGGGTGAACGTCCCCGGCGTACGGCCCGGTCAGCCCCCTCCGTACCGGCCTCTCCCTGCCGCGTCAGCCGTCGCCCTGGTCCGGAGCCGGCTGGTCCGGAGCCGGTGCCTCGGGAGCCGGTGCCTCCGGACCTGGTGCCTCCGGAGCCGGTGCCTCCGGCGCCTTCAGATGGGCGAGCGGCAGGATGACCCGGTCCGCCATGCCCGGCGGCCACTGGAACGCCGGGCTCACCGCCCGCTGGTGCGCGAGCCCGTGCATCCCCACCCAGAGCGCGACCGCGTCGCCGACCGGGTCGGTGGAGGTGGACTCCCCGGCGGCGGCGCACGCGGCCAGGGCCTCCACGAGGATGTGCATCGCCTCGTTGCCGAGCCCGTACAGGTCCGCCTCGGTCAGCGAACTGTTGTCGAGGTCCGGCATCCAGAGGCCGCCGAACATCGTGCGGTACCGCTCGGGGTGGGTCTCGGCGTAGTCCAGATAGGTGGTGCACACGGCGTACAGCCGCTTTCTGGGGTCGCTCCCGGCCTCCGCCAGCGCGGCGAGGAGGCTGTCGCGGAGGATCGCGAACTCCCGCTGGACGACGGCGAGCATGATGGCCGGCTGGTCGGGGAAGTGCGGGTAGATCGACGGGGCGGCGATACCGACCTTGCGGGCCACCGAGCGCAGGGTGATGGCCCGTTCGTCACCCGCCTCGTCGAGGATCTCCACCGCGGCGGTGACGATCTCCTCGCGCAGGCGTCCGCCCTCGCCGCGACGGTTGCGCGCGCGGGCCCGCTTCGGGGTGGCCGGGGTCGCTTTGCCAACGTTTTCCATAGTGTCAGCTTACGCTGTGAAGGTTATGCGTGTAACGCGTGTGCGCCGACCGGGATCCGCCGCCGTCACCCCGGGGCGACGGCCCGGCCCGCGTTCAGGCCCCCAGCCCCTCCACCGCCTTGACCAGCGTCTCCTCGCCCCCCACGTTCCCCGGCACCACGACGTACGGCACGACCCCGTCGGCTCCCGCTTCCTTGACGCCTCCGGCACCTCCGCCGTCGCTTCCGTCGCCTTCGTCGCCGCTGCCCCCGTCGCCGCTGCCCTCGCCGCCGTTGCCCCCGTCGCCGTTGCCCTCGTCGCCGTTGCCCCCGTCGCCCCGCGCGGGCAGGTCCCACACGCTGATCCCGGTGAGCAACTGCCCCCGTACCCGGGCCACTCGGGCGTCCAGACCCGTCCTGGCCACCTCGGCCGAGGTGATGCCCCCCTTCGCGATCACCGCCGCGAACTCGCCGGCCAGCAGCCGTACCGCCACCGTCAGCGCCGTCATGACCCGTTCCCCGTGGTCCAGCGTGTTGTCCTCGGCCCGGCGCAGCCGCTCGCTGGCGAGGACGGCGATCCCCCGGTCACGCAGCTCCCCCCGCGCCCGCGCGACCAGGTCCCGGCCCGCCGCCACCGGGTCGGCGAGCGCGGCGTCCGTACCGAGGACGACCGGGCGCACCCCGCGTTCCCTTTCCAGGAAGGCGAGTTGGGCGGTGGCCCCGGAGGTGTGCGAACCGCAGACGACGAGGACGGGACCGGCGGGGCGGCTCAGCGGGGTGGGCAGGAGGCCGGTGCTCGTGGCGTCGGCGCAGCGGGCGGCGAGCGGCGCGGCACACCGTACGACGATGTCCCGCCCGGCCGCCCACGCCCGCTCCAGGGCCTGGTGCACGAGGTCGATGTCCGCGTCGCACACGGCGTCCGGTGCGAGGACCGTACCGGCGTCCGCGGTGAGCAGGGCCTCGGCCAGCGCCTCCCCGCCCGTGTCGCGGAGCGCGGCGAGCGGGACGAGGCGCGCGGGGCGTCCGCCGCCCTGCTCGGCGGTGTACTCGTCCAGGCGGCTGGAGCGGAAGCCGAAGACGGGGTCGTCCGCGTACTCGGTCCCGGCGGCGGGGATGTCCGTGTCCCCGACCCGTACGTGGTGCACCCCGCCCCGGGTGGTCCGGCCGCCGGCCGGGAACGCCGGGACGAAGAGCAGCACCGATCCCTCCGTCGCGAACGCGTCGCTCTCGGCGAAGACATGGCCGCGCAGGGTGGAGTCGCCGCGCAGCACGAACCGTATGCCGTCCCCGAGCCGTCCCGCCGCCGCGAGCGCGGCCCGCCGGATCCGGCCGACCAGCGCGACGGCCTCCGCCTCGCCGAGCGCGCGGCTGTTGGTGAGCACGTACAGGGCGTCGTCGGTACGGAGCGCCTCCGCGATCCGGTCGGTGAGCGCCGCCTCGTCCGGGCCGAGGTCGAGGAGGACGGGGACGCCGGTGGCGGACTGGGTGCCGGTGGGGTCGTCGTCGAGGACGAGGGTCTTCATCGGGGGTCCTTAAATCATTCAAGAGCGTTGAGAGTGTCAGGAGCCTTGAGGCGTCAGGAGCCTTGAGAGGGCCCCGGGCCGGTCGGACCGGGGTGAGCCCGTCGGGGCGGGGCGGTCAGGCCGGGGCGGTCGGGGACGGGGCACCGGGGCCGGCCGGGGACGACCGTACGGCGTCGGACCGTACGGCGTCGGACCGTACGACATCGGACCGTACGGCCGGGGAGAGCGCCAGGATCGCCGCCTCCGCCCGCTCCGTCACCGCCGCCGACCACGCGGCGAGCAGCGCGTCCATGTTCAGCCCCCGGTCCCGCTGGGCGGGGACCTCGGCCGTGAGGGTGTCGAAGACGGTGGCGCGCAGCTCCGTGTTGATGTTGACCTTGCACACCCCGTGGCCGATGGCGCGGGCGAGATCGGCCGGCGGCAGCCCGGAGGCCCCGTGCAGGACCAGCGGCACGCCGGTCAGCTCCCGTATCGACGCCAGCCGCGCCCAGTCCAGCGCGGGCGGCGCCGGATACCGCCCGTGCACATTGCCGAGCGAGACCGCGAGCAGGTCGGCGCCCGACCGGTCCAGGAAGGCGCCGACCCGGCCGGGGTCGGTGAGCGCCCCCGCCGCCACCTGCGCGGCGACGGCAGCGACGTCTTCGTTCCCCTCGATCCGGCCCAGCTCGGCCTCGACGGTGACGTGCGGGAACCGGGCGGCGAGCCGTTTCCGTACCGCCGCGACGAAGGCGGCGTTCGCCTCCTCGCCGCCGCGCGAACCGTCCGCGAGGACGGCGTCGGCGCCCGCCTCGACGGCCGCTTCGATCAGCTCCGGGTCGGTGGCGTGGTCCAGTTGCAGGGAGACCGGGACGGGCGCGTGGTCGGCGAGCGCCCGCAGCGCGCGGACCAGGCCGAGACCGTGCGGGCCCGCGGCCGTCCGGGGGGAGACGAGGAGGGCGACCGGCGATCCGGTCCGTACCGCGGCGTCGGTCACGCCCGCGGCGGTCGCCAGGTCGTAGCAGGTGAAGGCGGGCAGGGCCGCGCCCGCGTCGCGGCGGTCGGTGGCCAGTTCGGTGAGTCGAGCGCGCATGGTTGCTCTGGTTCCTTGATTCCTCGGGAGGGGCGGGAAGGGGAGGGAGGCGAGGGGAGGGGGCGCCGTCGGGAGGGAGACGGCGCCCCGGACGGGCGGACGTACGGCGCGGGCTGACGTACGGCCCGGATGTGCGGCCCGGATGTACGGACCGGCACGTGCGGCCCGGCACGTTCGGACCGGCACGTACGGACCGGCACGTGCGGCCCGTACGTACGGCCCGGACGTACGGCGCCTCAGACGGACGGTGCCGCGCTGGCCGGACGGCTCCGCTCCCGCTCCTGAGCCGGTTCGACGAGCGCGGTCACCGGCCGGGTTTCCCGCGTCAGCAACGCCGTGACCAGGCCGATCGCCCCGCAGACGGAGAACAGGAGGGCCACGCCGCTCCACCCCCACGCCCCCGCGAGCGCGGCGGCGATGAAGGGGATGAAGCCGGAGACCGAGGCCGAGAGCTGGTAGCCGAGCGAGGCGCCCGACGTACGGACCCGGGCGTCGAACAGCTCCGAGAACCAGGCGCCCTGCGTCCCCGCGAGCGAGTCGTGGCAGAGCGCGAGGCCGAGGATGAACGCGGCCACCACCGCGACCGAGCTGCCCGTGTTGACCAGCAGGAACATCGGGAAACCGAAGAGCAGGGTGAGCGTGCTGCCCACGAGATAGACGGTCCGGCGGCCGAAGCGGTCGGAGAGCCGACCGTAGAGCAGCGTCGTCCCCGTGCCCAGCAGCGCGGCGACGATCAGGCCGGTGAGCGCGACCGAACGGCTCACGATGTCCTCGGTCTTCAGGTAGCTGAGCAGGTACGTGACGATCACGTAGAAGCCGCCCGTCTCCGCCAGCCGCAGCCCGATGACGCGGAGGACGGTGGTCCGCTCGGTGCGCAGGACCTCCAGGACGGGGCTCTTCGCCACCTCGCCGCTCCGCTGGAGCTCCTCGAACTCCGGGGACTCCGAGATCTTCAGCCGGATGATCATCCCCACGCCGATCAGCAGCGCGCTGAGGATGAACGGGATCCGCCAGGCCAGATGGCTGTCGAACTGCGCCGCGACGAGGAAGGCGACGTTGGCGAGGAGCAGCCCGAGCGGGACGCCGGCCTGCGGGATCGCGGAGTACAGGCCCTTGCGGCGGAGCGGGGCGTGCTCGTACGTCATGAGGATCGCGCCGCCCCACTCGGCGCCGAAGCCGATGCCCTGGATCAGCCGCATCAGCACCAGCAGCACCGGGGCGAGGGCGCCGACCTGGTCGTACGTGGGCAGGAAGCCGATGGCGGTGGTCGCGAGGCCCATCACGATCAGGGCGGCGACCAGGACCGGCTTGCGGCCGATCCGGTCCCCGAGGTGGCCGCCGATGATGCCGCCGATGGGGCGCATCGCGAAGCCGACGGCGAGGGTCGCGAAGGAGGCCAGGGTGGCGACGAAGGAGGAGGAGTCGGGGAAGAAGACATCGCCGAAGTAGAGCGCGGCGGCGGTGCCGTAGGCGAGGAAGTCGTAGTTCTCGACGGTGGTGCCGACGGCGCTGCCGAGGGCCACGCGCAGCTTGTCCGGCGAACCGTCGTGGGCGCGGTCGTGGGCGCCGCCCTGGGCACCGTCGCGCGGTGCGGGCGTTCTGCCGCGACTGCCTGGGCCGCCGGGGCCACCAGGATTGCCGGGGCTGCCGGGGCTGCCGGGGCTGCCGGGGCTGCCGGGGCTGCCGGGGGTGCCGGGGGAAGAGGCGTGCGGGGGAACGGCGGCTCTGCTCATGGTGCGGCTCCTAAGGGTGCGCGGCCCGGCCCTCCCCTCCCGGCCGTCGCTCCCGTCTGCCCCTCCGGGGCGCCGTGGCCACCGTGTGGTGGCCGCCGCGTGGCGGCTACGGCTGGAGGGTGTCGGTGCGGGGCCCGGCGGCGCTGCCGAGTCCGTAGGTGTCTGCGTAGAACGTGGTGATGTGCTCCCGGACCAGAGCGACGGCCGCCTCGGCGTCCCGGCGCTCGATCGCCGCGAGGATGTCGCGGTGTTCCTGGCGGACGGTGCGGGCGGTGCGGCGCCAGTCGTCCAGTTGCTCGTAGGCGTCGACCATGCGGCGTTCGATGGCCGTACGGAGCGACCCCATGAAGTGGGCGCTCAGCGAGTTGCCGGCCGATTCCGCGATGGTGACGTGGAACTCGGCGTCGAGGTGGTTGAAGGTACGGGCGCTCAGCTCCGGGTCGTCCATCCGGTCGAGCACGTCGGTGAGTTTCGCGATGTCGTCCTCGGTGGCCTGGCGGGCCGCCTCGGCGGCCACCCAGACTTCGAGGGCGAGCCGGGTCTGGAGCACGTCGGTGTCGCTGAAGTGGCCCAGGGCGAGCTGGAGCCTGAGGAGGTCGGCGAAGCCCGAGCCGGGGCTCCCGACGAAGACGGAGCCGCCGTCCCGGCCGGCCCCCGCCTTGACGTCGACGATGCCGAGCGCCTGGAGGACCCGCAGCGCCTCGCGGAGCGAGGGCCGGCTGACCTCCAGCAGTTGGGAGAACTCCCGCTCGCTGGGAAGCCGGTCGCCCGGTCGGAGGTATCCGTCCGAGATCCGCTGCTCGATCTGGGCCATCACCTGCTCGTAGGTGCGGACCTTGCGGACAGGTTCCCAGGGCTCGTTCCGCGCGTCGCTCACTTCAGCTCCTCCAGGGGCGGGGCGGGAGGGCGCCGGCGGTGGTCCGGTCACCCTGGACGGAACGGCCTGTGAGGAACCGATCCGCCCCGCGAGGGACAGGTCACCCGTAGGGGTTGGCTCCACCCCGTAAGGGTTGGGCACCCCGTAGGGGATGGCTCCACCCCGTAAGGGAGAGGTCACCCCGTAGGGGATGGCTCCACCCCGTGAGGGAGAGGTCACCCCGTAGGGGAGGGACCACCCGTGAGGGAGAGGTCACCCCGTAGGGGAGAGGACCCCTGACTCCAGCTCCCGACGAAGCCGTACGGCGGTCAGCGACTCGTCCACGGCGACATCGTCGGAGCTGAGCACAGCGCCGGCCGCGACGTCTCTGGTGAGCTTAACTCCATGGGCGAGCCCCATCGGCAGGGCGCGGGAGGCGAGCGAGGCGGCGGCCGGGGCGAGCTTGCCGAAGACCATGTAGCCGCCTTCGCCGTCCAGCGTCTCGCCGGCCTTCAGGTCCCGCTTGGCCACCGAGACGACATCGCCGTAGAACGCCTGGGCCGCCCCGGTCGCCTCGCCGCGTACGACGGCGGAGGCGACACTGACCCCCAGCTCCAGGCCGATCATGTGATACGGCCGGTAGAGCGAGCCGTACCGGCCGGTCGGGTCGGTGCGGACGCCGTACTCCGCGAAGCACTGCGCCGCGTAGTCGGTGCGCGCCTCGAAGGTCACGTACACGCCCCAGCGCAGGTCGCGGGCGAGCGGGGAGCCGTCCCTGTTGAGGCTGGAGATGACCTCGACGGTGCCCCGGCGGGTGAGGGTGCCGCCGAGTTCCCTGGGGCGGAGCGCGGTGGCGAGGTCGTCGACGTCGACCGGCGGGAAGAAGAGCCCCTCGTCCTGCGGGAGGAGGCCGGTGGCGTTGGCGACGGCCGCCATCTCGATCGCCGACTTGGTCCCGTCGAGGAAGGAGTTGAACATCTTCGGGTTGAAGTCGCCGGTGGCGAGCTGTTCCTCGGTGAAGCCGTAGTAGTCCCAGACGGTGTCCGGGGTCGACTGGTTGTACTCCGGCAGGTACTTGGTGCCCTTGCCCGCCGCGACGACGTCGAAGCCGACCGTGCGGCACCAGTCGACCAGCTCGTTGATGAGGGCGGGCTGGTCGCCGTAGGCCATCGTGTAGACGACCCCGGCCTTACGGGCCTTTTCGGCCAGGACGGGACCGACCATGCAGTCGGCCTCGACATTGACCATGACCACGTGCCGGCCCGCGTCGATGGCCCGCTCGGCGTGGTACGCGCCGGCGATCGGGTTCCCGGTGATCTCCAGGACCACCTCCAGGCCGGGGACGTCGATGAGGTCGTCGGCGCTGTCGGTGACATGCGTGCCGCCGGTGCGCAGCGCCTCTCCGAACGAGGCGGCGGCGTACCGCTCGGCGGGCCATCCCGTACGGTCCAGGGCGGCCCTGGCCCGCTCGGTGCTGAGGTCGGCGACGCCCACGACATGGATGCCGGGGGTGTTGACGGCCTGGGTGAGGAACATGGAGGAGAACTTGCCGGCGCCGATGACACCGACCCGGATGGGTCCGGCGTCCTCGGCCCGCCGGGACAGCAGGGTGTGGAGGTTCATGCGGCTCCTTAAACTCCGTCGGGCCGAGTGGCTGAGTGGCTGATTCCCAGCTCTTTTATGGTCTGACCATTTGACCACTTGCCCAATTGCCCGCAACTATGACAGCGGCCCCGAGGGCGGTCAAGAGTGACTCAGCTCACATTCTCTGGAGGGGGGCGCACGAGAAGGGGGCCGGCCCGCCAGGGCCGGCCCCCGTGGGGAGGGAACCGGATCACCCGAAGAAGGCGCTGAGCTCCCGCACGATGTCGTCGGGACGCTCTTCCGCGAGGTAGTGCCCGGCGCCCTTCAGCTCGACATAGCGGACATCGTCCGCCAGCCCCTCCATCTGGGCGAGGAGCAGCTCGTAGTACTGCCCGCCGATCCCGAGCACGGGCATGGCCAGCGGCGCGTACCCCTTCAGGTCGTCGATGTCCTGCTGGAAGGTCTGGTACCAGCCGTTCCCGCCCCGGATGCCGTCCGGTGTGTTGTACGCGGCGGCGTAGACGCCCCGGGCCTCCTCCCCGAAGGCGCCGGGGTCGCCCCCTTGATACTCGATCAGCCAGTCGATGACGAACCGGAACCGCCCCTCAAGGAGCCGCTCGGGAAGTTCGCCGAGCTGGTTGAACGCGAACCACCAGGGCGCGGGCTGTCCCGGCTGCGGCAGCATGCGGATCCCGTTGAACACGTCGGTGGGGTGCCCGGCCTCCCACAGGGCGACTTTCTTCGTGGCCTCCGGGTGATTGGCGGCGAAGCTGTGCGCCACCATCGACCCGATGTCCTCACCCGCGATGTACGCCTGGCGATGCCCGAGACCGCGCAGCAGCTCGTAGATATCCCGGGCCATGGTCTTCTTGTCGTACCCGCCGAGGGGCTTCTCGGACTCACCCATGCCGCGCAGGTCGGGCACGATCACCCGATAACGCCGGGCCAACTCCGGCATGACCTTATGGAACTGATACCAGGTCCGAGGCCACCCCGGCAGCAGAACCAGGGGCTCCCCCCGCCCCCCCGACGACATAGTGCAGCCGCACCCCATTGACACTGGCGAACCGACTGACGAACCCCTCCACGGCGGGCGTCCTGATAACCGAGGGCGCCGACTCCCGAGCGGCGTCAGTCGCGGCCGGCTCGGAGCCGCCGGACTTCTGAGTGCCCATGTGTGGAACTCCTTCTGTTTTCAGCGGAGTTACGGCGCAGGAAGGCAGCGGAGCACCCCCTCGGCCGACTTCCGCACCGATCGGTACCGATCGATCTGAGGGGACTGTAACACTTTCGTATCGACCAGTACAGAACAAGGAGCTGACGACCCGGAACAGCCGAAGGCCCCGACCCGAACCCCCGAAAGGGGCCCGACCCGGGGCCGGTTGATGCGTCGCCACCGCACTCCGCGCCCGTACGCTTGCCGAGCGGGCCCGTCTCCCTCAGGCGGCCCCGGGTACCCACACCACCCGCGCGCTGGTCCCGGCGCCGGCGCCCCGCTCGAACCTCCCGACGGCCCACTCCAGCGAGCGCACCCTCATACGGGTGCCGCCGCCGACGCTGACGATCTCGGCGTGCTCCTCGAACGCCATCCCCCACGCGGCGACCCAGGCGTCCGCCTCCTCGACCCCGGCGCCCTCGGGCTCGTACGACTGGACGACGGCGAAGAGCCGGGGCGCAGTATCGGCGACCAACTCCTCGGTCAGGGCGATGAATTCGGCGCGGGTGAGAGGTGGGTCGATGGGGGTGGTGGGGCTGGAAGGGGTGGGGGTTGCTGCTTCGGCTGACATGATGCCCTCCTACTGAGCGTGATTGTTATGACGCGCTGCGTGTCGCTATCCTGGGTCTGGTCGCGACCACTTTCAAGTGGACAGTCCATTTTTCACGCGGACGGGTAACTGCGATGGGCCTGAGGTGGCGGACGAGCACAGGAGGGACTCATGGGGCGGAACATGGAGATCGGTACGTCGGTGGTGCGGCGCTGGCAGCTAGCGGCGTCGTTGAAGTCGCTGCGCGAGGACGCCGGACTAACTCAGGAGGCCGCCATTGAGCGGCTTGTGCGACTGCCAGGGCGCTGGTCGCGCTCGAAGCTTTCCCGGATCGAGAATCGGGAGCACAACATCAAGCCTCGCGAAGTCGAGCATCTGCTCGACGCGTACGGGGTGACGGATGCGCAACTCCGCAGCAGTTTGACGGAGTTGGCTGCGAACTCGGCAGAACGTAGTTGGTGGGTCAGTTTCGTGGAGGCGTTGCCCCGGGACATCAAGCCCTTGCTGAGTATCGAGGACAGCCTCGTCGAGGTGCGTAGCTTCCAGCCCCAACTGGTGAACGGACTCCTCCAGACCGCCGAATACGCGCGCGCCGTCATGCTTGCGGTGGCCCCCGGGGCGTCTTCCCCGGAGGAGCTGGAAAGCAGGGTTGCCGCCCGCATGATTCGGCAGCACGTACTTCAGAGGAAGCCGGCACCGAACGTGCACTTCATCTACGACCAGGCAGTCCTGGACCATGTCATCGGGGATTCAGAGGTCATGCGGGGGCAGTTGCGGAAGTTGCTCGACGCGGCCGATCTCCCGAACGTCTCGATTCAGATCCTCCCTCGTGATGTCGGCGGGAGCCCCGGGCTGGAAGGCCCCTTCACGATCATGACGTTGCCCGCGCCGATGCCGGACATTGGCTACACGGAGGGCCCGGCGGGCATGTTCTACATCGAGGACCGCGAACATGTACGAGCGTGGACGCTGCGATTCGGCATCCTCACCGAACTGGCTCTGACGCAGGCCGACTCCAGGGACGCGATCGCTGACGCGGCCAAACTGTACGCATAACCCCTACGAAAGGAGCCGTCACATGGCGCACGTGGATCCGCCGGATCAGGCGCGCTGGCGCAAGAGCAGCTACTCGGGAGGCGGCGGCGACACCGGCGGCGACTGCGTCGAGACCGCCACCCTCCCCGACGGCCGCATAGCGTTCCGCGACAGCAAGTGCCCGGACAGGGCCGTGCTCCGGTTCACCCGCACCCGAGCCGCATCCTGGCTCCGCTCCCTCGCGGCGGGCGACGCCGAGGCCCCGCTCGGCTGAGCCGTACCGCGGCTCCCGATTCGGCTGTCCGCTCAAGCGGCGCGCACGCCTGCGCATCCGGGGGCACGGGCGCTCCGAGGTTTCCGCCCTGCCGTATCGGTCGTACGGCGGGGCGGTTCTGTTGTGGATTCGGGGGCACCACATGACGCGGCAAGAGGCTGTCCGGGTAGAGCGCATGGACGGATCGGCCGCAGCACACGCTGGTGGGACCAATTCTGCTCAACGTCAGCCCGGACAGTAAGGCGGCGTCGGCCCTGGCTTATCCCTGGGCTCAGGCCGCGTTCGGGGTGAAGGAGAGTCGCGTCTCCTCCCGGGTCGATGGACAGGCCGAGCTTCGCGTTCAGCGCCATGGTCAGGGCGCGCATCAGGCGGAGCGTGGGGGCGTGCCGCCGCCCTCGACGCGCTCGATGTCCTCCAGTGGCAGCCCCGCCCGCTCCGCGAGCGCCGCTGGGGAGATGCCCAGTGCCGCCTCGGCGGTTTCGCTGGCCCTTCCGCCCCTGCTCCGTGCGACGCACGGCAAGGTACGCGGAACTCACGGGACCGGCGCCGCTACCCCTCGGCCGCTGACGCCTCTTCGGGAGTGCTGTACGCCTTGACCGATGGGGCGTCCTTGAGCGGGTTGTTCTCGCAGCCGAGAATATCGGTTGCTTTTCGTGTCATGAGGTAGAGGAATTCGATCTGTCCGTTGCTCGCTTTTTGATTTTCTCGGGGGCCCGTGTATGCAGTGTTGGAGGCCCTTGCTCCGAGAAGCACGCGCTGCGATGGGGCGCTTGTTTTGCCCGGAAGGCTGCACGGTACAAGGATCCTGGAAAGAACTTCGTTGGATTCTCCGGGTATGCCGTGAAAATTGTAGTAACTCGTGTCATTCGAGGGATATTCCCATTTACTTGGGCTGCTGCGAGAGGTCCAATAAAATTCAACGCGCAGGGCGGTGCTGCGGTCGGTCTTTGGCGAAAGGGAGCACGGGCTGAATGTGTACTCCGTCTCTCCAGGGTGCCACTGTTGGAGTCTTTCCGTCATTTTCTCCGTCAGGTCGGAGTCTGTTCTCAGAGTGGTGATGTATTGTTCTGTGCCGAGTAGTTGGTGTACAAGCTTTGCCTCGGTGGAGCCCTCGGTGTAGTCACATGCCCTGGTGGCCGGCGGGTCGGTTTTTTCCGAGGTGCAGGCGGCGGTCGAAAAAGCAACTGCGGTGACGGCGGCAAAAATTTTCAGAAATCTTCCGGCGTTAGGACCGAAGGTGCGCTCGGGCCGCTTCCCGCCCTGCGATATAGCCCTCGCCTGCGCTGTCCTTCGCCGATCTGAACGCGCTGGGGGCTGAATTTTCATTCTGGTCTCTCCATTTGTCCATCAGTGAATTGGTTCCATCCGCGCCCGCGCCGAAGTTTTTGCTGGAATCCTGTTTTCCCTGATCTTCGGCGGCGCTGACAACATCCTTGGTCCAGTCATACTTAAAGGAGTCGATCAATGCGCCTCCCGCAGTGCTTAGAATGGGGATCTCTCCGATGAGTCCGTTTGCGACAATAGAGGAATACTCGGCGGTGTCCTCCGCCCACTCCACTCTGTCCTCTTCCTTGTCTTTGTACACGTCAGCACCGATTCCATTGAGAGCGCCGGTAGCCACGCCTATCTCTCGTGCACGATGATCCCAGTCCGCGCTGTTTCCATGCATTGTGTCACCGTGGTAAGCGGGAGCCTGGGCGAGTTGATCCGCGCCGTACGCCCGTTCCGTCTCGTACAGCAGTGAGAAGGAAGGCGCGTCGTCCGCTATACCGCGCATCACGCGTACGAGGCTGGCCTGGCCGACGGCTATGTGCGCCTTGTCTCCGGAGCCGTTGATGTTGTCGGCGCCGCGGACGCCGCCGTAGGCGGACTCCTGGCCGTTGAGGATGATGTGGGTGTCGGCGACGTAGTCGGTGAGGGCCCGGGCCATGGGCCGGCGGAGGTTCTCCAGGTTCTCGGGGAACTCGTCGCCGCCCATGTCGTCGTCGAGGATCCTGATGGCGTTGTGCATCACGCGGGCCTGGCCCTCGGTGTGCGGGCCGGGTTCGCCGGGTTCGGTGCCGGGTTCCTTGCCGGTGGCGGCGGCTTCGATGGCGGCGCCCAGGCCCTCCGCCCGGTCGGAACCGCCGATGTCCGTGATCCCGCCGCCGGGGGTCATCACCAGGGTCTCCGGCCATTCCCGGTCTGCGAGCAGGTACTTCAAGTGGCCGTTCTTGTTGCCTTCGGCCTCGGGGTCGAGGAAGTAGGTGGCCGCGTCCGGTTCGTTGCTCATGACCTGGAGCAGGCTGTCCAGCGGGTCGCTCACCAGGTTGGGGCGGCTGGGGTCGTAGAAGCGGGACCATGCCCGAGGGGTCGCCTGCTCGGCCTTGATCAGGTCGTCGCCCACATCGTTGAGGAACTGCTTTCCGTATCCCTCGCCGTTCGGCAACAGCGTCACCAGCGCCTGGTACCCCGATGTGAGGTGGGGACGGTCGCCGACCTCGCTGGCGCCCACGTCTCGCAGGTCCTTCATGAAGGATTTGTAGACGTAGCTGTCCGGGTCCTTCGTGCCGGAGGCCACCGTGGTGGCCAGACCTGTGCTGATGGACTCGTACAACTTCTTCTCGCCCGCCGAGGCGCCTCGTTCGTGGGCCGCCAGGTTCATCTGGTCGGCGAGCCGTACCGTGCCCTCCGCGCCCAGGGCGTTCAGGTACGCCTCGCTGAAGTGCTTGTCCCCGCCGTTCTCCTTCAGGACCTCGCGGTACCGCTTGAGTTCCTTCTCCGATGCCTTGCCCGCGTCGATCTTCTCCGTGAGGGCGAGCGCCTCGACCGCCTGGACATCGCCCACGGGCCTGGGGTTGAACCCGAAGAGCGCGGGGTTGTCGGCGCCCGACGCGTTCAGCAGGGCCACCTTGACGTCCTGGTCGAACTCGGAAACCACCTTCACCGCAGCCATGATGTTCCGGGTGTAGGAGTGCTCGATGTCCGCGAGACCCGGGTCGTGGCGCACGCTGTTCGCGGTGGCGGCGTCGACCTTGCTGTAGTCGTAACTCGCGACACCCTGGTCGGAGACCTTCATGCCGGCCTTGACCGCGTCGGCGACGGCCGACTTCACCTTCCCCTTGAGGTCCGTGAACGTCGCATAGGCGTCGCGCAGCAGCGACTCCATGCCGAGCGCTTCCTTCCGCGCCGCGGCGAACTGCCCCCGCGTCATGGCGAAATTCGACGTGGCGGCCGACGCGCTCTCACCCGTCCACGTGTTCCCCGAACCGCTCCCGGAGGCGACGTTCTGGACCTCCTCCTCGTACAGGTCCTCAAGCTTCTTGAACTGGCCGGCCATGTCCTTCCAGCCGTCCGCCGCCGCCGTCAGCTCGGCGAGCTTGATGTGCATGACCTCGTAGTAGCCCGGCACCGCTCCCTCCCTCTCCCTAGATCCCGTCGATCTTGGATCGCAGCGGGGCGAATCCGGCCTCGGTGGCCAGGTCCTGGCCCGCGAAGAGATTCGACGTGTTCCGCAGGGAGACCTTCTCCGAGTTCAGCCGGCCCATCAGCCGCTTCACCTGGGTGTCCCAGTGCTCGTGGGCCTTCTTCAGGCCGGTGCCGGTGTCCCAGCCCTTGAACTCCGCCACGGCGACACTTGTGGGCTCGTCGGCGGTGTCCGCGGCCTTCTTGGTGCCCGGTTCGAGCTGGTTCTCGATGGTGTTGGCCGCCTTCTTCTTCGCGGCGGGGGCGGTGGCCAGGTCCGGATCGCCCACTCCTGGCGGTGCGGAACCGCCGGATTCCGCCGGGAGTTGGTTGAGCCGTGTGTCGGACGACTGGCCGTCCGCCACCGCCCGCTTCTGCTGGACCCACTCTTCCTCGAACGACATCGCTCTCCCACGGCCGCGGATCCGGCGGGACGCAAGGGGTCCCGGGCACCCAACTGGGTCCGGGGCACTGCATGACACAGTGCCCCGGCCTTGGGAGATGATTTTAATCATTCTTGAGGGAGCGGCTCAGTCCTTTCACCGGGTTACGCGCGTAATGCGTGGCACATGCGCACCGGTTGAGCACGTCACACGGGTCGTGACGGGTGACCTCGTCGGAAGTTCAGAGTTGTGAAGGCCTGTTCGCTCGGCCTGGGAGATGCCCAGCGCCGTGCGGCGGTCGTGGACGGCCTGGCCCAGGGCGATGGCGGCCCCGGCCTCGATGTACGCGGGGTCGGCCCGGTGCTCCTCGGGGATCGTCCAGGAGGTCGTGTATCCCGTGCTCACGCTTGCTCCTCGGACATCCGGTGGTACTCGGTCGCGACGACGGGGTGGGAATCGCGTCCGAGCCCAAGTGGAACCGTAGCTCCCCGAGAGGGCCGGTGGGGCCTCACGCCCCAGCAGGTGCCACCCCGATCGGGCAGGAGACGCCGGTGCCGCCGAGGCCGCAGTAGCCCGCCGGGTTCTTGTCCAGGTACTGCTGGTGGTACTCCTCCGCCGGGTAGAAGGGGCGGCCCTCCGACGGGAGGATCTCCGTGGTGATCGTCTTGTAGCCGCTGCCCGTCAGGACCTGCTGGTACGAGGCGCGGGAGGCCTCCGCCGCCTCCGCCTGGGCGGGGGAGTGGGTGTAGACCGCCGAGCGGTACTGCGTGCCCACGTCATTGCCCTGGCGGAAACCCTGGGTCGGGTTGTGCGACTCCCAGAAGAGCTTCAGCAGTTCCGCGTACGACACCACCTTCGGGTCGAAGACGACGCGTACCGCCTCCGTGTGTCCCGTCAGGCCCGAGCAGACCTCGTCGTACGTCGGGTTCGGGGTGAAGCCGCCCTGGTAGCCGACGAGAGTCGTCCAGACACCCTCCGTCTGCCAGAACTTCCGCTCGGCCCCCCAGAAGCACCCCAGGCCGAAGTCCGCGACCTCCAGCCCCTCGGGATACGGCCCCACCAGCGGATTGCCGAGCACCGTATGACGCGCGGGCACCGCGAACACGGGCTCCGGCCTTCCCCGCAGGGCCTGCTCGGCTGTGGGCAGCTCGGGGGTGCGGCGGGATGACAGGAACATGAGGCTGCTCTCCTCGGATGGGGGGACTGTCCCTAACGGAGTGGCGATACCACAACGGAGTCGCGATACCACCTCCACGGACAACGTGTGGATCTTGCGGTGCATTCCGGGCGGAGGGGGACGGTCCGTCCGTGCCGGCCCCTGACCCGCCGCTCACGCCGTTGCGCGGACCGTCTTCTCGCGTGCCTCCGTGTAGGCGCGCCTGACGTCTTCGAAGTAAACCCACGGCACTGCGGCCACATAGCCGTCCACCAGCCGGAACTGTTCCAGCGCCGCCTCGTGCCTGCCCTGTTTGGCCAGGAAGTGGGCCAGCAGGTGCCGCACCTCGGCGAGGTGCGGATGGTCCTTGGCGGCGGCTGCCGTGTCGGCCAGCGCGGCGTCGACCAGGGCCGTCAGCGCGGGGCTCCGGTACGCCGACGCGTCCATCGAGTCGTCGATGTCGGCCTCGAACCACGCGAGCAGGGGAAGGGCCGACAGCAGGCTGCCGAGCGGCGCGTCCGCCGCCGCGCGTATCGCGAACGAACGGGCCAGCTCGTGGGAGCCCCGCCACTTCGCGCACCAGTACTGGAGGGCGCTGTAGTGAGCCTGGTAGTGGTCCGGGGCGCGGTCCTTCACCTCCGCCCAGATGCGGTGCATCTCCTCGTGCGGATAGCCCAGGCCGAGAGCCGCCCAGATCTCGATCAGGTACGGCGTTGGATCCTGCGGATTGAGTTCCGCCGCCCGTGCGATCTCCTGCCGGGAGCGGGCCAGCGTCCGGTGGAAGTCCTCGAACTGCTGCGGGCTCGTTCGGCGGGCCCATCCGCTGCCCCGCCGCTCCCAGGCGAGAGCCACCGTGCTCTGGGCACGGACGACAGCCGCGTCGGGGTCATCAGGGCGTGCCGTCTCCCAGGCGACCAGCCAGCCGTCGCTCTTGGCCGCGGCACTCCCCAGTGCGTTCGCATACCAGGAACGTCGCTCCCACTCCGTGCCGGTCCCGGCTAGCAGACTGGCCGCCGCCTCCCACTCGCCGGACCGCGCCGCCGCGAGGGCGTCCGTCAACTCGGGTGGAGGAGGCGCGGAGTAGTCGGCGTCAAGTCGCTTCATGGGCAGCAGCCCCAGCTCTATGGAGCGGGCCGACTGTCTGACGCGGGCACGGATGGTCCGGTGTCTGGACCATAAAAAGGTGAGGACCGCGACGGCGATCATGGGGAGGAGGTTGGTCATGGCCATCCTGATTCCTGTGTATTCCTGCCGGTGCAGGTGGAGGGCGAAGAGGCGGGAGGACGAGGCGGGAGGCACCGCCGACGGGCGACCCGGTCAGCGGGGCAGGGTTGCCGGGCTGCCGCCGTTCGCCTCGTAGCCGGCTACCGCCAGTGCGCGGTAGACCGTGTACTGGGCCGCCGGGTCCTGTTCAAGGGTCCAGGGGAGCGCGCCCACGTGGCCGTCCACGCGTACGAGCTGGTTCATCGCCTCCGCCCAGCGTTCGCACCGTACGAGGAAGAGGACCAGCAGGTGCTGGACGTGCGGCAGCATCGGGTCGGCCGGGTGGGCCGCGTGGGCGGCGAAGAGGGCGCCCTCCACCGCCTTGGTCACCACGGCGCTCTGGTAGAAGCTCTGCACCATGTTGACCTCGGGCAGATGCTCGTACACCGCGAACAGCGGCAGCGCCGCCAGCAGCGAACCCTGCGGGGCGCGCGCCGCGGCGGCCGTGGCGAACTCGTCGGCGTCCTTGCGCGAGCCGTGCCACTTCTCGCACGTGTAGTGCAGCGCCGCCAAGTGCGCCCCCATATGCGCGGGAGCGCGGTCGATCACCTTCGCCCACACCTGGTCGAACTGCTCACGCGGATACCCGAGTCCGCGCGCCACCGCCAGCTCCACGATGTACGGCACCGGGTCGCCCGGCGCCAGCAGCGCCGCCGTCCCGCAGACCGTCCACGCCTCCTCCAGGATGATCCTGAAGTCGTCCGAACCGGCCGCCGACGACCGCCACGCCTGCTGCACCAGGAACTCCGCGTGCACCGCGGCCCCGCCCGCGTCCTTCGGGGCCTCCGAGCGCCAGGCCCGGAGCCACGCCCCTCCGACACCGGGCTTCTCCCGCAACTCCAGCGAGGCCGCGCCCGCGAACGCCTGCACCCGCTGCCAGCGCACCTCGCCCTCCTTGTCCGTCCCCGCGAGCAACTGCGACGCCGCCCGCCAGTCCTGCGTGCGCTGCACCACATCGAGCACATCCAGGAGATCCTGGTCCGGGCCCGGCATCCGGATGTCCAGCTCCTCCTGGCGTACGAAGCCGTACGCGGCCGGGTCGGCGGCGTCGGGCGAGCCGGGCGCGGCGAGACGGATACCGCCCCGGCGGCGCCGTACGTACGGAGCGATGACCGCGGCCAGCAGACCCATCGCGAGCAGGAACCAGAGAATCTCCATGTGTCCATTGTCCCGGACCCGGGTTCTTGTTCCACCCCTGTGGAAAACCCCGGCTCCCTCCGGAGGCGGACGTCCTAGGAGCCGGTGAGCGTGGCCGGCGCGGCGGGCCGGCTGGCGGACACGCCGGCCAGCGGGCGGTCGCGGGTCTCCTCCGCCCAGAAGAAGCTGATCACGAAGCCCAGCGCGGTGATCCCGGCGCCGATGAGCATCGTCGGCCCGGTGCCGATCCCGTCGAGCGCCACCGGGACGAGGTAGACGCCGATGACCGCGCCGATCCGGCTGACAGCGGTGGCGAGGCCCACGGCGCTCGCCCGCAGTTGGGTCGGGAACAGCTCGTTCGGGTAGATGAACACCAGGATGTTCCCCGCGCCGTTGATCATGGCGAAGAGCATGAAGAACACCATGATGAAGAGGGCGGGCGCGTGCGGCCACACGCCCAGCGGGATCAGGGCGAGCGCCCCCAGGAAGAAGCTGCCGAGGATCAGCGGCCTGCGGCCACGCGACTCGACCCACCGCATACCGGGGAAGGACCCGATGAGGAAGCCCAGATTGAGGATGATCTGGCCGAGCGTCGCCCCGGCGGTGTCGTCGCCGAAACCGAGGTGGGAGAGGATGATCGGACCGTACGTGAACAGGGCGAACTGCGGGATCGCGAAGCACATCCAGAACAGGCCGCAGAACAGCACCCGCCGCAGGTACACCCCGCGCAGGAGGGTCGTGAACCCGGCCTTCCGCTTCGGCTCCTCGGCCACGGCCAGGGCGCTGATCTCCGCCGTGGTGACCTCGCGGCCCAGGACCTGGGAGACCGCCGTACGCGCCTCCTCCACCCGGCCCTTGGCGATCAGCCACCGGGGCGATTCATGCGTACCGAGCCGCAACAAGAGGATGATCACGCCGAACACCGCACCGCTGGCGAGCATCCACCGCCACGAACCGTTGCCGTACACGCTGGTGAGGACGTACCCGACGAGGTACGCGACGACGGCGCCGATCAGCCAGACCGCCGAGAGCAGGCCGATCATGGCGCCCCGGTACTTCCTGGGCATCCACTCGGTCAGCAGCGCCGTCGCGATCGGATAGTCCGCCCCCACCGCCGCGCCGATGACGAACCGCAGGACGATGAGCTGCCACCCGGCGTCGACCCAGAGACAGAGCACGGAGCCCACGATCAGGGCCACCAGGTCCGCCGTGTACATCACCCGCCGGCCGATCCGGTCGGTGACCGGGCCGAAGACCAGGCTTCCGACGAAGAGCCCGATGAGGGAGACGGCACCGACGACGCCGACCATGCTCGCGCTGAGCGCGAGATCCTCGCCGGCCCCGGTCAGGGCGACGCCGATGATGGTCAGGAGGAAGCCGTCCAGGAAGGGGCCGCCGGAACACGCCGTGATCAGGCGTTTGTGGTGTCCGGTGAGGGGACTGTCGTCGAGGAGGTGAGCGGTCATCGGGGGTTCCTCATGTTTCTTGGTTCTTATGGTGCTGGCACTGGTGGGTCGTCTGTTCTTCTGGAGCGGCGGGTGCTCGGGTGATTCCGTGGGGGGAGGGGGGGAGGGAGTGAGGGGGAGAGGTTGAGGGGTGGGGGTCGAGGGAGGGGGGCTATGAGGAGGGCGAGACGCCTGGGGTCAGGGGGTCGGGACCGGGCCGGCCTCGTACGCGTCCAGCAGCCGCTCGGTGTCGGCGATCTGGGCGTTCCAGATGTCGCGGGGGATGTCGATACGGTCGTCAGCCTCCTGGAGCCGTCCCAGATAGGCGGCGATCCCCGCGCCACCGGCACCGGCGCGCTCATGCAGGGCGGCCATCCGGGCGACGAGCTTCGCCTGGACGCCGTAGACCGGGATCTGCGGGCCGCGCGGCGCGGCCAGCCCGATGAAGTACAGCTTCTCCAGCCCCTGGGGGACGATGCCGCCGCCGTGACGCAGCGGACGGCCCGCGCGCTTCGGGACGAGCCGGTCTTCGAGGAACGGCAGCGTCGGGTGGAAGCCGGTGGCCCACAGGATGGTGTCGTACTCCCTGCTGGAGCCGTCCGCGAAGTGCACGGTGCGCCCGTCGAAGCGTTCGACGCCGTGCCCGACGGCACGGACCCGCCCGTGGTGGATCCAGTACAGCAGCAGGTCGTTGACGACGGCGGGGCCGTCGGCCAGCGCCTGGTGCCGGGGCACCGGCAGGCCCGGGTAGTCGGAGTTCCGGCCGATGGAGACGCGGGCGAGCAGCCGCGCGATGAGGTCCTGCTCCGAGGCGGAGAACTCGGCCAGGAAGTCCAACTGCTGGCGCGGGCGGCCGAAGTACGTCTTCGGCTGGAAGTACGGGGCGTGCCGTACGACGATGTCCGCCTCCAGCCGGTGCTGGGCGACGTCGACGGCGAGATCGCACCCGGAGTTGCCCGCGCCGACCACCAGCACCCGGGTGCCCTCGATGTCACCGACGTTCTGATAGCCGCTCGAATGGATCTGCTTGCCCGTGAACGTGCCGGGGACGGCGGGGATCTTCGGGTCCCACAGGTGTCCGTTGGCGACCAGGACGCCGTCGTACGTACGGGTTCCGGCGGTGGTGGTGACGGTCCAGCCGGAGGATCCCACCGGTCCCGCGCTCCCGTCGTCCCCGTCCGTCCCGGAGGGAGCGGCCGGGGTGGCCGGGGTGACCGACAGGACCTCGGTGTTGAACGTGATCCGCCGGTCGTGGCCACGGGCGCCGGCATACCCGGCGATGTAGTCGCGGACCTGGTCCCGCCGGGGGAAGTGGGGGTAGTCCTCGGGCATGGGGTAGCCCTCGAAGACGGTCTGGTCGCGCGCGGTGATCAGGTGCAGGGCGTCGTAGTCGGTGTTCCAGTGCCCGCCCACGCGGTCGCTCTTCTCGTAGCAGTCCACCTCGTGGCCGGCTGCGGTGAGGACATCGAGGGCGGACAGGCCGGCCGCCCCGGCGCCGATGACGCAGTAGCTGCTCATGGGGTCTCTTCTGTTCCTTCCGGCAAGTTGTGGCAGGCGAGTTGTGGCGGGGGCGAGGTCCGGCGGTCAGCGGATGACGTCGCCGCCGGAGAGGACGACCGTCTCGCCCGTCATGAAGGCCGCGTCCGGGCCCGCGAGGATCGACACCCAACGGGCGATCTCCTCGGGCCGGGCCACCCGGCCCAGCGGGATCGAGGCCGCCGCGGCATCCATCCGTCCGGTCGCCGCGTTGCCGGGCGTGCTGACCCAGCCGGGGGCGATCGCGTTCACCCGGATCCGCCGCGGTGCCAGCTCCAGGGCCAGCTCTTTGGTCAGCATGACCACGGCCGCCTTGGACGCCCCGTAGAGGAGTTGGCCCGGCGAGACCGTGAAGGCGTCCACCGAGGCGAAGTTGACGACGGCCCCGCCCTCCGCCATGTGCGGCACGGCCTCGGCGGTGACGTTGAGGACACCGAGCACGTTCACGTCGAACACCCGGCGGTAGAGGTCCTCCGTGAAGTCCCCGAGCGTGCTCGGCGGGTAGATCCCGGCGATGTTCGCGACCAGCCCCAGCGACTTCGCCGGGCCCGAGGCCGGGCCCGACGTTGTGCCCGACGGCGCCCCCGCGAGGTGGGCGGCGATGGCGTCGCGTACCTCGTCCCGGCGCGTCACATCGACCGCGACCGTACGGACGCTCACCCCCGCGACCTCGAACCGGGTCTCCACGCGGTCGAGGGCCAGCACGTCCCAGCCCTCCTCGACGAGCGCCTCCGCGGTGGAGCGGCCCATGCCGCTCGCCGCGCCGGTCACGATCGCGGTCCTCGCTTCTGAACCCATGGGCATAGACAAATCCTTTGCGTGAACCTCTGTGGAGTGAGGCAGGTCACCTCGGAGCTGCCGGTTTTCAGTCTGTGGCGTCTCAATGGGCTCGTCTACGGTGATACCGTCGCCAACAGTTCAAGGTTCAGCCTATGAATCGAGAGGCTGTGTTTACGTTGGATCACACCCCGATGACCGGCTCGATTCCGGCGGCTCACAGGGCCCATGCTGCTCACGAGACCCACGAGACCCACGAGACCCACGAGACCCACGGGCACGGCGGCGGCCATGGCTGAAGGCCCCACCCTCCGCCAGTTGCGCTACTTCCTGCGCGCGGTCGAGACGGGCTCCTTCTCCGCCGCCGCGGCCGTCGAGTTCGTGGCCCAGCCGAGCCTCTCCGACCAGATCCGGCGGCTCGAACGGACCCTCGGCGCCCAGTTGTTCAGCCGTACGACCCGGAAACTGCAACTGACCGACTTCGGCCGGCTCATGATCCCGCTCGCGGAACAGACCGTCCGCAGCGCCGACGACCTCACCGCCACCGCCCGGGAAGCGGGCGCCCTCTCCCGGGGCGAGGTGCTGTTCGGTACGTTCAGCAGCGCCCACCTGTATCTGCTCGTGCCGCTGCTCTCCGAATTCCGTACCCTCCACCCGCAGGTCCGGGTCCGGATCGTGGGGCTGAACTCGTCGGAGGTCGCGGAGAGCGTGCGGCGCGGCGACCTCGAAGCCGGTCTGGTGCAGTTGCCGATCGACGAGCACAAACTCCAGGTCGGCGAAGCCGTACTGGTCGACGAGGTCGTCTACGCCAGCGCCGACCCGCTGCACACGGCCAAGCCGGTCACCATCCTCGACCTCGCCCAGGCGCGGCTGATCCTCTCCGAGGCCCACTGGCGGACCGAGGACCCGCTCCGGCGGGGTCTCTCCGAGCGGGCCGCCGCGCTCGGCGTCGAGATCAGGCCCGAGATCGAGGTGGAGTTCCAGACGGCGGCGCTCGAACTCGCGCTCAACGGGGTGGGCGACACGCTGGTCTCCTACTTCGTCGCGCGCCCCTACGAGAAGTCGAACCGGATCTCCGTGGCGCCCCTCGACCCGCCGTACAAGGAGCAGTTCGCGTTCATCACCCGGGCGAGCGGCGGGCTCTCCCCGGCGACCCGCCGCTTCATGTCGCTCGCCCGCCGGCACATCAAGGGCCTCCAGGCGCAGACGGCACAGGGGACCCGCCGCACCGGAAACCCCGCCAAGCGACGGGAAGGCTGACACCGACCCGACCGGCCACCGACCGGCCACCACCCCGGCCACCGACCGGCCACCGCCCCGGCCACCGACCGGCCACCGCCCCGGCCACCGACCGGCCACCGCCCCGGCCACCACCCGGCCGGCGCCAGCCATCCCGGCCGCCCGCCGCCGGACGGCGTTACGCTCGCCCCATGACCGACCAGCACCCTCACGGCCACCAGCCCCACCACCACTTCGAGACCCGCGCCATCCACGCGGGCAACACCCCCGACCCGCTCACCGGCGCCGTCGTCCCGCCCATCTACCAGGTATCCACCTACAAGCAGGACGGCGTGGGCGGGCTGCGCGGCGGTTACGAGTACAGCCGCAGCGCCAACCCCACCCGTACCGCCCTGGAGGAGAACCTCGCCGCCCTCGAAGGCGGGCGGCGCGGACTCGCGTTCGCCTCCGGGCTCGCCGCCGAGGACACCCTCCTCCGTACGGTGCTGGCCCCCGGCGACCATGTCGTCATCCCCGACGACGCCTACGGCGGCACCTTCCGGCTCTTCGCCAAGGTCGTCTCCCGCTGGGGCGTGGACTTCTCGGTCGCCGACACCTCCGACCCCGCCGCCGTCCAGGCCGCGCTCACCCTCCGCACCAAGGTCATCTGGGTCGAGACCCCCTCCAACCCGCTGCTCGGCATCACCGACATCGCCGCCCTCGCGGGCATCGCGCGCACGGCCGGGGTGAAGCTCGTCGTCGACAACACCTTCGCGAGCCCCTACCTCCAGCAGCCCCTCGCGCTCGGCGCCGACGTCGTCGTCCACTCCACCACCAAGTACATGGGCGGCCACTCGGACGTCGTCGGCGGCGCCCTGGTCGTCGCCGACGAGGCGCTGGGCGAGGAACTGGCGTACCACCAGAACGCCATGGGCGCGGTCGCCGGGCCCTTCGACGCCTGGCTGGTGCTGCGCGGCATCAAGACGCTCGCCGTCCGCATGGACCGGCACAGCGAGAACGCCACCCGCGTCGCGGAACTGCTCTCCCGCCACCCGCGCGTCTCCCAGGTCCTCTACCCGGGGCTGCCCGGCCACCCGGGGCACGAGACCGCCGCCAAGCAGATGAAGGCGTACGGCGGGATGGTCTCGTTCCGTGTCGCGGACGGCGAGGAGGCGGCGGTCGCCGTCTGCGACCGCACCCGCATCTTCACCCTGGGCGAGTCGCTGGGCGGCGTCGAGTCGCTGATCGAGCACCCGGGCCGGATGACCCACGCCTCGGCGGCCGGCTCCCCGCTGGAGGTCCCCGCCGATCTGGTACGGCTCTCCGTCGGCATCGAGTCCGCCGACGACCTGCTCGCCGATCTCCAGCAGGCCCTGGGGTAAGGGGCGTTCATACGGGGGAGGGGGCGGGGCGGGGACGGGGGGCGGGCCTCGGCGGCCTCGTCACCAGCCCTCCAGCGGCGGGGTCGTCTTCGCGGGCGGCGGGGACCACGGGTGCGCCTGCCACGCCCATACGGCGAAGACGATCACCCCCGCCGCCACCACCGCCCACACCACCCGGCGCGCCGCCCGGCGGCGGCGTTCCAGCCGGGCGCCGCGCCGGGCCGCCCGCGCGACGAGGCCGGCGGGGACGGCGGGGTACGGCGGCGCGTCGAGCAGCCGCCGTATCTCCGCCTCCTTGCGGCTCGACCCGCTCACCGTCCCGCCTCCCGCGAGCCGGTACCGGAGCGGGGTACGCGGGGCGGGCGCGCCCCCTCGCGCAGGGCGGCCATCGCACGGGCGCAGAGGGCGCGGATCCGGTCCTCGGGGAGGCCGAGCAGGGACGCCGTCTGCTCCTCCGCGAGCCCCTCATGGAGGCGGAGCACGAGGACCAGCCGCTCCTGAGGGGTGAGGGAGCCGAGGGGGCTCCTCGGATACGGGGGTCGGTTCTCCTGGCTCCGAGCGGCCGTACCGCCCGCACCGTCCCGCTCCGTCCAGCGGGCCCGCCACGCCCCGTGGGCGAAGCGCAGGGCCAGGTCACGGCGGGTGTGGTCGTACGGGTCCGCGTCGCGGAGCCGGCCCCACTCCGCGTATGTACGGGCCAACGAGGCGACCAGCAGCCGCTGGGCGCGCGGGGTGGCGCCGGGCGGCTCGGCGGTCAGCAGCGCGGCGGTGCGCAGCAGCCGGCCTGCCGCGCCCGCGGCGAAGGCATCGAACTCCCGGGCACGGCGGAGATCCGAGGCCGACCGCCGCTCTCGCACCACCTCATATCAGGCCGACCGGCCCATCCGGGTCAAGAGGGCGTGCCACGCCCTTCCTCCGCCGCGGGCCCTTCCCCCGCCTCGCCGCCCGGCTCCACGTCTCCCGCCGGCAGCCGGGCCGCCCGCGCCGAGAACGCTCCGTTGAGGCGGGTGAGCAGGGTGGTGAAGGAGTCCCGCTCCTCCTCCGTCCAGTCCGCCGTGACCTGCGCCATCAGCGCCCGCCGCGAGACCCGCACCTCGTCCAGCCTGGCCAGCCCGCGCGCCGAGAGCTGGAGCACCACCGCACGGCCGTCCTCCGGGTGCGAGGTGCGCTTGACGAGGCCGGTGTCGACCAGGGGCGCGACCTGCCGCGTCACGGTCGACGAGTCGATTCCCATCCCCGCCGCCAGCGCTTTGACGCCCATCGGGCCCTCCTGGTCGAGCCGGTTGAGCAGCAGATACGCGGCGCGGTCCATCGAGTTGCGGACCTGGCCGACGCCGCCCATCCGGGTCTGCTCGGCCCGCCGCGCGAAGAGGGCCACCTGATGCTGGAGGGCATCGAGGAGAGCGGAGCCGGAGCCGCCGCCGGACGGCTCGGCGGGCTCCTCCCCGGCGGCCGACGCAGCGGAAGTCATGTCCTGAATGGGGGGCATGGCTGGAGGCTCTTTCATACGGGGCCGGGTGGTGTGGGGGACAAGAGTACGCGGCCGGGGCCCGCACCGTACCTGCCCTGTGGAAACCAGGTGGAGGAGAAGTGCGCGAGGCGTGCGCGGGCGGACAGCGGCCGGACACCCTGCGTGCAACCTGCCAGGTGGTCACGGGCAAGAACCGCGCAACGTCCCCGTCACCCCGTCACCCGGCACCGTTGTCCACAGGCCGCCCGCGCACCCCCCGCCTGCTGCGAGACTTGCCGTATGCACTTCGGTACGTCCCGCCCCTCCCCCTCCTTCCGTCACCCCGGGCACTCCGGGCGCTCCCCGCACCCCCTGATGCTCGACGACATCCGAGGGGCCCAGAAGATGCTCGCCGGTGTCGCCCGGGCCACCGCCCTGGAAGGCAGCCGGCACCTCACCGCGCTCGTCGGCTCCCCGGTCCTCCTCAAATGCGAGAACCTCCAGCGCACCGGCTCCTTCAAACTCCGCGGCGCGTACGTACGGATCGCCGGGCTCTCCCCGGAGGAGCGCGCGGCGGGCGTCGTCGCGGCCAGCGCCGGGAACCACGCGCAGGGCGTCGCGCTCGCCTCCACGCTGCTCGGTGTCCGCTCGACGGTCTTCATGCCGGTCGGGGCGCCGCTGCCCAAGGTGGCGGCCACCCGTGACTACGGCGCTGACGTACGCCTCCACGGCCAGGTCGTGGACGAGACGCTGGCCGCCGCCGAGGAGTACGCGCGCACCACCGGGGCCGTCTTCATCCACCCCTTCGACCACCCCGACATCATCGCGGGGCAGGGCACGGTGGGCCTGGAGATCCTGGAGCAGTGCCCCGAGGTGCGGACCATCGTCGTCGGGGTCGGCGGCGGCGGGCTCGCGGCGGGCATCGCGGTCGCGGTGAAGGCGCTCCGCCCCGATGTCCGGGTGGTCGGCGTCCAGGCCGCGGGGGCCGCCGCGTACCCGCCCTCGCTCCGCGCCGGCCACCCGGTCTCGGTCGACCCGCTCCCGACCATGGCCGACGGCATCAAGGTGGGCCGGCCGGGCGACATCCCCTTCCGTATCGTCCAGGAGCTGGTGGACGAGGTCCGTACGGTCTCCGAGGACGAACTCTCCAGCGCCCTGCTGCTCTGCCTGGAACGGGCGAAGCTGGTGGTCGAACCGGCCGGCGCCGCCCCGGTGGCCGCGCTGCTCGCGGACCCGGGGGCGTTCCGGGGGCCGGTCGTCGCCGTGCTGTCCGGCGGGAATGTGGACCCGGTGCTGATGGAGCGCATCCTGCGGCACGGCATGGCGGCGGCCGGCCGCTATCTGAGCCTGCGGCTGCGCGTCACGGACCGGCCGGGGGCGCTCGCCACCATGCTCGGGGTGCTCTCGGTGGCCGACGCGAACGTCCTGGACGTCAGCCATCTGCGGACGGACCCGAGACTCGGGCTCTCCGAGGCGGATGTGGAGGTCCACCTGGAGACCAAGGGGCCCGAACACTGCGAGGAGGTCGCGGCGGCGCTGCGGGCGGCCGGGTACACGATCCTGGAGTGACCCGGAGGGCGCCGGGGCGGCCGGCGGAACGCGGCGGGCCACCGACGGAAGGCTGCGGGAAAGCGGCGGGAAGGCGGAGGGAAGGCGGAGGGATCCACTCCTCATCCCCCGGGGAAATTCCCGGTGTGCCAAGTGACACATAGGTGAACAAGGCCAGGAGAATCGCGTTTTTCCTGGCACTTCGGCCGTGTCTCTCGTCACCATGGCGTTCCCATCCGCCCGACACGTACGGGGAGTTGGCCGTGAACGGCTTTTCCTGGGAGTCCGCCGTCGCCGTGCTCGGCCTGGCCGTCCCCATCGCCGCGGCTTTCTGGGAGTTCCTGCTCGCCGGACGGAAGCGGCTCGGCTACCGCGTCCAGATGGACACCACCGCCCGGGACGCCGAGGCCTCCCCGTACGCCGGGGTCCTCCAGCAGATGCAGAGCGCCGACCGCGCCCCGCTGCGCGACCCGTCGTTCATCCTGCTCCGCATCGAGAACAGCGGCTGGGCGCCGATCGTGGAGGACGACTACCTGGCCCCGGCCGGCGGCCCCGTGGGGATCCGGATACGGTGCCGGGGGCGCCGCGTCGTCGGCATGGTCGTCACCGAGCTCAGCCGCCGCGAGCTGCGCGGATTCTTCACCCAGCGGGGCGAGAGCCGGGACGCGGGGAACCCGGTGGTGGTGCCGGGGCTCGGGGTCACCGACGGGCTCATCGAACTCCCCAAGGTGAAGCTCAACCGCCGCGACCACTACAAGGTCCTCGCCATCCTGGAGCGCGACGAGACCCACATCGACGAGGCGTTCCCCGACCCGGAGGTCGACGCGAGCATCGTCGGCGGGGTGCGCGGCGGGACGATCAAGCGGACCGAGTACTACCCCTTCGCCTCCCGCCCGGTCCAGGTGCTCCTCGCCGTCCTGGTCCTGGTCGGCGCCGTACAGTCGCTGCTCACCTTCACCCGCGACGACGCCCACGCGGCCCCGCTCGACTGTGCGCAGGGCACGCTCACGCTCTCCGGCTCCACCGCGTTCGCGCCGGTGCTGAAGGAGGCGGCGAAGCAGTACGAGCGGACCTGCCCCGGGGCGCACATCCCCGTCACCGCCGACTCGTTCAAGGGCAGTGTGTCAGGGCTGAACACCCTCGCCGAAGCGGGCGCGAAGGCCGAACTCACCGGCAGCCAGGGCCTCGGCGACCGGCTCGCCTTCAGCGACGGGCCCAAGAGCGACGGTCGCCCGCAACTGCTGCCCCGGCCCATCGCGCTCTCCCTCTTCACCCTCGTGGTGGCCGAGGACGCGGGCGTCCAGGACCTGTCGCTGAAGGAGGTGCGGGCCATCTACGCGGGGGAGATCACCAACTGGAAGCAGGTGAAGGGGAACGATGTCCCGATCCATCTGATCAGCCGCAACCCGGGCTCCGGCACCCGCACCACGCTCGTACACCAGGTCCTGGCGGGAAAGCAGCTCCTGGGCGTCACGGCGAACGACTGCGCGGGCCTGGACGCCGGAAAGCCGGGGCGGTGCGAGGTCGACAGCACGACGACCCTGCTCGACACCGTGGCCGCCACCACCGGCGCGCTGGGCCACAGCGAGGTGGGCGCCGTCACCGCCCGCGACGACGTCCAGCAGGTACGGATCGACGGGTACCCGGCGACCCTGGCGGGCGCGGACGAGGGCGCGTACCCGTACTGGCAGACCGAGTTCGCGTACACCTACGGCGAGCCGCCCGCGGACTCCCTCGCCGCCGGGTTCCTGCGCTATCTGGCCAACGAGGTCGGCAAGGACTTCATCCGTTCCCACGGCGACCGGCCGTGCGCGGAGCTCGCCAAGCCGCTGCTCTGCCGGCCGAGCTGAGCCGAGCCGGACCGCCGGGCCGGCCGCCGGACCGCCGGGCCGCACCGACGGCCGAGGGCCGGTCCGCACCCGTCGGGTGCGGACCGGCCCTCCACGTACTCGCTCGTCCGTACGTACCTGCGCTCGTCCCCGCGTACACGTACCCGCGTAGACGTACCCGCGGCGGGCTCAGCCCTGGTACGGCGTGGCCTCAAGGATCTTCACCCGGGCCTTGTTGCCGTTCGGAAGCTCGTACTCCGCGTCCTCGCCGATCTTCTTGCCGTTCACCCCGCTGCCCAGCGGGGACTGCGGCGAGTAGGTCTCGATCTCGGAGCTGGCGTACTCGCGCGAGGCGAGCAGGAAGTCGAGGGTGTCGTCCGGGTCGCCGTCGAAGGCGATCGTCACGACCATGCCGGGGGCGACCACACCGCTGGCCGTGGGGGCCTCGCCGACCTTCGCGTTCTCCAGAAGCTGGGTGAGCTGGCGTACCCGCAGCTCCTGCTTGCCCTGCTCCTCCTTGGCCGCGTGGTACCCGCCGTTCTCCCGCAGGTCGCCCTCCTCGCGGGCAGCGGCGATCTTGGTGGAGATCTCCGTGCGCGCGGGACCAGACAGGTACTCCAGCTCGGCCTTGAGCTGGTTGTACGCCTCCTGGGTGAGCCAGGTGACGTTGTCGCTGGTCTGGGTCACTGGTGCTCCTCGTAGGTGCTGGGGATACAAATCAACGCCCTACCCAGAAGCATGTGCCGTCTCGGGTGGGCGAAACCACGAGCCTAACAATTTCGTGGCGCAAGGGGGAGGACAATTAGCGGCGGACCTGCGTCGGCGCAGGTCAGCGGCGTGAGGCCACGGAGCCGAGCGGTGCGCTCCCGCGCGAGCCGTCACACACCGTGACTCCCGCGGGGCTCTTCCGGGCTCCTGCCGGCTCTCACGGGGTCGTGGCTCGTGCGGGCTCTCACGGGCTCGTGCGGGCTCCTGCGGCTTCCCGCGAGGGCCGGGCCCCGGCCCGCCTCAGTCGGTCGTGCACCCCACCAGTTCCGTACTGGTCGCACTCGCCGTCGTACGGATGGTGACGATCTCGTCGATCCGCGTCTCGCCCGGCCCGAAGCGCACATCCTTGCGCCCCACCTCGGCCGCGCTCTCCGACAGCGAACGCAGCGTGCAGCTCCCGCTCGCTTCCCGGTCCTTGCGGACCTCCAGATGCGCCTGGACCTCGCTGTCGGAAATCCGCTTGAACTTGATGAGCTCGCCGGAGACACTCCGGTCGACGACATAGTGGTAGCCGTACCAGCCCAGCAGTACCAGCAGCAGCCCGCCCAGCACCGCGCCGAGCCGGAGCAGCCGCCGGTCCGCGAGCTCGTCCGAGGAGCGGCCGTACCGCCCGGCAGGAGCCTTCCCGGAAGCTTCCCCGGAAGCCTCCTCGCGTACCGCCGCCATTGATCGTTCCTCTCGGACAGGGAGAGCACCGGGCCGGCCGGAATTTCCGTCCCCCGATATCCGTCACTATAGAAGCCGACCCAAGCGCCACATCACTGAGGATCGAGTCTTGACTGAGCAGCTACGACTCATGGCCGTTCACGCCCACCCCGACGACGAGTCGAGCAAGGGCGCGGCCACGATGGCCAAGTACGTGTCCGAGGGGGTGGACGTGCTGGTCGTGACCTGCACGGGCGGGGAGCGCGGCTCCATCCTCAACCCCAAGCTCCAGGGTGACGCCTACATCGAGGCGAACATCCACGAGGTGCGCAAGAAGGAGATGGACGAGGCCCGGGAGATCCTCGGCGTCCAGCAGGAGTGGCTGGGCTTCGTCGACTCCGGGCTCCCCGAGGGCGACCCGCTGCCGCCGCTCCCCGAGGGGTGCTTCGCGCTGGAGGACCCGGAGGCCGCCGCCGGGCGGCTGGTCCGGTCGATCCGCGCGTTCCGGCCGCAGGTGATCACCACGTACGACGAGAACGGGGGGTATCCGCACCCCGATCACATCATGACCCACACCATCTCCATGATCGCGTTCGAGGGCGCGGCCGACAAGGAGAAGTTCCCCGAGGAGGACTTCGGCCCGGTCTGGCAGCCCTCGAAGCTCTACTACAACCAGGGCTTCAACCGGCCGCGTACGGTCGCGCTGCACGAGGCGCTGCTCGCCCGGGGCCTGGAGTCCCCGTACGGCGAGTGGCTGGAGCGGTGGAAGGAGATGGAGCGGGCGGAGCGGACGCTCACCACGTACATCCCGTGCGCCGACTTCTTCGAGATCCGGGACAAGGCGCTGATCGCGCACGCCACCCAGATCGACCCGGAGGGCGGCTGGTTCCGGATCCCGATGGAGATCCAGCGGGAGGTCTGGCCGACGGAGGAGTACGAGCTGGCGAAGTCGCTCGTGGACACCTCCCTCCCCGAGAGCGACCTCTTCGCGGGCATCCGCGACAATGCCTGACATGGATGCGACCCACGCAACGCAGGCAATGACGCAGCTCGTCCCCCTCGCGCAGGAGCTGGACCAGAACAAGGTGACGCCGGGCGTCCTCGGGTTCATCGTCTTCGCGGTGATGGCGGCCGGCGTGTGGCTGCTGATGAAGTCGATGACCCGGCACATGGGCCGGGTCGACTTCGAGGAGGCCCCGGAGGAGGCGTCGGCCAAGCCCCGGCCCGGCTCCTCGGCCTCCTCGGCCGCCCTGAAGGCCTAGGACCTGGCGTCGGCGGGCCGCCGGTCCTCCGTACGTACCCGCGCGCCCTGCGCCCTGCGCCCTGCGCGGCTGTACGTGCTGTACGTACGGTACGGCCCGGCGGGTGCCCGTACGGTACGGCCCGGCGTGACGCGTGCGCTCGTACCGTACGGCGTGACCCGTGCGCCCGTACCGTCCGTACGGTACGGCCCGGCCGTGTGCCCTGAGCCACAGCCGGGCCGTGGCGGTGCCTACGCCGCCGCCCCCTCCACCGGTACGCCCATCACCTCGCGCGCGTGCCGGTTCGGGACCATGCCGAGGTCCCAGGCCTGCCATCCGTCCTCCAGCCGCACGCCCCGGCCCAGCATCACCGAGAACGCCGTCAGCGAGTCCCGCAGCTTGCCGTCGCGCGCCGGGTGGTCGCGCTCCGCCGAGGCCAGCTCGGACACCTCCTGCTCGGCCACGACCGAGCCCACCTCCGTACCGCCCGCCGAGCCGTACGGCAGCAGCGTGCAGCGCAGGAAGCGCGCCCAGTCGGCGCCGCGCCGGTCGTCGTACGAGGTGAAGAGCGCCACCGCCTCGTCGCAGAGCGTCAGCGCCTGGGCCGCGCGATTGTTGCCCGCGTCGATGATCGCCAGCTCCAGGCAGGTCCACGCCTCGCCGTGCGCCACCCCGATCCGGCGGAAGTCCGCGCGGGCGTCGACCAGGAGCTGCCGGGCGAAGCCGGAGTTGCGCAGGTTGCCGGTCTGCGCGGCGCGCTGGTCGCGGGTGACCCGGCCCGAGTGGTGGCGGGCGCAGGCGAGACCGTACACGTCCCGCATCCGCGAGAACATCGTGCGGGCCCGCTCCAGCTCCCGTACCGCCTGGTCGCGGTCGCCGCCCTCCTCCAGCGCCTGGCCCAGGTAGTACAGGGTCCACGCCTCGCCGCGCGAGTCCTCGTTGTCCCGGTGGCCGGCGAGCGCTTCGCGCAACTGCTCGGCCGCCTGCGCCGGTTCACCCGCCACCAGCCGCGTCCGCGCCAACTGCGTCGTCGCCCACGCCACCCCCCGGCCGTCCCGGGTCTGCTCGTACAGGCCCAGCGCCGCCCGCAGTTCGGAATCCGCGCGCACCACATCGCCCATCCGCAGCAGCAGTTGGCCGAGCTGGTAGTGGCCCCAGGCCTCGCCGTGGATCGACTCGTTCTCGCGGTGCAGCGTCAGCGCCCGGGTGAGCATCCCGTACGCCTCGGCCGCATGGCCCCGGTCCCGCTCCACCGCCGCCAGCGCGTGCAGCGTCCAGCCCCGGTCGCCCGCGAGCGACGGGGTCTCCTGGAGCGCCAGCGCCTCGCGCAGCTTCGCCGCCGCCTCGCTCAGATTGCCCTGGTGGTGCAGGGTGATGCCGAGCGAGCAGAGCGCGCGGGCCGCGCCCGCCTCGTGCTGCGCCTCCTGGTAGAGGCCCACCACGGAGGTGAGGGTGGTACGGGACTTGTCCAGCTCGCCGAGGTTCCGCGCCGCGATGCCGGTACGCCACTGGACGGAGCGGAGCAGCAGCCCCTGGTCCACCGCCTGCGTCAACTCGTTGATCTCGCCCAGCCGGTAGAGGTCGCCGCGGAGCAGGCAGTAGTCGCAGAGCGCGCCCAGCAGGTCGAGCACCGCCTGCTGGTCCACGCCCTCCGCGTGGCGCAGCGTGGCCGTGATGGCGCTCGACTCGTCGTCCAGCCAGCGCAGCGCCGCGTCGAGCGAGGTGAAACCGTGTGCGCCGGCCGCCGTCCTGAAGAGGTCGGCGCGGGTCGAGGTCTTCCCGTCGACCAGCCGGATCACCGAGTCGGCCAGCTCGCCGTAGTTCCGGATCAGCCGCTCCTGCGCGGCCGTACGCTCCTCCGCCGGCTCCTCCTCGCGGAGCCGCGCGTGCACGAAGACCCGTACGACGGCGTGGAGCCGGTAGCGGCTGCCGCGTACGTGCTCGACCAGCCCGGCGTCGGCGAGCGCCGCCAGCAGCCGCCCCGCCGTCCGCTCGTCCGTGTCGAGGAGCGCCGCCGCCGCGCCCGCGCCGAGCGAGGCGCGCCCGGCCAGCGCGAGCCGCCGCAGCAGCCGGCGGGCCTGGTCGCTCTGGTCGGTGTAGCGCAGCCACAGGGCGCGCTCGACGGGCTCCACCGGGCCGTACGCGTCGAGATCCGCGGCCAGTTGGTGCGCGGAGCGCCCGCCGCCGAGCGAGGAGCCCGCGACCCGGAGGGCGAGCGGCAGGCCGCCGCACAACTCCCGTACCCGGTCGGCCGACTGGGCGTCGTACGGCCCGCTCGACGCCGCCCCGTTCGCTCCTCCGGAGAGGGCTCCGTCCGCCTCTCCGGATCCCCCGTTCCCTCCCGCCGCGCGCAGCAGCTCCTCCGCGCCCGCGCCGTCCAGCGCCTCCACCGGCAACTGGTGTACCCAGGCGGGGACTTCGGCGGGCAGCTCGACCGGGGCGAGGGTGGTGACCAGGACGAGGCTGTCGGAGCGCTCGGGCACCAGGGTGCGGATCTGCTCGGGGTCGGAGGCGTCGTCGAGGACCACCGTCACCGGGAGCCCGGTCAGCTGCTGGTGATACAACTCGCTGAGCCGACGCACCTGTTGCTCCGGCGACGAACCCTCCCGGAAGAGCAACTGCTCACGCGGGGCGCCCAGCCGGTTCAGCAGGTGCAGCAGCGCGTCCCGGGTCGAAAGGGGCGACTCCAGCGTGGAGTTGCCGCGCAGGTCGACCACGCAGGCGCCCCGGAACTGGTCCCTGAGCTGGTGCGCGGCGCGTACCGCCAGTTCGGTGCGGCCGGATCCGGGCGCACCGTGCAGCACGACGACGGTCGGCCTGGTCTCGGTCGAGGCGCGGGCCGCGTGCACCCACTGGGCGATCTGGGCGAGTTCGGACCGCCGCCCCGCGAACACCCCCTCGGGCTCGGGCAGATGGCCGAACGACTGCTCAAGGACGGTACGCCGACGGGCCGCCGCGCTCCGGTCCCCACCGCGCAACTGCGGTACGGCGGAGGCCTTTTTGCCGGTACGGCGGGAAGCGGAGGTCAGCACCCGCTGCTGGTCCAGGAACGGGCGGATGCCCCGTACCTCCAGCGCCGTCAGCCACTGGAGCCGCAACTGCTCGGTCCCGCCCGGCTGGCCGGCCGCCCCGGCCCTGCGGTGCGCGGCCGGCCAGTGCCCCGCCGTCACCTTGGCGACGGTGGTGGCCGCCCCGGCGACGGCGACGACGGCACCCGCCCCGAAGGCCACCCCGGTGGCCGCGCCCAGCGCCACATCGGCCCCGATCGCGGCAACGGCGGCGACGGAGGTGACCAGGGCGGGCGTCCCGATGTTCCGCCGGCTGAACCGCTCCGACAACGGCACCACCTGCGCCTGCGCCGCGTCCAGGGCCTGGGTGTAGGTGGCGTACTCCTCGGCAGCCCCGGCCGCCATCGTGTCCAGCGCCCCGCGTCCGCGCGCCAGCAGTGCGTTCGCATCGGTCCGCCCGCCGGACCGCCGTACCTCTTCCTCCACGGCGCGCACCAACAGCCTCTCGGCCTCGGCCCGGTGGCTCTCCCGCATGTGTTGTCCCCCTCCGAGAACATGACTGAGAGGCACATTGTCCTGCGTACGGGCCATGTTGGCGAGTAGGGCCTGTCGTTCCCCTGTACGACGCCCCGGGGCAGGAATGATTCCCTCCGCCCTCCGCGTTTCCCGGAGGAGCACGTCCCGCGACGACACCGCGACCACACAGGGAGATGTCCGGCATGCCCCTCGAAGGTGAGTACGAGCCCAGCACACGGAAGCTGGTGCGCGACCAGGTGGAACTCTACGAAAGCTCGGGCGGCACCCGGGGCACCACCCTGGAACCCCTGCTGGGCCCGTCCCATGAGGGCCGGGACCTGCCCGTGATCATCCTGACCACCCTGGGCGCGAAGAGCGGCCGGATCCGCAAGACCCCGCTGATGCGTGTGGAGCACGACGGAACGTACGCGGTGATCGCCTCCATGGGCGGCGCCCCCCAGCACCCCGTCTGGTACTACAACCTGCTCGCGGACCCGCGTGGAACTCCAGGACGGCCCGGTCCGCCAGGACATGGTGGCCCGCGAGGTGACCGGCGAGGAGAAGGCCGCGTGGTGGGCCCGCGCGGTGGAGGCGTACCCGCCGTACGCGGAGTACCAGCGCAAGACGGCCCGGGAGATCCCCCTCTTCGTCCTGACCCCGTCCCCCGACCACCACTGACCAGACCACTCCAGCCCCATCCAGCCCCACCTCACCTGCCGGCCCTGGGACCTCTGGCCCCGGGGCCGCTTGTCACCCCTGGGGATGTGATCGCATACGGTGTGTGTTCGACCGGGCCGAACATATGACGGGCACCAGGGCAGGGGAGGACCATGACCTTCGACGAGGAGTGGGCGCGGCTCCGCGAACGGGCGGCCGACCGGTCATCCACCCGTCTCAACACGGCGTCGGCGCCGGGCAGCGGTGGCGGTGGCGGTGCGGGCGGCGGCACCGTCGGCGCGGCGGACAGCGACCTCAGTGTGAACCGCGACGACCTGGGCGCGATCGGCCACGACGCCTATGAGGTCCGCACCCGGCTGAGCCGTGACGGTGACCACGCCCGCCCGGCGACCTTCGACGCGGCGATCGCCCTCACCAACGAGAGCTTTGTGAGCGGGGCCGCGCTCCTGAAGGTCCACGACCGGTGGAACACCCAATTGCGCACCCTGCTCGACGCCTGCGCCCAGATCTCGAACCACCTCAACTACACCGAGGCCGCGCATGCGAAGGACGACGCCCAGATCGCCGGTGACCTGATCTCGGTCTCCAGGCTCAACCAGTATCTGAAGTGAGTGCCCATGTCCGACGTGACGTTCGAGAACATCGTCGCCCTGCCGCTGGGCAAGCTGAAGACCGCCGTCGACGACTGGTCGGACATGGCCGCCAAGCTCGACAGGCTCGCGGAGGACGCCCGCGACGGCATGAAGACGAAGGCGGACAAGGCCGACT
The DNA here is from genome assembly GCF_040683935.1 of Streptomyces sp. NPDC093085. Lineage (NCBI taxonomy): Bacteria > Bacillati > Actinomycetota > Actinomycetes > Kitasatosporales > Streptomycetaceae > Streptomyces > Streptomyces sp. NPDC093085. The sequence continues at coordinate 566,120 of NZ_JBFBFB010000004.1, read as the reverse complement.
GGGAGGGCGTCAACGCGGGCGTCACCAAGGCGTTCATCGGCAAGACCGCGAAGGAGTTCGGCGACGCGGCCAAAGAGGCCAAGGGGGTCAAGGCCGTTCTGGAGGACGCGTACACGGTCTTCAAGAAGGCCCAGGACGAGCTGATCACCATCAGGGACGACGACGGTCCCGAGGCCAACATCCATGTCGACGCGCGAGGTAAGGCGACGGCGCGCCACTCCGTGCAGGAGGACGTCAGCGCCCGCACCGACGGCCACTACAAGGAGCTGCTGAGCAAGGAGAAGGCCGCCGTGGCGGAGTGGCAGGCGCGGATCGACGAGCTCGTCGACCGGTGCGTGGTCGTGGACGAGTCGCTGCGGAGGGCGCTCCGGGCGAACGTCTCCGACGACCACAACTTCACCGCTCCGAAGTACGGCAGCCTGGAACAGGAAACGGCGGCCCGGGCCGCCGCGCTCGCGGCCAGGGGCGCCGACCTGACGCACGAGCAGCTGCGGGAACAGAACGACATCCTGCGGAGCTACGGAAACTCGACCGAATTCGCCACCGCGTTCTACCGGAACCTCGGTCCCAAGGAGTCCCTGGAGTTCTTCGGGCAGCTCTCGACCGACACGTACGGCGACTACGGAAAGCTCGACAAGCAGCGCCTGAAGGACGTCCAGGAACTCCAGCGGAACCTGGGCCTCACCCTGGCCTCCGCCTCCCAGGACAAGGCATTCACCTCCGAATGGGCCCCGGAACTCCGCAAACTCGGCACCCAGCAGATCCCCCTCTCCCCGTACGGCGCCCCGCCCTACGGCTACCAGTTGCTGGGCGGGATCATGCGCTACGGGAACTATGCCCCCACGTTCCTCAACCCGATAGCCGAGCACGTGGCCCAGCTCCACCAGAAGAAACCGGACTTCTTCGCCGGCTCGAAGCCGATGAGCGGCGCCTTCGAGAACCAGTACAACCCGTCCGGGAAGAACGGTTCGGGATACGACCCCATGGTGTCGATGCTGGAGGCGCTGGGGCACAGCCCGGAGGCGTCGAAACTGTTCTTCACGTCGGATCCGACGGCGTACAACGAGGACGGGAGCGTCGGAGACGGCGAGGCCGATCTGGGGACGACGAAGAGCGGCGACCCCATTGGCAATTACCTCGACTTCTTCGGCACCAAGGAGTACACCTCCTTCGCGGACACGGAAACCCCGGATCCGGAGCACGTGGAGAAGGCCTCACGTTTCCTGCCGGAAGCCTTGGGCCACGCGCTGGAGTCCGCGACGCTCGGCTATCCGTGGGACGAGCCGAGTGCGAACGGTGTCCGGGACGGAAAGACCGCCGAGATCATGGAGTCGGTTGTCCAGAAGTATGGCGGCGACCCTGACCTCCTGAAGCACCAGGAAGCGTTGTCGGGCAGCCTCGGACGCATGGGTGCCGGATATATCGACGACATCGACAGGGCTGTCAGCAATAGAGGGTACGGAGTTTTCGTTCCAGGCGAGGACAGGTATCGGCATGCGGTGTTCGGACAGCGGGAGACGTTCGGCTTCCTGAGCGCCCTGGGACAGCATCCTGACGCTTACGCGATGATCACCACGGCGCAGCGAGTGCACACCACCAGCGTGCTGGAAGCCCAAGTGGGGCCGAACGGGGCGATCAACGAGGGGTTTGCCCGCGAGGCGCTGTCGACCGGTGCCGCGGTCCAGGGGCAGCTCGACGAGTCGCGGGCCGGGCAGGTCGTGGCCGAGGGCCTGGCGAAGCACAGCGAGTACAAGGACGCGCAGGACAAGCAGTCCGCGTGGATCTCGTTCGGAACCAGCGCGGCCATCGGCGGCGCGGTTGCCGGAGCGGTCGCGGTCCTTCCGCCGGTCGCGGCCGTCGGTGCCGCCGCCGTACTGATTCCGCTCGCCACCGACACGGCGACCGGCGCGGTGCAGCAAGTGGCGTCACAATACATCGGCGACGCGGCGGGCGACTCCTTGGATACGGAAAAGAAGAAGATCGAAGAGATGACGGACGAGGAGAAGAGAGCGATATTCCAGGCGGGTGAATCATCTTCCGAGGCGCCCTTGAGGCAATTCATCAGCCATCGGGGCAACGGAGCCACGGATAAGTTCGTGCAGGATATGTGGGAATCTGTACGGTCGGGTTACAGTTCTGGTTCCGTCAAAGAGAACCAGCAAGGTTATCGGCCGCAGACGGAATGAGGGAGGAAGGGGCTCGGTGGTGAGGGTCAGGGCGGCGGTTGCGCCCATGAGTACTGCGCTGGTGCTTGTCCTGGGGGCTACTGTGTCGGCGGACGCCAGGGACGGTGATGGTCCGTATCCCGCGGTGAAGGTGTGCGATGAGATTTTCTCCGGGGGAAGTGCAAGGGCGATCGATTCGTTGTCCGCTGCGAAGGCTTACCGTTCGTATGGTTCGGGAGGGCTGGACCGGGTCGCCGGTGAACTTAAATACAACTATTCGGAATTTGACGGTTCGGTCTCGCGGCTCTGTGGTTTTTCGGGGGTCGGCAGATTCGACGTCGGCATCACGGTGGATTTCAGTCTCTATGGTAATGCGAAAGAGGTGAGACGGGACAAATCTCTGGGTTACTTCTCTCCCTGGCGGGACAGGGATGTCTATGGCATGGGAATGTATGCCGACGCCGGTGCCCGCAACGCTTCCCTCAAGTTCGAGTGCCTGACTCCCCAAGTCGACTCTTCCGGGATCATTCCGTTCCCCGTTCAGGGGGCCCTTGAGCAGCGGCGAAATCTTCCTGAGGAGGACGATCGAACGCTGCGTGACGCCAACATGACCATCCTGCACGCGGCCGCCCTCGCCATGGCGAAGAAGCTGGGGTGCGAGAACAACGGTGGCATTCCGGCGAAAGTGGATCTCCGCGTCCTGAAGCCCGCTGATCCCGCCGCGAGGTACTGAAAGCCGCGCCAGGATGGTCCGGTGTCCCCGTCAGCCGTCCGTGGCCGGGGTGAAGCCTCGGAGGTGGGGGACGGGGGTGCCGGTGTAGGGGGTGGCGGTGGCGGTGTTGTCGGTGGCGTAGAAGTTCGTCGGCAGGACCCAGGGGCAGAACCACGCCTGCTCGACCACGAACGCGTTGACCGCCTGCGCGTTGAGCCGCTCCGCGGAGCCGTCGAGCAACTGGGCCTTGTCGAGGAGGGGCTGGAGCCGTTCGTCGGTGAACTTGTTGAGGTTCCAGGGCGCGTTCGGGGTCAGGGACTGCGCGATGTCCCAGAGCGCGGCGCGGGACTCCAGCGTGTGGAAGAAGATCGGGTACTTGCCGCTGAGCAGGGCCGAAATGGTCTGGGCCGGAGGGATGTTGACCTGGCGGGCGGTGATGTTCAGCAGGGCGAGCTGCCGGACGATCAGCGGGTTCGCGTCCTCCTGGCCGCTGACCAACGGCAGGTCGAAGGTGAACCCGTCGGCGTAACCCGCCTCCTTCATCAGGGACTTGGCCTTCGTCACGTCGTACGGGTAGAAGTCCAGCATGTCGGGGAGGTAGGCCACGCTCCTGCTGTTGAAGATCTGGTTGGTCACCGTCCCGTGGCCCTGGAAGAGCGACTTCAGGATCGCCGGCCGGTCGAAGACCATGTTGATCGCCCGGCGGACCCGGACGTCCTTCAGCGCGGGGACGACCTCGCCGCCCTGGTCGCTGAGGAAGAGCCCGGCCCACCCCACCGAGTTCCGCAGCACCGTCAGACCGGAGTTCTGCGCGTCGGTCCTCGTCCGCGCCGAGATCTGCGCGGCGTTGATCTGCCCCGACTTCAGCGCGTCGAGCCGCGTCATGGTGCCGGCCATCTGACGGACGATCACCTTGTCGTACGGGTACGCGGCCTTGTTCCAGTACCCCGGGTTCCGTACGAACGTGTACAGGGACCCGGCGCTCGTCCCGGCCGCGTCCAGCTTGTACGGGCCCGAACCGACCGGACTGGTCTCGCGCTCCCCGGAGTTGTGCGAGGCGGGGCTCGACAGGATGCCGGGCGCGAGACAGAGGAACATCGGCAGCAGGCCGTTGGGCTGTGGTGTCGTGAGCACGACGGTGGTGCTGTCCTTGACGGTGACCGTCACCCCGGCCAGCCGGCCCGCCTCCGGGCCCGCGCCCGACTTGAAGTACTCCAGCGACTGCTTGACGGCCTGCGCGTCGACCGCGACACCGTCGATGAACTTCATGCCCCGACGGAGGGTGAGCGTCAGCTCCGTCTTCTCCTTGTTGAAGGTGAAACTCCGGGCCGCGTTGGGGCCCACCGTCCCGTCCGGCTCGTACCGCAGCAGCGTGTCGAAGCACGCCTGCCACACCTGGACGATGGCGGAACCGCTCTGCTGCTTCGCCGGGTCGAGCGAATATATCTCCTGGTCGACCGCGAGATTCAGGGTGCGCGAGCCCTTTCCCGAGCTGCCCGTGCCGCCCGCGTCGGTGTCGGTGCCGCCGACACAGGCGGAGGTGGCGCCCATGAGCGCGGCTCCGAAGCCGGATCCGAGCAGGCTCCTGTTGAAGGCGCGCCTGTTCATGTTCACCACGGGATGCTCCTTGGGGTGGGGGGAGATGGTGGGGGAGAGGGTGGAGGAGAGGGGTGGAGGAGAGGGGTGGGGGAGACGGTGGGGCCTTGGGGCCTGTGGGGTTGGTGGGGCGGGAGAAGCAGGGAGGCAGAGCAGCACGGTAGACGAGGGAGCGCCTCTGTGGGGAACGGTGGTCCCGGGTTCGCCGCTATGCGCCGGAGGAGGTGTGGGCGTAGGCGACGAGCGTGGCCCAACTGGCGGGAGAGAAACCGAGGGTGGGCCCGTGGGGCATCTTGCTGTCGCGGACAGGGACGATGCCGTGGGTGCGGGCGTAGGTGGGGGACCACTCGACACAGTTCCCGCCCTCATTGTTGGAGTGGGCGGATGTGACCCAGGTGGCGGGGGCGGGATTGAGACTCACAGTGCCTCCAACTTCTTTCTGATGAGGGCAGCGCTCTCACGCGTCGAGAAGGCTTCGCTCATCAGATCATCGTAGGCGGCCATGGCTGCTCGAACGTGTTCAGGATCCTCGATGATGCTTGCCGTGCGAAATGCCTCCACCGATACGACAGTCAGATGGTGTGGCGTGGTCAGCAGAGTGATCGGCCCGTCCATCAAAGGGTGTGGTTCGGCATTGAGGGGCAGCACCTGTACGCGCGTGGTCGGCAGGGCGCTGCGGCTCAGGAGAACGGCGAGCTGCTCCCGCATCGTGTGGGCGTGACCGATGCTGCGGTCGAGCGCGGATTCGCAGAGAATCAGGGAGACTTTCGGCGGAGCTTCTTTCCGGAACAGCTCCTGCCGGATGAGCCGGGCCCGCACCAGATCGGCGACCTCGGCGTCGGAGGCCCGCCGGTTGGCGAACCGGAACAGGGCCCGGGCGTACGCGGGGGATTCGAAGAGCCCGGGGATGAGGGTCGGTGACCATTCGCGGATGGCGATGGCCTCGCGCTCCATGGCCATGCGGCGGCGGAACAATGCGGGGTAGGACTGCGAAACGACTTCTTCGTACAAACGCTTGAACAATCCGTCCGTTTCAAAAATCTGATCGAAAAGTGCGGGCAGATGACTTCCGATCGGTGGTACCCCGCGTTCGATCCGGCTGATCGTCGATTTCGACGTACGGGCCATTCGCGCGAGTTCCGACTGCGTCAGCTTGCCCGCCGCCCGCGTCTCCCGCGCGTTGCGCAGTGCCTCGCCGAAGATCTCCCTCGGGGTGAGGCCCTTGCTGTAGTCGTCGCCGCGGTCGTTGTTTTCCGTCATGTTCGGCCCCTTTGACCAGAGTTCTGGGAATGGGTGCCGCCGGCGAGAGCTGTGCAGGCCGGTCCGTGTGAACAGGGGCCGGCGCGACCAAAATGCAGGTTGGTCGCTGAACCTCTTTCATGGTGACACCTCGCGTCACACTATGAACGTGGACTGTTACCCATTGTCGAGGGGCTGGCGATGACTAGTCACACTGTTCGAAGGCCATTCCATGCCTGGTCGAGGGGGTGCGCCCGTGGCCGGTAGCGAGGCGCGGCGACTGCTGTCGCTGGAGATCGCGGCGCTCGGCGTCGACGGCACGCTCGTCATGCGGAAGGACGCCTTCGACGGGGTGGACGACGCCGATGGTGAGGGCGAAGGAGCTGACCTGGACCCCGGCGCCGCCCTGCGCTGGCCGCCGTGCGAGTGCGGGAGCCCCACATGCCCTGACGCGGGCGCGCCGGCCGCGTCGGAAGCGGGATGAGGACCGTACGGGCGCGGGACGGGAACCGCGCCGGGCGGCCCACGCCCCGCGCCGGACCGCGCCGCCGCAAGGCGCTGTTCGTCACACTCCAGGAGCGCGGCGGGACTGCACTGTTCGAGAAACCCTTCGATTACCCGGGACGGGCCCCGGGTCCCGCTCCGGCCCCGCCCCCTACCCTTTCTCCCCGTCCTCCCCGTCCTCCCCGTCTTCCCCGCCCTTCTCGCTCCAGATGCCCCGGACGTGGCCGATGTGGCGGCGCATCAGGGCTTCCGCGCCGTCCGCGTCGCCTGCCTCGATGAGGTCGAGGAGTTCGGCGTGTTCGTGGGAGGAGTCGAAGAGTTCGGCGCCCTCGGGGAGGAGGCGCAGGCCGTAGATGCGGGAGCTGGTGCGGAGGGACTTCACCGTGTCGAGGAGGCGGGGGTTGCCGGCGAGTTCCAGCAGGGCCAGGTGGAACTGCATGTCGATGGTGACGTGCGCGATGAAGTCCCGCTGGGCGGCGGCCTTCTCGATGCCGGCCGCCAGCGGGCGCAGCCGCTTGATCGTCTTCGCCGGGACGCCCCGCTCCGTGATGCGGCGGATGGTGGGCGGCTCGATGAGCGCCCGGAGTTCCGTGATGTCGTCCAGTTCCTCCGGGGAGAGCGAGGTGACCCGGAACCCTTTGTTGCGGACGACCTCGACCAGTCCCTCCTTCGCGAGGTCGAGCAGCGCCTCGCGCACCGGGGTGGCCGAGACGCCGAACTGCTCGGCGAGGCTGGGGGCGGAGTAGACGACACCCGGCTTCATCTCGCCGGAGATCACCGCGCCGCGCAGGGTCTCGGTGATCTCCTCCCGGAGGTTGCGCCGTCCGCGGAACGAGGGCAGGTGGACCGCCGCCGTACTGTCGTCCGTGCTCATCCGTCCGCGCTCATCTCTCGGGGTCCTCACTGTCCGGTTCGGTACGCCCATGCTATGCGGCTCAGAGGGTGAACCCCTCGGGGAAGGGGTCGTCCGGGTCGTACAGGTACTGGGCGGTTCCGGTGAGCCACGCACGGCCGGTGACCGTGGGGACGACCGCCGGGTGGCCCGCGACCTCCGTCTCCTCGACCAGGCGGCCGATGAAGCGCGTACCGATGTACGAGTCGTTCCGGAAGTCCGTGTCCAGGGGCAGCAGGCCGCGGGCGTGGAGCTGGGCCATGCGGGCGCTCGTTCCCGTACCGCAGGGGGAGCGGTCGAACATGCCGGGGTGGATGACCATGGCGTGGCGGGAGTGGGCCGGCGTGGAGCCCGGCGCGGCCAGGTAGACATGGTGCACGCCGTTGATCTCGGGGTTCCCCGGATGGACCGGGCGGTCCTGCTCGTTGATCGCGTCCATGATGGCGAGCCCCGCCGCCATGAGGCGGTTCTTGTTCTCGCGGTCGGACCGGTCGAAGGGGATGCCGAGGGCGTCCAGCTCCACGATGGCGTAGAAGTTGCCGCCGAACGCCATGTCGTAGGGGATGTCCCCCCAGGGGGCGAGCTCGACGGTCCGGTCGAGCGCGAGGGCGAAGGAGGGGACATTGCGGAGGGTCACGGATTTCGCGGAGCCGTCCGCCACCTGTACGTCCACGACCACCAGGCCCGCCGGGGTGTCCAGGCGGATGGTGGTGACCGGCTCCTGGACCTCGACCATGCCCGTCTCCACCAGCACCGTGGCGACCCCGATCGTGCCGTGCCCGCACATGGGCAGACAGCCGGAGACCTCGATGTAGAGGACCCCGAAATCGGCGTCCGGGCGGGTCGGCGGCTGGAGGATGGCGCCGCTCATCGCGGAGTGGCCGCGCGGCTCGTTCATCAGGAGCCGGCGGATGTGGTCGAGGTGGTCGACGAAGTACCGGCGCCGGTCGAACATCGTGGCCCCGGGGATCGTCCCGACCCCGCCGGTGATGACGCGGGTGGGCATCCCCTCGGTGTGGGAGTCGACGGCGTGGAAGACCCGGTCGCTGCGCATGCTCAGGCGAGTCCTTCCGCGACGGCCCGCTCCGTGGCGCTCCGTACGAGCGCCTCGTGCTCGGCGGTGAGGGGGAGCCGGGGCGGGCGGCTGGGGCCCCCGTACCGCCCGACGATGTCCATGCTGAGCTTGATCGCCTGCACGAACTCGGTCCGCGAGTCCCAGCGCAGCAGCGGGTGCAGGGTGCGGTAGAGCGGGAGGGCGGTGGCGAGGTCGCCCTTGGACGCGGCCTCCCAGAGGGTGACACAGGCGCGGGGGAGGGCGTTGGGGTAGCCGGAGATCCACCCCGGCGAACCCGCCTGCGCCATCTCCAGGGCGAGGTCGTCCGTACCTGCCAGGATGTCGAGGCCGGGGGCGAGTTCGGTGATCCGGTAGTAGCGGCGGATGTCGCCGGAGAACTCCTTGACCGCCACGATCAGGCCCTCGCCGAAGAGTTCGGCGAGGAGTTCGGGGACCAGGTCGACCTTGGTGTCGATCGGGTTGTTGTACGCGACGACCGGGACCCCGGCCTCGGCGACCGCCCGGTAGTGCGCCACCACGGCGCGCCGGTCGGCACGGTACGCGTTCGGCGGGAGCAGCATCACGGCGGGCGCCCCGGCCTCGCCCGCCTGCTCGGCCCAGCGGCGCGCCTCGTCGGAGCCGTAGGCGGCGACACCCGGCATCACGGTGAAGCCGGGCGGGGCGGCGGCGAGCGCGGTGGTGACGACCCTGGCGCGCTCCTCGGCGGTGAGTGTCTGGTACTCGCCGAGGGAGCCGTTGGGGGTCGCGCCGTCGCAGCCGTGCTCGGCGAGCCAGGTGATGTGGGCGGCGTATGCGTCGAAGTCGACGGTGAGGCCGCCGCCTGCGCCTGCGCCTGCGCCGTTGCGGTCCGCGCCGTTACGGTCCGCGCCGTTCCGGGTCTCGCGCAGGGGCAGGGCGGTGGCCACGAGGACGCCGTGCCAGGGCTTCGCCCCTCCCGCCGTCTCCCGGGCCGTGCCCTCGGTCGTCGTCTCCTGGGTCATGATTCCTCCGCACGGTCGCCGGTCAGTAATATGTCACATTACATAGAGGTCGGGTTTCTGTCACCGGTCCTGGTCGCTCCCGGCCGCCAGCTCGCCCAGCGTGACCGGGCTCGCGACGGGCCGGCCCGCCACCCCGCGCAGGTCCTCGGCGGTGGGTTCGCGGCCGGTGGCGCGGGCGACGAGGCAGGTGGTGGCGTAGCCGCAGACCCGGCCCTGGCAGAGGCCCATCCCGGGGCGGGCGTAGAGCTTGACCGTCCGGGGGTCGGCCGCCCCGAGGGTGTCGATCGCGGTGCGTACGGCGCCGACCGTGACCTCTTCGCAGCGGCAGAGCGTGGTCGCGCCGTCCAGCCAGCTCAGCCAGCCGTCCGGGACCGGATAGGCGTGGTGCAGCGCGGCGGCGAACGAGCGCAGGGCGGCCCGCCGCCGGAGCAGCCGGGCCAGCCGCCCGCGGCCGGGCGCGGCGCCCGTGGTCACATGAGCGGCGTGCAGACCTGCCAACTCCCCTTCCACGGCGGAGAGCTGGGCACCGCCGACCCCGCAGGCCTCGCCCGCGACGTACACGCCCTCCGTGGTCGCGCGCTGCCGGGTGTCGACGCGGGCGACGAGGCTGCCGTCCGCGTCCCGGCGCATCTCGCAGCCGAGTTGCACGGGGATCTCGGTCTGCGGGGTGAACCCGTACCCGACGGCGACGGTGTCGCAGTCGATGGTGCGGGCGGTGCCGGGGACGACCCGCCACCCACGGTCGAGACGCGCGACGGTGGCCCCGGTGACGGCGTCGGTGCCGTGCGCGGCGACGACGGTGGTACGGGTGCGGTAGGGGACGCGGTGGGCCCGGAGGGTACGGAGATAACCGGCACCCTCGGCCACCTTGGCCAGGTTGCGGAGGGTGGCGGCGGGGTGCGCGGCGAAGGCGGTGGGCAGCCCCGCCTCGTACACCCCGACCACGGTCGCCCCGGCCTCGGCGAGCCCGGCGGCCACGGGGAGCAGGAAGGGCCCGGTGCCCGCGACGGCGATCCGCTTCCCGGCCACGACCCCCTGCCCCTTGAGGAGCGCCTGGACGGCACCGGCGGTGAAGACACCGGGAAGAGTCCAGCCGGGGAAGGGGAGTTGCCGGTCGTAGGCGCCGGTGGCCACGACGACGGTACGGGCGGCGATCCGCTGGGCGGGGCCGCCGGGGCCGCGCGGGGCGTCGGGGGTATCAGGGCCGCCGGGGCCGCGGGGGGCGTCGGGGCCGGTGGTGTGGAGGACGAAGCGGGTGTCCGTGGCCCCGGCCGGCCGTTCCACGTGCCAGACGGCGCACCCCGGCCGGTGGTCCAGCAGTGGCTGCGCCGCCAACTCCCGCTCCAGGCGCCGGAATCGGTCCCAGTCGTGGTGGCGGGCGCCGTCGTCACCGGCCCGGTGGCGCCAGTACTGGCCGCCGGGGCGGGGCGCGGAGTCGACCAGTACGGTCCGGCTGCCCTGGGACGCGGCGGCGACGGCGGCGGAGAGGCCGGCCGGTCCGGCGCCGAGCACGGCGACGTCGTACACAGCGGACGTCGCCCCCTCAGCACGCGAGGTCGTCATGGCCTGCTCCCTCCTGGGTGGTGACCGTGTCGCCGGGCCGGGCCTGGGCCAGGCAGGCGCGGTGGTTGGGGCGCCTGTTGATCGTCACCAGGCAGTCGAAACACACCCCGATACCGCAGAACACCCCGCGCGGGCGCCCCTCGACCCGGGTCGTACGCCAGGAGCGCCGCCCGGAGGCGATGAGCGCCGCGGCGACACTCTGGCCGGGCTCGGCCGGCACGTCCTGCCCGTCGAAGGTGAAGGCGAAAGGGGAGGGAACGGAAGGAGAGGAAGCGGGGGGAGAGGAAATGGAGGGGGAGGAATGGGAAGGGGAATCGGAAGAGGAATCGGCGGTGGCGGACGGTTCGTTCATGCGGCGGCCTCCTCGAACCGGTCGGGGCGGAACGGCGTCAGGTCCAGATCGGGTTCCTGGCCGGTCAGCCGCTGGGCCAGGAGCCTGCCCGTGGCGGTGGCCAGTCCGATGCCCGCGCCCTCGTGGCCGCAGGCGTGCAGCAGGCCGGGGGCGCGCGGATCGGCGCCGATGACGGGCAGGTGGTCCGGACAGTACGGACGGAAGCCGAGGTACGTACGGAGCAGGGCGACCTCCGCCAGGAACGGGAAGACCCCGATGGCCTGCGCGGCCAGTCGCCGTACCACCGGCAGGGAGAAGGAACGGTCGAAGCCGACCCGTTCGCGGCTGGCGCCGATGAGCACGGTGCCGGCCCGCGTGCCCTCCACCACGACGGAGGTCTCCAGGCCCGCGTCACCGCTGGCGACGTTGGCCACGTACTCCGCCGTGTACACCTTGTGCCGTACGGCGCGCGGCAGCGGCTCGGTGACCAGGACGAACCCCTTGCGGGGGAGGACGGGGACCGGGGCCCCGGCGAGCTCCGCGAGCTGCCCGGCCCAGGTGCCCGCCGCGTTGATCACGGAGGGCGCGGAGAGGACGGGGGTGCCGGCGGCGTCGGTCCGTACGCCGGTGAGGGCGCCGTGCCGGTCCCGTACGAACCCGGTGACCGTGGTCCCGGTGTACACGACCGCCCCGCGCTCCCGCGCCCGGCGCAGCAGGTGGGCGGCGGCCAGTACGGGCTGGACCTGCGCGTCCTGCGGGTAGTACGCCCCGCCGACCGCCCGCCGGGTCACCTGGGGCTCCAGCTCGAAGAGCGCGTCGGCCCCGATGTCGACGGCGTCCACGCCCATGTCCCGCTGGCCCGCCGTCAGGTGCCGCAGCCCCTGGGCGGTCTCCTCGGTCCCGGCGACGACGACGCCGCCCTTGGCCTCGTACTCGACGGCGCCGGGCCCCAGCTCCTCCGCCGCCTCCCGCCAGAGCCGCGAGGCCAGCAGCGCCAGCTCCAGCTCGGGCCCCGGCTCCTTGTCGGAGACCAGGATGTTCCCCTCGCCGCCGCTGGTGGTTCCGCCGCCGACGGCCCCGCGCTCCACGACGGCTGCCCGCAGTCCGGCGGCGGTGCAGTAGTACGCGCACGCGGCCCCCACGACACCCGCGCCGACGATCAGGACGTCGTACCTGGTGGATGGCTGAGTCATTTCTGCATCATGTCATATAGCACTGATGAGGAGGAGTGGCCGGCGGGCGCGGGCGCGGGGGTGGGGGCGGGGGCGGGGGCGGGGGCGACCGTGCCGCCCCTCGCCCCGCCTCGGCATCCGTGCGTGCGTTGTGTGTCCTGCGGTTCTGCGGTTCTGCGTTCTGCGGATCTGCGGTTCTGTGGATCTCAGCTGAGCAGCACGCCGAGGATGGTCCCCAGGCCGTTGCTGACCGCGTGGACGATGACACCGGGCCAGACCGACTTGGTGCGCACCAGCAGGTAGCCGTTGATCGCGCCGACGACGGTGGCCGGGACGAGGGCCAGGTTGATGCCGTGGGCCAGGGCGAAGACGACGGTGCTGCCGATGACGCTCACCCATGCGCCGTACCGGGTGAGCGCGGTGGAGACGACGCCGCGGAACGCGAACTCCTCGCCGAGCGGGGTGAGGACGGCGATGAACAGCAGTTGCAGGACCAGGCCGATCGGTCCCGCGTTGGAGGCGGCGACGTAGTCGCCCTGCGGGTCGGAGTCCGCGTTCCCGATGATTCCGACGACCACGACGGCGGCGACGACGCGGACCAGGACGAACGCGAGCAGCCCGAAGCCGATGGAGTAGAGGACCCAGCGGCCCGTGATGGGGCGGAAGCTGAACGCCGGCCAGGAGCGGTGCCGGATGGCGAAGGCGGCGAAGAAGGCGACCAGGCCCATGACCCCGGAGAGCGCCGCGAACGCCAGCCCGTTGGCGACCGGCTCGTCCCCGGTGAAGGAGCGGACGACCGGCGGGCCGACGAGGAAGCACAGGTAGTACGCGGCGGCGGCGACGAATATCTCGGGCCAGCCCGGGAGCCGGGACCGCTGGTCCGTGGCGGCGGTGTCGGTCAGGTCGGTGTGCGTCATCAGGGGTTCCTGTCGTCGGCGATGGACGGGTGTCCGCGGCGATGCAGGTACACCGTACCGCACACTGTGCGGTACGGTGTACCGCATGGTTGCCCGGGAGGACATCGTCGAGGCCGCGCTCCGGCTGGCCGCCACGCGCGGCTTCGGTTCGCTGAGCGTCCGCAGGGTCGCGGCCGAGGCGGGTGTGGGGGCGACGACGCTCCGGCGCGTCTTTCCGGTCCAGGGGGAACTACGCCTGGTGGTCGCCGCCGAGTTGGCCCGCCGCCACCACCCGGCCGATCTCTCGATCGCCGACGACACCCGCGATCCGGCGCACCGCCTCTTCGCGTGCCTGGCTCAGCTCCTGCCGGCGGCCGGCCGGACGGTGGCGGTGGAGGCGTGGTTCGAACTGCGCCGCATGGCGGAGGGGGCGGAACCGGTGCCCGGCGCGCGCGCCGCCGTGGCGGGCGAGCGGAAGGCGCGGGCCGAGCGGCTGCGCCGGTGGCTGACGGTCCTGGCCGGCCAGGGACATGTGGCGCCCGGGGAGATCGAGGGCCAGGTCTTCGCGGCGCTGGCACTGGTCGACGGCGTACACCTGAACGCCCTGCTCCACCCGGGGGACTTGGGCGAGCCGGGGGACTGGGGCGGCCCGAGCGACCCCAGCGGCCCCAGCGGCCCGGACGGCCTGGACGGGGCAGACGAGGCAGGCAGGGCGGGCGAGACAGAGGAGGCAACCGGGGCGGGCGAGACAGCCGGGGCGGGCGGGGCCGGTCTCGACGCGGCGCGGGACACGGTCAGATGGTTCGCCGAGCAGGTGGTACGGGAGGCCCGTACCACCCCTCCGTAGGCGTTACGCGGGGACGGCGTTCCCGCCGGGGGCGGTCAGGCACTGCTCGGCGTACCAGCGGAGGGTGCGCTCCGCCCAGCCGAGCGCCTCCGGGTCCCCGTCCAGGAGGAGGCCCAGGTGGAGCCCGTCCACGAGGGCCATGAACCGGGCCGCCAGTACCTCCGGCGCGTCCCGCAGGGCGCAGCCGTCCGCCGCCAGCAGCGTGAACCAGCGCGCCACGATCAGGGCCGACCGGTCGTGCCCGGAGCGGACCATGGCGAGCACCTCGGCGTTGGCGTCCGAACCGAGGGCGAGGGTGAGCATGTCGAACCACATGGCGAGCGCGGAATCCTGCTCACCCGCGGTGGGAAGGAACTGCCGCAGGCTCGCGTAGAGCCGGTCGGCGGGCGCGAGCGAGCGGTCCTGGACCAGTTCGTCGCTGAGGACGAAGGAGACCACCCGCTCGGCGACCGCCTGATAGAGCAGCGACTGCGACGGGAAATACGCCCGCAGAGTCGTCGCCCCCACCCCGGACGCGGCGGCGACGGAGCGCACGCTCAGCGCCCGCAGCCCCTTCGTCCCGGCCAGGCGTGTCGCTACGTCCAGAATGTGCTGTCGCTTGTCGGCATTTCCCACCACCCCGCGATCCTATAGGGGCGCAGGTGGCGGGCCGTACCGGAGCCGTCGCGTACGGCATCCGGACCGCCCTCCACCCCGTACCGGCGAATCGGACCGGCCGGATCGGACCGGCCGGTCGGGTCCGTCAGCCGCCCCGTACCACCAGGTCCGCCCGGTCCCGGGTGCGCCGGATCAGATCGGCGTTGCGCTGGTCGGTGCCGAGGGCCCAGGAGAGCGCGGCGGCGTGGTCCTTGCCGAACTGCTCGTGCCGGACGACCAGTCGGCGGATACGCTCCTCCTCGTCCAGCTCGCAGTACCAGACCTCGTCCAGGGCCTCGTCCAGCCGGGGCCGGACCCGGGCCCAGTCGCCCTCGTCGAGGAGCAGGTAATTGCCCTCGGTCACGATCAGCCGGGCCGTGCGCGGTACCGGGAGGGCACCCGCGATGGGCTGTTCGAGTTCCCGCTCGAAGCCGGGGGCGTAGACCGTCTCGTCCTCGTCCTCACGGAGCCGCCGCAGCAGCGCCGCGTACCCGGCGGCGTCGAAGGTGTCCGGCGCGCCCTTGCGCTCCCGGCGGCCGAGCCGGTCGAGTTCGACGTCGGCGAGGTGGAAGCCGTCCATGGGGACGTGCGCCACCCAGGGCGCGGGCGCGCCCGGCGGCGGGTCGGCGAGCAGCCGGGCGACGAGCTGCTCGGCGAGGGTGGTCTTGCCGGCGCCGGGGCTCCCGGTGATGCCGAGGACCGCCCGCCCGCCGTTCCTGACCAGGGCGCGGGCGCGGGCGGTCAGTTCGGTGAGACCGGGGAGTTCGGGGTACGCGGACGAGGTGGGCGCCGTGGAGGGGGACGCCGAGGAGGGGGACGCTGAAGAGGAAGGCGTGGCCGGGGTGTCGGGGGTGGTCATCAGCGGCGGGCCGCGGCGGCGAGCTGGTGGGTGATGAAGCCGTGCGCGTGCCGCGCCAGGTCCTCCCCGTCGGTCCACAGGTTGCGCCAGACCGCCAGGTCGTTGGAGAGGCCCTGGGCGACGACGGCGGAGGAGAAGGACTCGAAGGTGATCGGACCCCGGTAGCCGATGTCCGCCAGCGCGTGGAAGAACGCGGTGAAGTCCAGGTGGCCCGAGCCGAGATAGCCCCGGTGGTTCTCACCGATGTGCACATAGCCGAGCCGGTCGCCGACCTCTCGCACCGGCCGGACGAGGTCGTCCTCCTCGATGTTCATGTGGTACGTGTCGAGGTGGATCAGCACATTGTCGGCACCGATGTCGTCGGCGAGCACCAGCGCGTCGTGCGCGGTGTTGATGACGTTGGTCTCGTACCGGTTGCAGATCTCCAGGCCCAGCGTCATGCCGAGGCCGGCCGCCTCCGCCGCGAGCCGGCGGAGCACCGCGACCACATTGGCCCGCCCGGCCGCGCTGAGCGGCTGCCCGTACTTGCCGAGCGCGCTGTAGAGGGCGCCGGTGAAGTGCGTACCGCCGAGGCCGTGGGTGATGGCGAGCGAGTCGCGGAGGAGCTGTTCGCCGCGCGCCACGGTGGCGGTGTCCGCGCTGGAGACATCGGCGTCGAAGGCGAGCCCGCGCGAGCAGGCCACCGCGATCCCGGCCGCCTCCAACTGCTGCCTGGCGGCGGGGACATCGAGGCTGACGGAGTCGTGGAGCGAGAGTTCGAGCAGGTCGTAGCCGGTGGCCCGGGTCATCTCGATGGCGTGCGTGAGCGAGGCGGGCGAGGTGTCACCGGCCCAGACGAGGGCGTGCACGCCGATCGGGTTGGCGAGGGGGGTGGTGGTCATGAGTGACGTCCTTGGTGTGTTTCCGGGGGCGGGCGTACGGCGGTGGGTCGGGGTGCGGTCACGGCCGGAGGGCGCGGGGCGGGCGTACGGGATGTGCGAGGGGTACGGGACGAGCGGGGCGTACGGGAGTGAGCGGCGCCGTCCGGTGTACGGGGGCGGGGGCGGGGGCGCGGCCCCTCCGGTCACTCCGCCCGCGCGCCCGTGATCAGGGACACGATCTCCTCGCCCGTGGTCTCGGCGGTGCGGCGACCGCCCACGCAGCGGCCGGCCCGCATCACCCACACCTGGTCGCTGAGCCGCATGACCTGGGCGAAGTTATGGCTGATCAGCAGCACCGCGTGACCCTCGTCGCGGAGCCCGAGGATGAGCTGCTCGACCCGCTCGGTCTCCTGGACGCCCAGCGCGGCCGTCGGCTCGTCCATGATCACGAGCTGGGAACTGAACCCCGAGGCCCGGCAGATCGCCACCGCCTGGCGCTGGCCGCCGGAGAGCCGCCGTACCCGCGAGGTGACGGCGGGGACGTTGACGGCGAGGGAGGAGACCATCTCCCGGGCGCGGGTCTGCATGGCCTTGCGGTCCAGCAGCGCCAGCGGGCCGATCCGGCGTACCAGCTCCCGGTTGAGGAAGAGGTTCTGCCAGACGGTCAGGTCCTCCACCAGGGCCAGGTTCTGGTGGACGGTCTCGATCCCGGCGTCCCTGGCGTCCTCGGGGGAGTGGAAGTCGCGGGTCCTGCCGTCGAAGGAGATCCGGCCGCTGTCCGGGCGGTGGATGCCCGATATACAGCGGACCAGGGTCGACTTGCCGGCGCCGTTGTCGCCGACCAGCGCGGTGATCTCGCCCTTGCGCAGGGTCAGCGAGACATCGGCGAGGGCGCGCACACTGCCGAAGGAGAGCGAGACGCCCTCGCACTCCAGGAGCACGTCGGCGGCCGTACCGGAGCCCGTACCACGGTCGTTGGCGGGGGCGGCGTCCGTACCGGAGGCGCCCTTCCGAAGGGAGTGGTCGGTCATCGCTGGAACCTCGTTCATCGCTGGAACCTCATGAGGAGTGCGGCCAGCACCACGACGATGCCGACGGACAGCGGCTGGTAGAACTGCGAGACACCCAGCAGGGTGAGCCCGTTGACCAGCGCGGTGAGCAGCAGCGCGCCGATGATCGGGCCGATCACGGTGGCACGGCCGCCGAAGAGGCTGACGCCGCCCAGGACCACCGCGGCCACCGAGTTGAGCAGGAACGAGGTGTTGGCGGCCGGTTCGGCCGCGCCGACCCGGGCGACCAGCAGGATCGCGCCCACCCCGGCGAGCAGCCCCGCGCCCGCGTAGACGCCGATCTTGATGCGCGAGGTGGAGATGCCCATCGCGGTGGCCGACTCGGGGGCGCCCCCGGTGGCGAGCACATGGGTGCCGGGACGGGTGTGGAAGAGCACCACATGGGCGACGACCGCGATCCCGGCGGCGATCAGGAACGACCACCCCAGGATGCCGATGCCGCCGGTGGAGAGCTTGAGCAGGGCCGGGTCGACGATGGTGACGGGCTTGCCGTCGGCCAGGATCAGGGCGAGTCCGGAGGCGGCCGACAGGGTGCCGAGGGTGACGATGAAGTCGGCGATCTTCCCCCGGGCGATGATCAGGCCGTTGACGGTCCCGAGCACCGTCGAGGCGGCCACCGCGACCAGACAGGAGAGCCCGAGCCCCCACCCCGCCGCGTACGCCTGGCCGAAGGCCACCGCGCCCAGCGTCATGGTGGAGGCGATCGACAGATCGATGCCCGCGGTGGCGATGACGAAGGTCTGCCCCACCGCGAGAATGATCAGGATCGCCGCGGCCACCAGCATGGACTGGACGTTTCCGCTGCTCAGGAAGGTCGGGTTCGCGGCCTGGAAGACCACGACGAGCACGACAAGGCCGACCAGGGCCGCCCAGTCGGCCCAGAATCCGACATCGCGGAGGCGCGCCGACCAGGCTCCCGGGCCGGGCGCCGTGAGCGTTGCGTTTGTCATGTGAGTCCTCCTGGCCGGGCGGCCGCCGGACCTGGTCCGACGGCCCGAACGGCCGGTTTTCCTTTACGTGGTGAGGGTGGAGCGGGGGAGAGAAAAGAAGAGGGGCCGTACGCGACGGCGTGGCTACGCGACGGCGTGACTGCTTCGCGACTGCTTCGTGACTACTTGAGGAGCGCCTTGAACGGGTCGTCGTAGCTGCCGAACGGCTTCGGCGTCGCGGCCAGCGCCTTCGCCGCATTCTCCTTGGTGACCAGCTCCACGGGCGCCGCGACCTTCGCCGGCAGCGTCTTGCCCTGCGCGGCGGCGGTGCACGCCTCGACGCCCATCAGGCCGATGGCGTACGGGTACTGCGCGACCGTGGCGTCGAGCGTGCCCGTCCTGACGGCCTCCAGCGCGTCCTTGACCCCGTCGACGCTGATGACCTTCACCTGGCCGGTCTTCTTGGCGTTGGCGACGGCCCGCGCGACACCGAGCCCCATGTCGTCGTTGGCGACGAAGAAGCCCTTCAGGTCGGGGTGGGCGCGGAGCACGTCGGTGGCGGCGGTGAGCGCGGTCTGGCGGTCCCAGTCGGCCGCCACCGTCTGGACGACCTTGAGCCCGGAGCCGATGCCCTTGC
The DNA here is from genome assembly GCF_040683935.1 of Streptomyces sp. NPDC093085. NCBI lineage: Bacteria > Bacillati > Actinomycetota > Actinomycetes > Kitasatosporales > Streptomycetaceae > Streptomyces > Streptomyces sp. NPDC093085. Next base: position 547,157 of record NZ_JBFBFB010000004.1, on the reverse strand, counting down.
CGAACCCCTCGACGCGGGCGCCGCTGGTGACGTCTCCGGCGATACCGCCGATCACGGCGACGTTCCCGCCGCCCGGCAGCAGCTCCGCCATCCGCTTCCCCGCGGTCTCGCCCGCCGCGACGTTGTCGGTGCCGATGTACGTGGCCGGCTTGGCGCCCGCGGCCTCGGCGGCCTTGGCGTCGACCGGGCTGTCGATGTTGACGATGGTCTTCTTGGCGGCGGCGACCTTGGCCAGGCCCTGCACCAGGTTGGTGCCCGAGATGGGGTTCACCAGGTAGCAGTTGAAGTCCTGGCCGGCGAGACCGCTGAGCTTGTCGGCCTGGCCGGTGGTGTCGGTGATCGAGGTGGCCGCCTGCACCGTCGTATCGACCCCGGCCGTCTTGGCCTCGGCCTTGATGCCCTGCTCCATGCTCTGGAAGAAGGGGTTGTCGAGCCCCTTGATGACGGCGGCGATCTTCGCCGTACCGCCGTCGCCGGAGCCCGAGCCGCCCGAAGAGCCTCCCGAACCGCAGGCGGTGAGCGCCAGGGCACCGGCGGCCACCCCGACGAGCGCGGCTCTCGCCTGGCGCCCGAACCTCGTTGTTCCACGCATTGGATCGTCCCTTTCCCGCATTGGTGGGGCGACCGTACGTCGCTCTATGGGCTTTGAACAACCCTTGTTTCGACTTTAATAGTCGAAACATTGCCATCTTCCGTCCGCTGGCGACGGTCGATAGAGTGCCCCGGTGGACACGACGAACGCGAGCGCACTCCGGGCCGGGCTCTCACCCGGCGACATACTCGGCCTGTTCCGCGATGTCAGTGACGGCCTCACCAAGACCGAAGTCACCCGGCACACCGGCCTGTCACGGACGACCGTCAACCAGCGGCTGGACGGTCTGCTCGCCGCCGGGCTGCTCATCCCGGCCTCCGAGGACGCCCGCACCAAGGGGCGGCCGGCCGGCCGGTTCGTCTTCAACCGGGAGCGGGGGGTGCTGCTCGTCGCCGACATCGGCGCGACCGCGCTGCGGGCCGCGCTCTGCGACCTGGGCGGCGAGGTGCTCGCCGAGCGGGAGGCCGACTCCGACGTCACCTCGGGCCCCGCCGCCGTACTCACCGTCGTGGAGCGCTTCTTCACCGAACTGCTCCAGGGCAACGGGCTCGCCCCGGAGCAGGTGCTCGGCATCGGCCTCGACGTACCGGGCCCGGTCGACCACGAGACCGGCCGGGTGGTCAGCCCGCCGATCATGACGGGGTGGGACCGCTACGACATCCCGGGGTGGTTCGCCCCGCGGTACGACTGCCCGGTGCTGGTCGACAAGGACGTCAACGCGATGGCGTACGGGGAACAGCGGCTCCGCTACCCCGGCGTGGACCACCTGCTGATGGTCAAGATCGGCACCGGCGTCGGCACCGGACTGATCGCGGGCGGCCGGGTCCACCGGGGCGCGGACGGCGCGGCGGGTGACGTCGGCCATATCCAGGTCACCGTCGAGGACGTCGCCGAGCCGCCGCTCTGCCGGTGCGGCAACACCGGCTGCGTGGAGGCGTACGCGGGCGGCTGGGCCCTGGTCCGCGACCTCCGGGAGGCCGGCCATCCCGTCGCCACCGTCAACGAGGCGGTCCAGCTCGTACGCTCGGGAGACCTCACCGCCGTACGGCTGGCCCGCCGCGCCGCCCGTATCCTCGGCGGCGCCATCGCCGACACGGTCAACCTCTTCAACCCCCGGGTGATCGCCATCGGCGGCCAGCTCGCCCACACCGACGAGCAGCTCTTCGCCGGTATCCGCGAGGTCGTCTACCGCCGCTCCCTGCCGCTGGCCACCCGCAACCTCCAGATCGTCCGCAGCGCCCTCGACCCGCACGCGGGGATCCTGGGCCTCTCGCACCTCCTGGTGGACGGCATCTACACCCCCGAACGCGTCCACGCCTTCATCGAGAGGGCCGGCGCGGGCCGGTGAACCGCCCCGGGCCCCGGGTCGGCGCGGGCCGGTGAACCGCCCGGACGCCACCTGAACCGGCCGCGCGCCGCACTGCGGGGTCAGTCCTGGTGGCGGGCCGGGCCTTCGTGGTCGGCCGGGCTCTCGTGGCGGGCCGGGGCCCGGTGGTCGGTGCCGGTGGTGGGTGGTGCGGTCAGGTCGAGCAGCAGCATGGCGTCGTGGTCGGGGGTGCCGGGGGCGGCGGTGTAGACGCCCATCCGGTGGCCGGGGGTCCCTTCGAGGCCCATGCCCTGGAAGGTGAGGGTGACCGTGCCGACCTGCGGGTGCCGGAACGTCTTGGTGAGGATCTTGCGGCCGGTGACCTCGTAGCGCTCCCACAGCCCGGCGAAGTCCGGGCTCTTGAGGAGGAGTTCGCCGACCAACTGCGTCAGGTCGACGGCGTCCGGGTCGGTGCCGGCCAGGGCGCGCAGGCGGGCCACACAGCCGCGGATCTGACTGTCCCAGTCGGGGAAGACGTCGTGGGCCGCGGGGTGGAGGAACAGGTAGCGGGCGAGGTTCCGCTGACGGGCCGGCCACTCCTCGATGCCCGCGTACAGGGCGAGCCCGCCGGGGTTGTGGGCCAGTACGTCCATGGCGCGGCTGACCACGTACGCCGGGTTCGGCCGCAGCGACTCCAGCATCAGCTGCACGTGCGGGCGTACGGTGCGGCTGGGCGCGGGGGCGGGCTCGGGCGCGTACCGGGCGGCGCGCGCCGCGAGCGCCCGCAGGTGCTGGTGTTCGGCGTCGTCCAGCCGCAGGGCCCGCGCGAGCGCGTCGACCACCGCCGGGCTGGGCCGGGTCTCCTTGCTCCGTTCCAGCCGGGTGTAGTAGTCGATGCTCACCCCGGCGAGGGTCGCCAGCTCCTCGCGGCGCAGGCCGGGGGTGCGGCGGACGCCGGGCCCCGGGGTGAGCCCGGCGCTCTGCGGAGTGGTCTGCGTGCGGCGGGCGCGGAGGAAACGTCCCAGCTCGTCACCGCCGCCGCGCTGCTCTGCTGTCATGACACCAGTCTCACGCCGCCCCCGGCGCGGCGCGCCCGCCAGAGGGGCCCTGTCACACCCCCGCTCGCGGCTCCCCCGTACATCCCGGCCTGCCCGGGCCGCCCGGAAAGCGGCAGTGTGCGGGGTGCGGCCCGCTCCCCTGCGCGGGCCCGGCCCGCTCCGCCGCCCTGCCGCGTCGTATGGCGGGCCCGTCCAAACCGGGTGACGGTGGTCTGACGGGACCACCGCGGGTTCCGGTCCGGTTGTTCGAAAGGCACCACAGCTATGCGCGCCACCTTCCTGTACGGCCCCGGCGACGTCCGGGTCGAGAACGTGCCCGACCCGGAGATCGTCGAGCCCACGGACGCGATCGTCCGGACCACGCTGGCCTGCGTCTGCGGGTCAGATCTGCACCCGTACCACTCCATGGAGCGGACCGGCCGGGGCGCGCCCATGGGGCACGAGTTCCTCGGCGTCGTCGAGGAGACCGGCGCCGAGGTCACCGGCCTCCGCCGCGGCGACTTCGTGGTCTCCCCGTTCGCGTACGCGGACAACACCTGCCCGATCTGCCGCGACGGCTTCCAGACGGCCTGCCCGCACGGCGGCTGGTACGGCGCCAACGGCGTCGGGGGCGCACAGGCCGAGGCCGTCCGCGTTCCGCAGGCCGACGGCACCCTGGTCAAGCTCCCCGCCGAGGTGGACCCGGCGCTGCTGCCCTCGCTGCTGACCCTGAGCGATGTCTATCTCACCGGCTACCACGCCGCCCACATGGGGCGTGTCGGGCCCGGCCGGACCGTGGCCGTGATCGGGGACGGCGCCGTCGGGCTCTCCGCGGTGCTGGCCTCCCGCCGGATGGGCGCCGAGAAGATCATCCTCATGGGCCGCCACACCTCCCGTACCGACCTCGGCCGGGAGTGGGGCGCGGGCGAGGTCGTCGCCGAGCGCGGCGCCGAGGGCATCGCGAGGGTGCTGGAGCTGACCGGCGGCGAGGGCGCCCATGTCGTCCTGGAGGCCGTCGGGCTGATGCCCGCGTACGAGCAGGCGTACGGCATCGTCCGGCCGGGCGGGATCATCTCCCGCGTCGGCGTCCCGCAGTACGAGGAGGCGCCCGTCGGCTTCGGGTCGCTCTTCGGGAAGAACGCCCAGCTGGCCGGCGGCCCCGCGCCGGTGCGCGCCTACCTCGAACCCGCCATCGACGACGTGCTCCAGGGCCGTATCGACCCGGGCCGGGTCTTCGACGCCGAACTCCCCCTGGACCGGGTCGCCGACGCCTACCGGGCCATGGACGACCGCAGCCGCCTGAAGGTGCTGGTACGCCCGTGACCACCCACCACCCGACCCCCACCGCTGCCGCCACCCACGAGCGGCTCATCGGGGACGGTTCGGCCGGGGGCGTCCGGGCCGGGGACATCGCTCCCGGGGGCCTCCCGGACGCGGAGGGGAGAGGGGAAGGGCGCCGCATGACCACCACCCGTACCTGGTTCATCACCGGTGTCAGCAGCGGCTTCGGCCATGCCCTGGCCACCCGGCTCCTTCAGCGCGGCGACACGGTCATCGGCACCGTACGCGACCTCGACAAGGCCGCCGGCCTGACCGGGACGTACCCCGGCACCTTCCGGGCCGAAGTCCTCGATGTCACCGACACCGCCGCCGTCCGGGCGAGCGTCGACCGGGCGTTCGCGGCGGGCCGCGTCGACGTCGTCGTCTCCAACGCCGGGTACGGCCTGTTCGGCGCCGCCGAGGAGATCAGCGACGCCCAGGCCGACCACATCATCGCGACCAACCTCACCGGCTCCATCACCCTGATCCGCGCGGCACTTCCCCACCTCCGCGCCCAGGGCGGCGGGCGCGTCGTGCAGATGTCCAGCTACGGCGGGCAGGTCGCCTTCCCCGGCAACTCGATGTACCACGCCACCAAATGGGGCATCGAGGGATTCGCCGAGTCCGTCGCCCAGGAGGTCGCCCCCTTCGGCATCGGCGTCACGATCGTCGAGCCCGGCGGCGCCCGTACCGCGTTCCGCTACGGCGGCGCCCAGGTCGCCGAGGCGATCGACGCCTACGACGACAGCCCCGCCCACGCCTTCCGGGCCATGCTCGACCCGGCCAACGGCCTCGCGCCCGGCGACCCGCAGCGCATGGCCGCCCGCATCATCGCGTCCGTCGACACCGAACCGGCGCCGCTGCGGATGGTCCTCGGCTCCCAGGCCCTCGACACCACCCTGAGTGTGCTGCGCGAGCGGATCGACGCCTTCGAGGCCCAGCGCGACCTGGCCGCCTCCACCGACTTCCCCGCCGGTGAATGAACCGGCTCCCGCCACCACCGCCCGAGGAGACCCCGCATGGAATTCACCGAGCCCCGGCCCACCGGCAAGGGACCTGCCGACTGGTTCGACGGAGACGTCTGGTTCGACGTCATCCAGGCGGGCACCGAACCGTCCCGTATCCGCGCCAACATGGTGCGCTTCGCCCCCGGCGCCCGCACCGCCTGGCACCGCCACGCCGTCGGCCAGACCCTCCACATCGTCTCCGGCATCGCCCTCATCGGCACCCGCGACGGCACCGTCTACGAGGCCCACCCCGGCCAGACGGTCACCTGCCCGCCCGGCGAGGAGCACTGGCACGGCGCCACCGAGGACCGCTTCATGGCCCACCTCGCCCTCTGGGACGCCACCGCCCCCGACGACGACCGCCCCGAAACCACCTGGCTGGAACACATCACCGAAACCCAGTACCACGCCGAACGCACCCGCGCCGTCCACTGACCCCGGGGAAGGGGACCCCGTCCGGTCCCGCGCAGGCCATACCGGACGCCCGCTCCGGCGAGCACTCGCCGGAGCGGGCGGCGAAGACTCCGAGCCGTGCGAGGCCCGCTCGGGGGCCGCTGCGTGGTGCGCCCGACGCCGGGGCGCTGTCTACGCGTTCCGCAGCCGTTCGTAGGCGAGCCTGGCGTCGTTGACCATTTCGACGGCGAAGTGGATCTTGTGGCCGTCTCCGAGGATCTTCGGGGCGTTCCTCGGATAGAAGAGGATGGAGCGCTGGAGGTACCCGTCGGGGAGTGGCTTGAACTGGTGGATGACTCCGAGGTGGGTGTCGGAGTTGTCGTCGGCGAGGTGGATGTGGGCGACGCCCATGACGGGGAAGTCCGGGTCCGGGGTGACCGGTACGTAGGGCGGGATGTCCCGGGCGGGTACCGGGGCGGCGATGACCGGCTCGCCGTACATGCCGATGGTCTCCATGGCCGGGGCGTAGTGCTCGGGGAAGACCTCGATGGCTCCGCGCGGGTCCCGCCCCATCAGCGGACGGGTCGTCGCGCCGCCCGGGTCGCCGGCCAGTGACCAGGACAGATCGGGGTTCAGCCGCAGTCCCCGGAACGCGAAGTCCGTCTGCGCCAGCCACACGCCCTGCTGCTCGACGGGGACCTCGTTGATCGCGCGCCAGCGGGCATCGGTGTTCGCGGCGCGCTCCTTGAACAGGTCCCTGATCCCGTCCGGACCGAGGGTGTCGCGTGCGGCGATCGCGATGCGTTTCGCGTCGGCCGGCTCCAGCCAGTTGATGTCCTCGTGGGACAGGTGCCGGTCACCGTCCCGGATGTCCACGTCGAGTTGCCTGAACTCATGGAGCATGTGGATCAGGCGCAAGTACTCGTAGCGTTCCAGATCCTCCGCCGGATACTCCCGGCCGTCGATCGTGACCGTGAACCCGAAGTCGACCATGGTGACGTTCTCCTCTGTGCGTGGTGCGTGGTGCGTGGTGCGTGGTGCGTGGTGTGTGAGGGCGGGGCGGAGTGCTCAGTTGGGCCCGGACCGGGCAGGGAGTACCGGCAGCAGCAGGAGCGAGTCGTACTTCCCGCCGGTGTGGATGATGTGCTCCCCCTTGTTGGCCAGGTTCCAGCGGGTGTCGGGGAGCAGGTCGGCGCCGGATCCGGCCCGCCTGGGCCGGTCCGAGACGGTCACGCGGAGCTGTTCACCGGGATTCCAGACGTAGCCGAACGGCCACAGCGGGATGTCGACGGCGGTGATCTGGCCGGGCTCCAGCGGGAGTTGGCGCCGGTGGGCGGGCACCGGGCGGGAGTCGGTCGACTTCGCCCCGTCCAGTTCGCGGTGCGAGACCCGCAGGACGCCGCTGACGCCGCCGTGGGGCTGTCCGTAGAAGGGGATGGGCAGCGGCCGGCCGTCGGCGTCGAGCCGCTGGAGCGTCACGAAGAGGTCCATGTCGTCCGCTCCGACGGCCTCGACCCACAGGCGCAGCTTGCCGTAGCCGACGGTCTCGCCGACGTTCTCGAACGGGAGGACGAAGGAGGCCTCCCCGGTTCCGTCGGCGGCATAGCGGATCGCGGATTCCTGCCCCACGGGTGTGGGGGACAGGCTGCCGTCGGAAGCGTCGAGGTAGAACGCCCGGTGTTCGGTACGGGCCGGTGGCCACTCCGGTTCGGGCCGGTTCACGGTGTCGCCGGCCGAGTCGTAGAGCGACAGCCGTACGGGCGGGGTGAACTCCCAGCCGTTGTGGATGCCCTTGAGGTAGCGGTCGAAGAACCGCCGCAGGTCTTCCAGGTTGTCCGGCAAGTACAGGTCGCGCCAGGAGATCGAGTTGTGGATACGCAGCCACTTGTGGGGTGTCGTCAGTTCTTCGAAGGCGCGCAGGCCGGCTTGGTGGAAGAGGTTGACGTTCGCGGTGACGTAGACGGGGATGTCGATGTTCTCGATCCGGGCGGCTTTCTCTTCCCAGTACCCGTTCATCAGGGGGTGCTCCTCGGCCATTGCCACGACGTCTTCGAGGCCGCCGTTGCCGCGTAGCCGGGAGAGGACATGGCCGAACATCTGGGAGTCGACGACGCCGCCGCGCACGAGCACATCGCGGTAAAGGTCCGAGAACGCTTCCCATGGGGCGATGCAGGCCAGGTGCGGCGGGCGTTTCGCGGCGGCGAACCAGGCCGTCACACCCGAGAAGGCGGTGCCGTGCATCGCCACTTTCCCGTTGGACCAGGGCTGTTGGGCGGTCCACTCGATGAGGTCGTAGATGTCGTCGTACTCGGTCTCGCTGAGGAACTGGATGTCGCCGTCGGAGTTGCCCACGCCCCGCGGATCGGGGTTGATCACCGCGTATCCGTAGTGGCACCAGTAGGCGGGATCCGGGCCCTCCTGCTTGGCCAGCGGGGACAGCGCGCCTTCCGGAACCAGACCGCCCGTGCCGCCCCTGCTGTGGAAGGTGTAGCTCTTGCCGGGGGAGGACCAGGCGATGACGGCCGGGGCGTTGTCGGCGCCGGCCGGCCGGAGAACGTCGGTGTAGATCGTCGCCCCGTCCCGCATGACGACGGCGACGTCCCGTTCGGCGACGATCCCGTTCTCCTCGCTCACGCTCGGCTTGAGCGGCCTGAAGATGTGCGGGAGGTCCTGCGGGGAGCCTGCCTTGCGGAAGAGGACGGTGTGCTCTCCGTCGCCGAGGCGGCGGGTCAGGGTCGTGTATGTCTCATGGGCATCGGGCACGGCAAGTGCCTCCGTTCTGCGCGTAGTTGTGGTGCGCGGCAACATGCCGCCAGCCGCGTGCGGAGCGTGCGGGCCGGAGGCGAGGCCGTGCGGGGCGACGCTGAGGTGGTCAGGGGAGACCCCTAAGATGCGAAGTCGGATCTTAAAAGAGCGTAGGGCCCCGCGTTAGGATGCGCAAACGCATCTCATGAGGAGAGGGAACGGCCATGGCTGAACGGCGCCGAGGCGCGGCACTGGAAAGCGCGCTGCTCGACGCGGCCTGGGAGGAACTGCTGGATGTCGGCTACGCCGGCTTCACCCTGGACGGTGTGGCCTCCCGCGCCGGAACCAGCCGGCCGGTCATCCACCGGCGCTGGCCGGACAAGCGGCAACTGATGGTCGCCGCCCTGGCGCGGACAGCCGAACGCCACCCTGTCGCCGTACCCGACACCGGCAGCCTGCGCGGTGACGTCCTGGAGCTCCTGCGCCACATCAACGCCACCCGCGCGCATTTCGTCACGGCGATAAGCATCCAGCTCGCCGCCTACTTCGAGGAGACCGGCACCACCCCCGCCGACCTGCGCACCCTCATCCACCCTGGACGCCGCCCCGCCATCGAGGTCCTCTTCGACCGCGCCGCCGGCCGCGGTGAGATCGACCCCGACCGCATCACCGCGCGCATGAAGTCCCTCCCCTTCGACCTCCTCCGCCACGAACTGCTCACCACCAGCACACCGGTGCCCGACGCGGTCCTGGAGGAGATCGTCGACACCCTTTTCCTCCCCCTCGTCCTCTGATGTGGCACTGGGGCGGCGCTCCCGGACCGTGCGACGATGCCGTCATGAATCACTTGGCCGATTCCCAGTCCCCCTACCTGCTCCAGCACGCCGACAACCCGGTCGACTGGTGGCCCTGGGGAGCGGAGGCGTTCGCCGAGGCGAAGCGGCGGGATGTGCCCGTGCTGCTGAGTGTGGGGTATTCGTCGTGTCACTGGTGTCAGTGAACTTACAAAACCAGGTAGTCCGTACCTGGGGTGTTTCCAGAGGGCAGCCACGTGGGCGCGTACGGTGAGCGGCTAGGTGGAGACATAGACGCCTGGGGCGAAGGCCAGCTGCCAGCCTCTCCCGAGTGGACGCCCGAGCAGTAGTCGTTGCCGCTGTTGCTTGGCTAGAGGGCGTAAGCGCACGAAGATGGCCCGCACTCGAGACCGAGGGTAGGATCAGCTAGCCGTGATCAAGCCATGGGCTGAAACGGAGCCGACCACAGTGCGGCGGCAACCGAGGTCCAGTCGCAATCGGTCCGGGCATCGCCGAGAGCGGCTGCCGCCACCACGTTCTCGTTCTTCACCACGCCTCAACCTAAGGTTGGAAAGGCTTCAGAGGCTGCTCAGCACCTCGCTCAGGTCGTGGGTGAACGACTGCCATGATGCGAGCTGCTTGACGGGACCCTCGCGATCTAGCATCTGGAGGAGCCGCGCGCGGTTCTCTGAGAAGCGCGCTTGGACTTTCTTGAGGCTGCGGCCCTTCTCCTCGCTGGCCGTGGCGATGGCTTCCTTGAGCAGTGCTTTCGGGTCCGCCACGGACTCCGCTCGGTTCGGTTTTGGAAGCTTGAGTGAAACTCTGCCGTTGGGGTTCCCCGCCACCTCCCGGATCGCCCTAGGATCGAGGATCAGCCAGGCCTCCAGCATGCGCACGGGGATCAAGGGCACGTGGGCCAAACTGGGGCTCACCGAGGCCACCGCGTCGGCGATCTCATCGCGACGTGTCTGCGGGGGATTGCCGTCGGAGTCGCGGTGGATCACTACCAGGTCGTACTCGTCTGCGTCGTGGCTGAGCTGCCGCGCGGCCCGCAGTTTGTCCCCGACCGAGTGCCCAGGCTTGTTCGGCAGGCGGTGCAGGTCCGGCACGGTTACGTGGATCTCCCGGCCAGTCTCGATCGCGATCGCCTCAATGTGAAAGCGCAGGCCGGTGTCGCTGGATCCCTCGCAGAGGTAGAGGGCGCGAAGGGTCACGAGGCGCTCTCCTCAAGAGTCAGCCGGGCCTGTGGGGGAGAAGTGAGGTACGCAAGGATGTCGGCCACTGTGCCGTAGCCCTTCTCCACACCGCCTGCACGCCAAGTGCCGGCCAGCGGCCGGAGCCGCAAGGCGCGCGCGGTCTTGCTTACCTCCCTGGGGACGGTGGCCGTGTCGGCGATGAGCAGGTCCGCAGGATCGACGAGTTGCACGACCCCCGGTGAGTGCGTGTTGATCAGGACCTGCCGGAAGGGGTTGTCCTCGTCCACCGGCTCGGAGGGGTCCACCGCCAGATCCCGTACGAGGTTCACCATGGCGAGGAGGTTGGCCGGGTGAATGCCGTTCTCAGGCTCCTCCATGCAGAGCAGGCCCTGCGCGCTGGGGTCCTCCAACAGCACGCAGAGGGCCAGGAAGCGCAGGGTCCCCTCAGACAGGCTACGAGCTGGCAGTTCCATGCCGTTGATCTCGTGGAGCTTGATCGTGAGCAGCTCACGTGTGTCGTCGGCCTCGACGTGCAGCGTGCGTACGTGCAGGCCTGACAGGTCCGACAGGCGTCCCGCGACCCGCGAGTAGACCCGCGCGGGATCGTCCGGGGACTTCTCCCGCGCGATCCGGTCCAGGCTCCGTGGTAGGTGCAGGCCATCGGGCTGCATTGTGCTGGGGTCCTGATAGCGGTCCGAGGTCCGCAGGGCCGAGGGCTCAAGGGCCAGCCGTCGCCAGGATTGCATCTCCCGTCTGGCCGCCAGAATGGTGGGGTCGTCGTTCCGGTTGATCGTGGAGAGCATGGTCCCAGGTGCCCGGCTCGCAGGCGCGGGACGCGGCTGGCCCCTGCGGCCGTCGGCGTGGATCTGGACGACGGCATCGCCTGTGTCGAGAGACGTGGAGATATAGGGGGCAGTTGACGGGCGGCCGCGGACCACGGTGTTCCGAAAGCCCTTGGCGCTGTGCGGAAACCGCAGTTGCGACGCGGCATCACGGGGCCTGATCTTGCTGAGATCCTCGTACAGCAGCGTCAGTCTGCCGCCGCGCTCCCCGCCTCGCGGTGGTTGGTAGCCGAGCCTGAGCTCGTAGCGCAGAAACGTGGACGTCGGCTCGGCGAGTCGGCCGAAGTCGTCCTCTACTTCTCCGGGGATGATCATCTCCGCGGCGAACGTCATCAGATGCTCGCCCTCCGCGTAGCCGTTCCAGAACAGGTCGCGCGCGTCACCGTGCAGCGAACCATGGGTCCCGCGCACAGCCTGGGCAGCCTCGATCATGGAACGGTCGGCGAGCAGGCTCAGAAACTGGATCGCGTCGAAGACGTTCGATTTTCCCGTGCCGTTCTCCCCCGCGATACAGGTGAAGGGACCGAACTCGACCCTGAGATCCAACAGATTCTTGAAGCCATCGACTTCGAGTCGCGTCAGCATGTATCCCCTCGATGGTCTACCCCGGCCTGCCCCAGGTACCCCGCGGTTACCGACTGGTTCGTGTGCCGGTGCGCACAGAATGATAGGGGTCGGGGATGTGCTTGGTGGTGCCTATCCGGCCGGTCACCAGCGACGGACGCGGCCAGCCAGCCGGGGAGCTGGCAGGATGTATCCGACAGGACAGTGGATCGTGGACGTCGACGACGTACGGAGGAGAGGTCGCCGCTGTGTCTCCGACTGGCGGAGCTGAGACGGGGACGTCCTCGCTGGACCGTGCCGCACTCGTCTCAGACGTGCGGAAACAGGTTCTGGCACTGCGGACGGACCTCCGCGAGCGCAGCGACAATGTCGACCGTTACCGCAGCCGCCTGCGGAACGCATACGAGCAGGTGAGGGCGGCTCGGCGCACGGCCGACACGTATGGTGCCTGGCGGGACGAGCACATCACGCAGGCGGCGGTGGCGTGGGTGCTCGGCACAGTGTTCGTGCGCTTCTGCGAGGACAACGGACTCATCGGCTGGCCGTTCATCGCGGGGCCGGGACGGAGGCTGGCACAGGCGGAGGAACGGCAGGACGCCTATCGTGCGGAGCACCCCGGGAACGGCGACCGGGAATGGCTGCTGGAGTCGTTTACACACCTGGCCCGGTCCCACCGAGCGATGGCCCGCGTCTTCGACAGACGGCACAGCCCACTGTGGCAGTTGTCGCCCTCTCCGCAGGCCGCAGCCGAGCTGGTCTCGTTCTGGCGCCGGCGCAACAGGGACGGCTCGATCCGATTCGACTTCACCGACCCGGAACTCGACACCCGGTTCCTCGGAGATCTCTATCAGGACATCAGTGACACGGCGTCCAGGTCCTACGCCCTGGTTCGGACACCTGAATACATCGAGGCTTTCATCCTGGACCTCACCGTGGATCCGGCTGTCGCGGAGTTCGGCCCTCAAGGCTTCCGCGGTATCGACCCAGCCTGTGGGTCGGGAACCTTTCTGCTCGGGCTCTTCGAACGCCTTCTCGGTGCCTGGCGCGCGCTAGAGCCTGGAACCGCGGATCGCGAGCTGGTTTGTCGGGCCCTGGAATCAGTCCACGGCTGTGACCTGAATCCGTTCGCCGTGAGTATCACACGGTTCAGGCTGCTGATGGCCGCCACACTGGCGAGTGGTGAGCGCGTGCTGGGGAAGGTTCCCCAGCACATGGTCAATGTGGCTGTCGGCGATGCTCTGTTGGGAGGGCGAGGCGCCCCGGGGCAGCCGCCAGCGAAGCTTGCAGGGGACTGGGAGGACGCGGGCGTTGGGACTGCTGAGGATGTTGAGGAGTTCTCCGAGCGATGCGACCTCCTGGGGGCCGGTTCCTATCATGTCGTGCTGGGTGAGCCCCCCTTCACGGTCGTGCGTGACAAGTTCAAGAGGGCTGCGTACAGGGAGGCGTATGCCACGGCCGTCGGCGCGTTCCCGCTTTCGGTTCCCTTCGTGGAGCGCATGTTCCAGCTTGCGGTGAGGGGAACCGACGGAGAACCCGGTGGCTACGTCGGGCAATGGATGCCCAGCTCGTTCACGAGGCGTGGTTTCGGCGAGAAGCTGATCGAGGAGTTCCTTCCGCGTGTCGGGCTGACGCACGTGATCGACACTTCTGGAGTCTTCGTACCGAGCCATCGGACCCCGACCCTGATCCTGATCGGGCGGAATGATCCGAGCCGACGTGACGCCCCGGTGAGGTCGGTGCTTGGCGTGCGCGGGGAGCCGGCGATGCCGCAGCATCCGGCCGAGGGAATTGTGTGGCAGGCGATCGTCGACCAGATCGACCGGCCCGGCACCACCTCGGAGTGGGTGAGCGTCCAGGACGAGCCGCGGCAGCGTTACTCGCGCTTCCCGTGGACGATGACGGGAGGCGGTGGAGCGGACCTCATGGATGTGCTCTCGGAGGCCCCGCGACGGTTGTCGGACTTCCTCTCTGGTCCGCCCCGAGTCGTCGCCGACCCGGGGCAGCGAGATGTCTTCACCCTCGGGCGGTCGTGGTTCGCCCGGCACCCGGACTCGGCCAATGCGGGCCGCGACATGGTCACGGGCGAGACGGTACGGGACTGGCGCGTGAGAGCGTCGACCGAGGTACTTGCTCCCTACGACGAGCACGGCTCTCCGCTCGAGCTGGACCTCGACACCGCGTGGGGACGTCATCTTTGGGCGATGCGCCAGGTTCTGCGGACAGCGCCGGGTGCAAGGGATGCATCCCGGTCCCGCCCTTGGTGGACCTGGAGGGTCTGGTCGCTGGGCGACGATCGCGAGCCGGCGATCACGTTCGCGTATGCGGCGACGCACAACCACTTCGCGCTGGAGCCCGGTCGGAAGGCGTTCAGCCGGACCGCCCCCGTGCTCCGGCTCCCCTCAGCCACAAACGAGAACGACCTCTTCGCGATTCTGGGGGTTCTCAACTCGTCGGCAATCTGTTTCTGGCTGAAGCAGGCCAACGTCACCACGGGATCCGACGGGCTCGATTTCCCCCTGCCTGGTCAGGAATGGGCCCGGCCCTACCTCTTTACGGCGGCCTCCTTCTCACGCCTTCCCTTGCCGGGCGGCACTCCACCGGACCACGCGCGGGAGCTGTATGACCTGGGGCTGGTTCTCGACGCCCACGAGCCAGACGACGCGTGCGCGGGTGAACACCCGCCCAGCCGAAGCACACTGAACGCGGCGAGAGTTGTCCAGGAGAGGGCACGCCACCGGATGACCGCGCTTCAGGAGGAACTGGACTGGGACGTCTACGCCGCCTACGGGCTGCTGTCCGCTGATGAGCGGACTCGTCTGACCACCGTCCCCGGTACCGACTTGCCGCCGCTCCGGCCGGGCGAGCGTGCCTTCGAAATCGTGCTGGCACGCAAGGTCGCCGACGGCACTGCCTCGTCGTCCTGGTTCCAGAGGTTGTCCTGGTTCGAAAAGCAGGGAGTCACGCCGGTCACCGACGTCCCGAACCACTGGCCGGCCGCCTACCGGGACGTTGTGCAGGCCAGGGTCCACGCCATCGAGTCGGGACATGCGATCGCCTTGGTGGAACGTCCGGAGTACAAGCGGCGCTGGCTGTCGGACCCATGGGCGAAGCGTGAGGAACGAGCGCTGCGTTCCTGGTTGCTCGATCGCTGTGAGGACGAACGCCTGTGGTTCGAGCTCCGGGGTGGTGCCAAGCACGCTCGCCCCCGGACGATCGATCAGCTCGCGCGGGATCTCGGAGACGACGCCGACGTGACTGCCGTGGCCACGCTCTATGCGGCCGACCACCTCGGGAGGCGGCAAGCAACGCTTGGTGAAGTGCTGGCGTCGGTGCTGGCCGAAGAGCATGTGCCGTACGCGTCAGCGAAGCGATACAAGGAGTCGGGTCTGCGTAAGCGTGCCCAGTGGGAGCAGGTCTGGGAGCTTCAGCGTCGCGAGGACGAAACAGGCGAAGCACTGGGGATTCCCGTTCCGCCCAAGTTCGTGAGCGCCGATTTCCAGCATGCGTCCTATTGGTCGATCCGAGGCAGCCTCGACATCCCCCGGGAACGCTTCATTTCCTATCCCGACGCTGTTGTCGCTGGCCAGGGCCTGCTGCTCGGCTGGTCCGGCTGGAACGAGGCAGACCGCGTGCGCGTCCTGCTGGAGTTGGCCCGCGCGCACCACCAGCAGCCTCATCCGAGCGCATACCGGATCACCCCCCTTCTGATCGGCATCCAGGAACTGATTCCCTGGATCCACCAGTGGGAGGCTCACCCCGGATCCGGGATGAGGCCCGGCCAAGCAGACGAATTCCAATACGAGTTCGAGCAACTGCGCAGTGCGTACCAGCTCACCACGCACGACTTGACCTCTTGGCGGGCGCGGAACAATGTCCCCTGAGCGGGGTGGACGTCGCTAGAAGGGGGAGAGTCACGCCGCGCTTGCCCTCCGGCAGGCTCGGCCCTGTCGAGGCCTGGGGTGCTACCGCTCCGTACGGCGCAGGAACTGCAAGCCCAGTACGGCCAGGGCGAGCGTCTGTCCGAGAGACGCGAGCAGGAGCAGGGGCTGAACGACGGGAGAGCACCAGAACGCGGTCGTGCAGACCATGGGCAGGACCAGGTACGTGAACAGGTCCACTGCGCTCTGAAGCCGCTTGCGCACGGTGTGGCCCGCGACGTCACGGTGGTAGACCTCCCAGCCGAACACCGCGCCGTCGGCGGAGGTGAGCTCCCCCAGGCGGGGTCCCAGCCGGTCGCGGACATAGTCGCCGATCGCCGAGATCTTCTCGTCGTTGGCCAGGTAGGTCCAGCCCAGGATCAGACAGATCGCCGGAACGAAGAGCAGCAGCCGGGACTGTCCGCTCTGGGCGGTGATAGCCACGACCGCGGTGGCTGCGGCGAGCGTGAAGTAGAGCAGGTTGTCGCGAAACCCTATGCGGGTCTTCTGTTCCTCCTTGAGACGGTCGTACTCGGCAAGCAGGACCTTGCTCTCGGTGACGTCGTCCGTGCAGGTCACAGGTGCTCCTCCGCTCGAGTTCAGTATCAGCCGGCGATCTGGAAGGGCGCCAGGCTGTCGGGGCCGTGCCGTTCGATCCAGCTCTTCCCGTCCGCCGCTATCCCCTCCAGGAGGCGGAAGGTGTGGGTGGAGCCGGCCGCGCTGAGGCTGATCTCGGAGATTTCCTGGGGATTCTCGGTCGGCGCCAGCTGGCGGGCTTCGGCGTCCTTGACGCGGATCTTCCTGGCTGGTCCGTTGGCGAGGAGAAGCTCCAGGTCGTAGCCGACGTCGGCGTTCTCCGTCACTTGCACGGAGGTCAGGGCGTCGAACCGGTAGTTGTTCCGCTGCTCGTTCCTGCGCGTCGCGTCGGAGAAGTCGAACTCGGAGCTGATCTCGCGGATGCCGCCCTGGGTGAACAGGAACAGTCGGAAGACGTAGTGCGAGTACCGCCATGGGCCGCCGCGGACCCGGCCCCGTTTGTAGGAGGGAGCCGGGGCCACCAGGATGGTGTGAGTGATCAGGTCGCGCCAGGTGAGCCGGTGGTGTTGGAGCGCCTCGTCGACGAACGACGTCTTGTCGCAGGCGAGCCAAGTCTCCATCTCCTGTTCGCTTGGCCGCTTGTCGTCCAGGAATGACTGCCAGCGCTGGTAGGCGCTCTGCCGTGCGGCCAGTTGTTCCAGGTACTCCCGATTCTCCCGGTCCAGTCGGTGCTCCTCACGTCGGACCTCCAGCCAACGGGAAGCGGCTGCGTGCCCGGACCAGGCCGCACCGAGCACGGCCAGGAACGCCCACAGAACTTGCTGCTGGGCGGCATCGGTGACCGCCGTGGCGAACGCGGCCAGAGCCGCCGTGCCGAGAACAGCGAGGGCTGCCACGGTCAGGACCTTCGTCCTGCCCGGAGTCCGGTCCTGGTGGTGCTGATCGAACAGGGTTCCGCTGTTGTAGCGATTCCGGGCATCCTCGGCGAGGTACCGGATCAGCCATTCGACCCGCTCCACACCGATCCGGCTCTCCCGGTAGAGATCCGCGATCTCGGTGGCGAGGCCGCTGCGGATCTGATCCGTGTGGGCGAGCCAGGCGTCCGAGGTGAACCCGTGGGGCCTGCGCCTGCTGAAGTAGTGATCGAACGAATGGCGGACGCGCTTGGTGAACCTACCCTCGGCGGGGTCCGGGCCGGAGTCGGGTCCGGAGTCCGGGCTGGGTGCGGAGTCGGAGGCAGGATCGCGTGGGTGGGGGACGCGCGCCCCGGCCGCGAGGCCTGGCCCGGGCCACCGGCCCCACCACCGGACGCCGAAGCGGGCCGCGGTCAGGCCCGCGCCGAGTGCCACCGGTAACTCGACGATCGCCTGGGTCGGATCCGTGATCAGTGCCAGGGCCCAGAGGAGCGCACTGCTGACGACGAACAGGATCGCGCGGAGGGGGAGGGCCGCCTTGGCGGCGGCAGCGGTGCTCGGGCGGGGCGGAACGGCCCGTGCCCCGATGGGGGCGGGTGCGAAGTAGGTCCAGGCCCGCTGGCCCCGGTCGTTGGCGAAGCGTTCTGCCTTGGCCCGGTCAAGGGTTTCCGCCCACAGGTAGTCCTTCAGGCCTCCGGTGAGCATGAGGTCGAGGTGGCGGAGGATCGCGTCGTGCTGGCGGTGCGGCAGGTCCTGCAACTGCTTCAGCACGGGTCCGGTCTCGCTGCCAGCCGTGCTGAGCGCCGCCAACAGGTCGAAAGTGACGCGTAGGGCTTCCGTCCACTCGTCCTCGGCGTAGTCCCGCACGCGCCCGGCGGCGTAGCGCAGCCGCTGAACCTCTTCGTCGCTCAGGTCGTGGTGGGTACGTGCGCTGAGCATGGCCAGCACCCAATGGAAGCGCACCTCTGTGCCGTCGTGGCCGTGGGCGATCGCATCAGTGATCATTTCCCGGGCGCGACTGGGGACGCCGTCCTCCAGGAGTCGCACGCCGACCCGGTACTTCTCCTGCGGCGAGGCGTCCGGGTGGACGATGTAGACGTGGGAGTCGTGGACGGTCTCGGCCTGAATCCCGACGGTGGAGTATGCGGCCGAGTTGTACGAATCCGAGCTGTACGCGGCACTGTCGTCGCGGCTCATGCCAGGCCACCGGCCGCAGCGACCAGGGGCGCTAACGCGGCTACCAGCGCGGGGCATTCCGCGACCAGTCCACGCAGCCTCTTGAGCGCAAGGACGGTCTGCTTCGACGACCCAGGGGCACGCTCTCCGGCCGACCGGAGGGTGGATTCCAGATCGGTCAGGGCCGCCTGGTAACTGTCCTCGTCGAGCACGCCCTCGGCGCGGTGCCACCTCAGCTGGTCGCGGAACCCGTTCAGCTCCGTGACCAGGTCCGTCGGACCGGATGCCTTCGGGGCCGTGCCCATGTGGACACTGCTGCCCGTGACCGAGCTGGCCATGATGCCGACGGTGCTGTTGTGAGCGGTGTTGATGACCCCCCGGTCTAATCGCTCGACCGAACGGTCCCTGTCGTCCTGGGCCATTGCGGACTGCATGGCGGACTCCCCCTGCTCGTTCACCAGTTCCACTGCCAGGCGGACGGCGAAAGCCGCCGCGTTCGCCGCAGCCCGAGGCTGCCAGTTGCGGTCGTCCGAACTGTTCTTCGTGCCGTCCGCCCGGTCGCTTATTCCCCGGACGATGGCCACGGGAGCTCCGCTGAGATGGCCGGCCTGGGCCACACCGGCGGCCTCCATCTCGATGGCGAGCGCATCGTTGTAGTGCTGCCGGATCCACTGCGCCTCGGCTGAGATCCTCGAGTTCTGGACGATCTCGCCGGCGGCGACAGCCCCGAAACGCACCTGCGGTCGGTCCTCGTGACCAGGCGGGGGGTCTGTCCACTCGTCCAGGCGGGCCAGGTGCGAGGCGAGCTGGCTGATGCCGTGAGGCGCTTCCCACACCCGAGGGCGGGCTTTGAGCCCATCGTCCTCGCTGGTGCCGCCGTGGTAGGCGTACACATGCGACGCCACCACCACGTCACCCAGCCTCGTGGCATCCCACAGGGCGCCGGCGACCCCGACGAACAGCACGGCCACGGGCGAGAACTCCTGGATCGCGCGTTCCGCGATCACCGCGGAGGACTGGTTTCCCTTGTTCGTCAGCCCGAGCGCGACACGGCACGACGTGCCCTTCACGACGCCCACTTCGAACCGGGTACCACTCTTGTGGAGATGTAATCGAAGATCCACCAGCCTCTCGCGCACGGACTGATACTCAAGATTGAGGGCGGTGAGAATCACCACCAGGTCTTTCGACATCTACTCCTCTTCCCCTGTCGTGTGGGGTCGGATCAGCGGTGGGAACAACACGGTGTTCGGCCCAGCCCGGTACAGCCGCGCGGGCCGCCCCCCTGTGGCCTTGCGGTCCGCGCCGGTGGGAACGATGAATCCCTTCGCGGCCTGGACCTTCCGATAGAAGTTGCGGGTGTCGAGCGGAGTGCCCCAGACGGCCTCGTACACCTGCTGGAGCTCCGCGATGGTGAAGCTCTCCCCGCAGAAAGCGGTGGCCAGCGCCGAGAACTCGATCTTGGCGCGCGCGCGTTCGATCCCGTCTTCGGCGATGCGGCGATGGTCGAACGCAAGAGCGGTCTCGCCGGACAGGACGGCGTCCGCGGGAATCCACGCGGCCTCGGTGGCATCCGTCCCCGCGACGGGATCAGGCAGCCCCGGTGCGATCGCCAGGTGAGCCACGGAGACGACTCGTCCCCGCGGGTCGCGGCCCGGACTTCCGTACACGGCCAGTTGCTCAAGGTGCACCCGGCCGGAGGTCAGTGCCGTTTCCTCGCTCAGCTCGCGGTGGGCGGCGTCGAGGATCTCCTCGTCAGCGTGGTTCAGAAATCCTCCCGGCAGCGCGAGGGTGCCCTGGAAGGGTTCCTCGCCCCGTTCCACCAAGAGCACGTGCAGACGACTCTCCCGCAGCGTCAGGATCACGAGATCGACTGTCAGTAGGACGGGAGGTGGTGACCATGCGTCATCTGGCATGTTTTGCAAGGTACTTCAGATACTGTCACTTGCACAAGAAGTCGGACAGTGCGATCGACGCACTACTCGTCCCTAAGGGCCCTGGCGTGGCTGAATGGCCGGCGGTCCAGCCGGAGGTTCCGGGGCAGTGGGTCCTCGACCCGGCCGAGCGTGGCGGGCTCGGCCGGGTTTCGGTGCTCGCGTCAGACCCTGTGGGAGGCTGACCCGCATGAACCGGTTGGCTGGTGCGACCTCGCCATATCGGCTTCAGCGCGCTGACAACCCGGTCGACTGGTGGCCGTGGGGACCCAAGGCGTTCGAGGGAGCGAAACGGCACGATGTTCCCGTTCTGCTACCAGTTGGATACTCTGCGTGTCACTGGCGGCAGGGCGTGTGAGTGGCCAGGCAGTCATGGCCTGGGGTGTGTCAGGGGCGGGAGTCGCGTGGATACGTACGATGAGGACCTGAACGCAAGTATCGACGCCTGGGTGGAGGCCGAACTGGCTGCTTCGCCCGAGTGGGGGCCCGAGAAGATCGCCAGTATCCGCCAGTACTTGGAGGGCAGCGGACCCGCAGTCACCGCTGAGGAGTAGGGGCACGGAGCCATAAATCGCGGCTCACGCGACAGTGCTGTGGGCGAGGGTCGATAGGTCCTCGCCCACAGCACTGTCCGTAACGGCGACGGTGGTCGGCGAGCCGACCCGCAGGGCGTCCGCTGCCAAGAACAAGAAGTATGGTGACGCGGCCGCCCATAGCTTGGAGATGCCCTGAGCTCACTGACGCGCGGACGCTGTTCATCCCCTGGCAGGTACCGCCAAGTTCTGAACCACCACGCCCGAACGCTGACTGCCCCGCCCGCCGATCCCGCCACTCGCACCTACTGGAGTATCCAATTGCCCCGGACGCCGGAATGGTAGAAATATCAACAAGAAGTTTCCTCGTTCTTGTCTGAGCTCGGATTTGATACGCGCGTTGACGAAACCATCGAAGGTGCACGCGCACAGCATGACGTCGACGTAGCGGCCCGCATGAGAATTGCTGGCGTAGATATCCTTTGGGTAGTCGAGTGCAAGGCCTGGGGGCGAAGGGTTCCGAAGGAGAGGATTCTCACCCTCCAGGGAATAGTTGATGACATCGGGGCCGATCGCGGACTTGTTTTTTCCGGGAGCGGATTCCAGGCTGGCGCAATTCGTGTCACTCAGAACACAAATATCACTTTGACTGGCTTGGAAGACTTCAGGCTGAACTTTCAAGATGAGATCTCATCGACGAAGGCAAGAATTCTCGATGAGCGAATTTCTCGCCTCTTGCAGGCATTTTTGGCAGTTTGGGATCTAGCGGAATCGGAGCGGCAGGCGGCGTTTGCTCGATATTCCGGCCCTCCTGGGTTTGATTTACTCAAAGGTGGCCCTCATGCCGTGGCGGGAGTGACATCCCGCCTCAGTCAAATGCGACAGTCGCTGGAAGATGCGCGGTTCGGCCGCTGGCCAGTCGCTTATTTCCCGCTGGATCTCGTTGATGGTGAGATTTTTGACGTCAGCGACTGGGAGGGTCTGCTGTTCATCGTTGAAAAATCCGTAGTTACCTGTGAGCGAATTTATGATCACATGGTGACTCCGGAGGCAAGTCCAGTCGATTGGAAGACCCTGCAACCGCCAGAGCTGATCAGCTTGCTCAGCGGCATCCGCGGTCGGTAAAAGGAGCCGCCTGGCTCGTGGCGTCCGATGACTCCACCGCTACGAACGCAAGCCCCAACCACTTCGGCGCCTTGGCCCGTTAGGCCGAAACCTCGCGAACCGCCGTCTCAGCGGTCTCACCCGGATGGCCCGCGACTGGTCCGGCCGCCGCAACGTGAGCCCCGGTCCAGTAGCACGAGGTAGGCCCTGCCTGGACTCGTGGCACGCGAGGTCGCGCGTGAGTGTCAGAGCAGGGGCGTACCGTTTTCTCACGGGGCAAGATTCCCTGCCCCTGCAAGCGACTTGGCAGCCTGCGAGGTTCAGTTGGCGACGAAGAAGAGCGGCTATAAGCGCAAGGCGCTGCCCTGGAAGGTCAAGCTGGAAGTGTGGGTCCGCTGTGGAGGTCGCTGTGCGATCTGCAACCGCTACCTCCTCGACGGAGTGCTGGCCCATCGGCCCATCCGCCTCGGCGAGCTCGCGCACATCGTCGGCCAGCAGAACACGGTGGGCTCCCCTCGGGGTCAGAATGACCTTCCCGAACGTGATACCGCGGACAACGTGATGCTGGTCTGTGCCGACGAGATCGACGCCCCAGAGAACCTGGACGTCTTCACCGTCGAGAAGCTGCTCGCGCTCAAGCACGCCCACGAAGACCGGATCAAGCACGTCACTGGCATCGCACCAGACCGTACGACCACCGTGCTGCGGATGATTGGTCAGGTTCGGGGGCAGCAAGTCGAACTGACCCGCCAGACGGCCTCGTCCGCCGTGCTCATCTCGGGCGATCGTGTCCCCCTCTTCCTGGAGTCCTACTCCCGCCATGGAATTGAGATCGAGCTCCGCCATGTACTCGGCGAAGCCACGATCGACCTCCGCGACGTCCCCGGGGAGAACGGGACCAACGGCGAGTACTACAGCCAGGCGAAGGCCGTGATCGACAACGTGGTCGACAACAAGCTCAACGAGGGCATCTCCCGCGACCAGGTGGCCCATCTCAGCGTTTTCGGATTCGCCCGCATCCCGCTCCTCGTCTACCTGGGATCGCGTCTGGATGACACGGTGCCCACCGATATCTACCAGCGCCACCGCCACGATGAGACCTGGACATGGAGCGAGGACGGACCGGTCGTCGCCTTCGCGACACACCTCGACCTGGACGTGCCGCCCGCTGAAGAAGCCGTCCTGGTGCTCAACATCTCCGGCACCATCCAGCCTGGGGAACTGCCCCTTCGGCTGGCAGGGCTGCGGCGCTACCGGATCAGTTCGGCGGACGCGGCGGCTGCCCCGGACATCATGCGCCACCGCGACAGCCTCGCCCGCTTTCAAGAGAACCTTCGTGCCCTGTTCGCCGACACCGAGGCGAACGCGAGGGCCATCCGCCGCCTGCACATCCTGCCCGCTGTGCCGTTGTCCGCCGCAGTGAGTCTGGGCCGTGTCCACGACCGGCAGGTTCACCCCAGCCTGACGATCTACGACCGCACCGACGGCGGCTACCGCCCCGCGCTGGAGATCAAGTGAAACTGAACGGGCACTTCGACACCCTGCTCAAGGGGACGGTCAACCTCAACCAGACCAGGCTGGATCATCTGGACACCCGGGTGACGGCCGTCTTGAACTTCCTGACCAGCGACTCGGTCATCGGCCCGCTGATCCTCGGCACCACCAGACAGGGCTCCTGGGCCCATCGCACCATCATCAAGCCAGTGGCCGGCAAGAACGACGAGTTCGACGCCGACTTCCTGCTCAACCTGACCGTCGTCGAGGCATGGGCAACGACGCCGTCGGAGTACCTGAACATCCTGTTCGCCGCGCTCAAGCGCAGCAGCACTTACAAGTCGATGGTGGTGAAGAAAAACCGCTGCGTGCGGATCAATTACGCGGGCGACTGCCACGTCGACATCGTCCCCCACCTCATCCTGTCCGACGGTCGGCAGGTGATCGTCAACTCGGAGGTAGAGGAGTTCGAGGAGACCAACCCGGAAGGGCTACACCGCGTGGATGAAGGAGAAGGACTCGCTGACCGGCGGCAACCTGCGCAAGGTGATTCGCCTGGTGAAGTACCTGCGGGACTCCAAGGACACCTTCAGTATCCCCTCCGTGATCCTGACCGCTTTGCTGGGCGAACGGGTCCAGGTCTACGACACGAGCAACCGGTACAGCGGGGTGCCCACCACTCTGGTCCACCTCATCGAGGACCTCGCCGCGTGGCTGGCCCTCAACCCGCTAATGCGCGTGATCGCCGACCCGAGCTGCCCGCAGACCAGCTTCAACCACCGCTGGGACCAGGACCGGTACGCCAACTTCGCCAAGCACATTCAGTCGTATGCGACCCGGATGCGTACGGCCCTGGACGAGCAGGACAAGGACAAGAGCGTCAAGCTCTGGCAGCAACTCTTCGGTGACGGGTTCAGAGCACCGGCCACGACGGCAGCGGCCTCCCTCGCCAAGGCCGGGCAGATGGCCTCGGCGGAAGGGGTCACCCGGGCGCCGTCGGAGAGGTTCATCGAGGAGATGGGTGTGCAGTGGGCGGGTGGACGCTGGGCCCGGATCGAAGCCCGTGTCGCGAACCCCATCGGCACCGGGTCCGCGGACCTGCGCCGTACCGGCTTCGCCCCCGTCGGCCGGGACATCTACTTCACGGTGAGCACCGACGCCCCGCAGCCGCAAGACATCTGGTGGAAGGTCCGCAACCACGGACCGGACGCCGAGAATGCCCACGGTCTACGTGGTCAGATCACGCCGGGGCGCGGACCACGGATCCATGAGCGCACTAGGTATCGGGGTCGGCATTACGTGGAGGTATGGATCGTCAAGGACGGCAAGGTCGTCGCCAGCGATCACCACGACGTAGTGATCCGCTGACGACGCCACGCCATCAGGGTGACGGGCATGAAGCGGGGGCGGCTCCCCACGCGGCTCGTCCCCGGCGAGAACATACAGGTCGGCCCCTGGTTGAAGCTCTGCATCCGGACCGCCTACGACGGGTCTGGGCCGAGCTGCGGGTCGATGCCCAGAGGCCCCCGGTTGCGGACATGTCTTCGCCCACAGGACGTCGGAGGCGCCGAGGGCGTGGGCGATTCCTCCTTGCTCACAGGGCCCCAAGCTCGACCGTGACAGGGAAGGGCGCGGTGGCCTTCACGGTGCCGGTGAACACCTCGCCGTCCCGGTAGGCCGTGGTGGCTGGGTCGAGGACGTACGTATAAACGATCGGGACGCCGGTGGCAGCCTGCTCGACCCGCCAGTAGAAGGGGATGCCGGCCTTGGCGTACTGGTCCACCTTCACGACCCGGTCGGTTGTTTCCGACCCGGGCGATACGACCTCGACGACCAGGAGTACGTGCTCGGGGCGGGTGGGCGTGAGGTCGATGGTCTCCGCCCGGTAGACGATGACGTCCGGTCGGCGGTTGGTGAGCGGAACGTCCTGGAGGCGGACATCGAAGTCCGTGTCCGCGTTCCAGTCCGGGCCCGCAGCGGCGTCCAGGGCATTGGCCAGGAGCCGAGCCAGCCGGTTGTGCCGCTTGGAGGCGCTCGGGCTCACGACGACCATCCCGTCCACGATCTCGATGCCGGCGCACTGCTCCTCGGACCAGGAGTCGTACTGTTCCGCGCTGATCTGCGTGTGCATCCACGCGGGCGCCACCATCTCGGCGGACATGAAGTACCTCCTTCGAGGACGCGGTGCTGCACGACTCAGCGTACTGCCCGCTTCCAGTCGGGCACCGGCTTCGGGGCGGGATAGAACCTCCAGCGTCCGCAGCGCGACCTGGGTGCAAAAGGGGCGATCCGCATTCACCACGTGATGGCGCATGAGTGCAAATCGGCCAAGTAGGGCGGGGCTTTGCGGGCCGAACCGGCAGGATCGTGTCGGCGTGAGAGGCTGGGCCGTATGAACCGGTTGGCTGGTGTGACCTCGCCTTATCTGCTTCAGCACGCTGACAATCCGGTCGACTGGTGGCCGTGGAGACCTGAGGCGTTCGAGGAAGCGAAACGGCGCGATGTGCCCGTTCTGCTGTCGGTCGGCTACTCCGCGTGTCACTGGTGTCATGTGATGGCGCGCGAGAGCTTTGAGGATGCCGCCACCGCTGCCTATATGAACGCCCACTTCGTCAGCGTCAAGGTCGACCGCGAGGAGCGGCCCGATGTGGATGCCGTCTATATGGAGGCCGTGCAGGCGGCCACGGGGCAGGGTGGGTGGCCTATGACGGTGTTTCTGGACGGGGACGGGGCGCCGTTCTACTTCGGTACGTATTTTCCGCCGGTGGCCCGGGGTGGTATGCCGTCGTTCACCCAGGTGCTCGAAGGGGTTGTGGCCGCCTGGGAGGGGCGGCGGGGTGAGGTGGCCGAGGTGGCCGGGCGGATTGTGGGGGAGTTGGCGGGGCGGTCGTTGGCGGGGGGCGGGGGCGGGGCTCCCGGGGAGGGGGAGTTGGGGCAGGCGTTGCTCGGGCTCGCCCGGGAGTACGACGCCACGCGGGGCGGGTTCGGGGCGGCGCCCAAGTTTCCGCCGTCCATGGTGGTGGAGTTTCTGCTGCGCCACCATGCCCGTACCGGTTCCGAGGGCGCGCTCCAGATGGCGACCGACACCTGCGAGGCGATGGCCCGGGGCGGGATCTACGACCAGCTCGGGGGCGGGTTCGCGCGGTATTCGGTGGACCGGGAATGGATTGTGCCCCATTTTGAGAAAATGCTTTATGACAACGCCCTTTTGTGTCGAGTCTATGCGCATGTCTGGCGGGCCACCGGATCGGATCTGGCGCGGCGGGTTGCTCTGGAGACCGCCGACTTCATGGTCCGTGAACTCCGGACCGCCGAGGGCGGGTTCGCCTCGGCGCTCGATGCCGACAGCGTGGCAGAGGGCGGGGGCCACGCCGAAGGGGCGTTTTATGTCTGGACTCCTGAGCGGTTGAGGGCGGTTCTGGGCGACGAGGACGGGGAGTTCGCCGCGCGGTATTACGGGGTGACGGCCGAAGGCACCTTTGAGGAGGGGGCCTCCGTCCTTCAGCTTCCGCTGGACGGCGGGGTGGTGGACGCGGGGCGCGTCGAGTCCGTACGGCAGCGGCTGTTCGCCGCCCGGGAGACGCGGGAGCGGCCGGGGCGTGACGACAAGGTCGTGGCCGCGTGGAACGGGCTCGCCATCGCCGCGCTGGCCGAGACCGGCGCCTACTTCGACCGGCCCGATCTGGTGGAACGGGCCACCGAGGCCGCTGACTTGCTCGTACGGGTCCACCTGGACGGGGTCGCGCGGCTCGCCCGTACCTCACGGGGCGGGCGGGGCGGGGGCAATGCGGGGGTGCTGGAGGACTACGGGGATGTCGCGGAGGGGTTCCTCGTCCTGGCCGGGGTCACCGGGGAAGGGGTCTGGCTGGAATTCGCCGGGCTGCTCCTGGACACCGTGCTCGACCGCTTCGTGGCGGAGGACGGCGCGCTGTACGACACGGCCGATGACGCCGAGCGGCTGATCCGGCGGCCGCAGGATCCCACCGACAATGCCACCCCTTCCGGGTGGACCGCTGCGGCCGGGGCGCTTCTTTCGTATGCCGCGCAGACCGGTTCCGAGCGCCACCGGGCGGCTGCCGAGAAGGCGTTGGGGGTGGTGACCGCCCTTGGGCCGCGCGTGCCGCGCTTCATGGGGTGGGGGCTCGCGGTCGCCGAGGCCGCTCTCGACGGGCCTCGGGAGATCGCCGTCGTGAAGGGAGGAGAAGGGGGCCTGGAGGGAGAAGGGGGCTCGGGGAGTGAGGGGGGTGTGGTTACTGGGTTGCATCGGGTCGCGCTGCTCGGTACCTCGCCCGGGGCTGTTGTCGCTGTCGGTGTGGCCGGTGGTGGGAGTGGCGTAGGTGGAGAGGTGGAGTTTCCGTTGCTTGCGGGGCGCGGCGCGCTCTCGGGGCGGGACACCGCGTACGTCTGCCGGCGTTTTGTCTGTGCCGCGCCTACGGCCGATCCCGATGTGCTCAAGGCCGAGTTGGGCGTTCTGAGGGAGTGACGGAGGCGGCGGGTGTCGCCGCCGTCGGGAATCGGACTGAAACGTCGAATTCACTCGATTGGCCTGCCTGTCGTCACGGGCTCCCCCTAAAGTCTTCACAGCACAGACATGACAGGTGCGTGTGGGGAGCCATGCGCACGGGGGGATGACGGGTGCGCCGGCGGTCTGGGGGGCCTTGCCGCGGTCGCCCGGGCCGAGGGGGGCCGTGTGTTCGCGTCCGTGTTCGTCGCTGCGTTCGTCGCTGTATTCATCGCTGCCGTTTCGCTGGCGCTCTTCGGCATGGCGGCCTTCACGCTGTGGTGGCAGATGCACGCCTGGCGTACGCCCGAAACGCTCGCCGCCACCAGATTCGACCCGCCCGACGGCGGCCGTGTCAGCCGGTTCTCGCTGCTCCTGCCCGCCCGCCACGAGCAGGCGGTCCTGGAGCACACCATCGAACGACTGCTGGAATCCAGCCACTCCAGCTTCGAGATCATTGTCATCGTCGGTCATGACGATCCCGAGACCGCGGCGGTCGCGGAACGCGCCGCCGCCCGCGATCCCGGCCGGGTCCGCGTCGTCGTCGACACCCACGCGGTGAAGAACAAACCCAAGGCGCTCAACACCGCCCTCCCGTACTGCGCGGGCGAGTTCGTCGGGGTCTTCGACGCCGAGGACCAGGTCCACCCCGAGCTGCTCACCCATGTCGACCACGCCTTCCGCTCGACCGGCGCCGATGTCGTACAGGGCGGGGTGCAGCTCATCAACTTCCATTCGAGCTGGTACAGCCTGCGCAACTGCCTGGAGTACTTCTTCTGGTTCCGCAGCCGGCTCCATCTCCACGCCCAGAAGGGGTTCATCCCGCTCGGCGGCAACACCGTCTTCGTACGGACGGACGTGCTCCGCGAGGCCGGCGGCTGGGACCAGAACTGTCTGGCCGAAGACTGTGACCTGGGCGTACGCCTCTCCAGTGCCGGCAAAAAGGTCGTCGTCGCCTACGACTCCGACATGGTCACCCGCGAGGAGACCCCCGGCTCGCTGATGTCGCTGCTCAAGCAGCGCACCCGCTGGAACCAGGGCTTCCTCCAGGTGTACCGGAAGGGCGACTGGCGCCAACTGCCCACCCCGGGGCAGCGGATGCTCGCCCGCTACACCCTGATGACCCCCTTCTTCCAGGCGTTCACCGGACTGGTCATCCCGTTCAACATCGCTGTCGCGCTCTTCCTCGACGTGCCGGTCGCGGTCGCCTTCCTGACCTTTCTGCCGCTGGTCACCGCCCTGGTCACATTCGTCTTCGAGGTCGTCGGACTCCATGACTTCGGGGCACAGTACGGGCTGCGGATCCGGCTGACGCACTATCTGAAGCTCGTCCTCGGCGGGCCCTTCTACCAGGTCATGCTGGCCGGCGCGGCGCTCCGCGCGGTCTGGCGGGACCGGCGCGGGCGCGACGACTGGGAGCTGACCAGCCATGTCGGCGCGCATCTCAGCCGCGGCGACCATCTCAGCCATGGCGCACGTCTCAGCCGAGAGGACGTTTCCGCGTGACCTCCATCCTTTCCTCGGGCGGGACGGATACGGGGGCGACGGATACGGGGGCGACGGCCGCAGGCGGAGGTGCGGAGGCCGGGCAGGCCGGGCAGGCCGGGCCGGGGGTGCTTGCAGCCTCCGCCGCCACCGCTCCCGGCACGCGGAGCGCCCCGCGCCGGAGACCCGGCGCCCCTGCGCTCCCGCCCGTCGTCCGCTTCCGCCGCTCCCGCTCCGACCTGGTCCTCTGCGGCGCCCTGCTCCTCGCGATCCTCCTCGTCCAGGGCTGGAACATCCAGCACTACCCCACCCTCAGCGACGACGAGGGCACCTATCTCGCCCAGGCATGGGCCCTCCAGGAGGGCAAGGGCCTCGCCCACTACACGTACTGGTACGACCATCCGCCGCTCGGCTGGCTCCAGATCGCCTTTCTGACCTGGCTGCCCTCCCTCCTCGTCCCCGAGGCGATGACGGTCGCGCCGATGCGCGCCGCGATGCTGCCGGTCTCCGCCGCCAGTGCGGTCTTCCTGTACGTACTGGCCCGGCGGCTCCGGCTGCCGCGCTGGGCCGCCGGGCTCGCGACGGCGCTCTTCGGGCTCTCCCCGCTCGCCGTGGTGCTCCAGCGGGAGATCTTCCTCGACAACATCGCCGTGATGTGGATCCTGCTGGCGTTCTGCCTCGCGGCCTCGCCCCACCGCCACCTCTGGCACCATTTCGCGGCCGGGCTCGCCGCCGCCGTCGGCGTGCTCACGAAAGAGACGATGCTGGTGGTGCTGCCCGCGCTGCTGGTGACCATGTGGCGCCACAGCCACCGTGACACCCGTAAGTTCGCGGTCACCGGAGCCGTCACCGCCTGTGCGCTCACCGGGCTCTCGTATCCGCTCTTCGCCCTGCTCAAAGGCGAGTTGCTGCCCGGCGGCGGTCATGTCTCGCTCTGGGACGGCATCACGTACCAGATGAGCAGGCCCGGCTCAGGCTTCGTCCTGGACCCGGGCAGCGGCTCGTACGCCGTACTCCAGTCCTGGCTCTATTACGACCGGATCCTGCCGCTGGGCGGGATCGCCGGGGCCCTTCTGCTGCTGGCCACCCTGCCCTGGTCGGTGACGGCCCGGGCGCTCGCCGGGCCGGCTCTCGCGGTCGCGCTCCTCACCGCCGTCGCGCTGCGGCCGTCCGGCTATCTGCCCGCGATGTACGTCATCCAGGGGCTGCCGTTCCTCGCGCTGGTCCTGGCGGGCGGCGCGGCGAGCGTCACCCACGCCGTCCTGCGCAAGGGGCGGCGGCGGAGGGGGAGGGGCACGGGCGAGAAGGACACGGGCGAGAAGGGGGCGGGGGTCCGGGAAGGGCGCGTGATCACGGGGGTGCGCTGGAGCGCGCTGGGGGCGCTCGCGGCGACCGCCGCCGTACTCGTACTGCCGCGTTGGTACGACGGGGACCGCACCGCCCTCACCGCCGACGCCAACGCCCCGTACCGGGCGGCGGCCTCCTGGATGGCGCGGGAGGTGCCCGACCGGGCAGGGGCCCGGGTGCTGGTGGACGACGCGCTCTGGCTGGACCTGGTGCACGCGGGGTACGAACCGGGGCTGGGCGCCATCTGGTTCTACAAGGCGGACCTCGACCCGGCGGTGACCAAAACACTGGTGGGCGGCTGGCGCGCGCTGGATTACGTCGTCGCCTCCCCGACCGTACGGCGTGACGCGCCCGACCTGCCGACCGTACGGGACGCACTGGGCCACTCGGAGCCGGTGGCCGTCTTCGGCACGGGGGAGGACCGGATCGAGATCCGCCGGGTCGTGGGGAACGGCCGGGACACGGGTGGTGTGGCCGAGCGGGACACGGGTGGTGTGGCCGGGCGGGACACGGGTGGTGTGGCCGGGCGGGATACGGGGGGCGTGGTGGGCCGAGACGTGAGTGATGTGGTTGACGGGGTGCGTGGGGGAGGTGGTGCGCGATGAGTTTCCGTTCTCATGGCCCTGACCCGGAGGGTGAACCCGGTGGTGCGGAGGGGGAGTCCCGTACGGGACCGGAGGAGCACCGTACGGGACCGGAGGAGCACCGTACGGGACCGGACGAGATCCGTACGGAGCTGGAGGAGAACCGTGCGGAGTTGGAGGAGACCTGTGCGGAGCTGGAGGAGACCCGCGCGGTGCTCGAAGCGGGGGCCGTCGCCGAGCCCGGTGCCGTCACCGTCGTCATCCCGACCTTCAACGAGGCCGACAACATAAGGGAGTTGCTGCGTCAGCTCACCGACGCCGTCCCCGCCAGGATCCCCTGCGAGGTCCTCTTCGTCGACGACTCGACCGACGACACCCCCGCCGTCATCGCCTCCGCCGCCCAGGACTGCCCCTTCCCCGTCGGTGTCATCCACCGCGACACGCCCGAGGGCGGGCTCGGCGGCGCCGTGGTCGAAGGGCTCAGAGCGGCCGGTTCCGAGTGGATCGTCGTCATGGACGCCGACCTCCAGCACCCGCCCGCGCTCGTCCCCGCTCTCGTCGCCGCCGGAGAACACGGCGGGGCCGATCTCGTCGTCGCCAGCCGTTACCTGCCGGGCGGCAGCCGCGCCGGGCTCGCCGGCGGCTACCGCGTCGCCGTCTCGCGCGCCGCGACCTGGCTCACCAAAGCGCTCTTCCCGCGCCGGCTGCGCGGTATCACGGACCCGATGAGCGGATTCTTCGCCGTCCGCCGCTCCGCCGTCGCCGGCACCGTCACCGCCGCCGCGCTGCGTCCGCTCGGCTACAAGATCCTGCTGGAGCTCACCGTGCGGTGCCGGCCCGAGCACCCGGCCGAGGTCCCGTTCGTCTTCCGGGACCGTTTCGCGGGCGCGTCCAAGTCGACGGCCAGGGAAGGGCTGCGCTTCCTCTGCCACCTCGTGGAGCTGCGCACGGCCTCGCCGTTCGCCCGGATGGCCGCCTTCGGGGCGATCGGGCTGAGCGGCTTCGTCCCCAATCTGCTGGCGCTGTACGGGCTGACGGGGGCCGGGATGCACTACCTGCCGGCGGAGGTGGTGGCCAATCAGCTCGGGGTGGCGTGGAACTTCCTCCTGATCGAGGCGCTGCTCTTCCGGGGCCGGCGAGCGCACCGGCACTGGGCGGACCGGGCCGGCCGCTTCGCGCTGCTGGCCAACGCCGATCTGCTGCTGCGGATCCCGCTGATCGCGCTCTTCGTCACGTACCTCGGGGCAGGGGTGATGACGGCGACGGTGTGCGCGCTGCTCGCGACCTTCGTGGTGCGGTTCGTGGGGACGGAGGCGCTCGTCTACCTGCCGAAGCGGAGGCGGGAACGGAGGGTGCGGAGGGAGTGGAGGGAGCCGAGGGCGCGGGGTGGTGGGGTCCGGCGGTGGTCGCGGGCCGGGGGCACCTCGGGCGCCGCTCCTGGGGCTGCCCCGGGCGCGCGTACGGCCGTCGGCGCGGGGGCCCCGGCCGTCCCGTCGCCCTCGGCGGACGGGCCGGGGCGGGACCGGGAGAGCGGGGTGGGGCGGTGAACGCGCGTCGCTGGGCGAGTCCGTTCCGTACGGTACGTGCGGTCCGTATGGCGCGTGCCGCACGTACGGTACGTACCGTACGTGTCATACATGCCGTACATGCCGTACGTGCCGCACGCGCCGTGAGACAGGGCCGTACGCCCCGCACCTCACCCCGCACCTCACCCCGCACCTCACCCCGCACCTCACCCCGTACCTCCCCCCGCACCGCCCTCCTCGCCGTCGTCGCGCTCACCGCCGGGCTGCTCCTCGGCGTCCCGCACCCCGCTCTGGCCGGTGCCAACCTCGTCAAGAACCCCGGGTTCGAGACGCCCGGCTCCGGCGGGGACGGGGAGTTGCCGTACTGCTGGTCGGCGTCCGGGTGGGGCGACAACGACTTCTCGTTCACCACCGTCACCGGCGCCGACGCCCACTCCGGCTCGGCCGCGCTCAAGGTCGAGCTGACCCGCCGCGTCGACGGCGACCGCAAGGCGCTCATCACGGAGTCCGCCGCCTGCGCGCCCGCCGTGGAGCAGGACCGGCAGTACGACCTCTCCGTCTGGTACAAGTCGACCACCCCCGACGTCGCCATCACCCTCTTCCGGCATGTCACCACCACCGGCGATGGCGACGGTGGTGGCGATGGCGACGGCGGCGGCTGGCAGTACTGGACCGACCTCAAGACGCTCGACCTCAGCCCGGACTACCGGCTCGCCGAGGTCCGTACGCCCGTCGTCCCGCCCGGCACCGACCGCATCACCTGGGGCGTCTCCGTCAACGGCACCGGCAGCGTCACCACCGACGACTACGCCATGGCGGAGGTGGACGCGCCGCCCGCCGACCCCGGCTGCACGGCCACGCCGCAGCAGTGCGCCGACGGGGTGTGGGAGGTCCTGCCGACCGAGAACCCGGTGCGCTCCATGCACTCCGTCGTCCTCAACAACGGGAAGGTGCTGCTGATCGCGGGGTCCGGCAACGACCCCGACATGTTCGCGGCGGGCACCTTCACGTCGGCGGTCTACGACCCGCGCGACGGCTCGTACCGGACGATCCCCACCCCCGACGACATGTTCTGCTCCGGCCATGTCCAGCTCGCCGACGGCCGCGTGCTGGTCATGAGCGGCAACAAGGGCTATCCGTCGGCGGACGGCACGGTCGGCTACCAGGGGTACAAGGCGTCGTACGTCTTCGACCCGGCGACCGAGACGTACAGCAGGACGAACGACATGAACGACGGCCACTGGTACCCGTCCGCCACCCTCATGGGCAACGGCGACGTGATGTCCTTCGGCGGGCTCCGCGAGGACTCCAGCGGCTCGGTGACCGCCGAGCGGTGGTCGGCGCGGGAGGAGAAGTGGCTCCCGCTGGGGCAGGTCAACCAGACCTGGTCGTACTGGGGCCTCTACCCGTCCATGATCCTGATGCAGGACGGCCGGCTCTTCTACTCCGGCAGCCATGTCTTCGGCAACGGCACCCCGGGCACCGGCTCCTCGATCTACGACTACGACGCCAACACCGTGACCGAGGTGCCGGGTCTCCAGAACAAGGACGAGCGCGACCAGTCCGCGAGCGTGCTGCTGCCGCCCGCCCAGGACCAGCGGGTGCTGACGATCGGCGGCGGCAACATCGACACCAACCCGGAGGCCGGCCGCCTCACCGACCTCATCGACCTCAAGGCCCCCGACCCCCGCTACACGGCGGGCCCGCCGCTCCCGCAGGGCACGGTCGACCTCGGGGACGGGCCGCGGCCGCAGACCGGGGCGCAGGGCAAGATGTACGGGTCGGCGGTGCTGCTGCCGGACGGGAAGGTGCTGGAGACGGGCGGCGCCCTGCACAACCGGGCCGACCCGGTCTACGAGACGTCGCTCTTCGACCCGGTGACGGAGACGTTCACCCCGGTGGCGGCCGACCCGGAGGCGCGCGGCTACCACTCGTCGGCGTTCCTGCTGCCGGACGGCCGCGTCATGACGACGGGCGACAACCCCGGCAACGGCACCTGGAACCACCATGTCTCGCTCTACACCCCGCCCTACCTGCTGCGGGGCGAGCGGCCCCGGATCACCTCGCTGGACGGGGCGGAGTGGGGGTACGGGGAGACGCGGCGCATCACCGTCGACCGCCCGGTCGCGAAGGCGGAACTGATCCGTCCGGCGGCGGTGACCCACTCGTCCGACCCCAACCAGCGCTTTGTCGACCTGCCGCTCTCGGTGGGCGCCGAGGACCCGGGCTCGGACGACCCGGGCGCCGACGACCCGGGCTCCGGCGCCCCGGTCATCGTCGACTTGAACGTCACGAGCAACCCCCATCTGGCGCCGCCGGGGTGGTACATGCTCTTCGCGGTGGACGCGAACGGGGTTCCCTCGGTGGCCGAGTGGGTGCGGCTCGGGGGGCCGCAGGCGGCGGCCGGGGCGGCGGCGGAGCCGGCCCATGTGCACGACTTCGCCGGGGAGTTGTCGGGCGCCGCCGAACCGCCCCGGCGGCGGCGGGCGTCGGCGCCGGTCGGCCCGCAGGTCGCGGGGTGCGACCGGCACTACGGGGCGGCGGACGTCTGCGTACCGACGGTCTTTCCGGAGACGGCTGTTCCGGGGGCGGCTGTTCCGGGGGCGGGCGGCGGGGCCACCGCCGCCGCGACGACCCGGGCCCGCTGCGCCTGGCTCGCCGCCCATGGGTACGGGCGGCTGGAGGTCAACGGGCGGGGCGACACGGACGACCCGCTGCGCCTCGACCCGGACGGGAACGGAGTGGCCTGCGACGGAGAGTCCGGATAAGCCGTCCGGCCTGGGCGTTCACCCGGACTTGGCCGCGATGTCGGACCCCCGCCCTATCATCGGTCCTGGGTGTTCCCGATCACGGCTCTACGCTGCGATCGTGGTCGGCTGCGCAAGGGGGCGTTGATGTTCGACGGGGGATCCGGTACGGGGGACGGCGGGCCCGGAAGGTCCGGCGGGCCCGGGGTGCGGGGCATGGCGCGGATCGCGCGGGAGCTGCCGTACGGGGTCGAGGTGTTCCACCTCAGGCCGGACGGGCGGGTGCACTTCGCGGACCGGGAGGGCGCCAGGGAGCTGGGGCCGAGCGAGGAGTTCCTGCGGTTCATCGACGACGGGCAGTTCGCCCACTATCTGGTCGGGGACGCGCGCACCTCGCCGGAGCGGCCGTCCAACGCGACGTACAAACTCGGCGTCGTCGGGCCGCGCAGCGCCTTCACCCCGCATGCCCACGGCGGGGAGCACATCGTGCTCAGCCTCGGGCACGCCTCGTGCGGGCTGTACGACCCGGCGCGGCGCCGGGTCTCCGAAGTGCGGCTCTTTCCCGGCGCGATGATCCGGATCCCCGAGATGATGCCGCACTCCTTCGCCAACCGGGGGGCCGGGCCGCTCACCATCCTCGCGGCCAACACCGGCTTCGGCATCGACCACGAGGATTACGCGATCACGGCGGACGAGGCCGAGCGGCGCACGGCCGGAGCCGGTTCCGGGTCCGGGAGCGACCAGGCTCCTGAGGCGGGTGGCGGTGTGCCGACGCTGCGTCAGGCCACCACCGACTACGCCGTTCTCGCCGCCGCGCTCCGCGACATCGAGCGTGCCCAGCGCGTCGGCGGCATCGGCGCGGTGAGCGCGCGCGAGCGGATCGCCGCCGGGCTGCGCAGGGCCGCCGCCGTATTGGAGGGGCCCCGGTGATCTGCCCCCACTGCGACGAGAACCTGCGTCAGCGCGAGCGCACCGGCCGTACCTGCTCGCGCTGCGGCCGGGAGTTCGTCCTCGACCCCAGGACCAACCCGCTGCGGCTCAGCGACGTACGGATCCAGCGCGTCGCCGCGAAGCTCACCGAGGCGGGCCGTACCCGCATCACCGTCGCCCAGCTCTGGTACGCCCTCAGCCGCAAGCAGCGCGGGGAGAAGGGCAACAAGGCCGGCGCCATCGGCTGTCTGGCGCTCGGGCTGCCGGTCGGCCTGACGCTGACGGTCACCGGGCTGGCCGCCGACGGGGTCGGGATCCTCGCCCTCTTCGGCTTCCTGATCCTCTTCTTCCTCCTCGTCTCCGTCCCCTCGATGCTCCGCGGCGGAGAGCGGGCCGTCGAGGCGTATCCGCTCAGCCGGTTCCGGGGCTCGGCCATGAACGAGTGGATCCGGGTCCACGGTTCGCTCCCGTCCGGCGTCATCGACGAGCGGACCATCGCGCACCCCGCCCAGCCCGCCTCGCCCACGGGGGTGCTGCTCTGCGGTGACGCGAGCATCGCCGCGT
Organism: Streptomyces sp. NPDC093085; assembly: GCF_040683935.1. Classification (NCBI taxonomy): domain Bacteria; kingdom Bacillati; phylum Actinomycetota; class Actinomycetes; order Kitasatosporales; family Streptomycetaceae; genus Streptomyces; species Streptomyces sp. NPDC093085. The sequence goes on along the minus strand of NZ_JBFBFB010000004.1, from coordinate 510,068 downwards.
TCCTCGTGGCCAACGAGATACCCCGCAGGTTCGGTACGGCCGTCGTCACCCGCGCCCATCAGGTGGCGGCGGGGCCCCAGCCGGTGATCGTCCTGCACGACGCCGACGCGGCCGGCTGCCAACTGGCCGCGCGCACCCGCGTCGCGCTGCCCGGCCGCCGGGTCGTCGACGCCGGGCTGCCCCCGCGCGCCGTCATGAACGCGCCGGCCGGCGTGGCGGTCAAGGGCGGCTCGCCGGCGGCCGAGGCGGTCCAGCGGCTCCGGGCCGCGGGCACCCTCACCGAGGCCGAGGTGGGGTGGCTGGAGAAGGGGATGACGGGCCCGCTGGGCGCGGTGCCGCCGGGCAAGCTGCTCACCGTCGTCACGCGGGTGATCGAACGGGTCACCGGGGCACGGGACGCCGATGTGGCGGAGGCCGAGGCGGTCGGCTTCCTCACCTGGCCCACCGGAGAGGCCACACCATGACGGAGCCGAGGGACCCTTCGGGGACGTCGCTCTCCCGGGCCGTTGGCCTGGGAGTGGACGCGGTGCTCGACGCGGTGCTCGACCGGGCCCTGGGCGCCGCCGTCGAGCGTGCGGGCGCGCCCGGCCGGATCCGCTTCACCGAGCGTCAGCTCTACTACGAGACCTGCCGCGTCCTCCACCCGGCCCGCGCCCTCCCGCGCGGGGTGCCGCTCACGCCGGGCCCGCCCGTACCGTACGAGCGGTTCGCACGGGCGCTGGAGCGGCGGCGCACGGACCGGGCGGCGGTCCCGGGGCCCGCGATCCCGGGGCTGCTGCCGCCCCTGCCGCCGCCCGTACCGCCGGAGCGGCCCGATCCGCTGGAGCCCCGGCCGGGCGACCCGGCGCCCGCGGCGCCCGCCGAGCCGGATCTCCACGACTACGGGCTGCCCCGGCTGCTCGTCTGCCAGAGCCGCTCCGTGGCCCGCATGCTGCTGGCCAACGATGTCCATCTGGAGGCCGCCTGCCCGGTGTTCGCCGCCGCCGATCTGCCCCTCGACCCCCGGCTGACGGCCGGCCTCGGCCGGGCCGAGGGCGCCACCGTGCACGTCCTGCACGACGCCGGCGCCGAGGGCATCGCGCTCACCGCCCGGGTGCGCGCCACGCTGCGGGACGCGGTCCCCGGCGTACGGGTGACCTCGCTGGGTCTCGTGCCCCGGCACGCGGTGGCGCTGCGGCTGTTCTCCCGGCCGGGCGAGTCCCGGGGCGCCGACGGGCGGGCCGCCGACGGGCGGGCCGCGTCACCGCTCCCGGAGCTGCCCGCCGCGCTGGAGGCACGTGAGGTGGAGTGGCTGGCGCGGGGGAGGGCCGCCGAGGTGGAGGCCGTACCTCCGGCGCGGCTGCTCCGTACCGTACTGCGGCTGGTGCGCGGCCCGAGGACGCCCGGCCACTCCGTCCGGAGCGGGCTGCGTGAGCTGCGGACGACAGGATTCCTGACCTGGCCCGGGGATCCGGCCCGGCGACCCGAGGACACGAGACGATGACCAGGCCCCGCGAAATACCGTACCGGGACGAACTCCTCGCCGACGGGAGCGTCCACCGCACCTACGAGTCCGGCCGCCAGGAGTGGCGCCGGCGGGACGGCGCCACCCGCGTGCGCTGGCACGACAACGAGGGCGGCGCGGGCACCGACGAACTTCTCGGGCAGCGCATCGTCAAGCGCCGGCACGCGGACGGCACCGTGCGCTACGGCCGCGACATCGGCTACGGCCGTACGGTCTGGGGCCAGGGCGAGTCGGTCATGGTCAACCGGACCTCGTTCGGCGGCCGGATGGGCCTCGTCCTCGGCGGCCTCGGCCTCGCCGCCCTCACCGTCACCGCCGCGCACTTCCCGCCCGAGAGCCTCACCCCCCAAGAGGAGGAGCAGCTCCGGCAACAGCAGCAGGCGGCGAACCAGTCCACCTCCGGCGGTGCGGAGGGCGGCGGGGGCGGCGGTGACGGTGGCGGTGACGGCGGTGACGGCGGTGACTGGGACGCGGGAGACGGCTGGGGCTCCGACGGCGACGGTGGCTGGAGCGACGACGACTTCGGCTGACCTCCGGTGCGGGTGAACTCCGGTACGGCTGACTTCCGGTGTGGGTGACCTCCCGTTCGGCCGGTCTCCGGCGCGGGAGAGACCAGTGGGTGAAGAAGAGACGAGAGAAGGCGGTACCGTGGCGCGATTCTGTGCCTGCCTGGCGGCGACCCCCGACCGGGCGCGGTCGCACCTCGCGGCGATGGGCGCGGCCGTACGGTACGACGCGGCGGCGGCCGGGCCAGGACCCGGCGCCGCCCTGATCCACGACGAACCGGGCCACGCCACCGGCCCCTTCACCGCCTGCGGCCGTACCGCCGTCGGCGAGGTCACCCTGCACAACAGGGCCGAACTCGCCGCCGCGCTCGCCCGCGCCGGAGCCGCCGCCCCGCCCGACTGCCCGGACGGCGAGCTGCTGCTGCGCTGCTGGGCGCAGTTCGGGGCGCGCGGGATCCGGCTGGCGGAGGGCATGTTCGCGCTCGCCGTCCACGACGAGGGCGATCTCGTCCTCATCCGGGACCACCTCGGCGCCCGTACCCTCTTCTACGCCCGCGCCGACGACGCCTGGGCCGCCGCCACCTCGCTCCGCGCCCTGCGCCGCTGGCCCGCGCTCGGCACCGGGCTCGAACTCGCCGCCGTACGCTCCTTCCTCACCTTCGCCTACCTCCCCGGCGAGGAGACCCTGCTGCGCGGCGTACGGGAGGTCCTGCCCGGCCGCTGTCTCCGCCTCGCCGCCGACGGGACGGTCACCGAGGACCACTACTGGGAGCCCGAGGAGCGGATCGGGCTCGGCGTGCGCGAGTGGTACGAGGGCGGTGACGCGCCCGCCGAGGAGTACGCGCTGCGCCTGCGCGGCCTGCTGGAGGAGGCGACGGCGCGGCGGCTGCCGGCGGGGGAGGCCGTGGCCGTCCTGCTCTCCGGGGGCGTCGACAGCTCCCTCGTCACCGCCCTCGCCGCCAAGCTGCACACCCACCCCGTGCACACCTACTCGATCAGCTTCGGCGACGAACTCCCCAACGAACTCGGCTACTCGGGCCTGGTCGCCACCCACTGCGACACCCGCCACCGGGTGCTCAGCGTCACCGGCCGGGCCGTCGCCGCCCGGCTCGCGGAGGCCGCCGGGCTGCTCGACAGCCCCGTCGGGGACCCGCTGACCGTGCCCAACCTGATGCTCGCCGAGGCCGTGGCGGGCGACGGGCTGCGGGTCGCGCTCAACGGGGAGGGCGGCGACCCGGTCTTCGGCGGGCCGAAGAACCTCCCCATGCTGGTGTACGAGATACACCGGCGCGGGGGGTACGGCGGGTACGGGGAGGGCGCGGCCGAGGCCGAGGACGCCCGGGAGAACGCCTACCTGCGCTCGTACCGCAAGTGCTTCACCGACCTGCCCGACCTGCTCACCCCGGACGCGCTGGAGGTGCTGGAGACGCTGCCGCGCCCGGAGCGGTTCGTCACCCCGTATCTGCGGCCCCGGCCCCGGCCGGGACGGATGGACCACCTCCTCAACCAGCTCCTCCACTGCAATCTGCGCACCAAGGGCGCCCACCACATCCTCACCAAGGTGGAACGGCTCACCGCCTCCCAGGCCATCCAGGGCCGCTCGCCGCTCTTCGACCGGCGGGTGGTGGAGCAGGCGTTCGCGACGCCGCCCCGGTGGAAGCTCAACGGGACCGAGGAGAAGTGGGTCCTCAAGGAGGCGGTGCGCGACCTGCTGCCCGCCACGGTCGTGGACCGGCCCAAGAGCGGGATGCGCGTCCCGGTCCAGCAGTGGCTCGGCGGCCCGCTCCGCGAACTCGCCGGCGATCTGCTGCTGGGCAGGGAGGCCCGGGAGCGCGGACTGTTCCGGCCCGCCACGCTCCGCGCCTGGATGAAGGGGGACGGCGCCCTCCTGCCCCGCCAGGGCGGCAAACTCTGGCTCGTCCTCACGCTGGAGCTGTGGCTGCGGTCGTACGACGTGACGTGACGCCCCCCCACGCCCGGGGCGCCCGTACGGGCGCCCCCGCACCGTACGGGCCCCCGCACCGTACGGGCCCCCGCACCGTACGGGCAACGGGCACGGCACGGGCACGTCAGAGGCGCAGTCCGCCTTCGAGGGTGTCCAGGGCCCGGTGGGCCAGGGCCGTCGGGTCGCCCTCACAGCCGTGTTCGCCCCAGTAGAGGACGGCCTCGCCGAGCGTGTTGAGCACGGCGGCGACGGAGACCCGCAGGGCCAGGTCGTCGGGGTCCCGGCCGGTGCGCTCGGCGAGTACGGCGGCGAGGCGCTTCGCCAGGACCGATGTCGTCTCCGCCAGCCGCGCCCGGACGGCGGGGACCTCGGCCGAGAGCCGGGTCCGGGCCACCAGCGCCTCGTGCTCCCGGGCCGCCGCCGTCTCCAGCGCCTCCGTCAGTACGGCCCGGAGCGAGGCCAGCGGGGGTTCGCCGGCCGGGCGCGCCCGCAGGGCCGCCACGATCAACGGGTCGTACTCGTCGGTGAGGACGATCTCCTCCTTGGTCGGGAAGTACCGGAAGACCGTGGAGGGGGAGACCTCCGACGCCTCCGCGATCTGCTCGACCGTCGTCGCCTCGTACCCCTGCTCGGAGATGAGCCGGTAGGTGGCCCGGCGGATGGCTACGCGGGTCCTCAGCTTCTTGCGCTCGCGCAGGGTGAGCTGGGCGAGCTGCTCTTCCGGAGGGGAGTACGAGGTGGCGGCCATGGCGCTCATTGTCGTGTATCCGTCGCCTTCCGGGCCACGTCCGGGAGGCGACGCCCCGGGCGGAGCAGGCCTCCGGGAGGCTCAGGGGTGCTGGGCCGCCACCAGCGAAATGCCGACGAAGTGCACGACGAACGCGGCGAGCGTGAAGGAGTGGAAGACCTCGTGGAAGCCGAACCACCTCGGTGACGGGTTCGGCCGCTTCAGCCCGTAGACCACCCCGCCCGCGCTGTAGAGCACCCCGCCGACCACCACCAGGACCAGCACCGCGATCCCGCCCGCGCGCATGAACTCGGGGAGGAAGAAGACCGCCGCCCACCCCATGGCGATGTAGCAGGGCGTGTACAGCCAGCGCGGCGCGCCGACCCAGAAGACCCGGAAGGCGATGCCGGCGGCGGCCGCCGCCCATACCGCCCAGAGCAGGGTCCGGCCGGTCGAGTCGGGGAGCAGCAGCATCGTCAGCGGGGTGTACGTGCCCGCGATGATCAGGAAGATGTTCGCGTGGTCGAGCCGGCGCAGCACCGCCTCGCCGCGCGGCCCCCACTCGCCCCGGTGGTACACCGCGCTGACCCCGAAGAGCAGGCACGCCGTCAGAACGTAGATGGCGCAGGCGATCCGGGCGCGGGTGGAGCCGGTCAGGGCGATCAGGGCCACGCCGGCGACCAGGACGGCCGGGAACATGCCCGCATGCAGCCAGCCGCGCAGTTTCGGTTTGACCAGGGTCGACGAGTCCGGTGAGACCGACGCGGCCGGTGCGGACGGGGTTCCGGTCGTCGGCGTTCCCTCGGCCCGGGCCGGAATCTCTTCGGTCTGCGCGGGGTTCGCGTGCGGATCGGACGCGGCAGGAGTCATGGGCTCATGCTACCTACGGGTCCGTAAGTTACGCGCCAGTACCCGGCTTCCGCGCTGTTAATTCCGTCGCTGTCCGCCGCTTCCCCGCCGGTTTCCCGCCCGTTCCCCGCAGCTTGCCCGCGCTTTCCGTTCAGGAGTGGCGATGCTCACGTGTGAGGCCCTCTGGACATATGGGCGGACGAGTCCGATGATCAAATGAGTGCGATCGGCACCGGATGAGCGGCTACGAAGCGTCCGGGTCGTGGCCCCCAAGGGGCAGAACCCAAAAAATCCCTCACCAAGGAGCAATCGTGGCGCGCGACATCGCGGCTCCCAGCACCAGCGCAAGCACCGGCACCCCCGGCGGCGCGAGCACCACCGGCGACCCTCTCCCCACCCGTCACCAGGGGCTGATCTCCTGGGTGGACGAGATCGCCGCTCTCACCCAGCCGGACAGCGTGGTCTGGTGCGACGGGTCCGACAGCGAGTACGAGCGCCTGTGCGGGGAGCTCGTCGCCAAGGGCACGTTCAGGAAACTCGACCCGGCGAAGCGGCCGAACTCGTACTACGCCGCCTCCGACCCCTCCGACGTGGCGCGCGTCGAGGACCGTACGTTCATCTGCTCCGAGAAGGAGGAGGACGCCGGACCCACGAACCACTGGAAGGCCCCCGCCGAGATGCGGGAGATCTTCACCGGTGAGAACGGCGTCTTCCGGGGCTCGATGCGTGGCCGGACCCTCTATGTCGTCCCGTTCTGCATGGGCCCCCTCGGCTCGCCGCTCTCCGCGATCGGCGTCGAGCTCACCGACTCCGCGTACGTGGCCGCGTCCATGCGCACCATGACCCGCATGGGACAGCCCGTCCTCGACGAACTCGGCTCCGACGGCTTCTTCGTCAAGGCCGTCCACACCCTCGGCGCCCCGCTCGCCCCGGGCGAGGCCGATGTGCCCTGGCCGTGCAACTCCACCAAGTACATCTCGCACTTCCCGGAGGAGCGCGAGATCTGGTCGTACGGCTCCGGGTACGGCGGCAACGCGCTGCTCGGCAAGAAGTGCTACGCGCTCCGTATCGCCTCCGTCATGGCGCGCGACGAGGGGTGGCTCGCCGAGCACATGCTGATCCTCAAGCTCACCCCGCCGCAGGGCGAGGGCGCGGCGGAGGGCGCGGCGGAGCCGAAGTACGTCGCCGCCGCGTTCCCGTCCGCCTGCGGCAAGACCAACCTCGCCATGCTGGAGCCCACCATCCCCGGCTGGACCGTGGAGACCATCGGCGACGACATCGCCTGGATGCGGTTCGGCGAGGACGGCCGGCTCTACGCGATCAACCCCGAGGCGGGCTTCTTCGGCGTCGCGCCCGGCACCGGCGAGCACACCAACGCCAACGCCATGAAGACCATGTGGGGCAACTCGGTCTTCACCAACGTCGCCCTCACGGATGACGGCGACGTCTGGTGGGAGGGCATGACCGAGGAGCCGCCCGCGCACCTCACCGACTGGAAGGGCGCCGACTGGACCCCCGCGTCCGGCACGCCCGCCGCCCACCCCAACGCGCGCTTCACCGTCCCCGCCGGACAGTGCCCCATCATCGCGCCCGAGTGGGAGGACCCCCAGGGTGTCCCCATCTCGGCCATCCTCTTCGGCGGTCGCCGCGCCTCCGCCGTGCCGCTGGTCACCGAGTCCTTCGACTGGCAGCACGGCGTCTTCCTCGGAGCCAATGTCGCCTCCGAGAAGACGGCGGCCGCCGAGGGCAAGGTCGGCGAGCTGCGCCGCGACCCCTTCGCCATGCTGCCGTTCTGCGGCTACAACATGGGCGACTACATGGGGCACTGGGTCAAGGTCGGCCAGGACGCGGTGCGGCGTGAGGGCGGCGCCTCGGCGCTGCCGAAGATCTACTACGTCAACTGGTTCCGCAAGGACGAGAACGGCTCGTTCGTCTGGCCGGGCTTCGGCGAGAACAGCCGCGTCCTGAAGTGGATCGTCGAGCGCCTGGACGGGACGGCGGAGGGCGTCGAGACGCCGATCGGCATCCTCCCGACCAAGGAGTCCCTGGACACCGAGGGCCTGGAGCTGTCGGCGGACGAGCTGGACTTCCTGCTCTCGGTCGACAAGGAGGTCTGGCGCGAGGAGGCCGCGCTCGTACCCGGCCACCTCACCACCTTCGGCGACCACGCGCCGAAGGAGCTGTGGGACGAGTACCACGCGCTGGTCGAGCGCCTGGGCTGAGTCCCGGCCGGAACGGGGGTCCCGGAACGGGGCGGGGCGCGCTCGGTGGCGCCCGGTCCGCGTGCCCGCTCGGCGCGCGGACCGGGGCCGTCAGTGGGCGCCGACGAGTCGCTGGTCGGAGCGTTCGCCGGCGTCGGCCCCGCCCTCGCGGCCCTGGTCGGGCACGGACTCGGCCAGGGCCGCCGTGTGCGCGTCCATACGCTCCGCCGCGAGGATCGCGGCGGCCGTGTCGGCGCGCGAGGCGGCGACGACGAGGGCACGTCCCGCCAGCGCGAGGGCACGCCGGTGCAGGGCGGCGGGGTCGGCCCCGCTCAGCCCGGCGTGCCTGGCGGGCGGCGCCCCGCGCAACCGGCTCACCTGCGCGGCTATCGCCTCCGCCGCCGCGTCGAGCCCCAGCTCGTCGGTGACGGCGAGCAGCGCGGAAAGATGACCGGAGAGCTGGATCCTCAGCTCTTCCGCGCGGCTCCGGTGCGGAAAGTCGGCGTCGTCGGCCAGCGCGTGGACCGACTTCGTACGGATCGGCTCGTACATGGGACGGCCTCCTGGCACTCCTGGCATGGTCAGGAGACCATCCTACCTTGGAATCAGTCTAAAGTTGAGTGCGATCCGATGATCGGGTCGTCGCGGCCCGTCCGCTTCTCTCCTACGCGGTCGCTTCTCTCCTACGGTCGCTTCTCTCCTACGGCTGCGCGTAGCCGTCCAGGAAGGTCCCGATCCGCGTCACCGCGTCCCTCAGGTCCTGCGCGGCGGGGAGGGTGACGATACGGAAGTGGTCCGGCTCCGGCCAGTTGAACCCCGTACCGTGCACCACCATGATCTTCTCGGCCCGCAGCAGGTCCAGCACCATCTGCCGGTCGTCCTTGACCTTGAACACCTTCGGGTCCAGCCGGGGGAAGAGGTAGAGCGCCCCCTTCGGCTTCACGCAGGTCACCCCGGGGATCTGGGTGAGCAGGTCGTACGCCGCGTCCCGCTGCTCCAGGATCCGGCCGCCCGGCAGCACCAGCTCGTCGATCGACTGCCGGCCGTTGAGCGCGGTGGCCACGGCGTGCTGCGAGGGCATGTTCGCGCAGAGCCGCATGTTGGCGAGGATCGTCAGCCCCTCGATGTACGACGAGGCGTGCGCCTTGGGGCCGCAGACCGCCAGCCAGCCGGAGCGGAACCCGGCCACCCGGTAGTTCTTCGAGAGCCCGTTGAAGGTGAGCGTCAGCAGGTCGGGGGCGATGGCGGCGGTCGGGGTGTGGGTGGCGCCGTCGTACAGGATCCGGTCGTAGATCTCGTCCGAGCAGACGACCAGGTGGTGGCGGCGGGCCAGCTCGGTCAGCGAGCGGAGCACGGCGTCGTCGTATACGGCACCCGTCGGGTTGTTCGGGTTGATGATCACGATCGCCTTGGTGCGGTCGGTGATCTTCCGCTCGATGTCCGCGACATCCGGCATCCAGTCGGCCTGCTCGTCGCAGCGGTAGTGCACCGCCGTACCGCCCGCGAGCGAGACGGACGCCGTCCACAGCGGATAGTCCGGGGCCGGTACGAGGACCTCGTCGCCGTTGTCGAGCAGCGCCTGCATGGACATCTGGATCAGCTCGGAGACGCCGTTGCCGAGGTAGATGTCCTCGACGCCCAGGTCGATGCCCTTGGTCTGGTAGTGCTGCATCACCGCGCGCCGGGCGGAGAGCAGGCCCTTCGCGTCGCCGTAGCCGTGCGCGTCGCCCAGATTCCTGAGCATGTCCTCCAGGATCTCCGGCGGGCACTCGAAGCCGAAGGCGGCCGGGTTGCCGGTGTTGAGCTTGAGGATGCGGTGGCCCGCCGCCTCCAGCCGCATCGCCTCGTCGAGGACCGGACCCCGGATCTCGTAACAGACGTTGGCGAGCTTCGTCGACTGGATGACCTGCATGTCCGCCACCTTACGGCCGCGTAACCAACCCCGCGTGGTGTTCTTCCCCACGTTGGCCCGCGCGGGGCCCCTCCCGCACGTGCGTCCGCATGCGCATCGGAAGGGGCGCCGTGCGGAAGGGGTCCCGTGCGGGGAGGGGCGCCGTGCGGGAAGGCCCGGCCCGGCGTCCGGCCCGGTGTCCGGCCCGGCGTCCGGCCCGGTGTCCGGCCCGGCGTCCGGCCCGGTGTCCGGCCCGGCGTCCGGCCCGGTGTCCGGCCCCGGTGTCCGGCCCGGTGTCCGGCCCCGGTGTCCGGCCCGGTGTCCGGCTCAGCGCTCCGGGAAGCCGAAGCCGTAGCCCTGTCCGCGCAGCCAGGGCAGCAGCCGCTCCAGCGCCTCCGCCGTCTGCGAACGGTCGCCCCCGCCGTCGTGGAAAAGGATGGTCGGGCCGTTGCCCAGCTCGCTCTTGACGGTGCGGACGATGGTCCCGGCGCCCGGCAGCTCGAAGTCCTTCGAGTCCACGTTCCACCCCAGCGGCCGCATCCCCGCGCTCGCCGCGATCTGTCGGCTGTACGGCGTGAAGGCGCCCCCGGGGGCCCGGTAGTACAGCGGTTTCACCCCGCCCGACGCCCGCTCGATCTGGCGCGCCGCCGTCAGGATCTGGTCCTTCTGATAAGCACGCGACCGATGGTCCATTCCGGTGTCGTGGGCCACCGAGTGATCGCAGAGCCGGTGCCCCTCGGCCACCACCCGGCGCACCAGCTCGGGGTGGGCGGCGGCCTGCGGTCCGACCATGCAGAAGGTCGCCCGCGCCTTGTTCTCCCGGAGGATCGTGAGGATCCGGGGCGTCCAGACCGGGTCGGGGCCGTCGTCGATGGTGAGGTTGACCGCCTTGCCGCCGCCCTCCACCGCATGGGCGATGTCCATGCTGACCACGGGCGGGGGCAGGCTCGGGTCCGGCGACGAGGTCTGCCCGGGCGGGGCCGGGGGAGCGGGGGGCCTCGGCCCCGTCGGCGACGCCGGGTCCGTCCCGCCCGTCGGTGCCGGGGTCACGGGGTCACGGTCGCCCCGCTCCCCACGCTCCCCGTGGTCCCCCCGGCCGCCGGGCCGCCCGTCGCCGCCGGGCTCCGCCGGCCCGCCGTGCCGCCCCGGCTTCCCGTCGTCACCGCTCGCCCCGGCCCCGTCGCTCCCGCCGCCCCGGCCGCTCCCGCCGCCCTCGCCGCGCGGGCCGCTCCCGTCGTCCCCGCCCGCCCGGTCGTCCGCACCGGCCCGGGTCCCGGGCGTCTTCGCGCCGCCGCTCCCCTCCACCACCTGCTGCCCGCACCCCGCCAGCAGCGCGGCGCTCGCCAGCACGAGCGCCCCCGCGAGCAGCCGTCCCCGTGCCGATACGGCCCGCCCCATGATCCCCACCGCTTTCACCTGTCACTCATCTCTCCGGCACCTCTCCCGGGGAGAGAGACGAGCGAAAGGGGAAGGAGGATCCGTTCCCCGGGAAGCGGCCACAAGTTCGGGTGAACCGGCTCGCGCACCCGTTCCCGCCAGGCACGCCCTCACGCCCGTCCCCGCCAGGCACGCCCACCACGCCCGTCCCCATCAGGCACGCCCACACGCCCGCCCCCGGGAGATACGTACCGTACGCCCGGCCCGGTTCCGCCCGGCACGCGGCCCGGTGGCTCTCCGCTCAGCCGGCCCGCCGGACCGACCGCCCCGCCAGGACCTCCGTGCGCCGCCCGTCCTCGATCACGAACCGGCCGTCGATCAGGACGTACGGGATCCCCCGGGGCAGCCTGCGCGGCTCGGCGAAGGTCGAGCCCGCCGCCACCGTCCCGGGGTCGAAGAGCACCAGGTCGGCGCGGTACCCCTGGGCCACCAGCCCCCGGTCCCGCAGCCCCAGCCGGGCCGCCGGGCGCGCGGTCAGGTGGGCCACGCACTCCTCCAGCGAGAGGACGCCCAGCTCGCGCACGTACCGGCCGAGATAGTGGGGGAAGGTGCCGTACGCGCGCGGATGCGGCTTGGCGCCCTGGAGGATGCCGTCGCTGCCGCCCGTGTGGACCCGGTGGCGCATGATCGCGCGGACGTTCTCCTCGTGCCCCACGTGCTGGAGGATGGTCGGGCCGAGCCGGTCGGCGACGAGCAGCGCCCGCGCCGTCTCCCAGGGCGCCTCGCCCGCCAGCGCCGCCGACTCCGCGACCGTACGGCCGACATGGTGGGCGAGGGCGGGGTCGGTGGTGCCGGAGATCTCGATGGTGTCCCACTCGATCGGCACCCCGTGACAGCCGTCCGCGCCGACCTCCTCCAGTACGTACCGGATCCGCTCGGCGGCCGTGTCGTCCCGCAGCCGCTCCAGGATCGCCCCGGGCCCGCCCTCGCTCGCCCAGCTCGGCAGCATCGCCACCAGCGTGGTGCACCCGGGGGTGTACGGATAGGTGTCGAGGGTGATGTCCGCGCCCTCGTCCAGCGCCCGGTCGAGGAGGGCGAGCAGTTCGGGCGCCTTCCCCTTGTTGACGCCGAAGTTCATGGTGGCGTGGGCGAGATGGAGCGCGCACCCGGCGCGGCGCGTGAGCGTCACCATCTCCTCGTACGCGGCGAGCGCCCCGGCCCCGTACGACCGGTGGTGCGGGCAGTAGTAGCCGCCGTACCGCGCCACCACCCGGCAGAGCTCGGTCAGTTCGGCGTCGTCCGCGTACATGCCGGGGGTGTACGTCAGCCCGGAGGACATGCCGACCGCGCCCTGTTCCATCGACTCGGCCACCAGCCGCCGCATCGCGCCGCGTTCGGCCTCCGTCGCCGGGCGGTCGTCCCAGCCGACCGCGTGGGCGCGCACCGTGCCCTGCGGGATCAGATACGCGGCGTTGACCGCGGTGCCCTCGCCGTCGAAGCCCCGGCCGGCGAAGGCGTGGTCGAGGCGGTCGAGGTACTCGCCGACGGTGCGCCAGTCGAAGTCGATGTCCGTGGAGCCGCCCCCGGAGCCGTCCGGGCCGCTCGCGCCGTCCGGGGCGGGCGCGCCGTCCGGGGCGGGCGCGCCGCCGTTCCACCCCGCGATCGCCTGCCGCACCTGGGCGAGCGTCGCGTCGTCCACCGGCGCGTACGACAGCCCGTCCTGGCCGATGACCTCCAGTGTCACCCCCTGCGCGGCCTTCGCCGAGTGGTCGGGGTCGCGGAGCAGAGCGAGGTCGCTGTGCGCGTGCATGTCGATGAAGCCGGGCGCGAGCGCGAGCCCGTCGGCGTCGACCACCCGCGTCCCGGTCGGGCGCGGCGTGCGCGGGCCGGCGTCGGAGGCGCGGAGGATGCCGGAGATCCTGCCGTCCGTGACGGCGACATCGGCCCGGTACGCGGCGCCGCCCGTGCCGTCCACGACCTGGACGTCCCGGAACACCAGGTCCGCGTGGTCGGGGCGGTCCCTGTGATCCGGGCGGCCGGGCTCGTTCCGTATCGCCTCCACGGCGGCCCTCCTCAGAAGTAGGTACGTCAGAAGCGGATACGTCAGAAGCGGATACGTCAGAAGCGGATACGTCAGAAGCGGATACGTCAGAAGTAGGTACGGATGAAGTCGGTGACCGTCCCGTCCGCCTCCACCAGCGGGATGAGCTGCCACTTGTCGAACGACGTGCAGGGATGCGAGAGCCCCATCCCCACCCAGTCCCCGACCTCCAGCTCCGCCCCGGGCCCGGTGGCCAGCCAGCCGTGCTGGTCGGAGAGGCGCGTGACGGTGATCCCGGCCGCCGGGCGGAGCTCGCCGGTGCGTCCGTCCCGTACCACCTGCGCCTCGGGCAGGTCCAGGTCGTACGCGGCGTCCCGCTTCCCCGCGTTGACGAACGCCTGCCCGGGGGAGGGGCGGGAGACGACCTGGGCCCAGAGCCGGAAGGCGGGGTGCAGGGCGCCCTCCTCCGCGACCCGGTTGAAGGGGGTGATCCGGCGGTAGTGGCCGTCGTCGTGGGAGATGTACGCGCCCGAGCGGAGCAGCTTCAGCACGGGGCGGGAGAGCGCCGGGATCCCCGCGAAGACCTCCGCCACCGCGTCGAACCAGGCGCTGCCGCCCGCGCTGACCACGATCTCGTCCGTACCGTCGAAGCGGCCCGCCCGGTCGAACTCCGCCGCCAGCGCGGTGAGCCGGCCCAGCCAGCCGCGTACGGCAGCGCCGTCGGCGTCCGGGACCTCGCCCTCGTACCCGGCCACCCCGGTCAGCCGCAGGGCCGGCGCCGCCGCGACCGCGTCGGCGACCGCCGCGCACTCCGCCTCCGTACGGGCCCCGGTCCTGGCGCCCTCGCCCGCGCCCAGCTCCACGACGACCTCGACGGGGCGGCGCGCGCCGGCCGCCCGCAGCGCCTCGTCCATCAGCTCGACGCCGCGTACGGAGTCCACGTAGCAGATGAGGCGGAACGTGTCGTCCCGGTCCAGCTCGGCGGCGATCCAGCGGAGCGCGGCGGCGTCCACCACCTCGTTGGCGAGGAAGATCCGCTGGATGCCGAAGGCCCGGCAGACCCGCACCTGGTGGGGGACGGCGGCGGTGATGCCCCACGCGCCCCGGTCGAGCTGGCGGGCGAAGAGCTGCGGGGCCATCGAGGTCTTGCCGTGCGGGGCGAAGGCGAGGCCGTGGCGCTCCGTGTACGTCTCCAGGAGCGCGAGGTTGTGCTCGACGGACTCGGCGGAGAGCGTGAGGACGGGGGTGGTGAAGCCGCCGGTGAAGAGGGAGCGGCGCTCGGCGGCGAGCGCGCCGAGGGTGAGGCCGTCGGCGTCCGGCGGGAGGCCCTTGAAGCGGTGGTCGACGTGCTCGGCGTGCGCGGGCGCGGGCTGCTCGGTGCGGTCGACGTGCTCGGCGTGCGCGTCGGTGGCCATGGGTGCCTCTCCGTCGTCGGTGCGTCGTCGGTGCGATGGCCGGGGCCGTCGCAGGCAGGGTGCGTATTGCATTCTCTGCAACGTCCATTGCGTATGTCGCTGGGCAGTGTCTAACATCCGGGCAGACACCGGGTCAACGGTGGCGACGGTGCCCACGCCCGTATCACTGCCCCCTTCCGCCCCACCCGATCCATGCGATCCGCACGAACCATGCGGTCCGTACGAACCACGAGGAGCCCCAGCGTGACCGGAACCGCGGCCGCGGGCCGCGCCGTCCCCCTGAGCGTGGACGCCGTCTGTCTCGGCGAGTCCATGGTCACCTTCCTGCCCACGCGCCCCGGCAGGCTCGCGGACGTCCCCTCGTACGAGCGGACCATCGGCGGCGCCGAGTCCAATGTCGCCTGCGCGCTCGCGGGCGCGGGGCACTCCGTGAAGTGGCTCAGCCAGGTCGGCGCCGACGGCTTCGGGGACCACCTGGTCGAGGCGATCGGCGCGTACGGCGTGGACACCTCGGGCGTACGGCGCGACCCGGCGCGGCCCACCGGGATCTACTTCCGTACCGCCACCGACCGCGCCGACGACGTCCACGAAGTCGCCTACTACCGGGCCGGATCCGCCGCCTCCGCGCTGGCCCCCGGCTCCCTCCCGTACGGCGACCTGTGGGCCGGGCGGGTGCTCCACCTCTCCGGCATCACCCCCGCGCTCTCGGCCGGCTGCCTCGCCCTCACCCGGGAACTCACCCGCCCCGCGGCCGGCCGGCCGCTGCTCTCCTTCGACATCAACCACCGCCCCGGGCTCTGGCGCGACGCGGACGGCGCCCGGGTCCTGCTCGACCTCGCGCGCGGCGCCGACCTCGTCTTCGTCGGGGAGGACGAGGCGGCCGAGGCGTGGGGCGTGCACGGCGCGGACGCCATCCGGGCGGCGCTTCCGGAGCCCGCGACGCTGGTGGTGAAGCGCGGGGCGGAGGGGGCGGTCGCGTACACCCGTGCGAGTGGTGCGGACCGTGCAAGTGGTGCGGACCGTGCGAGTGGTGCGGACCGTCCGGGCGGGACGGAGCGTCCGGGCGGGACGGAGCGTACGAGCGGTATGGACCGTACGAACGACCCTGGGGACACCGTCACCTCCGTGCCCGCCCTCCGGGTCGAGGTGGTCGCGCCCGTCGGGGCCGGGGACGCCTTCGCCGCCGGGTTCCTCTCCGCGACCCTGCGCGGGCTGGACGTCGCTGCCCGGCTGCGGCACGGGCATCTGATGGCCGCCGCCACCCTCACCGTCCCCGGCGACCTCGCCGTACCGCCCGCCCGCGACCTCGCCGACCGGCTCGCCGCCCTGGACGAGGAGGAGTGGGGCACACTGCGACTCGCACCGGGCTGGACGGGTCCGGGCGAGCCGGAGGTACGTACCCCATGAGCCAGACCGTCGACCGCGCGCTGAGCATCCTTCCGCTGCTCGCCCAGGGACCCGCCGACCTCGGGCAGGTCGCGGAGCGGCTCGGCGTCCACAAGTCGACGGCGCTGCGGCTGCTCCGCACCCTCCACGAACACGGCCTCGTCTACCGGCAGCAGAACCAGCGGTACCGGCTCGGCGCCCGGCTCCTCGCGCTCGCGCAGGAGGCCGTCGAGAACCTCGACCTGCGCGAGATCGCCCACCCGCACCTCGTCGCGCTCAACGAACGGTGCGGCCACACCGTCCATCTCGCCGTACGCGAGGAGGACGACGTCCTCTACATCGACAAGGTCGACAGCCGCTACCCGGTCCGGATGTACTCCCGGATCGGCCGGCCGGTCGCGATCACCGTCGCCGCCGTCGCCAAACTGCTCCTCGCCGACCTCCCCGAAGCCGAGCGCCGCGCCCTCGCACACCGCCTCGACTACCCCGTGTACACCCCCCGTTCGACCACCGACGCCACCGCCTTCCTCACCGAACTGGCGGCCGTACGCGAACAGGGGTGGGCCACCGACCTCGGCGGCCACGAGGGGTCCATCAACTGCGTCGGCGCCCCGATCAGGGGCGCGGACGGCCGGGTCGTCGCCGCGATGTCGGTCTCGGCGCCGAATGTCGTCGTCGGCGCCGACGAACTCCTCACCCTCCTCCCGCTGGTGCGCCGTACGGCGGACGCGATCAGCGCGGAGTACTCCGGAACCCCCGCGAGCACAACCCCTCCTCCGAGTAAGGAACTTCCCCGATGACCGAGAAGACCGCCCTGACGCCCGCCACCCACACCACCCCGCCCGCGCGCTTCTCGCACGGTGTCCGCAAGGGGAACATCCTCCAGGTCGCGGGCCAGGTCGGCTTCCTCCCCGCCGTCGAGGGGCAGCCGCCGACGCCCGCGGGCCCGACCCTGCGCGAGCAGACGCTCCAGACCCTCGCCAACGTCAAGTCGATCCTGGAGGAGGGCGGGGCGAGCTGGGACGACGCGATGATGGTCCGCGTCTACCTCACGGACGTCGCCCACTTCGCCGAGCTGAACGAGATCTACAACGCGTACTTCGCGGAGCAGGGCCTGACGCAGCCGCCCGCCGCCCGTACGACGGTGTACGTGGGGCTGCCCGCCGGCCTGCTGATCGAGATCGACGTACTCGCCGTCCTCGGCTGACACACGGGCACCAACTGCCCTGTCCTCCCCGTACGTTTCCGCCGTACGTTTCCGCCGTACGTTCCTGCCGCCGGTGACCTCTCCCGCCGGCGGTAGGAGGCCCCCCGTACACGTACCGCCCCCGTACACGTACCGCCCCCGTACACGTACCGCCTCCGTACACGTAACTCCGCACAGCTCCGCGCAACTCCGCACAGCTCCGCGCAACTCCGCACAGCAGCCCTCGCACCGCCATGTCCTGCGCCATGTCCTGCTCCGCTTCCCTAGCAGAGGTCAGAGGTCCCCCATGCTGCTCGCCGCCGACCCGTCCGCCCCCGAGGTACCGCCACACACCGGCGGGCTGCTGCTGCTCATCGGCGGTACGCCCGGTCTGCTGACCGTCGCCGCCCTCGGTATCGCCCTGCTCCTCGTCCTGATCATCAAGATCAGACTCCAGCCCTTCGTGGCGCTGCTCGGGGTCTCCATAGCCGTCGGCCTCGCCGCCGGGCTCTCGGTCACCGAACTCTTCGGTACGGTCCAGAAATCCGCCGCCGTCTCCATGATCGAATCCGGGATGGGCGGCATCCTCGGGCATGTCGCCATCATCATCGGGCTCGGCACCATGCTCGGCGCCATCCTCGAAGTCTCCGGCGGCGCCGAGGTGCTGAGCGCCCGGCTGCTCCGGCTCTTCGGCGAGAAGCGCGCCCCGCTCGCGATGGGTGTCACCGGGGTCGTCTTCGGTATCCCGGTCTTCTTCGACGTCGGCATCTTCGTCCTCGCGCCGATCGTGTACGCCGCCGCCAAGCGCTCCGGCAAGTCGATCGTGCTGTACGCCATGCCGCTGCTCGCCGGGCTCTCCATGACCCACGCCTTCCTGCCGCCACACCCGGGCCCGGTCGCCGCGGCCGGACTCTTCGACGTCGACCTGGGGTGGGTCATCCTGATGGGCGCCGTCGTCGGGATCCCGGCCGTCATCGCCGCGTGGGTCTACTCCGCCTGGATCGGCAACCGCCTCTACGTCGACGTGCCGCAGGACATGGTCGAGGCGGCGGAGGAGTCGAAGGCGGCCGTCGCCGCCGAGCAGCGGGCGGCGGGCGTCACCCCGAACGAGAACCCCGTCGCGCTCTCCACGGTCCTCGCCATCATCGGGACGCCACTGATCCTCATCCTGCTGGCGACGTTCTCGTCCATCGCCTTCGACCCCTCGGTGATCCGCTCCGTCATCGAGTTCTTCGGTCACCCGTTCGTGGCGCTGACGATCGCGCTGCTGCTCGCGTACTACCTGCTCGGCATCAGGCGCGGCTGGTCGCGTGCGTCGCTGGAGACGGTCTCCACCGCCTCGCTCAAGCCGGTGGGCAACATCCTGCTGGTGGTCGGCGCCGGCGGGGTCTTCGGCGCGGTCCTCAAGGGCAGCGGCATCGCCGACGCGCTCGCCGACACCTTCAACGACGTGGGCCTGCCGGTGATCCTGCTGGCCTGGCTGATCTCGGTGGTGCTGCGGGTCGCGCAGGGCTCCGCGACGGTCGCGATCGTCACGACGGCGGGCATCGTCGTCCCGCTGGTCGAGGGACAGGGGCTCTCGCAGGCCCACCTGGCCCTGATCATCATGGCGATCTCGGCGGGCTCCATCTTCGCCTCGCACGTCAACGACGGCGGCTTCTGGATGGTCGCGAAGTACTTCGGCATCTCGGAGCGCGACACCCTCAAGTCGTGGACGGTGCTGGAGACGGTGCTGTCGGTGGCGGGCTTCGTGGTGGCGGCGCTGCTGAGCCTGGTGATCTAGGCCCTGTCTGTCCGGTCCGGCCGGTCTGTCCAGTCTGTCCGGACCGGCCGGATCGGACGGACTGGACAGACCGAGCTCCGGTGACGTGCCGTGCAGGCCCTCTTGCGCGATGATCGCCGCCCCGCTTTGGTGACTTGGGTCACGTAACGAGCCGAGCGGGCGAGCGGGAGGCGATGTACGGATGGCAGGAACCACGGACACCGGGCTGGGCGGCGGCGCCGGTACGGAGGATCCCGGGGCCGGATCGGACCGTACGACCGGATCCGGCCGTACCGCCGACGACGCCGCCGCGACCGGAGATGTGACCGGCGCCGCGACCGGCGCCGCCGCCGTAGCCTCCCCCTCCTCCCGGCCCCGTAAGTCGAGCTGGACGTACATCGGGCCCGGGATCGTCGTCGCGGCGACCGGGGTCGGCGCCGGTGACCTGGTCGCCACGCTGATCGCGGGGAGCAAGTTCGGCTACACGCTGCTCTGGGCGGCGGTCATCGGCTGCGTCGTCAAGATCTCCCTCGCCGAGGCCACCGGCCGCTGGCATCTCGCCACCGGTCGCACCCTCTTCGACGGCTGGCGCAGCCTCGGCCGGTGGACCACGGTGTACTTCGCGATCTACGTCGTGGTCTGGGGGTTCGTGTACGGCGCGACCGCCATGTCGGCCAGCGCGCTCCCGGTCGTCGCGCTCTTCCCGGACGGGCCCGGGCTCAAGACCTGGGCGGTGGTGACCGGGGTGGTCGGCCTGGTCTTCGTCTGGTTCAACCGGTACGCCGTCTTCGAGAAGGTCATGACGGCCCTGATCGGCGTCATGTTCGTGGTCGTGATGTACGTGGCGATCCGCGTCGCGCCCGACCTCGGCGGCGCCTTCGCCGGGCTCCTGCCGGTGCTGCCGGACGGCTCGCTGCTCTACACGCTGGGGCTGATCGGCGGGGTGGGCGGCACGATCACCATGGCGGCGTACGGGTACTGGGTCAACGCGAAGGGGTGGACCAACTCCTCCTGGATGAAGGTCATGCGGCTCGACAACCGGGTCGCGTACGTCACCACCGGGCTCTTCGTCGTCGCGATGCTGGTCATCGGCGCCGAGCTGCTGCACTCCTCGAACATCGCGCTGACCTCGGGCGACCGGGGCCTGGTCGACCTGGGCGGGGTGCTGGAGGACCGGTTCGGGCCCGCCACCGCCAAGCTCTTCCTGGTCGGCTTCTTCGCCACGTCGTTCTCCTCGCTGATCGGGGTGTGGCACGGGGTGAGCCTGATGTTCGCGGACTTCGTGGACCGGATCCGGCGCGGGGGTACGGACGCGGGCCCGGCCCCGGACGGTGATGCGGGCGCCGAGGAGGTCGCGTCGGGGGCGCGCGAGCGGTCGCCGGCGTTCCGGGGGTATCTGCTCTGGCTGACCTTCCCGCCCATCGCGCTGCTCTTCCTCAACGAGCCGTTCGGCCTGGTCGTGGCGTACGGGGTGCTCGGCGCGTTCTTCATGCCGTTCCTCGCGCTCACCCTGATCTGGCTGCTCAACTCCTCCCGTACGCCCGCCGAGTGGCGGAACGGGCTCCTCAGCAATGTGATGCTGGCGGCGGCGGGGCTGCTCTTCGTCGTCCTCTGCGTGCAGCAGGTGAGGGAAATCCCCTGGTAGGGCCATAGGTGAGGGAAATCCCCTGGGAGGGCCATCCCCTGGTACGGCATCCCCTGGTAGGGCTCTCCCTGCCCGACCCTGCCCCGCCCCGCGCCCGCCTCGGCGCCCGGCCGGGTCCGAGTGGCGGCGCGGGCGTGCCCGGATGAAGATCGTGGCGGATTCTCTTGCCGAGTACCTGTTCGACGGGCGTAAAATTGGTCCGCGCCAATGGAGTTGGGTCGCTGAAGGGCGCCGACGGTGGCCCGGTCCTGCGGTGAAGGATTTGTGGCCATGACCTTTATACGGAGTGAAATCGTTCCGCTTTCACATTCCGGTGAAGGTGGTGGCATATGCGGCGCGAGGGCAATCCCCGCAGGTCGCGCCCATAGCCAAGATATTCTTTCCTATTTGTCCAGAACGCCCACCTGTGAACGCTTATGGTGCTTCGTCAGATGGAACGCTTGGTAGTAATGCATTGAGCTGGATAAAGTGCCGACGCGGGTGTATTCAGCAGTGAGCGACCCGCGGTTCCCGGCGGGCTGCGTCTGGGGACCGGATGGAAACGGGGAATCAGCACGTGTCGACAGCGATTGCCGTCACCAGCACCGACCTGGTGCTGCCGGCCCAGGATCAGCAGACGCCCACCGCAGCGGCTTTCAAACCGCCGGGGGAGCAGTCGTTCGAGGACGCCCTCACCGATATGCAGGTGCTGGTCGAGCAGTACGGCTATGTCGTCGCCGTCTATCCGTCCACCCTCCCGCCCGCGTACGAACGGCGGCTGCACGCCGTACGGTCCGTCCTGGAGACGGACCGGGTCGCGCTGCTCCGCTCCGAGCTGCCGCCGCTCGGGCTCGCCGTGCTCGTACGGCAGTTGCGCCAGCTCTCCATCTGCGACTTCAGCCCCGGCGTGGTCGCGTCGGCCGCCCGGCTGCTCGCCCACTACATCCACGCGGGCGCGCTGCTCGGCTCCGTGGCCAAGCTGGACCGGGTGCCCGTCAGCCTCAAGACGCACGCCAGGTCCTGGGTCCCGGGCTCGCAGTTCGGGGTGGTGGCCAGTCCGCAGCCGCAGCTCGTCAGGGTCGGGGCCGGCGAACTGACCGGGCCCGAGTTCGCCACCCAGCTCCTGGTCGCCCGGGGGCAGTCGCAGTCCGAGTGGGTCACCGAGACGCTCGCCCCGGCATGGAAGGTCGCCGGGGTGGCCGAGGCCGAACTGCCCGCCAGTTCCGCCCGGTGGTGGGGAACCGGCAAGCTGGTCGAATTCGCCGCTCATCTCCCGGACATCTCCGTGCTCTACCAGTTGGTGTCGTCGGTACGGCGCGAAAGGTGCCATTGGTGCGGAATGGAGCTGATAGGAGACCGGTGCGGCTTCTGTTCCTCGCCGTTGCACACTCCCGAGAACCAATCTCGGCCAACTGGTGTCCTGAACGATGGGGCTCCTGTGGGTCAGGAGCCGTAGCCACGGGGACCGGGTGCCACCACGGGCCTCGCGGAGCCGCTACGGAACCGCCACGGTGCCCCGCGGACAACCGGCCCACGAGGGCGGAGAGTGACACCTGCCGGGCAGCGCGCGGCGCGGGGGCGGCACACGTCCCCGGCGTACGAGGCGGGCCGGGTGCGGCCCCGTCACCTTCCGGCCCACACCCTTCGCTTTGCTCGCACCACCTCGTACGATCCGGTCGACCGCTCACCCGGCCGGCCGCCCGACCGCTTCCGTTCGACCAACCGCTTCCGCTCGCCCAACAGCTTCCGTCCGTTCCGCACCAACGTCCCCGATCGAGGTTGTACGGTCCATGAACTCCCGCCAGCGCCGTGGCGTCATACTTCTGCTCCTTTCCGTCCTTTGTGCCTTCGCCGCGTTCGTCGGTGTCCTTTCCGTCATCAGCGATGTGAATTCGAAGGTCGGCCCCGAAGTGGTCGCCTACCAGTTGAAGTCGGACGTGGCCCCCTACGAGGCGTTGCGGAATGACCAGTTCGAGAAGATCAAAATGCCGAAGCGCTGGCTCTCGGACAATGCCGTCACCAACCTCTCCGAGGTCGGCGGCAAGGTCGCCATCACTCAGCTCCGCAAGGGCTCGCTCCTCCAGAACGACATGATCGTCAAGCGGCCGGCGCTCCAGCCCGGCGAGCAGGAGATCGCCATCATGATCGACGCCGCCACCGGTGTGGCCGGCAAGATCACCCCGGGTGCCTCGGTGAACGTCTTCGCCACCTTCGCCGCCGAGAACCAGGGCGCCGCGGCCCAGTCGAAGATCATCGTCTCCAACGCGAAGGTCCTCGACGTCGGCAAGCTGACGGCGCTGGAGCCCAGCAGGGACTCCAAGAACCAGACCACCGAGGCCGTGCCGATCACCTTCGCCCTGAAGACGCTGGACGCCCAGCGCATCGCGTACGCGGAGTCCTTCGCCCAGCACGTCCGGCTCGCACTCGTCGCTCCCGGCAGCGACACCACGCTCCGTCCCGGCGAACGCACGTACGAGCTCGGCAAGGACAAGTGAGGTACTGATGGCCACGAGGATCATCCCGGCCGTCGGGGACACCGACGCCGCCAGATCCATCACCACCCTGCTCAGCCAGCTCCCCGATGTGGAGCCGGCGCCGCCGGTGTCGGACTCGACGCAACTCATCGACCTGCTCGCCCGGCTCGCCGGCGAGTCGCTCGACGAACTGCCCGAGGTGGTGCTGGTCCACGAACGGATCGGCCCGGTCCCGGCGCTGGAGCTGATCCGCGAGGTGGCGCTCCGCTTCCCCGCGGTCGGGGTCGTCCTCGTGACCGCCGACGCCAGCCCGGGACTCTTCGCCGCGGCCATGGACTCCGGCGCCCGCGGCCTGGTCGCCATGCCCCTCAGCTACGAGGAACTGGCCAACCGCCTCCAGGCCGCCGCCCAGTGGTCGGTAGGCGTACGGCGCCACCTCGGCCAGGGCGGCGACGTCTTCACCGGCCCCGGCGGCACCGTCGTCACCGTCACCGGCGCCAAGGGCGGCGTGGGCACCACCCTGACCGCCATCCAGCTCGCCCTGGCGGCCCAGGCCTCCGGCCGTACGGTCGCCCTGGTCGACATGGACCTCCAGGCCGGCGATGTCGCCTCGTACCTGGACGTCCAGTTCCGCCGCTCCCTCGTCGACCTGGCCGCCATCACCGACATCTCGCCCCGGGTCCTCTCCGACGCGGTCTTCAGCCACGCCAGCGGCCTGGCCCTGCTCCTCGCCCCCGGCGAGGGCGAACGCGGCGAGGAGGTCACCGACCGCTCCGTCCGCCAGATCGTCAGCGCGCTGCGCTCGCGGTACGAGGTGGTCGTCATCGACTGCGGCACCCAGATGACCGGGGCCAACGCCACCGCGGTCGAAATGGCCGACACGGCGCTCCTGGTCACCACCCCGGACGTGATCGCGGTCCGGGGCGCCAAGCGCATCGTACGGATGTGGGACCGCCTCCAGATCCGCAAGGCGGAGGAGACCATGACGGTCGTCAACCGCTACAGCCGCGCCACCGAGATCCAGCCCCCGCTGATCCAGAAGATCACCGGCACCAGGCTGGCCCAGTCGGCGGTCCCGTCCAACTTCAAGGAACTCCAGGGCGTGGTGGACGCGGGCCGTCTCCACGAGCTGGAGAGCAAGAGCGTGGTCAAACAGGCGCTGTGGGGCCTGGCCGGCGAACTCGGCCTGGTCAAGATCCCGGAGCCCGCCGAGAAGAACAGCAAGTTCCGCAACAACGACCGGGGCGCGATAGGCACCCGCCGCCGCCGAGGCGGCCCGAGCGGCCCGGGTGCCGACTCGGGCCCGGGCTCCGGCTCCAGGAAGGGGAATGGCTGATCATGTCTGTTTCGGGGGAACGACAGGACCGGCCGGGGCCGGCGGACGGCGGGGAGCACGCCTGCCGTCCGCCCGGGCGGGGCGGCCGCCGTGTCAGCCGCCGGGTCAGCCGCTGGGGCGGTCGCCGGACCGGCCGCCGGGATGGTGGCCGGGGCCGTGACAGCGGGCAGACCGCGATCGAGTTCGTGGGCGTCTTCCCGCTGATCATCCTGCTGCTGGTGGCGCTCTGGCAGTGCGCGCTGATCGGCTACACGTTCAGCCTCGCGGGGAACGCGGCGGATGTGGGGGCGCGGGTGGGTACGACGGCGCCGTACGCGCAGGAGACGCGGTGCATACGCGCGGCGAAGGAGGACCTGCCGAACGCGTGGTCCGGCAAGGCCGAAGTCGACTGCGTAAGAGAGCGCGGCCTCTACCGCGCCATCGTGAAGCTCCACGTCCCGGTACTCGTCCCGGGCGTGCTGAACTTCCCGTTCCCGGTCGAGGGCAACGCCACCTCGGTCAAGGAGAGCTGAGCCATGAGAGAGCGCGAGAACACCACCGCCCGTCCCCAGGGCCGCCGGCGCCGTCGCGACGCGGGCCAGGTCGCCATCGAGTACGTCGGCTTCATACCCCTCCTGCTGATCGTCGGGCTCCTCGCCATCCAGCTCGGGATCGCCGCGTACACCGCGAACCAGGCGGGCACGGCGGCCCGGGTGGCGGCGCGGACGGCCAGCCAGGACTGGCTGGACCGGGAGCTGACCCCCGACGCGGCGGCCCGCAGCTCCATCAGCCGCTGGCTGAGGAAGAGCGACACCTACGACTCCGAAGTCCATTACAACGGCCGCGATGTGACCTACACGGTCAAGCTCAAGATCCCGTCCGTGATCCCCGGCATGGAAGGCCGCTGGGGCAAGGCGACCCGCAGCTCCACCATGCCTGTCAACTGAGCACCACCGGCCTCACCGAGCTTCACCGGCCCCGCTGGCACCCCAGCAGGCCAGCATCACCGAGGAGTTACGCACCATGAGCCTGCGGGCACGGATCACTTCCCCCGAGGAGAACGGCGCGACGGGGGAGGACAGCCACCTCGTCGTCACCTACCGCGCCAAGCTGCTGGAAGAGATCGACCTCGCCGAGATGTCCGCCCTGGCGGCGGCCGACCGGCGGACCCGTCTCGAACGCGTCCTCGGCCACATCATCAGCCGCGAGGGCCCCGTCCTCTCCACCGTCGAGCGCGCCCAGCTCATCCGCCGGGTCGTCGACGAGGCCCTGGGCCTCGGCATCCTGGAGCCGCTGCTGGAGGACGCCTCGGTCACGGAAATCATGGTGAACGGGCCCGACCAGATCTTCGTCGAGCGCGGCGGCCGGGTCGAACAGCTCCCCATGCGGTTCGGCTCGCACGACCAGCTCATGCAGACCATCGAGCGCATCGTCTCCACCGTCAACCGGCGCGTGGACGAGTCCAACCCGATGGTCGACGCCCGGCTGCCGTCCGGCGAGCGTGTCAACGTCATCATCCCGCCGCTCGCCCTGACCGGCGCCACGCTCACCATCCGCCGCTTCCCGCGCGCCTTCACCCTCACCGAGATGCTCACCTTCGGCTCGCTGGACGAGCAGATGGTGCTGCTGCTCTCCGGCCTCGTCCAGGCGAAGTTCAACATCATCGTCTCGGGCGCCACCGGCACCGGCAAGACCACCCTGCTCAACGCGCTCTCCGGGCTGATCCCCGAGGGCGAGCGCATCATCACCATCGAGGACTCCGCCGAACTCCAGCTCCAGCAGGCACACGTCATCCGGCTGGAGTCCCGCCCCGCCAACGTCGAGGGCAAGGGCCAGATCACCATCCGTGACCTCGTCCGCAACTCCCTCCGTATGCGCCCCGACCGGATCGTCGTCGGTGAGGTCCGCGGCGGCGAGTCCCTCGACATGCTCCAGGCGATGTCCACCGGTCACGACGGATCCCTCGCCACGGTGCACGCCAACAACGCCGAGGACGCGCTGATGCGTCTCCAGACCCTGGCGTCGATGTCCGAGATCAAGATCCCCTTCGAGGCGCTGCACGACCAGATCAACAGCGCCATCGATGTGATCGTGCAGCTCACCCGGCACGCCGACGGCTCCCGCCGGGTCACCGAGATCGCCGTACTCGACTCGCACGGCAGGGACGCGTACCGCATCGTCAGCGCCGTCCGCTTCAACGCCCAGCCCATGGACGCCGACGGACAGATCCACGGCACCTTCCAGTACTTTCCGCTTCCGCGACGCGTGGCCGAGCGTCTCTACATGGCCAACCAGCCCATTCCGCAGGCTTTCGGAGTCGCCGCGTCCGAAGAACAGCTCCTCACCCGAGAGGCCAAGTAGGTAGCCCGTCATGAACAATCTCGTTCTGCCCACGATCGGCGTCACGCTGCTGTGCTGCCTGCTCGGCGTCATGGGCGTGCATGCCTACGCGGCGGGCAAGTCCCAGCGCCAGGCGCTCGTCGACCGGCTCTCGACCACCGGTCAGATACCGATCGTCGGGCGGCGGAAGCGCTTCGCCGGGCTGGACCGGTATCTCCGCAAGACGAAGCTGGGCAAGAAGCTCGAACTCAAGCTGGCTTCGACCGGCCTCGACATCACCCCGGGCGAGTACTTCGTCTACATGCTCGCCGCGGTCGTTGCGCTCTGGACCATCGCCTCCTCCATCCTCGCCGCGTTCTTCGGCCCGCTCGCCGGACTGACCGCTCTCTGGGGCGCCAACACCTTCCTCAACTGGCAGCGCACCAAGCGCACCGAGCGCTTCATCAACCAGCTCCCCGAGCTCTCCCGCATCCTCGCCAACGCCACCCAGGCCGGCCTGGCCCTCCGTACGTCGCTCTCCATGGCCGCCGACGAACTGGAGGCCCCGGCGGGCGAGGAGCTGGCCCGGGTGGCCCGCCGGCTCGCCGTCGGCGAGTCGCTCGACAGCGCACTCGGGGAGCTGGCCGAGCGGCTGCCCTCCCGTGAGCTGGTCGTCCTGGTGACCACGCTCGTGCTCTCCAACCGGGCCGGCGGTACGGTCGTCAGCTCGCTGCGCAACCTCACCGAGACGCTGGAGGAGCGCAAGGAGACCCGCCGCGAGGTCAAGACCCAGCTCTCCCAGGTGACCGTGACCGCGTACGCCGTCCCCGGTTTCGGCTTCGCCGCGCTGCTCCTGCTGAACGCCGTGATGCCCGGGGCCCTCGACCGTATGACCAGCGCCCTCATCGGACAGGTCGCCGTCATCGTCTCGCTGGTCCTGTACGCCATCGGCTTCGTCGTGATCCGCCGCCTGTCCCGTATCGACATCTGAAGGGGGAGGCAGACCCATGGAACTCCTGCTCGCACTCGTGGTCGGCCTCGGCGTGTACGGCGCCCTCCACGGCATCCGTATGTACCGCGCCGACGCCAAGCTCCCCGGCGACCTCGCCGTCGCCCTGGAGGTCGGCTCCACCCGTACCAGCGCCGTCGGCTCCGGCATCGACCGGCTCGGCATGCGCTGGGCCCCCGCCATCCTGCGGATGATGGGGCCCAAGCAGGTCAACAAGAAGCGCCGGCAGATCGACCTCGCCGGCAACCCCGGCGGTCTCACCATCGACCGCTACGCCGCCCGGCGCGCCGTCTACGGCGCGCTCGGCTTCGCCGGGGCCTTCTCGATGATCATCCGCGGCCAGGTGCTGCTGGCGGCCGTGATGGTCCTCTTCGGGCTCTTCTGGATCGAAGTGGGCATCTGGTCGGCCGTCCGGGTGCGCAGGGACCACATCGAGCGCACCCTCCCCGACTTCCTCGACGTCCTCGCCGTCGTCGTCAGCGCCGGGCTCGGCTTCCGGCAGGCGCTCGACCGCGTCTCCGAGAAGTACGAGGGCCCCTGGTCCGACGAACTGCGCATCACCCTGCGCCAGATGGACATGGGCGTCAGCCGCCGCCAGGCCTTCGAGGAGCTGCGCAAGCGCAACGACTCGGAGCAGGTCGCGATGTTCGTCACCGCGCTCCAGCAGGGCGAGGAGCTGGGCGCGCCGATCGTGGACACCCTTATCGCCATCGCCAACGACATGCGCCGTACGGACGCCCAGAACGCGCGGCGCAAGGCGGCCAAGGCCGTCCCCAAGGCGACCTTCGCGGTCACCTCGTTCCTGCTGCCCGGCACGCTGGTGCTGCTGACCGTCGGCTTCGTGTACGGCGCGAACGTGGACTTCAGCTTCCTCGGCGGCTGACATGACCGACATCACGGGGGAGTCCTGGAAGGCGGTGTCAGGCTCATGGCAAGCCAACTGGCCCGATGGCGCGGCGGGTTGACCATGGACGTACGGACGGTGCCGGCCGAGCCGCCACCGGCGCCCGCGCTCTCGCTCCAGCTCAACGCGCTCCAGGCGATGTGCCGGCAGGTCTTCGGGTTCCGGCTGGCGATGATCGCCATGGCCACGCCCTTCGCGCTGGCCGGCACCGCGCCCGGTGCGCCGACGGTGCTGGTCGGCGGGGCCGTCCTGGTCACGTTCATGGGCTCGTACGTCCTCTTCCGCGACTGGGAGCGGTTCGGCCCGCTGCTGCTCAAGCACCCCTGGCTGCTCGGCGCGGACAGCCTCTTCGGCGCGCTCCTGCTGATCACGGCCACGCCCGACTCGACCCTGGCGTATGTCACCGTCTGCACCCCGCTGCTGGCCGGACTGGTCTACGGCTGGCGGGGCGCGAGCCTCTTCACGGCGCTCCAGATCCTGCTCCTCGCGCTGGTCTATCTGACCAACGAGAAGCTGGACTCCCTCCTCACCACCGGGCTTCTCCTCCCCGGCTTCTGCGTCATCGCCGGCGCGGTCGGCGTGACCCTGCGCGGCCTGCTGCTCCGCTTCGGCAGCGCCAGCCAGGCGCTGACCGAGACCCGGGCGCGGCTCGCCGTGAGCGAGGCGGTCGAGGAGGAACGGGCCCGGCTCGCCCGGGAGATGCACGACTCGGTCGCCAAGACGCTGCACGGTCTCGCGATGGCCGCTGAGGGGCTCGCGGGGTCGGTGGACCGGCTGGACCCGGGGACCGTACGGCGCCAGGCGGAGCTGGTGGCCCGCTCGGCCCGGCGCGCGGCGGGCGAGTCGCGTGAACTCCTCTCGGACCTGCGCCGCGAGTCCGGCCTGGACGGCGGCGTGGCGGTCCTGGACGAGCTGGACGCCCGTACCCAGGACTTCGGGCGCCGCAGCGAACTTCCCGTGTCTTTCCGCAGGTTCGGCGAAACGCCCGTACCGGCCGTACCGCACGTCGTGGCCCGGCAGCTCCTCACCATCGCCTCGGAGGCGATGGAGAACGCCCACCGCCACGCCCGGCCGACCCGGGTGGACGTGTCGGCGGGCACGGTCGGCGACCAGTTCCGTATCAGCGTCTACGACGACGGGCGGGGACTTCCCCCGGGCATCACCCTCGACGACCTCCGGCGGGCCGGCCACTTCGGCCTGGTCGGCATGGTGGAACGGGCGGCCGCGATCGGGGCCCGTATCCGCATCGGCAAGGGCAAGGCGGCGACGGGCACGGAGGTACGGGTCGACCTGCCGCTGGCGGCACTCGGCGCGGCGCCGCCGCCCTGACCACCCATGACTTTCCTCCATCGGATTCCGCTCCGTTTTCCGCTCCCGACTCCCCAGAGAGGAGACCGCACGATGCCGGACGACCCTTCCCGCACTTCAGGGCAGCAGCCCACGCCACGTCATGCGTCCCAGTACACGTCGGCGCACGACGGGGCTCCTCACTCCCCACTGCCCTCCATGCCGCTCCCCGCTCCCCCGCCCCCGGGCGAGCACCCCGGGCTGCCGGACTTCCCCGGCCCCGCCGCCCCTGTACCGCTGCGGGTGGTCGTGGCCGACGACAACCCGGTCGTCCGTGCCGGGCTGACCGTGCTGCTCTCGGGCCGGGACGACATCGAGGTGGTGGGCGAGGCGGCGGACGGCCGCCAGGCCTACGAGGTGGCCCAGCGGACCAGCCCGGATGTGGTGCTGCTGGACGTACGGATGCCGGGCGTCGACGGCATCTCCGCCCTGCCGCACCTCGTCCGGATATCCCCGGTCATGATGCTGACGTACAGCCGGGAGAACGAGATCGTCCACGAGGCGCTGCGGCTGGGGGCCGGCGGCTACCTGGTCCACGGCGAGTTCACCGCGGACCAGCTCGTCTCGGCCGTACGGGACATCAAGCAGGGCCGGGCCCACTTCACCCCCACGGCGGCCAACGCTCTGCTGGAGCACATGCGCAGCGGCCCGTCCCCGCTCCAGGACCGGCCGCTCCCGGAGGGGCTCGGCGCGGTGTACACGACGGGTGTCCCGTACGGCGGGGAGGCGCAGCCGGCGGCTCCGATCAGACCCCCCGAGCCTGATGCGAATGCACATGCAAACGCTCCCGGAGTTCCGTCGCCCAGAGGCCCCCAAACCGGCCAAAGGCCGGGTGGGTTGCTACCAGAAGTGCCTCGAATCCCTCAAGGGGTTTCGCAAATGCAATCGGATGTGGCACAGTCTAGGGGTGGACCGCAGGGTGCCCCCGGTCACAACCGCGAGGAGTTCGGGCTGAGTTCGAGGGAGGTGGAGATCATGGACCTGATCGCGTCCGGCATGAGCAATCAGCAGATCGCCGCCACCTGCTTCATCAGCGAGAAGACGGTCAAGAACCACATCAACCGGATCTTCGCCAAGCTGCACTCGGGCAGCCGGAGCGAAGCCATCGCGAAGTGGCTCGGCACGACGCCGGGCGGGGGAGCGGGAAGGAGTGCGGTCGGCCATGGCTGAACGGGGGAGCTCGCGGGACGAGGTGACCGTACGGGGGCCGCATGGGCCGCGTACGGGCGCGAGCGTGCCCGGGGACGTGGCGGGCACGGCGGCCCCGGTGGAGGCACCCCTGCACCTGGGCCTGCGGGCCCAGCCCTCGAACGGGAGGGCCCAGAAGCCGCTTTGGGCCCTGGATTGGGCCCTGGGGCCCTCTGGTGCACCCGGTGGTCCGGCGTACGTTTCTCATGTCGCCAACGGAACCGGCCAGGAGGAAGCCGGAGACGGGAACGACACCGAAGAGACTTACACGTCGGCCGGCAGGCGGTCGGCCGAACCTGGAGGGGAACCCCATGTCGAACAACATGATGCTGAAGGCCGCCGTCGACACCAAGATCCGCGTGAACGGCTGGGCCAACACCGCCGTCTCGAAGATCCAGAAGCGCCAGGCCGGAGACCGCGGCCAGACGGCGTTCGAGTACCTGGGCATCATCCTGGTGGTCGTCGCGATCATCGGTGGCATGGTGGCCTCGGGTATCGGCTCGGCGATCACGGAGCGCATCACCGGGCTGGTGGGCACCATCACCGCCGGATGATCCAGCGTCTTCGCGGCGATCGAGGGCAGGCCTTCCCCATCTACATCGTGATGGTGGCGGGCCTGCTCTTTCTCGCGTTGGCGTTCTTCACTGTCGGCAAGGCGTCCGCGACCCGCAACGGGGCACAAGGAGCGGCTGACGCGGCGGCGCTCGCCGCGGCGCAGGAAGCCCGGGACGAGATGGGCGCCGGATTCCTCGCCGCCCTGCTGCTGCCGGGCGGTCTGAACGATTTCTTCGACAACAACGGCAGGTTCACGGATCCCGGCCCCTGTGCCCAGGCGCAGGTGCTCGCCGCGAAGAACCGGGCCGATGTGCAGTCCATCGACGGCGCCGGCAGCGGTTGCTACTCGCGGCCCGGCTTCCTGAGCGACGAGTTCACGGTAGAGGTCAAGACCCGCTACACCGTGGGCGAGTCGGTGATTCCCGGTACGGACCAGAAGCACGCCACCGCCCGCGCCAAGGCCGTCGTCGAGTTCCGGTGCTCCCTCCCCCGCCCCGAACCCGAACCCGAGGGCAGCGCCTCCCCGGGTGGAGGCGGAGACGATGGTAAAGACGAGGACGAAAAGCCCAGTCCGATCGACTTCACCTGTCACGGTGGACGTCACGTCACCATCGATCCAGCCCATCCGGGTGAGTGGCTGAACCTGAGCGAGACCTTCTTCACCGTGCACTTGGTTGACGCGGACTGACAGCGAATGACGAACAAAGGAAAAGCAGACATGAGCATTCGGCGCATCACGAAGGGCCGCAGGGGAGTGGCGGTGGCCGCGATGGCGGTCACGCTGGCCCTGACTGTGGCTGGCTGCGGTGGTGGAGACGGCGACGACAGCAAGAAGACGGAGTCCACCTCGTCCTCGCAGCCGTCGGCCGAGAAGAGCAAGGGGCAGGACGACTCCTCCGCCGACCAGCCGGACCCGAATGTGAAGCTCGCCGAGGTCACCGGGCGGGGAGGTGTGGTCCTGGTCGTCAACCAGGTCAAGCGGGACAGTGGTGGCTTCGTCACGGTCAGCGGAGTGATCGACAACCCGACGGACCAAGTCGTCAACATGGGTGGATTCGCGGGCTCTGAGACACAGATGGTGGCGCAGAGCCCCAACTCCGTCGCGGGCGCGACGCTGATCGACAAGGCGGGCAAGAAGCGCTACTACGTGCTGCGCGACACCGACAACCGCTGCCTCTGCACGATGGGGCTGCTGCCCCTTCAGCCCGGCAAGAAGGCCCCCGTCTTCATGCAGTTCCCCGCGCCGCCGGAGGGCACCACGGACGTTGACTTCGCGCTGCCGACCTTCGCCGTCGCCTCGCTGAAGATCTCCGAGTGAGGGCCGACATGACGTACACCCGTATCCGTACGAGGCGAGCGCGTACCGCCGGAACAGCGGCGGTGGCGTTCGCGTTCCTGGCCACCGCCCAGGTCTTCGGCGCCGGGGCGGCCGCCGCTGACGACGGTCCGAGCGTGCCGCCCGGCACCGAAGCGTCCGCCAAGCCACCGGTCGAGGTCGACCCCAACGCCCCCGGCCTGAAGCTCCCCCAGGGCGGCACGCTCGCCCCGGCCAAGGTGCTCGACATCGTCCAGGTGGTCGAGGACGAGGGCGGCGACGAGCGCCGCGAGGACAGCAACGCCGACATCAAGTTCGCGCTCCAGGCCGAGGTCCTCTTCGGCAAGGACAGCGCGGCCCTCAGCAGCAAGGCGAACAGCCGTATCGCCGCGATCGCCGAGGAGATCAAGAAGCAGAACGCCAAGAAGATCCGCGTCTTCGGCTTCACGGACAACCTGGGCTCCTACGAGCACGGCAAGGTCCTCTCCAAGCAGCGCGCGGACGCGGTCCAGAAGGTCCTCAACCAGCAGCTGGGCACCTCCGGCATCACCTACGAAGTCCGGGGCTACAGCGAGGACTACCCGATCGCGAGCAACGCCACGGAAGAAGGCCGCAAGAAGAACCGCAGGGTGGAGGTCTCCTTCCCGCGCGGCGAGGCGTCGTAGGCGAGCCCGCCCCCCGTCCCACCCAGTACACGGAGCCCGCGGGCTCGCCGGGTGTGCCCTGTGGGAACAGAGGAAGAGGAAACAGCATGATGGCGGCGGCGCCGATGCCGCCGCCATCATGCTGTGCCCCACCGCCCCCACCGCCCCCACCGCCACCCCACCCCACCAGACCGACGACCTCGCGAAGCCCGGCGTGCCTACCATGCCTAACATGCCAGCCATGTCGGACCCTTCGCCCCGCCCCACCCCCCAACCCGCCTCCTCCACCTCCACCCCCACCTCCACCCCCACCTCCACCCCCACCCCCGAACCCTTCGCCCCCCAGGCCACCCCCGAAGCCCTTGAGGACCTGCGCACCCGGCTGCGTGCCACGCGCTGGCCCGACGCCCCCGAGGAGGCCGGCTGGTCGCTCGGGACCGATCTGGACTACCTCCGGGAACTGGTCGCCTACTGGGCGGACGGGTTCGACTGGCGGGCCCAGGAAGCGGCGCTCGCCCGGCTGCCCCGCTTCCGCGTCCCGGTCGGCGGACTCGGGATCCACTTCGTCCACGCCCGCGCCGCCACCACCCCCGGCGCACCGACCGGACCCGCGCCCCTCCCGCTGCTCCTCAGCCACGGCTGGCCCGACTCCTTCTGGCGCTACTCGAAGGTCGTCCCGCTCCTCACCGACCCCGGCGCGCACGGCGCCGACCCCGCCGACGCGTTCGACGTGATCGTGCCCGACCTGCCGGGCTACGGATACTCCGACCGCCCCGCCGGCGCCCCG
Organism: Streptomyces sp. NPDC093085; assembly: GCF_040683935.1. Classification (NCBI taxonomy): domain Bacteria; kingdom Bacillati; phylum Actinomycetota; class Actinomycetes; order Kitasatosporales; family Streptomycetaceae; genus Streptomyces; species Streptomyces sp. NPDC093085. The sequence continues at coordinate 475,797 of NZ_JBFBFB010000004.1, read as the reverse complement.
CTCGACTACATGGACGTAGCCGGACTGTGGGCCGAGCTGATGACGGTCCTCGGCTACCCCCGGTTCGGCGCGGCCGGCGGGGACATGGGCAGCCATGTGACCCGTTACCTCGGCCTCGACCACCCCGACCGGGTCGTGGCCGTCCACCGCATGGACGCGGGCCTGCCCGTCTTCACCGGCGACCCCGCCGACCTCACGCCCGAGGAACGCGCCTGGATGGACACCGTCGCGACCTGGGGCGCGACCGAGGGCGGGTACGCCGCCATGCACCGTACGAAGCCCCAGACCGCCGCCTTCGGACTCACCGACTCGCCCGTCGGACTCGCCGCGTGGATCGTCGAGAAACTCCGGAGCTGGAGCGGCTGCGACGGCGACATCGAGCGCTCCTTCACCAAGGACGAGATCCTCACCAACGTCACGCTCTACTGGCTCACCGGCACGATCGGCTCGTCGATGCGCATGTACGCCGCCAACGCCGCGATCCCGCCCGCGCAACTCGCCCGCCGCGTCGAGGTGCCCTCCGGCTTCTCGCTCTTCGCCGGCGACGTCGTCCGCCCGCCCCGGGCCTGGCTGGACCGCATGGCCAACACCACCCGCGTCACCGAACCCGCCCGAGGCGGCCACTTCGCCCCCTTCGAGGAACCGGAGCTGTACGCCGAGGAACTGCGCGAGTTCTTCCGCCCCTACCGGGCCGGGCGGCCGGGATGACGGGCTGAGCGGCTGGACCATGCTGACGAACAGCATCGTCGTACACCGGCCATGCTCATCGCGTAAGCAACTGATTGCACACCCTGCCATGAATCCGGGCAGAAGCCATCAAAAGCGCCATCAACTTCATGATTTGAGGTGCCGATCAGTCGGCGGCGAAACGGATTGCATTGCTATAGCAAATGTGCTGAACTGGCTCCTCGGTCGACATGACGTGCTGCTGAGGGGGAGTCCGGGGACATGTCAGGAAGAGGGAGAGCCTCCGTACCGCCCGCGAGCCCCGGGGTGTTCCCGGGCGGCCCGGGAAAGGAGCCGCTGCCCCCTTCCCTGTACGAGGCGTTGACGCTCGTACGGGCACTGTTCGCCCTGACGGTGATCGGCGGGGCCGGGGCGCTGATCGCCACCGCACCGGCCGGAACCATGGATGCCCGGCTCCTGGGCCTGATCGCCTACGCGGCGGCCCCCGGTGTGGCCGGGCTGGTGCTGGCCCGGCGGGTGTGGACGGGCGGGGTGCGGGTCCGGTGGGGGCTGCTGGCGGTCCAGGGCTGGCTGCTTCTCGGTGCGTCGGGAACGCTTGCCGAGGGCGGCGGGCACGGGCCGACTCAACTGCTCCTCCCCCTGGCGACCGCCGCACTCCTCTGCCACCCCTCCTCGCGCGACTGGTTCCGCCTCACCCCGTCCGCCCGCGCCCCGCACCGCCGCTTCCGCCTCGCCCGCATGATCCGGTGGCGCGGCGACGGAGGCCAGACCGCGACGGAGTACCTGGGCCTGATCGCCGTCGTCGTGGCGCTCATCGGAGGCCTGGTCGCGACGGGAGTGAGCGGCCGGATCACCGGCGGTCTCCAGTCGGCGGTCTGCTCACTCGGCGGCGGCATGTGCCTCGCCCCGGGCCAGGGCGACAACGGCACGGACGCGGACGTACGTGCCGAAGAGCGCGCTCCGGGTGACGGTGCGCCCGGTGATGTACGAGCGGCCGACGGGCGGGGCCCGGTCGAGGATGCCTCGCGGGACAGCCAGGAGGGCCGGCAGGAAGAGAAGAAAGGGAAGGGGGAGGAGAGGGAGTCCGAGAAGGCCGACAAGGCGGACGAGGCCGAAAAGAAGGGCGACGACTGCGGCGGATGGCGCGTCCTCTCCTGCGGGGTCGAGCAGGTGGGCGGCTTCTTCAAGGGCGCCGTGGTCGACGGCCTCTGGGGCGACGTCACCGGCTTCTTCGACACCGTCACCCACCCGATGGACACCCTGAAGGGGATCGGCGGATACGGCGAACTCCTGGCCGCCCAGTGGGAGAAGGACTCCCGAGGCGCGGCAGGGAAATGGTCGGACGGCGACTACTTCGGCGCCATCTGGAACTGGGGCAAGGCATCCAGCAGAACGGTGGACACGATCGCCGACGACATGCTCATCGGCGACGAGGCCCGCGACCTGTGGAAGAACGGCGAATACGGCCGAGCCATAGGCGCCGTCGGCTGGAACATCGGCTCCCTCTTCATCCCCGGCTATGGCGAGACCAGACTCCTGTCCAAGGCGGTACGCCTCGGCAAGTATGGTCGGACGGGAAAGCCCGGCGGCGAGGCGCTGGACAGAGGGGCTCGTCCTGGGCGTGAGGCGGCGAGCGGGAATTCGCGGAAGCCGGACAAAACTCCGAGCGTATGCCCCGCCAGTCACAGTTTTCTGCCTGATACCCCGGTGCTGATGGCGGACGGTTCGCACCGTGCCATTCAGGACGTACGTGTCGGCGATAAGGTCACGGCCACGGATCCGCTGACTGGTGTCACGGCGGGGCGTCCTGTGACGCGGACGTTCATCACGAAGGACGACAAGAACTTCACCCGTCTGACGGTTCGGACCGGGGGGCCCACGCACCAGTTGACCGCCACGGACACGCACCCGTTCTGGCTCCCCGACCGGAGCCTCTGGGAGGACGCCGGTGAAGTACGTGCTGGTGACCGGCTGATGACCTCGGCGGGGACGTCCACGCAGGTGACATCCGTGTTCCGATACGTTCAGCGTCGGACCACCTATGACCTGGCTGTCGCCGGAATCCACACGTATTACGTCGGTATCGGTTCCGAGAACGTTCTCGTCCACAACAACAATGGATGTGAATGGCAGGCCAGGGAGGACATCCCTGGTCCTGCGGCCGGACTGAAGCTGAAGCGGCCGAACGACCGCCACTACCTTCGGGGCGTCGCGCACCAGAAGAAGCCGCAGGCGGCGAAGAACACCGTAATTCTGCGCGGTTACGAGAAGCAGATTGACAAGGACATCGAGGCTATCGCTCAAGGGAGGGCGAATCTTCTGAGGGATGGGAATCGGTACGAGGTCGGCGGGCGAACCTATGGAGTAGAGGAAACCGGAAGGGTCTATCCTGAATCAGGTCCTGGTATGGTCGAGATGGATACGCACGAATATGCTGCTCTGATCGAGGTAGCAAAACATAAGGGTGATGTCTCGGCCTCTCCTCAGCTCAACAGGAATCCTCGGTTCACTAACCATCCAGAGCGAGTGTCCAAGGCCAAGGAAGTTTATGAGGGGACGTATAGGTGATCTATAATTTTCTCGCTGCTGACGTGCTCGAACCCTCCCGTCTCGGCGATGTCCTCGCTGAGATCTTGCACGTGAATCCAGCCGCAGTGGACGCGGCGGATTCGGATGGTCCCCTGGAAGGGCGGGACTGGGAGGCGCCTGTGTTGTGTGACTACGCGGCACTTGGCGGGGATGTGGCCCTCCTGCTGGAAATTCAACTGGCGGAAAATTTCCCCGAGGCTCCTGGTGTCGTGGAACTGGCGGCCGTGCTCTCGCAGCGACTCGACACGGTGTTGCTGTGGCATGCAGAAGAGGCCATTCCGTCTGCCTACTGGGCGGCTACCCCCGAGGGTGCGATCACTCGGGCTCGCGTCGATCAGTCGGATGGCCCCGATCTCGCATACACGGTCGCGGTGGTAGAGGAACCCATTGCCCGGTTTCCGTCGGCTCGGGTTCGGTTGATCCCGGAAATCTTCCGAGAAGAAGTGATCGCGACCCCCACAACGGACGCCTTTGTCGTGGTTGTCGACCCCGAGGGCGTCGCACACGGGGTCGACACCGCGAACAGGGACAGGGAATGGCTGCTCCTGTGGGAGCGGCTGGTGCGGCGGATGGCGGGGGAGTGGGGGCCTACAGGGCGTTATCCGTTGGAGTCGTACGTGGAGGATCTGCGGGTCCGTGATCGTCTTGGGGCGCGGTTGGCGGCAGCGGGGGACATGCGGGGGCCTCTGGGGCGGGCTGTTGGGGAGCTTGACGCGGTGTTTCTGGCCCATACGAAGGAACAGGGTTGCGAGGAAGTCTTTGTGATGTTGGGCGAGGCGGGTGCGGGGGGTGGGGAACGCGGGTGGTGGTGGTTTCGGCGGCCGGTGCGGGTGCCTTGGGGGCGGGGTACTGGGCCGCGTTGACCTGAAAGCGCTGATCGGGGTGGGGCGGTGGAGAGATGGGTATGGCAGGGCGGGGTCCACGGTGGTGTCGGCATGGAGGAGTTGAAGCTGCTCCAGGGGGGCGTATGGCTGCTGCTCGATTTGTTGTTTCCAGGTTTGATGCGAATACGGATGAACTGATCTCGGAAGCGCATCTTGAAGGAGTGGATGTAGAGGCGCTTGCTGTGCTTTGTGGGCAGGCTGTCGGGTCATTTGTCGAGAGCTATCCGATCGGTGACCGTGAAGCTGCCTACCTTGCGGCCACGTATGGGATGGTGATCGATCTGGCGTCAGGTGACTACTTCTTGGAGGTCTTCGCGTAGCGACAATGAGGTACGGGTATTGCGTTCAGCCGGAGAGCATCGCCGTCCCGGTCACCAAGAAGTTCGAGATGGCCGTGGACCCGGATCGCGCCGCACACGCCCAGGATCAGATCAACCGGGCGGGAGGAACTGCTCCTGTGGGAACGGCTCGTGCGTCGGATGGCGGGGGACTGGGCGCCGACCGGGCGTTATCCGGTGAAGTCGTACGTTCGGGATCTGCGGGCCCGTGATCAGGTTGGCGTACGGTTGGCGAACGTGCCGGCAGAGTTGCGGGCGCCCCTCGTCCGCGCGGTCGACGAACTCGACGCAGTGTTTCTGGCGCATACGGAGGATGGAGGCAAGGAGTTTCCGGCGCTTCCGGGCGAGCCGGACGTGGGCGTTTCCGATTGTGGCCGGTGGTGGCGTGGGCGTCCGATCAGGTTGCCTTGGGTGCGGGCGGGGGAGGCGACGGACCTGTCGTGGATTCGCCGGACGTGCTGGAAGCGCGGAGACGAGAGGCGGGCCCTGGGGCATGTCGCCCGCAGCCAGCCGGTCAGCCAGCCGATCGGCCGATCGGCTGGGAGGGAAGAGAGAGGCACCCATGCGTATCGCGCTGAGTCAGATCACCAGTGGTCCCGAGCCCGAGCGGAATCTTTCCTTGCTGCGTGAGCAGGCGGGGCGGGCGGCTGAGGCGGGGGCTCGGGTGGTGGTGTTTCCTGAGGCGGCCATGGCCTGTTTCGGGGGTCCGCTGGGGGAGTTGGCCGAGCCGTTGGACGGGCCCTGGGCCACGGAGGTCCGGCGGATCGCGGAGGATGCCGGAGTCGTGGTCGTCGCCGGGATGTTCACGCCGGCCCCCGATGGGCGGGTACGGAATACGGTGTTGGCCACCGGGGGCGGCGTGGAGGCGGCGTACGACAAGATCCACCTGTACGACGCCTTCGGCTTCGCCGAGTCCCGGACCGTGGCCCCCGGCTCGGAAGTGGTGACCTTCGAACTCGACGGCGTCCGGATCGGGCTCGCCACCTGTTACGACGTACGGTTTCCCGAGCTCTTCCGGGCCCATGCCGACGCGGGCGCGGTGCTGTCGCTGCTCCCCGCCTCCTGGGGCGCGGGGCCCGGGAAGCGTGAGCAGTGGGAGCTGCTGACCCGGGCCCGGGCGCTCGACGCCACGGTCTGGCTGGCCGCCGTGGGGCAGGCCGATCCGGCCGCCTCCGGGCAAACCCCCACGACCTCCGCGCCCACCGGAATCGGCCACAGCGCCCTCATCGGGCCCGACGGCACCGTACGGCAGCGGCTCGACGCGGGGCCCGGGCTGCTGGTGGGGGATGTCGATGTGGAGGAGGTCGGCTTGGTGCGGCGCAAGGTTTCTGTGCTGGCCAATCGGCGGCCCGGTCTCCATGCCGAGGGCGGCCGGGCCAAGCCCGAGCGGGCCAAGCCCGAGCTTGAGTTCCATCGTCCTGACGGAGAGTGGGAAGCGCCCGAAGGCGCGGCCCCGGGGGTGCGTGAGCAGACCCTCGCCGTTGACGGGAGCGGGGGGCGTCGCACGGCGCTCGTCCGCTGGGAGCCGGGTACGGACACCTCGGCGTCCGGCGTCGTCCGGCACGACTTCTGGGAGGAGGTCTACCTGGTGGAGGGGGACATGCGCGATCTGACGCTGGGGCGGACCTTCTCGCGGGGCGAGTACGCGTGCCGCCCGCCGGGCATGCCCCACGGCCCCTGGATCTCCGAGGGCGGGGTGACCATGCTCGTCGTCACCTATCCCTCCTGATCTCCCCTGACTCCCGCTGATCCCCGCTGATCCCCGCTGTTCCTCTCTGGTCCTCCCTGATCTCTTCCCGTCCTTTCCGGTTCCTTCTTATTCCTTCTCGACTCTCCTGCTGAACGGGGTTATCCCTCTCCCTCGCCCCGAACGGTTTCCCTCGCCCCGAACGGGGCGAATGGCGCGAACTCGCGTTTGGGTCTTGTTCTGGGCCCCTGGGCCCACGCCCCCGCCTTGCCCCGCCCCTTAAGATCGGCCGGTCAGATCCGGCCAATACGTCAATACACAGGGGGCTGCGCGGATGCGTGGGACAGGGGGGCCGCCGTACCGGGGAGCCGGTTACGGGGATACGGCGCAGGAGAGCGGCGGGCTGATGGCGATGGCCGCCGCCTGGGCCGCGGGGTTCGTCACGCTCGGCGTGGCCTCGTACCTCCAAGTCACCTACCTCTACGAGACGCTGGCCTCCACCGAGCGGCTGGAATCGTTCGGTGGCCGGCTGCTCCTGATCCACCTCCCGAACGCCCTCTGCGTGGCGCTCGCGGCCTGGGTCTCCGCGCGCGCGCATCGTGAGCCCTTCCGGGACCTGCCGGTACGGCATGCCTTCGCCGTCTTCACGGTCCCCGTCTTCGCCCAGGTGATCAACCTGGTTCTCAGGTGGGACCGGGTGTCCCTCGAAGGCCTGTTGATGTCCTGCGCCGTGGTGGTGGCCGGAGCGGTCACCGGATATGCCGTGGACCGCATACGCGAGGGGGAGCGATGAGGGTGAGCCGGGGGAGCGGACGCGCGGGGGAGCGCAGACCTGCGGGGGAGCGGAAGTCTGTGGGAGAGCAGAGGTCTGCGGGAGAGCGGAAGTCTGCGGGGGAGCGGAGGTCTGCGGGGGGCCGCGGGCGGGCTAGGGGGCGTGGGTTCGGCGCCGACACCGGTGCCACCGCCATGGAGTACCTCGGCGCCATCATCGTCGTCGTCGCCATCGTGCTCGGCATCAGCGCCGCCGGCATCGGCGGCTCCATCGGTGACCGGATCCGCTGCGCCGTCGGCGCCATGGGCGGCGGAGGCGGCGGAGGCTGCACCTCCGGCGGCGGTGACAAGGCCGACAAGCCGCTCACCGACAAGGACTTCGAGCCCCCGCTCTGCACCATATCCACCATTTCGGACACCGCGGGCGGCAAGGTCAAGGTCGGCTGGTTCGAGTGGGGCCAGGACTACGGCTTCATGGACCGGACCATGCAGGCCAACTACGACGTCAACGGCGACGGGGTCGTCGACGACAAGGACCAGCTCATCTACACCACCTTCACCGACTCCGCCAGCGCCGGTGTCACCGGCGGCTTCGGCGGCAAGCTGGGCAAGCTCGGCACCGGCTCCGTCGACCTCGGCGCCGGCGTCAAGGTCAGCAACGGCGACACCTGGGTCTTCAAGAGCCGCGAAGAGGCCGAGTCCTTCCGCGAGGACCTCGAAAAGCTGAAGATGTACGAGATGCGCCGCACCTCCCCGGGCGGCGCCGAGGCCAGCGTCGGCGACAGCTTCCTCTACCTCTTCGGCAAGGGCCCCCTCAAGGACGAGGAGAACATCCGCAACCGCGTCGAGGACAAGCTCAAGGACCGCCACATCAGCCAGGCCTCGGTCGGGGTCTACGGCAAGGCGGGCGGCGAGCTCTCGCTCAGCGCCGGCGACGAGAGCAAGCTCAGCGGCAAGCTGGGCGCGGACGTGAAGATCAGCGCCGACGCCCTCGTCACCAGGGACGACTTCCGCAAGACCCAGTCGTACACCTACTCCGTCAAGGCGGACGGCACCATCGGCGCCGGTGTGGAGGCGGGCCCCGTCGAGCAGGGCAAGCACGCGACCGGCGAGCGCTCGGCCACCGTCACCGTCACCCGCGACCAGGAGACCGGCGAACTGCTCCGTATCGACTTCACCCAGACCACCGAGACGTTCACCGGCTCGTCCACCGGCGCCAGCGGCAGCAACGGCAAGGACGGCAAGGACAAGCGCGGCGGCAGCGGCAAGAACACCGACAACTCCGGCGGCAGCGACATCAGCGTCGTCACCAACACCGTCTCCTTCGAGAAGGGCGAGAAGGGCGACGCCGACCGGGCCATCGGCCAGGCGTGGCTGGACGGTAACGGCGACCGGACCGCGCCCTTCGCGTACATGCTCGACACCAACGTGCCGACCAGCCGCCCCGGCGACGACGACCCCTTCGGCCAGCTCATGTTCGACAAGGGCAAGTCCAGCAAGACCACGTACGATGGCATGTCCGACGCGCAGGAGTACGGCTTCGAACTGAACGTGGGCATCTCGCTCGGGGCCTCCATCTCGATGGAGAACAAGTCCGAGACGCTCAGCGACGCCCAGTTCCTCGGTGCGCCGAGGGACGGCAAGCGCGAGTACGTGCCGTACAGCTACTGCGCCAAGTGACGGAACGGAGAGGAACAGAAGGATGAACACGTCTGTCAGGTCCGTCGCGTCCGTCAGGTCCGTCACGTCGCGAGTCGGGTACGGGGTCCGTACGGCCCTCACCGCGGGCCTCGCCGCCACGCTCCTCGCCGCCTGCGGCACCGGCGCCAAGGACGCGGCGACGACCCCGGACGGCTGGTCCACCCTCACCACCGACCGGCTCACCGTCGCGCACCCGGCCGATTTCAAGCAGCTCGCGGCCGGGGACCTGCCGGAGGGGGACGCGGCGGGAGCCGTCCAGCGGAAGGACGGCTCCCCGGTCGGCGCGATCTACGTCGAGTTCGACTACGGCACCGGCATCAACGACGTCGACATGGCCGGTACGGCCGCCCAGGCCCGTATCCAGCTCGGCGCGACCCCGGTCGACACCACCGACATCGAGGTCGCCACGGCGAAGGGCGACACGGCGGAGGCGCGCCGTATCGACTGGACCTCCACCTCCACCGGCGACGACGGACAGCCGCCCAAGGGGACCCCGCTGGCGGGGGTCATGGTGACCGGCCTGGACACCAAGGACCGGCCCTTCCTCATCACGGTCAACGCCGAGCAGGGGCTGTTGTCCGATCAGCAGATCAAGGACATCATCGCCAGTGTCTCCCTGAAGTAGGGAGCCTTCCTGAAGTGGGAAGTCCCCTTGAAGTGCGGGGACCTGAGCGGCACGAGTGAGTGAGATCGGAGTACGGCGTGGGGATCGAAGCGCTCTTCCTGCTGGTGGGGCTTCTCGCCCTCGCCGTCTCCGGCCACTTCGCCCGGCGCGTCCTGATGGTCCTCGTCCTGCTCGGCGGCGGACGGCGCGCCGAAGGGCGGTGCGTCGACCGCCGGACCGTCACCACCTCGGGCGTCGCCTCGGGCAACGCGCCCAGCTCCCACCCCGAGTTCGTCTTCACGTTCCGCACGGAGGACGGCACCGCCGTCGAGTTCAAGGACCGGCCCGGGATGTTCGGGTACGAGGTCGGGGCGCCGGTCCGGGTCAGTTACGACCCGAAGTCCCCGCGGAAGCGCGCGACGATCGCCGGACCCGGCACCTGGGGCCCCGTCTATGTCCCCGCCCTGATCTGCCTGGGCGCCGCGCTCTTCGCGGCCGTCCCGCTGCTGGCGGTCGCGGCGGCGGAAGGCCTGTTCTGACCTTTCCGCGTTACGCGGACGGTACGTCCGTGACGCTCACCCGGGCCCCCGGCCGCAGCCCCCACCGCTCCATCGCCCCCGCCTCCGCCTCCAGTACGTGGCGGGCGCGCAGCCGGGGCATATGGAGCCGGCCCGGCTTCACCGTGTGCACCTGGAGCACCTTCAACGAACGGTCCAGGTAGGCGACATCGATGGTGAAGCCCATCCGGAAGGTGTGGATGCTGTTGCACGGCGTGATCAGCAGCGCCCCGTCGATCCCGGAACGGCCGAGCAGCCCGCGCCGCCGTGTCCCGTACGAGGCGGCGATTTCCAGCGCCACCTCCACCGGGGCGCCCGGGGCGCCCGGGGCGTCCGGTCCCGCTGCCCCCTCGGTCCCCTCGGCCGCCTCGACCGTGAGCCGTCCCGTGCCGTTTCGCCATGTACCCATGGCCGTAGACCGTAGCGTCCAGAGGCGACGGTGACCGCCCTCGAGCCCGGATCTGGGTCCTGGCGTGCGGGAAGTGGGCCCCTGGACCCATGACCGGGCCCGGCGGCGGGCCTACGGTCATGGGGTGTACGCCACGCTGACTGCCCTCGCCGCGCTCTGGGGCGCCGCCACCGGAATCCTGCTCCCGCGCCCGGCGTACCGTCTCTCCGTCGACCCGGGCGACCCCTGGCGCACCACCTGCCCCGCCGGCCACCCGTTCACCGGGGCCGCACGCGGCTGGCTCGGCATCGCGAAGTGCCCCGCCTGCGAGACCGCCGGAAGCGAGGCCGCTGGATCCGGTCGTACGGGAGCCACGCGCACCCCCGTTGACGACTCCGGCGACCTTGGCGACTCCGGCGCGGTCACCGCCCAGCCCGACGCCGCCCCCGCCTCCGCCCCCGAGGGGCTTGTCGACACGGAGCCCGACACCGGGCCCGGCACCGGGCCCGACACCGGGCCCGAGCCCGACGGGACCCCCGACGCCTCCCTCGTGCGGTACGCGCCCTCCCTCCTCGTCCCCGTCCTCGGCGCCCTCGGCTGCGCCGCCCTCGCCGCCGCCACCGGGGCCCGGCCCGAACTCGCCGTCTGGCTGCTGCTCGCGCCCGTCGCGCTGCTCCTCTCCCTGGTCGACCGGAACGTCCACCGCCTCCCCGACCACCTCACCCTGCCCCTCGCCCTCGCCGCCGCCGTGCTCCTCGGGGTGGCCGCCCTCGTCCCCGGGGCCGGGGGCTCCTGGACCGGGGCGCTGCTCGGCGGTCTGGTCCTCGGGGGGTGCTACTTCGTCCTCTTCCTGATCAACCCGCGCGGCATGGGGTTCGGCGACGTCAAGCTCGCGCTCTCCCTCGGCGTCCTCCTCGGCTGGTACGGCTGGGCCGTGCTCTTCCTGGGGGCCTTCGCCGGGCTGGCACTGGGCGGGCTGTACGGGCTCGGGCTGGTGATCCTGCGGCGGGCCGGGCGCAAGTCGGTGATGCCGTTCGGCCCGTTCATGATCGCCGGGGCGCTCCTCGGCCTCCTCCTCGGCGGCCTCACCGCGGGCTGACCCCTCGCCGCCGTACGTGTGCGCCTGCCGCGCCTTCGCCCGTACGGCGCCGTACCGGCGAAAAGTGCTCGCGCGTACGGACCCGCCCTGCCAGCATCGCGCGCATGCCCACGCCGCCCCGCACCCCCCGTACCCCCCACGCCCCGCGCACCCCCCGTACCTTCGACGAGCTGATCGCCGAGGCCGCCGCGGTCTCCGTCGACGGCTGGGACTTCTCCTGGCTCGACGGACGGGCCACCGAGGAGCGCCCGCCCTGGGGGTACGCCCGCGCCCTGGCCGCCCGGATGGCCTCCGCCCGTACCGCCCTGGACATCCAGACCGGCGGCGGCGAGGTGCTCGCCTCCGTGCCCGTGCTGCCGCCGCTCACCGTCGCCACCGAGGGGTGGCCGCCGAACCTCGCCGCGGCCGGGGCCCGGCTGCGCCCGCGCGGGGTCGCCCTGGTGGCCGGCCCGGACGAGCCCCCGCTGCCCTTCGCCGACGGCGTCTTCGACCTCGTCGTCAGCCGCCACCCCGTACGGGTCTGGTGGGACGAGATCGCCCGGGTGCTCGCCCCCGGCGGCCGGTACTTCTCCCAGGAGGTCGGGCCCGCCAGCGTCTTCGAGCTGGTCGAGTACTTCCTCGGCCCCCAGCCCGCCGAGGCGCGCGCCGCCCGCGACCCCGGGCGGGCCGTGGCGGCGGCGGAGGCGGCCGGGCTGGAGGTCGTGGACCTGCGCACGGCCGCGCTGCGCACCGAGTTCCTGGACATCGGCGCCGTCGTCTACTTCCTCCGCAAGGTCGTCTGGATGGTGCCCGGCTTCACCGTCGCCGGATACCGGGACCGGCTCGCGGAGCTGCACCGCCGGATCGGGACGGAGGGGCCGTTCGTGGCGACGACGACCCGCTTCCTGATCGAGGCAGTCCGCCGCTGAGGCAGTCCGCCGCTGAGGCTGTCCCTTCCGCCCCGGGCCTCCCACCCGCCCCAGCGCTACCTTCCGTCAAGATGGCGCCCTGAAAAATCGCCCCTGAGAGGGACGACACGACATGGCGACTACTCGCCATTTTTGTTTGTCCAACCAATGAAAAGCCTGGTCGCGGGCGCTTCGGGCCCCGGAGCGACGCTTTCGGAGCGTTATCTTGCTGCACGAGGGGCCCCATGAACCCTCACGAAGGGTTATGGTGGAAACCCCCCCTCGGGCCGGTCCGTATCCCCCCCCACGGACCGGCCCGTTTTCTGTCCGGGCCCGCGCCTCCGCTCCGTACCGCCGTGGAGCGCGGGGGCCGCCCGGCCGCCGCCTCTCCGCCGTACCCCTGTCACTCTGGTCCAGTCCAGGTCGAGGGGCGGGTCCGGCCGGGGGCCCGGACCGGGCCCGCGAGGCCCGTCCGCTCCCGCGCGGCACCGCCCCGTCCCCGCCCCGCCCGTACGGGCGCCCCGCCGCCCGGATCGGCACGCCCCGCCCCGGCCCGGCGCGCGGGCCGCGCGCGAGCCGGGCGCTCACAGCGCGTCAGCCCCGAGCGTCACGGAGCGTGACACTCCCGCCGCGCCCCGTCGCCCCGGGCCGGTGCGGCCCCGGTGCGGCCCCGGAGGCCGCCCCCGCGCCGGGCCGTCCCCGCCCCGGGCCGCCCCCGCCCCGGGCCGCCCCCGCCTCAGCTCCGTCCGGCCCAGATGTTCGTGCCGGCCGTGTCCACCGCGAAGCGGTCGATCTCCGTCAGCTCCTCGGCCGTCAGCGCGGGCCCCGTCAGCGCCCCGACGTTCTCCTCCAGTTGCCGCACGCTCGACGCCCCGATCAGCGCCGAGGTCATCCGCGCGTCCCGCAGCACCCACGCCAGCGCGAGCTGGGCCAGCTTCTGGCCACGGCCCCGCGCGATCCCGTCCAGGCCGCGCAGCCGCCGTACCACCTCGTCCGAGAGCAGCCCCGGGTCGAGCGACTTGCCCTGGGTGGCCCGCGACCCCTCCGGGATGCCCTGGAGGTACTTCTCCGTCAGCAGCCCCTGGGCGAGCGGGGCGAACGCGATGCACCCCATCCCCGCCGTCTCCAGGACGTCCAGCAGCCCGTCCGTCTCCGTCCAGCGGTTGATCATCGAGTACGAGGGCTGGTGGATCAGCGCGGGCACCCCCATCTCCCGCAGCAGCGCCGCCGCCCGCGCGGTCTGCTCCGCCGTGTACGACGAGATCCCCACGTACAGCGCCTTCCCCTGCCGTACGGCCGTGGCGAGCGCCCCCATCGTCTCCTCAAGAGGGGTGTTCGCGTCGAAACGGTGCGAGTAGAAGATGTCGACGTAATCCAGGCCCATCCGGGTCAGCGAGGCGTCCAGCGACGACAGCAGGTACTTGCGTGAACCCCATTCGCCATAAGGACCCGGATGCATCAGATATCCGGCCTTGGTCGAAATAATGAGTTCGTCCCGGTAGGCCGAGAAATCCCGGGCGAAGATCCGCCCGAAATTCAGCTCGGCGGATCCCGGCGGCGGCCCGTAGTTGTTGGCCAGATCGAAGTGGGTCACCCCGAGATCGAAGGCGCGCCGCAGGATGGCCTGCTGGGAGCCGAGCGTCCGGTCGTCGCCGAAGTTGTGCCAGAGGCCCAGCGAGATCGCGGGCAGCCGCAGGCCGCTGCGCCCCGTACGCCGGTACTCCATCGCGTCGTACCGGTCCCCGGCCGCCGTATAAGAGGGAGAAGAGGGCAGCAGGGAAGAGGCCGGGCGGGCAGCGGGAGAAGAGGGAGAAGTGCGCGAAGGGGAAGACGGGGAATGGGTCATGCTGCCCTCCTTATCACGTACTTGTGACAGACCGGGTTGGGTCCCCGCAGGAGGTCCGCAGTAATGTGGCGGCTTCGGGATCCCGGGCCGGCCCCGGGCGCCCGCCGGCGGACGCGCCGGGCCTTACGGAATCGAGAGGGTGGACGCAGTGAACGTGCGCGACCTGGTGTATCGGCTCTACGCGCGCCGGGTGGAAGGCCGCCTCGACCACGCCCAGGTGCCCAAGCACATCGGTGTCATCCTGGACGGGAACCGCCGCTGGGCGAAGGGCTTCGGGGGCACCGCCGAGCAGGGCCACAAGGCCGGCGCCGGCAAGATCCAGGAGTTCCTCGGCTGGTGCTCCGAGACCAAGGTCGAAGTCGTCACCCTGTGGATGCTCTCCACGGACAACCTCTCCCGCCCCCAGGACCAGTTGGCCCCGCTCGTCGCCATCATCGAGGACGCCGTCCGCGCCCTGGTGGCCGACGGCCGCTGGCGCGTCCACCACGTCGGCACCCTCGACCTGCTGCCCGCCCAGACCCAGACCGTGCTCAAGGAGGCCGAACAGGCCACCGTGGGCAACCAGGGGATACTCGTCAATGTCGCCGTGGGGTACGGCGGCCGGCAGGAGATCGCCGACGCCGTCAGCTCGCTGCTGATGGAGCACGCCGACAAGGGCACCACCTTCGAGGAACTGGCCGAGATCGTCGACGTCGACCTCATCTCCTCGCACCTCTACACGCGCGGCCAGCCCGACCCCGACCTGGTCATCCGCACCAGCGGCGAACAGCGGCTCTCCGGCTTCATGCTCTGGCAGAGCGCCCATTCGGAGTACTACTTCTGCGAGGTCTTCTGGCCGGCGTTCCGGAAGATCGACTTCCTGCGCGCCCTGCGCGACTACTCCGCCCGCCACCGCCGCTACGGCACCTGAGCGCCCCCACGGCCCCCGGCCCCGCCGCCCGGACCGGCCCGGAGCGCCGCGCCTGACCACCCGTTTCGGCCAGGCGCCCCCGGCGCCGCCCCCTCGGGACCGTCCCCCCGAAACGCCCCGGCGGGGGCCGTCCCGCCCCCGCACCGGCCCGGGGCGCCGCTCCGGTCCAGGGCGCTTCACCCACGGTTCACCCACCGTCCGCCGGATGCCCTGGCATGGCGGCGCGGGTTCGCGGGAATACCTCCCCCAGGTCGATGTCCGAAAAGACAGGTCCGTGGACATCGCATCTCAGCGGACGGCATGGGGCCGTCCGCCCGGGAGGCCCTTTGCACCAGGACGACCGTGCGCCACGTCGTACGGGCGACAGGGAGGGCCGGAGCTCGGCCCGCGCATGGGGCCCGAGCCCGGCCCACCCGCCCGCGACGCCGTCGCAACCCCGACCTCATCCGAGGGGGTACGTCCTTCCGTGGTGACCAGCACAAAGCGCCGCATGCCCGACAGGCGCACCTACGTTCTCGACACCAGCGTCCTGCTGGCCGATCCCAACGCCATGTCCCGCTTCGAGGAGCACGAAGTCGTGCTCCCCATCGTGGTGATCACGGAGCTGGAGGCCAAGAGGCACCATCCGGAACTCGGATACTTCGCCCGCCAGGCCCTCCGCCTGCTGGACGACTTCCGGATCCGCTCCGGCCGTCTCGACGCCCCCATCCCCATCGGCGACCTGGGCGGCACGCTCCGCGTCGAGCTCAACCACTCAGATCCCGGCATCCTGCCCGCCGGCTTCCGACTGGGGGACAACGACTCACGGATCCTCGCGGTCGCGCGCAACCTCCAGGCCGAGGGGTACGACGTCACGGTCGTCTCCAAGGACCTGCCGCTGCGCATCAAGGCGTCGTCGGTCGGACTCCTCGCCGAGGAGTACCGCGCCGAGCTCGCCATCACCGAGAACTCCGGCTGGACGGGGATGAGCGAAGTGACGCTCGCCGCCGACCAGGTGGACCTGCTCTTCACCGAGGAGACCCTCTATGTGCCCGAGGTGAGCGACCTGCCGGTCCATACCGGCCTGGTGCTCCAGTCCGAGCGCGGCAAGGCGCTCGGCCGGGTCACCTCCGAGGGTGCCGTCCGGCTCGTCCGGGGCGACCGCGAGGCCTTCGGGCTGCACGGCCGCAGCGCCGAGCAGCGCATCGCCCTCGACCTGCTGCTCGACCCCGAGGTCGGCATCGTCTCCCTGGGTGGCCGGGCGGGCACCGGCAAGTCGGCGCTGGCCCTCTGTGCCGGCCTGGAAGCGGTCCTGGAGCGCAGGCAGCATCAGAAGGTGATGGTCTTCCGGCCGTTGTACGCGGTCGGCGGGCAGGAGCTGGGGTATCTGCCGGGCTCCGAGGCCGAGAAGATGAGCCCCTGGGCGCAGGCGGTCTTCGACACGCTCTCGGCCGTCGCGGGGCGGGATGTGATCGAGGAGGTGCTCGGGCGCGGCATGCTGGAGGTGCTGCCGCTCACGCATATCCGGGGCCGCTCCCTCCACGACGCGTTCGTCATCGTGGACGAGGCCCAGTCGCTGGAGCGGAACGTCCTGCTGACCGTTCTGTCCAGGATCGGGGCGAATTCCCGGGTCGTCCTCACCCATGACGTGGCGCAGCGCGACAATCTGAGGGTGGGTCGGTACGACGGGATCGTCGCCGTCGTCGAGAAACTCAAGGGTCATCCGCTCTTCGCCCATGTGACACTCACCCGCTCGGAGCGTTCGCAGATCGCCGCGCTCGTGACCGAAATGCTGGAGGACGGTCAGATCTGACCCGTATCACCGCACTTGGCGCCGCCCGGCGAAGCCGAAAGAGCTTAGCCGGGCGGCGCTGTGTCGCGCCGTACTTTCCTCAAAACCCTTGGGGCAAACGAGGTGTGAGCTTTCCCACGCGACGGAGAATTGCCACCCGGTGGGGGAGTCCGGCAGAGTCTTGCTTCCGTCAGGCCCCGCATGCGGCACACGCGCACCACCAAGGGTGCGGCACCACACAACTCCAAAGCTGCCGCCGTATGCCGCCCGTGCACCACGCGGCACTCCTCGCAAGGGGGTTGCCCACCGGGCCCGTGTCTCCCGTGACCCCGTAGAACGGAGACCAGTGCCAGGGGCACGATCGCGTCCGCCAGGTCACGTAGGCGGGCGATGCTGGAAGGACACCGTGTGAGCCGGATCTCGGTCCGGGGATTTGCCGTGGCTTCTGCCACCGCGGTCACCACCGTCGGCGCTGTGGTGGGTGTTGCCTCGGGCGACCCCCAGACCTCGGGCGACAACTTCGAGACCACCGCGGCGGACATGACGCTCCTCGCGGACATCCCCGCGGGCCAGCAGGCCCAGGTGCAGACCGCCTCGCTGACCGCCCAGGCGGACGCGCAGGCAGCCGCCGCCGACACCACGGCGCGCAAGTCCGCCGAGGAGTCGGCCCGGCTCCAGGCCGCGAAGGACGCCAAGGCGAAGAAGCAGGCGGCCGTCGACAAGGTCGAGGCCGAGAAGGCCGCCGCGGAGAAGAAGAAGCAGGAGGACGCCGAGCGCGCCAGCCGCGACGCCACGCGCACCACCGCCTCCGCCGGCTCCTTCCCGCAGCAGTCCTCCTACACGGTCGCCGAGGTCCAGGCCATCGCCCGGTCCATCGTCCCCTCCGGCCAGTTCCAGTGCTTCAGCAACATCGTGAACCACGAGTCGACCTGGAACTACCAGGCCCAGAACGCCTCTTCGGGCGCGTACGGGCTGGTCCAGGCGCTCCCGGGGTCCAAGATGTCCTCGGCGGGAGCCGACTGGCGCACCAACCCGGCCACCCAGATCAAGTGGGGCCTCGGCTACATGAACGAGCGCTACGGCAGCCCCTGTGGCGCCTGGTCGTTCTGGCAGGCCAACAACTGGTACTAGACGGCCGCCACCGGCTTCCTCCGCCGGTGCCCGTCACGCTCAACCCCGGGAAGCCCCCCGCCGTCCTACGGTGGGGGGCTTCCCCCTGTACGGTCGTACCGACCACGCCGCACCACCAGAGGGCCCCGGGAAGCAGCGGGCGTGCGGAGCCGGACGGGGGGAAGAGGAAGCTTCATGTCAAGACTGCCGGAGTGGCTGAATCAGATGGGTGCGGAGCTCTCCCGGATGGGCGAGCGGCTCGAACAGCGCCAGGCCGAGGCCGAGGAAGACGCCGAGCGGAGGGCCGCCGCCGAGACCGCGGCCGGCACCGGGCCCGACGGCCGGGGTGCCGCCGTACGGGAGCCGTCCGCGCCGCCGCCCGCCCCCGAAGCCCCCGCCCCGCCGCCGGCCCCCGTGGCGGCCGAGCCCGACCCCGTCAGCGCCATCCCCTGGGGCATACGGGTCGCGGGCGAGGCGGCCTGGCGGCTGCTGGTCCTCGGCGGGCTGCTCTGGGTGCTGATGCGGGTCATCAGCTCGCTCCAGCTCGTCGTGATGGCCCTCGTCATCGCCCTGCTGATCACCGCGCTCCTCCAGCCGACCGTCGCCTGGCTCCGCGGCTACAACGTGCCCCGGGGGCTCGCCACCGCGCTCACCGCGATCTCCGGGTTCGTGCTGATGGGCCTGGTCGGCTGGTTCGTGGTCTGGCAGGTCATGGAGAACATCGACGACCTCTCCAACCGGGTCACGGACGGCATCAACGAGCTGAAGAAGTGGCTTCTCTCCAGCCCGTTCCATGTGACCGAGGATCAGATCAACAACATCGCGAAGACGCTGAGCGACGCGGTCGGCGCCAACACCGAGGCGATCACCTCCGCCGGGCTCCAGGGCGTGACCGTGATCGTGGAGCTGCTGACCGGCACGTTCCTCGCGATCTTCGCCACGCTCTTCCTGCTCTACGACGGCCGGCAGATCTGGAACTGGTCGCTCAAGCTGGTCCCCGCCCAGGCCCGGGAGGGCGTGGCGGGCGCGGGACCGCGCGCCTGGAACACCCTCACCGCGTATGTCCGGGGCACCGTCCTGGTCGCCCTGATCGACGCGATCTTCATCGGCCTCGGGCTCTACTTCCTCAGCGTGCCGCTCGCCGTGCCGCTCGCCGTCATCATCTTCCTGGGCGCGTTCGTCCCGCTGGTCGGCGCGGTCATCTCGGGCGCGCTCGCCGTGGTGGTGGCGCTCGTCACCCAGGACGTGTTCACCGCGCTGATGGTGCTGCTGGTGGTGCTCGGGGTGCAGCAGATCGAGGGCCATGTCCTCCAGCCGCTGATCCTGGGCCGCGCGGTACGGGTGCACGCGCTGGCCGTGGTGCTCTCGGTCGCCGTCGGCGGTCTGGTGGCGGGCATCGGGGGCGCGGTGGTGGCGGTGCCGCTGGTCGCGGTCACCAACACGGTCGTCGGCTACCTCCGCGCGTACAGCCAGGAGCAGGCGGTGCGGAACCAGCCCCCGCCGCACGGCGCGACGGCCCACGCCATCGCCCCGACCCCCGCCCCGGCCACCGCGGGCGCTCCCCAGGCCGCCACCGCCCCGGCCCCGGCACAGGCCGCCCCGGGGACCCCGGCGCCCTCGGCCACCCCGGCGACCGCCGAGGCGGGGGACGGCACCGGATGATCTCCGAGCCGGAACTGGAGGGGGAGCCCACCGAGGGGCCCCGGGAGGACGGCACCAAGGGGCGCATACGGTACGGGGGTCGGCCCGGCTCCGTACCGTACGAGGGTCCTGAGCGGCCCGGCTCCGTACCGTACGCGGGGGAGGGCGACCGCGACGCCGACGGCCCCGGTGCCGACGGCCCCGAGGCCGAGACGCTGGCCGGTGAGGAGCCCGTGCCCGGTGTGCTCGCGCGCCCGCGCCCGCCGTGGCAGTGGGCGCTCGCGGGGGCGCTCGCCGCCTCCGTGCTCTGGGCCGGCGGGGTCGGCGCGTACCACTACCTCTCCGGCCCCGACCTGCGCGGCTACCGGGCCACCTCGAACCTCTGCGACTCCGCCCGGCTCTCCGCGCTCACCAGGACCCTGGGCCCGAAGGTGCTGCCGCACGGGGGCGCGGACGAGAGCGACGCCGCCGACCGGTCGCTCTGCCGCGTCCAGTTGGTGCGGCCCTCCAGCCCCACCGGCGGCAAGGTCTCCTCGCCCGCCATCGTGGAGATCCTCTACACCCTGCACAAGAAGACCGACCCGGCGCCGGAGTTCGACCAGATGTCGGCCGACCTCCAGCCCGAGGGGTACGAGCCGGTGACATCGACGCCCGTCCCCGGTCTCGGCGACCGGGCGCTGATGGTGACGTCCCCCTCGTATGTCTCGCCGTCGCTCTCCGTCCTGGACGGCGGCGTGGTGCTCTCCATCGGGGTGTACGAGGGGAGCTCGAACATGATCGACCCGCTGACCGGCGAGTACCAGCGGACGGAACCGCTCGACCTCAGCGACATCAAGGGCGATCTGGTCGACGACATGCGGGACTTGATGGTGGCCCTCAAGAGCGACGACGGCCGGTGACGCGACGACGGCCGGTGACGCGACGACGGCCGCCACCGAGGGGTGACGGCCGTCGTGACGGGGTAAGAGCCGCCCTTACGCGGTGACGACGGCCTCCGCGAGGACCGCCTCGGCGTCCAGCGTCGTGCCGACCGCCTGGATCACCGCGGCGATCTTGAAGGCCTCCTGCACGGTCTCGCGGTCGATGCCCGCCGAGCGCAGCACCTGCTCGTGCGAGTCGAGGCACTGGCCGCAGCCGTTGAGCGCGGAGACGGCGAGCGACCAGAGCTCGAAGTCGTCCTTCTCCACGCCCGGCCTGCCGATGACGTTCATCCGCAGCCCGGCGCGGAGCGTGCCGTACTCCGGGTCCGACAGCAGGTGCCGGGTCCGGTAGAAGACATTGTTCATCGCCATGATCGCGGCGGCGGACTTGGCGGCGGTGTACGCCTCGGGGCTCAGGTGCTCCCGGGCCTCCGGCGCCAGCTCACGCAGGACGGTCGCCGAGCGCGAGGCGATCGCGCAGGCCAGCACCGTGCCCCAGAGCCGCTGCTCGGAGAGCTCGCTGTTGCCGATGACCGAACCGAGGTTCAGCTTGAGGTCCTTGGCGTAGTCGGGCAGCGCCGACTTCAGGGTGTCGAGGGACATGCCGGATCACTCGCCCGACAGGAGCTTGACGGGGTCGAGGGTGTTCTCGCCCTTGTTCCAGTTGCACGGGCAGAGCTCGTCGGTCTGGAGCGCGTCCAGCACCCGCAGGACCTCCTTGGGGTTACGGCCCACGGAACCGGCGGTCACCATCGTGAACTGGATCTCGTTGTCCGGGTCCACGATGAAGACCGCGCGCTGCGCGAAGCCGTCCTCGCCCTCGATGCCCAGGTCGCGCATGAGCTCGTGCTTGGAGTCGGCGAGCATCGGGAAGGGCAGGTCGGTCAGGTCCGGGTGGTCCTTGCGCCAGGCGTGGTGCACGAACTCGGAGTCGCCGGAGAAGCCGAGGATCTGGGCGTCGCGGTCGGCGAACTCGTCGTTCAGCCGGCCGAAGGCCGCGATCTCCGTCGGGCAGACGAAGGTGAAGTCCTTGGGCCACGCGAAGACGACGCGCCACTTGCCCTCGTACGTCTTGTGGTCGATCGTCGCGAACTCCTTGCCGCTCTCCAGCGAGACGCAGGCGGTCAGTTCGTACGAGGGGAACTTGTCACCAACAGTGAGCACGCGCTCTCCTTGCGGGGGATGGAAAGGTCCTTTTGGGGCTTTCCAGGGGGTTGGTCGTGTCACTGATGGTGTCACATACAGTATTGATCGCGGAAATAGCCAGAGTCGGTCGCCGTGATCGGAGGTACCTATCAGTGTCGGAACGCAGCCCCTCGTACGGGCCCTCGCACGGGGCCGCGAACGGGTCTTCGTACGGGTCTTCGTACGGGGCCGCGAACGCGCCGTCGTATGGCGCCGGGTACGCGCCCGCCGCCCCCGCGGCGCGCGCCAAACAGCCCAGCCTCGCCCAGCTCCGCGCCTTCGCGGCCGTCGCCGAGCATCTCCACTTCCGGGACGCGGCGGCGGCCATCGGGATGAGCCAGCCCGCGCTCTCCGGGGCGGTCTCCGCGCTGGAGGAGGTGCTCGGCGTCCAGCTCGTGGAGCGTACGACCCGCAAGGTGCTGCTCTCCCCGGCCGGGGAACGGCTCGCCGGGCGGGCGGCGGCCGTGCTCGGCGCGGTGGGCGCGCTGCTGGACGAGGCGGAGGCGGTACGGGCCCCGTTCACCGGGACACTGCGGCTCGGGGTGATCCCCACGGTGGCGCCGTATCTCCTCCCCGCCGTGCTGCGGCTGGCCGGGGAGAGCTACCCGGAGCTCGACCTCCAGGTGCACGAGGAGCAGACCGCTTCGCTGCTGGACGGGCTGGCGGCCGGCCGGCTCGACCTGCTGCTGCTCGCGGTGCCGCTCGGCCAGCCGGCCGTCACCGAACTGCCCCTCTTCGACGAGGACTTCGTCCTGGTCACCCCGGGGGCCCATCCGCTCGCCGGCCGCCGGGACCTGCCCCGCGAGGAGCTGCGCGGGCTGCCGCTGCTCCTCCTGGACGAGGGGCACTGCCTGCGCGACCAGGCCCTCGACATCTGCCGGGAGGCGGGGCGCACGGACGGCGTCCCGGGGACGACGACCGCCGCCGGCCTCTCCACCCTGGTCCAGCTCGTGGCGGGCGGCCTCGGGGTGACGCTGCTGCCCCGTACCGCCGTCCAGGTCGAGACGGGCCGTAACGCCCGCCTCGCCACGGCCGACTTCACCGCCCCGGCCCCGGCCCGCCGGATCGCGCTGGCGATGCGCACGGGCGCGGCCAGGGCCGAGGAGTTCACGGAGCTGGCGGGCGCCCTCCGTACGGCGCTCCGGGAGTTGCCGGTACGGGTCGCGGGGGCACCCGGGGCGGGGCCGGGAGGCGCGCCCGCCGTCCCCGCCGCCCGTCAGGGGACCGGCGGCGGTGCGGGGCCTTCCGGCGGCTCCGGCGGCTCCGGAAGCTCCTGACGGGCCTTCGGGGGGCGGCCCCTGCGGGGGATCGGGGCCGCGTCGCCGGGGAGGCGGCCCGCCTCGCCCAGGGCGCGCCGGAGCAGGAACTCGATCTGGGCGTTGGCGCTGCGGAGTTCGTCGGAGGCCCAGCGCGCGAGCGCGTCGTACACCGTCGGGTCGAGCCGGAGCAGCATCTGCTTGCGCTCGGCCCGCCCGCCCGCCTTCCTGGCCGGCCGGCCGGGCCGGGCCGGGCCCTCGCCGGGGCCCGGCGCACCCCCCGGCGCGCCGGGCCCCGCCCCCCGCTCCGGGGCCTCTTCCGCGTCGGTCACTGGTAGAGCGTGCCCGTGTTCACGACCGGCTGCGCGGCGCGGTCCCCGCAGAGCACGACGAGCAGGTTGGAGACCATCGCCGCCTTGCGCTCCGAGTCCAGCTCCACGATGTCCTGTTCGGTGAGCCGGTTCAGCGCGGCCTCGACCATCCCGACCGCGCCGTCCACGATCTGCCGGCGCGCCGCGACCACGGCGCCCGCCTGCTGGCGCTGGAGCATCGCCGAGGCGATCTCGGGCGCGTACGCGAGGTGGGTGAAGCGGGACTCGACGATCTGGACCCCGGCCGCCTCCACCCGGGCGTGGAGTTCGAGGGCGAGCTTCTCGGTGATCTCCTCCGCGTCGCCGCGCAGCGAGAGCCCGTTGTCGTCGTGGGCGTCGTACGGGTACTCGATGGCGATGTGCCGGACGGCCGCCTCGGTCTGGGTGGAGACGAACTCCAGGAAGTTGTCGACCTCGAAGGTGGCCCGCGCGGTGTCCTGGACCTTCCAGACCACGACCGCCGCCAGTTCGATCGGGTTGCCGTAGGCGTCGTTCACCTTGAGGATGGCCGTCTCGTGGTTCCGTACCCGCGTCGAGATCTGCGTCCGCGTCGTCAGCGGGTTGACCCAGCGGAGTCCGTCGGTACGGATGGTGCCCCGGTAGCGCCCGAAGAGCTGGACGACCCGGGCCTCGCCCGGCGCGACCATGTTCAGTCCGCTCATCGCGAGCGCCGCCGCTGCGGCCACCAGGACACCGCCCACGATCAGCGCCGCCTGGCCGCCTCCCGAGGCCCCCGTGCCCGCGAGGACGAGGAGCGCGCCGACGACGAGCCCGAGGAGCCCGAGGAGGAGCGCGAGCCCCCCGCTGATGCTGCGCGCCGCGAACTCCCGTACCTGCGGCTCGGGAAGGTGTGGCGCGCCCCCGGCCGCGCCCGCGTCCGGGCCGGTGTCCCGGGCCTTGTCCCTGCCGGTGTCCGTGGTGGTGGACGTCATGTCGATACCCCGTTCCGTTGCGCTCCGCCGACGGCGGTAGCTAGCAATGTGATTACACATTAACGCATGCGGCAACCCTTTGGGGGGCTGAGGAGTCGGTTCCAGTAAGGGCGGGTGCTGATTGTCACGCCCCAAAAGGCCGGATCGGTCGGTCTTTGTCACAGGAGCCGGTGTTAGCTTTCTGAGCTGATTCGGGCGGGAAGTACCCGGAAGCACGAGAAGTACCGCGCGAGAAGTACCGAAGGACTGCGGACGAGAGAGCCGAGAGAGCGGAGCGGGACGGCGATGGGCCGAGCGGACGAGAGACGAGCCCGGCAGCGCGACGCGCGCCGGGCGGACCGGAAGGGTGGCATGCGCCGGTTCTTCACCCCGAGGAAACTCCTCGGCACCTTCTTCGTCGTCTGCCTGCTCGGCATGGGCGGACTCTTCGTGCTCTATCTCACGGTGCCGGTGCCGAGCGCCAACGCGCAGGCCGAGATGCAGAGCAACGTCTACAAGTACAGCGACGGCACGATCCTGGCCCGCACCGGGCAGGTCAACCGCGAGATCGTCGGCCTGGAGAAGATCCCCAAGCAGGTCCAGCACACCTTCGTCGCCGCCGAGAACAAGTCCTTCTACAGCGACAACGGCATCGACCTCAAGGGCACCGCCCGCGGCCTCGTCAACACCCTCTCCGGCAAGGGCAAACAGGGCGGCTCGACCATCACCCAGCAGTACGTCAAGAACTACTACCTCAACCAGGACCAGACGGTCAGCCGCAAGCTCAGGGAACTGGTGATCGCCCTCAAGGTCGACCGGCAGAAGTCCAAGGACGAGATCCTCGCCGGGTACATCAACACCAGCTTCTACGGGCGCGACGCCTACGGGATCCAGGCCGCGGCCCAGGCGTACTACGGCGTCGACGCGTCCCGGCTGACGGTGGCGCAGGGCGCCTACCTCGCCGCGCTGCTCCAGGCCCCCAGCCAGTACAACTGGTCCGAGGCCACCCCCACCGGCAAGAAGCTGGTCACCCAGCGGTGGAACTACGTCCTCGACAACATGGTCGAACAGCACTGGCTGGACGCCTCCGAGCGGGCCGGGCTGAAGTTCCCCGTACCGAAGGCGCCGAAGGCCGCCCCCGGCATGGAGGGCCAGACCGGCTATCTCGTCGAGGCCGCGCAGGACGAACTGGCCCGCCAGGGCGTCGACAAGGCGGCCATCGCCCAGGGCGGCTGGACGATCACCCTCAACATCGACAGGAAGCGGCAGCAGGCCCTGACCAAGGCGGTCGACCGGGAGCTGGAGTCCAAGCTCGACCGGAAGGGGAACAAGACCGACGCGACCGTCCAGGCCGGCGCCACCTCCGTCGACCCGGAGACCGGCCATGTCGTCGCGCTCTACGGCGGCGTCGGCGCCACCGAGCACTGGATATCCAACGCCACCCGCTCCGACTACCAGCCGGCCTCGACCTTCAAGCCGGTCGTCCTCACCTCGGCCCTCCAGAACGGCGCGCAGACGCAGGACGGCCGGAAGATCGACACCGCCACGGTGTACGACGGCACCAGCAAGCGCCCCGTGGTCGGCAGCGACACCCCCTTCGCGCCGGAGAACGAGGACGACCAGGACTACGGCAAGATCGACGTCCAGACCGCGATGGACCAGTCCGTCAACTCCGTCTTCGCGCAGATGGTCGTCGACGTGGGCCCCGCCACCGTCAAGAAGACCGCGCTCTCCCTGGGCATGCGGGACAAGTCCTTCCCGGAGCGCCCCGCGATCACCCTCGGCACGATGAACGCCTCCACCTGGGACATGGCCGGTGTGTACGCGACCTTCGACCACCACGGCAGGAAGATCACCCCGGCCATCGTGAAATCCGCCGAACACCGGGACCGTACGGCCGAACTCGCCGACCCGGTCGGCGACCAGGTGGTGGACCGGGAGACCGCCGACACCGTCACCCACGTCCTCCAGAGCGTGGTCGACTCGGGCTCCGGCAAGGCCGCCGACACCACCAAGTACGACGCCGCGGGGAAGACCGGCACCTCGGAGAACAACAAGGCCGCCTGGTTCGCCGGATACACCCCGCAGCTCACCACCGTCGTCGCGCTCTTCGGCGAGGCCAAGGACGGCGGCCGGCAGGTCAGCCTCACCGGAACCGCCAACTCCGGCCGCGCCAACGGCGGCGGCTTCCCCGCCCGGATCTGGGCGGACTATACGCTCGGCGCGCTGAACGGCGGCTCCGACGCGAAGTTCGACCTGGAGTACCCGGAGCCGGCCACGCCCACCCCGACCGCCACCACGCCCACCCCGACGCCGACCCCCACCCCGACGCCGAGCGCCGAGCCCTCGGAGACGGCGTCCACCACTCCGGCGCCCGAGCCCTCCGACACGGTGAGCGAACCGGCCGAAACGCCCACGCCCACCCCGTCGTTCTCGACGCTGCCGGTCCCGAGCGAACCGGCGACCCCGACCGACGGGGGAGAGGCCGGGGACGGCACCGGGCCCGGCGAGGGCGGCAACCATACGAGACGGCCGCTGCTGGGCGGGTGACACCGGGGCGCCGGAGACTCCCCGAGAGCGGGGGAGACCCCGGCGCCCCGGGTGCGGCCCTCGGCACGGTCGCCGACGGCCCTCCGCCGCGCTCGGCCGCCTTTCCCCGGCCGCCTTTCCTCGGCCGTCTTTCCTCAGCCGCCGTTGGTCTGCCGCGCGATCCGGTCGCCCAGCTTCTTGTCGATGTTCCGCCAGTACTGGAACGCCCGCTCCAGCACCGGCCGCGAGACGCCCTGCGCCAGATGCCCGCTGACATTCCCCACCAGCCGGTCGCGCTGCGCGTCGTCCAGCACCTCCCGCACCAGGGTGCCCGGCTGCCCCCAGTCGTCGTCCTCGGAGTGGAGCTGGTACGCCTCGCGCACCATCTCCCCGGCCGAAGCCCACCCCGCCGGGTCCCCGAACCGGGCCGTGTCGGCCGCCGGGCCGCCGTACGAGTTGGGCGCGTAGGGACGGGCCGCGCGGGACGGCTCGTACCGCATCGGACCGTCCTTGGCGTACGAGTCGACCCGCGCGTGCGGCCGGTTCGGCGGGAGCTGGGCGTAGTTCGGGCCGATCCGGTAGCGGTGCGTGTCCGGGTACGAGAAGAGCCGCCCGAGCAGCATCTTGTCCGGGGAGGGGCCGATGCCGGGCACCAGGTTGGACGGCTCGAACGCGGCCTGCTCGACATGGACGAAGAAGTCGTCCGGGTTCCGGTCCAGCGTCATCCGGCCGACGTCGATCAGCGGATAGTCCCCGTGCGGCCACACCTTGGTGAGGTCGAACGGGTTGAACCGGTACCCCGCCGCGTCCTCGAACGGCATGACCTGGACCTTCAGGCTCCAGGTCGGCGCGTTCCCGGCGGCGATCGCCTCGTACAGGTCCCTGCGGTGGTGGTCGCCGTCCGAGCCGGCCATCTCGTCCGCGTCGGCCTGGGTGAGGAACTCGATGCCCTGGTCGGTCTTGAAGTGGTACTTCACCCAGAACCGCTCGCCGCCGCCGTTCACCCACATATAGGTGTGCGAGCTGTAGCCGTTCATATGACGGAACGAGGCGGGGATGCCCCGGTCGCCCATCAGCCAGGTGACCTGGTGCGCGGACTCCGGGGAGAGCGTCCAGAAGTCCCACTGCATGTCGTTGTCGCGCAGCCCGTTGTCCGGACGGCGCTTCTGGGAGCGGATGAAGTCCTGGAACTTGATCGGGTCCCGCACGAAGAAGACCGGCGTGTTGTTGCCGACCATGTCGTAATTGCCGTGCTCCGTGTAGAACTTCAGCGCGAAGCCGCGCGGGTCCCGCCAGGTGTCGGGGGAGCCCTGCTCACCGGCGACGGTGGAGAAACGGGCCAGCATCTCGGTGCGCCGGCCCGGCTGGAAGAGATCGGCCTTGGTGAACTGGCTGACGTCGTTCGTCACTTCGAAGAAGCCGTACGCCCCCGCTCCCTTGGCGTGCACCACCCGCTCGGGCACCCGCTCGCGGTTGAACTGGGCCATCTTCTCGATGAGGTAGTGGTCCTGGAGCAGGATGGGGCCGTCGGGACTGATGGTGAGCGAGTGCTCGTCGCTCTCGACCGGGATGCCGGCGTTGGTGGTCGTGTACGGCGTCTGGGGGGATGAGGCGGCCACGGGGAGTCCTCCCGTCGGGCGGGGGTGGGGTGTACGGGATCGCGGGGGCAGCGGGCCCTGGCTGGGCCCAGGACCGCCTGCCCCAGCTAAACCCGGACATAAGGGGGCGGCAACATAAGCGCGCCCGCCCCGGGCCCGGCCCCGTACCGCCTACGCCCAGGTCGGGCCCGGCCTCGTACCGCCTACGCCCGCCCCGGACCCCGGCCCCGTACCGCCTACGCCCGGGTCGGGATCTCGAACCAGACCACCTTGCCGGAGGAGAGCCGGGTCGCGCCCCACCGCCGGGCCAGCCGGTTGACCAGGAAGAGCCCCCGGCCGCCCTCGTCGGTGTCCCGGGCCCGCCGCTGGCGCGGGAGCTGCGGCGAATCGTCGCCCACCTCGCAGCGGAGCACGTCCGTACGGAGCAGCCGCAGCGTCACCGGGCGCTCCGCGTACCGCACCGCGTTCGTCACCACCTCGCTGATCAGCAGCTCGACGGCGTCACTGAGATCCGGCAGGTCCCAGCGCTCCAGCGCGCGCCGGGCGAGCCGCCTGGCCCGCCCCGGAGCGGCGTCCTCCGGATCCAGGAACCAGTACGCCACATCGCTCGGCGCGATCCCGTCGAAGCGGGCGGCCAGCAGCGCGATGTCGTCGTCCCGGTCGCCGGGCCCCAGTACATCGAGCACGTCGTCGCAGAGCGCCTCCAGCGGCGGCGCGTGATCCGGCCCGGTGAGCTGCGCGGTCGCCGCCAGCCTCTCCCTGAGCTGCTCGATCCCGGTCCATACGTCGCGCAGCCGGGACTCGACCAGACCGTCGGTGTAGAGCAGCAGCGTCGCCCCGGCGGGCGCGTCCAGCTCGACCGCCTCGAAGTCCACCCCGCCGACCCCGATCGGCGCCCCCGGCGGCACCCGCAGCACCTCGGCCCGGCCGCCCAGGTGGAGCAGTATCGGCGGCGGATGACCGGCGTTGGCGATGGTGATGCGGTGCGCGACCGGGTCGTACACCGCGTACAGGCAGGTCGCCATCCGGTCGGTGCCGAGCCGCTGCGCCTGCTCGTCGAGGTGGTGCAGCACCTCCTGGGGCGGCAGATCGAGCCCGGCCAGGGTCTGCGCCGTCGTCCTGAGCTGGCCCATGATCGCCGCCGAGGTCATGGAGTGGCCCATGACATCGCCCACGACCAGCGCCACCCGGCTGCCGGGGAGCGGGATCGCGTCGTACCAGTCGCCGCCGACCCGCGCGGTCTCGGCGGCCGGCAGATACCGCGAGGCCAGCCGTACCCCGGTGGGCTGCGGCAGGTTCTCCGGCAGCATCGTGCGCTGGAGCTCGTCCGCGATGTACGCCTCGCGCCCGTACAGCACCGCCTTGTCGATGCCGAGCGCGGTGTGCGTGGCGAGCTGCGCCGCGACCAGCAGATCGTTCGGCTCGAAGGCGGAGCGGTCCGGGCGGCGCAGGAAGACCGCCGCCCCGATCACCCGCCGCCGCCCGCGCAGCGGCGCGAGGATCGCCCGGTGCCCGGTCGGTACGGTGCGGTCGGCGCCCAGCAGTTCGGGGAGGGCGGCGCGGGCGGCGGCGGCGTCCCCGAAGACCGGGCGCACCCCGCGCAGCACCTCGGAGAGCGCGCCGCCGGAGAGCACCTCGCAGAGCTCGGCGGCCGGCATCGCGTCGGAGTGCGGGTCGAGGATCGGCAGCCTGCCGCCCTCGGTGAGCTGCGGCGGCAGCCCGACCGGCGCTGGGTTCTCCGGGTCCTCGTCGGTCAGCCGCAGCCGGTCGGTGCGGCGCAGCCGCAGCACGAACGGGGCCACCGGACGCTCGTCGCCGACGGGCAGCGGGTCCCGCAGATAGACGAGTATGGCGTCCGAGAAGGTGGGGACGCTCGCCCGGCAGAGCCCCAGCACGATCTCGTCCAGGTCGATGCCGCGGGCGATCCGCCGGGTGGCGGCGCCCACGAAACGGAGCCGGTCGCCCTCGCGCCGCGCGGTCCCCGCGGGGTCGCCCGCGGGTCCCGCCGGTGGCGGTACGGAGCCCGGGGGCGGTGGCACGGAGCCGGCGGAGCCCGGCGCCGCGGACTCCTGCCGCGGGCGCGTGCGTTCCTGCTGGCGGGCAACGAGGGGCTGCCGGCCTTCGTGGGAGGGGGGATGCTCCGTCACGCCTGGGATTCCGTCCGTCCGGGCCGGGGGTGCGATGCGCGCTTACCGACTGGGTGACAGCCCTGGCGCACGGCTCCACTCCCCTCGTTGAGTCACTGTCGTTGTGACGTGCGGTCGTAGCGGTCAACAGTGTTGCGTGTGTCCTGCGGTGACAGGGAGTCAGACTGCCTGCTGGAACAGCTCCGTTGGCTGGAGGCGACCGGATGCGGTGTTCCGGAGGACGATCCTACGTTTGCACCCTGGGGGCACATCAAGGATCTCACGAGGTCCTATGCGTCGGGGTGGATACTTGTACCCCAATCTTTCACCCCATCTGTCACGTCTTCCGCGGAGTCCGGAGCCGGACGGCGGGGGCCCGGACATGATCCGGAGGAGCGTCGCGCCGGTGAAGAGCGAAGCCCCGTAAGCGAATTGGCGCCAGGACCGGCGGCGCCGGCGCCGTTTCCGGCCGCTCTTCCGCGCTCGGGAACGCTCTCTGTCCGGTCCTTGTCCGGTCCTTGTCCGGATCTTTCGCGATGTTTCCCGAAACCGCCCGGCGGGGTATCCCTGCGAATCCCCGTTCGCCCCGCCCGGCCGGCGCGGGCGCGGGGCGGCACGGGGGGTGCCATGGAGGTACCGGGGGCATGGACGGCGCGCGACGAGCGCGCCGGGGGTGGTGGAGGCCGCGAGGGACGCCGGCCGGGACACCGCGCCGACCGGGGCGGGCCAGGGCTTACGGGGCCACCGGGCCGCACGGGGGCGCGTTACGGGGCCGCCGGGCTCACGGGGCCGCGTTACGGTGCCGTGGTTACGGTGACGCCGGGCTTACGGTGACGCCGGGCTTACGGAGCGGCCGGGCTCACGGGGCCGCCGTTACGGAGCCGCCGGGGCCGGGGTGCGGTCCCAGCCGTCCGGGAGCGCGGGCACCGGCCAGGCCGGGTCCGGGCGCCACCGCTCCCAGCCGTCCCGGAACGGGGCGCCCCACGCGCCGATCAGCTCGACCGCCGCCTGCCCGGCCGCCTCGATCCGTCGCGCCTGCTCCGGTGTGACCAGCCCGTCCTGCTGGGCCTGGGCGAACTCGTCCTCGTCCCGCCACCGCCAACTCCGGTCCGGGTAGACGTCGATGTCGAGGAAGTGGTCCTCGGAGTCGACGCCCCCGGCCCACCGGGTGCGGGGCTCCTCCAGGTTCACGTACCAGCTCTGGAAGCGCCACCCCGGCTCCCACCACAGCCAGACCGACCACGGGTCGCCGGGGCGGGCCAGCTTCAGCACACCCATCCCGTACCACCGGTCGCGTACCACCGTGCGCGGCGCCGTGTAGCGGGTGGCGAGCGGTTCGCGGTGGACCGGGGCGCCGTCCGCGCGGGCCGGCCGGACACACGGGGTGTCCGGCGCCAGCCAGACCGCGAGCAGCTCCTCGGTGTCCTGGACGACCGTGACGGGGCGGCAGATATGGACCCGGTCCCCGGCGTTCTCCCGGTACCGCCAGAGGATCTGGGCGCCTGGCGCCCAGTGTTCATTCGCCGCCGTCTCCGTCATGAACCGATCTTAGGCACGGCGCCAGGCCCGCGCGGGGCCGCCCGCGCCCCCTCCGCCCCGACGACCGCACAGGTTTACGGACGCGTCATGCGCAGGACATCGAGCGCCTCGTCCAACTGCTCCAGGGTGAGCTCCCCGCGCTCCACGTACCCCAGCGCCAGCACCGTCTCCCGGATCGTCGCGTGGTCCGCGAGGGACTTCTTCGCGACCTTCGCCGCGGCCTCGTACCCGAGGTACTTGTTGAGCGGGGTCACCACCGACGGCGACGACTCGGCGTAGGCGCGGGCCCGTTCGGGGTGGGCGGTGATGCCGTCGACGGTACGGTCCGCCAGCAGCCGGGTGACGTTGGTCAGCAGCCGTACGGACTCCAGGAGGTTCTTCGCGATCACCGGGAGCATCACGTTCAGCTCGAAGTTCCCGGCCGCGCCCGCCACGGCGATCGTCGCGTCCGCCCCGGTCACCTGCGCCGCGACCATCAGCACGGCCTCCGGGATCACCGGGTTGACCTTGCCGGGCATGATGGAGGAGCCGGGCTGGAGGTCCGGCAGCGCGATCTCGGCGAGGCCGGTGCGCGGGCCCGAGGCCATCCACCGCAGGTCGTTGGAGATCTTGGTGAGCGACACGGCGAGGGTACGGAGCTGCCCCGAGGTCTCCACGAGCCCGTCGCGGGCGCCCTGCGCCTCGAAGTGGTTCCGGGCCTCCGTCAGCGGCAGCCCGGTCGCCCGAGCGACCTCGGCGATGACGGCGGCGGAGAACCCGGGCGGGGTGTTGATGCCGGTGCCCACCGCCGTACCGCCCAGCGGGAGTTCGGCCAGGCGCGGCAGCGAGGCGGTCAGCCGCTCCACCGCGTACCGCACCTGCGCCGCGTAGCCGCCGAACTCCTGGCCGAGGGTGACGGGGGTGGCGTCCATGAGGTGCGTACGGCCCGCCTTCACCACGTCCGCGAACTCCGCCGCCTTCCGCTCCAGCGCGCCGGCCAGATGCTCCAGCGCGGGGATCAGCCCGCCGGTGACCGCGGCGGTCGCCGCGATGTGGATGCTCGACGGGAAGACGTCGTTGCTGCTCTGCGAGGCGTTGACGTCGTCATTGGGGTGGACGTCCCGGCCGAGGCGCTCGGTGGCGAGGGTGGCGAGCACCTCGTTCATGTTCATGTTCGAGGAGGTGCCGGAGCCGGTCTGGAAGACGTCGACCGGGAAGTGGTCGTCCCACTGCCCCGCCGCGACCTCGGCGGCGGCCTCCTGGACGGCCCGCGCGACCTCCCCGTCGATCACCCCCAGCTCCGCGTTGACCTTCGCGGCGGCGGCCTTGATCCGGGCCAGTGCCTCGATGTGGGCGCGCTCCAGACGCTGCCCGGAGACCGGGAAGTTCTCCACCGCGCGCTGGGTCTGGGCGCGCCACTTGGCGTGTGCGGGGACCCGTACCTCGCCCATCGAGTCGTGCTCGGTCCGGTAGGGGCTCTCGTCGGTCGTCATGGTCGTCGTACCTCCTGTGAGGGTGAGCGTCCGGCCGGACCGATGTGTTCCCGCCCCGCCCCGCGCCCTACCGGCGGGCGGGGGCGCGGGACGGACGTACGGGCGGGTTACGCGTACGGGCGGGGACGGCTCCAGGGGTACGGGAGGAGCCGTAGCTCAGGCGAGGCCAGGGCCCCGGACCGGGATGGTGGTGAAGGTGGGCGCGGGGGCCGGCTCCGTGAAGAAGTCGTTGCCCTTGTCGTCCACGACGACGAACGCGGGGAAGTCCTCCACCTCGATCCGCCAGACCGCCTCCATGCCCAGCTCCTCGTACTCGACGACCTCGACCTTCTTGATGCAGTCCTGGGCGAGCCGGGCCGCCGGGCCGCCGATCGAGCCGAGGTAGAAGCCGCCGTGCGCGGCGCACGCGTCGGTCACCTGCCGCGAGCGGTTCCCCTTGGCGAGCATGACCTTCGAGCCGCCGGCTGCCTGGAACTGGGCTACATAGCTGTCCATCCGGCCCGCCGTCGTCGGGCCGAAGGAACCGGATGCGTACCCCTCGGGCGTCTTGGCCGGGCCCGCGTAGTAGACCGGGTGGTCCTTCAGGTACTGCGGCATCTCCTCGCCCGCGTCCAGCCGCTCCTTGATCTTGGCGTGCGCGATGTCCCGGGCCACCACCAGCGGCCCGGTGAGCGAGAGGCGGGTCTTCACCGGGTACTTCGTCAGCTCGGCCAGGATCTCGTCCATCGGGCGGCGCAGATCGACCCGTACGACATCGTCGGCCGCCTCGCCCGCGCCCGTCTCGCTCAGGTGCTCGTCCGTGGTCTCCGGCAGGAAGCGCGCCGGGTCCTTCTCCAGCTCCTCAAGGAAGACGCCCTCCGCGGTGATCTTCGCGACGGCCTGGCGGTCGGCCGAGCAGGAGACGGCGATCGCGACCGGCAGCGAGGCGCCGTGCCGGGGCAGCCGCACCACCCGGACGTCATGGCAGAAGTACTTGCCGCCGAACTGGGCGCCGATCCCGATCCGCTGCGTCAGCTCGAAGACCTTCTGCTCCAGCTCCTTGTCCCGGAACCCGTGCCCGGTGGGGGAGCCCTCGGCGGGCAGCTCGTCCAGGTAGTGCGCCGAGGCGTACTTGGCGGTCTTGAGCGCGAACTCCGCGGAGGTGCCGCCGACCACGATCGCCAGGTGGTACGGCGGGCAGGCGGCGGTGCCGAGCGAACGGATCTTCTCCTCCAGGAACGTCATCATGGAGGCCTCGTTCAGCACCGCCTTCGTCTCCTGGTAGAGGAACGACTTGTTGGCGGAGCCGCCGCCCTTCGCCATGAAGAGGAACTTGTAGGCACCGCCGTCGGTCGCGTACAGCTCGATCTGCGCGGGCAGGTTCGACCCGGTGTTCTTCTCCTCCCACATGGTGAGCGGGGCCATCTGCGAATAGCGCAGATTCAGCTTCGTGTAGGCGTCGAAGATTCCGCGCGAAAGGGCTTCCTCGTCGCCGCCCTCGGTCAGCACCTGCTGTCCGCGCTTGCCCATCACGATCGCCGTTCCGGTGTCCTGGCACATGGGGAGGACGCCGGCCGCCGCGATATTCGCGTTCTTCAGCAGGTCGAGCGCGACGAACTTGTCGTTCGACGACGCCTCGGGGTCGTCCACGATCCTGCGGAGCTGTGCGAGATGGGCCGGGCGCAGGTAGTGCGAGATGTCGTGCATGGCCTCGGCGGCGAGGGTGCGCAGCGCCTCCGGAGCGACCTTGAGGAACGTACGCCCGTCCGCCTCGAAGGTGGTGACACCCTCGGCGGTCACCAGGCGGTACGGCGTGGTGTCCGCCCCCAGCGGGAGCAGATCGGAGTACGCAAATTCCGGCATGACGGCCATTCCTCACTCGACGGATCGCGGCGCGGCCCCCTTTGGCCGCCGCATCCACCAGCCTAGGACGCGCCACTGACAGCGGACCGGTGAGGTAAGGCTCAGTACTCCCGGCGCGGCCCCGGCGCTCCTCCGGCGTGGCATCGCCCCTGCCACTAGTCGCGATCTATCGCGTTTCGCTACCCTGGGGGCGTGGACCTCGAAAAGCAGCCTCAGCAGCCTCGGACACCGGCCGACAGGAGGCCCGTCGCGCCGGCGGAGCCTGCGAGCCTCCGCGCCTCCGACGCCGACCGGGACCGGATCGCCGACATCCTCAAGGAGGCGCTGGCGGAGGGCCGCCTGGACGCCGAGGAGCACGGCGAGCGGATCGACGCCGTCTACCGCGCCAAGACGGTCGGTGAACTGGAGCCGCTGGTACGGGATCTGCCCGCGCCCGGCACCGACGGCCACCCGGCGCGCCCCGCGCACGGTCCGGCGGGCGGGTACGGATACCAGGCCGAGGACCCGTCCACCCCGGCCGAGTCCATGATCGCGGTCTTCAGCAGTACGACACGGAAGGGGCGTTGGCGTATCGGCCCCCGGGTCAACGCTTTCGCGCTCTTCGGCAATATCGAGATCGATCTCACGGAGGCGCTCTTCGGACAGCGCACCACGGTGATCAACGCGACCTCCATTTTCGGCAATGTGGAGATCACCGTCCCGGAGAACATCACCCTGCGCGGCAACGGGACCGGCGTATTCGGCAATTTCGAGGTCAGTACGTTGGAGGCCCCGGAGCCGGACGCCCCCACGGTGGTGGTGAACGGGTACTCGGTCTTCGGGAATGTCGAGGCGGAGCCCCGGCGCGGCAAGTGGATCGCGAATCTCATCAGCGAGCGAATCCGCCGTAAGCACCTGGGGCACTAGTGCCCCTTTCGGCGGGACGGCGGAAGGACCGCCGGGGCCGCCGCCTCCGCACGGCGTTCGAACTCCGAACTGGGTGCCACTCAGTGCATAGGCGCGCGTACAGCGGGTAGGGAAAGCTGCATCGTCTCTCGCTCGCGAAGCCGTCGTCAGGAGTAGACCGTGCTGCAACAGCCGCATCAGCCCCTCCAGGTGGCCGCCCTTCCGACCCAGCGGAGTCCCGCCCGGGAGGATCAGGCCGGACCCTGGCATTCGGAGGCTGTGTGCCGCCGGGACGAGGCCGGCCTCTTCTTCGCCCCCTCCAAGGAGCCGACCGCCGCGAGGCTGGCGCGGGAGGAGGCCGCCAAGCGGCTCTGTGCCCGCTGTCCCGTGATGCTCGAATGCCAGGAGCACGCGCTGCTCCAGCCCGAGCCCTACGGGGTCTGGGGCGGGCTGACGGCCGCCGAGCGGCGCGTGGTGCTGGCGCGCCGGAGAAGGCACGAGCTGGAGGTGCGGAAGGCGGCGGCGGGCAACCGTATCGCGGCGGCCGGCTGAGGCGTACGCGCCCGGCGCGCCCGGCCCCGGTGCCGGCGTACGTCCGCTGTCGCGCCGTCCGGCCCGCCGGGAACACGCGGGTACGGACGGAGGGGCGGCCCGCCGCACGTGGGCCACCCTCTCCGCCGGACCGGCGGGTGCCCGGAGGCTACTTGGCGCGGTCGAAGTCGATCGTGCTGTACGCGCGGAGCTTCGACAGCCGGTGCGTCGAGTCGATCTGCCGGATCGTGCCCGACTTGGAGCGCATCACCAGGGACTGGGTGGTCGCGGTCTCCGAGCGGTACCGCACGCCCCGGAGCAGCTCGCCGTCGGTGATGCCGGTGGCCACGAAGAAGACGTTCTCGCCGCTGACGAGGTCGTGGGTGGAGAGCACCCGGTCCAGGTCGTGCCCCGCGTCAAGGGCGCGCTGACGCTCCTGGTCGTCCTTGGGCCACAGCTTCCCCTGGATGACGCCGCCGAGACACTTTATGGCGCACGCCGAGATGATCCCCTCCGGCGTGCCGCCGACGCCCATGAGCAGGTCGACGCCGGTGCCCTCGCGGGCGGCCATGATCGAACCGGCGACATCCCCGTCCGAGATGAACTTGATCCGGGCGCCCGTCTCCCGGATCTCCTTGACGATGCCCTCGTGGCGCGGCCGGTCGAGGACGACGACGGTCACATCCTCCGGTGAGGAGCGCTTCGCCTTGGCGACCCGGCGGATGTTGACCGCCACGGGCGCGTTGATGTCCACGAAGTCGGCCGCCTCGGGCCCGGTGACCAGCTTGTCCATGTAGAACACGGCGGACGGGTCGAACATCGTGCCCCGGTCGGCGGCGGCGAGCACGGCGATCGCGTTCGGCATGCCCTTGGCGTTCAGGGTGGTGCCGTCGATCGGGTCCACGGCGATGTCGACTTCGGCGCCGGTGCCGTCGCCGATCTCCTCGCCGTTGAAGAGCATCGGCGCCTCGTCCTTCTCGCCCTCGCCGATGACGACGACGCCGTTCATCGAGACGGTGGAGACGAGGGTGCGCATGGCGTTCACCGCCGCGCCGTCCGCGCCGTTCTTGTCGCCGCGCCCGACCCACCGGCCGGCCGCCATCGCGGCGGCCTCGGTGACCCGCACCAGCTCCAGGGCGAGGTTGCGGTCGGGGGCCTCGGGAGACACCTCAAGGGGAGACGGAAGATGATGTTCGGTCAACGGAACGCACCTTTCTGTACGGCGACGACCGGAAAAGAGGGTGATAGGACTCTATCCGTCCGGCGTCATATTGAGCAGTGGGGCCCACGTATGAGCGCCACCACGTCAATGCGACGATGGGTCCTGTGGCAGGTATGCGAGGCAGGCAGACGGTTCGGGACATGTTCCTGTCGATGGCGGTCATCGGGGCCGTTGTCGCGGTCATTTACGTGTTCATTCCGCACGACGACACGGCGACCCCGGTCAAGAGGGTCGACTACCGGGTGGAGCTGCTGACGGCGCGGCGCGCGGCGCCGTACCCGGTGCTGGCCCCGGCGGGGCTCGATCAGAGCTGGAAGCCGACCTCGGTCACGTACAAGCGGCAGGACGCGGACGCCTGGCACCTCGGCTATCTGGACCCGGACGGCGAGTACGTGGCCGTCGAGCAGTCGACGGCGCCCGCCGCGAAGTTCGTCGCCAAGGTGAGCCAGGAGGCCGCGGACACCGGGGAGACCCAGCGGGTCGCGGGCGCGGAGTGGCAGCGCTGGAAGGGGCCGAAGTACGACGCCCTGGCGCGCACCGAGGGCGGCGCCACGACGGTGGTGACCGGCACCGCGTCGTACGAGCGGCTGGCGGAGATGGCGGCGGCGCTGGACGGCGGCGACGCGGACTCCGGTGCGGGTCAGGCCGGCGGCGGGGCCCCGAAGGGCTGAGCCGGCCCCGGACATGCCGCAGCCCCGTTCCGGAGCTTCCGGGGCGGGGCTGCGGGCATGGTGCGTACGGCTCGGACCTTCGGGGCCTTTCAGGCCGTGCGGGCCGTTCAGACCGTGGTGACGGCCTTGTCGAAGGCGAGACGCGGGGAACGCGGGAACCAGGCGTCCTCGCCCGGCTTGCCGATGTTGACGATCATCAGCGGGGTGTGGTCGTCATCCAGGAACTCCTTCTGGACGCCGGCGAAGTCGAAGCCGGTCATCGGCCCGGCGGCGAGGCCGGCGGCGCGCACGCCGACGATGAAGTAGGCGGCCTGGAGCGCGGCGTTCAGCGCGGCGGCCTGCTCCCGGCCCGCGCGATCCCCGAACAGGTCCTTGGCCTGGGGGAAGTGCGGGAAGAGCTCCGGCAGCTCCTCGTGGAACTCGTTGTCGGCGGCCAGGATCGCCACGAGCGGGGCGGACCCGGTCTTCTTCTGGTTGCCCTCGGACATCAGCGGGACGAGCCGCTGACGCGCTTCGTCGGAGCGGACCAGGACGATGCGCAGCGGCGACTGGTTCATCGAGGTGGGGCCGAACTTGACCAGGTCGTAGATCGCCTGGACCTGCTCCTCGGTCACCGGCTCGTCGGAGAAGGTGTTGGCGGTGCGGGCCTCACGGAAGAGGAGGTCCTGGGCTGCCTGGTCGAGAACGAGGGACATGGGGGGGTGCCTTCCGGGCGGTTGATCACGTGCTGTCGGATCAACCGTACTCCCAGAATGGGTGAACGTTCAACAAAAATCGGGGCGGGTGATCCGCTCCACAGGCTAACGACCCGCGTGCCACCCCGCGGTAACGCGGAGGCTCGTGATCCTGTTCCCCTCCTCACCCTTCCTCAGCTCTGTTTCCCCTGGTCGGAGTCGTTTTCGGCCAGCGAGGCGTCCAGCCGCGCCCGGGCCCCCTCCAGCCTGTGGCGGCACACCTTCGCCAGCTCCTCGCCGCGCTCCCAGAGCGCCAGCGAGTCCTCCAGCGACGTACCGCCCGCCTCCAGCCGCCGCACGACGTCGATCAGCTCGTCGCGCGCCTGCTCGTACCCCGGCGTGTCCTGCCCCGCGGCCTTCGCCGCCTTGGCCGTCTTCTCCGTGCCCGTCATGTCATCCGCTCCTCGTCCACTGCCACCTGCTCGCGCTCACCGCGCACCCCGACAACCGACCCCACCCCGACCACCCACACCCCCGAGCCGTAAGCGGCCCCTCACTCCCTGAAAATCCCCCGCTCCGCCACCCCTCCGTTCCACTCCCCCCGCTCCACTCACTCCGTGGCGACCCGCACCGAGAACTCCCCCTCGGCCACCCTCGCCCGCAGCTCCTCCGCCGGGGCGAGTCCTTCCGGTGTCCGTACCACCGTCCCGTCCGGCCGCTGGAGCACCGCGTACCCCCGCTCCAGCGTCGCCGCGGGGGAGAGCGCCACCACCCGGGCCAGGGTGTGCGCCAGCTCCGAGTCCGCCCGGTCGAGCAGATGGCGCACCACCACCCGGCCCCGGTCCGCCAGCGCGTCCACCTCGGCGCGGCGCTCCTCCACCATCCGCCGGGGCCGCTCCATCACCGGCCGGGCCAGCGTATGGGCCAGACCGCGCTCCTCCCGCTCCAGCACCGTCCGTACCGTACGCAGCGCCCGGTCCCGCAGGGCAGCGACGCGCTCCAGCTCCTCGCCCACGTCCGGCACGGTCCGCTTCGCCGCGTCGGTCGGCGTCGACGCCCGTACGTCCGCCACCAGGTCCAGCAGCGGCGCGTCCGGCTCATGCCCGATCGCCGAGACGACCGGGGTACGGCACGCCGCCACCGTCCGGATCAACTGCTCGTCCGAGAACGGCAGCAGATCCTCCACACTGCCGCCGCCCCGCGCCACGATGATCACGTCCACCTCGGGCAGCGCGTCCAGCTCCTCCACCGCCTGGACCACCTGCGCCACCGCGTTCACCCCCTGCACCGCCGTGTTGCGCACCTCGAAGCGGACCGCGGGCCACCGCCGCCGCGCGTTCTCCAGCACATCGCGCTCGGCGGCCGAGGCCCGCCCGCAGACCAGCCCGACCAGGCGCGGCAGGAACGGCAGCGGCCGCTTCCGCTCGGCAGCGAAAAGCCCCTCCGCCCCCAGCGACCGCTTCAGCCGCTCCAGCCGCACCAGCAGCTCGCCGATCCCGACCGGCCGTATCTCCGTAGCCCGCAGCGAGAGCTGCCCGCGCGGCGCGTACCACTCCGGCTTCGCCTGGACGACGACCCGCGCGCCCTCGGAGACCACATCCGCGATCGCGTCGAACACCTGCCGGTAGCAGGTGACGCTCACCGAGATGTCGTACGACGGGTCCCGCAGCGTCAGAAAGACGACCCCCGCGCCCGGGCGGCGCGAGAGCTGGGTGATCTGCCCCTCGACCCAGATGGCGCCGAGGCGGTCGATCCAGCCGCCGATGAGCCGCGAGACCTCACCGACGGGCAGCGGAGTGTCCGCGGACGTGTGGAGAGCCATGCCGAGGAGCGTATCGGCCCCCTCTGACAACGCCCCGTTCCAAGCCCCAGAACTCCATCCCGGCCCCCCACGAGACCCCCCGCCCGCACCCCGGGGCGCCCGGGGCGCACTTCCGCCCCAAGCCCCCAGGCCCCGCAGCCCACACCCCGGCCTCAGTCCCCGGGCCGGGCCTCAGCCCCGCCCCCGGCCCCCGGCCCCGCTTCCCGCCTCAGGCCCCGCGCCCCGGGCCGCCGGTTCGGGGGCCGGGCAGGTCTTCTGCGGGGGCTACGGGACCACCGCGCCTCCGCTGCACCAGCAGCACCACCAGCCCCACGGCCAGCCAGACCGCGCCCACCACCTGCGCCGTGTGCGCCGCCTCCACGATCACCGCGACGAGGATCGCCGCGCCGACCACCGGCGCCACCACATGCGGCAGCCAGCGCGGCGGGCCCTCCCCGCGCCGTACCGCGAACCACCCCACCACCGAGGCGTGCAGCAGCACGAACGCGGTCAGCGCCCCCACGTCCACCACCGAGACGAGGTGGTCGAGCCCGTCAGGACGGCGCGCCGCCCAGACCGCCGCCACCAGCGTCACCAGCGCGGCCAGCAGCAGCGCCACCCGGGGCACGCCCGCGCTCGTCCGGGAGAGCGCGTGCGGCAGCCTGCGTGCCCGGCCCATCGCGAAGAGCAGCCGCCCGGCCGCCGCCTGCCCGGCCAGCGCCGCGAACGCCGCGCCGATCGCCTTGCTCACCGCCACCAGATCGTGCAGCCAGGTGCCCACCGCCGTGTCCACCGAGTCGTAGAACGCCGTCCCCTGCTTCGCCGGATCGGCCGCCAGCTCGGCCGAGGTCGACGGCTCCAGCAGCGCCACCAGATAGGTCTGCGCCACGAACAGCACCCCTGCCAGCACCAGGCAGAACAGCACCGCCCGCGCCACCTGCCGGGACCCCCCGGTCACCTCCTCGGCGAACGAGGCGATCGCGTCGAAGCCCAGGTACGAGAGGACCGCGACCGACACCGCGCCCACCACCGCCGCCGCGGAGAACCCGGTGTCGCCGGTGAACGGCGAGGCCCACCCCCGCGTCGCGCCGTCCCGCGCCAGGACCACCACCGCGGAGACCACGAAGACCAGCAGCACGACGAGCTCCATCGCCAGCACCGCGAAGCCGACCCGGGCCGCCGCCCGTACCCCCCAGAGGTT
The DNA here is from genome assembly GCF_040683935.1 of Streptomyces sp. NPDC093085. NCBI lineage: Bacteria > Bacillati > Actinomycetota > Actinomycetes > Kitasatosporales > Streptomycetaceae > Streptomyces > Streptomyces sp. NPDC093085. The sequence goes on along the minus strand of NZ_JBFBFB010000004.1, from coordinate 433,593 downwards.
GAGCAGCGTCGTGACGACGACGGCGACCGCCGTCCACACCCACCGGTCCACGGAGGGCACCAGCGCCTCCATCGCGATCCCCGTGAAGAGATACGCCACGGCGGGGATCAGCAGATAGTCGAGCATCGCCATCCACCCGGCGACGAACCCGGGCCCCTCGCCGAGCCCCTTGCGCGCGTACGCGAAGACCGACCCGGCCAGCGGGGCGACCCGCACCATCTGCGCGTAACTGAACGCCGTGAAGGCCATCGCGACCGTCGCCACCACATAGACCAGGGCGACGGCGCCGTGCGACTTGGCGTCGAGCGTGCCGTAGACGCCGACCGGGGCCATGGGGGCGATGAAGAGCAGCCCATAGACGACGAGATCCCGGAACCCCAGCGAACGCCGCAGCCCGTCCCCGCGCGAGGCGCCCGCCCGGCCCGCCTCCGGGTTCGTACGACCGGAGCCCGCGTCCGCCCCCGTACCGCTGTCGGCCATCAGATCCCTCCCTCGATCACGTACGCCCCAGCGCCCCGCGACTCCGTACTCGGTGCCCCAGTCTCGCGCGGAGGCGGGACGTCCCGCCTCTTCTGCACGGCCTTACGATGGGGGCATGACTGGAACGTCCCGCCCGTCGCCCGCCGCCGCCCCCAGTGGAGACGCCGCGCGCCGCGCCGGCAAGCGCGTCCTCCTCGCCGCCCCCCGCGGCTACTGCGCGGGGGTCGACCGCGCCGTGATCGCCGTGGAGAAGGCCCTGGAGCAGTACGGGGCCCCCATCTATGTCCGCCACGAGATCGTGCACAACAAATACGTCGTCAAAACCCTGGAGAACAAGGGCGCCATCTTCGTCGACCGGACGGCGGAGGTCCCCGAGGGATCCATCGTCATGTTCTCGGCCCATGGTGTCGCCCCGGTCGTCCACGAGGAGGCGGCCGAGCGCAAGCTCGCCACCATCGACGCGACCTGCCCCCTGGTGACCAAGGTCCACAAGGAAGCCGTCCGGTACGCCAAGGAGGACTACGACATCCTCCTCATCGGCCACGAGGGCCACGAAGAGGTCATCGGCACCTCGGGCGAGGCCCCCGACCACATCACGCTGGTCGACGGCCCCGAGGACGTCGCCAACGTCGAGGTCCGCGACGAGTCGAAGGTCGTCTGGCTCTCCCAGACCACCCTCTCCGTGGACGAGACCATGGAGACGGTCGACGCCCTCAAGGAGAAGTTCCCGCTGATGATCGCGCCGCCGAGCGACGACATCTGCTACGCCACCCAGAACCGCCAGATCGCCGTCAAGCAGATGGGCGCCGACGCGGACCTGGTCATCGTCGTGGGCTCCAAGAACTCCTCCAACTCGGTCCGGCTGGTCGAGGTCGCCCTCGGCGCCGGCGCGGGCGCCTCGCACCTGGTGGACGAGGCCGGGGAGATCGACGAGGCATGGCTCGACGGAGTCTCCACGGTCGGCGTCACCTCCGGCGCCTCCGTACCGGAGGTCCTGGTCGACGGTGTCCTCGGCTGGCTCTCGGAGCGCGGCTTCGAGGACGTCGAGATCGTCAAGGCGGCGGAGGAGTCCATCACCTTCTCGCTTCCCAAGGAACTCCGCAGGGACCTGCGCGCGGAGGCCGCGGCGCTCTCGCAGAGCTGAGACCGGGGCAGGAGGGGGCGGGCCCGGGCCCGGGGCCCGTTCGGCCGTTGCCCGGGTCACTGTCAGCGTCTGCCCGTAACGTTATGTCCATGAACGTCTTCGGAGTGGACATCGGCGGTACGGGAATCAAGGGCGCGCCGGTCGATCTGGACCGCGGCGATCTGCTGGAGCCGCGCTACAAGGTGCTCACGCCACACCCGGCGACGCCCGAGAGCGTCGCCGACGGTGTGGTGGAGGTCGTACGGCACTTCGGCTGGTCGGGGCAGGTAGGCATCACCTTCCCCGGGGTGGTGACGGGCTCCGTCATCCGTACGGCCGCCAATGTCGACAAGGGGTGGATCGGCGTCGACGCGGGCCGACTCCTCGGCGACCGGCTCTCCCTGCGGACGACCGTCCTGAACGACGCCGACGCGGCGGGCGTGGCCGAGATGGCCTTCGGCGCCGGCCGGGGCCGCAAGGGCACCGTCTTCCTGCTGACCTTCGGTACGGGCATCGGCAGCGCCCTCTTCATCGACGGCCGCCTGGTCCCCAACACGGAGCTGGGCCATCTCGAACTCCACGGCCACGACGCGGAGACCCGCGCCTCCACGAAGGCCAAGGACGACGAGGAGCTGAGCTGGGAGCACTGGGCGCACCGGGTCCGGAAGTATCTGGCCCATGTGGAGATGCTCTTCTCGCCGGAGCTGTTCATCATCGGCGGCGGGGTGAGCAGGAAGGCCGACAAGTTCCTCCACCTGATCGAGGGCATCAGAGCCGAGATCGTCCCCGCGGAGCTCCAGAACAACGCGGGGATCGTCGGCGCGGCCATGACAGCGGCGGGCCGCTGAGAGAGGCCCCCGGGGGCCCGCGCTATCCCCGCCGTACGGCCCGGGTGGGGGAGGCCCCCCGCCGGGGAGCCGGGGTGAGGCCGGTCCGGCCGGCCCGGTCTGCCCGCTCGGTACGGTCGTTCGCGGTACCCCGGAGGCTCCTGGCGGCCCGGCCGCTCCCGGCACCCCCGGCGCTCCCGGCGCCCCGGGTACGGGGCGCCGCGCCGGCCCGGGTGGCGGCGGCGTCCCTGGCGAGCTGCCGGCGCCCCATCTCCCGTACCTTCCGTACGGTCGCGATGAGCCCGGCGACGAGCGTGCCGCCGTACAGCCACCCCGCGTGCACCGCCAGCGTGGTCACCAGACCCATGACCTGGGCACCGAAACCGCCGGTCCCCCCGGAGATCGGCAGCGCCCCGACCGCGAAGGCGATCGGCGCCGTGATCGGCGCCGTGACCAGGTCGGCGGGGCGCACCCAGAGCGCGGTCACGGCGCTGACCGGCAGGAACAGCACGCCGTACACCACCGGCTCGGCGTCGAAGAGCAGCGTGTCCAGGAACGCGAAGAAGAGCATCGAGGCCGTCGCGAAGAGCCCGGCGCCCAGCCCCGTCAGCCGTGGGTTGGGCACTCTGCGCAGCCGCCGCACGACCGGCGGGACCGGCGGCACCCGCCGTCGGCGCACCGCGGGGTGGCGCGGCCGCTGCCGCCGCTCGGGCTGCTGACGTGTCCTCTGCTGCTGCTCCACCGGACCAACGTAGGCGGCGAAGGGGGACGAACCGGGTAACCCGGGGCCGGACACGCCCTCACGGGTGACACCGAGAACGCGTTCACCCCCGTACGGCCCGCCTCCCCGCCCTACACTCCTCCCTCCACTCCACTCCCCGCTCCTCCCGCACCCGTCGTCGGCCGCCGCGGCCCGCCCGTAAACTGGGGGATCGGGCCAGCGCGGCCCGCCGCCCGGGCCAGGAAGGCGCCACCGCCCGTCCTCGGCCACCAGCCGGTCCTCACTCCAGGAAGTCGCCAACGTGTCGCTCACGATCGGAATCGTCGGCCTGCCGAATGTCGGCAAGTCGACCCTGTTCAACGCCCTGACCAAGAACGACGTGCTGGCGGCCAACTACCCGTTCGCCACCATCGAGCCCAACGTCGGTGTGGTCGGCGTACCGGACCCGCGCCTGAACCAGCTCGCGGAGATCTTCGGCTCGCAGAAGGTCCTCCCGGCCACGGTCGACTTCGTCGACATCGCCGGCATCGTGCGCGGCGCCTCCGAGGGGGAGGGCCTGGGCAACAAGTTCCTGGCGAACATCCGCGAGTCGGACGCGATCTGCCAGGTCATCCGGGCCTTCAAGGACGAGAACGTCGTCCATGTCGACGGCAAGGTCTCGCCCAAGAACGACATCGAGACGATCAACACCGAGCTGATCCTCGCGGACCTCCAGACCATCGAGAAGGTCCTGCCGCGCCTCCAGCGCGAGTCCCGCATCAAGAAGGAGGTGCTGGGCCAGGTCAAGGCGATCGAGGAGGCCCAGGCCATCCTGGAGACGGGCGAGACGCTCTTCTCCGCCGGCATCGTCCAGGGCACGGAGAAGGCCGAGCCCCTGCGTGAACTCCACCTGCTGACGACCAAGCCCTTCCTCTACGTCTTCAACGTGGACGAGGAGGAGCTGACGGACGACGCCTTCAAGGCCGAACAGCGCGCCCTGGTCGCCCCCGCCGAGGCCATCTTCCTCAACGCCAAGCTGGAGTCCGACCTCGCGGAACTCGACGACGAGGAGGCCCTCGAACTCCTCCAGTCGGTAGGCCAGCAAGAACCCGGCCTCGCCACCCTCGCCCACGTCGGCTTCCGCACCCTGGGCCTCCAGACCTACCTGACCGCAGGCCCGAAGGAATCCCGCGCCTGGACCATCAAACAGGGCGCCACGGCCCCCGAGGCGGCTGGCGTGATCCACACCGACTTCCAGAAGGGCTTCATCAAGGCCGAGGTCATCTCCTTCACCGACCTGGTCGACACCGGCTCGGTGGCCGAAGCCCGCGCCGCGGGCAAGGCCCGTATGGAGGGCAAGGAGTACGTGATGCAGGACGGCGACGTGGTGGAGTTCCGCTTCAACGTGTGATATGTCCGGCGAAAGGCCGTCTGACCTGCGACGGAGCGGGTCGGGCGGCCTTTGCTGTCCGCACAGAGTCCGCAGCGTGCTGATTTCGGTCAGCGCGCGGGGGAGCGGCTACGCCGCTTCATCGTCCGCCGTCTCGCCGTCCGCGGGGCGGTCCGCGTACGCCTTGTCGACGGCGGCCCGGGTCCGCTCCTCGGAGTCGGGCCACAGGTGGGTGTAGATGTTCAGCGTCATGGCCGCGTTGGTGTGGCCGAGGCGCTCGGAGACCGTCTTCACGGACTCGCCGTGCTTGATCAGCAGGCTGGCGTAGTGGTGCCGGAGGGCATGGGGTCCGGTGCCCTTCGCTATGTCGGCCTTCGCGCAGGCGGGCCGCCAGGACCCATCCATGAAGTGCGTGTAGACCACGGGTCCACCTTGCGGCGCCGTGAAGATCCAGCCCTCGGGCCCATCAGCGGGGAAGTCCCGCAGGTGGGCCTTCATCGCATCCACCGCCATGCGGGTCGCCCCCGAAGGCGACGAGAAGGCATGCCGGTGGATCGCAGTGCGCCACGCCGACGACCACATCCACATCATGGCCACCACAGTCCGCGCCGACGGGCGCCGTCCCCGCACCCACCGCGACGGACAGCGGGCCCAAGCAGAGTGCCGCAAGATCGAAGCCGAGTTCGACCTGCGCCGCCTGAAGTCCGGCGACCTCACCGCGCCCCGCACCCCCACCGGCGCCGAACACGCTAAGGCCGAGCGCCAGGGCCAGACGCTCACGGCACGGCACTGGCTCCGCGAACAGGCGTACGCGGTCGCCGCAGCAGTACACAACGAAGCCGACTACTTCACCGTGCTCCAGTCTCTCGGCATCAAGGTCAAGACCCGCATCGGCCCCAAGACCGGCGACGTCATCGGCTACAGCCTCGCCGCCCCCGGCGACACCAACGCGGCCGGCGAACCCGTCTGGTACGGCGGCTCGAAACTCGCTCCCGACCTCTCCATCAACCGCCTACGCGAACGCCTCCCCGACCAGGAGATGGCAGACCGCCCCCGATACGCGACGGACACCGCCGCCCCATGGCGCCACACCACCACCGCCATACAGGTGGCACGCGCCGTCCTCGACTGCGATGACGATGCCGCCGCCCAGGGCCACCTGGCCGCCTTCGGCGACGCCCTGTACAACATCGCCAGCGCCACGACCGGCCCACACCGGGCAGAACTACGAGCGGCGGCAGTGACATTCAACCGCGCCCGCCGCTCCGCCACCCGCGCCGACCACCAGGCCGCCACCGCCCTGCGCAAGGCCGCCAAGGAACTCGCCTACGCCTCCAACGAGCCGGGCGGATTCGCCATCGCCCTGCTCTTCGCCACCGTGCACCTGGCCCGCGCCGCCGCCAAGTGGCACGAACAGCGCGGCCACGAACAGCAGGCCGCCGCGGCCGAAGAAGCCCTCCGCCACCTCCAGGCGGGCTACCGGCAGACCGCCGCCCCCGTCTTGGCGGACCTGGCCCGCCGCGCACCACGAGCCGCAACCGCCCGCCGCTTCGAACAGGACGTGCGCGCGGCCCTCCCCGCCCACGCCGACCGAATCCTCGCCGACCCCACTTGGACCGCCCTGACCACCACCCTCGCCCACGCCGAGACCGCCGGCCACAACCCCCGACGCCTCCTGGCCGAAGTGGGCACCCAGCGGGAGCTCGACAGCGCCGAGCACCCCGCCGAGGTCCTCAACTGGCGCATCACGGCTCAGCCGAACCGGAGGACGCAAGCGGCTCGCATACGAAGCGCCACCAGCGGCACCTCGGTCATGTCCGCCACGCCACACCCTCCGGCCACACCAGTGGCCATGAGGCCCGAAGAACGCAGCCAGCACCGCTGACCCCGGCCAGCGCTGAGCTGCTCACGTTGATTCCCCACTCGGCCGGTGGTCTACGTCCCCGTTATCGCTCGAGTGGACGAGATGTCGCTCCGGTCGGCCTCGCGCTCAGGTGAGGCCGACTGGCGAACAACGCTTCACGAGCAGTTCCACTCCTCGCTGGGCAGTGCGTGCCACAGGTCGAGCCAGTCGTGGAGCAGGAAGAGGGGGCGGGTCAGGACGACGTCGCCGGCCCGCTGGGAGCGGATCGCCAGGCCGAGGTCGGCGAAGACCGGATCGCCGGCGACGCTGTACGCCAGGCTGCCAGGCTGTGTTGTGCGGTGGATGAGCCAGTCCTCCACGTGGGAAGGTACGCAGCCGGTCAGCGGGGCTGCGTCCAGTCTTACCTGGGGGCCGGTGAGGGCGTCTGCGGCGACGCACCCCAGGCGGCCGTCGTGAAAGAGGGTCCTGATCCCGCTCTCAGTGAAGTCGGCGTAGTTGAGCTGCTGGTCTTCGCCGTGGTGGGAGTAGGACGAGACGGCCGGTCCTTCGCCGAGGACGCGGGTGATCTCCTCCAAGGTCATCCCGAAGTGCAGGGGGCCGACTCCTACGTGCGGCGTGAAGGTCCACTCGGCGCGCTCCTCCTCCCGGGCGATCCGCCACGGGCCGCGGTACCCCGCCTCGCTTCCAGCGGCGGCCACGGGCGGCTCGGGTGCTGGCTCGTGCAGGGCGGCCGGTATGGGCACGGTCCGGTCCTCACGCCGGCGGCCGAGTCGTTCCGGAGCCGCGGTGTCCTCGGGTTGCCCTTCCAACCAGCGGATCGCCTGCTCCTGCTCCTGGCCGCCGAACGGGTCCTCCGCCAACTCGCCTGCCCGGTCCAGGGCCGCGCGGCGCTCCTCCTCCGCGGTGATGAGACCGGTGACGTCCTCACCCCAGGCAGCCAGCCGTTCCCGGGCGATCCACTGGTAGTACGAGTCCGTGCTCAAGGCCAGGACCTCGCGAACGGCGGGCGCGTACCGGGGTACGGACGAGGCGAGGGCGGGGTCGGCCAGGAGCAGGGCGGTGGCCGCGAGCGCGGCTTCCCTAACCAGTGGATCGTCGTCGTCGCAGAAGTCCGCGATGCGGTCGTGGAGTATTGGCCTTGCCGCACGGGCGGCGGCCAGCTCCTGCGCCGTGCCGACGCCGTCCTCGACGTCCAGGCGGGCGATGTCGGCGAACGAAGCCAGCCAGTTCAGCAGTTCGGCGCGAAGCGACCGCCGACCGGCCCTGCACTCCCACCGGTCTTCGGAGAGGGTTCGCGGATCGTCGAGAAGACAGGCCAGGACCAAGGCTGCCGGAGCGGTCGCCGGAAACACCTGCTCCTGATGGAGGAGCAGCCGATACAGATCGCCTACCGCCCGTACCCGGCGGGCCGGGTCGGCGGCGAGCACAGCGCCGAGGACGTCCGGTGTGTCAGGCACACCATGCCGGCCCGTACAGACGTGCGGCAGCTCCTGCCAAGCGGTGCAGGCGAGCTCTGCCTGTGCTCTGGGTGGCAGGGAGCCGACGGCAGCACCAGAAAGGTCCGGAGTCATCTCGTTGATCACGACCGCAGTGTTCCACCCGACTCCGACACCAGCGCCGCCGATACGTGCCACAGACCGAAGATGGATCACGCTCGAGCCACACTCTGATGCCCTCGCTGCTCGTGGCAGCGAGGGCATCAGGGCGTCAGGCGGCGCGGGCTATGGGTAACTGCGAGACCCACGTCGTGAGCCCGGTCAGGTGCGCGGGCTGCAGCCCGTGGTGCGGGTCGGGCTGAATGAGGAGGGTCGACGTTCCCTTCGCAGTGCGCTCCGCCGCCCATGCATGGTCGAGGCCGGTGAAGTCGTCGTCGATCCAGACGGCGGGGGCGTCGCCCAGCCAGGCGTCGACGTGGTCACGCTTCCACAGGTAGCCGTTGGGGTGGCTGGTGATGATCTCCGGACGCGGGAGATCGACGTACGGCAGGGTTTGAAGGCCGAGGAGCGGGCCGATGAGGGTGGTGGCGTCCTGGCGCCAGCTGGTGCACCAGACCGGGGTGACCAGGCTGGTGCGGATGACATCCATGAGCAGGCGGCCGTGGTCGGGGTTGAGCCAGACGGTGACCGGGTTGTCGGCGCTGCGGCCGGCGGGGACGACGTCGTGGCGGGCGTGCGTGGACGGGGTCGAGCCGTGCTCGTCGGGGAAGGGTATGAGGACGCCGTCGATGTCGAGAAGCAGGTAGGGCGGGCGCATCGGTTCCTCCGGGGGGGAAAAGCCGGACGGGGGCTGTCAGAGCTTGCGGGCGCGGATCAGCAGGGTGGTGGGCCAGTGGCCCATGCGAGGGTCGTGGAACTCCTGGGCCGAGGTGAGCCAGAAGCCGGCCTGGCTGAGGCGCTTCTCCCAGCGGTCGGTGTCGAATTCCCAGCGGGCGATGGGGAGCCGGGAGCGGTCGGGGAGGGTGACGAAGTCGCGGCGGGGCCGGTCGTCGCCCGAAGGGCTTCGGCCGCCACGCTGCGGGTGGGGGACGGAGAAGGCGAGCACTCGTCCGGGCATGAGGCGCTGCGCGATGGCCGGCAACAGGAGCTCGGGGGCGACGAGGCCGACGGCGCCGAAGACGGAGTAGACCGCGTCGAACTGCTCGTCGGAGGCGTGCAGGTAGTGCAGGGCGTGGCCGGTGACGAAGGCGAGGTTGTTCAGCCGTCCGTAGTGGGAGCGGGCACGGCGGACCTGGAGGCCGACCAGGTCGACGCCGGTGACACGGGCGCTATGGCGGGTGGCGAGGTGGGCGGCGTTGTGGCCGGGGCCGCAGCCGAGTTCCAGGAGTCGCTTGCCGTGCAGGTCGGGGCCGAGGATCTCGGCGCCGGGACCTTGGCCGGGTCTCGTGGTCCATTCCATCCGGGCAGGCACGGAGAGGGGTTCGGCGAGTCCAGCGGCGGTGCGCTGGAGCGCGTGGGCGTGCCAGGGGGATGCCTGGGTGAGCACGTCAGATCTCCAGGAGGTGGAGGACGTCGGTGAGGTGGCGGCGGACGGCCTTGATGTAGGCGGGGTCGGTAGCCGGGTCGTCGATCCAGCGGACGGATTGCTCCATGAACCACTCGACGGCCCACATGCGGTGCCAGCCCAGGGCCCAGTGTTCGGCGGTGAGCCCGCCGCGCGGAGCGAGGGCGTCGGGGGTGCCGCCGGCGGTGACGTACTGCTCCAGGAAGACGCGCAGGCGCACGGGGTGCGGGGGCTCGATGGTGCCGTGCCAGCTGGCGAGGTCGAGCAGGCCGGGGCCGGTGTAGGCGCGGGCGAAGTCGAGCAGCCGCCAGCCGCGCTCGCCGATGTGGAGGCTGGTGGGGTGGAACTCGGAGTGCACCCAGCCGAACGGTTCCAGCGTCGCTCCGGCCGAGCGGGCCTCGGCGGCCTTGGCGATCTGGTCGAGCGCGTCCTCGACGTCGTCGGCGTCCTGCCACCGGTTGGCCTTGCGCAGCCGTTCGAGGTGCTCCAGTGCCCGGGCGGGCAGCGTGCGCAGCCGGGCCTGGTCGAGGACGGGCAAGGGCGGAGCCGTACGGGTTCCGTGCAGGATCACGGCCGCGGCGACGCCGTCGAGATTGTCGGCCTCGCGGACGGACGGTCCGAGGTCCTCCATGAGCATGCCGAGCCAGCCGTCCAGGACGGCGGAGGCGTGGACCTGGGGGACGGGAACGCCAAGGGTGTGGGCCAGGCGGAGGGCCTGGTCCTCGCTGTCAAAGGGCTTCTTGGCGTACTTGAAGACAGCCGTGGAGCCGTCGGGGAAGGTCACGCGCTCGACGCCGGACATGGACCACACGCGTACCTCCTCCCGTACAGCGGTGGTCTGGCCGGTCGCTGTGAGCAGGTTGTCGAGGAGTTCGGTGCTGGGGTTCGTGGTCACGTGGGGCTCCGGGGAGATGGTGGCGTCCGGGGCGGGCGAGAGATACCGGCCCGCCCCGGAGCCTGATCGGGTGGGGTTACGCGGCGGGGTTCACGCGGTGGGCGTAGACCTGCTCGATCCAGCCCGCCTTGAAGGCCGCGAGGTCGTCGCGGAAGTTCGCCATCGAGGCACCGTAGGGCGCGACCACGCCGCCGGACTGGTCCGGCACGGACTGGCAGCCGTGCACGAGCCGGCCGCCGAGCGCCGCGTGGGCCGTGATGGACTCGATCCGTCGGTGCTCGTTGAACCAGCCGCCGTGGTAGACCTCGTCGAGCATCCCGCCCATGTCGTCGTCCAGGTCGAAGACGACGGAGGTGGCGGCGGGGAAGAACCAGCACGGGCCGACGTTGGAGATGTGCCCGTCCAGCTCGACCTTGTTGAGCGCCATGAGCGTGGCCGCCTCGCGGAGCATTCGCAGGTGGTCGGCGGTGATCTGCGGCAGGCCGAGGCCGGCCAGGTGCTCCTCGCGGAAGAGGTACGCGTACACCTCGTACGCGATGGCCAGGACGCGGGACGCGTCGGACGTGGACTCGCTGTGCTGCTTGATGAAGTCGAGCGTGAGCTGCTCGACCGCGCTCTCGGTCGTCTCGTCCACGTCCAGGAGCTGGGACTTGACCAGCTCCCAGTCGGCGACGAGCCAGGTGTTCGACTCGAAGCGGAAGAAGTACTCGGCCGGGTCGATGGTGATGCGGCGGCCGTCGACCTGGATGCCGGGCAGGCGGCTCCAGCGCGGGTCGAACGCCTCGGGCAGCTCGACCGTGATGGCCGTGGTGTCGATGGTGGTCACCGTATCTCCGTCTCTGATTGGCCGGGTTCGGGCACAGGAATGCCCGAGCCTGGTGTGGGCGTACGGAACTTCGGGGTGCCGCCCGGACCAAGGGGGAGCCTGGATCACGGGCGCACCGTTCCGGGCGGCTGCTGATAAGTGAACCCACGGTCACGCTCAGTGGGTACGGTGGAAGGCAGTTGAAGCGGTATACGCGGTTTACAGCTCCAGGGCGGAGGCGATCGTGGCGGCGCAGAGAGAACCCAACTCCCGTCTGCGCGATGCCATCGACGCGGCCGGCTGCACCTACGAGGGCCTTGCCAGAGACGTGCGGCGCATCGCCGCTGAGAACGGTGACATCCTCCAGACCAACAAGTCGGCCATCTCGCACTGGGTTAACGGCACCCGCGCTCCGTCGGGCCGGGTAGGTCAGTACCTGGCCGAAGCTCTGTCCCGCAGAGCAGGGCGCACGGTCACCCGGACCGAGATTGGCCTCCAGGCAGGTGATGCCGATGCGCCAGCGGAATCCGACCCCGTCCTCGCCGTCACCGACCTGGGCCGGGCCGACGTCGAGCGTCGCCGCTTCCTCGCCATCGCGGCCTTCACCACCGCCGGCGTCGCCATGCCGCTCGGATACGACCACGAAGCCACCGCCCGCATGCTCCGCGCCCGCACCGACACATCCCTGGTCGGCGCGGAGGACGTGGACGTCGTACGCCAGATCACCGCGGCCTTCAGCGCCGCTGACGAGCGCCTCGGCGGCGGGCACGGCCTGACCACCGTCACCGCGTACCTCGCCGACACAGCCGCCCCCATGCTGCGCGGACGCTTCCCCAACGAAGCCTTACGCCGGGCCTCCTTCGGCGCCGTCGCCGAACTCGCCTACCTCGCAGGGTGGAAGCACCACGACCTCGGCCAGGAAGGCGCCGCCCAGCGTTACTACCAGGTCGGCTACAAGCTCGCCTGCGAAGCCGACCCCCACGGCCACGCCGCCTGGATGATGCGCGCCCTCGCCCACCAAGCCCTGAGCCTCAAACAGCCCCACCACTGCGTCGACCTCGTCGAAGGCGCCCTACGCACGGATCTCGGCCACGTCGACGGCCAGACCGAGGCCCTCCTCCACATCACCCATGCCCGCGCCTACGCCGCCACCGACGAGAACCCGTCGGCCGCACGCGCCCTGCTCGCCGCCGAGGACGCACTCCTACGGGACGACGGCCCCCAGCCCAGCTACTCCCGCGTCAGCGGACCCGCCGCCGGCACTGTGGCAAGCCACACCGCCCGCACCCTGACCGACCTCGCCGACCACATCGGCACCGAACAACAGCACCGCGACGCCCTCACCCGCTGGGACCCCGAGAAGTACAAGCGCGTCCACGCCCTCACCCACGCCGACCTTGGCGACAGCCTCGCCGCCCAGGCCCGCGCCGACGAAGCCGTCGCCGCCTGGACCCAAGCCCTGGTCCTCATGGAGGGCATGACTTCCGACCGAACCCGCAAGGCGATCACCTCGATCCGTTCCACCCTCGCGGTCTACCAGCGCCGCCGTGTCCCCGGCGCCGCCGATCTCGCCCGCCGCGCCCGCGAGGCCCTCGCCTAACATGCCCAACAACCCGTCCTACGAAGGGAACACCGTGGCCCAGCAGACCGACGATCAGCCGAAGGCCCTGAAGCCGGCGCTCGAATCCATGACCCTGCTGGTCGCCGCCGTCATCGTCCACGACAAGGCCACCAACCGCATCGTCCTCCTTCAGCGCAGCGAGAACGCCAAGTTCGCCCAGGGAATGTGGGACCTCCCCGTCGGCAAGAGCGAGCCGGGCGAGCCCATCACCGAAACCGCGGTCCGCGAGCTCTACGAGGAGACGGGCCTCGTGGTGAAGCCCGAGTCCCTCAAGGTCGCCCACATCATCCACGGCGCCTGGGGCGTCGAAGCCCCCAACGGCTTCCTCACGGTCGTCTTCGCCGCCCACGACTGGACGGGTGAACCCGAAAACCGCGAACCCCGCAAGCACTCTCAGGTCCGCTGGGTCGACGCCAACGCCATCCCCGAGGCGTTTGTGGATACCACTGCCAGCGCCCTTCACCACTACCTGAATGACGGATCGGATGTCTCGCTGGACGGCTGGTCGGCAGCGTGAGCATCACGCTGCTTCACCTCATACCCAAGGATCCGCACTTTTCGCCTGCGTCGGCCGCGAGCGAGGCTGCACAGGCCCAGCTACAGCAACTGGTTCCTGAAGCGTTGGGCGGTTATGACGTCTGGGACATCCCCGGCACAGCCTTCATCGACCCCGGGGAGAACTGGTGCGGTGTTCGGTGCCCCGTGTGCGGCTCCGACATCGAAGACTGGTGGGGCAACGCGATGGATACGGCGGCCCTTCCGGACGGCTATTTCGACTCACTAGCCGTGACGGTGCCCTGTTGCTCTGCCCAGACGGACTTGAACGCCCTCGACTATGTCGAGGCTGCGGGTTTCGCCAGGTACAGCCTCGTGATCACGGATCCAGAATGCGAGCTACCGCTACCGCCAGCTCCCGTCAAAGCACTGGGAGACCTCCTTGGCGCGGAGCTCCGACAGGTCATCGCCCGGTACTGACGTAAGCGTCGGCTTCGCTACGCAGGACCACTGGGGAACAGAAGCTCGTACGGCAGGTGATCGTCGTCCGGCACGCGCGGCACGTAGTCCGGGGCCGTACGTGCAGCCACAGCCAGCAGGCGAGCGGCAGCCTCCTCCTGGGAGATGGGGGTAAGCCCGAGGGCGTGCAGGAGGCGGTCGCGCTCGGCGTCGAAGTCCGGGTGGTCTGCCCGAAGGTCCGAACCGAGCTCGCTGATCGCGAAGCCCTTCGCCAGGTCGCGCCAGAAGGGCAGTACGGCGATGAGCGTGATCGCCTCGACGAGGTCGGCGCCGATCAGTGTGGCCTGGCCCTCCGAGTCGGCGTACAGGACGGGCCTCTCCTCGGCCCCGGCTTCCCCGCACAGGAAGTACGTGCCGCCGGCGCCGCATCCGGCTACCGGGAGCAGCGGCCTGCCAGATGGGAGTACAAGGTCCTCGATGGGATCCCGGCGAACTATGTCGAAGTCGCCTGGCCAGGCCAGCGCGGCGGCCAGCGGCGAGTCTTGCTCGAGGCGGCGCAGCAGAGCGTCTGATGGGGTCATGGGCAGAAGGTAGCAGCGCCCTCGGACAGCGGGTCTGGTTGCCATGCTGCGTGACGCCGAAGGCGCGCTGTCGTTGGCGTGTGGCACAGTGCGGCCATGAGCTACGACCTGGCAGTCTGGGACGGCGATAAACCCGCTGACAATGCGATAGCGGGAGAGGTCTTCACCCAGTTGTACGACCGCTACATCGATACGGACGAAGAGTCTCCACCGTCACCGCGTATCGCCGAGTACGTAGCCGCGCTCCTGGCGCGATGGGTGGATCTCACGGAGGACGAGGAAGACACGTCTCCCTGGTCGACCGGGCCATTGATCGATGAGGCGGCGGGCCCGTTGATCTACTTCCCGATGCGCTACAGCATGGCCGAGGAGGCTTCGGCCTACGCTGCGGAGCTTGCGGCATCGATGGGGCTTGTCTGCTTCGACCCGCAGGCAGGGGGATTGAGGCCTTATCCGTCTCAAGAAGCTCAAGCATGCGTAAGGGGGGGGAGAGATGAGAGATTCCCTGTGGGAGGGAGCCTCGTCGCCGATCCGGGGGTATACCCCTTCAACATGCCAGGAGAATCAGTCGTACTGTACGACGGCCCAATAGGTGGTGTTGAGGAGGAAGACGCTGCTGGTCGCGTAGAGCTGACTTGCTCGCCCAAGCTGAGCCTCGACTGGAGCCTGACAGGTGAGTCGGATTTCTCCTTGGAGCTTCGCGACGAGGTGTCGCTGCAGTTGCTGCGGCCCTACGGTGTGGCTGCCCTACGCGTCAGCTTCCGTGGGCAACGCGACGGATGGACTAATGGGGCAGAACTTGGCGACCCTGCCGTACCGTTGAAGCGAGTCGTTGCGCACTGGTTTAACTTGCCGAAATTCCAAGGGCAGTATCACCTGACTGAGAGGACAGGTGAAGGGAAGCGGCTTTGGTCAGGTGGGCGCTGGCTGCGCGAGATCGGTGACTGGAAGATCGTCATCGATGTGAGGCCCGATCATAAAGATGTCTGGGTGGATCTCCATAAGGTTCATACGTACGTAATGACGCACGTCATGGAGCTAAGCCGGGTTGACGGGAGTACGTTCACTGCTGCTGAGGCAGAGCACGTTCTCAGGGCCCTCCATGTCGGGCTGTCGTTTGGTCTCGGCCGATGGGTGGCACCGCTCCTCCCGGTTGGAATAGATACACATGGCGAGGTTGCGTGGGAGGAGTGGCGATCCCTCCTCTGTGACCCTGCTCGCAAGATCAGCTCGGGATGGTGGGTGCCGTTCGATTCCGAGGCTCTCGCCAGTCTGCTCGACGTGCTGATCCCTGCATTCGCTGACCCTGGCAGAGCGGAGCCGCTCCGTTTGCAGATCAACTATGCGGTCACCGCCACAAACGACACGGGGTTCGTCGAGCAGAGGGTCATGATTGGGGCCGCTGGTCTTGAGCATGTGATGTGGGAGCGACTCGTCCTCAGTGGTCGTCTCACTCGGAACCAGTACAAGGTGCGCCCAGCGCATTCACTGCTACGCGAGGTCCTGCAAGACGCGGGGATTCCGACGTCAATCGATCCGAAACAGCTGACTGCTCTCACAAGATTGGTCAGCATGAGGAGGCAAGAGTCCGGGGCAGACATGGATGGGCCTGATGTCGTGACGTGGGTTCGGAACAGGTTGGTGCACCCTACGGGTTCTCAAGACGTCGTTTACCGGGTATCGGGAGTTGTGATGGAGACCTGGCTACTCACGCGCCATTATCTTTCTCTGCTGATCCTGGAGTCTTTGGGGTACCGAGGGTTGTACCGCAACCTGGCCAAGAGGGGTGGGTGGGTTGGCGAGACCGAGCGTGTGCCCTGGGCATGATGCGAGGCCCGCTCTGGCGCGCTTGGCATGAGGTGGGTAGTAGGCAGGTCGGACAACGGGCGCAACAGAGCAACAATCCTCGACACGTCTCGTAGCGCTCCTCAAAATCAAAGACATGTCCAGCCGTTGGCGAAGTCGCATTGGAGGTCCGTCCAGCGGCGAAGCTCGGCGGGGGTGTAAGCGGGGTGGTCGTGGAGGTGGGGCAGGGCGTTGACCCACTGATCCCAGAGGCCGTCGGGCTGGGTGAAGCGGGTGGCGTGGTGGGTGCCGAGTTGGGCGTCGAGGCGGAGGAGGGCGCCGAGGGCAGCCGGCTGGTCGTAGCGGAGGTCGGTGCGGGGGAGGTAGTGGTCGAGGTAGGCGGTGAGTATTTCGGCGTCTGCGTGGGTGCCGAAGCGAGCCAGGGCGAAGCAGTAGGCGCCGCCGGAGTAGCAGACCTCGCTGGCCAGGAGCAGGTTGCCGATGCGTTCGCGGAACGGTTCGCGGCGGTCGACGCCGATCAGCCAGGCGGCGGTGAGGCGCGAGCGCCATTCGTAGGCGAGGAGGGCTTCCAGTTCGGCGTCGGTGATGGTGGCGGCGTCGTCGATCAGGTGGCGGGCGAAGCGTTTGGCGTGGGGCCACCCCGGCCGCAGTACGCGCGCGCTGTTTAGTTCGAGGTAGCGCGGGTGGTCAGAGTCCTTCCACGTCACGTAGCGCTCGATCACGTAGCCGTGGCCGGTCTTCTCGGGGTGCTGGGACGGCATCGGTCACCTCTCCGGGTATAGGTCGGTACGGTCGATCCAGGTGGGGGCGACGAAGATGTTGTCGCCGGCGGGGGCTTCGGAGGCTTCCAGCAAGGACCACATGCGGGACTCCTCGACCAGGTGCTCCCAGGGCGCGGTCCAGTCGAGTTCCCAGTCCAGGCCGGGGCCGGAGACGCCGTATGTGCGGCCGGCGTCCACCCGCCAGAACTGGGAGTAGAGGATCACCTGGGCTTGGTCGGTCAGGTCGTTGATGATCTCGGTGAAGTGGGCCGAGGGCCAGCCGGGGGCGTTGTCCGCAGTGGTGGCTCGTAGGCGCGCGGTGAGCGGTGGGACGACGGGGGTGCGGGCGCCGAGTTCGGTCAGGGCCCAGCGGATGCCTTCCGGCTCGCTCCAGTCCGGCGGGGTCGCCCGTTCCAGGCAGTCGCGGTAGGCGCGGCGCAGGGGCTCGACGGCGCTGTCGATCTCCAGGCTCGCCAGGGCCATGGCCGCCCATTCGCGGACGGTCGGGTTGTCGCTGTCCAGCAGGCCGATGAGAGCGGGGCCGCAACGGGGATCGCCTACCTCCTCGAAGACCTCGATGGCGGTCAGCTGACCGCAGCCGCCGAGGGAAGGAAGACCGTTGATGACGGCGGGTATGGCGTCGGCGCCGATCCAGATCAGCTCCGCGCGGGCGTCGTAGGACTCGTCGGCCTTGCCGTCGAGCTGCTGGACGAGTGTCTCGATGTGGGAGGTCATGACGCGGAGTGGTCCCGGCGCCAGAAGGCGGGGAGCCACCAGCAGAGCACCGAGTGGTCGTCGGGCCACGGCGCACGGTCCTGGGCCGCCCAGTCCTCGAAGGAGTCCCGTGTCAGGTCGATGGGGCGCCAGGCGGGGTCGAGCGGCTCGTCCTCGGCCGGCGGGCGGACGAACCGGCGGCCGTGCTCGTCGCAGGCGCCGAAGTCCTGGTAGTTGCGCTGGGCCTCGATCAGCGAGACCTTGTTCGCCCCTCCGGCCATGGTCGGCCAGCGGAACTGGACCCCGTCGTCCGCCCAGAAGCAGACGGGGCAGATCTCGTACGAGCCGGGCATCGCGCTCAGCACGCGGTGTCCGCAGCACGGGCAGGGGTAGGAGTCGCTCACCTGCGCAGTTTCGTTGCAGGTCCCGTCCGTGTGCCATGGATTTCTCAACCTCGGGCCCCCCGGCCAGTCCGCAGGACACCCGTAAACGGTCGTCGGGAACCAACGCATGCCAACGAGGAATCCCAGGTCAGGGCCCTGCGCGGGGATCCGCCGCAGGTCAGGATCTGGGTCCAGACATTCCGCTTCAATGTGTAGCCGCTTCATTGCCGTGTGTTGGTGATCGTTTGGATGTGCGGGCCATTGTGCTGGCCATAAGGGGTCCACTCCTCCGGGAGTGGGCCCTTGGTCGTTTCCTGTGGCGCAACGGGGTCTGGCCCGGCGGTCAGGATGTGTTCAGGTGGAGCCTGGCACGGTCGCGGCATGACACACGATTCCTCGCGAACGGCGTCCTTCGCCGTGCCTCAGCATGTCTCCGGCCGTGGCCACCGGGTCCGCTGGAACAAGGTCCCCGAGATCACCGTCTACTTCTGGGTCATCAAGGTTCTCTGTACGACGGTGGGGGAGACGGCGGCGGATCTGCTCGCCGGGAAGGCGGGGCTCGGGCTGACCGGTGTTTCGGTGCTGATGAGCGGCTTGCTGGTGCTGGTGCTGGTCGTGCAGTTCCGTACCCGCGCCTACCGTCCGGGTGTGTACTGGCTCGCCGTCGCGCTGATCAGCGTCGTCGGTACCTTGATCAGTGACAATCTGACCGACAACCTGGGCGTACCCCTGGAGTTGAGCACGGCCGTGTTCGCCGTGCTTCTCGTGGCGGTGTTCCTCGTCTGGTACGGACGTGAGAAGACGCTGTCCATCCACAGTGTCGACACCACCGGCCGTGAAGCCTTCTACTGGCTCGCGGTCCTGTTCACCTTCGCCCTGGGCACCGCCGCCGGTGACCTCGTCGCCGAACGTATGGCCCTGGGGTACCTGACCTCGATCCTGGTCTTCGCCGCGGTCATCGCGGCCGTCGCCGTCGGTCACCTCACTCTTGGACTCGACGCGGTGTGGAGCTTCTGGATCGCCTATATCCTCACCCGGCCGCTGGGTGCCTCGGCGGGCGACTGGCTCTCCCAGCCCACCGGAGACGGCGGCCTGGGGCTGGGCACCGTCGTCACCAGTGTGCTCTTCCTCGCCGTGATCCTGGGCCTGGTCGGGTATCTCACCCTGACCCGCAAGGACTCCGCGGCGTCCGCCACATCGGTCTGATCCGCCGGTGCCCCGCCACCGTGCGGTCAGCCGGGCACCTCGACCACGAAACGTGCGCCGCCGTCGCGGGCCGTCTCGTGCCGGACCCGTCCGCCCACCGACCTGGCCAGCCGCGTCACCAGTGCCAGTCCCAGTCCGGCCCCGTCGTGTCCGTCCCCGGGAGCGGCCCGTCGGCCCGGCTGGAACAGGTGGGGTACGAATGCCTCCGGGACGCCGGGGCCGTCGTCGCTCACCGCGATCCGTACGCCCTCGGGTGTCGCCAGCGCGGAGAGCGTCACCGTCGAGCGGGCGTAGCGCAGCGCGTTGACGTACAGCGGGCTGACGATACGTTCGAACACCGCCGACGCCACGCCGGCCCGCAACCGGGGATCCACGTCCACCACGGTGCGGACCCCGGCGCGGGCCTCCCGCCCGGCCAGGCGGTCCAGCACGACGGCGACCCGGCACGTTCCGGGTGCGTCGGGCGGGTCCGCCGCGGTGGCCCGCGAGTGGTCCAGCAGGGTATCGCAGATGGCCTGCATCGACGATGCCGCCTCGGCGATCACCGCATGGGCCCGGCGGGTCTCGGCCGCGCTGCGCGGCCGGGCCCGCCACAGCTCCACCTCGCCCATGATGCGCGCCAGCGGCGTACGCAGTTCGTGCGAGAGCTCCGCGGTGAGCTGCTGTTCGTGACGGACCATGCCGCGGATCCGGTCCAGCAGTGTGTCCAGGGACACGCCCAGGTGATGCAGCTCCTGCGGGGCATCGGCCGATGCGAGACGGGTGGCGGAGGAGACGGCGCCCCACTCGGCCGCCCGGCCGGTCATGACGGCCACCGGGCGCAGCGCCCGGGCGACCGACAGCCGGGTCAGCAGATAGGTGCAGCCCAGCATCACCACCCCGATCCCCACGGACCCGGCCAGCAAGGTGTCCGCCGAGCTCGAATAGGGCGCCAGGTCGACGGCGGCCACGGCCACGACCTTCTGGACGGCCACGACCTTCTGGTACGGCGGCGAGATGTCCTGGGCGCAGAGCCGCCACCCCGCGTCCTCGCCCGACGCGGCGGCGGCCGTCGTACACGCCGGTGCGCCCGCGCTCGTGCCCGCGTCCGCGCCCGCGCTCGCGTCCGCGATCCGCCGGGCCGCCCGGGCCAGCGGGCGGTGGTGCCGGGTGAGCACCGGCTGCTCCACGGTCCGGGGCCCGTCGTAGATCCACACATTCGCGTCGAGGATGTCGTCGTGGGGGGCCTCCCGTACGCGTACCCGGTCGCCGGAGACCTCCACGGTCGAGGCGACGGCGGCGAGTCTGGCGTGCAGCCGGTCGTCCGCCTGGGACCGCGCGTGCTGTGCCGCGGCGGCGTTGAAGACGATGGTGAGGGTCGTCAGGAGCAGGGCGGCCGTGGCGACGGCCACCAGCGCGAGCCGGCCTCGCAGCGTCCGGGGAACGGGCTTCCGGACCGGGGTCATGCGAGCCGGTGCCCGACACCGCGCTGGGTGTGGACGGTCAGCCCGCTCCCGGCTCCGCGCAGCTTGCGCCGCAGTCTGCTGATGTACTGGTCGAGGGTGTTGTCACTGACCCAGGCGCCGTCCGGCCAGCCGGCCCGGAGGAGTTCACGGCGGCGGACCATCGTGCCGCCGGCCGCGACCAGAACCGCGAGCAGCCGGAACTCGGTGGGCGAGAGCGGCACCTGCCGGCCGCGCACGCGGGCGCTCAGCGACAGCGGATCGACCTCTACGTCGCCCACGTGGTGCTCCCGCGCCGGCGTGGCCCGCTTCAGCAGGGCGTTTGTGCGGGCGATGAGTTCGCGCAGGTGGAAGGGTTTGCACAGGTAGTCGTCCCCGCCCGCGGCGAAGCCCGAGAGCCGGTCGTCAGATGTCCGCGGGCCGTGAGGAAGATGACCGGCGCGTCGAGCCCGTGGGCGCGCATGGCCTGGCACACGTCGCGGCCGTCCGCGTCGGGCAGCCCCACGTCCAGCACCACGGCCGCGATCCCGGTGGCGGCCAGCCTCAGCGCCGTCGCGCCGTCCGCCGCCAGCACCGGGACGAAGCCCTCCTCCGCGAACCCCCGGCGCAGCACGTCACGCAACGCGTGGTCGTCTTCCACCAGCAGAATCCTGTGGGACACGGGCGACTCCCTCCGCACGGGCGCTCTGGTCGCGTCACCCATTGTCTACTACGACGTAGACGGTGAAGGTGTGATGGTCGCAACATGCGCACATCACTCCCTTGACGTGCGGTGGTCGTCACTCCGTGCGACCCGCGACCGCTTCCGGGCCGCTTGCGCGCGCGTACCATCCTGTTCGCCGGTGCGCGGCCACCCGGCCGGTGCCTGGCACGAGCGATGATCCACATTCCTGGGGAAAAGTTTCATGAACAAGCTTCAGCCTTCGGACCCGACGTCCATAGGCGGCTATCCGTTACTCGGCAGACTCGGCGCGGGGGGTATGGGGCAGGTGTTCCTGTCCCGTACGGCGTCGGGGCGGCTGCTCGCGCTGAAGACCATCCGTGACGATCTCAGCTCCGAGCCGGGGTTCGAGGAGCGGTTCGCGCGCGAGATCCGGAGCAGCGACCGGGTCCGTTCGCCGTGGACCGTGACCGTCGTGGACTACAGCGCCCCGGGGCAGAGTCCGCAGTGGCTGGCCACCGAGTATGTGCCGGCGCCCTCGCTCTCCGACTGGGTCTCGGCCCACGGGCCGCTGCCGGCGAGCGCGCTGCTCTCGCTCGCCGCCGAGCTGGCCGGCGCCGTACAGGCGGTGCACCAGGCCGGTCTCGCGCACCGGGACATCAAGCCGGGGAACATCCTGCTGGCGCGGGACCGGCCGCGGCTGATCGACTTCGGGGTCGCGCGGGCCGCCGACGACAGCCGGCACACCCGCCTCGGGGTCTCCGTCGGCTCCCCCGGGTATCTCGCGCCGGACCAGGCCACCGGCGGGGTCGCCGCCGAGCCCGCCGATGTCTTCTCGCTCGCCGCCGTCCTGGTGTACGCGGCGACCGGGCAGGGGCCCTTCTCGCCCCGGGGGCAGCAGATACCGGCCGCCGCCCTGCTCTACCGGGTGGTGCACGAGGAGCCCGACCTCGACGGCGTACCCGCGGAGCTGGTGCCGCTGCTCGCCGCCTGTCTGGCCAAGGACCCGGCCGCGCGTCCGACGGCGGCGCGGCTGGCGGAGTGGGTGGCCGAGCGGGGCGGGCGGCTCGGGCGCTGGCCCGAGGAGTGCCCCACGGGGCTCGTCGGGCAGCTGACCGAGGCCGAGCACGCGGCGGCGCTCACCGTCGTCGGCCTTCCCGCCCCCGCGCCGGGGCCGGGGACCGTCCAGGCGACCATGGTGTCCGAGGCCGCCCTGCCCGTTCCGGCGGAGCCGCGTTCCCGGCAGGGGCGGACGGCCGTTGTCGTCGGTGCGGTGGTCGCGGCTCTGGCCGTCGCGGGCGCCGTCGTGTTCACCACCGTCGACGGGCCCTGGCGCTCCTCGGGGGGCGACTCGGCCGCCGCCGCGGGGCCCTCCGCCTCCGGGGAGGCCCTGCCCCCGCAGTCGGCGTCGCCGTCGGAACAGCCGTCCGGCCCGGCGCAGGAGCCGCAGGAGCCCCAGGAATCTGAGGGGGTGGTGGATCCGGGCGCTCCGCTCAAGGTCATCGAGGCCACGTTCGAGCTGGTCACCGGGGATTCCGTGGAGACGGAGAACCGGAGCCTGCGCATGCAGGTCGACGGCAACCTGGTGATCTACGACCGGACCGGCAAGGCCCGTTGGGCCACGAAGACCTCGGGCGAGGGGAACACCGCCCGTTTCCAGCCGGACGGCAACCTGGTCGTCTACAACGGCGAGGGCAAGCCCGTCTGGGCCTCACGCACCAACGGCAACCCCGGCGCGGTCCTTGTCCTCCAGGCCGACGGGAACATGGTCGTCAAGGCCGGCGACGCCAAGGTCTGGGCGGCGGGAAGCGAAGGCTGAGGGAGGAGCAGGAGGCAAGAGAAAGAGGCAGGAGAAAGAGGCAGGGGCTTACGGGGGCTCCTGTCCTACGGGGGGTCAGGCTTCCTCGTGGGCGGTACGGGCCGCGGCGTGCTTCTCCTTGACGCGGGCGGCCTCCTTGCGGACCTCGGCCTGCGTGGCGCGCTCCCGTACCAGCCACTCCGGGTTCTCCGCCTTCAGGGCGTCGATCTGCTCCGTGGTGAGCGGGTCCGTCACGCCGCCGCGCGCGAGCCCCGCGATGGAGACGCCCAGCTTCGCCGCGACCACCGGACGGGGGTGCGGGCCGGTGCGGCGCAGGGCCGTGAGCCACTCGGGCGGGTCGGACTGGAGCGCGTTCAGCTCGGTACGGGAGACGGCACCCTCCTGGAACTCCGCGGGGGTGGCCTCCAGGTACACGCCCAGCTTCTTCGCCGCTGTCGCGGGCTTCATCGTCTGGACGGTGGTCTTGTGCGAGGTCATGACAGCAAGCGTAACGAGCGGTGAAGGGCGCGGTGACCATGGCCTGCGGACCGGGGCGACCTGGGGACCGGTGTGACCTGCGGACCGGGGTGACCGTGGCCCACGGGGTGACGGCGGCGCCGGTACCCTGGGTCCGGTGACAGGCTCGGACACCTCTCCCTCCTTCAGGCTCGCGTATGTGCCGGGCGTGACGCCCGCCAAGTGGGTGCGGATCTGGCAGGAGCGGCTGCCCGGCGTTCCGCTGGTCCTCGCCGGGGTCCCGGCCGCCGAGGCGCCCGGGATGCTGCGGGAGCGGGGCGCCGACGCCGGGCTCGTACGGCTGCCGATGGACCGGACCGGGCTCAGCGCGATCCCGCTCTACACCGAGACGACCGTGGTGGTCGTGCCCAAGGACCATGTCGTGAGCGCCGTCGAGGAGGTCTCCGTCGAGGAGCTGGCCGGCGAAGTGGTGCTGCACCCGCTCGACGACACCCTGGAGTGGGAGCGGCTCCCCGGCCGCCCCGCGATCGAGCGGCCCGCCACGACGGGGGACGCCGTCGAACTGGTCGCCGCGGGCGTGGGCGTCCTCGTGGTGCCCCAGTCGCTGGCCCGGCTGCACCACCGCAGGGACCTCACCTACCGGCCGCTCCTGGACGCCCCCACGTCCCGGGTGGCGCTCTCCTGGCCGGAGGACGGGACGACGGATCTGGTGGAGCAGTTCATCGGGATCGTGCGGGGCCGTACCGTCAACAGCACGCGAGGGAGGCCGGCCCCCGCTCCCGCGAACTCCCGGGCCGCGAACGCCAAGGGCGCGAACTCCAGCGCCGGGTCCGCCACGTCAGGGTCCGCCAAGTCCGGGTCCGCCAAGGCAGCCGGGAAGGCCCGCGCCGGTGGCGCCGGTACGGGGCGCAAGCCGGCCGGCGGCCAAGGCGGCGGCAAGCCCGCCGGGGGCAAGGGCGGCCACGGCGGCAAGGGCGGGGCCGGTGCCCGGCGGGGGAAGCCCCGGCGGCGCTCCTGAACTCCGCGGGAGGCGGCGGGAACCCCCGTACGGCCTCCGTACGTCTGTCCCCCTGATGCCGATACATATGACGCGACTGAGCACGGGTGACGAAGACGGTGGCGCGCCGCCGGCCACCCGGGGGTGGGTCGGCCGGCTGGCCGTCGTGGGCGGGTTCCTGCTCGGGGCCATGGTGTGGGCGAAGGGGGCGCGGCCGGGGGTGATCGGCGCGTTCGAGGGGGAGCGCGACCTCAGCCTCGTCTACCTCGAACTGCCCCTGCTGCTCTTCGGGATGCCCGCCCTCGCCCGAGCCGGATGGGGGCAGCTCACCGGCGCGCTCCGGCTCCGCGCGTGGGTGGCGGCGCCGCTTCTGCTCGGGGCGCTCGCCCTCGCCGCGTGGGGTGCGCTGGCCTGGCTCGACATGCGGACCGCCCCGTTCACGGAGCGCTGGTGAGCGGCGCCGGCCCTGCTGCCCCTGCTCAGCGAAGCCGCAGCGTAAACGGAAATCATCACATCGAGTGAAACCCTGGCCCACGCTTGCGGCCAACAACCGACGGTTGCCAGTCTGTTGCTGTCTGTCAACCTGATGGGAGTGGCCCGTGGCCTTCGGTGAGCAGCCCGCTTATCTGCGCGTGGCGAGTGATCTGCGCGAGAAGATCGTCAACGGCGCGCTGCCCCCGCATACCCGGCTCCCCTCGCAGGCCCGGATCCGCCAGGAGTACGGCGTCTCCGACACCGTCGCCCTGGAGGCCCGCAAGGTGCTGATGGCCGAGGGTCTGGTGGAGGGCCGCTCCGGGTCGGGGACGTATGTACGGGAGCGGCCCGTGCCACGCCGGATCGCGCGCTCCGGGTACCGGCCGCCGCTGGGGTCGAGCCCGTTCCGGCAGGAGCAGGCCGAGGCGGGCGCGCGGGGGACGTGGGAGTCGCGCAGCGAGCAGTGCGAGGCGTCCCCGGAGATCGCCGCCCGGCTCGGCATCGAGCCCGGTGACCGGGTGATGCGCACGCGGTACGTCTTCCGGGAGTCCGGCGACCCGATGATGCTCTCCACCTCCTGGGAGCCCCTGTCCGTGACGGGGCGTACGCCGGTCATGCTCCCCGAGGAGGGGCCGCTCGGCGGCTGCGGGGTGGTGGAGCGGATGGCGGCCATCGACATCGTCGTGGACAACGTCGCGGAGGAGGTCGGCGCGCGCCCGGGGCTGGCGGACGAGCTGATCACGCTCGGCGGGGTGCCGGGCCATGTGGTGATGGTGCTGGAACGTACGTACTACGCGTCGGGGCGCGCGGTGGAGACGGCGGATGTGGTGATCCCCGCAGACCGGTACCGGATCGCCTACCATCTTTCGGTCAAATGACGGACGGGCGCCCCGTGTCGCCCTTCCGGTGGCGCCGGGGAGCGCGTGACAGTCGCTCGCGCGCGGGCGTTCGCGCGGGGCGTCCACGCCCCCTGGGTCCGCTTCCACAGGTCTGACCGCTGACGATACGCGGTCACGCATCCGCCCGACGCCCGTACGGGAGCCCCCTGTTGGGGGCGGCACCGGCCGCCTGCGGGGGTGGCGCGAGCCCATCGGGGGCAGAGGGCGCATTCGGTTGAGTGCGCCCCCTGCCCCCGGTTTTCGGCGCTTTGTTGGCCGGATGAGTTCCTCTTCGGCCAAACAGATATTCGCTGAGTAAATGTCAGGCGTACGCTCGGGCATATGCGGAATGCGGTTTCCTGTAGGTCTTCGGAGAGACGCGGGGCGTCGGCGGAAGGGGCTCGATGAACGACAGCGGAGCCCTGCTCCCATGGCTGGTGATACGGGAGGACGACAACGGCAATCGCTACCGCGTCGGCAGGTACGCCACGGAGGACGAGGCCCGGAAGATGGCCGACGGCCTCGGTGAGCGCGGACACCGCCAGGTGTACTGGGTCGAGCGCGCGAGCCAGACGACCACCCCGTAGCCGTACCCCCCGTAGCGGAACCGTCCGCCGGCCGGACCGCCCCGTGGCCGGCCCGCTCCGGCTCCCGCCCGGCCCCGGCTCGTCGGACCTGCCCTCCCCGTCGGCCGTCCCCGGGTGGTGTTGGCGCGTTACGCTCCGGCGCATGAGTGATCGTGTGGTGGTGGCGGGCGCCGTGTGCGACGGCGGCAGGCTCCTCGCGGCCCGGCGCAGCGCGCCGCCCGAGCTGGCCGGCCGCTGGGAGCTGCCCGGCGGCAAGGTGGAGCCGGGGGAGTCCCCGGAGCAGGCGCTCGTCCGTGAGCTGCGGGAAGAACTGGGCGTGGAGACGCGCCTGGTGGAGAGGCTTCCCGGCGAGTGGCCGCTCAAGCCGGGCCGTGTGCTTCAGGTGTGGACGGCCCGGTTGCTCGCCGGGGGGCCCGCGCCGCTCCCGCTGGAGGACCACGACGAGCTGCGCTGGCTCCGCCCCGACGAGATCCACACGGTCGACTGGCTCGACCAGGACCGGCCCGCCGTCGCGGAAGCGGCCCGGCGGCTCGCCTCCGCCTCCCCCTCCGCGTCCGCGTCCGCAGTCAGGTCCGCGTCCCTCGATGAGGGTAGTTGTCCTTAATTCCGGGTATATGACGAACTGCCCCCTCTTGCCGCTCTCTCTCGCGACGGCGGGGTGAGGGAGGACGGGGGGTGCCGTCGGTCCTGTTCGGATGGGGATGTGGTCGGCTTGATCGACACCGCGGACGGCGCCCGCGCCGAGTGGACCTTCCCTGCCGCACCCGGCACCGTACGCACCGCACGTCACGCGGCGTACGACACCCTGGCCGCCTGGGGGCTGCCGCCGCCCCTGCGGGACCTGGCGGTCCTGCTGGTCAGCGAGTTGGTGACCAACTCCCTGCGCTATACGGTCGGACCGGTCGGCCTGCGCCTCGTCCTGCCCCCGACGGCCCTCCCCGGAGCAGTGCCCTCCGGAGACGAGACTTCCGGAGCCGTACGTCCCGGAGACGCGCCTTCCGGAGCCGTACGCCCCGAAGCGCCGCCCCCCGCCGCGACCCTCCTCGTCGAGGTCTCCGACCCGCTGCCCGATCCCCCCACCGAGCGCACCGCGGGCCCCGAGGACGAAGGCGGGCGCGGGCTCCGGCTCGTGGCCTGTTCCGCGCGACGCTGGGGCACGCGGCGCGGGAAGACAGGTAAGACCGTGTGGTTCGAGCTGTCCCTCCCTGGTTAGAAGTCTGAGGGGAGAACGATCACGTCACGCTCGGCTCAAAAAGAACGAGATTGTGCTGTGATCGTGAACGGCGTGCCGGTCGGGGCCGTAGTGCTGAATACTGCGGGCATGGCCGGTCCGGTGCGTGAGCTGGAGGGGACGGTCGCGTGAGCGAGACAGCTGAGACGGCGGGTGACGTCGTATGGCAGAGCAATCCACCCGGCTCCATCTATGACTACATCAAAATGGCGTCCTTCTCGATCGGCCCCGACGGGCTGGTCGACCAGTGGAGCGAGCGCGCCGCCGAACTCTTCGGCATCGGCGCGCACCAGGTCAGGGGGCGGGATCCGGTCGAGGTCCTGATCCCGCCGGAGCTGCGTCCGCGCTACCACCGCCGGGTCAAGGAGATCCTCGACGGCAAGGAGTGGACCGGGCTGGTCCCGTTCCAGGCCGGCGAGGGCCCCGGGCAGCAGGGGCTGGCCGAGATCTATGTCATGCCGAGCGAGACGGAGCGTGGCGAACGCGGGGCGCTCTGTCTCGTCGTGGACGTCCGGGCGCTCCAGCGGATCGAGACCGACCTCGCCTCGGCGCAGGCGATTTTCGGCCAATCTCCCTTCGGGTTTCTGCTGTTCGGGGACGACCTCCGGGTACGACGCGCCAATCAGCGGTTCGCCCGGGTCTTCGGCGGCGAGGTCGGGGACCACCGGGGCCGTACGGTGTACGACTACCTCTCGCGCCCCGAGGCCGACCGGCTCACCGGCGCCCTCAAGCGCGTCCTGGCGACCGGAGACTCCGTCAGCGGCCTCCAGATCGTCGGCACCGCACCCGAGGACCAGGAGCGCAGGCACTGGTCCGTCAACCTGTACCGGGTGCACAGCGGCTCCGGGCGCACCATCGGCGTCGCCGGGGTCGGTACGGATGTCACGCGCCGCCACAACGCGGCCCGGGAGGCCGCCAGCGCCCGCCGCGACCTCGCGCTGCTCAACGAGGCGAGCGCGCGCATCGGCAACTCCCTCGACCTGGAGACCACCGCCCGCGAGCTGCTCGGGGTCGCCGTGCCCGGCTTCTGCGACCTCGCCTCCGTCGACCTCTACCAGTCGCTGCTGACCGGCGACGAGACCCCGCCGGGGCGCGGCGGCTCCTCCGGCGCGGAGTCCGGCGGCGGCAGCGCCCGGCTCCGCCGCGTCGCCTTCGCCAGCGCCGTCTCCGACGGGCCGCTCTCCGTCCCGGGGGGCGACGGCGCCGACGGCACCGACGGCTATGCCGCGCCGGACGTCGGGGCGGTCCACCGCTTCCCGTTCAGCTCCGTGAGCGCGAGCGCGCTGCGCACCGCCCGGGTGCAGGCCATCCCGGGCGAGCCGGGCAGCCTCGTACGCTCCACCCTCGCCGTTCCGATGGTCGCGCACGACACGGTGATCGGGCTCGCCCAGTTCTCCCGTACGAAGGGCAGCGAGCCCTTCGGCGACCAGGACCGGGCGCTCGCCGTCGAACTCGCCGCGCGGGCCGCCGTCTGTATCGACAACGCGCGCCTCTACCGCCGGGAGCACGAGCGGGCGCTGATCCTCCAGCGCAGCCTGCTGCCCCCCGGCGACCCGGAGGCCGCCGGGCTCGACATCGCCTGCCGCTATCTGCCGGGCAACACGGCGACGGAGGTCGGCGGCGACTGGTTCGACGTCATCGAGCTGCCGGGCCACCGCACCGCGCTGGTCGTCGGCGATGTCATGGGGCGCGGGCTGCGGGCCGCCGTCGCGATGGGCGAACTCCGCACGGCCGTACGGACCCTGGCCCTGCTCGACCTGGAGCCCGCCGAGGTGCTCTCCGCGCTGGACGAGATCGCCCGGGGGCTCGGCACGCCCAGCGGCGCGCAGCAGGCGTCGCGGGTCGCGCACAAGTCCCGGGACGCGGAGCTCTCCGAGGTGTACCTCGCCACCTGCGTGTACGCGGTCTACGACCCGGTCACCCGGCGGTGTGTCTTCGCCAACGCCGGCCATCTGCCGCCGGTCCTCGTGGAGCCCGACGAGGAGGTCCTGATGCTCGACGTGCCGCCCGGCATGCCGCTCGGCGTCGGCGGCGAACCCTTCGAACAGGTCGAGGTCGATGTGGCGGAGGGCGCGCTGCTCGCCCTCTACACGGACGGCCTGGTCGAATCCCGTGACCAGCCGCTGGACGAGGGGCTCTCCGCGTTCCGCGCGGCCCTCGCGCACGCGGCGCGCCCGCTGGAGGACGTCTGCGACCACGTCCTCACCACGCTCGACACCCGGCACGGCGAGGACGACATCGCTCTGCTGATGGCCCGGATCCAGGGGCTGCCCGCGGAGGCCGTCGGCGACTGGAACCTGCCCCGCGAGCCCCGCTCGGTGGGCCGCGCCCGCGAGCTGGCCCGCGCGCAGCTCACCGCCTGGGACCTCGAACCACTGGTCGACACGGTCGAACTCCTCGTCAGCGAGCTGGTCACCAACGCGCTCCGGTACGGCGAGGGCGAGATCAGGCTGCGGCTCCTGCGCGACCGTACGCTCGTCTGCGAGGTCTGGGACGGCGGCCTCGTCCAGCCCCGCCGCCGCAGGGCCCGCGACACGGACGAGGGCGGGCGCGGCCTCCAGCTGGTCGGCCTCCTGAGCGCGGCCTGGGGCTCCCGCCGCACCCCCCGGGGCAAGACGGTCTGGTTCGAACTCCCCCTCCCGGACGGCAGCCCGGCCCCGGAACCGAGCGTGGAGCAGTTGCTGAGCATGTTCTGAGACGGGGGCGGGGGCCGGGGGCGGGGGCCGGGGCGCGGGAGCGGGCGCGCCGGGCGCGCTTGGTCCCGGGGCCGGCGGGGCTCGTACCCGGTACCGGGGCCGACGAGGCTCGTACCGGTACGCGGATACGGTGCCCAGGGCCGCCGCTGGGGCCACGCGCCCTGGGACTTCCGGTTCAGGGGGAGCGCCGGAGCCGGGTTTCTCCGTTCAGCCGGGCTCGGGTGCCGGTGCCGCCGAAGGCGGCGGGGGCGCCGTCGACGAGGATGCCGCCCAGGAGCGCCCCGCCCACGCCGCCCCCCATGGCGCGAGCACCGGGCGCGCCGTAATGACTGTCGTACGCGCGCACGTCCCGCTCCGCCAGAGCCTGCGCCTCCCGGGCCAGGGCGCCCGCCCGTACCGCCTCCGCCAGAGCCGTCCGGGGGTCACCTCCGGCCGCCTGCCCCTGGGCCCACTCCAGGTGCCGTCCCGCCTCCGAAAGCCGGGTGCGGGCCTGGCTGCCCGCCGCGCCCCGGTGCGTGGTGACGTAGGTGCCGGCGGCGGCGTGCGCCGAACGCGCCGTCAGCAACGCCCGGTCCAGCCGCGCCCGGCGGGGCCGGGTGTGGCCCGGTCCTGCGTGGTCCGGGCGTGTCCGGTCCGGTCCTGCGTCGTCCGGGCGCGTCCGGCCCGGTTCGGTCCGCGTCGGGCCTGCCTGTTCCGGTTGCGTCCGCTCCGGGCCTGCCTGTTCCGGTTCGGTCCGCGTCGGGCCTGCCTGTTCCGGTTCGGTCCGCTCCGGGCCTGTCCGTTCCGGTTCCGTACGCTCCGGGTCGGCCTGGTGCGGTCCCGTCTGGTGCCGGCCGGCCCCTTCCCGCTCCGCCCGCTCCGTATCCGCGACGGCCCGTGGCCCGCCCGCCGGCAGGCCGTCCAGCGCCGCTTCCGCCTCCTCGATCCGGCGCAGGGCGTCGAGCGGGTCGTGCGGGCCCGCGTTCACCGCGCGCCGTACCTCAGCCGTCGCCGCCTCCGCCCGGCCGACGCGGTCCCGGAGGGCGGCGGTCGTCGGTGCGTCGGCCGGAGGGTCGCGCAGCAGGGCGTGGGCGTTCTTGAGGGCCGCCTCCGCCTCGGTGAGCGCGGCGGGGAGGAGGCCGGCCGCCTCGTCCACTTCCCGGGCGCGCCGCTCCACGGACTCGATCAGCGCCGCCGCCTGCCCCACCGCGCCCTCGGCGGCCCGGACATGGACGGCGGCCCGCGCGTTGTCGCCCGACTCCACGAAACCGGCCGCCGTGTCGAGGGCGTCGGAGGCGAACAGCAGCCGGTCCGCCGCCTGCTCCGGTCCGTCGGCGACCGGTGCGGACGCCGACCCCGCGTACCGCTCGCGGAGCGCGGCCAGCGTGGCGCGCGCCGCGTCGGTCCGGCCGCTCAGCGCCCGGTACGCCGCCCGGGCGGCGGCCAGCGCCTCCGGCGCCTCGCGCTCCGGCGCCCGCAGCCGGTCGAACGCCTCGGCCTCCGCGTCCAGCCGCCGGTCCGCCGCCGCGCAGCGGGCCACGATCTCGTCGAGCGGCCCGCGCCGCGCCGCGTCGTCCCGGGTCTCCGCCTCGTCCAGCTCCTGGTGCGACCGGAACGCCACCGTCAGCTCCCCGCGCGCGAACGCCACCGCGTCGGCGAACGGCGCCGTCGCCGCCGCCCCGAACCGCGCCGTGGCGACGGCCAGTTCCTCCTGGCTGGTCCGGAGCGCGTCGTCCGTCGCGGTCAGCCGCCGGCCGGCCGTGGCGGTCAGCTCGGGGAGCGGCTGCGAGGCCGGGCCCGTCAGGTGGAGGGTCCGTGCCGTTCCCCGCCTTGGACCGGCCGGCCGGCCGCCCGGCGTCGTACGGAACCGGGCGCGGCAGGAGCGTCGTACGAAGGTGTACGCGGCCACCGCGACCGCCGCGAGCACCACCAGCAGCGGCAGGATCCAGGCATCGCCCGCCCCGCCGCCCCGCGCCGCCCCGCCCGGGCCGGTCTCGCTCCGGAGGGCGGCCCCGGCGGCCCAGGCAGCTCCCGGCGCCGCCGCCCAGCACGCCAGGAGCAGCAGCGGTGCCGCCGGAGCCGCGAGAGCCGTGCAAGCCGTGCAAGCCGCGAGAGCCGTGCGGGCGCGGGCGCGGGAGCGGGCGGAGGGCGTGGTGGGGGTCACGTTTCGGAGGTTATGTCCGTGCCGTACCGGCCGCGACCGGACCTGGGCGGGCGGGTCCCGGGGGCGCTCGTCGGCGCCCTGCCCGAGCTCCTGTCCGGTGGCCGGGGCGTCCGCTAATGTCGCGATCATGCCCGTGTTCTCGCATGGCTTCCCCTTCGATCCGGCCCACGGCCGGAGCCTCGATCAGCTCCTCGCCCTCCCCGCGCCCACCGCGCCCGCGGACTTCGACGCGTTCTGGACGGAGCGGTACGAGGCGGCGCGCCGGGTGGTGACCGCCCCCGCCGTGGGGCCGCTGGAGGAGGAGCGCGACGGCGCGCGGATCTTCGGCGTCTCCTTCACCTCCGTCGGCGGGCTGCGGCTCGGCGGCTGGCTGGTGCTGCCCGCCGACGGCCCCGCCGAGCACGGCTTCGTCGTCGGGCACGGCTACGGGGGCCGCCAGGACCCCGGGACGGACGTTCCGCTTCCGCTGCCCCGCTCGGCGGCCGTCCTGCCGTGCGTACGGGGGCTCGGCGCGCGCAGCCGGCGCCCCGGTATCCCGGGCGAGGCGGGCGAGCACGTCCTGTACGGCATCGACTCCCGCGACACCTATGTCCTCGGCGACTGCGTGGCGGATCTGTGGTGCGCGGCGTCGGCGCTGCTGGAGCTGGTGCCCGAGCTGGTGTCCGAGCCGGCGGGGGGAGCCGGGGACCGGCCCGGGGCGCGGCTCGGGTATGTGGGGGAGAGCCTCGGCGGCGGGCTCGGCGCGCTCGCGCTGCCCTGGGACGACCGCATGGGGTGCGCCCAGCTCACCGTGCCCGCCTTCGGCGACCGGCCGCTCGGGCTCACCCTCCCCAGTGTGGGCAGCGGGAGGGCCGTACGGGCGTACCACCACGACCATCCCGGGGTCATGGACGTCCTGCCGTACTTCGACGCCGCCACCGCCGCGAGCCGGATCCGGGTGCCGGTGCTGGTGGCGGCGGCCCTCTTCGACCCGTCCGTACCGCCGCCGGGGCAGTTCGCCGTGTACAACGCGCTGGCCGGACCCCGCGAGCTGTACACCCTGTCGGCCGGGCACTTCGCGCACCCGGACGAGGCGCGGGAGACGGCGGAACTCGACGCGGCCCGCAGGCGCTTCTTCGGGGAGCGGCTGCGCCGTACGTGAAGCGGAAGCCGAGGAGCCGGGGAGCCCAGCCGAGGAGCCGAGGAGCCGGGCGGAGGAGCCGGGGGCCGGGCGGAGGAGCCGAGGAGCCCAGCGGAGGAGCCGGGGAGCCGGGCGTGCCGCGTCCGCTACGCCTCCCTCCGCCGGATCTTGTTGCCCAGCCACACCAGCGGGTCGTACTTCCGGTCCGCCGCGCGCTCCTTCAGCGGGATCAGCGCGTTGTCCGTGATCCGGATGTTCTCGGGGCAGACCTCCGTGCAGCACTTGGTGATGTTGCAGTACCCCAGCCCGTGCTCCTCCTGCGCCGTCCGCTTGCGGTCGAGACCGGACTCCTCGGCCGCGTCCAGCGGATGCATGTCCAGCTCCGCCACCCGCATCAGGAAGCGCGGCCCGGCGAAGGCCGGCTTGTTCTCCTCGTGGTCCCGCACCACATGGCAGGTGTCCTGGCACAGGAAGCACTCGATGCACTTGCGGAACTCCTGCGAGCGCTCCACATCCATCTGCCGCATCCGGTACTCCCCGGCCGCCACCCCCGGCGGCGGTACGAACGCCGGGACCTCGCGGGCCTTCGCGTAGTTGAAGGACACGTCGGTCACCAGGTCCCGGATGACCGGGAAGGCGCGGAGCGGGGTGACCGTCACCGTCTCCGTACGGGAGAAGACGGACATCCGCGTCATGCACATCAGCCGGGGCCGGCCGTTGATCTCCGCGCTGCACGAACCGCACTTGCCCGCCTTGCAGTTCCAGCGCACCGCGAGGTCCGGGGCCTGGGTGGCCTGGATCCGGTGGACGATGTCGAGGACGACCTCGCCCTCGTGCACCTCGACCGTGAACTCCGTCAGCTCCCCGCCGTCCGCGTCGCCGCGCCAGAGCCGGAACGTCGCCTCGTACGAGGAGGAGGACGCGCCCGTACCCGTACCCGTGCCGGCAGCCGTGCTCGCCTCCGCGCTGCCCGTGCCCGCGCCCGTACCCGTCTCTGTGCTCACTCGTGCAGCTCCTCTTCGGCGAGGTACTTGACCAGCTCTTCCTTCTCGAACAGCGCCAGCAAGTCCGGCCGGATCGGCTCGGTCGTCCGCCGGTCGAGCGCGATCCGTCCGCCCTCCGCTTCCGCTCCGCCTTCCCTTTCCCCTTCCCCTTCGTCCACGAGGCGGCAGTAGAGGTTGACCCGGCGCCAGTCGGCCACCATGACCGGCCAGTCCTCCCGGGTGTGGCCGCCCCTGCTCTCCGTACGCTCCAGGGCCGCCCGCGCCACGCACTCGCTGACCAGCAGCATGTTCCGCAGGTCGATCGCGAGGTGCCAGCCGGGGTTGAACTGCCGGTGGCCCTCGACCACGGCGCGCCCGGCCCGTACCCGCAGCTCGGCCAGGGTCTCCAGGGCCTGCGCCATCTCGGCCTCCCGGCGGATGATGCCGACCAGGTCGTTCATGGTCTGCTGGAGCCGCTGGTGCAGGGTGTACGGGTTCTCCGCCGGCCCCGGGTCCCCGGGGGACCCCTCGCCCGCCGCCCCGCCCGCCGCGCCGAAGGGGCGGAGCGCCTCGGCCGCCGCCGCCTCGATCCCCGCCTCGTCCGGGACCGGGCGCTCCGCGGTCTCCGCCGCGTGCCCGGCGGCGTACAGCCCCGCCCGGCGGCCGAAGACCAGCAGGTCGGAGAGGGAGTTGCCGCCGAGCCGGTTGGAGCCGTGCATACCGCCGGCCACCTCCCCCGCCGCGTACAGACCCGGCACCCCGGCCGCCGCGGCCGTCTCGGAGTCGACGGCGATCCCGCCCATCACGTAATGGCAGGTCGGGCCGACCTCCATCGGCTCCGCCGTGATGTCGACATCCGCGAGCTCCTTGAACTGGTGGTACATCGACGGCAGCCGCCGCCGCACCACCTCGGCGGGCATCCGGGTCGAGACATCGAGGAAGACCCCGCCGTGCGGCGACCCGCGCCCCGCCTTGACCTCGGCGTTGATGGCGCGCGCCACCTCGTCGCGGGGGAGCAGCTCGGGCGGGCGGCGGTTGTGGTCCGGGTCCTCGTACCAGCGGTCGCCCTCCGCCTCGGACTCCGCGTACTTCTCCTTGAAGACGTCCGGCACATAGTCGAACATGAACCGCTTGCCCTCGGAGTTGCGGAGCACCCCGCCGTCGCCCCGCACCGACTCGGTGACGAGGATGCCCTTGACGGACGGCGGCCAGACCATCCCGGTCGGGTGGAACTGCACGAACTCCATGTTCAGCAGCGGCGCGCCGGCGAGCAGCGCCAGCGCGTGGCCGTCACCGGTGTACTCCCAGGAGTTCGAGGTCACCTTGAAGGACTTGCCGATGCCGCCCGTCGCGAGCACCACCGACGGCGCCTCCAGCACGAAGAAGCGGCCGGACTCGCGCTCGTAACAGAAGGTCCCGGCGACCCGGCCGCCGGAGTCCTTGAGGATCCGTGTGACGGTGCACTCCTGGTAGACCTTCAGCCGCGCCTCATGGTCCCCGTACTCCCGGAAGTCCTCCTGCTGGAGCGCGACGATCTTCTGCTGGAGGGTGCGGATCAGTTCGAGCCCGGTGCGGTCGCCGACATGGGCGAGCCGGGGGTACTCATGGCCGCCGAAGTTGCGCTGGGAGATCCGGCCGTCGGGCGTACGGTCGAAGAGCGCGCCCCAGGTCTCCAGCTCCCAGACCCGGTCGGGGGCCTCCTGGGCGTGCAGCTCGGCCATCCGCCACTGGTTGAGGAACTTCCCGCCGCGCAGGGTGTCGCGGAAGTGCGTCTGCCAGTTGTCGCCCGCGTTGACATTGCCCATGGAGGCGGCGATCCCGCCCTCGGCCATCACCGTATGGGCCTTGCCGAAGAGGGACTTGCAGATGACGGCGGTGCGGGCGCCGCGCTCGCGCGCCTCGATGGCGGCCCGCAGCCCCGCCCCGCCCGCTCCCACGACCACGACGTCCCACGGCCGGCGTTCCAGTTGCGTCATGTGTGAAGGCTCACCTCAGAGCTCGGAGTCGCATGGGTGCACTGACTGAAGGGGGTGCACTGACTAGAAGAGGCGTGGGTCGGCGAAGGCGCCGGTGGCCAGCAGATAGACATAGAAGTCGCAGGCGGCGACGGAGATCAGCGAGGCCCAGGCGAGCTGCATATGGCGCTGGTTCAGCCGGCCGACCCACCCCCAGAGCCGGTAGCGCACGGGGTGCTTGGAGAAGTGCCGCAGCCGGCCGCCGATGATGTGCCGGCAGGAGTGGCAGGACAGGGTGTACGCCCAGATCAACCCGATGTTGACGAGGAAGAGCAGCGTGCCCACACCCATATGGCCCCACGCGTACTGCTCGTCCCGGAAGGTGAGGACCGTGTCGTAGGTGAGGACGACGCCGACCAGCACGGCCGCGTAGAAGAAGTACCGGTGCAGGTTCTGGAGGACCAGCGGGAAGCGGGTCTCGCCGGTGTACGAGGTGTGCGGCTCGGCGACGGCGCAGGCGGGCGGCGAGGCCCAGAAGCCCCGGTAGTACGCCTTGCGGTAGTAGTAGCAGGTCAGCCGGAAGCCGAGCGGGAATACCAGGATCAGCAGCGCGGGCGAGAGGCCCCACCAGCCGCCGAACAGCTCCCAGTTGGGGCCGTGCCGCATCGGGACGCAGTTCTCGGCGAGGCACGGGGAGTAGAACGGCGAGACGTACGGCGCCGCGTAGTAGTCGCTGTTCGAGAAGGCGCGCCAGGTCGAGTAGACGACGAAGGCGAGGAGCCCGGCGGCGGTCCCGGCGGGCGCGAGCCACCAGCGGTCGGTGCGGAGGTGGCGGGGGGCGATGGCGGCGCGGGTGGCGCCGCGCACGCCGTGCCCGGCGCGCCGCGGGTCCGTGCCGGAGGCCGGGGGCTGAGTACCGGTGGCCAACGCGTTCTCCTCGCTGTACGAGTGGCGGGCGGGGCGGGAAGTGCGGGCAGTACGGGCTGGGCGGGTAGGGCAGGCGGGTCGGGCGGGCAGGGACGGGAGGTGCGGGCAGAGACGGGAGGTGCGGGCGGGGCGGGAGCCGAAGCGGGTGGGAGCCGAAGCGGGTGGGAGCCGATGCGGCGGCCCGGCCCGGCTCAGGGGGCGCGTCGGTCGCGTACGCCCAGGCCCTCGTCGTCCGAGTCGGTCCAGAGCGTCGTGTCGTACGGGGTGTCCGGGACCGGGACCAGTTCGTCCGCCCGGTCGGCGGGGGCCGGCCCCGAGCCGTCGGCGTCGTCCCCCCGGGCCAGTCGCCGCTCCAGCCGTTCGACCGTGGCGGACAGCTCGTCGAGGCGGCGTCGGACGGCCGCCATCTCGTCCTGCATCGACATGAGTTGCCCTCACTTCCACGAACGGTCGGACCGGTGGCATGCGGGGGTCCTCCGGAGTGACCCGGCGGACGCTCTCTGTGTGCGGCTGCGAGTGTCGCGCGTCACACCCCCGCTTGTGAAGGCGTCGGATGGTCCTTTCGGCATCGCCGCCGGTCCGCGCCGGGGGCGCGTTGTGTCCGCCCGGGGCGCGTTGCGCCGTGCGGGTGGGATTCGGGGCGCACGCCGCCGTGTCTGCGCCGTGGGCCCCGGGCCGTCCCCTTCAGTGAGTGGGCAAATAGGTGTGATCATCTCTAAATTCCGCAAACAGGACCGAAAACAGGACGAAGAGGTAAAGCCATGTCCCAGGTCGGTGCCCCACGCGGGAGGACATGCTCCCGAACGCTCCGCTCCGTCGCGCTTCTGACCACCGGTGTGCTCGCCCTGCCCACCCTCTCCGCATGCACCTCGGATTCGGACGAGAGCGCCGCCACGGCTGCCGCCCCGGACATCGCGGCGGTCAAGAGGGACCGGGTCAAGCAGGGCGGCACGGTGCGCTGGGCGGTCGACACCATGCCCGCCACCCTCAACGCCTTCCAGGCCGACGCCGACGAGGCCACCACCCGGATCGCCGATGTCGTCCTGCCCTCCTTCTACCGGATGGACAAGGCGGGACGGCCGCAGCGCAACCCCGACTATCTGGAATCCGCCAAGATCGTCGAGCGTGAGCCCAAGCAGGTCGTGCTCTACAAGCTCAACCAGCAGGCGGTGTGGAGCGACGGCCGGGAGATCGGGGCGCCGGACTTCGTGGCCCAGTGGCGCGCCCTGCGCGGGAAGGACTCCGCGTACTGGACGGCGCGGAACGCCGGGTACGACCGTATCGAGAAGATCGAACGCGGGGCCAACAACCTGGAGGTGCGCGTCACCTTCAACAAGCCCTACGCCGACTGGAAGTCCCTCTTCACCCCGCTCTATCCCAAGGAAGTCACCGGGAAGCCCAACGCGTTCAACGACGGCGCCCGCGCGGCCCTGAAGAAGACCGCGGGGCCCTTCACCGTCAAGAAGGTGGACCGCAAGGCGAAGGAGGTCACGCTCGTCCGTGACCCGCGCTGGTGGGGGCAGCCCGCCAAGCTCGACAAGCTGGTCCTGAGCGCCGTGCCGCGCAGCAAGCGGGCCGCCGCGCTGGCCGCCGGGAAGCTCGACATCGCCGACATCGACAGCGGGGCGGCGAAACGTATCGCCCTCGCCATCAAGGACAAGGACAAGGGGAAGGGCGGCCAGCCGCTCACCCACGGTCCCGGCGCCGAGATCACCCCGGCCTCCGCCCTCCGCTCCTGGGCCGAGGCGTACGGCTCCGACGAGGAGAAGGCGGAGCTGGCCCAGGAGGCGCGGGCGGAGCAGGCCGAGGCCGTCCAGCGGTACGCGACCGAACAGCTCGGGCTGAACAAGGTCGTCGTACGGAAGTCGCTGGAGCCCGCCTACACCCAGCTCGCCCTGAACGGCGAGTCGGGCCCCCTCGCCGACGAGCGGGTGCGGCGCGCGGTGGCCCGCGCGCTCGACCGCCAGGAGCTCGCCGACACCGTACTCAAGCCGCTCGACCTGCCGGCCGAGCCGCCCGGCAGCCATCTGGCGCTGCGCGGCCAGGAGGCGTACGCGGACAGCAGCCAGGCGCTCGGCAAGCAGGACACGCACGAGGCGCTGGCGCTCCTGGTCGACGCGGGATGGACGCCCGACGGCGCGCGGAAGAAGGACGACGGGACGAAGGCCGGGGCCGCGAGCCAGCGGAAGAAGGGGGCGGACGGCGAGGATGCGGACGGCTCCGACGAGTCCACGACCGACGAGAAGCGGACCGGGCGGGGCGAGGGCGGGCCGGAGCGGGCGGCCGGTCCGGCCTCGGACGCCTCGGCTGCCTCGGCCGCCTCGGCCGAGAAGCGCGCGCGGGAGGCCGCGGACGACGCCGCCACCGACGAGGGCACGTACATCGTCGGCGAGGACAACAAGCCGGGCCACCGGGCACCGCGCCCCGAGTCCGCACCGTATGTCCTCGCGCCCGCGCCCGCAGCCGCCTTCCAGGGCGAGGTGCTGCTGCGCCAGGCCGCGGCGCTCGACGACACGGGGCGGTCCGGCGGCATGGCGGGCGCGTACGCCCCGCGCGGTACGGCGGCCCCGGCCTCCCCGGCCGCTTCCTCCGCCTCCGCTTCGGCCTCCGCCTCGCCGTCGCCGCTGACGGTCCCGGTGGGCGGTCCGCTCGGCAAGGAGGGCAAGCCCCTCACGCTCCGCTTCGTCCTCCCCGAGGGCGAGGGCACCGAGTCGCTGCGCGCCGTCGGCACCCGGATCTCGCGGATGCTCGACCGGGTCGGGATCACGACCGAGGTCACCAAGGTCGCCGACGACAGCTACTTCAAGGACCACATCGCCTCCGGCGACTACGACCTGGCGCTCTACTCCTGGCCGTCCAGCGCCTACCCGGCCACCGACGGCCGGCCGATCTACGCCAAGCCCGTCCCCGCCAGCGACGGATCGCTCCAGGTGGAGCAGAACTACACCCGGGTCGGTACGGACCACATCGACCAGCTCTTCAGCCGCGCCGCCGGGGAGCTGAACGAGGAGACCGCCCGCGATCTCGTCCGGCAGGCCGACGCCCGGATCTGGGCCACGGCCGGCTCCATCCCCCTCTACCAGCGTCCGCAGCTCGTCGCGGTCAAGCCGGGGCTGGTGAACGCCGGGGCCTTCGGCTTCGCCGCACCGCGGTACGAGGACATCGGGTGGGAGAAGCCGAGCCCCAAGGGGCCCGACGCCGACAAGAAGAAGTGAGCGCGGGCGGCCCGTACGGCGTGCGAGGCGCCTGCCGCGCGGGCGGCCCGTACGGCGTCCGCAGCGCGGGCGGCCCGTTCGGACCGTAAAGACCGGGGAAACCCGTGGACCACCAGGTCATCACCGGTTCGTAAGCTCCGGGAACCATCAATTCACTTGCCCGCCGGCCACCCCGGCGGGCAAGCTCGTTACCGTCCCTGACCCGGGCACTCACACCCTCCGTAGACGCCGCGCACACCCCAGGTCACCACCGCGCGGCCGTGATCCGCACCTCTCCGATCGGGCCGGGAAGCCCCCGACGCCCCGGGCCCGTACGATGGGAGAAGCCGTGGCGTGTCCGCCCGGCGGGCGTCCGAGGAAAAACAACGCCGCACCCACGATCGAGAGAAGCGCCAGCCAGCATGCCCACGCGCCACGACATCCGTAACGTCGCCATCGTCGCCCACGTCGACCATGGCAAGACCACTCTGGTCGACGCCATGCTGAAGCAGGCCGGCGCCTTCGCCGCGCACGCCGCCGAGCAACTCGACGACCGGATGATGGACTCGAACGACCTGGAGCGTGAGAAGGGCATCACGATCCTCGCCAAGAACACGGCGGTGAAGTACCACCCGAAGTCGGGTGGCGACCCCATCACCATCAACATCATCGACACCCCGGGCCACGCCGACTTCGGCGGCGAGGTCGAGCGCGGTCTGTCGATGGTCGACGCGGTCGTGCTGCTGGTGGACGCCTCGGAGGGCCCGCTCCCGCAGACCCGCTTCGTGCTCCGCAAGGCGCTCCAGGCGAAGATGCCGGTCATCCTCTGCATCAACAAGACGGACCGCCCCGACTCCCGGATCGCCGAGGTCGTCGACGAGACCTACGACCTCTTCCTGGACTTGGACGCGACCGAGGAGCAGATCGAGTTCCCGATCGTCTACGCCTGCGCGCGGGACGGCGTCGCCTCGCTGACCAAGCCGGAGGACGGCACCGTCCCGGCCGACAGCGACAACCTGGAGCCGTTCTTCTCCACGATCCTCGCCCATGTCCCGGCCCCCGAGTACGACGAGACGGCGCCGCTCCAGGCCCATGTCACCAACCTGGACGCGGACAACTTCCTCGGCCGTATCGCCCTCTGCCGCGTCGAGCAGGGCGAGCTGAAGAAGGGCCAGACCGTCACCTGGATCAAGCGTGACGGCACGATGGCCAATGTCCGCATCACCGAGCTGCTGATGACGGAGGCGCTGACCCGCAAGCCCGCCGAGAAGGCCGGCCCCGGCGACATCTGCGCCATCGCGGGCATCCCCGACATCATGATCGGCGAGACCCTGGCCGACCCCGAGAACCCCATCGCGCTGCCGCTGATCACGGTCGACGAGCCCGCGATCTCGATGACCATCGGCACCAACACCTCGCCGCTGGTCGGCAAGGGCGGCAAGGGCCACAAGGTCACCGCCCGCCAGGTCAAGGACCGTCTCGACCGCGAGCTGATCGGCAACGTCTCGCTCCGCGTGCTGGACACCGAGCGCCCGGACGCCTGGGAGGTGCAGGGCCGGGGCGAACTGGCGCTGGCCATCCTGGTCGAGCAGATGCGCCGCGAGGGCTTCGAGCTGACCGTCGGCAAGCCGGAGGTCGTCACCAAGCAGGTGGACGGCAAGACGTACGAGCCGATCGAGCGCATGACGATCGACTCGCCCGAGGAGCACCTCGGCGCCATCACGCAGCTCATGGCGACCCGTAAGGGCCGTATGGAGACGATGACCAACCACGGCTCGGGGTGGATCCGCATGGAGTGGATCGTGCCGTCCCGCGGGCTCATCGGCTTCCGTACCGAGTTCCTCACCCAGACCCGTGGCACGGGCATCGCGCACTCCATCTTCGAGGGCCACGAGCCGTGGTTCGGCGAGCTGCGCACCCGGCACAACGGCTCGCTGGTGGCGGACCGTTCGGGCTCGGTGACCCCGTTCGCGATGGTCAACCTCCAGGAGCGCGGCGTCATCTTCACCGAGGCCGGCACCGAGGTCTACGAAGGCATGATCATCGGCGAGAACTCGCGCGCCGACGACATGGACGTGAACATCACCAAGGAGAAGAAGCTCACCAATATGCGCGCCGCCTCGGCGGACACCACGGAGAACGTGGTGCCGGCGCGGAAGCTCTCGCTGGAGCAGTCCCTGGAGTTCTGCCGCGAGGACGAGTGCATCGAGGTGACCCCGGAGACCGTCCGGATCCGCAAGGTCGTCCTGGACCAGAAGCAGCGCGGCCGTACCGCCTCGCGCGCCAAGCACGGCTGACCCGGCGGCCCGCCCCGGGCCGCCCCGGCCCGTCCCGGGCCGGGAATGGTCCGTACCGGAGGGTTGACGTCCGGCGGGCCGACCCCCGAGGGTATGGGGTGGCTGGTTCCGGGTGTGCGTACACCACCGGGACCAGAGACTCTACGTACGGTGAACGGCCCGGCTCCCCGCGTCCGAGCGGGGAGCCGGGCCGTTCGTCAATTCGATTCTCGGCGCCGGAGGGTCTCCCGGGCCGAACGGAACGTCCGGATATCGGAGTGACCTCTCCGGAACATGTGTTAACGGTCCGTTTCGGGGGTGTCTGTCTGTTCTCGTTTGTCCGGATTTCGGGCAGGCAGGCCCGGTCGATGTTGTCAAAACGAGACCCTTTAAGTGTGGTTTACAGGTCGGGCGTACTCAATAGTTGGCTCCATTGAGCTCGGGTCAATGGGTCATGCGCGATGGGGAGCGCCGACTCACGAGCACACTCGGGGTACTGACGAAAAGCCCGCTGTCAGGGGTGTCAGCGCGCGTAGACAGTGCCCTTCTTGTAGTGACTAGTGGACTCATGAGGAGGAACCCATGCGTGGTGCCAAGAGCGCCAAGTGGGTGGCGGGCGCGATCATCGTCGCCCTGGCTGCCACCGCCTGTGGCGGCGGTGACAACGGCAAGGACAACGAGGGTGCCGGTTCGGTCGACCCGAACGGCGTGTTCTCGGTCGAGGTGGGCGAGCCGCAGAACCCGCTGCAGCCCGCCAACACCATGGAGTCCAACGGCAGCATCGTGATCGACTCGCTGTTCTCGCAGCTCGTCGGTTACGACAGCAAGGGCGCGATCGTCA
Organism: Streptomyces sp. NPDC093085; assembly: GCF_040683935.1. NCBI lineage: Bacteria > Bacillati > Actinomycetota > Actinomycetes > Kitasatosporales > Streptomycetaceae > Streptomyces > Streptomyces sp. NPDC093085. The sequence goes on along the minus strand of NZ_JBFBFB010000004.1, from coordinate 389,803 downwards.
TGTCCAACGCCGAGTCGGTGGACACGACGGACAACAAGACGTTCACGGTCAAGCTCAAGGACTGGACGTTCCACGACGGCACCCCGGTGACCGCCGAGTCCTACGTCAAGGCGTGGAACTGGGCCGCGAACCTCAAGAACAACCAGACCAACTCGGCCTGGTTCTCCGACATCGAGGGGTACGCGGACGTCCACCCCGAGAAGGGTGACCCGAAGAAGACCGAGATGTCCGGTCTCAAGGTCGTCGACGACAAGACGTTCACCATCACGCTGACGTCGCCCATCCCGTACTACGTCTACAAGCTGGGCTACCAGGTCTTCTCGCCGCTCCCGGAGTCCTTCTACAAGGACCCGACCGCCGCGGGCGAGAAGCCGGTCGGCAACGGCCCGTACACCTTTGTGAGCTGGGACCACAAGAAGAAGATCGAGGTCAAGGCGTACAAGGACTACAAGGGCGACAACAAGCCGAAGAATGGTGGTGTGATCTTCAAGAACTACACCAACCTGGAGACGGCTTACGAGGACCTCAAGTCCGGCAACGTCGACGTCCTGCGCCAGATCGCCCCGAAGGACCTCCCGGTCTACCGCGACGACCTCGGTGACCGCGCCGTGGACCAGGCGTACTCGGCCGTCCAGTCGATCGTCCCCGCCCGCTACACCAAGCAGTGGAAGGACATCGACCCCAAGGTCCTCCAGGGCCTGTCGATGGCGATCGACCGCGACACCATCACCAAGACCGTCCTCCAGGGCACCCGTGAGCCCGCCACCGGCTTCGTCGCCAAGGGCGTTCTCGGCTACCAGGGCGACGTCGGCGGCGACGTCTTCAAGTACGACCCCGCCAAGGCCAAGAAGCTGATCGCCGAGGGCGGCGGCGTCCCGGGCAACTCGATCTCCATCCAGTTCAACGCGGACGGCGGTCACAAGGACTGGGTCGAGGCCGTCTGCGGCTCGATCACCAAGGCGGTCGGCGTCAAGTGCGTCGGCGACTCCAAGCCGGACTTCCAGGCCGACCTGAAGGCCCGTGACGCCGAGCAGGTCAAGTCGATCTACCGCGGTGGCTGGGTCCTCGACTACCCGGTGAACTCCAACTTCATCCGCGACCTGTACGGCACCAACTCGGACGGCAACCAGAGCGGCTTCTCGTCGAAGAAGATCGACGACATGATCAAGCAGGCCGACAGCGCCCCGACGCTGGAGGACTCGGTCAAGAAGTACCAGGAGACCGAGAAGGAGATGGTCAACGAGATGCCGGCCATCCCGCTCTGGTACTACAAGGTCAACGCCGGCTACTCGGAGAAGGTGTCCGGAGTCGACTACGCGCAGGACGGCGACCCGATCCTGTGGAACGTTCAGGTCAAGAAGTAGCAATCATCGCGCATTGCGGCGTCCCGCACTGACCCACGTCGGTGCCATGGGAAGCGGCCAGCGGCCGGGGGGCCCTTCTTCCGTACCACGGGAGAGGGGCCCCGTCGGCTGCCGCAGTGACTGACATGGAGGACACATGGGGCGCTACGTCGCACGGCGACTGCTCCAGATGATCCCGGTCTTCATCGGGACAACTCTGCTGATTTTTCTCATGGTGTACGCCCTGCCCGGTGACCCCGTGCGCGGGCTCTTCGGCGACAAGGGGGCCGACCCGGCCACCATCGCCGCCATCAGACATGACCTCAAGCTGGACCAGCCGATTCTGGTCCAGTACTGGCACTACCTGACGGGGCTGATCCAGGGCGACTTCGGCACGCAGATAGCCAGCAAGCGCCCGGTGACCGATGTCCTCGGGGACGCGTTCCCGGTCACGATCCGGCTGGCGCTCTTCGCCTTCGCCATCGAACTCGTCGTCGGTATCGCGCTGGGCATCGTGGCCGGGATGCGCGCGGGCCGGCTCGCCGACTCGCTGGTGCTGATCTTCACCCTGCTGCTGATCTCCGTGCCGGTCTTCGTGCTCGGCTTCATCTTCAAGACGGTCTTCGCCTTCCAGCTCGGCTGGACCTCACCGAACGTCTCGCTCGACGTCACCTGGGGCGAGCTGGTGATGCCCGCGACGGTGCTGGCCGGGGTCTCCCTCGCGTACGTCGCCCGGCTGACCCGTACCTCCGTCGCCGAGAACCTGCGGGCCGACTACATGCGTACGGCCATCGCCAAGGGGCTGCCGAAGCGCCGGGTGATCGGGGTGCACCTGATGCGCAACTCGATGATCCCCGTCGTCACCTTCCTCGGCACCGACCTCGGCGCGCTGATGGGCGGGGCGATCGTCACCGAGGGCCTCTTCAACATCCACGGCGTCGGCGGCACGATCTTCGAGTCCATCCAGCGCCGCGAAGGCACCACCCTGGTCGGCCTGGTGACGGTTCTCGTCCTGGTCTACCTGGCCACCAGCCTGATCGTCGACCTGCTCTACGCGGTCCTGGACCCGAGGATCCGTTATGCCTGACATCACCAAGACCCCGGTGGACGACGCCGCGGCGACCGCCGCCGTACCGGCCGGAAACGGGGACGGGACGGCCGGCGGCAACGGCACGGCGAACGGGAACGGAAACGGGGGCAGTACGGAGAAGCCGCGCTCCCTCTGGGGCGACGCCTGGAGCGACCTGCGCCGCAACCCGTACTTCGTGGTCTCCGCCGTCCTCATCGTGATCCTGCTGACGATCACCGCCTTCCCCGGCCTCTTCACCGGCGCCGACCCGATCGCCGCCGACCTGAAGAACCACTTCCTCACCAAGCCGGAGCTGGGCAAGCTCTTCTCCGACGGCTGGCTCGGCTACGACGCCCAGGGCCGCAGCGTCTACGCGCGCCTCATCTACGGCACCCGCGCCTCGGTCGTCGTCGGCATCTCGGTGACCATCCTGGTCACCCTGGTCGGCGGCATCGTCGGCATGCTCGCCGGATACTTCGGCGGCATCGTCGACTCGCTGCTCTCCCGCCTCACCGACATCTTCTTCGGCGTCCCCTTCCTGCTCGGCGCGATGGTCGTCATGAACTCCTTCACCGACCGCAAGGTGTGGGTGGTCATCCTGGCGCTGGCCTTCCTCGGCTGGACCCAGATCGCGCGGGTCATGCGCGGATCCGTCATCACCATCAAGCAGTCCGACTATGTCCAGGCCGCCAAGGCGCTCGGCGCGTCCACCAGCAGGATCCTGCTCAAGCACATCCTGCCCAACGCCGTCGCCCCCGTGATCGTCGTCGCGACCATCGCGCTCGGCGGCTACATCTCGGCCGAGGCGACCCTCTCGTACCTCGGCCTCGGCCTCTCGGCGCCCACCATCTCCTGGGGCATCGACATCTCGGACGGCGCCAACCAGATCCGCGTGGCGCAGCACATCCTCATCTACCCGTCGATCATGCTCAGCATCACGGTGCTGGCATTCATCATGCTCGGCGATGCGGTACGCAACGCCCTCGACCCGAAGTTGCGCTGACGGAGGCGTACGTGACCATCATCGACAAAACCGCGGCGGTCCCCGCCCCGGGCGACGGGACCCCTGACGGACCGCTGCTCGAAGTCCGTGACCTGCACGTCGAGTTCGCGACCCGGGCCGGTGTCGTCAAGGCCGTCAACGGCGTCAACTACAGCGTCGGCGCCGGTGAGACCCTGGCCGTGCTCGGCGAGTCGGGCTCCGGGAAGTCCGTGACCGCACAGGCGATCATGGGCATCCTCGACATGCCCCCCGGACGGATCCCGCAGGGCGAGATCCTCTTCCAGGGCCAGGACATGCTGACCATGAGCAACGAGGAGCGGCGGAAGATCCGCGGCCGGAGGATCGCGATGATCTTCCAGGACGCGCTCTCCTCGCTCAACCCCGTGCTCACCGTCGGCTACCAGCTCGGCGAGATGTTCCGGGTCCACCAGGGCCTGACCAAGAAGCAGGCCAAGGCGAAGGCCGTCGAGCTGATGGAGCGGGTGAACATCCCCGCGGCCAAGGAGCGGGTGGACGACTACCCGCACCAGTTCTCCGGCGGTATGCGCCAGCGCATCATGATCGCGATGGCGCTCGCCCTGGAGCCGGACCTGATCATCGCGGACGAGCCGACGACGGCGCTCGATGTGACCGTCCAGGCCCAGGTGATGGATCTGCTCGCCGAGTTGCAGCGCGAGTTCAACATGGGCCTGATCCTCATCACCCACGACCTCGGCGTCGTCGCGGACGTCGCCGACAAGATCGCCGTGATGTACGCGGGGCGTATCGTCGAGACGGCCCCGGTGCACGAGATCTACAAGCGCCCGGCCCACCCGTACACCCGGGGTCTCCTCGACTCGATCCCGCGGCTGGACCAGAAGGGCCAGGAGCTCTACGCGATCAAGGGGCTGCCGCCCAACCTGCTGAAGATCCCGGCCGGCTGCGCCTTCAACCCGCGGTGCCCCGCCGCGCAGGACATCTGCCGTACGGAGGTCCCGGCGCTCGCGCCGGTGACCGAGCGGGACGGCGGCGAGCTGCCGGGCCGCGGCAGCGCGTGCCACTTCTGGAAGGAGACGCTCAATGGCTGAGACGCCTGAGCCGGCCCACCGCGGCGAGGCCGCGGACGCGGCGGACACCACCCCCAACGTCACCGAGGTGGAGGTGGTCGACGCGGCCACCGAGTCGGCCGCCGTCGCCGCGATCGAGGCGCCCGTGGAGCGGGGCGAGCCGATCCTCCAGGTACGGAACCTGGTCAAGCACTTCCCGCTGACCCAGGGCATCCTCTTCAAGCGCCAGATCGGCGCGGTGAAGGCCGTCGACGGCATCTCGTTCGACCTCTACCAGGGCGAGACCCTGGGCATCGTGGGGGAGTCGGGGTGCGGCAAGTCCACCGTCGCCAAGCTGCTGATGATGCTGGAGACGGCCACCTCGGGTGAGGTCTTCTTCAAGGGCCAGGACATCACCAAGCTGTCCGGCCGGGCGCTGAAGGCGGTGCGGCGGAACATCCAGATGGTGTTCCAGGACCCGTACACCTCGCTCAACCCCCGTATGACGGTGGGCGACATCATCGGGGAGCCCTTCGAGATCCACCCCGAGGCGGCCCCCAAGGGCGACCGCCGCCGCAAGGTCCAGGAACTCCTGGACGTCGTCGGGCTCAACCCCGAGTACATCAACCGCTACCCGCACCAGTTCTCCGGCGGCCAGCGCCAGCGCATCGGCATCGCCCGCGGCCTCGCGCTCAACCCGGAGGTCATCATCTGCGACGAGCCGGTCTCGGCGCTGGACGTCTCGGTGCAGGCCCAGGTCATCAACCTGATGGAGAAGCTCCAGGACGAGTTCGACCTGTCGTACATCTTCATCGCCCACGACCTGTCGATCGTCCGGCACATCTCCGACCGGGTCGGCGTCATGTACCTCGGCAAGATGGCCGAGATCGGTACGGACGTCCAGATCTACGACCACCCGACGCACCCCTACACCCAGGCGCTGCTCTCGGCGGTCCCGGTCCCCGACCCGGAGGCCCGCGAGGGCCGGGAGCGGATCATCCTCAGCGGCGATGTCCCCTCCCCGGCCAACCCCCCTTCGGGCTGCCGCTTCCGCACCCGCTGCTGGAAGGCCCAGGACCGCTGCGCGGAGGAGGTCCCGCTGCTCGCGATCCCGGAGCGCTTCAAGGACTCGGACGGCGAGAACGCCCACGAGTCGGCGTGCCACTTCGCGGAGGAGAAGGACGTGGTGCACGCGGCCTGACAGCCCGTCCTGCCGCGCACAATGCCCGGAACCGCAACTGCGGTTCCGGGCATTGGTGTTGTGCGCGCGCATATGATTGCTCTTGCAAAAAGTAAGATGATCACGACAGAATCCGCCCCATGACCATGAACGGGGCGACAGCGGGGGGTGGGGAACGCCCCCTGCGCCTGGCGGATTTGGCGGGACCGCTCACGGAGGCCGCGCCGCCGCCTTCGGCAGCCGAGCCCGCGCAGGACCGTATCGCCGCCGCCCGCGCGGAGTTCGCCGCGCTGCTGGGCGCATTCCGGCGTACGGCCGTACTCGTCCCGGACAACGCGGAAGGCGGCCTCTGGACGGCGGAGCAGGGCGGCATCCGCTGGATCTGCGCCTTCTCCGACGAGGCCGCGCTGGCCCGTTTCGCGGTGGCGCGCGGGGAGGGGGCGCGGGAGTGGTCGTACCGTACGGTGCTCGGCGCCCGCCTGCTCGATGTGATGGTTCCCCTGCTGGACGGTCCGGCCGGGGTGGCGCTCGACGCGGGCGGCCCCGACGGCATGCTCTTCCCGCCGGTGGTGGGCGTGGTGCCCGACGCGGTGGCGGTGGACGCGGAAGACGCGGGGGAGCTGCGGTGAGCGAGGCGAGTGGGACGAGTGGGTCAGGCGGGATAGGTGGTACGAGTGGGGGTGCGCCGGATCTCGACGCTCCGGCGCACGCGCTGGCGCGGATAGCCCAGGGCATCGACCGGGCGCACGGCGAGCTGAAGGACCTGGGGCCGATCGGCCAGGCGACCGCCGGCCGGGGCTTCTCGGATATCGCCCTGACCGGGCTGGAGTTGGGGCACGAGGGGCTGGCCGCGCAGTTCGACACGTTCTGCGAGCGCTGGGAGTGGGGCGTGCGGTCCCTGATGTGGCGGGGGAACGACTTCGCCTCCGGGGTGGGGCTCTCCGTCGGCGCTTTCGACGAACAGGAGCAGTACATCAAGGGCACGTTCAAGGTCGCGGGGAACGCCCTGATCGGGAATCCGCACCTCAGCGAGGAAGAGGTCCAGGGCAAGAGCTGGGACGAGATCCGCAAGCAGTCGGCGGGCGGCGCCGACTGGAGCGAGGAGTCGTTCGAGCGGGCGCACGCCGACTCGAAGCAGATGTGGGGCGACACCCTGTACGTCGCGGAGCGGGGCGCGCTGAAGGACATCCAGGACTACGGCCTCGCGGGCCCGGAGGCGACCGACCCGGCGGAGGAGAGGTTCCGCGACACCTTCGGCCCCTCGGAGGCGGCTTTCGAGGAGGCGGAACGGCGGTACGGCCCGAGCGGCACCCCGCGTACGACCGCCGACGGCGGCGGAGACGCGGGTGGCGCGACTGACGCGGGCGGCGGCGGGCGGGAGCGCGGTGACCGGCTGGGGGGAACTGGCCGACAAGGGGCTCGGCCAACTGGAGGCCGGCTGGGAGGGCGCCAAGCGGAAGGCCGGCGAGTCCCTCGACTGGGCGACCGAGCGGGCGGGCGCGGGCCTGGCGGCCGTAGGCGCCGACGACTTGGCCGAGAAGGTCGAGAAGTGGGGCGACGGCGCCGCCTCCGCGCTGGGCGCGACGGTGGCGGAGAAAGGGCTCGGACAGACCGAGGAGGCCACCGAGCTGGTCCACGGCGACACCGGCAGGATCACCGCGACCATCCAGCGGCTCAGATCCTTCCGGGAGGCGTTCGACCTTGTCGGCCAGGGCATGAAGAACCTCGACTCCGGCCACTGGAAGGGCGTCGCAGCCGACACGTTCCGGGAGCGGTTCGCCCCGCTCTCCGGCGACTGGATGCGCGCGGCGGACTCCTTCGGGGAGGCGGCGGGCGCGCTGGAGGCGTACGCGGAGACCGTCACCTGGGCGCAGGGCCGGGCCAGGGAGGCGATCGCCCTCCACCACGACGGCGAGAGCGCCTCGCGGGCCGCGGTGGCCGCGTACAACAAGAAGGTCGACGCCTACAACGCCGCCAGGAACGGCCCCCGGCCCCTCCCCGACCCTGGCGAGTTCACCGATCCGGGTGAGGAGCGGCGCGTACAGGCCCAGGAGACTCTGACCGGCGCACGCCGGGAGCGCGACGAAGCGGCGGAGACGGCGCGCAGGACGCTCGTGGCGGCGCTCGCCCACGCACCCGCACTCCCGTCGGCGACCGAGCGCGCGAAACGGAACGCCCTCGACTCCGCCTTCAGCGGCTCCACGGAGGTGACCCACCTCGCCGGGGGCATCGTCAAGGGCACGGCCGGCGTCGTCTCCTTCGCCCGCTCGCTCAACCCGACGGACGGGTACAACATCAACCACCCGGCCGAGTACTACCAGGGCGTCAACATGACGCTGGCCGGCCTCGTCGCCACGGGCGCCGACCCCGGCCAGGCGCTCCAGGACACCTGGACAGCGGCGAAGAAGGACCCCAGCGAGGCCCTCGGCCGCCTCGTCCCCGAGCTGATCGGCACCAAGGGCACGGGCGGCGGCGCCTCCGTGGCCCGCGCGGGGATCAAGGACGCGGCGAAGGCGGGCGCACGGGCCGGGGCGGAGCGCGCCGGGCGCAAGGCGCTGAGCGAGGAGCCGGTGGGCCGGTCCCGCGAGCACGGCGCGAAGAAGTGCGTACAGGACCCGGTCGACGTCGCCACCGGCCGCATGGTGCTGCCCCAGACCGACCTGGCGCTGCCCGGCTCGCTCCCGCTGGTCTTCGCGCGGACCTTCGAGTCGTCGTACCGGGCGGGGCGCTGGTTCGGGCCGACCTGGGCGAGCACGGTCGACCAGCGGCTGGAGATCGACGCGGAGGGCGTGGTCCTCGTACGGGAGGACGGCAGCCTGCTCGCCTATCCGCACCCGGCACCGGGCGTTCCGGTTCTCCCGCGCCATGGGCAGCGGTGGCCGCTGGAGCGGGATGCAGATGGTGCCGGAGGCGTCGGCGACTACACGGTCACCGACCCGGACACGGGCCAGGTCCGCCACTTCGTGCCGTACGGCGTGGACGGGCCCGGCACGGACACGGGCGGCGCCGGCCTCGCGCTCCTGGACCGGATCGAGGACCGTAACGGCAACTGGATCGCCTTCGCGTACGACACCACCGGCGCCCCCACCGCGATCACCCACCACGGCGGCTACCGGCTGCTGCTCACCACCGCCGAGGGCCGGGTCACCGCGCTGCGGCTGGCGGGGGCGGCGCCGGACGGCACGGACCAGGAGATCCTCCGGTACGCGTACGAGCACGGCCATCTCACCGAGGTCACCGACTCCTCGGGGCTGCCGCTGCGGTTCGGCAACGACGAGCACGGCCGTATCACCTCCTGGACGGACACCAACGGCGGCCGCTTCGAGTACGTCTACGACGAGCGCGACCGCTGTACGTACCAGAGCGGCACGGCGGGGCACCTGGCCTCGACGTTCACGTACGACGTGACGGGCCCGGAGCAGCGGGGGCGGGCGTACCCGGACCCGGAGCGGCAGGGCCGGGCGTACCCGGACCCGACGCAACCGGACGTGACGCATCCGGTTCCGACGCACCCGGACGTGACACACCCGGATGCGATGAGCCCGCATGCGACGTTCTCGACGCCCCAGGATCGGCCGCACCCCGACACCGGTCTGCGCGTCACCACCCTCACCGACTCGCTCGGCCACACCTCCCGTTACCTGGTCGACGCGGATGTCCAGGTCGTCGCCGAGATCGACGCGACCGGCGCGGTCACCCGCTTCGAGCGGGACCGCCGCCACCGCCTGACCGCGCGGACCGACCCGCTCGGCAGGACGACCCGGTTCGGCTACGACGAGGACGGCAACCTCACCGAGGCGGAACGCCCCGACGGCCGGACGACCACGGTGGAGTACAACGCGCTGGGGCTGCCGACCGAGGTCCGCGCCACGGACGGCACCGTCCACCGCTACACCTACGACGACCGGGGCAACCGCACCTCGGCCACCGACGGTTCCGGCGTGACCACGTCGTACGCGTACGACGACGAGGGCCGCCTCCGGTCGGTGACCGACGGGCTCGGCCACACGATGTGGGTACGGTGCGACGCGGCCGGCCTGATCACGGAGGTGACCGACCCCCTGGGTGCGGTGACGCGCTGCGAACGGGACGGTTTCGGCCGTCCGGTGGCGCTGACCGACGCGCGAGGGGCGACCACCCGCCTGGAGTGGACGGTGGAGGGCAGGCTCGCCCGCCGGACCGCCCCGGACGGCGCGGCGGAGTCCTGGACGTACGACGGGGAGGGCAACACCACCGCCCACACCGACCCGGTGGGCGCCGTCTCCCGCTTCGAATACGGCGATTTCGACCTCCTGACGGCCCGTACCGGCCCGGACGGCGCGCGCTACGAGTTCACCCACGACACCGCCCTGCGGCTCACCCAGGTCACCAACCCGCAGGGTCTGACCTGGGATTACACCTACGATGCCGCCGGCAGCGTGGTGTCCGAGACAGACTTCGACAACCGGGTCCTCCACTACACCTACGACGCGGCGGGCGCTCTCCGCTCCCGTACGAACGGCGTGGGCCAGACCATCACATACACCCGCGACGTGCTCGGCCGGATCGAGTCCAAGGACGCCGACGGCGCGGTGACGACGTACGCGTACGACCTGACGGACGCCCTGGCCGAGGCGGTGGGCCCGGACGCCACCCTCACCCTGCTGCGCGACCGTGCGGGCCGCTTGGTGGCGGAGACGGTGGCGGGCCGTACGACCTCGTACGCGTACGACGCCCTGGGCCGCAGAACGGCCCGGACCACGCCCACGGGCGCCAGGGCGGAATGGGCCTACGACGCGGCGGGCCGCCCCACCTCCCTGACGACGGCGGGCCGCGTGATCACCTTCGAACGGGACGCGGCGGGCAACGAACTCACCCGCCGTATCGGCGACGCGCTCACCCTCACGCAGGAGTGGGACGAGGTGGGCCGCCTCACCGCCCGCACGGTCGGCGGCGCGGCCGGCGTCCGCCGGCGCCGCACGTACACCTACCGCCCCGACGGGAGCCTCACCGCGCTGGCGGACGAGCGCACGGGCGTCCGCCGTTACGACCTGGACGCGGCGGGCCGGGTGACGGCCGTACGCGCCGCGAACTGGACGGAGAGGTACGCGTACGACGCCGCGGGCAACCAGACGGAGGCCACCTGGCCGGAGCGGCACCCCGGCAAGGATGCGACGGGCCCGCGCACGTACTCGGGCACGCGCCTCACCCGCGCGGGTGGCGTCCGCTACGAGTACGACGCCCAGGGCCGCACCACCCTGCGCCAGAAGCCCCGCCTCTCCCGCACCCCCGCGACCTGGCGCTACACCTGGGACGCGGAGGACCGCCTGACAGACGTAACAACCCCTGACGGCACCCGCTGGCGCTACCTCCACGACCCCCTGGGCCGCCGCACCGCCAAACAGCGCCTGGGGGGCGACGGCGCTACGGTCGAGGAACAGGTGGACTTCACCTGGGACGGCACCACCCTCTGCGAACAGACCACCCACACCCCGAACACCACCCACACCCCGAACACCCCCCACACCCCGAACACCCCCCACACCCCGAACACCGCCCACACCCGGGACCCGGGCCACCCTCCGGACCACCCCGACCCGATTACCCTCACCTGGCACCACCAGGGCCTGCACCCGGTGACCCAGACCGAGCGCATCACGTCGACGGCGACGCAGGAGACCATCGACGAACGCTTCTTCGCCATAGTCACCGACCTGGTCGGCACCCCCACGGAACTCATAGACGACCAGGGCCGCACAGCCTGGCGCACCCGCACCACCCTCTGGGGCACCACCACCTGGAACGCGAACGCAACGGCCTACACCCCCCTCCGCTTCCCAGGCCAATACTTCGACCCCGAAACGGCCCTCCACTACAACTACTTCCGCCACTACGACCCGGAAACAGCCCGCTACCTCACCCAGGACCCCCTGGGCCTCGGCCCGGCCCCCAACCCGACGACGTACGTCGACAACCCCCATACGTGGGCGGACCCGTTGGGGCTGATGGACTGCGAAAATGGTGGAAGTTGGAATCCCTCTGAGGAACCATACCTGTACCGTGGAATCGGGTATGCGGATGCTAGAAGCCCTGAGGTGTGGCAGAGAATGTACGGCGATGCCCTGAACGGAATTGCTCGGCCTCACGGTGGTCATTCTGATCCCCAGCTCCATGTCGGCGGTCGGACCGACAGTGAGTTTGTTTCGTGGACGACATATTACGAGGAGATGGCTTTGGAAGAAAGCTTTAGAGGTAGCGGCCCGGGGGTCGTTCTGAGGATCCCCAATGCCGAAGGTGTTGGGTATAGTAGGGTTCCTGGTATTTCCTTCCCTTATGATGAAGGGGAGGTTCTCATTCGCGGTACGGTGCGAGGTGCAGAAATTAGTGTTAATGGAGGATCGTGGACCAGTGTGAAGTGAGGTCGCTGGTCCGTGTGGCGGTCCAAGAGGGTGTCTGTCCTCCGGGAATCCTGGAGTGGATGAAAGCTGGTTTGCTATTCGATGTGGGTGTCGTTGAACGTTTGAGCCTGCTGCGCATCTACACCAGGCGACTCTTGAGGACTTCGGCAGGTAGCTCGCTTCATGAGTCAACTCAAAGATTGGTTTCTTTCCTTGAAGGATGCGATTTTTCCGAATTGAGCATGATCAGTATTCGATCGGAGAGGGGTGGGTTTCAGCTATTTCTTGCCGATCCGGGGGAATCAAAAATCCTTTTTTGGATGAGCATGTTTTCGAAATGAGGGTTGTTGTGTCAATGGGATGTTGGCTCCCTGTGGCCCTTTATGCGTATACGCTTCATGATCATTCCATCCCTGCCTCCGTACCCCCGAATCCGTACGCCCCCCAGCCGTGCCCTCCCGGGCCGTACCAGCAGCAGCTCCCGCCGCCGTGTGCGGGGCAAGCTCCCTGGGGGGCAGTTCCCTCCGGGGCCGCCTCCGCGTAAGGATCGGACCTGGCAGATCCTTGGCATCGTCGTGGCGTCGGTCGTGGGGCTGTTCGTTCTCTCCCAGCTTGGCAATCGGGCGACCTCTTCCTCTTCCGCCGGACCGCCCTCCGACGACTTTCCGGCGGCCGATTACCGGCTCACCGTGCCGAAGACTCTCCTGGATGACGAATACGCGCTCCTCAAGGACGAAAGCGCGGAAACAAACGAACAGGCGAAGCAGGAAGGATATGGCGACGGACCGGGCGCGCGCTATACGCAGGCGATCCTCGGTACATACACGAGTACCGACGGGAATGCCGACGCGGACGCCGAAGCGGATACGGGGAGCGGGCTCATCCTCGGGGGAACGTACGGGCAGTTCAAGAACCCTGCTGAGGAGAGGGCGATCCTTCTGCGCAGCATGAGGAGCGCGGACGGGACGAGCGAGCCCAATCCGCCGAAGACCATCAGGCCGGAAGGGTCGGATACCGATCTGACATGCACGGTCCTGGTCACCGAGGACGAGGGGCTGACGTCCGTCATTCCCGTGTGCGCGTGGGGTGATGACAACACCGCTGCCTACGTCGCGTTCTTCGCATCCGAGGACGCCCAGGACCCCGACGCCATCGACCTCGACGCGGCGGCGCGGACCGTTCAAGAGATACGGGACGAAGTCCGGCAGCGTCGAGGCTGAACAGCGTGCCCGAGGGGTGTCGCCTTCGGCGCAGTTCAGCTCAGGCGCGTGAGGAACGTGCGCCATGCGTCGTGGCTGAAGGCGAGCACGGGCCCGGCGGGGCGCTTGCTGTCGCGTACCGGGGTGAGGGCCGGGGCGTTGACGGCCACCTCGACGCAGTCGCCCTGGCCGCCGCTGTAGCTGCTCGTGCGCCATCCCGTTTCCGCTACGTCCGGCGGTATATGGGCTCCGTGGCTCATAGCTGATACTCCTTGGCGACACGATGGATCAGAGCAAGCGATTCCGTCGGCGGCAGCGCTGTGGTCCGCGCATCGTCGAAGAGGGTCCGGTACTGGGCGACTTCGCGGTCCCGCTCCAACCAGATGTTGCCGGTCGGAGTCTCCGACAGGACGAGGTCCAGCGATGCCCACTGGGGAAAGCTGAGCAGCAGGTACGGGCCGAACATACCCGAGTGGGCGCCCCGTGAGAACGGGAGTATCTGGACGGTGATGTTGGGCCGTTCCGCCAGCGCGGCCATGTGTTCCAGTTGCGCTCGCATCACCGCAGGGCCCCCGACCTGCTGTCGCAGAACTCCTTCCGAGAGCACCGCCCAGAACTGAATGGGGGCTTCGCAGGCGAGCCGTTCCTGCCGGGCCAGTCGCACCTGCACGAACTGGTCGATCTCCTCAGGTGTCTGCCATGCCCGTGAGGCCACGGTGACCGTGCGTCCGTACTCGGCGGTCTGCAGAAGGCCGGGGATGAGTTGCACCTGATACGTCCGAATCGTGTCGCAGATGGCCTCCAGCTCGATCTGGTCGCGGTACGCGTCCCCGAGCACCGCACCGTACTGGTGCCACCAGCCCTCGCGGCGGCGCCGGTTGGCCGTGCGCGCCAGCGCTCCGAGGCGTTCGCGTGCCTCCGGGTCGTTCACGCCGTACGCCAGCATGAGCGCGATCAGATCCGGCGTGCGGAGCGGTACGTGGCCGTTCTCGATCCTGCTGATCTTGCCCTTGGTGCAGTCCAGGGCCTCGGCCGCGTGGGTGGTGGTGAGGCCGGCGACTTCGCGGAACCGGCGCAGTTCATCACCGAGTTGGCGTCCGAGCACGGTGGATGGCTTCACGTTTGGCATAGGTATCTGCCTACCAGAGCCCAAGGATCGAAGGCCAGAATTTCCACGAAAGGATGAATCTAAGGCCAGAATTACCTTCAACGTTGCGCGAGCGCTCCGTCTCCCCGCACTCTCTGCGTGTCAGAGGTCACATATCCCCTTGCATCGAGCGGGTTTGACCAGTGGCCGCCAATCCACCGGACCCTCAGGGGGCGTCATGGCAGAGCATTTCAGCGCAAGCGAAGTCATCTTCCGGCTGACACGACGCCGCAGCAGCGTTCCCCGCGCCCGCGCCGCACTCCGCGCCGCACTGGAGAGTTGGGGAGTTGGGGAGGATGTCGCGGAGGCAGGGGAGTTGATCCTCTCGGAGCTGGTGACGAACGCGCTGCGGGTGCGTGTGCCGAGCGACCGGCAGGTGGGGGTGCGGATCGTACGGTCGCCGGTGGACGAGACGGTGCGGCTTGAGGTGAGCGACGCCGGTACCGGCCGGCCTGCGGTGCGGGCACCTCGGGACGACGAGGCAGGCGGGCGGGGGCTGTTACTGGTGGAGGCGATGTCGGAACGGTGGGGTGTCGAGGCGCGGCCCGGCGGGACCGGGAAGACTGTCTGGGCCGAGCTGAAGGCGCCGGGCACCAGGCCCGTCCCGGGCGGCACGGAGGTCGGCGCGATCGCCGTACGTCCTGGGCACTCCGTACGGATGTGGGGCGCGTGGCACACGGTCCGGGCGGTACGTAGCGAGTCCGGTACGCCCGGCACCCCCGGCGTGGCGGAGCGACCCGAACGGCCCGAGCGGTCCGCCATCGTTCTGCTGCTGGACGAGGGCCCGGAACTGCGGCTGCCGGCCGACGAACCCGTGACCGTACGGGACGGATGGGATGGCGGGGACGGATGGGGCGGCGGGCAGGGATGACCAACGGGACCCCGACGGCGTCCCCTGGCCACGGGCCTGGCGTCTGACGCTGGACCCGGGCGCCGCAGACGTGTGCGTACCGCTCAGTTCGTCGTCCACCGTCCGGTACCGGTTGCCGCAGTCGTGGCATCCTTCAGCGATGCGACTTGCTGATCAGGCGGCCGGAATCGACCTGCGGCCACTCCGCTACCAGTTCCCCGAGGTCAGCGGTAACCGCTGGGACGACAACTGGCTCGTCATCGGGGCTGAAGTCACCACTCCAGCAGCGAGTTGGTCCTTCACTGACGCATGTCTGCTGGTTGACGAGGCCATTCAGATGTCCGCGTGGCTGCGCGCCGTCGCGGACGGCCGGACGCTGGACGCGACGCCGGACCCGGAAGGGAGCCTGGCTCCGTCCCTGATTTTCCTGGAGCCGGTCCTCGCCTTCAGCCAGGTCCGGTGGCACGACGGCAGAGGAGTGGTGCGAGTCCACCTCTCCCTTGAGGCCGCGCCTCCGCAGCCGAACGGAGACCTGGACATCTATCAATACGCGATCGACATCGAGACGGACCGGGCCGGGTTGATGCGGGCGGCAGATGATTGGGGCCAAGGGCTCACGCAGTTTCCCTCGCGCTGAGAATCGCGTACCTGCGGCGGGTTTCGATTTCAGAGGATCGCAGCGCGGGAAAACTGCCGACGAGGGGAACGTTCCGTGATGGAGACGGGAAGGATTGGGCGGATCATTTCAGGGGATGACGCCGGTAAGTTCGTCAAAATTGAAGAGCTTCTTGACTCTCCGCCGAGTTACCTGATTTTGATGGCCTATGATCGAGAGTTCAAGCGTGGCTGCGGTGACTACTGGGTCGAGGGTCGCGATTCCCTGGAGGGGTTCTTCAGGGAGGGGGAATGGCGCGTCGAATGGGTCGAGTGACGTCAGGCGACTTTCGGGCGAGGTCGGCGATGAGCATCGGCAGATCAACTCGCGGGAGGACCTGGCCGACGCATTGACGGATCTGCTTGCCTTGGCAACTTCGTGTACGTAGGGGTGACGGGGCGTTCTGTAGGTGCGGACCGTGTTCGCGAGGGATGGGTAGTGGGGTGTGTGAGCGTTGGGGGTGAACGGCGCCGTGCCAGGGTGGGTGTGAGATATCGGCTGCCTGTCCCAGCCCCCAACTGCTAGAATGTACGCGTTCGCCTCCGGCGCCCCCATGGGTGTGTTCGGAGGCTTTTTTCATGTCTCCCAACACATCTGACACGCCAACCCCTCCGAACATCCCTGACGCGCCCGCCCCGTCCGGCGCTCCCACCGCACCCCCTGCCACCGGCTACCGCGCCCTGCTCCGCAATCGCGAGTTCGCCGGGCTGTACGTCAGCTTCACGCTGAGCGTCGCCGCGAGCACCACCTCGGGGTTCGCGCTCGGGACGCTGGTCAGCCGGCAGACTCGGTCCCCGTTCCTGACCGCCGTGAGTATGTACGGCGCCACCTTCGCCACCGTGCTGGGGGCGCTGACCCTGATGTCGGTCGCCGACGGGGGGCGGCCGCGGCGGGTGCTTGTGCGGATTCAGCTTCTGTCCCTGGTGGGGGTTGCCGTGCAGGCGGTGCCGGGGGTGCCGCTCGGTGTGCGGTTCGGGCTTCTCGCGGTGGTGGGGTTCTTCCAGGCCCTGGGGACCGGCGCGCGGATGGGGCTGCTCGCCGAGGTCGTGCCGGGCGCCTCGTACGCGCTCGCGCGCTCCCTGATGAACATCACCTCCGGCGCCACGGCGATCCTCGGCTACGCCCTCGGCGCCGTACTGCTCCGGTATCTGACGCCCCAGGAGGTCTTCGTTCTCGCCGCCGCCCTCACCGGGACCGGGCTCGGGGTGGTGGCCCTGACCGTACGGGAACGGTCCATACGGCCGGCCCGCCGGCCCGGGCTGCGGCAGACCTGGACGGCCAATGCCGCGCTCTTCGCCCACCCGGGGCAGCGGGCGCTGCTGGTCAACCTCTGGATTCCGAACGGGCTGATCGTCGGGTGCGAGGCGCTCTTCCTCTCGTACGACCCGGACGGCGCCGGGGTCCTGCTGGCCGCCTGCTCGGGCGGGCTGCTGCTCGGGGACCTGGTCGTCGGGCGGCTGCTCACCGCCGAGTGGCGGCGGCGCAGTGCGTTCGGCCTGCGGCTGCTGCTCGCCGCGCCGTTTCTCGTCTTCGCCCTCCACCCGCCGACCCCCGTCGCCCTGGCCGCGGTGTTCGTGGCCGGGGCCGGGTTCGCCGCCACGCTCCCGCTCCAGGAACGGCTGCTCGCGCTCACGCCGGACGCCGTGCGCGGGCAGGTCCAGGGGGTCGAGTCCGCGGGGCGGATGACCTGGCAGGGGATCGGCGCGGCGCTCGCCGGCGGCGCGGCCCAGTGGCTCGGCCCCGGGGTCACCATGACGGTGCTGGCCGTCGCCTCGCTCGCCGTCACCGTGCTCACCCGGCCCTCCGTCGTACGGGCCGGGGCCCGCATCCGGAGGACCGGGGCTCCGTTCGGGTGAGTTGAATGTGCTTATTGCGGCTCTATGGGTGGATATTGAGGGCCGGTCCGGTTACGCCGAGTCGTCGCCGGGCCCCGCAACCCCGCACCCCTGGTCACCGTGGCCCGGCACCCTAGGAGGTACGCCCATGCGAGGAGCCGCGCGCGGAGGCGGAGCCGCGTACACCACCGGGCGTGGCGCCTGGGCCTCGTACCGGATGGGCCCGTACAAGGCAGCCTCGTACACCCTGGCCCTCGGCCTCGTGGTCGCGGCGGCGACCGGCTGCGGTGGGGGTGACTCGGCCGCTCTCGGGAGTGGTGCGGAGGGGGTGGTGCGGTCCTCGTGGGGGGACCCGCAGAATCCGCTGGAGCCCGCGAACACCAACGAGGTCCAGGGCGGCAAGGTCCTCGACATGATCTTCCGGGGGCTCAAGCGGTACAACCCGAAGACCGGCAAGGCCGAGGACGCGCTCGCCGAGAAGATCGAGACCCAGGACTCCACGCACTTCACCGTCACCGTCAAGGACGGCTGGACCTTCAGCAACGGCGAGAAGGTCACCGCGCGCTCCTTCGTGGACGCCTGGAACTACGGCGCCAACATCAAGAACAGTCAGAAGAACGCCTACTTCTTCCAGTACATCGACGGATACGACAAGGTCCACCCGGAGTCGGGCAAGCCGACCGCCCCGACGCTCACCGGTCTGCGGGTCACCGGCCCGCGTACCTTCACCGTCAAGCTCTCGCAGCGCTTCTCCAGCTGGCCCGACACCCTCGGCTACGCGGCCTTCGCGCCGCTTCCCCGGGCGTTCTTCGACCACCACGCGGAGTGGCTCGCCAAGCCGGTCGGGAACGGTCCTTACGCCGTACGGCAGTACACCAGGGGCGCCCAGATGTCGCTGAGGACCTGGAAGGAGTACCCGGGCGCCGACAAGGCGCGTAATGGTGGCGTCGATCTGATGGTCTACACGGACAACAACACCGCCTACACCGACCTCGTCGCCGGCAACCTCGACCTGGTCGACGACGTCCCCGCCGCGCAGCTCAAGAACGTACGGTCGGATCTGAACGGGCGTTACATCAACAGCCCCGCCGGCATCATCCAGACCCTCGCCTTCCCCTACTACGACAAGGCGTGGAACACCCCGAAGGCCGTCAAGGTCCGTACCGGGCTCTCCCGGGCGATCAACCGCGCGCAGATCACCAAGACGATCTTCCGGGGCACGCGCACCCCGGCCACCGACTGGACCTCACCGGTGCTCGGCGCGGACGGCGGCTACCAGGCCGGGCTCTGCGGGGCGGCGTGCCGGTACGACGCGGCCGCCGCGAAGCGGCTGATCCGGGAGGGCGGTGGCATCCCGCACGGGCGGCTCACCATCACGTACAACGCGGACACCGGCTCCCACAAGGAGTGGGTCGACGCCGTCTGCAACAGCATCAACAACGCGCTCGGCAAGGACAAGGCGTGCGTCGGCCGCCCCGTCGGCACCTTCGCGGACTTCCGCAACCAGATCGGGCGGAAGAAGCTCACCGGACCCTTCCGGGCTGGCTGGCAGATGGACTATCCGCTGATCCAGAACTTCCTCCAGCCCCTCTACTACACCAACGCCTCGTCCAACGACGGCAAGTGGAGCGACCCGCGCTTCGACCGGCTCGTCGACGAGGCCAACGCCGAGAGCGACGAGAAGACGGGGATCCGGAAGTTCCAGCAGGCCGAGGCGGTCGTACGGGACCAGATGGCCGCCATCCCGCTCTGGTACCAGAACGGCAGCGCGGGGTACTCGGACCGGGTCTCGCGGGTGGAGCTGAACGCGTTCAGCGTCCCGGTCTACAACGAGATCACCGTTCGCTGACGTGCTCGGCCGAGCTCCTCCCCGCAGGCGCCTCTCCGCTCACCGATGCGCCCGGTGATGTGCCCAGTGATGCGCTCGGTGACGTAAGTAGTGACGTAAGTGATGTATTCGCCGGCTGTTGTCCATGGACGAACCTTCCCCCGGAGCCCGCATGGGACGTTATGTGATCAGGCGCCTGCTCCAGATGATCCCGGTCTTCATCGGCGCCACGCTGCTGATCTTCCTCATGGTCAATGTGATGGGCGATCCCGTCGCCGGCCTCTGCGGCGAACGGCAGTGCGACCCCGCGACCGAGGCGCGGCTGCGCCAGGACTTCGGCCTCGACCAGCCGGTCTGGCGGCAGTACCTCACCTATATGGGGAACGTCTTCTCCGGCGACTTCGGCACCGCGTTCAACGGGCAGCGGGTCCTCGACCTGATGGCCACCGCGTTCCCCATCACCATCCGGCTGACGCTGGTCGCCATCTTCTTCGAGGTCGTCATCGGGATCGTCTTCGGTGTGCTCTCCGGATTGCGCCGGGGGCGCCCGGTGGACACGTCGCTGCTGATGCTGACGCTTGTCGTGATCTCCGTACCGACTTTTGTCATCGGACTGCTGGCGCAACTCCTCCTCGGCGTCCAGTGGAAGGTCATCGAGCCCTCGGTCTCCCCGGCGGCGCCGCTCGGCGAGCTGATCCTGCCGGGGCTGGTGCTCGCGTCGGTCTCCCTCGCGTACGTCACCCGGCTCACCCGGACGTCCATCGCCGAGAACGCCCGCGCCGACTACGTCCGTACCGCCGTCGCCAAGGGGCTCCCCAGGAGGCGCGTGATCGTCAGGCATCTGCTGCGCAATTCACTGATCCCGGTGGTCACCTTCATCGGTACGGACATCGGCGCCCTGATGGGCGGCGCCATCGTCACCGAGCGGATCTTCAACATCCACGGCGTCGGATTCCAGCTCTACCAGGGGATCCTGCGCCAGAACACCCAGACCGTGGTGGGGTTCGTGACCGTGCTCGTGCTGGTCTTCCTGGTCGCGAACCTGCTGGTCGACCTCTTGTACGCCGTACTCGACCCGAGGATCCGGTATGCGTGACCCGCAGCTCCTCCGCCCTGCCGAGCCCGGCGACTCCGGTCATACCGGTGGCTCCGGTCATACTGGCGGCTCCGGTAGTACTGGAGACTCCGGTCATACCGGAGACCCCGCCCGGGACCGGTACGAGGGGCGGGCGCGCAGCCTGTGGTCCGACGCCTGGCGGGATCTGCGGCGCGACCCCGTCTTCCTCCTCTCCGCGCTGGTCATCCTCTTCCTGGTGGCCATCGCGATCCGGCCGTCGCTGATCGCCAGTGGCAACCCGCTCTCCTGCCATCTCGCCGACGCGCAGGACGGCTCCCGCCCCGGCGCGCCCTTCGGCTTCACCGCGCAGGGCTGCGACGTCTACACCCGTACCGTGTACGGCGCCAGGACCTCCGTCGTCGTCGGCGTCCTCGCCAGCCTCGGTGTCGCCGTCGTCGGCTCGGTCCTCGGCGGGCTCGCCGGATTCTTCGGCGGCTTCTGGGACGCGGTCCTCTCCCGGGCCACCGACATCTTCTTCGGGATCCCCGTCGTTCTCGGCGGGCTGGTGCTGCTCTCCGTGGTCACCAGCGCCACCGTCTGGCCGGTGATCGGCTTCATGGTGCTGCTCGGCTGGCCGCAGATCTCCCGGATCGCCCGCGGCTCCGTGATCACCGTCAAACAGAACGACTACGTCCAGGCGGCGCGGGCGCTCGGCGCCTCCACCCCGCGGATGCTGCTGCGGCATGTGCTGCCCAACGCGGTCGCGCCGGTGATCGTCGTGGCGACCATCGCGCTGGGTACGTTCATCGCACTGGAGGCGACCCTCTCGTATCTCGGAGTGGGTCTCAAACCTCCGACGGTCTCCTGGGGGATCGACATCTCGGACGCCTCCCCGTACATCCGCAACGCCCCGCACATGCTGCTCTGGCCGGCCGGGGCGCTGGCGGTCACGGTGCTCGCCTTCATCATGCTCGGCGACGCGGTACGCGACGCCCTCGACCCCAAGCTGCGCTGAGGAGCCCCGCCATGCCGCTGCTCGATGTACGCGACCTCCACGTGGAGTTCCGGACCCGCGAAGGCGTCGCCAAGGCCGTCAACGGCGTCTCGTACGCGGTGGCGGCGGGCGAGACGCTGGCCGTGCTCGGTGAGTCGGGCTCCGGTAAGTCCGTGACCGCGCAGGCGGTCATGGGGATCCTCGACACACCGCCGGGCCGGGTCACCGGCGGCGAGGTGCTCTTCCGGGGCCGGGACCTGCTGAAGCTCAAGGAGGAGCAGCGGCGCGGGATCAGGGGCGCCGAGATGGCGATGATCTTCCAGGACGCGCTCTCCTCGCTCAACCCCGTCCTCACCGTGGGCGCCCAACTAGGGGAAATGTTCGAGGTTCACCGGGGAACGGGGCGTAAACAGGCGCGCGCGAAGGCCGTCGAGCTGATGGACCGGGTCCGTATCCCGGCCGCCAAGGAGCGGGTGAACGACTACCCGCACCAGTTCTCGGGCGGGATGCGGCAGCGCATCATGATCGCGATGGCGCTGGCGCTGGAGCCCGATCTGATCATCGCGGACGAGCCGACGACGGCGCTCGACGTGACCGTCCAGGCCCAGGTGATGGATCTGCTCGCGGAGTTGCGGCGTGAGTACGCCATGGGGCTGATCCTGATCACTCATGACCTGGGTGTGGTCGCGGATGTCGCCGACACGATCGCGGTGATGTACGCGGGGCGCGTCGTGGAGACGGCCCCGGTGCACGAGATCTACCGGCGGCCGGCGCATCCGTACACGCGGGGGCTGCTGGACTCGATCCCGCGGCTGGACCGGAAGGGCCGCGAACTGTACGCGATCAAGGGGCTGCCGCCCAGCCTGCTGAAGATCCCGGCCGGCTGCGCCTTCCACCCGCGCTGCCCGAGGGCACGCGACCGGTGCCGTACGGAGGTGCCGCCGCTGTACGAGGTGACGGAGGCGGGCCGGGGGCACAGGGCGGCGGAGCCGGCCGGGGAGGGGCGCCCGGCGACGGAGCCGGCCGGGGCGGACCGCCCGGTGGGGGAGCGGCGGAGCGCCTGCCACTTCTGGGAGGAGACGCTCGATGGCTGAGACACCGCGGGCGGAGCCGCTGCTGGAGGTGCGCGATCTGGTCAAGCACTTCCCGCTCACCCAGGGCATCGTCTTCAGACGCCAGGTCGGCGCGGTGCGGGCCGTCGACGGCGTCTCCTTCGGCCTGGCGGCCGGGGAGACCCTGGGCATCGTCGGGGAGTCCGGCTGCGGCAAGTCGACCGTGGCGAGGCTGCTGGTCCATCTGGAGCGGCCGACCTCGGGCGCGATCCACTACCGGGGCGAGGACATCACCAGGCTCTCGGGGCGGGCGCTGAAGGCGGTGCGGCGGAACATCCAGATGGTGTTCCAGGACCCGTACACCTCGCTCAACCCCCGTATGACGGTCGGGGACATCGTCGGGGAACCGTTCGAGATCCACCCCGAGGCCGCCCCTAAGGGGGACCGGCGCCGCAGGGTCCGGGAACTCCTGGATGTGGTGGGGTTGAACCCCGAGTACATCAACCGCTACCCGCACCAGTTCTCCGGCGGCCAGCGCCAGCGCATCGGCATCGCCCGCGGCCTCGCGCTCAACCCGGAGATCATCGTCGCCGACGAACCCGTCTCGGCGCTGGATGTCTCGGTGCAGGCCCAGGTCATCAATCTGATGGAACGTCTCCAGGACGAGTTCGCGCTCTCGTATCTCTTCATCGCGCACGACCTGTCGATCGTCCGCCATATCTCCGACCGCGTCGGGGTGATGTATCTGGGGCGGCTCGCCGAGATCGGTACGGACACCGAGATCTACGACCACCCCACCCATCCGTACACCCAGGCGCTGCTCTCGGCGGTCCCGGTCCCCGACCCCACGGCGCGCGGGCGCCGGGAACGGATCATCCTCACCGGGGACGTCCCCTCACCGGCCGCCCCGCCCTCCGGCTGCCGCTTCCGCACCCGCTGCCGGCAGGCGCGGGAGCGGTGCGCCGTCGAGGTGCCTCTCCTGGCGGTCCCTGAGGTCTTCCGGTCGGCGGCGGGGCCGGTCGCGCACCCCTCGGCCTGTCACTTCCCGGAGGTGAGGAAGATCGTTCCGACCGTCCGGTTGGCGGAGGAAAGTGGATAAAACACAACAATTTCGTTAACACGCAGGCAACTTGGCGGACCCGTTACCGATATACGGACCCGGCAGCCTAGTGAGCGTACGGCCGTGCGGGTGCCGTAAACCGGCCGGGACTTCCAGGAGTCCCGGCCGGTTGCCGTCGGCGCCGCCTGAGCCGCCCGCGTCCGCGCCGGTCACGCCATGCCCAGTGACCGCTTCAGGAAGTCGACCTGGAGGAGCAGCAGGTTCTCCGCGACCTCCTCCTGCGGCGTCATGTGCGTCACTCCGGACAGCGGAAGAACCTCATGGGGCCGTCCGGCCGCCAGCAGCGCCCCGGAGAGCCGGAGCGCGTGGGCGACCACCACATTGTCGTCGGCGAGACCATGGACGATCATCATGGGGCGCGCGGTGTCGGCCGGCGACGAGAGGCCGTCGTCCGTCACCAGTGAGTTGACGGCATAGACCTCGGGGGCCTCTTCCGGAGTGCCGAGATAGCGCTCCATGTAATGCGTGTCGTAGAGGCGCAGATCGGTGACGGGCGCGCCGACCACCGCCGCGTGGAAGACATCCGGGCGGCGCAGCGCCGCGAGCCCGGCGAGGTAGCCGCCGTACGACCAGCCGCGGATCGCGACCCGGCCCAGGTCGAACGGGAACCGGCCGGCGAGGTCGTGCAGCGCCTCGATCTGGTCGTCCAGGGTGAGCAGCAGGTTCCGGTGGATGGACTTCTCCCACGCGGGGGAGCGGCCGGGGGTGCCGCGCCCGTCGGCGACGAGCACCGCGAAGCCCTGGTCGGCGAACCACTGCGAGGTGAGGTACGCGTTCTGGGCGGCGACGACGCGCTGGCCGTGCGGACCGCCGTACGGATCGAGCAGTACCGGCAGGGGTCCCTGGGACTCCTGGTAGCCCGTGGGGAGCAGGACGGCGCACGCAATTTTCTGTGCGCCCCCCTCCGTGAGCCGTGCGTGCGCCGTGAGCGCCGGAGGCTCCGCGTACGAGGCGATCGAAGAGCGCTGTTCACCCTCCCGGAAGACCCTGACGGAGGCCCCCGAGGTGTCGAGGCGCGTCGAGACGAGCACGGTCACCGCGCCCGACCGGACGGCCGAGTGGAGCCCGGGGGCCGCCGACACCCGCTCCGTACCCAGCTCGCTGACGCGGTGGACATGGATCTCGCCGGTCTCGGGGGAGTCGGCCTCCGCGCCGGCCGAGGCGGCGATCAGGATGTCGTGCTCGCCGATGTCCAGCACCGACCGCACATGGAGCTGGGGACCGGTCAGCGGCCGGTCGCCCACCATCAGGACCCGTGCGCCGCCCTCGTCGGCCACCCGTACGAGCCGCCCGTCCGGGGTCCAGGCGGGCACCCCGGGGAAGAGTTCGAGCCACGCCGGGTCCTCGTCCTCGTGGACGGTCCTGGTCGCCCCGGTGGCCGGATCCACCGTGAGGTAGCGGTGGCTGCGCTGGTCCCGGCTCTGCACGAGCAGCAGCGGGGGACCCCCGGCGGACCAGTGGACCCGGGCGAGATACGGGTGGCGTACGCGGTCCCACACCACCTCCTTAGGAGGCGCGTCGGTGGCGTCGGCCTCCGTACGGTCCGCTCCCTCCGCGCCGTCCGCCAGCGGGACGAGGAAGAGCCGTACGTCCGCGTTGGGCGTACCGGCCGCCGGGTACGCCACCCGGGCCGGTTCCCGGTCCGGGTGGGCCGGGTCGGAGATCCACCAGCGCCTTACGGCCGTGGTGTCCACCCGGGCCACCAAGAGCCGGTCGGACGTGGGCGACCACCAATAGCCGCGGGTACGGTTCATCTCCTCGGCGGCGACGAACTCGGCCAGTCCGTAGGTGACATCGGCGCTTCCTTCACCCTCCTGACGGCCCGCGAGCAGGCGGTCGCCCTCGCCGTCCGCCCCGACGACACGCAGGGCCCCGTCGGCCACATACGCGACGTGCCGGCCGTCCGGTGCGGGGCGCGGGTCGATCACCGGTCCCCGTACGGGGAGTTCCCGCGCCGTCCCGGCCCGCAGCTCGGCCGCGTACAGGCGCCCTGAGAGGGCGAACGCGGCCAGCTCGGCCTCCGCGTCCACCGCGTACCCCACGATGCCTCCAGACCCCTCCCGGGCGCGTTCGCGCCGGGCCCGCTCCTCGGCCGGGAGGCGCTCCGAGGCGCCGTCGAGCAGCACGCCGGGGTCGGCGGCGATCCGGGCCTCGCCCGAACCCGCCCCGGAGCCGTCGAGATCGAGCACCCAGAGGCGGTTCACCCGGTCCGTCCCCGTGGAAGAACGCAGGAAGACCACCCGCGTCCCGTCCGGGGAGACCGTGAACGACCGCGGGGCGCCGAGCGTGAACCGCTGGGTCCTGGCGTGCTGCCGGGGGAACGACAGGGGGGAGCTGGATGTCATGCGATCGAACTTAGTCCCTCGTGTTCCGGGCGGCGGAGGTCCGTGCGCCCCCGTGTGCTGCCGTGCACCGATCGATGCGTACGCACGGATAGTTATGATCCCTAGCGATAGCTGGGTATGAATGAGCCGGGCACATGCACGCTGCGTCTTCCCGACTGAATATCTATGGAGGTGAACCGCCGTGGCACTCTCGATTTCCGTGGTGGTGCTGCTGGCGATCGTGGTCTTCCTGCTGGTCCGGAAGTCCGGGCTGAAAGCGGGACACGCGGTGGTCTGCATGCTGCTCGGGTTCTACATGGCCAGTTCCTCCATTGCCCCCACCATCAGCGAACTGACCACGAACGTGGCAGGGATGATCGGCGGCATCAAGTTCTAGCCATCGGCCGTCGGTAATCGGCCATTTTTGCTCAGCGCATCACGCTCCGGCACCGCCCCTCGGCCGTCGCCCGCCATCGGCCGCCGAGGGGGCCGGGACGGCCCTTCCCGGCCGGTTCCGGGGCGTTCCCGGGCGGCTGTCAGTGGGGGCTCGTAGGCTGTCCCCATGACCGATCTTCCCGCTCGCCGTCTGCTGCTCGTCCATGCGCACCCGGACGACGAGTCGATCAACAACGGCGCCACCATGGCCGGGTACGCGGCCGAGGGCGCCCTGGTCACGTTGGTGACCTGCACCCTCGGCGAGGAGGGTGAGGTCCTCGTGCCCGAGCTCGCCCATCTCGCCGCCGACCGGGAGGACCGGCTCGGCCCGCACCGCGTCGGCGAACTCGCCGACGCCATGCGCGAGCTGGGCGTCACCGACCACCGCTTCCTCGGCGGCCCGGGCAGGTTCCGCGACTCCGGGATGATGGGGCTGGCGCAGAACGACCGCCCGGGCGCCTTCTGGAGCACCCCGGTGGACGAGGCGGCTCCGTATCTCGTGGCGGTCATCCGCGAGGTACGCCCCCAGGTGCTCGTCACCTACGACCCGCAGGGCGGGTACGGGCACCCGGACCACATCCAGGCCCACCGGGTCGCCATGCGCGCCGCCGAACTGGCGGCCGAGGCCGCGTACCGCCCGGAGCTGGGCGCCGCGCACGCCATCGACAAGATCTACTGGAACCGGGTGCCGCGTTCGGTCGCCGAGGAGGGCTTCGCCCGGCTGCGCGCGTCCGGCGCCGGCTTCCCCGGTGTCGCGGAGATCGAGGACATCCCGGGCGTCGTGACCGACGCGGAGATCACCGCGGCCGTCGACGGGGGACCGTACGCCGGGCGGAAGACGGCGGCGATGCGCGCCCACGCCACCCAGATCGCCGTGGACGGGCCCTTCTTCGCGCTCTCCAACGACCTCGGCCAGCCGATCTTCACCACCGAGTACTACCAACTGGTGCACGGCGCGTCCGGGGCCCCCGCCGGCGAACGTGAGAGCGACCTTTTCGCCGGGATCGGTACGGCCGGAGAGCCCGCCCCGAGCGGTGCCGGCCAGGGTGCCCCGCACGCCGGTCCGCACGCCGGGGCGGACGCGTGAGTACGCGCGCCCCCGAGGGGCGGCCCGCGCCCCCGCTCACCACTCCGCTCACCTTCAGACCCGGGCGCATCGCCGCGTATCTGGGGCTGCTGGTGCTCGGCGCACTCGTCGGGATCGCCGGTTCACTCGCCCAAGGGGGCTGGTTCCCGGGCGGGTTGGTGCTCGCGCTGCTCGCCACGGCCGGGCTCTTCCTCGGTGGCTGGTACGCGACCGCCACCCAGCTCGGGGTGGGGGCGCCCGCCGCCGGCTGGCTGATCGCGACCATCGGGCTGAGCATGGGCCGCGCCGAGGGCGACGCGGTCTTCGCCGCAGGTGCCGGGCCCCTGGTCTACCTGCTCGGCGGCATGGTGCTGGCTGTGATGTGTGCCACCATGACGCGGTTGCCGCAACCGGGCACGAAGTCCGGCCGACTTGGGAAGTGACGAGCCCGGCAGCCGCTGAATTGACCATGGACGCGCGGTCGGCGGAGCATCGCTTCTCACGGTCGTCGGGTCTCTGTCGGTGGAGGCCAGTATGGTGGTGCGCGCTCCGGGCCTTCCCTCCGCTCTCCGGCTGTGGGGGACCTGAACAGTGAGTACCAGTAAGAACGGGCGGCGGAGCCAACCGGGAGAACCTGCTTTGAGTCGAGAAACTGACAGTTCGTCCTCCGGGCCCCAGCGGCGCGGCGGAGCCGCGGCGTACCCCTCGGGAACCCCGCCGTACGGATCCCGCCAGTACCCGTCGCTGCATCCTCAGCAGGACGCGCCCGAGGAGACCGGGAACAAGCCCGCCGCGCAGCCGGACGAGCCCAGAACCGAGACGACGCTGACCACGCGGATCCGGATCAACATCCCCGGCTCCCGGCCGATCCCGCCCGTCGTCATGCGTACGCCCATGAGCGACATCGACGCCACCGAGGGGCGGGGTGTCCCGGCCGCCGAGCGCACGGGCGCCACGCCCAAGGTCGCCCCGGCGCAGGACATGTCGGAGACCCGGCCGATCGACCTGATCGGCGAGCAGCGCGCCGCCGCCCAGGCGGCCAAGGGCGCCGACGGCGACAGTGGCGAGAAGTCCACCAGTGACTGGTTCGCGCCGCGCAAGGCGACCACCGGCGCGGCCTCCGGGATGACTGCGGCCGCCGCGGCGGTCTCCGGCGTGACCTCGGCCCCGCCGTCCGCCACGCGCTCGGCGCCGCCCGGCGGCGAGCGCCAGGCGGAGTCGCCGTACGGCACCGACTACTCCAACGGCACGGACTACTCCACGGGGTCCCATCCGATCGGCGGCGCCCCGGCCGGTTCCGACTACGCGAACGGCACGGACTACTCCACCGGGTCCCACCGGATCGGCGGCTCCTCGCTCAGCGATCTCGCCGCCGAGGGGCTGGCGACGGGCGGCAGCACGGGCGCCGGAGCGGGCGCCCCGGCGCCCGGGGCCAACGGGTTCGCGCCCGGCGGCGGCCTCACCACCCCCGCGTTCGGTACCCGCCCCCCCGGCGCGCCCGTGGGGCCGACCGGTCCCACCACCGGCCCCGTGCCCGGCAGTTCGTCGCTCGGCACCCCGCCGTCGTCCCTGGCCAACCCGCCCGGGGCGGACCAGGGCGGTGGCCCCAGGCTCTCCGACGACACCGCCGTCCTCACCCCGCAGCAGCCCGCGCCCGAGCCCGCCTCCGGCGACCGTATCCCCGGCGGCCCGGGCCTCCCGGGCGGCCATGTCTCGGGGGACACGCTCAACAGCGGCATCCCTGTGGTGCCCCCGGAGCAGCGTTCGCCGTTCCCCGGTTCCGGCCCGCAGGGCGGTGGCCCGCGTACCGACGGCGGCGGGGACGGCGCGTACGGCAGTGAACACGACTTCTCGGCGCCCGACTTCCCCGGCCCGGTCGGCGCCGGGCCCGCCACCCCGCCCCAGGGGCAGGCGGCCGTGGGCACCGCCCCGCAGGCCAAGGCGCCCGCCGCCCCGGCGAAGAAGAAGGGCCGCTCGAAGGTGGCGCTCCTCGGCGTCGCCGTCGTGGTGGTGGCCAGCGCGCTCTACGGCGCGGGGCTGCTGATGAACCACTCCGACGTGCCGAAGGGCACCACGGTCCTCGGCGTCGACATCGGCGGCACCACCCGCGAGGAGGCCGTCAACCGCCTCGACGCGACCCTCGGCGAGCGGGCCTCGGCGCCGCTGCGGCTCAGCATCGGCGGGAAGACCGAGGAACTCGCCCCCGACAAGGCGGGGCTCAGCCTCGACAGCCAGGCGACGGTGCGCAACGCGGCGGGCAGCGACTACAACCCTGTCTCGGTGATCGGCTCGCTCTTCGGCAGCGCGCGGGTCGCCCAGCCGGTCATCCCGGTCGACGAGGAGAAGCTGAGCGTCGCGCTGACCGATCTGGCGGGCGTCTCCGGCTCGGCCTCCGACGGCACCATCAAGTTCGAGCCGGGCCGGGCCGTCGCCGTGCCCGGCAAGGCCGGCAAGGCGCTGGACGTCAACCACTCGATCATCTCGACCCGTGACGCCTACCGCGCCCAGGTCCAGACGGGCAAGACCAACAGTGTCGAACTCCCCGTCGTCACCCGGGAACCCACCGTCGACCAGGCGGAACTGGACCGGGCGATGAAGGAGTTCGCCGAGCCCGCGATGTCCGGCCTGGTCACCATCCAGGCGGGCGGCAAGCAGATCCAGTTCGGTCCCGCCAAGTCGCTGCCGAAGATCCTCTCGATGAAGGCGATCGACGGAAAGCTGGTCGAGGTCTACGACCGGGACGCCATCGACCAGCTCCTCGACGGCGTCTTCGACGGCATCACGATCACCAAGGGCGACGGCAAGCAGTACCCCGTCTCCTCGGCCGACGTGGTGCAGGCGATGCAGAAGGCGCTGCGCGGCAAGACGCCCGCGGAGCGCACGCAGACGATCGACCTCGACCCGAGCTAGGCGTCACGGCCGGGATCTCCCGGAGCGGCGGATTTCAGAACGGCACTGCGCCGGGCGGGCCTCAGCCGAGGCCCGCCCGGCGCAGTCGTTTCCGGGGGCGGAGGCCGGGCGGGGACGCGGTCCCGGCCGGATTGTCAGCTCCAGGACATGACAGATGTCATGCGGGAGTCACGACCGGCGACACTGCCGCCGGGGCCGGGCAGCGGGCCAGACTGTCGGTATGAAATCGACAGACCGGACAACCGGCACGAGGGGCGCGACCAGTGCGACCGGCTCGACCCGCACGAATATCTCGCCTGCGGGCGTAAACAGGGGTATCCCGAACGGTGCGCGGGGCACGGGCGCGGCCTCCGCCGTGGTCGACTTCGACCGGGTGAGCAAGAGCTACGGGGACGTCCACGCCGTCGCGGGGCTCACCCTCGCGCTGCGCCCCGGGGAGACCGTGGCGCTCCTCGGGCCCAACGGCGCGGGCAAGTCGACCACGCTCGACCTGCTGCTGGGGCTCAGGAAGCCCGACGCGGGCAGTGTCACCCTCTTCGGCACCAGCCCCCAGGAGGCGATCTCCGCCGGGCGTGTGGGCGCGATGCTCCAGAGCGGCGGCCTCATGGAGGAGGTCACGGTCCGCGAGCTGATCACGCTCGCGTGTGCGCTCCACCCCCGGCCCCACTCCGTCTCCGATGTGCTGGTCGGCGCCGGGATCAGCCAGATAGCCGATCGCATGGTCAACAGGCTCTCCGGCGGCCAGGAGCAGCGGGTGCGCTTCGCGCTCGCCACGGCGGGCGCCAATGACCTGATCGTCCTGGACGAGCCGACCACCGGGATGGACGTCACCGCCCGGCAGGCGTTCTGGGCCACGATGCGGGAGCAGGCGGACCAGGGGCGTACGGTGCTGTTCGCCACGCACTATCTGGAAGAGGCCGACGCCATCGCGGACCGGGTGCTGGTCCTGCACCGGGGCAGGCTGCTGGCCGACGGCACCGCCACCGAGATCAAGGCGCGGGCGGGGGCCCGCCGGATATCGTTCGACCTCACGACCGCCCCCGCCCCGCAGAGCGGTGGAGCCGGCCAGGGCGGGACCCCCGGGTACGGTCCGGACGGCGTGATCGACGAGGCGGCCCTGCGCCGGCTGCCCTTCCTCAGCTCGCTCTCCGTCTCCGGCACCACCGTCCGTATGCAGTCGCACGACGCCGACGCGACCGTGCACGCGCTGTACGGACTCGGGGTCTACCCCCGCAATCTCGAAGTCGCGGGCCTCGGCCTGGAGCAGGCATTCGTCGCCATCACCGAGGCCGAGGAGGCCAGGACAGCGTGAACTATCTCATCAAGCTGGAGATCACCCGCACACTGCGGAACAAGAAGTTCATGTTCTTCTCGGTGATCTACCCCTCGGCGCTCTTCCTGATGATCGCGGGGCCCCAGGGCAACGACCTGGTGCCCGGGACCGGGCTGCGGATGGGTGCCTTCTACATGGTCGCCATGGCCTCCTTCGGCGCACTGACCGCCGTTCTCCTGGGCAACAGCGAGAAGATCGCGAAGGAGCGGGAGAAGGGGTGGGTGCGGCAGCTCAGGCTCACCTCGCTGCCGGGGCGTGGCTATGTGCTGGCCAAGATAGCCTCGGCCGCCGTGGTCACCCTGCCGTCGATCCTCATCGTCTTCGTCGTCGCGGCCCTCGCCAAGGACGTACGGTTCGCCGCCTGGCAGTGGGCCGCGCTCACCGGGGTCATCTGGGCGGGCAGCCTCTGCTTCGCGGCGCTCGGGGTGGCCATCGGTTATCTCGCCACCGGGGAGACCGTCCGCCCGATCGCGATGATCACATACTTCGGGCTCTCCATCCTCGGCGGTCTGTGGATGCCGACGACGGCCTACCCGCAGTGGCTCCAGGACATCTCCTCCTGGCTCCCCACCCACGCGTACGCGGCGCTCGGACAGGCCGTGGAGCTGGGTGCCGCCCCGCACACCAAGGATGTGACCCTCCTCGTCGCGTACTTCCTGCTCTTCGCGGGCGCCGCGGCCTGGTTCTACCGGAAGGACACACTGAAGACGTGAGCGAGACGTACACCATTCCGGTCGGGCAGCGTCCGAAGACCCGCCAGCAGTCCTTCGCCAAGTTCGTGTGGATCGGCGTCTGGCTGGCCTTCATGGGCGCCCCGGTGAGCGATCTGATCGACGGGGGGCATGCGGCGGGGGCCGTCGTGCTGGGGGCGCTCGGCCTGGTGGCCTTCGTCGCCGCCTATCTGACCAACGTCTTCCGCCACACCAGCAGAATGCTCGACCGGCGTGGTGTCGCCGTGGGCCTCCTGGGCTTCCAGTTCGTCCTCGCGGTGGTGCTCCCGGTCACGATGGGCACGCCCTGGCTGGTGCTCTTCGTCTATGTGTCCGTCTCGGCGGGTGCGGCGCTGCCGCTGGCCTGGGCCCGGGTGGCGATCCCTGTCGCCACCGGGGTGATGTTCCTCGTCGGGTTCCATCAGGAGGACGCGGGCGACCTCCTCACCGCTCTGGTCTTTCCCGCGCTGCTCGGCGGCTTCGCGATGTCGGGCGTGCGGCAGCTCGTGCGGACGACGGTGGAATTGCGCGAGGCGCGGGCCACCGTCGCCGAGCTCGCCGCCAACGAGGAGCGGCTACGGCTCGCCCGTGACCTCCACGACCTGCTGGGGCACTCCCTCTCGCTGATCACCCTCAAGAGCGAACTGGCCGGCCGGATGCTGCCCGTGCGGCCGGACAAGGCGGCCGAGCAGATAGCCGACATCGAGCGGGTCAGCCGTCAGGCGCTCACCGATGTACGGGAAGCCGTCACCGGATACCGAAGACCGACCCTGCCGGGCGAGCTGGCCGGGGCGCGTACGGCGCTGGCCGTCGCCGGGATCACCCCTGATCTGCCGGCCGAGGCGCCCTGCCCGTCGGCCGGCGGCGAGCTGAGCGAGGAGTGCGAGGCCGCGCTGGCCTGGTCGCTGCGCGAGGCGGTCACCAATGTCGTACGGCACAGCGGGGCCCGGCGGTGCGTCGTCGCCCTCACCCGGCGCGAGACCCTGGACGGGCCCTATCTGGAACTCACCGTCGAGGACGACGGCCAGGGGGGCCACGGGGGACGCGGGGGCCACGCGGGGCATGGCGGCCACCGTGGCCAGGGGGGCGGGGGCACGGCCGTGGGAGGCGCTGCGGGGGCCGCGCACGGGAACGGGCTCACCGGGCTCTCCGAGCGGCTGACCACGGTGGGCGGTGCCCTGGAGACGGACTCCTCCCGCCGGGGATTCCTCCTCACCGCCCGTGTGCCGATCAGGCCCCGACAGGAGAACTAGGATCCGTCGCATGAGCCGCATGATCAGGGTCCTGCTCGCGGAGGACCAGTCCATGGTGCGCGAGGCGCTGGCCGCGCTGCTCGGGCTGGAGCCGGATATCGAGGTGGTCGCCCAAGTGGCGCGGGGGGACGAGGTGGTGGAGGCGGCGCGGGCCCAGGAGGTGGATGTCGCGCTGCTCGATATCGAGATGCCGGGCATGACCGGTATCGAGGCCGCGGCGGCCCTCAGCACCGAGCTGCCCGCCCTCAAGGTGGTCGTGCTCACCACCTTCGGGCGCCCCGGCTATCTGCGCCGCGCGATGGAGTCGGGCGCGGACGCCTTCCTGGTCAAGGACGCCCCGGCGGCCCAACTCGCCGCGGCGGTACGGCAGGTACTCGACGGCGAGCGGGTCATCGACCCGGGGCTCGCGGCGGCGGCCCTGGCCAATGGCGCGAATCCGCTCACCGACCGGGAGCGCGAGGTCCTGCGGATCGCCGCCGACGGCTCGACCAACGCGGAGGTGGCCGCCGAGCTACGGCTCTCCCAGGGCACCGTACGGAACTATCTCTCGACGGCCATCCAGAAGGTGGCGGCGCGCAACCGGGCGGAGGCCGTCCGGATAGCCCGGGAGAAGGGGTGGCTGTAGCGAGTGCCTCGGGGGCCGGGTGCCGGGTCAGTTGAGCATGGCGCGGGCCGACCGGGCCTTGTGGCGGATCGCCTCCGCCGTCGCCGGTTCGACCGCCGCCACCACCCGCGCGTACTCCTCCAGTTCCGCCGCCCCGCTCAGGAACTCGCCGCGCTGGACGAGCAGTTGGGCCCGGTCGTAGCGGAGGCGGGCCGGGTGGGCCGGGAGCAGCAGGGCGAGTTCGACGGCCCAGAGGGCCACGTCGGTGCGTTCGCGGCGGGTGGCGGCCCAGGCGCGGATGTTGTTCAGTACCCGCTGGACGATGTCCAGGGCCGACGCCGGACGGTAGGCGTCGGGAGCGGGCGGCGCCCCGGTCACGCCGGTGATCAGACGGTCCGCGTCGGCCCCGGTCAGCAGGCGCCCGGCGGCGAACGGATCGGCCAGCACCCGCCGCTCCGGGTCGCCGAAGCCGACCACGAAGTGGCCCGGCAGGGCCACCCCGTACACCGGGGCCCCGGCCCGGCGCGCCACCTCGATCCAGACCACCGAGAGGAGGATCGGCAGCCCGCGCCGCCGCCGCAGCACCGCGGGGAGCAGCGAGGCCTCCAGCCTGCGGTACTCGGCGGGGGAGCCGTGGAAGCCGCAGCGCCCGCCGAGCAGCTCCGCGAGCGCCGTCGCCCAGGCGTGCGCCCCCGTCAGGCCGTACGGGAGCAGCCCGGCCAGCCGGTCCAGCTCGGCCTGGGCCGCGTCGAGATCCCGCTCGGTCAGGGACGGTTCGCCCTCCGCGCCGATGAGCAGGCAGAGCGTGGCCAGATCGGGCCGCTCCGCGCGGGCCTCCTCGGCGAAGCGCCGGCGCCGGTCGGTGGATTCCGGATACATAGGCGAGATGTTCCCGCTCAGGGTGATCGGAAATGGTGGTAGTGGTGATGGATCGCGAATCCCAGGGGGTCGTAGAGGGCCCGCGCGGCGGTGTTCTCCACCTCGACCTGGAGCCAGGCGGCCGACGCGCCCTCCTCCAGCGCCCGCCGGGCGAGCGCGGCCATCACCGCCGTGGCCAGCCCCCGCCTGCGGTACGCGGGGTCGACCTCCACCGCCATGAACCCGGCCCACCGCCCGTCGACCACACACCGGCCGATCGCCGCCGGCGCCCCGGCGCCCGCAGCCCCGGCGTCTCCCGGTCCGGCGTCCTCCGGTCCGCCCGGCTCGCCAGGCCCCTCGGGCCCGGGGACGGTCGCGAACCACACCGAGGGGCCGGCGCCCAGCACCTGGCGCACCTCCGCCCCCGGCTCCCCGGGAGAGCGCTGGTAGCGCCGGAGCCACGCCGCGTCCACGGTGCGGTGGAGCCGTACGGAGAACGGACCCGTCCCGGGCTCAGCAACCTCCCGGTCGGCCAGCGGGGCCAGCGCTCC
Source organism: Streptomyces sp. NPDC093085 (assembly GCF_040683935.1). Classification (NCBI taxonomy): domain Bacteria; kingdom Bacillati; phylum Actinomycetota; class Actinomycetes; order Kitasatosporales; family Streptomycetaceae; genus Streptomyces; species Streptomyces sp. NPDC093085. Next base: position 354,025 of record NZ_JBFBFB010000004.1, on the reverse strand, counting down.
GACGCGCACCTCCGCCGTCACCTCCCGGAGCCAGCCGCGCCGCTCCAGCTCGGCGCAGAGCACCTCCTGGGTCCCCTCGGCGCCGGTCGCTGCCTGGATGTACGGGGGCAGCCCCCGCTCCCCGTACCAGTGGCGTACCCGCGCCAATGCGGCGTCGAGCGGCATACCCGGCTCGCCGAGGGGCAGGACCGAGTTGGCCCGCCGGGTGAAGCCGGACGCGGCCCGCAGCCGCCACTCGCCCAGCGGTTCGTCCTCCACCGGCTGCCAGGAGCGGGCGGCGACCCGCGTCAGCTCCTGGAACGAGGCGGCGGGGCCCCGCCGCCGGGCCGGCGCTGCCGGCACGACCTTGCCGCCGACCAGCGCGGATTCGGGGACCCGTACCCGCTCCCCGCTCCGCCGTGTGATCAGCAGCACACCGCCGTCCCACGATGTGAGAACGCCGACCGTGTCGGTGAACTTCTCCGGCCCGCTACCGCTCTCCGTCAGTTGTCTGACTGATACCCGTTTGCCCACGTCAGAAGGGGTCAATCGGACCTCAAGCCGTCCGCCGCCAGTGAATTCCACAGCTCTCTCCGCCCCTCCTGTTCGGATCGCGCCCAAGAACGGAGATACTAGATGCGGGCATCGACGACGCCGCGCTCCCGCGCGCCCGTGGACGGAGCCGCAGATCGGCCCGCCGCGCCCTATCGAGGAGGAACGACAGCGTGACCTACGTCATCGCGCAGCCTTGTGTCGACGTCAAGGACAAGGCGTGCATCGAGGAGTGCCCGGTCGACTGCATCTACGAGGGCTCCCGGTCCTTGTACATCCACCCGGACGAATGCGTCGACTGTGGAGCCTGTGAGCCGGTCTGCCCGGTCGAGGCCATCTTCTACGAGGACGACACCCCGGAGGAGTGGAAGGACTACTACAAGGCGAACGTCGAGTTCTTCGACGAGCTGGGCTCGCCCGGTGGTGCTTCCAAGCTCGGCCTGATCGAGCGCGACCACCCCTTCATCGCCGCGCTGCCGCCCCAGAACGGCTGACGGCGCGCCCCCCGGTCCCGTACGGCCCCGTGCCGTACGGGACCGTTGTGTTCGGCACACCAGAGAGTCGGCACTCCGTTCCGCACACCAGAGAGAATGAGTGAGCACGTGTCCGCAGTCTCTTCGCGCCTTCCCGTCTTCCCCTGGGACAAGCTGGAGCCCTACAAAGCGACGGCCCAGGCCCACCCGGACGGGATCGTGGACCTGTCGGTGGGCACGCCCGTCGACCCGGTCCCGGAACGGATCCAGCGGGCCCTGACCGGCGCCGCGAACTCGCCGGGGTATCCGACGGTCTGGGGCACGGCCGAGCTGCGGGACGCGCTGACCGGCTGGGTGGAGCGGCGGCTCGGCGCGCGCGGGGTGAGCCACCGGAACGTCCTCCCCGTCGTCGGCTCCAAGGAGCTGGTGGCCTGGCTGCCCACCCAGCTCGGACTCGGCCCCGGCGACCGGGTCGGCTACCCGCTCCTCGCGTACCCGACGTACGAGGTGGGCGCGCGGCTCTGCGGCGCCGAGCCCGTCCCGTACGAGGACCCGACGGAGCTGGACCCGGCCGGGCTCAAGCTCCTCTGGCTGAACTCGCCGTCCAACCCGACCGGGCGGGTGCTGCCCCCGGAGGAGCTGACGCGGATCGTCGCCTGGGCGCGCGAGCACGGGGTGCTGCTCTTCAGCGACGAGTGCTATCTGGAGCTGGGGTGGGAGGCCGAGCCGGTCTCCGTCCTCCACCCGGACGTCTGCGGCGGTACGTACGAGGGCCTGGTCGCCGTCCACTCCCTCTCCAAGCGCTCCAACCTGGCCGGCTACCGCGCGGCCTTCCTCGCCGGTGACGCGGCGGTCCTCGGCGAGCTGCTGAAGATCCGCAAGCACGGCGGGATGATGGTGCCCGCGCCGGTCCAGGCCGCCACGGCCGTGGCGCTCGGCGACGACACGCACGTACGGGAGCAGCGGGAGCGGTACGCGGCCCGGCGCACCGCGCTCCGTGCCGCGCTGGAGGCGCACGGCTTCCGTGTCGACCACAGCGAGGCGAGCCTCTACCTCTGGTCGACGCGCGACGAACCGTGCTGGGAGACCGTGGCGCACCTCGCCGAGCTGGGCATCCTCGTCGCGCCCGGCGACTTCTACGGGCCCGCGGGCGGGCGCCACGTGCGGGTGGCGCTGACGGCGACCGACGAGCGGATCGACGCGGCGGTCAAGCGCCTGGGCTGAGCCGGGAGCGGACCGGAGGAGGGGCCCGGGGAGCGCACGCTCCCCGGGCCCCTCCGCTGCCGCACGCGGCTCCGGTCAGCCGATCGGGAGGCCCTGGACCGGCAGCCCGCCCAGCACCGCGCCGCCCTGGGCGGGGGCGGCCGGGGTGGCCTGCGCGGCGCCGTTCGTGGCGGTCTTCGCGGTCTCGCCGAGGAGGGTGCCCGCGGACCCCGCGGTCTCGCCCGCCGTCTTCTGCACGGCCGGGGTCGCCGTTCCCACGGTCTTGCCGACGGTCTCGCCCGCGGCGGGCACTCCCTTGCCGACGACCTGGCCGCCGGTGGCGCCCACGGCCTGGGTGGCCGTCTGCGCGCCCTTGCCGACGGTGTCGCCCACCGTGGCTCCGTCGAGCGCGGTGACCGCGCCCAGATCCGTCGACTGCGGGAGTTCCGCCGCGCTCGCCGACCCGGCCGCGCCGATCACCGGGGCGGCGCCGGCGGCGACGAGCAGCGCGGCGCGGGCGATCCGGCGGGTCAGGGGAAGGTTCGCGGACATGTTGGCTCCTTGGGGCTCGGGAAGAACGGTCGGTGTCACTTCGCTTGTCTGCCGATCGGCAGATCCGCAGATCCGTCGATCGGACGTCGTGACAACCCCCGGAACAGCCCTGGAGGATGCGGTGCGCTCGGGTAAAGAGTAGGTAATGCGCTCGCGAGGTTGACGCGGATAAAATCGGGTAAACGGTGCGCTTCCGAGCCGCATGGGGAAACGTCACTTTCCCGGACGCATACAGGTGAGCGCCTTGTACGACGGTCTCTACGGGGAGCCGTTCGAAGAGCACGCCCCGAGAGACGCGACTCGCCCGCCCGGGGGACACCTCGTACGGCTGCCCGCCTCGCCGGAGGGCGACTAGGGCCTGTCTGACAATTCCCGTCGTCGCCCGGAGGGCGGCCTCGCGGCGTCAGGTGCGTGCTCTCGGCGTGCCGGGCCCTGACCCACGTACTGGACGTACTTGGGTCAGGGCCCGGTGCGGCGAGAGTGCGTGCATGGCGTCGCGAGGCAGGCGGGAATTGTCAGACAGGCCCTAGCGCTCCGTACCGATCCGGACGACCGCCGTGCCGGAATCCGCGCCCGAGCCGCCGCCCGACGCCGCCGTGCCGCCCGCGCCCCCCGGCAGCCGCTGCCACCCCAGGTACGCCTCCTTGGCCCGCCACACCCGGCCCGCGTACGACACCTGGTCGATGCGGAGCGCCGTGGACTGCGCCACCGCCCAGTGCGCCAGCTCCCAGCCGCGCTCCGTCGCCGTGTACCCGTCCACCGGGTCGCCGGACGCCGCGTCGCCGGACGCCGCGCCCCCGCCGGCCACCGAGGCGCCCCGCTCGCCGCCCGCCGGGACGGACGAGGGCGGTACCGGTACGGAGACCCCGTGCGCCACGTCCTCGGGCGTCACCTCGGAGCCGAAGTTCCGCGTCAACGCGGCGCTGACCTTCGCCGGATCCCCGGGGGTCCGGCCCAGCGGCGCCGTACAGGTCAGCGAAGCGGCGGAGCGGCCCGTGAAGGCGGCGGCCAGCAGCGCGGCATCCGGCTCGTGCTTCGCGTACGCCTGCGGGAAACCACTGCGCTGCACCCGCTGGGCCGCCTCCGTGAGCGGCAGCCGCGAGTAGCCCGGCACCTTGACGAGATGGTCGTAGAACTCGCCCGCCGAGTAGACCGGGTCCTGGATCTGCTCGGCCGTGCCCCACCCCGTGGACGGGCGCTGCTGGAAGAGCCCGAGCGAGTCACGGTCCCCGTGGTCGAGATTGCGCAGCGCGGACTCCTGGATGGCGGTCGCCAGCGCGATCGTCACCGCACGCTCCGGCAGGCCGCGCGAGGCGCCCACGGCCGCGATCGTGGCCGCGTTCGACGCCTGATCCGGCGTCATGGAGTACGTGGCGCCACCCTCGCCCTGCTCCTCGCCGGAGCGCGCCACACAGCGCGGCCCGCCCCAGGCGGTGGTCAGATACTGCACGCCCACATAGGCGGCGAGGATCACCAGAACGGTGAGTCCTCCCACGAAACGCAGGAGGCGCCCCCATCCGAAACGGGAGCGGGCGGCGGGTGCGGAGGCAACGACGGGCTCGGACACGCGCCCACCGTACTGGAGTCGGAGAGCGCCGGAGTCCAGCGGCGGCAGACCGGCCACGATGCCATGAGGACCGGCCACGGACGGCCCGCGCCCGACGCGGCGCCCCGGTCCCGGGGGGCGTTGTCAGTGGCGCGTATTAAGGTCGAGACATGTCTGAGACACCACTCGACCTCACGCTGGACGGCCCCGCGCTCACCGCGGCGCTGGTCGACTTCCCCTCGGTCAGCGGCGAGGAGAAGCCGCTCGCGGACGCGATCGAGCAGGCGCTGCGCACCCTGCCGCACCTCACGGTCGACCGGTACGGGAACAACGTGGTGGCGCGGACCACGCTCGGGAGGGCCGAGCGGGTCGTGCTGGCGGGACATATCGACACCGTCCCCATCGCGGACAACGTGCCCTCCCGGCTCGACGCCGACGGAACGCTGTGGGGGTGCGGCACCAGCGACATGAAGTCCGGCGTCGCCGTCCAGCTCAGGATCGCCGCGACCGTCCCCGCGCCCAACCGGGACCTCACCTTCGTCTTCTACGACAACGAAGAGGTCGCCGCCCACCGCAACGGGCTCGGGAAGGTCGCGGAGGCACACCCGGAGTGGCTGGCCGGCGACTTCGCCGTCCTGCTGGAGCCCTCCGAGGGCGAGGTCGAGGGCGGCTGCCAGGGCACCCTGCGGGTCCTCCTCCACACGACGGGGGAGCGGGCGCACTCCGCGCGGAGCTGGCGCGGGTCCAACGCGATCCACGCCGCGGCGCCGATCCTCCAGCGCCTCGCCGCGTACGAGCCGCGCCGCCCGGTCATCGACGGACTGGAGTTCCACGAGGGGCTCAACGCGGTACGGATCGAGGGCGGCGTCGCCAACAACGTCATCCCCGACGCGTGCACCGTGGTCGTCAACTACCGCTACGCCCCCGACCGTACGGAGGAGCAGGCCCTCGCCCATGTCCGCGAGGTCTTCGAGGGGTGCGGCGTGACGGAGTTCACCGTCGACGACCACTCGGGCGCCGCCCTGCCCGGCCTCGGCCACCCGGCCGCCGCCGCCTTCATGGCCGCCGTCGGGGGGACGGCCCGGCCCAAGTTCGGCTGGACGGACGTCTCCCGCTTCAGCGCGCTCGGGGTGCCCGCCGTCAACTACGGACCGGGCGACCCGATGCTGGCCCACAAGCGGGACGAGCGGGTGGCCGTCGAACGGATCACCCACTGCGAGGAGCGGCTCCGCGACTGGCTCACCCGGTAGCGCCCCCGGGCCCGGGACTCGTCCGCCCCGCGTCCCGAGCGCTCCGAGGACTGTTCGACCGCCGGAATTTCGCTGGTTGTCACGTCGGCCGATCTACCCTTTCCCAGAACAACGCACAGCAGCGGAAGGAGCAGCTCATGGGCATGCCTGACGGAGCGCGCAGGCCGGAGGAACAGCGGCTCGGACCGGTGATCAGGCGGCGTGAGCAGGTGCAGGCCGGGACGACCGATCAGCGGCTGCTGGACACCGAGGGCGACTCGGAGTGGGTGCACACCGACCCCTGGCGGGTGATGCGGATCCAGTCGGAGTTCGTCGAGGGCTTCGGCGCGCTCGCCGAACTGCCCAGCGCCATCGCCGTCTTCGGCTCCGCGCGCACCCCGGCCGGGACGCCCGAGTACGACGCGGGCGTACGGCTCGGCGGCGCGCTGGTCGACGCCGGGTTCGCGGTGATCACGGGGGGCGGCCCCGGTGCCATGGAGGCGGCGAACAAGGGGGCGCGGGAGGCACAGGGCATCTCGGTCGGCCTCGGTATCGAGCTCCCCTTCGAGCAGGGGCTCAATCCCCATGTCGACATCGGCGTCAACTTCCGTTACTTCTTCGTCAGAAAGACCATGTTCGTGAAGTACGCCCAGGGGTTCGTGGTGCTCCCGGGCGGCCTCGGCACCCTGGACGAGCTGTTCGAGGCGCTGACGCTGGTGCAGACCCGTAAGGTCACCCGCTTCCCGATCGTGCTCTTCGGCACGGAGTACTGGGGCGGCCTGGTCGACTGGCTGCGCGACACGGTGGTCGGCCAGGGCAAGGCCTCCGAGAAGGACCTGCTGCTCTTCCATGTCACGGACGACGTGGCGGAGGCGGTCGCCCTGGTCACCAAGGAGACCGGGAACTGAGCCCGCGCGCCCGCCGCGCCTGAGCGAGCGCGCCGCCGATCCCGCCGCCCCCGCCGCCGCGCCGCCGCTCAGGCGAGGCCGCGGCGGGCCACGGCGGGCGGGCGGTGGCCCGCCAGCGAAGCGACCATGTCCAGCGTCTGCCGGGTCTCCGCGACCTCGTGGACGCGGTAGACCCGCGCCCCGAGCCACGCCGAGACCGCCGTCGTGGCCAGCGTGCCGATCAGCCGCTCCTTGACCGGCCGGTCGAGCGTCTCCCCGACGAAGTCCTTGTTGGAGAGCGAGACCAGCACCGGCCACCCCGTCTCCGTCATCTCGCCGAGCCGCCGGGTCGCCTCCAGCGAGTGCCGGGTGTTCTTCCCGAAGTCGTGGCCCGGGTCGATCAGGACCGCGTCGGGCCGTACCCCCAGCTCCACCGCGCGCTCGGCCAGCCCCAGCGTCACCCGCAGGATGTCCGCCATCACGTCCTCGTACCCGATCCGGTGCGGCCGGGTCCGCGGCTCGGCGCCGCCCGCGTGGGTGCAGACCAGCCCGGCGCCGTACCGGGCCGCGACCTCCGCCAGCTTCGGGTCCACCCCGCCCCAGGCGTCGTTGAGCAGATCGGCGCCGGCCGCGCAGACCGCCTCGCCCACGTCGTGGCGCCAGGTGTCGACGCTGATCACCACGTCCGGGTGGCGGCGGCGCACCTCCGCGACGAAGCCGACCGTACGGCGCGCCTCCTCCTCGGCCGTGACCTCCTCGCCGGGGCCCGCCTTCACCCCGCCGATGTCGATGATCGCGGCGCCCTCGGCGACGGCCCGCTCGACCCGGTCCAGGGCCGGCCGGTCGTCGAAGGTCGCGCCCCGGTCGTAGAAGGAGTCAGGGGTCCGGTTGACGATCGCCATGACGACCGGCTCGTGCGGGCCGAACTCGCGCCGTCCCAGCCGCAGGATCCCGTCCGTGGGGCGCATGGTGTGGTTCCTCTCAGCGATACGTTCCGTCCGCGACCCTATTTCCTCCGCGCGGCCGGCGGCCGCTCCGTCCGCGAACCGGACGGCCGGCCGGGCGGCCCCGGCGCCCGCTGTCAGTGGCACGTGGCACGATCGGCATCAGAACGTTTCCTGCCCGGGGAGAGGCTCGTGTTCCTGTTCTTGCTCATCGCGATGGTCGTGGTCGTCGCCGCGGTCACCCTCGCGGTCATCGGCGGCGGTGACAGCGCGGTTCTGCCGGAGGCCGCTCCGGAGCGGCTGGTCGATCCGCTGCCCGCGACGCGGCCGGTGGGCCGCGCGGATGTCGACGCGCTCCGGCTGCCGGTCGGCGCGCGCGGCTACCGGATGGCGGAGGTGGACGACGTCCTCAGCCGGCTCGGCGCGGAGCTGGCGGAGCGGGACGCGCGGATCGCCGAGCTGGAGTCCGCGCTGGCGGGCGCCCAGGCCACCGCGGTCTCCTCGCCCGACCTCTTCAAGAAGCCGGGCGAGGAGAGCGAGCGGTGAGCGAGGCACCCGGCGGTACGGTGGCCGGTCCCGACGGGCGGCCCCGCTGCCCCTGGGGCGTCTCGACCGAGGACTACCTCGCCTACCACGACGAGGAGTGGGGCAGACCGGTCCACGGCGACGACGCCCTCTTCGAGCGGCTGAGCCTGGAGGCCTTCCAGTCCGGGCTCTCCTGGATCACGATCCTCCGCCGCCGGGAGGGGTTCCGTACGGCGTTCTCCTCGTTCCGGATCGCGTCGGTGGCCACGTTCACCGACGCCGACCGCGAACGGCTCCTCGCGGACCCCGGCATCATCCGCAACCGTGCCAAGATCGACGCGACGGTGGCGAACGCGCGGGTGCTCGCGGAGTGGCCGGCCGGTGAGCTGGACGAGCTGGTCTGGTCGTACGCCCCCGAGACCGGCCGCCCGGCCCCGGAGACGGTCGCCGACGTCCCCGCCGTGACCGACGAGTCCACGGCGCTGGCGAAGGCGCTGAAGAAGCGCGGCATCCGCTTCGTCGGCCCGACCACGGCGTACGCGCTGATGCAGGCGTGCGGACTGGTAGACGACCACCTGGCAACCTGCACGGCCCGCCGCGCCCCCGAGAGGTGACACCGCCCGCCCGCACCTGCCCGGCCTGGGGCCCGCGCCGGCCCCGCGCCCGCCCGCGCGAGGACGCCCCCGCGCCGCGTGACGGCGGTCCGCCGGGGGAGGGCCGCATGGTGACGGGCCGGTCGGCGCCGCGTTGCGCGGCGGCCTGCCTCCGTCGGGCCCGCCCGCATGGTGGCGGCCCCCTGACGGCGGCCCGCTTCCGTCGGGCCTGCCCGCATGGCGGCGGCCCCACGGCGGCGGCCCGGCTCCGTCAGGCCCGCCCCATGACGGCGGCCCGCCCCCGTCAGGCCCCGTCCCACGGTGGCGGCTCGTGTGAGGGCGGGGCCGATGGGGGCGCGGTGGGTCGGTCAGGGGGTGGACGCTGCGGCTGGTGGGCCGGGAGCGGCTGCGGGCGGTGCGCCGGGGCGAGGCGTTCGTACGGCTGCTCCGTGCCGTTCCCGGGGGCGCGGGCGGGGAGCGGCGCTTCGTGGGGAGGTCAGCGGCCCAGGTAGTGGGGGCGTTCCTTGGCCAGGAAGGCGCGGAGCGCGATCCGGTGGTCCTGCGATGAGCCCGCGCGGGTCTGGAGTTCGTTCTCCTTCTCCAGCGTCTCGGCGAGCGAGTGCTCCGCGCCGTACGCCAGGGACTCCTTCAGCGCCGCGTACGCCACCGTCGGCCCCGCGGCCAGCTCCGCCGCCACCCGGGCCGCCGTCTCCGCCACTTCGGCCGCCGGGACCAGGCGGTCCACCATGCCCCACGCGTGCGCCTCCGCCGCCCCCACCGAGCGCGGGAAGAGCAGCAGGTCCGTCGCGCGGCCCCGGCCCACCAGGCGCGGCAGCGTCCAGGAGATACCGGAGTCCGCCGTCAGCGCCACGCCCGCGAACGACGTCGTGAACGAGGCCGTGTCCGCGGCGATCCGGTAATCCGCCGCCAGCGCGAAACCGAGCCCCGCGCCCGCCGCCACGCCGTTGACCCCCGCCACCACCGGCTTCGCCATCCCAGTGATCGCCCGGACGATCGGGTTGTAGTGCTCACGCACCGTGGTCATCGTCCGGTCGCCGCCCGTCCTGGCGTCCTCCGCCAGCAGCGCGGTGTGCTCCTTGAGGTCCTGGCCCACACAGAACGCCCGGTCCCCTGCCGCCGTCAGCAGCACGCCCCGTACGGCGGAGTCGTCCCCCGCCGCCGTCAGCGCCTCCCGCAGCGCCACCTTGGTCGCGATGTCCATCGCGTTCATGGCCTCGGGCCGGTTGATGGTGATCGTCGCGAGTCCGTCACGCACCTCGTACAGCACGGTGTCTGCCATGGATCGGGCCCCTTCGCGGCTCGGCTGATGATGTCCGGGCCCAGCATGACGGAGATCGGCGGCGGTGCGGGGCCCCGCACCCGGACAAGTTCGCCGCCGGCGCTCCGCGGGGCGGCGCAGTATCGCAGCCGGATCCCCGAAATGCGGCGTTTTGCGAGAGCGCGTTGCGCAAGCGATGCCGACCGATGTTGGTCATCGGGTCCTGCCATGCGGGATAATGGGCTGGAAGCAATGTGTTCGATGCCGGTGACACAGCGCCTGTCATGGGGCCGCCGGCTGCGATGAGCTGGTTTCAGGAAGGGGAACGAGCATGGCGGCCATGAAGCCGCGAACGGGCGACGGCCCGCTCGAGGTGACCAAGGAGGGGCGGGGCATCGTCATGCGCGTTCCGCTCGAAGGCGGCGGTCGGCTTGTCGTCGAGCTGACTCCGGACGAGGCGGATGCGCTGGGCGACGCGCTGAAGAAGGTCGTCGGCTGAGCGGAACGATCACGGTCTTCGGGGTGTGTGGATCCACCCCGGACAAGCCGCCCTCTGCCCCGGTACGGAGAGTTCCTTCCGTACCGGGGCAGAGGACTGTGGAGGACTGTGTACGGGCCGGGGCGGTGGTACGAGTGGATCAGGCACCCCGGGCGGGGGCGGCCGGAGCGCGGGTCAGCCCCGGCGCACCGCGCAGAGGAGGCCGTCGCCCACCGGCAGCAGCGTCGACTGGAGCTCCTGGCTCTCGCGTACGGTACGGAGCAGCTCCCGCAGCCGGAGCACCTCCTGGGGCTGGGCCGCCGAGTCGACCGTCCTGCCGTTCGCGAAGACGCCCTCGAAGCAGACCAGACCGCCCGGCCTGAGCAGCCGCAACGATTCAGCGAGATAGTCCAGGCACTCCAGCCGGTCCCCGTCGCAGAAGACCAGGTCGTACGCGCCGTCCGCGAGCCGGGGCAGCACGTCCAGGGCGCCGCCCGGGATGAACCGGGCCCGGTTCCCGGTGAACCCGGCGGCGCGGAACGCCTGCCGGGCGAACTGCTGGCAGTCCGGCTCCGTGTCGACCGTGGTCAGCACGCCGTCCGGGCGCATGCCCTCCAGGAGATAGATCCCGGAGACACCGGTCCCGGTACCGATCTCGGCCACCGCCTTCGCGTCCAGCGTGGCGGCGAGCAGACGCAGCGCCGCGCCGGTGCCCGGTGACACCGAGCGGAGCCCTGTCTCCCGGGCCCGTTCCCTGGCCCAGCGCAGTGCCTCGTCCTCGGCGACAAAGGCGTCGGCGAACGCCCAGCTCGTCTGCCGGTTGGCGGTAATGACCCTCTCCTTGTCCCCGTTGGCGGCGCAACGGTGACTGTATCCGCTGCGCCCGGGAACCCGCAGATGGGACCGGACGTTAAGAAGGGCAGCGCGCGGCGCGGGAAGGACCGGCGAACAGGGCCGGGAGCGCCTCCAAATTCGCGTAAAGATTCTTATCCGGAGCTAACGGGCGGAGTGGCTATGGTAGGGGCTCCACTGGACACCACCAGAGCCGACAGGGGAGGTGCGGCTGCGCCTGTGGATCGGGGAGGAGTGCTGAAGCGCTTTCTCAGGTCGGTCGGCGAGCCGAAATCCGTGACCAACATTGCTGACCGTTCCCGCTCCACCGACTCCGCAGTAACGGCGACCTTCGCATCGGATGCGGAAGCGCAGGCGTGGACGCCTCCCACGTGGGAGGAGATCGTCAGCACGCACAGCGGACGTGTCTACCGCCTCGCGTACCGTCTCACCGGCAACCAGCACGACGCCGAGGACCTGACCCAGGAAGTCTTCGTCCGGGTCTTCCGCTCGCTGTCGACCTATACCCCTGGCACCTTCGAGGGGTGGCTGCACCGGATCACCACCAACCTCTTCCTCGACATGGTCCGCCGCAAGCAGCGGATCCGGTTCGACGCGCTCGGCGACGACGCGGCGGAGCGGCTGCCCAGCCGCGAGCCCTCGCCGCAGCAGGTCTTCCACGACACCCACTTCGACGCGGACGTCCAGCAGGCGCTGGACACCCTCGCGCCCGAATTCCGCGCCGCCGTCGTCCTCTGTGACATCGAGGGGCTCTCGTACGAGGAGATCGCCGCCACCCTGGGCGTGAAGCTCGGCACGGTGCGGAGCAGGATCCACCGCGGCCGTTCGCATCTGCGCAAGGCGCTCCAGCACCGTTCCCCCGAGGCCCGGGCCGAGCAGCGCGCCTTCGTGGGTGTGGCCGGGGAGGGCGGAGCGGCGTGAGTGGCACAGGTCCGACCCCCGCCGAGCAGCATCTGGGGGACCGACTCGCCGCCTTGGTCGACGGCGAGCTGGACCATGACGCCCGCGAGCGTGTCCTGGCCCATCTCGCGACCTGCGCCAAGTGCAAGGCGGAGGCCGACGCCCAGCGCCGGCTGAAGAACGTGTTCGCGCAGGCCGCGCCGCCGCCGCTCTCCGCGGGGCTGCTCGCCAGACTCCAGGGGCTCCCCGGCGGCCCCGGATCGGGTCCGGGGGCGGGGGATGACGACGACGGGAAAGGCTTCTTCGACGGGGGCCGCTTCGGCGACGGCTCCTTCGGAGTGAGAACGGACGGCTTCGGCTATGTCCCGGCCGGGTCCGGCGCCGCGTCGGGCGGTTCCGGCTTCCGTATCCACGAGGTGGGCCGCCAGGACGCCGAGCGCTCCGTGTGGCGCGGCCGGCGCTTCGCCTTCGCCGCGGCCAGCGCCGTCTCGTTCGCCGCGATGGCGCTCGGCGGGACGATGCCGCTCGGCACGACCGCCGATGTGCTGCCGCGCGGCGCGGGCAACAACGTGACCCCGCTCCGTGCCCCGGGCGCCGCCACCCCGGCCTCCACGGCGAAGGACCCCTCCCGGCGCCAGGGCGGCGGTTCCCCCTCGCGCTCCACCGACCGGCCCGCCGCCACGGCCCCGCCCGGTCTGCTCCAGTCCCAGGTGCTCTCCACCGCCTCCTCCCCGCAGGGGTTCTCCGGCGGTGCCTCGCCGCTGCCCTGGGCGCAGGCCACCGGCTCCGCCGTGCAGATCGACGAGGAGACCCCGGCGAGCGCGACCCCGGACGCCCCGGACCCCACCCGGAACGACGCCCCGACGCTGCCCGCCGCCCCGCTTTCGGCCAGGCGCTGACCGGCTCCCTGCGCGGACGTTCGTAAACCTGGTTGAATCCAGGGCAGGGGTGCCCCGGTCGGGGCATGGAACGGCAGTTGCGGGGAGAACATGGACGACGGGAAGCCGACCGGACCGAAGGCCAAGTGGTGGAGCAGGCCCGCGGCGGCCGTCGCGCCACCACGGGAGCCCGCAGGTCCCTCGGGGGCCTCCGGCGCGGTCGGCGAGGTGACGGCGGAACTCCCCGCCGAGCCGGCCGACGCGGTCCCGTCGCCCCCGTACTCCGCCGACGCGGTCCCGGGCGTACCGGCCCCGGCGGAGCCGTCGGCCGAGCCCCGGGCCGCGTCCCGCGTCGCGCTCGACAAGCCGTCACCCGACAAGCCGTCACCCGGCACACCGTCAGCGGAGCCCGCGTCCGCCGGGCCCCCGGCCGCCTACGCCCCGTCCGCCGACGCCTCACCCGCCGGCGCCCCGGCCGCCGAGGCGCCCTCCACCGGGGTGTTCTCCGCCGAGCCCTCGGACGCGCCGCCGGAGCGCCCGCGTCCGCTCCATGAGCCCGACCCCTACAGCACCCCGCCGTACGGCGGCCCCGGACCCTGGGCGCCCGCGCCCCCCGTACAGTTCCCGACCCCCGCCGGCGGTACGGCGCTCCCGCCGTACGCCGCAGCCCCAGGGGCCCAGCCGCCGTACGCCCAGCCCCAGCACCCGCAACAGCCCCACCAGACACCACAGCCCCAGCGACAGCCACAGCCCGCACAGGGTCACCCCCAGCCGTCCTCCCAGTGGCTCCAGTACGACCCCTGGAGCGCCCCTGGGGCCGGCCCGCTGACCCAGCACGGCGAGCCGCCCTCCCCGGGGCGGCGCCGCGCCGGGACCGCCGGGCTCGTCCTGGTCGGCCTCATGGCCTGTGTGATCGGCGGCGGGGTCGGCGCGTTCATCGAGCGCAACGGCGGCTTCACCCGGGTCGAGCTCTCACAGGCGGGGCCCGAGTCGACCGGCCGCGCCCCCGACAGCGTCGCGGGCATCGCCGCCAGCGCGCTGCCCAGCGTGGTCACCCTGCATGTCAGCGGGGGCGGCGAGCAGGGCACCGGCACCGGCTTCGTCCTCGACAAGCGGGGCCACATCCTCACCAACAACCACGTCGTCCAGACCGCGGCCTCGGCCGGTTCGGGTGGCGAGATATCGGTCACGTTCAGCGGCGGTGAGACCGCCCGCGCCCAGCTCGTCGGCAAGGACAGCGGCTACGACCTGGCCGTGGTGAAGGTCTCCGACGTCTCGGGCCTCAAGCCGCTGCCGCTCGGCAACTCCGACAACGTCCAGGTCGGCGACCCGGTAGTGGCCATCGGCGCCCCCTTCGACCTCTCCAACACGGTGACCTCCGGGATCATCAGCGCCAAGGAGCGCCCCATCACCGCGGGCGGCGAGAAGGGCGACGGCAGCGACATCAGCTATGTCGACGCCCTCCAGACCGACGCGCCCATCAACCCCGGCAACTCCGGCGGGCCGCTGGTGGACGGCCGCGCCCGGGTCATCGGGATCAACAGCGCGATCCGCGCCGCCGACAGCGGTACGGGGCTCGGCAGCGGCCAGGCCGGGTCGATAGGGCTCGGCTTCGCGATCCCCATCAACCAGGGCAAGCGGGTCGCCGAGGAACTGATCAACACCGGCAAGGCCACCCATCCGGTGATCGGTGTGAGCCTCGACATGGAGTTCACGGGGGACGGCGCCAAAGTGGCCGAGAAGGCCGCCGGCGGCGGGGGCGCCGTCACCTCGGGCGGCCCCGGCGCCAAGGCGGGCATCCGGCCCGGCGACATCATCACCGCCGTCAACGGACAGCGGGTGCACAGCGGCGAGGAGCTGATCGTGAAGATCCGCGCCCACCGCCCCGGCGACCAGCTCGAACTGACCCTGGTGCGGGACGGCGACGAGCGGACCCTCCGGCTCGCCCTCGGCTCCGCGGAGGGCACCTGACGGACACCGCGAGGTACCGCACGGACAGGTGGGCCGGGTACCGTGGAGCGGCCCAGGCCGATCCGGCCCGGACCCGGTCCGGTCCCGGTCCAGCGCCCCGCGTACACGGAGAACACAAGGAGCCGCAAGGTGTTCAGCGACATTGGCGCCCTTGAGGTGCTCACGATCGCGATTCTCGGCGTGATCATCTTCGGTCCTGAGAAGCTGCCCAAGGTCATCCAGGACATCGCCGGCTTCATCCGGAAGGTCCGTGAGTTCTCCGACAACGCGAAGGAGGACATCCGTTCCGAGCTGGGGCCGGAGTTCAAGGACTTCGAGTTCGAGGACCTCAACCCCAAGACCTTTGTCCGGAAACAGCTCATGAACAACGACGAGCTGGGACTCAACGACATCCGCAGCAGCTTCGACATCCGCCAGGAGATGAACGACCTCACGGATGTCGTGAAGGGCCGGGACTTCGAGCTGGACGACGCGGACGTCCCCGAGCCCGCGATCACCGCGGCGAATGGTTCCGCCACCGGATCCACCGGCGCCACGGGCACAACCGGCACCGGAACGAGCATCGGAACCGGCACCTCCGCCACACCCGATCTCCTCAAGAAATCCCCGAGTTCTCCCCAGACGCCCGACCTGCTCAAGAAGCGCGAAAAGCCCGATCCGGTCGAACGGCCTCCCTTCGACTCAGACGCCACCTGAGCACGACCAATCCCTACGAGTCGGGAGCGGGTGGCTATCCTCCATCTGTCCGGCAGTGAAACGCCCGTCGGGGGCGGGGTGTGCCGGACGCCGAGAACGAGGAGGCGCGGGCAGATGGAGACCACGAGTCGGGCGGGTGCGTGGGACGCGGCCGGACCAGCCCCTGCCGAGGGAGGGCCGACCGGTCTCCGCTCCCTCGCCGCGTATCTGCGGGCCCCTTTCCCCTGGTACGGGCTGGACGAGGCGTTCACAGGGCCGCGCTGGCTGATGCAGGTCGGGGCGACCGCCGACGGGACCGTACGGCACGGGGCCACGGGCCATGGCGAAGAGCCGTCGATAAGACCGGAGGCCACCGGCGGGGACAAGGAGCGCTTCGCCGTGGTCGTCACGGTGGCCCACAGCGCCGTAGGCCGTACCAGTGACGGAACGGGGCAGCTCGACGCCACGACGGCCTCCTCGGCCGCCTGGCTGGCCGCCTCCGGGCTGCTCGCCGCCACCTGGCCCGCACAGTTGGACCACACGCTGCGGGCCGAATGGCTGGAACAGCAGACCGAGACCGCGTTCGACCTCGCCGACGACCTGACCGGGTCCGCCTGGTCGGTGCTCTCCCTCCCGGTCGACGGCGAACCGACCCCCTTCCACTACCGCGAGTCCGCGTTCGGCTGGGTGCTGGCGGGGTCACCGGGCGGCGAGGTCCACCTCGGCGCGTACGGGCGCGGGATGAGCGCGTACGGCATCGGCTTCGAGGCGGTCGGCGACATCAGGTCGTACGCCTCGTAGCGCCGCCCTCGGCGCGGGGGGACGCGCGGAGGTACGCGTAAGGGGCGACCCACCGGGTGGCCGCCCCTTACCGAAGACCTCAGGAACCTGGAACCCTCCCGGCCCCGAACGCCCTTCCGCGCCTCAGAACTTGTTGCGCGGTGTGATCCCCAGCGACATGCCCGACAGGCCGCGCTTGCGCCCGCCCAGCGTCGCGGCGACCCCGCGCAGCGCCGCCGCCGCCGGGGAGTCCGGGTCGGAGAGCACGATCGGCTTCCCCGCGTCGCCGCCCTCCCGCAGCCGTACGTCGATCGGGATCGCGCCCAGCACGGGCACCTCGGCGCCGGTCGTCCGGGTCAGCCCCTCGGCGACCAGCCTGCCGCCCCCGGTGCCGAAGACGTCGATCATCTCGTCGCAGTGCGGGCACGGCAGGCCCGACATGTTCTCCACCACACCGGCGATCTTCTGGTGCGTCTGCACGGCGATCGAACCGGCCCGCTCCGCCACCTCGGCGGCGGCCTGCTGCGGGGTGGTGACCACCAGGATCTCGGCGTTCGGCACGAGCTGCGCCACCGAGATCGCGATATCGCCGGTGCCCGGCGGCAGGTCGAGCAGCAGCACGTCCAGGTCGCCCCAGTAGACGTCCGCCAGGAACTGCTGGAGCGCCCGGTGGAGCATCGGGCCACGCCACACCACTGGCGTGTTCCCCGGCGTGAACATGCCGATCGAGATCACCTTCACCCCGTTCGCGGACGGCGGCATGATCATGTTCTCGACCTGGGTGGGCTTCCCGTCGGCGCCGAGCATCCGCGGCACGCTGTGCCCGTAGATGTCCGCGTCCACCACGCCGACCTTCAGCCCGTCGGCGGCCATCGCCGCCGCCAGGTTGACGGTCACCGAGGACTTGCCGACACCCCCCTTGCCGGAGGCCACCGCGTACACCCGGGTCAGCGAGCCCGGCTTCGCGAAGGGCACCTCGCGCTCGGCGGTCCCGCCACGGAGCGAAGCCGCCAGCTCGCGCCGCTGCTCGTCGCCCATCACGTCCAGTGTGACCTCGACCCGGGTGACGCCGGCGACCCGGGCGACCGCCTCCGTCACACTCCGGGTGATGGTGTCGCGCATCGGGCACCCCGACACCGTGAGATAGACCGTGACGGCCACCGCACCGTCCGCGGCGATCTCCACCGATTTGACCATCCCCAGATCGGTGATGGGCCGGTGGATCTCGGGGTCGTTCACCGTCGCCAGCGCTGCGCGCACCGCGTCCTCGGCGGGGGCGGCGGTTCCGTACGTGTCGGTAGCCATACGGTGATGGTACGGCGCCCCGCACCCCCGGCGGAAAGCCCCCGTCAGCGCTCCGCCCCGGGCCGGGCGCCGCCCTGCCCCGGGCCCGTACCGCCATCCGGTCCGCCGCCCGTACCGCCGCCTCCGCCCTCGTACGCGCCGGGACCCTCCGGCGGCTCCTGCGCTCCCGGGCGGCGCCCGTCCATCTCCCGTACCAGGTCCTGGAGCTCCGAGCGGATCCAGTCCCGGGTGGCCACCTCGCCCAGGCCGATCCGGAGCGCGGCGATCTCCCGGGTCAGATACTCGGTGTCCGCGATCGACCGCTCGTTCTGCTTGCGCTCCTGCTCGTGGGTGACCCGGTCCCGGTCGTCCTGCCGGTTCTGCGCCAGCAGGATCAGCGGCGCCGCGTACGAGGCCTGGAGCGAGAGCGCCAGCGTCAGGAAGATGAACGGGAACTCGTCGAAGCGCAGATGCTGGGGCGCGGACACGTTCCAGATCACCCAGACGTTGATGGCCAGCGTCATCCAGACGATGAACCGCCCCGTCCCCAGGAAGCGCGCCACCCGCTCGGAAAGCCGCCCGAACGACTCCGGGTCGTACTCCGGCAGCAGCCTGCGCCGCTGCGCGCGCGGCAGGTCCAGCCGGTTCCGCCCGCCCCTGGTCAGCGCCGTCGACCCCGCCCCCGAGCCCGGCCGCAGCCGCTCCCGGCCGCCGCCGGGCGCCTCGCCGTCCCGGCGCTCACTCGGCACGCGCCGCCTCCCCGTCCGCCCGGAAACCGGTCTCGCGCCAGTCGTCCGGCAGCAGGTGGTCGAGCACGTCGTCCACCGTCACCGCGCCGAGCAGCGCCCCGCCGTCGTCCACGACCGGCGCCGCGACCATGTTGTACGCGGCGAGATGGCTGGTGATCGCGGGCAGCGGGGTGTCCGGCGCGAGCGGCGGCAGATCGCTGTCCACGATCGAACTGACCAGGGTGTACGGGGGGTCCCGCAGCAGCCGCTGGAAGTGCACCGTGCCCAGATACCGCCCCGTCGGCGTCTCGTCCGGCGGCCGGCACACATACACCTGCGCCGCGAGCGCGGGGGAGAGGTCCTGCTGCCGCACCCGGGCCAGCGCCTCGGCGACCGTGGCGTCGGGGCGGAGCACGATCGGGTCGGTCGTCATCAGCCCGCCGGCGGTGTGTTCCTCGTACGCCATGAGGCGCCGTACGTCGGCCGCGTCGCCCGGCCGCATCAGCGTCAGCAGCCGCTCCTTGTCGGCCTCGGGCAGCTCGGAGAGGAGGTCGGCCGCGTCGTCCGGGTCCATCGCCTCCAGGACATCGGCCGCGCGCTCCTCCTTGAGCTTGCCGAGGATCTCCACCTGGTCGTCCTCGGGCAGCTCCTCCAGGACATCGGCGAGCCGGTCGTCGTCGAGCGCCGCCGCGACCTCGGCGCGCCGCTTCGGGGTGAGGTGGTGGAGCACATTGGCGAGGTCGACGGGGCGCAGCCGCTCGAAGGTGGCGACCAGGCTCTCCGCGCCCTGTGCCTCCTCCTCCAGCGAGAATCCGGTGACGGCCGACCACTCCACGGTCAGTGTCTCCCCGGCCCGCCTGCCCATCACCTGACGCCGCAGGGGCGAGCGCTTGCCTCCGCGCCGTACGAAGACCTTGTCGATCTCCCAGTCGCGGCGGGCCGGCAGCCGGGCCACCGAGACATCGAGGACGGTGACCTCCTCGCCGTCCTCCACCAGCCGCACCCGCCGGTCGAGGAGTTCGCCGAGGACCAGCCGCTCCGTGGGGCGCTGCTCGAAGCGGCGTACGTTGAGCACCCCCGTGGTGATCACCTGGCCCGACTCGATCCCGGAGACCCGGGTCATCGGCAGGAAGATCCGGCGGCGGCTCAGCACCTCCACGACGAGGCCGAGAAGGTGCGGCGGCCGGCCCCCGACACGGAGCACCGCGACCAGATCGCGGACCCGGCCGACCTGATCCCCGGTGGGGTCGAAGACCGGCACGCCGGCCAGGTGCGAGACGAAGACCCGGGGGGCGCCTGCCGTCATCTCCGCGCCGCCTCCTCGTCCCTCATTGTCCTTCTGTCCAGCGTGATTACGGGTTCAGGCTAACCGGTGGCGGTGTCCGGCGCGCTGACGGATCCGCCCGTCCGGCTGTTCGTACCGCTCTCCGCCGGATCCCTGTCGGAGGGGCTCCGCACCCCGGGTACGCTGCGGTCTGCCACCCCCCAGCAGCGTATGAGAGGCAGTGCGTCTGTGATCGTTCCCCTGTCGTCCGACCGCTCCCGCCGGGCCGCCCTTCCGGTGGCGCTCTGCCTGGGACTCACCGCCGTGCTCACGGCGTGCGGCGGTGAGACCGAGGACCCGGACAAGGGGACGAACGGGGTCGGGAAGCTCACCGCCGTGCAGATCGAACGCAAGGCCAAGGCGGCGGCCGACGCGGCGCCCGCGGTCCATCTGTCGGGGGCGCTGGTCAGCGAGGGGGGGACGTACCGGCTCAACATGCGGCTCAAGGAGAACGGCGGCACCGGCTCCGTCACCGTGAAGGACACCACGTTCCAGCTCCTGCGGATCGAGGACCAGCTTTATCTGAAGGCCGACGCCGCGTTCTGGAACCACCAGGAGTCCGACGGGAAGGCGACCAAGGCGCCCGAGAGCGGTACGGACGCGGAGGCCGCCGCAGGGAAGCTCAAGGACAAGTATGTGAAGGTCCCCGAGGACGACCCGTCGTACCAGCAGCTCAGCGGATTCACGGACAAGAAGGTGCTGCTCGCGGGGATACTGACGCTCCACGGCACCCTGGACAAGGGCGAGCGGGACCGGATCGGCGGCGTACGCACCATCAAGATCAACGGTACGAAGGGCGCGGGCGGCACCCTGGACGTCTCCCTGGAGGGCACGCCCTATCCGCTGCAACTCCTGCGCGCGGGCGGCGCCGGGACGCTCTCCCTCACCGAGTGGGGCAAGGACTTCGAACTGGCCGCCCCGACGAAGTCCCAGACCGTCGACTACGGCAGCGACCTCCCGAAGACCGGCGACTGACCCGGGGCGCGTGTCCTCGCCGTACGGCCCGGCCGGCTACCGCTTGCGGCCCAGCAGAAGCTTGCCGAGCGGGGTGCGCACGGGCTCCCGGGTGGTCGCCGGGGTCGGCAGCGGTACGGCGGCGAGGGAGCCCTGCGGCGGCTCGGTGACCGTCTCGGCGGGCACCAGCCGCACCACCCGGCACTCACGCGCCCAGCGCTCCGTCATCGTCTCGGCGTCCGGCGCGTTGAGCCGCTTGCCCTTCAGCTCGGCGACCGCGCTCTCCCATTCCGGGGAGTGCGGCGCCAGTTCGGCCACCACCGCCGTCCAGCCGACCACCCGGCCGCCCTTGTCCTTGCTCCGTACGGTCACCTCGGCGGGCTCCCCGTCGGCCAGCCCCGGCAGCGGCTGCTCCCCCGGCCCGTCCCCGACGAGCACGGCGGCGCCCTCGTGCCAGATGTGCCAGAGCGCGCGGTCGGGCCCCGAGCCGCGCACCCACACCAGGCCGGACTTCTTGGTGGCCTCCTCGACGAGAGCCCGCGCGAGCAGTGGTTCTGTCATGCCCGCAGCCTAGCGGCGCTACAGCCAGCCGTTGCGCTTCAGGGTGCGGTGGATCGTCACACACGCGGTGATGATCACACCGAGGACGAGCGGGTAGCCGTACCGCCACTCCAGCTCCGGCATGTGCTCGAAGTTCATGCCGTACACCCCGCAGACCGCCGTCGGCACCGCGATGATCGCCGCCCAGGAGGTGATCTTGCGCATGTCCTCGTTCTGCGCGACGCTCGCCTGCGCCAGATTGGCCTGGAGGATCGAGTTGAGCAGTTCGTCGAAGCCGATGACCTCCTCGTGCACCTGGGCGAGGTGGTCGGCGACATCGCGGAAGTACGTCTGGATCTCCGGGTCGACCAGCCGCATGGGCCGCTCGCTCAGGAGCTGCATCGGCCGCAGCAGCGGGGAGACCGCCCGCTTGAACTCCAGCACCTCGCGCTTGAGCTGGTAGATCCGCCCGGCGTCGGAGCCGCGCGGGGAGCCCTTGGCCGGTGCGGAGAAGACATCGATCTCCACCTCGTCTATGTCGTCCTGCACGGCCGCGGCCACCGCGATATAGCCGTCCACGACATGGTCGGCGATGGCGTGCAGCACGGCCGAGGGCCCCTTGGCGAGCAGCTCGGCGTCCTCCTCCAGCCGGTGGCGGAGCCGGCGCAGCGAGCCCTGGCCGCCGTGCCGGACCGTGATCACGAAGTTCCGGCCGGTGAAGCACATCACCTCGCCGGTCTCCACGACCTCGCTGGTCGCGGTTAGTTCGGCGTGGTCCACGTAGTGGATGGTCTTGAAGACGGTGAACAGGGTGTCGTCGTACCGCTCCAGCTTCGGCCGCTGGTGGGCGTGGACGGCGTCCTCCACGGCCAGCGGGTGGAGCCCGAACTCGGCCGCGATCCCCGCGAACTCCTCCTCGGTCGGCTCGTGCAGCCCGATCCAGGCGAAGCCGCCGCCCTCGCGGACCCGCAGCATCGCCTCACGCGGCGTCAGACAGGACTCCTCGCGGACCCGTCGGCCGGCGCGGTAGACGGCGCAGTCGACGACGGCGCTGGAGGCGGAGGGGTCGCGGGTGGCGTCGTACCCGTCGTGGGAACCGGGCTTCTTGCGGAGGGTGGGGCGGACGGCTGCGCGCAGGTCACGGATCATCGACATGGCGGGCTCCTCTGTGGGGAGGCCGTCGTCGGCGGGCGGCGTGGCACAGCCCGGAATGGGGACGTGTCGATGACGTCCGCAAAGCGGGCTCCACCGCGAGGCGGGCGGCGACGGCTGTTCGCGTGGGACAGGAAAAAACACCGGCGTGGGAAAAGTGCTCTTCCGTCGTGCGACTGCCGTGACCGTGTGCCGTGGTCATGTACCTGGCCATGTGGCCGGGCGGCAGGGGCGCCCCGCCTGGTCCCTGGTCTCCGGGTGTCAGTTCACCGGGAGAGGACGGGGACGGCGGAGGCGGAAGAGCGGTTGGTACTGGCCGGATGACTTCGATCCACCGCAGCCCCACCTCCTCCGGTCTGTCCCCCGTAGGGGATGACGTGTCGTCGGGTATGGAAAGGGACGCACGCTGCGTCCTGGACGTACTGACGTACGGGCCCGACCGGCGACCCAGCCTATCAGCAGCCCCCGGGCCAATCAGTCCTCTTGCCCAATCCTTACGCGACCTATGCTCGCCGTATGGAAGAAATTCTCGGGCTGGTCGAGACACACCTCCGTACCGCCCTGGGGGAACCGGACGCCCGCGCCGCCGTGACCTTCCTGGGTACGGACCGGATCGAGGTCCTGCGCTTCCTCGACGGGGACGCGGGCATCGTGCGATACGTCACGCTCGGGATGTCCGCCGCGCCGATGGCCGACCCCACCGCCCCGGTCGCCGACCCGGCGGGGCCCAGGGCCGAGCTGGTCCTCTCCGTACGGGGCGGGCTCGCCGACACCGACCAGGTGGTGCGCGCGCTGGCGGTGCTGGCGGCGTCCCCGCAGGTCGAGGGGGTGGTGGTGGCGCCGGGCGGCTCGCTCGACCTCGGTGGGCCGCTCTGGCCGGGGGCGCCGTTCCACTCCGTACTGGCCGGGGAGTCCGGCGGTCTCGTACCGGACCTGGAGCTCGCCGCCCCGGCGGCGCCCGTACGGTTCCTGCCGCTGCTGCCGATGACGCCCAACGAGGCGGCGTGGAAGCGGGTCAGGGGCGCGGCGGCGCTCCAGGAGCGGTGGCTGGCGGGCGGCACGGACCTGCGCGACCCGCTGCGCCGGTCGGTCGCGCTGGACGACTGACGGGGAGGCCGGCGGGGGCGCCGGCGGTACGTCAGTTGGTGACCGCCGCCGGGGCGGCGGGTTCCGGGGACGCGCCGCGCGGCCCGGGAGACGCCTGGTGCGGGTGGGTCAGCGAGGCGCGCCGTACGCCGACCACGGCGGCCCCGGCGAGCGCCGCCCCGGCCGCCACCACGAACGGGATGTGGAGGTCGGTCCACTCCTCGATGCGCGGTGCGAGGAAGGGCGCGGCCGCCGCGGCGAACCAGCGGACGAAGTTGTACCCCGCGCTCGCCACCGGACGGGGCGCGTCCGAGACGCCCAGCGCCAGTTCGGTGAAGACGGTGTTGTTCAGGCCGATGAAGGCGCCCGAGAGGACCGTGCCGGTGACGGCCGCCGCGTGGTTCCCGTACCCCAGCGCCACCAGATCGGCGGCGAGCAGGACGAGTGAGCCGCCCAGCACCCGCAGCGAGCCGAAGCGTGCCTGGAGCCGGGGCGCCACCAGCACGGAGAAGGCGGCGAGCAGCACGCCCCAGCCGAAGAAGACGGCGCCCGAGCGGTACGGCGACATGTTCAGCACGAACGGGGTGAAGGCCAGCACCGTGAAGAACGCGTAGTTGTAAAAAAAGGCGGCGACGGCGGCCGAGGCGAGCCCGCCGTGGCCGAGCGCCCTGACCGGGTCGAGGAGCCCGGTCTTCCTGGCGGGCCTGGGCTGTTCCCCGAGGAAGGCCGTGATGCAGACGAAGCCGACGGCCATCAGCGCGGCGGTGCCGAAGAAGCGGTAGCGCCAGCTCGCGTCGCCGAGGACGGCGCCGAGCAGCGGCCCGCACGCCATGCCGAGGCCGAGCGCGGACTCGTACAGCAGGATCGCCGCCGCGCTGCCGCCGGCCGCCGCGCCGACGATGACGGCGAGCGCCGTGGAGACGAAGAGCGCGTTGCCCAGCCCCCAGCCGGCCCGGAAGCCGACCAGTTCGGCCACGGAGGAGGACGTACCGGAGAGCCCGGCGAAGACGACGACCAGGGCCAGACCCGCGAGGAGGGTGCGGCGCCCGCCGATCCGGCTGGAGACCCAGCCGGTGAGCAGCATCGCGAACGCGGTGATCAGGAAGTACGAGGTGAAGAGGAGGGAGACCTGGCTCGGGGTGGCCGCCAGCCCCTTGGCTATGGAGGGCAGGATCGGGTCGACGAGCCCGATGCCCATGAAGGCGACCACGGAGGCCCCGGCCGTCGCCCAGACCGCCTTGGGCTGGCGGAGCAGCCGGGGCGGCTCCTCGTCGAACGGGTCGTCCTTGGCTTCCTCCGGCTCCGCGCGCATGAGCGGGTCCCTTCTCCTGGTGGTCTCCCCTGAATGGGTGGTGTATGCACATATTAAGTTAGGGGAGCTAATAATTTCAAGCTACACCTACCTCGCTCCGTGACGTCCCGGGCCGGACGGGTGATCGTCCTTGACGCGACGACGCGCGCGGAGGACCGTGGGGCGCTATGAGGGGCGAACCCAGTTGCCCGAAGTGCGCTGGCCGGGTCAGGGCGCCCGGTCTCTTCGCCGACTCCTGGCAGTGCGACGTGCACGGCACCGTGCACCCGCTCCAGCCCGTGATACCGCCCAGCGTCGAGGCGCTCGATGTCGTGGTGCACCGCGCCCGGGTGCCGGTCTGGATGCCCTGGCCGCTGCCGGTCGGCTGGCTCTTCGCCGGGGTGGCGTACGCGGGCGACGACCGCAGCGGCGGCCGGGCCACCGCCGTCGCCTGCTCGGGCCCGGGGCCGCTCGGCGGCAGCGGCGAGTTGCTGCTGATCGCGGAGGAGCTGGGCGTCGGGCTCGGCGCGCGGTACGCGGGGATCGACGGACCCGACCCGGGGCCCGCCATCTCCGTCGACCGGCCACCGCAGACCAAACTGCTCGCCGCCGGGCGGCCCACACCGCTCTGGCATGTCCCGCAGGCGCCGCAGGACCGCGCCGTCTTCGTGGGCGAGGCGCTGGGGATATGGCTCTGGGCGGTCGTCTGGCCGGAGAGCTCCGGGATGCTGCTCTACGACGAACTCGTCCTGACCGACCTGCGCGAGGCGGGCACCGAGGTCGAACTGCTGCCCTGCGGTGCGCTCTCCCCCCGGCTGCTGGACTGAGACGGCTCGGCGGGGCCCGTACCGTACGACCGGACCCGGCCTGAGCAGGGGGTTCTCCGGGGCGCTGACGGGGCGGGGGAGCGGGCCCGTTATCCTGGGGCGTCCCCTGGGGGCCCAGCGCCCCCGCCGTACCGAGCCCCGGAGTCCGCGTCGTGCGTATCGATCTGCACACCCACTCCACCGCGTCGGACGGCACCGACACCCCCGCCGAACTGGTCCGCAACGCCGCTGCCGCCGGGCTCGACGTCGTCGCGCTGACCGACCACGACTCCACCCGGGGCCACGCCGAGGCGATCGCCGCGCTCCCGGAACTCGACCGGCCGCTCACCCTCGTCACCGGCGCCGAACTCTCCTGCCGGCTCGACGGGGTCGGGCTCCATCTGCTCGCGTACCTCTTCGACGCGGACGAGCCCGACTTCCTCGCCGCCCGCGAACTGGTCAGGGACGACCGGGTGCCGCGCGCCCGCACCATGGTCGCCAGGCTCCAGGAGCGGGGCGTCCCGATCACCTGGGAGCAGGTCACCCGGATCGCCGGGGACGCCTCCCTGGGCCGGCCGCACATCGCCACCGCCCTCGTCGAACTCGGCGTCGTCGAGACCGTCTCCGACGCCTTCACCCCCGAGTGGCTCGCGGACGGCGGACGCGCCTACGCGGAGAAGTACGAACTCGACCCCTTCGAGGCGATCCGCCTGGTCAAGGCCGCCGGCGGGGTCACCGTCTTCGCCCATCCCGCCGCCGTGAAGCGCGGCCGGGTGGTGCCGGAGGCCGCCATCGGGCGGCTCGCCGCCGCCGGGCTCGACGGCATCGAGGTCGACCACATGGACCACGACGCGCCCACCCGCGCCCGGCTGCGCTCCATCGCCGCCGAACTCGGGGTGCTGACCACCGGGTCCAGCGACTACCACGGCTCCCGGAAGTTCGTGGAGCTGGGCGCGTGCACCACCGACCCGGAGGTCTACGGCGAGATCACCCGCCGCGCCTTCGGGGCCTTCCCGGTGCCGGGCGCGGGCGGAGCCGCGTAACCCGGGCCGACGCGACCCGCCCCGCGCGCCGCGCCGGGCTGCCTCGCGCCGCGTACGGTGCCGGGCGGCCTCACGCCGTACTGCGCCGGGCGCACCCCGTGCCGTACCGCCGGCCGCGTACCACCGCCGTACCACCGTGTGCCGACGGGCTGCCGTACGCCTGACGTATTTTCCGGCGTAACCACCGGGCCCCGTCCCCGTCCGCCCGCACCGGGCAGGCTGGTTCTCGGCGTCCCGGTTCCCCCAAGCCTCCCCGCCACTTCTTCCTCAGGGCCTCGCTGTGTTCGATTTCGCTGTCTTCGGATCCCTCTTCCTCACCCTCTTCGTCATCATGGACCCGCCCGGGATCACCCCGATCTTCCTGGCGCTCACCTCCGGCCGGCCGGTCAAGGTACAGCGCGCCATGGCCTGGCAGGCGGTGGCCGTCGCCTTCGGGGTGATCACCGTCTTCGGCCTGCTCGGCCAGCAGATCCTGGACTATCTCCATGTCTCCGTACCGGCCCTGATGATCGCGGGCGGGCTTCTGCTGCTGCTCATCGCGTTGGATCTGCTGACCGGCAAGAACGACGAGCCCAAGCAGACCAAGGACGTCAACGTGGCGCTCGTACCGCTGGGCATGCCGCTGCTCGCCGGGCCCGGCGCCATCGTCTCCGTCATCCTCGCCGTCCAGCACGCGCGCGGGCCCGGCGGCGGGATCGCGGTCTGGGCGGCGATCGCCGCGATGCACCTGGTGCTCTGGCTGACCATGCGCTATTCGCTGGTGATCATCAGGGTGATCCGGGATGGTGGGGTGGTGCTGGTCACCCGGCTCGCCGGGATGATGCTCTCGGCGATCGCCGTCCAGCAGATCATCAACGGGGTCACACAGGTCATCCGCGCCGCGTGAAGCGGTTGCCTGAAGGGGTTGCGTGAAATGGCCGCGTGAAGCGGTCGCGCGAAGCGGTTACGAGTCCGGGGTGTCGGCCGGGCGGATATAGATGCGCTGGCCCATGGCGGCGGCCTGCTGCACTATCCGGTTGACGGAGGCGGCGTCCACAACTGTGCTGTCCACGGCTGAGCCGTCGATGTCGTCGAGGTGCATGATTTCGAAGCGCACGGCTTCTCCCTTCGTCGGGTCCTCCTGCGAATGGGGTGGGATACGCCCTGTACAACGGCTTGCCCTCTGCAAACATTCCCTACGCTAAGGAAAATTTTTGGGAGACTAAGTACTGGTGAGTAAGGTGACGGTCACGGAGAATGAACGGCGTATGGACGAGGCAGAGATCAAAGAGATCAGTACGGGCGGCGACACCAGAATCCACCCGGGAATCCCTCCGGGCGCCCCCCTCGGGCCCCTCTCGGAGTCCACCGCCGCCATCGGGGCGGCGCTGGATCTCACCAACGAGCTGCTGCGGCGCATGCTCGCCGAGGTCGCCAAGACCCCGTCCACGCACGCCCTCTTCGTCGACGCCGGATATGTCTACGCCGCCGCCGGGCTGCTGGTCACGGGCACCGAGGACCGGCGCTCCTTCGACCTGGACGCCGGCGGGCTCATCGAGGCCCTGATCGACATGGCCAGGACCATCTTCGCGGACAGCCGGCTGCTCCGCGTCTACTGGTACGACGGCGCCCGGCGCCGGATCCACACCGCCGAGCAGCAGTCCATCGCCGAACTCCCGGACGTCAAGGTCAGGCTCGGCAACCTCAACGCCAACAACCAGCAGAAGGGCGTCGACTCCCTCATCCGCACCGACCTCGAATCGCTCGCCCGGCACCGCGCCATCAGCGACGCGGCCCTCATCGGCGGCGACGAGGACCTGGTCCCCGCGGTCGAGGCGGCGCAGGGGTACGGGGCCCGCGTCCACCTCTGGGGCATCGAGGCGAGCGAGGGCTCCAACCAGGCCGAGCCCCTGCTCTGGGAGGTCGACAGCCAGCGCACCTTCGACCTGGAGTTCTGCAAGCCGTATGTGACCCGGCGCCCGGTCACCACGTACGAGCACGAGGGCGAGCCCCCGCCCTCCCGCGACCAGGTGCGCTTCATCGGCGCCCAGATCGCCGCGACCTGGCTGGCCGAACGGGGCCGGGAGGCCATGGCGGAGCTGCTGCCGGGCCATCCGTATCTGCCGGGCCCGGTCGACCAGGACCTGCTCATCGAGGCCGAGAGGCTGCTCCAGCGCTCGCTGCGGGGCCATGCCATGCTCCGCCGGTCGCTGCGCGACGGCTTCTGGCAGCACCTCCAGTCGACGTTCTAGCGCTCCGGCACCGGCATACCAGCGGGCCGGCAGGATCGTTCCCGCAGATCTTCGGGGCAGGTCACGGGCGTGCCGCTGGTACGAGTGCCGGTGGCGCGGGCGTCGGTGATACGGGTGCCGGTGGTACGGCGGTCAGTACAGGGTGTCCCAGAAGTCGGCGAGCGCCGCCGCCGTCTCCGCCGGCCGGCCGGTGTTGGGAGAGTGCTCCGCCCCCGCGACAACCGTCCGGTGCGCCCCGAGCCGTACCGCCATGTCGTCCAGGAGCGGCACCGGCCACACCTCGTCCCGCTCGCCCGAGATCACATGGAACGGCAGCCGCCGCACGGCGGCCAGCTCGGCCACCCGGTCCGGCTCCACGGTGAGCTGCGCCCCCGTGACCAGGAGCTGCGCCGGGTGGGTGCGGACCCAGCGCTCGCGGAGCTCCGCGCCGTCGCCGGGGGCGGGGGCCGCCAGATCCGCCACGGGTGACTCCATCGACCGCATCACCTCCCAGACCTCCGCCATGGTCAGCGTCGCGAGCGCGTCGCTGAGCAGTTTGATCCGCTCCCGCTGGCCGGGGGCGACCTCGGCGGGGCCCGAGGACATCAGGGTCAGGGAGAGGAACGGGGTCCGGTCGAGCAGGACGGCGGCGCGCGAGATCTGGCCGCCGAGCGAGTGGCCGAGCAGATGCAGGGGGGTGTCGAGCGCCTCCGCCTGTGCCTGTACGTCGGCGGCCAACTCGTCCTGGGCGTAAGCCTCCCGGGTGTCCGGTCCTTCGGTCTCGTACTGGCCCCGGCCGTCCACGGCGACGGTTCTGTACCCGGCCTCGGCGAGCGGTTCGAGCAGCGCGATGAAGTCCTCTTTGGACCCGGTGTACCCGGGCACCATCAGGACGGTCCCGTGCGGTTCCCCGGCGGGCCGCGCGTCGAGGACGGCGAACCGGCCACGGCGGGTGGCGAGGGTCCGGGCGCGGGCGCAGGGGGGCGGGGTGAAGGTGGGCGGCCGACTCATGCGACGAGGCTAACCGGGCCCGCACACCGCCGATGGCCCGGCACCCCCGGGGTGCGGGGCGACGGGCCATCGGCGGTGTGACACGGCGGTGGTACGGGTCCCTCGGCGGGGCCCGGCCGGGCTGCCGGGCTCAGCCCTCCTCGGGCTGGGCGGCGGCCTTCTTCGCGGCGGTGGCGCGGGTACGGCGGCGCGGCTTGGCCGGGGCCGCCGCCGCGACCTCCGCCTTCGGGGCCTCCGGCGCCTCCGGGGCGCACGCCTCGGCCTCGGCGGCCTTCGGCTTGGTGACCCGGGTACGGCGCCGGGGCTTGGGCGCGGCGGCCTCGGCGGCCTCGGTGGCCTCGGCGGCCCCGTCGGCCTCGGCGGCCTTGGGCTTGGTGACCCGGGTGCGGCGGCGCGGCTTGGGCTCCTCGGCCGGGGCCTCGGCCGTCACCGGCGCCTCCGGAGCGGCCACGGCGGCCTCGGCCACGGCGGCCTCGGCCACGGCGGCCTCGGCCACGGCGGCCTCGGCGACGGCGGGCGCGGTCTTCACGGCGCGGGTACGGCGGCGGCGCGGCTTGGCCGGGGCCTCGGGCTCGGCCACCACGGGGGCCGCCGCGATCACGGCGTCCGTGGTCACCGTCTCCGGCTCCGGCACCGAGCTCTCCGTACCGGCGGAGACGCCCGTGGGGCCACCGGCGGCGGCGCGGGTGCGACGGCGGCGGCGCGGGGTGCGCGGCCCGTCCGGGAGTTCGGCCACGGCGGTGTGGACGGTCTGGAACTGCGGCTCGGCGTCCGCCGTGGGGGCGGGCGCCGGAGCGGTCGCGGCGGCGGCCGTCGCGGCGGACGCGTCCAGCGGGGCACCGCCCCGGGTACGGCGGCGCTGGCGCGGAGTCCGGGTACGGGCGGGGCGCTCCTCCCGTACCGGCGCCGACGGGGCGGACCTGCGGCCCCGGCCGCCCGTCTCGCCCAGGTCCTCGACCTTCTCGGCGGAGAGCCCGGCGCGGGTGCGCTCGGCACGGGGCAGCACGCCCTTGGTACCGGCCGGGATGTTCAGCTCCTCGAAGAGGTGCGGGGAGGTGGAGTACGTCTCCGGCGGCTCCGGGAAGCCGAGGTCCAGCGCCTTGTTGATGAGCTGCCAGCGCGGGATGTCGTCCCAGTCGACCAGCGTCACCGCCGTACCGGACGCCCCCGCGCGGCCGGTCCGGCCGATGCGGTGGAGGTAGGTCTTCTCCTCCTCCGGCGACTGGTAGTTGATGACATGCGTCACACCTTCGACATCGATACCGCGCGCGGCGACGTCGGTGCAGACCAGCACGTCCACCTTGCCGTTGCGGAAGGCGCGCAGCGCCTGCTCGCGGGCGCCCTGGCCGAGGTCGCCATGGACCGCCCCGGCGGCGAAGCCGCGCTGGGAGAGCTGGTCGGCGATGTCGGCGGCGGTGCGCTTGGTGCGGCAGAAGATCATGGCGAGCCCGCGGCCCTCGGCCTGGAGGATGCGCGCGACCATCTCCGGCTTGTCCATGGAGTGGGCGCGGTAGACCCGCTGGGTGGTGTTGGCCACGGTCGCGCCCTCGTCGTCCGGCGAGGTGGCGCTGATGTGGGTGGGCTGCGACATGTAGCGGCGGGCGAGGCCGATGACCGCGCCGGGCATCGTCGCGGAGAACAGCATCGTCTGGCGGGTGGCCGGGAGGAGCTGGATGATTCTCTCGACGTCGGGGAGGAAGCCCAGGTCGAGCATCTCGTCCGCCTCGTCGAGGACGAGGCCGCGGACGTGCGAGAGGTCCAGCTTTCGCTGGCCGGCCAGGTCGAGCAGGCGGCCCGGGGTGCCGACGACCACGTCGACGCCCTTCTTGAGGGCCTCCACCTGGGGCTCGTACGCCCGGCCGCCGTAGATCGCGAGGACCCGTACGTTCCGTACCTTCCCCGCGGTCAGCAGGTCGTTGGTGACCTGCTGGCAGAGCTCGCGGGTGGGGACGACCACGAGGGCCTGCGGGGCGTTGGTGAGCCGGTCGGCGTCGGCCCGGCCGGACTCGACGTCGGCGGGGACGGTGACGCGCTCCAGCAGCGGGAGGCCGAAGCCGAGCGTCTTGCCGGTGCCGGTCTTGGCCTGTCCGATGACATCCTTGCCGGACAGGGCGACCGGGAGGGTCATCTCCTGGATGGGGAAGGGAGAGACGATGCCGACGGCTTCGAGGGCTTCGGCGGTTTCGGGGAGGATTCCGAGTTCTCGGAAAGTCGTAGTCAGGGTGCTGCCTCTTCTGTGAGACGCGGCGTGAGGCGAACGCCGGGGGTCGTACCGCACCTGGGTACTCGGCCGGCCGTGGATTGGCCGGATGGCGCGGGACCACTGCCGTCGCTCAGAGCGCTCATGCCGCTGAGGGGGCCCCTCATCTGCGGTCGTACGCTGCTGTGCGCACGGTCCGCGCGGAGGGCGGTCGGGGTCGGAGCCGATCGGGCCACCGACCGGGCATCCTCTGGGGCCTGTCCGTGAGGAACGGACCTCGTTCAAACACTGTGAAACATGCGATGGCCCGCCGGATAGTCGGCAGGCGCATTACCACCATACCCCGGAATCGCGCATGTGTGTCGGGCGAATGAGTCCGAACGGTGTGACGAACGGGTTCCGGCTGCCCTCACGGGCCTCCGTCCGGCCGCCGACCGGGCACGGT
This sequence comes from Streptomyces sp. NPDC093085, assembly GCF_040683935.1. Classification (NCBI taxonomy): domain Bacteria; kingdom Bacillati; phylum Actinomycetota; class Actinomycetes; order Kitasatosporales; family Streptomycetaceae; genus Streptomyces; species Streptomyces sp. NPDC093085. The sequence goes on along the minus strand of NZ_JBFBFB010000004.1, from coordinate 321,655 downwards.
ACGGTCCGGTCGCAGCGGGCTATTGTGCCCTTCATGGAGACGCCCGAGACGCCCGACCCCGCCCACCCCACCGAGCCCGAGCCCGCGTCCGCCGCCGCCGAGCGGGCCGAGGCGGCCGAGGAGGCCGCGCCGACCGGTATCGCCGCCCAGGACTGGGCGACGGCCTCGGCCGAGCCGCAGTACCGCGCCGCGGTGGTGGATCTGCTGGGCGCGCTCGCCTACGGGGAGCTGGCGGCCTTCGAGCGGCTGGCCGAGGACGCCAAGCTCGCGCCGACCCTGGCGGACAAGGCGGCGCTGGCGAAGATGGCCGCCGCGGAGTTCCACCACTTCGAACAGCTGAACGAGCGGCTGCGGGCGGTCGACGCCGAGCCGACCGAGGCCATGGAGCCGTTCGCCAAGGCGCTGGACGACTTCCACCAGCTCACCGCGCCGTCGGACTGGCTGGAGGGCCTGGTCAAGGCGTATGTGGGCGACTCGATCGCCAGCGACTTCTACCGCGAGGTCGCCGCCCGGCTCGACACCGACACCCGGGCGCTCGTCCTCGCCGTGCTGGACGACACCGGGCACGGCAACTTCGCCGTGGAGAAGGTGCGCGCGGCGATCGAGGCGGAGCCGCGCGTCGGCGGCCGGCTCGCCCTCTGGGCGCGGCGGCTGATGGGCGAGGCGCTCTCGCAGGCCCAGCGGGTGGTGGCCGACCGGGACGCGCTCTCCACGATGCTGGTGGGCGGGGTGGCGGGCGGCTTCGACCTCGCCGAGGTCGGCCGGATGTTCTCCCGGATCACCGAGGCGCACACCAAGCGGATGGCCGCGCTCGGCCTCGCCGCGTAACCACGGAGCGGGCCGGAGACGGAGCGGGCCGGAGCACGTACGGCCGCCGGGGCCGCGTCAGGACGGTATGGCGCGGCTCAGCGGCCGGCCCGCCGGGCGCAGCAGCAGCGAGAGCAGCACCGAGGCCACCAGCAGCGCGCCCACGAGGGTCGCCATGACATGGCCCGAGCCGAGCGCCATGTGCGTCACGTACGCGCCGAAGAGGGCGCCGAGCGGGCCCGCCGCGTACACCGTACGGAGCGCGGGCAGGCGGTCCGCCAGATGACGGGCGGCGGCCCATGAGAGACCGAGTCCGAGCAGGACCGATCCGAGGATTTCCAGGATCACTGCCAATCACCTCACATCGCCGGGAGGGGTACGCGGTCCGGACCTTTCGGCCCGTCACGTAGCTACCCGGCGACCGGTGGGAGCAACCCTCGACACGGCGAAGTGGCCCGGCGGGAAACGGAATCCCACCGGGCCACTTCGCACCGCCGGTCGCTACAGGTTGCCGAAACCGACCCGTCGCGCCGTCGGCTCGCCGATCTCCACGTACGCGATCCGCTCGGCCGGTACGAGCACCTTGCGCCCCTTGTCGTCCGTGAGGCTGAGGAGCTGCGCCTTGCCGGCCAGCGCCGCGGAAACGGCTCCCTCGACCTCGGCGGCGGACTGCCCGCTCTCCAGAACGATCTCGCGGGGCGTGTGCTGCACGCCGATCTTGACCTCCACGGCTATGTCCCTCCGAACGGTCTGCGGTGCGCGGCCAGCCGCGCTGTACCCGGCCACATTAGCCCGGAGCGACCCTCCGGAAGACGCCGCGGTGCACGCCCGCAGCGAACACGCGGGGAACCACCGTGGCCGGTGGTCCCGCCGCGGCTCGCGGGGCCCGTCGGGTCACCGGGTCTCGTGGGGCTCGCCGCCGTGCAGCGGGAAACCGGCGATGCCGCGCCAGACCAGCGAGGTGAGCAGCCCCACGGCCTGCGCGCGGGGGATCTGCGACTCGCTGGAGAGCCAGTAGCGCGCGACCACCTGGGAGACCCCGCCGAGGCCCACCGCCAGCAGCATGGACTCCTCCTGGGAGAGCCCGGTGTCCTCGGCGATCACCTCCGAGATCGCCTCGGCGCACTGGAGCGCGACCCGGTCCACCCGTTCCCGTACGGCCGGCTCGTTCGTCAGGTCCGACTCGAAGACCAGGCGGAACGCGCCGCCCTCGTCCTCCACGTACGCGAAGTACGCCTCCATGGTCGCCTCGACGCGCAGCTTGTTGTCCGTCGTCGACGCCAGCGCCGTACGGACCGCCAGCAGCAGTGCCTCGCAGTGCTGGTCCAGCAGGGCGAGGTACAGCTCCAGCTTCCCGGGGAAGTGCTGGTACAGCACGGGCTTGCTGACGCCCGCGCGCTCGGCGATGTCGTCCATGGCCGCCGCGTGGTACCCCTGGGCGACGAAGACTTCCTGCGCGGCACCCAGGAGCTGGTTGCGCCGGGCGCGACGCGGCAGGCGGATGCCTCGCGGGCGCGCCGCCTCGGTCTGCTCTATGGCTGTCACGCCGCCTCCCAAAAAATCGTTCTCTGCGCGTGGTGCGCCGCTCCGCCATCGTACTTTTGGGTAACCCGGCGGCGCGTGGTGAGGAGGCAGAATTTCACGGACCGGACGCGTGCGGTAGCCGGGCGCCGCTCAGCGGTACTCCTCGTCGTCGGCCGGACCGGCCGATCGCGCCTGGTCGGCCGCGTCGCCCTCGCTCGCCTTCTCCGGGTCGATGTGGGTCAGCGGCTCGTCGGGGCCGCTCCCCGCGTCCGTACGCTGCTCGGCGGCGTCCGCCTCGGGGATCTCGTCGTCCGTCGCCGGTACGGAGGTGTCGGGTTCGAAGGTGTCGGGGTCCGTGGGATCGACACTCATACCGACCCCCTTTCTCTCCCCTCCGAGCGTAGGAGCAGGGGGTCACCCGCGCCATACGGCTCTCGTACGACCGTCCCGGCGGCTCCCCCGCGCCGAACGTGCGCCCTGTGATGCCGAACACGTGAACCGGGGGCGTGATCGTCTCGTAACATTGCCGCATGTCCTCGACCGAGCTGCCGCGATCCGTAGCCGCCGCCGCGGCTCCGAAGGCGGGCCCCGTCCGGGTCGCGGAGGGGGAGGAGCTGCGCCGGGTCACGCTCCCCGGGCTCGACCTCGCCGTACGGGCGCGCCCGGCGACCCGGCCCGGTGCCGGGCCCGCGCTGTACGTGCACGGGCTCGGCGGCTCCTCGCAGAACTGGTCGGCGCTGATGCCGTACCTCGCCGACCTGGTCGACGGGGAGGCCGTGGACCTGCCCGGCTTCGGGGACTCGGCGCCGCCCGCCGACGGCGACTACTCGGTGCCCGGCCATGCCCGCGCGGTGATCCGGCTGCTGGACGCGGCGGGGCGCGGCCCCGTCCATCTCCTCGGCAACTCCCTCGGCGGCGCGGTCGCCACCCGGGTCGCCGCCGTCCGGCCCGACCTGGTGCGCACGCTGACGCTGGTCTCCCCGGCGCTCCCGGAGCTCCTGGTGCAGCGGACCGCGCTGCCCACGGCGCTGCTCGCGGTGCCCGGGGTCGCCGGGCTCTTCGGCCGGCTGACCCGGGGGTGGACGGCGGAACAGCGCACCCTCGGCGTGGTGCGGCTCTGTTACGGCGACCCGGCGCGGGCCGCGGCGGAGGATGTTCGCCACGCCGTGGCCGAGATGGAACGCCGGCTTCAACTGCCGCATTTCTGGGCGGCGATGAGGGGTTCCGCACGCGGTATCGTCGACGCGTACACGCTCGGCGGGCAGCATGCGCTGTGGCGGCAGGCGGAACGGGTACTCGCCCCGACCCTGCTGGTCTACGGCGGGCGGGACCAGCTCGTCTCGTACCGGATGGCGCGCCGTGCCTCGGCCGCCTTCCGTGACGCACGGCTGCTCACGCTCCCGGACGCGGGGCACGTGGCCATGATGGAGTACCCGCGCGAGGTCGCGGAGGCCTGCCGGGAACTCATCGCCGAGAACCGGCCGGGCGTGGCGCACGAAGAACCGACGGACGAAGACGGCAGGAGCTGATCCGGGGCGTGGGACGACACAGCCGCAGAAGCCCCGTATCGCAGGGCTCCCCGGGCCAGGAGCAGCGCGAGGGCCCCGGCCAGGGGCGTCGCCGGCGCCCCGAGGAGGACGGCGGGCCCGGCCCGGAACCGGGCCCTGGCGGCCGTGCGGCGCTCGGCCCCGACCAGCACGGCGGACCGGGGTACGGCACGCCCGCGCACGGCGTCCCCCAGGTGCGCGGCGGCCACCCCGAGCAGCGCGAGACCGGCGGCGGCTGGGGCGGCCAGGGCCGCTACGGCGACTGGCGCGGCACCCCGGCCCGCGGCCCGAAGGACCGGGCCACGGGCGCTGCGGGCGCCCCTTCGACGGGTACGGGCCCGGGCGGGGCTTTCGGCCGTACGGCGCCGGGCGGTGGCCCGGCGGGTGACGGGCCGGGCGGCGCCCCGGCGGGTACGGGGCCCGGTGGTGCGCGGCCGGGTGGTGCGGCGTCCGGCGTGGGGCCGGTGGGCGGCGGGTCGGGCGGTGCGCCGGCCGGTACGGTGCCGGGTCCGGGCGGGGCTTTCCGGCGTACGGGGCCGGGTGGCGCCTCGGCTCGTACGGCGCCCGGTGAGGCGGGGGCCGGTGTGGCGGATACCGCCCCGGTGCCGGTGGTGCCCGGGCCGCGCAAGGAGTTCGTGGAGGCGTTCGACGCGCCGGTGGCCGCGCCGGTGCCCGGGGCCAGGGACGGTGGCGACCGTACCGGTACCACGGTCACCGGCGAGGACGGCAACGAGGACGGCGCGGGGGGCGGGGGCGGGGACGAGTCCGCCGGACCGGGGTGGGGGCGCGCGCTCACCGGGGTCGCCGCCGCCGCGGTGACCACCGTGCTGGCGGTCGTGGTGATCGGGCACTTCACCGGCGGCGCCGGTGACCGGAGCGGGGCCACGGCGGCGGGCGGGAGCGACCGTACGGACCAGGACGGCGCCTCACGCTCCGACGACCGGACCGCCCCGCACGCCGGGGAGCCGACGGTGGCGGCGAGCGCCCCGGCGGCCACGTACGCGGAGCTGATGACCCGGCAGTTCCCGCTGGACGCCGACCTCACGGCGGCGGGCACCTTCACCGCCGTGCCCGGGCTGGCGAAGGCGCCCGGCAAGGGACAGAAGTTCCGCTACCGCGTCGACATCGAGAACGGGCTCGGCCTCGACGGGACGCTCTTCGCCGACGCCGTCCAGAAGACCCTCAACGACCAGCGGAGCTGGGCCCACAACGGGGCCATGACCTTCGAACGGGTCTCCAGCGGCGAGCCCGACTTCGTGATCACGCTGGCCAGCCCCGGGACCACCGGGGTCTGGTGCGCCAAATCCGGACTCGACACGACCGTCGACAACGTCTCCTGCGACTCCGCATCGACCGACCGCGTGATGATCAACGCCTTCCGGTGGGCGCGGGGCGCCGCGACCTTCGGGCCGAAGGCGATGCTCCCGTACCGGCAGATGCTGATCAACCACGAGGTCGGCCACCGGCTCGGCCACAACCATGTGAGCTGCCGCACGCCGGGCGCGCTCGCGCCGGTGATGCAGCAGCAGACGAAGACGCTGGACATCGACGGCATCAAGTGCCGCCCGAACCCCTGGGTCTACCCGGAGCGGTGACGGGTTCCCGGGCGTCCAGGGTCTGTCCGCATGGTGGGCGCGATGTCTCACTCCGCGTTGACATGCGAACATCCGCTCGTTCATATTTCTCCCCATGTCGTCCGCCCACGCACCCGCCTGCCGTCACGCCGCCATTGAGCTCGCGCTCATCGGCGTGACGCCGCTGTGCGTGGCCGACATTCTCTGTAGCTGACGCCGCCCCGGGCCCGTCCCTCCCGCCGCCACCGCGCCGCGGGCCGACCCTGCCCGGCGCACCCCTGTCCGTAGCGCGGACGCGGCGTCCGGCTCCCCCTCGTACCACCTCGGCCGCTGCCGCCCGCGCGGACACCGGGCGCCCCACGCCCTCTGTTCCGCCCTGCCCACCCCTGCCACCCTGGTGCACGCCGTCACTCCTGTGCCCGCCGTGCGCGCAGCCCACCGAGAGGCTCTCCCGATGCGTCAACCGTCCGTCAACCACCGCCGCGTGGCCGCGGCAGCCGTCACCCTGGCCGTGGCCGTGGGGGCCGCCGCCTGCGCGGGCCCCCAGGACAACGATGCCAAGGGCGAGGGAGCGGCCCAGGGCAAGCCCCAGAAGGGCGGCACGCTCTCGGTGCTCAACACCGAGGCGCAGACCGACTTCGACCCGGCACGCCTCTACACCTCCGGCGGCGGCAACGTCCCCTCGCTCGTCTTCCGTACGCTGACCACCCGCAACCGGGCCAACGGCGCCGAGGGCACCAAGGTCGTCCCCGACCTCGCCACCGACACGGGCCGGCCCAACGCCGACGCCACCGAGTGGACGTACACCCTCAAAGAGGGGCTGAAGTTCGAGGACGGCACCCCGATCACCACCGCCGACATCAAGTACGGCATCGAGCGCTCCTTCGCCGCCGAGCTCTCCGGCGGCGCCCCCTACCTGCGGGACTGGCTGGTCGGCGGCGCCGACTACCCGGGCGTCTACAAGGCTCCCAAGGGGCTCGCCTCGATCGTCACCCCCGACGCCAGGACCATCGTCTTCAAGCTGAACAAGCCCGAGGGCGACTTCCCCTTCGTCGCCACCCAGACCCAGTTCGCGCCGGTGCCCAAGGCGAAGGACAAGGGCGCCAAGTACGAGGAGCACCCGGTCTCCTCGGGCCCGTACAAGGTCGTCAAGAACGAGGGCGACGGCCAGCACATGGTGCTGGAGCGCAACCCCCACTGGTCCGAGAAGACCGACGACCAGCGCCACGCCTACCCCGACAAGATCGACGTCAAGGCCGGTCTCGACGCGGCCGTCATCAACCAGCGGCTCGCCACCAGCTCGGGCGCCGACGCCGCCGCCGTCACCACCGACACCAACCTCGGCCCCGCCGAACTCGCCCAGGTCGGCAGCGACAAGGCGCTCGCCGCGCGGGTCGGCACCGGCCACTTCGGCTACACGAACTACCTCGCCTTCAACCCGAAGGTGAAGCCGTTCGACAACCCCAAGGTGCGCCAGGCCATCGCGTACGCCGTCAACCGCACCAGCGTGATCAACGCGGCGGGCGGCTCCGCGCTCGCCGAGCCCGCCACCACCTTCCTGCCCGAGCAGAAGGCGTTCGGCTACACGCCGTACGACCACTTCCCGGCCGGCAAGACCGGTGACCCGGCGAAGGCCAAGGAGCTGCTGAAGGAGGCCGGTTATCCCAACGGGCTGACCATCTCCCTCACCCACTCCACCGCGCAGAACCGGGAGACCAGCCCCGAGGTCGCCACCGCCGTCCAGGAGGGGCTGAAGAAGGCGGGCATCACCGTCAAGCTGGTGGGCCTGGAGCCGAACGCGTTCAACGAGGCGCGCTGGAGCTACCAGGACTCGCCCGGCTTCTTCCTCTCCCGGTGGGGCGCCGACTGGCCGTCCGGCGGCCCGTTCCTCGCCCCGATCTTCGACGGCCGGCAGATCGTCAAGGACGGCTCCAACTTCAACCACGCCCAGCTCGACGACCCGGCGGTCAACAAGGAGATCGACGAGATCAACAAGCTGACCGACCTCTCCGCCGCCGCGAAGCGCTGGGGCGCACTCGACAAGAAGATCGGCGAGCAGGCCCTCGACGTACCGCTCTTCCACCCCGTCTACAAGCGGCTGTACGGCAAGGACGTCAAGAACATCGTGATCAGCGACTGGACCGGCGTCCTCGACATCTCGCAGGTCGCGGTCAAGTGAGTACCGCTCCCGATCCGGTGGCGGCCGGGACGGCGGGCCCCGCGGGCTCCCTCCCGGCCGCCCCGGCCGCACCGCCCGGCGCGCCCTCCGGCGGGGTTTCCGGCGCCGGACAGGTCTGGCGCCGGCTGCGCGCCCGCCCCTCGGCCCTGGTGGCCGGGGGCGTCCTCGCGCTGCTGGTGGCGCTCGCGCTCGCCGCGCCGCTGCTCGCCGCCCTCGAAGGCCAGGACGTCAACACGTACCACGACGACCTCGTCGACTCGGCGCGCGGCGGCGTCCCCTTCGGCTCCTTCGGCGGGGTGAGCGGCGACCACTGGCTCGGCGTCGAGCCCTCCACCGGGCGCGACCTCTTCGTACGCCTGCTCTACGGCGCCCGGATCTCGCTGCTGGTCGCCGTCGGCGCCACCGCGGTGCAGGTCGCCATCGGCATCACCGTCGGACTCGCCGCCGGGCTGGGCAGCCGGTGGGTGGACACCCTCCTCAGCCGCGTCACCGATGTGATGATCGCCCTGCCGATGCTGGTCCTCGCCATCGCGCTGACCGCCGTCGTCTCCGCCGACTTCCCCCGCCCGCTGCTGCTGATCCTCATCATCGGCCTGCTCAACTGGGGCGGTACGGCGCGGATCGTACGGGCCCAGACCCTCACCCTGAAACACCTCGACTTCGTGGCCGCCGCCCGGCTGGCGGGCTCGGGGCCCTTCCGGGTGGCGCGGCGCGAACTGCTGCCCTCGCTCGCCGCGCCCGTCATCACCTACGCGGCGATCCTGGTCCCCACCAACATCGTCATCGAGGCGTCGCTCTCCTTCCTCGGCGTCGGCGTCAAGCCGCCCACCCCGTCGTGGGGCGTGATGCTGTCGACCGCGCAGACCTGGTTCCGCGCCGACCCGATGTACGTCCTGCTCCCCGCCGGGCTGCTCTTCGTGACCGTGCTCTCCTTCACCGTGCTCGGTGACGCGGTACGGACGGCACTCGACCCGCGTGAGGCGAGCCGGCTGCGGGTCGGGACCCGGGCGGGCGGCCGGAACCGCAAGGCGGACGCCTCGGACCGTACGGCGGACGCCTCGGACCGTACGGCGGGCACGTCGTCCCGTATGGCGGACGCGTCGGACCGTATCCCGGACGCGTCCGCCCGTACCCCTCTCCAGGATCCGAAGGACCTCAAGGACACCGCCTCATGACGCGCTATCTGATCAAACGGCTCGCCGGCGCGCTCCTGGTCCTGCTCGTGCTCTCCGTCGTCATCTACGCGCTCTTCTACCTCGCGCCCGGCGACCCGGCCCGGCTCTCCTGCGGGGAACGGTGCTCCACGGCGCAGGTCGACCAGGTCCGCGAGCGGCTGGGGCTCGACCACTCCGTGCTCACCCAGTACGGGGAGTTCCTGCGCGGGATCGTCGCCGGACGCGACTACTCCACCGGCACCGCGCTGCTCCACTGCGACGCGCCCTGCCTCGGCTTCTCGTACAAGTCCGACCAGCAGGTCACCCAGCTCCTGCTGGAGCGGCTGCCCGCCACGCTCTCCCTCGCCGTCGGCGCCATGGCGGTCTGGCTGGCCGTCGGCGTCGGCACCGGGCTGCTCTCCGCGCTCCGGCGCGGCGGCATCACCGAGCGCGCGCTGACCCTGCTCACCCTCGTCGGGACCGCCACGCCCGTCTTCATCCTGGGGCTGCTGCTCCTGATGCTGGTCTGCGCCTATCTGCGGCTGCTGCCCTTCCCGTCGTACGTGGCGCTGAGCGACGACCCCGAGCAGTGGGCGTGGAACATGCTGCTGCCCTGGCTCACCCTCGGGCTCTTCGAGAGCGCCAAATACGCGCGGCTGACCCGGAGTTCGACCCTGGAGACGCTGGCCGACGACCATATCCGCACCTTCCGCGCCTATGGCGTCGGTGAGCGGGCGGTCGTCGGACGGCACGCGCTGCGCGGCGCCCTGCCGCCGGTCATCGCGCTCAACGCGAACGACTTCGGCACGGTGATCGGCGGTGCGGTGCTCACCGAGACGCTGTTCGGCATCCCCGGCATCGGCAAGACCCTGATCGAGGCGGTACGGGACGTGGATCTGCCGGTGGTGATGGGCGTGGTGCTGGTGACCGGCGCGGCCGTCGTACTGGCCAATGTCGTGGCGGACCTGCTGTACGCCGCGGCCGACCGAAGGGTGGCACTGCTGTGACGCGCACGACCGGGGCCGCCTCCGGGGGCTCCCCTGGGGGCTTCTCGGAGGCGGCCGAACCGCTGGTGCTGGTCGAGGACCTGACCGTCGCGTTCGGCGCGGGGGGCGCGGCCGGTGCGGCCGGCGAGGAGACCGTACGCGCCGTGGACGGGCTCTCCTTCTCGCTCGCGGCGGGGCGCGCCCTCGCCCTGGTCGGTGAGTCCGGCAGCGGCAAGAGCACCGTCGCCGGCGCGCTCCTCGGGCTGCACCGGGGGACCGGCGCGCGGGTCGGCGGCACGGTCCGGGTCGCCGGTACGGACCTCGCCACCGCCACCGACCGCGAACTGCGCGCGCTGCGCGGCGCGGTGGCCGCGATGGTCTTCCAGGACCCGCTCTCCTCGCTCGACCCGTACTACGCGGTGGGCGACCAGATCGCCGAGGTCTACCGGGTGCACAACGACACCACCCGGCGCGCGGCGCGTGCGCGGGCGGTCGAGGTGCTGGACCGCGTGGGCATCCCCGACGCCGCGCGCCGCGCACGCTCCCGGCCGCACGAGTTCAGCGGCGGAATGCGCCAGCGTGCGCTGATCGCGATGGCGCTCGCCTGTGAACCGCGCCTGCTGATCGCGGACGAGCCGACCACCGCGCTCGACGTGACGGTCCAGGCGCAGATCCTCGACCTCCTCCACGACCTGCGCCACGAGACCGGCATGGGGCTGCTCCTCGTCACCCACGACGTCGGGGTCGCGGCGGAGAGCGTCGACGAGGTGCTGGTCATGCGGGACGGGCGGCAGATCGAGCGGGGCGGCGTCGCGGAGGTGCTGGGCGCGCCCCGGGAGCCGTACACGCGGGCGCTGCTCGCCGCGGTGCCGAGGGTGGACGGACCGGTGGAGCGGGTTCCCGTGGAGGCCGGCGGACCGCTGATCGAAGCGGCCGGGCTGCGCCGGGAGTTCCGGCGCGGACGGCAGACCGTCACCGCCGTGGACGGGGTCTCGCTCACCGTCGAGCCGGGGCAGACCCTCGGCATCGTCGGGGAGTCCGGCAGCGGCAAGACCACCCTCGGGCGGATGCTCGTCCGGCTCCTCGACCCGACCGCGGGGACGCTGCGGTACCGGGGCACGGAGATCGGCGCGGCCTCCGAGAAGGAGCTGCGCCCCTACCGCCGCGAGCTCCAGATGATCTTCCAGGACCCGGTCTCCTCGCTCAATCCGCGCCGCTCGGTGGGCGAGTCCGTGGCCGATCCGCTGCGGGCCGCCGGGGTGCTCGACGAGGAGGAGACCGTGGAGCGGGTGCGCGGGCTGCTGACGCGGGTCGGGCTCGACCCGGACCGGTACGACCGGTATCCGCACGAGTTCAGCGGCGGTCAGCGCCAGCGCGTCGGGATCGCCCGCGCGCTCGCCGCCGAGCCCCGGCTGATCGTCTGCGACGAGCCGGTCTCCGCGCTCGATGTGACGACGCAGGCGCAGGTCACCGCGTTGCTCGCGGAGCTCCAGCGGGAGCTGGGCCTCGCCCTGGTCTTCATCGCGCACGACCTCGCCGTCGTCCGGCAGGTCAGCGACCGGATCGCGGTCATGAAGGACGGCCGGATCGTCGAGCAGGGCACGGTCGAGGAGGTCTACGGGGCGCCTTCCGAGACGTACACGAAGCAGCTCCTCGCCGCCGTTCCCGCGCTCGATCCCGGGGTGGCGGCGGCGCGCCGCGCGGCCCGCAGAGCGCTGCCGGTGCCCCCGGCGGAAGCCGCCCTGATCTGACCCCTGGGAAGTACCCCGCGTAACCGTCTCCTTTCGTAGCGCCACAGAACGCTACCGGAACGAGAAAGTTACGTGCATTCACCCCTTCCGGTGGTACGACGGACAACCGTCCGTCGTACCACCGGGTTGTCCGCTTACGGTCTTTCCGCTGCGGTCCGCCGATCAACGGTGGCCGCCCACAAGGGAGATCGGGGGTGCGCTCGTGCGGATCGGACTGCTTACGGAGGGTGGGTATCCGTATGCGACGGGTGAGTCCAGGCTCTGGTGCGACCGGCTCGTACGCGGGCTCGCACCGCACACGTTCGACATCTACGCGCTCAGCCGCAGCGCCCGCCAGGAGCGCGGCGGGTGGGTGCTGCTGCCGCCGCGGGTGCCGGCCGAGCGGGTGCGCACGGCGCCGCTCTGGGGGCCGGCCGACGACAGCCGGGGGTTCGGCCGGCGGGACCGGCGCCGGTTCGCGCTCCACTTCGGCGAACTGGCCGAGGCGATCTGCTCGGAGAGCGGCGCGGGCGGGGCGAGCGGGGGGAGTGGCACGGGCGGGGCCGGCGCCGAGGTCTTCGCCGCCGGGCTGTACGGCCTGGCCGACCTGGCCAGGGAGCGCGGCGGGCTGCCCACGGCCCTCCGCTCCGAGAGCGCGGGACGCCTTCTGGAGGCCGCTTGCCGGGCACCCGGCGCACGCCGGAGCGTGGCGAGCGCGACGGTGCCCGACTTCCTCGCCTTCGCCGACGCGCTGGAGCGGGCGCTCCGCCCCCTCTCGCTCGACTGGTACGACGAGGACGACGGCCTGGGCGCGGTCGACCTCTGCCACGCGGCATCCGGCGGCTCCGCCGCCCTGGCGGGGCTGCTGGCCAAACGCTTCTTCGGGGTCCCGCTGCTGGTCACCGAGTACGGCGTACGGCTGCGCGCGCACTACCTGGCGACGTCGGGCGCGGCGGCGGGCGCCGGGGCCGGGGGCGCGGACGCCGCGTCGCGGGCGCCGGTGCGCGCGCTGCTCGCCGCGTTCCACCGGCGGCTCGCCGCCGAGATCTACCGGCAGGCGGGCATCGTCACCCCGGGCAATCTGCACGCCCGCCGCTGGCAGGAACGGTGCGGCGCCGACCCCGCCAAGCTGCGCACGGTCTACCCCGGGATGGAGGCGGCGCGCTTCGCGGCGGTCGGCGAGGGATACGACGCGGTGTCGGGCGAGCGACCCGGCGAGGGCTACGGCGAGGGATACGGCGAGGGATACGGCGCGGAGGAGGACGCCCTCGGAGCTGTCGGCGCCGACGGCCCGGACGGTCCCGACGGCCTGGGCGGTCCCGACGGCCCGAACAATCCCGACGGCCCGGACGGTCCCCGCGGATCCGAGGGTCCCCACGGCCCCGACGGCCCCCAGGAACCGGAGACGCTCGTCTGGGTCGGCCGGATCGAACCGGCGAAGGACCTGGTCTCGCTGCTCCACGCCTTCGCCGCGATCCGCGGGGCCGAGCCGGGCACCCGGCTCCGTATCGTCGGCGCCCCCGTACGGGACGCGGCCGGCGCGGCGTATCTCGCGCACTGCCAGGGGCTCGCGGCCCAGCTCTTCCCCGACGAGGCGGCCGACGCGCACGCGGTCGGCGACAACCCCGTCTCCTTCGAGGAGATCGGCGGCCCCGAGACCCCCGAGCTGCCGGACGCCTACGCCGCCGGGTGCCTGGTCGTCCTCTCCAGCGTGGTCGAGGGCTTCCCGATCAGCCTGGTCGAGGCGATGTTCTGCGGACGCGCCACCGTCTCCACGGATGTCGGCGCGGTCGTCGAGGTCATCGGCGGTACGGGGCTGGTCGTGCCCCCGCGCAACCCCCGGGCGCTCGCGGACGCGTGCGTGGCGCTGTTGCGCGACCCGGAGCGCCGGGCCCGGCTGGGCGCCGCCGCGCGCGCCCGCGCGATGGAACTCTTCACCGTCGAACAGAACCTGGCCGCGTTCCGCGCGCTCTACCTGGAGCTCATCTCCCGGGCCCCGGTCCACCGCCCGGCCGACTCCGTGGACGCCACCGGTACCCCCGTCCCCTTCGCCCACCCGCCCGAGACCCATATCCCGGGCCACTGGACGGCCCGCCGCCACCCGGCCCCGCCCACGGCCCCGGGCTGGGCGGCCCCGCCCGGCCGGCCCATCGCGGCGACCGCCGCCGCGACCACCGCCGCGACCACCGGCACGACCGCCGGAGCGGCCACCGGAACGGGGGAGCACCACGATGGCTGACACCCAGTACTTCCACCACCCCCGCGAGGCCCGGGCGGCCCATGCCGCCGGGGTCGTCCGGGGCGGCGCCGGGCGGCGGAGTTCGGCCGATCCCGTCAAGGCCCTGCTCCACCGGCACCGGGCGCTCTGCGAACGGGCCGTCGACCCGCTGGAGATCGCCGCCGGGCTCGAAGCCCACGGGATCACCGACCGCACCGCCGCGCGCTTCCGCCACCGCGATGTCTTCTCGCTCGCCGAGGAGCTGTACGCCCGCGCCCCGCACCACACCCACCCCCGGGGCGGCGAGGGCACGGCCGGAGGGCACCAGGGGACGCCGCACCCCGGCCCGTACGACAGCCGGTACGACACCCCGTACCCCGGCTCGCACGCCGCTCCCTACGACGGCGCGCACGCCGGGGTGCTCCCCGGGCCGCACGCCGGCACGCCCCCGGCCCCGCACCCCGGTGCACACCCCGGCGTGCGGAGCGGCGAACCCGCCGCCCCGCGCTCCCGGCGGCGCCCACGCGCCGGGCGCGCCTCCTGGGCCGGGCTCGTGCTGCTGCCCGGCGCCATCGCCTCCCTCACCCTCGTCGGCCTCGGCCACACCAGCGGACAGGGGCAGCTCGCCACCGGGCTCGCCGGGGCCTTCGCGCTCTCCGGGACCCTCTCCGCCTGTCTGCGCCGGGGGCCGCTGCGCGCCGAAGGCCGTACCGTACCGGCCGCCGGGCTCTGGACGTACGCCCTGCTCGCCTATCTGATCTGCGGCGACGGCCTGCTCGCCGCGCTCCTCGCCGGGGGGCCCGACGGCCCCTGGCCCGCCACCCTGACCCCCCTGGTCACGCTCGCCGTCGCCGTCGCGCCCGCCGCCTGGTGCGCGCATCTCTTCTCGGTACGGGCCCGCCGCGCCCTCGCCGCCAGCCGGGGGCTCGCCGACTTCGCCGCCCGGGCCCGGCCGCTGCTCCTCGGCACCGTCGCGCTCCACGGCTGCGCCCTCGCCGCGCTGGCCGTGCTCACCCGCCTGGTCCACGCCGGAAGCGTCGCTCTCACGCCCACCGTCGCGCTCGGCACCCTCTTCCTGCTGGCGAGGCTCCTCACGGTGCACGGCCGCCCCGAGTCCGCCGCCGCCGGGCTCGCCACCGCCGCCGTCCTGGAGTTCCTGGCCTGCGCCTCCGTCCTCGCCGCGCGGATCCCCGGCGCCGAAGCGCTCGCCGCGCCCGTCCGCACCCTCGTCCACGCCGGAGGCCCCGCCGCCGTCCCCGCCCTCGCCTGCGGCGCCGCCGCCCTCGGCCTCCTCGTCCACGCCGCCGTCGCCCTCTCCCGGGCCTCGGCGCACACCTGAAGCCCCCACGCACACCCGCAGCCCCACCCCCACCCCCCACACCCCTCGTAAGAAGTACGCAGAAGGAGACGCACGACATGACCCCGCAATCCCCCGTACCGGCCCCCGCCACGGCGGTACCGGCCTCCGCCACGGCCCGCCCGCACGGAGGGGCCGCGCGATGAGGGTCCTGCTCCTCGGTGCCAACGGGTTCCTCGGCCGCTTCGTGGCCGACCGGCTCCTCGCCGACCCCGCCGTCCACCTCACCGCCCTCGGCCGCGGCGACGACGCCGACGTACGGTTCGACCTCGCGACCGGCAGCCCCGGCGCGCTCACCCGGTTCCTGGACGCAGTCCACCCCGGGGTCGTCATCAACTGCGCCGGGGCCACCCGGGGCGGCGCCCGCGAACTCACCCGGCACAACACCGTCGCCGTCGCCACCGTCTGCGAGGCCCTGCGCCGCAGCGGCTGCGGCGCCCGCCTCGTCCAGCTCGGCTGCGCCTCCGAGTACGGCCCCTCCCAGCAGGGCTCCTCGACCGCCGAGGACGCCGTGCCCCGCCCCGGCGGCCCGTACGGCGTCTCCAAGCTCGCCGCCTCCGAACTGGTCCTCGGCTCCGACCTCGACGCCATCGTCCTGCGGGTCTTCTCGCCCGTGGGACCCGGCACCCCGGCGGGCTCCCCGCTCGGCCGGCTCGCCGAGGCCATGCGCCGCGCCATGCAGGCCGGCGACGGCGAGCTGAAGCTCGGCGGACTCGGCGCCCAGCGCGACTTCGTGGACGTACGCGACATCGCGCGCGCCGTGCACGCCGCCTCGCTCTCCGCGGCCCAGGGCATCGTCAACATCGGCACCGGCCGCGCCGTGAAGCTCAGGGACGCCGCCGCCGTGCTCGCCAGGGTCGCCGGGTTCCCGGGCGCCCTCAACGAACTCGACCTCCCCCAGGGCCCCCCGGGACCGCGCCCCGGCCACCCCGTCATCGGCGCCCCCCGCCCCGAGACGGTCGCCGAACACCTGGGCGCAGGACCCTTCCCGTACCCCGACGGCTGCGGCGCCTGGCAGCAGGCCGACGTACGGACCGCGCGCGACCGGCTCGGCTGGCGCCCCCGGATCAATCTGGAGGAGTCGCTCGCCGACATCTGGATGGAGGCGGCATGTCGTATCTGACCCCGGGCGCCCCGGGCGGTGGCCGCCGGGGCTCCCCCTTCCCGGCCCCCGGCAACGGCCTCTCCTCGCCCGCCGGGCTCACCCCGCCGGGTCTGTCCGGCGGCGCCCGCCCCGGGGCCGGTCGTACCGCCGCCGGGGCGGGCGCCCCCGGCCTCGGCGTCCCCGGCTACGCGCACCCGCTGGTCGCGCCCATGGAGTGGGCCGAGCTGACCCGCCCCGCCACCCCGCTCCACTGGGCCGTCCTCAATGTCGCGAACGGCCCCGGCAGCCGCCCCGACCCGCACTGCCTCGCCGCCGCGGGACGGCTCACCAACGCACGGCTGCGGGTCCTCGGCCACCTCGATCTCGCGTACGGCGGCCGGCCCCTCGCCGAGCTCGTCGCCGACGCCCGGCGCTTCCTCGACTGGTACCGGGTCGGCGGCTTCTACCTCGACCGCTGCCCGGCGGGCCGCGCCGAGCTGCCGCACGTACGGAGGGTCACCGCGACCCTGGAGACCCTGCTGGACGCCGGACCGGGCGGCGGCGGCCCGTACGGGAGCCGGAGCCGTCCGTACGACAGGGGCCCGTACGACAGCGGCCCCTACGACAGCGGCTCGTACGGCGGGAGCCCATACGGCGGGAGCCCGTACGACGGCGGGTACCTCGTCCTCGGGCACGGCATCCACCCGCACCCCGGATACGCGGCAGCCGCCGACCAGTTGGTCACCTTCTCCGGCCCCTGGAGCGACTACCGCTGGTCCCAGGCGGCGGCCTGGACCGCGGAGTACCCGCCGGAGCGCTTCGTCCACCTCGTCCACGGGGTGCCGCGCACCCATCTGGACGAGGCGCTCCGGATAGCCCGCTGGCAGGGCGCGGGGACGGTCTTCTTCACGGACCGGGGCGCGGGCGCGAATCGCCCGTTCGAGAACTTGCCCGGCTTCTGGGACGAATTCGTCTCGCGCATCGGACGAAGAGTCTTGGAATGAGGAGCGGCGTGGCAGTGTTACAGGGAGAACAACCTACTGAATGACCGGCCAATCCCTTAGTTGAGGTCCCTGTGTCGCTGCCACCCCTGGTCGAGCCCGCTGCCGACCTGACCGTCGACGAGGTCCGCAGGTACTCCCGTCATCTCATCATCCCGGATGTCGGGATGGACGGGCAGAAGCGGCTGAAGAACGCGAAGGTGCTCTGTGTGGGCGCCGGAGGTCTTGGTTCCCCCGCGCTGATGTATCTGGCCGCGGCCGGTGTCGGCACCCTCGGCATCGTGGAGTTCGACGAGGTCGACGAGTCGAACCTCCAGCGCCAGATCATTCACAGCCAGGCGGACATCGGCCGCTCCAAGGCCGAGTCCGCGCGCGACTCCGTGCTCGGCATCAACCCCTACGTCAACGTGATCCTCCACGAAGAGCGGCTCGAAGCCGAGAACGTGAAGGAGATCTTCTCGCAGTACGACCTGATCGTGGACGGCACGGACAACTTCGCCACCCGCTATCTGGTCAACGACGCCTGTGTGCTGCTGAACAAGCCGTACGTATGGGGCTCGATCTACCGCTTCGACGGCCAGGCCAGCGTCTTCTGGTCCGAGTACGGCCCCTGCTACCGCTGCCTCTACCCGGAGCCGCCGCCCCCCGGCATGGTCCCCTCCTGCGCCGAGGGCGGGGTGCTGGGCGTGCTCTGCGCGTCCATCGGCTCCATCCAGGTCACCGAGGCGATCAAGGTGCTGGCCGGCATCGGCGAGCCGCTGGTCGGCCGCCTGATGATCTACGACGCCCTGGAGATGCAGTACCGCCAGGTCAAGGTCCGCAAGGACCCCGACTGCGCGGTCTGCGGCGAGAACCCGACCGTGACCGAACTCATCGACTACGAGGCCTTCTGCGGCGTCGTCTCCGAGGAGGCCCAGGAGGCGGCGGCCGGCTCGACGATCACTCCCAAGCAGCTCAAGGAGTGGATCGACGACGGCGAGAACATCGAGATCATCGATGTCCGGGAGCCGAACGAGTACGAGATCGTCTCGATCCCCGGTGCCAAGCTGATCCCGAAGAACGAGTTCCTGATGGGCACCGCGCTCTCCGCCCTGCCGCAGGACAAGAAGATCGTCTTGCACTGCAAGACGGGTGTCCGCAGTGCGGAAGTCCTCGCGGTGCTCAAGTCCGCGGGCTTCTCGGACGCGGTCCATGTCGGCGGCGGGGTCATCGGCTGGGTCAACCAGATCGAGCCGGCGAAGCCGGTCTACTAGAGGGCTGCCGGAGCAGGGCGCGTCCGTACGGCCGGCTCGTAAGACGGTGTACGACGACAGGAGGGCCGGGCCGCCGGGGAGGCGGACCGGCCCCTCCGGCCGTATCTCCCCGTCGCCCCGCCCGCTCACGAACAGACGGTCCCCGCCGCGGGCACCTTCCCGTCCAGCAGATAGCCGTTCACGGCCTTCTGCACACAGGGGTCGCCGCTGTCGTACGAGCCGTGTCCCTGCCCGTGGTACGTCAGCTCCACCCCGACCCCCTTGCCCAGCGCCTTCGCCATCGCCCTGGCGCCCGCGTACGGGGTGGCCGGGTCGCCCGTGTTGCCGACGATCAGGATCGGCGCGGATCCCGGCGCGCTCACGGCCGGGGTGCTCCACTCGCCCTTCACCGGCCAGTGCGAGCAGCTCAGCAGCCCCCACCCGAGGAAGTCCCCGAAGACGGGCGACGCCTTGCGGAACTCCGGGAGCTTCGCCTTGGTCTGCGCGAGCGTGTAGCGCTCCTTGGAGTCCGCGCAGTTGACCGCCACGTTCGCCGCCTGGAGGTTGCTGTACCGGCCGTCCTGGTCGCGCCCGTTCATCGAGTCGGAGAGCGCCAGCAGCAGCGCGCCGCTGCCGCCGTCCGCCTCGTCCAGGCCCTGCTCCAGATAGGGCCAGAAGTCCTTCGAGTAGAGGGCCTGCGCGACGCCGTTGGTGGCCTGGGTCCCGGTGAGCTGCCGGTTGCCGATGCCCGCGATGGGCTTCTGCTGGATCCGGTCGAGCAGCTTGACGATGAACGACTGGATCTGCTGCGGCGTGGTGCCGGGCAGCCGGCAGGCGGAGCCGCGCGCCACACAGTCCTTCTCGAAGTTGTCCAGGGCGAGCTGGAACCCCTTCGCCTGGCCGAGCGAGCCCTGCTCCGCGTTCTGCGTCGGGTCCACGACGGCGTCGAAGACCGCGCGGCCGACGGACTTCGGGTACAGGTGGGCGTAGACGCCGCCCAGCTCGGTGCCGTACGAGATCCCGAAGTAGTGCAGCTTCTCGTCGCCGAGGACCTGCCGCATCAGCTCCATGTCGCGGGCGGCGTTGGCCGTGCCGACGTACGGGAGGATCCGGCCGGAGTTCTTCTCGCACGCCGCGGCGAACTCCTTGAGGCTCTTGGTGTACGCGCGCTCCTGGGCCGGGGTGGCGGGGGTGGCGTCCTGGGCGAAGTACGCGTCGAGCTGCCGGGCGTTCTCGCACTTCACGCCGTCGCTCTGGCCGACCCCGCGCGGGTCGAAGCTGACCAGGTCGTACCGGGAGCGCAGCTTCTCGTAGTCCTTGGCGAAGGCGGGCAGCCCGGTGATCCCGGAGCCGCCGGGGCCGCCGAAGTTGAAGACGAGCGACCCGATGCGCCGCTTGGTGTCCCGCGCGGGGGCGCGGATCAGGTCGATGTCGATGGTGGCGCCGCCGGGCTTCGCGTAGTCGAGCGGTGCCTTCATCGTGGCGCACTGCCAGGCGGTGCCGCCGGGCAGCGGCGAGGGCGCCGTACCGCCGCCCTGGGAGTCCGCCGGGGCCGGACACGCCTTCCAGTCCAGGCGCTGGCCGGTCAGCCTGTTCGGGGTGGCCGTGCCCGTGTCCGTACGCGCGCGCGTGCTTGACGGGTGGGCGTTCCCGCCGGCCGGGGTCCCGCGGGCGGCGTCCGGGCCGTCCCCCCGGCCGGGCCCGGCCGGGTCGGCGCATCCGGAGGCGGAGAGCAGGGCTACGGCGGTGACGGCGGCCAGGGTCGCGGACCGCCGTACGGAGGAGAGAGGCATGGGCCCATCGTGCGCCGGACCGGCCCGCACCGCGCGGGGCCACGGTCCATGCGGGTGGTGCCGGGCGCGGTGACGGGGGCCTACAGCGACCCCTTCCGGGTGAGGTGGCTGAAGCTCAGCCACCCCGGCAGCACCGGCAGCCAGAGCGTCAGCAGCCGGTAGAGCAGCACCGCGGGCGCCGCCACCTCCTTGGGGAGGCCGACCGCGAGCAGACCCAGCGTCAGCGCGCCCTCCACCGCGCCGACCCCGCCGGGGGTGGGCGCCGCCGAGCCCAGCGCGTTCCCGGCCAGGAAGACCACCGCGATGCTCGCATAGCTGAGCTGCTGGTTGCCGTTGTCGAAGGCCCGGATCGAGGCGTCCAGGCACATCACGAACACGCCGGTCAGCAGCAGCATCCCGCCGATGCCGGTGAGCAGCTTCAGCGGGCGCTGGAGCACGTCCAGCATGCGCGGCACCACCCCGGCGAAGAGCGAGCGCAGCCGCGTCGACACGAACTTCCGCAGGAACGGGATCGCGGTCACCACCAGCGCCAGGACGGCGACGGTCAGCAGCCCCGCGATCACCGTTCTGGACGGGGTGAGCGAGGCCGTCTTCTCCGTACCGGTGAGATAGCCGAAGGAGAGCAGCAGCAGGATGTGCGCCCCGAGCCCGAAGAGCTGCGAGGCGCCGACGCTCGCCACCGCGAGCCCCGGCCGTACCCCCGCGCGCTGGAGGAAGCGGGTGTTCAGCGCGACCCCGCCGACCGCCGCCGGCGCCACGATCTTCACGAAGGACCCGGCGACCTGCGCGAGGACCGTACGCCCGAACGGCACCCGCTCCGGTACGAAGCCGAGCAGGCTCATCGCCGCCGCCACATAGCTGAGCGCCGAGAACGCCAGCGCCGCCAGCACCCACCCCCAGTGCGCGTCGCTGACGACGGTGGAGAAGTCGACCTGGGTGAGCTGGGTGAGCAGGAAGTACCCGGCGACGGCCCCGGCGATGAAGCTGAACAGCGTACGCGGTTTGATCCGTTCCAGCCGGACCGGCTCGACCGGCGCCTGCGGTCTGATCAGCAGGACCTGACGGCGCATCTGGGAGAGCAGATCCTCCTCGCGTGCCTCGTCCAGCGCCTCGTCTATCGCCCGCTTCTCCGCCTGTTTCTCGGCGCGCAGCGACTTCCGCGCGGCCTTGCGGTCGCCGGTCTCGCCCTCGGCGGCATCCGCCGCTCTGGCCCGTTTGCCCGCCTCGGAGGCGGCGAGCACCGCCTCGCGCTCGCGCTGCGACCGCTCCCTGGCGAGCCTGCGCAGCGTCGCGCGCGAGGAGCGGCTGAGCGCGATCGGCTGGAGCAGCGGCAGCGAGTCGGCGATCGCGTCCGGGCCCAGCACCTCGACCGCCGCCGCCACCGAGCGCTCGGCGCCGACCCGCAGCCCCATGGTGGTGAGCATCTGCGCGGTGTCCATCCGCAGCACCAGATCGCTCGCCGCGATCTCGCCGCCGCGCAGCTCGGTGAGGATCACCTTTCCGCCGGCGTCCACCAGCAGCGCGTCCCCGGTGAGCCTGCGGTGCGCGATCCGCCGCGACTGGAGCGCCTTCACCTGCCGCCAGGCCTCCCGTACGAGCCCGTCGGTGATCTCCTCGTCCGGCAGCGAGTCCAGCGAACGGCCGCCCAGGTGCTCGTAGACGAGCATGACGGCGTCGGGGCCCAGCTCGGAGGTGGCGATCAGCTTGGGCGCGCTGGCCCCGGCGGCGATCGCCGCGTACGCGAGGAGCGCCTCCTGTTCGAGGGCCTGCCGCAGGGAGGGGATCGAGCTGCGGGTGGTGATGGAGCGCAGGGTGAGCTGGCGCCAGGCGCGATAGAAGAACCCCTGGGCCTGCTGTTCGCGGTCGACGACGGTGACGTCGAGCGGGGGGCCGTCCTCCAGGGTGACCAGATAGCGCCGTCCCCGGTCGCCCTGTTCGAGCGCGTCGGAGGTGTCCTCGGCGCGCGTCGCGTGGACGGGGCGGAACCCGACATGGCGGAGCCCTGCCATCAGGTTCTGCCCGGTCGGCCGCACGTTGGGCGAACCGACCGCGTAGAGCGTGCCGTACGCGACGGTCCAGCCGATCAGCACGGTCAGCATGATCGAGAACGGCGTGGTGTACCCGGCGACCAGCATCGCGAACGCGTCGAGCAGCAGCACCACCCAGAGGACCACCCGCCAGCGGGGTCTGCGGGCCATCCCCACGGCCGTCATGTACGCGATGACGGGGGCCAGATAGCCGTGCACGGGGTCGGTGAGCCCGGCCCCCGCCTGAGGCCGGGTCAGGGCCTCGGTGATCGAGTCGGGGGCCGCTCTGGCCACCCAGAGGTCGGTGGCGAGGGTGACCCCGTGGGCGAGGACGGCGGCGAGCACGCCGTCCGCGATCCGGAGCCCGTCGCGTTTGATCAGCCGCTCGATGGCGAACGCGACCGGCACGAGCAGCACGGCGATGCTGGAGACCAGCCCGGCCAGCTTGACGATCAGGTCGGGCGCCTGGCCGGTGCCCTTGCTGATGTCCTGTTCCAGGCCGGAGGTGGTGCCGTGGGCGAAGGCGGAGAGCCCGAGGAGCAGGGCGATGGCCCCGATCCCGATGAGCAGCCGCATGAGGTCGGAGGGACGGTGGACGCGGGCCGCGAGCAGCGGTTCGTCACCGGAGACCTGGTCGGGCTTGTCGGGCTGGTCCGGCTTGTCGGGCTGGTCGGGGGCGTCGCCCCGGCCGGCCGCCGGGTCCGCAGGGGGGCGGCTCCGCCCGACGAGTTCGGCGGGGGTGGCGCCGTCGGCCTCGGGCGCCTCGGGTGGCTCGGGCACCCTGGGCGCCTCGGGCGCGGAGCCGCCCGGGTCCGGGTCCGGGCGCGGCTCGGCGCCGGAGGTGTTCGCCGCGGGACGCCGCACGTTCCCCTCCTCCGCCGAATCCGTCTCTTCTTGATCTCGTATCACCAGTCACCGCCCGGACGATGGTGGCACGAGCATCCGACAGAGGGGGGCATCAGGGTGCATTGCGGGGGCATCGGGCGGTCCGGCTGTCGGTGCGGTGCGGCAGGATGGTCCGGATGAGGAGCAAGGAGCCCGAGGAGCCGCCGGAACTGCCCGAGCTGCCCGCGTACGCGGAACGGGTGCTGGACGTGGCCGAGCTGATCCCACCCGGTCGGGTGATGACGTACGGGGACATCGCCGAATGGCTCGGCGATGGCGGCCCGCGCCAGGTGGGCCGGGCGATGGCGCTCTACGGCTCGGCGGTGCCGTGGTGGCGGGTGGTCCGCTCCGACGGCGTACCGCTGCCGGGGCACGAACTCCGCGCCCTGGCCCGCTACCGGGAGGAGGGCACCCCGCTGCGCGAGGCGTCGCGGAGCACGGAGGGCCATATGCTCCGGCTCGACATGCGGCGGGCCCGGTGGGACGGCGGCGTTCCGGGCCCGGGCACGGACCCGGCCCCGGACACCGGACCGAGCGCGGACACCGGACCGGACGCGTGACCCCGTACGGGCGCGGGCGAAGTTGCTCACAGAGGACAGCTTCCGCCATCGGGGCGTACGGCGGGCGGTCCGGCGTCCGGGCCACCCGCCGTACGGATGACCCCACGGGGCCCGGAGAGCGCCGCACACCAGGGCAGATGGTGCGAAAGGAAGAGAAAGTTCCGGGAGGGACGGGAGAGGGGCCCGTGACGAGAGTGACGAAACCGATATCTGCGACGGACGCCACCCCGGACCGTCCGCTTCCGGGGCACCGGACGGCGTAGCGTCGGCGGGACGCGCCCCGGCCGCCCCCCGGGTCCGTGAGCGCCACGCGCGCCCCCCAGCACCCCCGCACCTCCTCATCTCCTCCAGGACCGGCGAGACCACGTGAGTTCCTTCCCCTCCACCGGACGCACCCCGCACCGCGGGGTGCGGCAGCGGCCCCCGGGCGGGTACCGGCTGCTGCGCACGCCGCCCGCCCCGGTGGACCCCCCTGTGCTGGACGCGGCCCAGCGCGCCGTGGTTGACCACGGGACGGGGCCGCTGCTGGTGCTCGCGGGGCCCGGCACCGGCAAGACGACGACGCTGGTCGAGTCGGTCGCCGAGCGGGTCGCCCGGGGCGCGGACCCGGAGCGGATCCTGGTGCTCACCTTCAGCCGCAAGGCGGCGGTGGAGCTGCGCGACCGCATGGCGGTACGGCTGGGCGGGACCCGGGCCCCGCAGGCCACCACGTTCCACTCGTTCTCCTACGCCCTGATCCGCGCCCACCAGGAGGCCGACCTCTTCACCGAGCCGCTGCGGCTGCTCTCCGGGCCCGAGCAGGACGTGGCCGTACGCGACCTCCTCGCCGGTGAGATCGAGCTGGCCAGGGACGGCCGGGGGCGGGTCCGCTGGCCCGACGAGCTGCGGGCCTGCCTGACCACGCGGGGCTTCGCCGACGAGGTGCGCGCGGTGCTCGCCCGCAGCCGCGAACTGGGCCTCGGGCCGCGCGCGCTGGCCGTCTTCGCCCGCCGTACCGGCCGCCCCGACTGGTCGGCCGCCGCGGCCTTCCTCGCCGAGTACCTGGACGTCCTGGACATGCAGGGCGTGCTCGACTACGCGGAACTGGTGCACCGCGCGGTGCTGCTCGCCCGCTCCCCGGAGGTCGCGCGGAGGCTCCGGGAGCGGTACGACGCGGTGTTCGTCGACGAGTACCAGGACACCGACCCGGCGCAGGTACGGCTGCTGGGCGCACTCGCGGGCGGGGGGCGCACGCTGGTGGCCTTCGGCGACCCGGATCAGTCGATCTACGCCTTCCGGGGCGCCGACATCAACGGCATCCTCGACTTCCCGTACGCCTTTCCCCGTACGGACGGCACCCCGGCCCCCGTCGGGGTCCTGACCACCTCACGCCGCTCGGGCGCGGCGCTCCTGGCGGCCACCCGGCTGCTGACCCGCCGCATGCCGCTGAACCGGCTGCCGGCCGAGCGGGTACGGGTCCACCGCGACCTGGCGGCGGTACGGGGCGGGGGCCGCGTCGAGGCGTACACCTTCCCGACCCCGTCCACGGAGCTGGACAACGTCGCCGACATCCTGCGCAGGGCGCACCTGGAGGACGGCGTTCCGTGGCACGACATGGCGGTGCTGGTCCGCGCGGGCGGCCGGACGATCCCCGCCATCCGCCGCGCCCTGACCTCGGCGGGCGTCCCCCTGGAGGTCGACGGCGACGACGTACCCCTGCGCCACGAACCGGCGGTGGCCCCGCTGCTGACGGCGCTACGGGCGGTGGCGAGGGCGTCGGCCCCGGAACTCTTGGGCACGTCGGCGGTTTCCGCCCCGGAGGCCCCGGAGGCCCCGGAGGCCCCGGAGGCCCTGGAGGCCCTGGAGGCCCCGGAAACCCCGGAGGCCCCCGAAGCCCTGGAAGCCCCGGAGGCCCCCGAAGCCCCCGAAGGCGCGCCGCACCCCGGCCCCACGCCCGCCCCCTGGCTGGACGTCGAGACCGCGCTCGCCCTCCTCACCTCCCCCCTCGGCGGGATGGACGCCGCCGATCTGCGCCGCCTGGGCCGGGCCCTGCGGGACGAGGAGCGGATGGCCGGGAACCGGATCCCGGCCGCCTCCGACGTGCTGCTGGCCCGCGCCCTCGCGGAGCCCGAGCGGCTGGTGGCCCACGACCCGGCGTACGCCAGGGGCGCGCAGCGGCTCGGCGCGCTGCTGCGCAAGGCGCGCGAGCTGCTCGCGGGCGGCGGCACCGCCGAGGAGGCGCTCTGGGAGCTGTGGGACGGCACCTCCTGGCCCGGCCGGCTCCAGCGCGCCGCCCTGCGCGGCGGGGCCGGCGGCCGGAACGCGGACCGCGACCTCGACGCCGTATGCGCCCTGTTCGACGCCGCCGCCCGGGCCGAGGAGCGCTCCGGCGGCCGGGGCGCGCTCAACTTCCTGGAGGAGCTGGACGCGCAGGACATCGCCGCCGACACGCTCAGCCGCCGCGCCGTACGCCCCGACGCCGTACGGCTGATGACGGCGCACCGCGCCAAGGGGCTCGCCTGGGGCCTGGTGGTCGTCGCGGGCGTCCAGGAGGGCCTCTGGCCCGATCTGCGGCGCCGGGGCTCGCTCCTGGAGGCGGACCGGATCGGCCGCGACGGGCTCGCGGAACCCCTCACTCCGGGGGCTCTCCTCACCGAGGAGCGCCGCCTCTTCTACGTGGCGGCGACCCGCGCCAGGGACCGGCTCGTCGTCACCGCGGTCAAGGCGGCGGCCGACGACGGCGACCAGCCCTCCCGCTTCCTCACCGAACTCGGCGTCGAGCCCCGGGACATCACCGGGCGCCCGCGCCGCCCGCTCGCCGTCGCCGCGCTCGTCGCCGAACTCCGCGCCACCACCGTCGACCCGGCCGCCTCCCCGGGGCTGCGGGACGCCGCCGCGCGCCGGCTCGCCCGGCTCGCCGCCCTCGGCGACGAGGAGGGCCAGGCGCTGGTGCCGGCGGCCCATCCCGACCGCTGGTGGGGGCTGTACGAGCCGACCCGCAGCGCGGTGCCCCTGCGCGACCGGGAGCAGCCCGTGGCGCTCTCGGGCAGCGCGCTGGACCAACTGGCCAACACCTGCGCCCTCCAGTGGTTCCTGGGCCGCGAGGTGAAGGCGGACGCGCCCGCCACCGCGGCGCAGGGGTTCGGCAACGTCGTCCATGTGCTCGCCGACGAGGTGGCCTCCGGCCGTACCCCCGCCGATCTCGCCGTCCTCATGGAACGCCTCGACTCCGTATGGGACGCCCTCGCCTTCGACGCCCCCTGGAAGTCGCGGCAGGAGAAGGAGCAGGCCCGGGTCGCCCTCGAACGCTTCCTGCGCTGGCACGTCACCGACCGGGGCGGACGCTCCCCGGCCGCCACCGAGCACGGCTTCGACGTGACCCTCGAAGCGGGCGACTACGAGGTGCGTATCAGGGGCTCCATGGACCGCGTCGAGCAGGACACCGAAGGACACGCCTATGTCGTCGACTTCAAGACCGGCAGACAGACCCCGTCGAAGGACGAGGTCGCCCACCACCCCCAGCTCGCCGTCTACCAGCTCGCCGTCCGCGAAGGAGCCCTGGACGAGGTCTTCGACGGCCACCGCCCCGCCCCGGGCGGCGCCGAACTCGTCCACCTCCGCCAGCCCGCCCCGAAAAAGGAGGGCGGCGACACCCTCCCCCGGATCCAGGCCCAGCAGCCGCTCACGGGCGAGTGGGTCGGCGACCTCCTCACCACGGCGGCCGGCCGCGTCCTCGACGAACGCTTCACCCCCACCACGGGCACCCACTGCGCCCACTGCGCCTTCCGGGCCTCGTGCAGCGCCCGGCCGGAGGGCCGCCAGGTCGTGGAGTGAGAACACCGGAGCGGCGTTGTCAGTGGTGCCGGATAGCCTTCCGAGGTGTCCGTACATCTCACCGATCCCGAGCAGCTCAAGGAGCTGCTGGGCATCCCCTTCACCCCGGAGCAGACGGCGTGTATCACCGCGCCGCCCGCGCCGCAGGTCATCGTGGCCGGGGCCGGGTCGGGGAAGACGACCGTCATGGCCGCGCGGGTGGTCTGGCTGGTGGGGAGCGGGCAGGTCGCGCCCGAGCAGGTGCTCGGGCTCACGTTCACCAACAAGGCAGCCGGTGAGCTGGCCGAGCGCGTCCGCAAGGCGCTGGTACGGGCCGGGGTCACCGACCCGGACGCGCTGCCCGGGACCGGTGGCGGCCCCGCGACCGGCAGCGGTTCCGGCGGCTCCGGGGACGAGCAGGTGCCCGGGGAGCCGCGTATCTCCACGTACCACGCCTTCGCCGGGCGGCTGCTCACCGACCACGGGCTCCGCATCGGCCTGGAGCCCAGCGTCCGGCTCCTCGCCGACGCCACCCGCTACCAGCTCGCCGCCCGCGTCCTGCGGGAGGCCCCGGGGCCGTACCCGGCGCTCACCAAATCCCTCCCCGCCCTCGTCGGCGACGTGCTCGCGCTCGACGCCGAGCTGGCCGAACACCTCGTCACCCCCGGCCGCCTCGGCGCGTACGACACCGAACTCCTGCACACCCTCAGCGGCACCCGGCTCTCCAACGCCGACCTGCGCAAGGTCCCCGAGACCGCCACCGCCCGCCGGGAGCTCCTC
Source organism: Streptomyces sp. NPDC093085 (assembly GCF_040683935.1). NCBI lineage: Bacteria > Bacillati > Actinomycetota > Actinomycetes > Kitasatosporales > Streptomycetaceae > Streptomyces > Streptomyces sp. NPDC093085. The sequence goes on along the minus strand of NZ_JBFBFB010000004.1, from coordinate 293,425 downwards.
GACCTCGTCGGGCGGTACCGCGCCGCCAAGCGCGCCCGCGACCTCCTCGACTTCGGCGACCAGATCGCCCTCTCCGCCGAACTCGCCACCACCAGGCCCGAGGTCGGCGCCCTGCTCAGGGACGAGTTCCGCGTCGTCCTCCTCGACGAGTACCAGGACACCTCCGTCGCCCAGCGGCTCCTGCTCTCCGGGCTCTTCGGCGGCGGCACCGGCCACGCCGTGACCGCCGTCGGCGACCCCTGCCAGGCCATCTACGGCTGGCGCGGCGCCTCCGTGGCCAACCTGGACGACTTCCCCGCCCACTTCCCCGCCGCCGACGGAGCCCCCGCCACCCGCTTCTCCCTCAGCGAGAACCGGCGCAGCGGCGGACGCCTCCTCGACCTCGCCAACACCCTCGCCACGCCCCTGCGCGCGATGCACGAGGGCGTCGAGGCGCTGCGCCCCGCCCCCGGCGCCGAGCGCGACGGCACCGTACGGTGCGCCCTCCTGCCCACCCACGCCGAGGAGACCGCCTGGCTCGCCGACTCCATCGCCCACCTCGTCCGCACCGGCAAGGAGCCCGGCGAGATCGCCGTCCTCTGCCGTACGGCGGGCGACTTCCCCGAGATCCAGGGCGCGCTGGTGGCCCGCGACATCCCCGTCGAGGTCGTCGGCCTGTCGGGGCTGCTCCACCTCCCCGAGGTCGCCGACCTCGTCGCCGTCTGCGAGGTCCTCCAGGACCCGGGCGCCAACGCCTCCCTCGTACGCCTCCTCACCGGCCCCCGCTGGCGCATCGGCCCGCGCGACCTCGCCCTGCTCGGCCGCCGCGCCCGGCTCCTCGTCCACCACGCCCCGGCCGACGGTACGGAGAGCGCGGCGGATGCCATGGACGCCCGGCTCGCGGCGGCCGTCGAGGGCACCGACCCGGCCGAGGTGATCTCCCTCGCCGACGCCCTCGACACCTTCCTCGACCCGGCCGGCGCCCCCGACGACCAGCTCCCCTTCTCCACCGCCGCCCGCGTCCGCTTCGCCCGGCTCGCCACCGAACTCCGCGATCTGCGCCGCTCGCTCGCCGACCCCCTCATGGACGTGCTCCACCGGGTCCTGGCCACCACCGGCCTGGAGGTCGAACTCTCCGCCTCCCCGCACGCCCTCGCCGCCCGCCGCCGCGAGACCCTCGCCAACTTCCTCGACACGGCGGCCTCCTTCGCCGCGCTCGACGGGGAGGCCGGACTCCTCGCCTTCCTCGCCTTCCTCCGTACCGCCGCGCAGTACGAGAAGGGCCTGGACAACGCGCTCCCGGGCGGCGAGAACACGGTCAAGGTGCTCACCGCCCACAAGTCCAAGGGCCTGGAGTGGGATGTCGTCGCCGTCCCCGGGCTGGTGACCGGGCAGTTCCCGAACACCCGGGCCCGTGAGGCGTGGACGGCCCAGCCGAAGGTCCTGCCGCACGCGCTGCGCGGCGACGCGCCGACGCTCCCCGAGGTCCCCCGCTGGGACGCGAAGGGCCTCACGTCCTTCAAGGAGGAGATGAAGGCACACCAGCGCACGGAGGAACTCCGCCTGGGGTACGTGACCTTCACCCGCCCCCGCTCCCTGCTCCTCGGCTCGGGCCACTGGTGGGGCCCCACCCAGAAGCGCACGCGGGGGCCGTCGGATTTCCTGTACGCGCTGTACGAGCACTGCGCGGCGGGGTACGGCGAGATCGAGGCCTGGGCGGCGGAGCCGGAGGAGGGCGCGGAGAACCCGTCCCTGGCCGCCGGGACCACCCCGCACCCCTGGCCGCTCCCCCTGGACCCGGAGTCCCTGGCCCGGCGGCAGGCGGCGGCGGAGACGGTGCGGGCGTATCTGGCGGAGCCTCGGGGGGCGGAGCCGGAGGTCCCGGAGAGCGCCTCCGTCCCGTCGCCCCGGCGCCCGGGCGGGGACGGCGGGAGCGGCCCGGACGGCGGGAGCGGCCAGGGCGGCCCCGGGGCCGAGGAAGCACCGACCCCCGAGGAGGCCCGTACGCTCGCCTCCTGGGACCGTGACCTCGACGCGCTCGCCGGGGAGCTCGCCCGCGCCCGCGCCACCGTCCGCGAGGTCCCCGTACCGCACTCCCTCACCGCCTCCCAGCTCCTGCGGCTCGCCGCCGACCCCGACGGCTTCGCCGAGGAGCTGGCCCGCCCCATGCCCCGGCCCCCGCAGCCCGCCGCGCGCCGGGGCACCCGGTTCCACGCCTGGGTGGAGTCCCGGTTCGAGGAGCTGCCCCTCCCGATGCTCGGCCCCGACGAGCTGCCCGGCGGCCACGAGGACGAACCGGAGATCGCCGACGAGCGGGACCTGGCCGCCCTGAAAGAGGCGTTCGAACGCACCCCGTACGCCCGCCGCACCCCGTACCGCGTGGAGGCACCGTTCCACCTCACCCTCGCCGGCCGGGTGATCCGGGGCCGTATCGACGCCGTCTACCGCACCCCCGTCGCGCCCCCGGCAGACGGCGACCCGGGCGAGGCGGACCCGGGCCGGGCGGACACCGCGGGGCCCGGGGCACCGCCGGCCGGGGGCGGCGCGTACACGTACGAGATCGTGGACTGGAAGACCAGCCGCACCCGTACCGCCGACCCGCTCCAGCTCGCCGTCTACCGCCTCGCCTGGGCCGAGCAGCACGGCATCCCGCCCGAGGACGTGACGGCCACGTTCCTGTACGTACGGACCGGGGAGGCCGTCCGCCCCCAGCGGCTGCCCGGCCGCCCCGAGCTGGAACGGCTGCTCACCGCGGACAAGGAAGCCGGGACGGACGAAACGGACAGCGCGGACGTCATGGACGCCCCTTACGTCATCGACGACGGGCGGAGCGCCCGCGACACACCCACAAACGGGCGATCTTCGTGACGGACAGCCGAGGTACCCCGCCGGGCCCGTTAGGCTCGATGCCATGAGCGACATCCCGGACAGCGCGGTCCGTACGTACATCGAGAACCACCGCACGGCCTTCCTCGCCGACCTCGCGGAGTGGCTGCGCATCCCCTCCGTGTCCGCTCACCCCGACCGCGCCCCCGACGTGCGCCGCAGCGCCGACTGGCTCGCGGCGAAACTCCGGGAGACCGGCTTCCCGGTCGCCGAGATCTGGGAGACCCCGGGCGCCCCCGCCGTCTTCGCCGAGTGGCCTTCCGAGGACCGCGACGCCCCGACCGTGCTGGTCTACGGCCACCACGACGTACAGCCCGCCGCCCGCGAGGACGGCTGGCACACCGACCCCTTCGAGCCGGTCGTCCGGGACGGCAGGATGTACGGGCGGGGCGCCGCCGACGACAAGGGCCAGGTCTTCTTCCACACCCTCGGCGTGCGCGCCCATCTCGCCGCCACCGGGCGCACCGCCCCCGCCGTCCACCTCAAGCTCCTGATCGAGGGCGAGGAGGAGTCGGGCTCCCCGCACTTCCGCGCGCTCGCCGAGCGGCACGCCGACCGGCTCGCCGCCGATGTGGTCGTCGTCTCGGACACCAGCATGTGGTCCGAGGACACCCCGACCGTCTGCACCGGCATGCGCGGTCTCGTGGAGTGCGAGATCGAGCTGCACGGACCCGACCAGGACATCCACTCCGGGGCGTTCGGCGGGGCCGTGCCCAACCCGGCCACCGTCGCGGGACGCCTCATAGCCGCGCTGCACGACGCGGACGAACGCGTCGCGGTCCCCGGCTTCTACGACGGCGTCACCCCGCTCACCGACGCCGAGCGCGCCCTCCTGGCCGAGCTGCCCTTCGACGAGGGCGAGTGGCTCCGTACGGCCTCCTCCCACGCCACGCTCGGCGAGCGTGGCCACTCGACGCTGGAGCGCGTCTGGTCCCGTCCCACCGCCGAGGTGAACGGGATGGGCGGCGGGTACCAGGGCCCGGGCAGCAAGACGATCATCCCGTCCTCCGCCCATCTGAAACTCTCGTTCCGGCTGGTCGCCGGGCAGGACCCGGACCGGGTCGAGCAGGCGGTCAGAGCCTGGGCCGAGGCGCGGATACCGGCCGGGATCCGCCACGGGATCACCTTCCTCCCGGCCACCCGCCCCTGTCTGACCCCGCTCGGCCACCCGGCGCTCCGCTCGCTCGTCCGGGCGATGGGCCGCGCCTTCGGCCAGAAGATCCGCTTCACGCGCGTGGGCGGCTCGGGGCCGGCCGCCGACCTCCAGGACGTGCTGGACGCGCCCGTGCTCTTTCTCGGGATCTCCGTACCGTCCGACGGCTGGCACGCGCCGAACGAGAAGGTCGAGATCGACCTGCTCCTCAAGGGCGTGGAAACCACCGCGTACCTGTGGGCCGACCTGGCCGACTCGGCCGACTCGGCCGACCGGACCGACCGGACCGACCGGACCGACCGGACCGACCGGACCGCTCGGGCCGACCGGGGCGACCGGACCGACCGGACCGCTCGGGCCGACCGGGACGACCGGACCGACCGGACCGGCCAGACCGACCAGACCGCTCGGGCCGACCGGAGCGGCCAGGCCGACCGGGCCGACCTGGCCGGCACCCCGCGTCCCTGACCCGCCTCATCGCATCCCAGCGTGCCGTCCGCCCCCACCACGTCGTCACCTGGCCAATTCCCCGGCCATTTCCGCAGACCAGCCCATTGATCGCCGACCGATTCCCCACCGATTCCCACCGACTCCGCGCCGATCGCCCGCCGACCACTCCGCTGACCAGAACACCCACTCCACCCGGGGGAGTAGAAAGAACCTGTGAGCACCATCAGCAGTGACGCCATCGCCCACCCGCCCATCGGACTGACCGCGGACAGCGGTATCGACCGTGCGGCGCACCACCGTCTCGACGAGGCATGGCTCGCGGCGGCCTGGAGCCATCCGACGACCAGGGTCTTCGTGGTCTCCGGCGGCCAGGTGCTGATCGACGACACCCCCGACGGGCGGACCGAACTGGTCATGACCCCGTCCTTCGAGGCCCCCCTCACCGAGACCCACCGCTACTTCCTCGGCACGGACGCGGACGGCGTGCGCTACTTCGCGCTCCAGAAGGACTCGCTCCCCGGGCGGATGGACCAGTCGGCCCGCCCCGCCGGGCTGCGCGAGGCCGGGACGCTGCTCTCCGCGCGCGACGCGGGCCTGATGGTGCACGCGGTGGCGCTGGAGAACTGGCAGCGGCTGCACCGCTTCTGCTCCCGCTGCGGCGAGCGTACGGTGATCGCCGCGGCCGGCCACATCCGGCGCTGCCAGGCGTGCGGGGCCGAGCACTACCCGCGTACGGACCCCGCCGTGATCATGCTGGTCACGGACGAGGAGGACCGCGCGCTCCTGGGGCGCCAGGTGCACTGGCCCGAGGGCCGGTTCTCCACCCTCGCCGGGTTCGTGGAGCCCGGCGAGTCGATCGAGCAGTCCGTGGCCCGCGAGGTCTTCGAGGAGGCGGGCGTCACGGTCGGCGAGGTCGAGTACGTCGCCAGCCAGCCGTGGCCCTTCCCGTCCAGCCTGATGCTGGGCTTCATGGCCCGCGCCACCTCGTCGGAGATCACGGTGGACGGCGAGGAGATCGAGGAGGCGCGCTGGTTCTCCCGCGAGGACCTGCGCACCGCGATCGAGACCGGCGAGATTCTGCCCCCGCTGGGCATCTCGATCGCCGCGCGCCTGGTGGAGATCTGGTACGGCAAGCCGCTCCCCAAGCCGCTGAACTGACGGCGGGGGTCAGATGCCGGCCGCGACCCCGGCGCCCAGGAGGAGCAGCGTCACCCCGGTGGCGATGCTCAGCCGCCGGCGTACCACGGGCCGCGAGATCAGGGCGCGGCCCCGGCCGACGGCCCAGGTGAACAGCAGATACCAGCCGGCGTTGACCGCCGCCCACACCACCCCCAGGGCGATGCTCGACCAGAGGACGGGACCGTCGGCGGTGACGAACTGGGGAAGCACCGAGACCGCGAACACCCCGGCCTTGGGGTTCCCCAGACTCGTACCGAGCCCGGCGGCATAGGCACCCCACCGGCCGGGGCGGCGGCCGGACCCCGGTCCGTACGCCTCGCCGGGCCCGGCACCCGGCCCGGCGTCGGGCCCGGCACCCGGTTCGGCACCGGGCGGCTCGCGGAGGGCGCCCCGGAGCGTGCCGATCCCGAGCAGGGCCAGCACCAGGCCGCCCGCCACCCGTACCACCGCATACGCCCGGGGATCGGCGAGCAGGACCGCCGAGAGCCCCGCCGCGGCGGCGACCGCCCAGATCAGCACCCCGGAGGCGTTGCCGGCGAGGGTGGCCCTGGCCCGGCGCTTACCGCCCTCCAGCGTCTGCCGGATCATCAGCGCCTGTCCCGCGCCGGGAAGCATCGTCAGCAGCAGGGTGGTGACCAGGAAGACGGGCAGATCGATGATCACGGCGCTCGGCCTCTCCGCAGGTGGCGCCGGGGAAGGGGCGCCCTCACCACCAACCCTGGCGCGCGCCCCGACCACAGAGAAGTAACCGACAGACGGGCCGGCATTAAGATAATGGAATGGCGGATCCGGGACAGCTCCGGCTGCTCGCACTGATCGAACGGCACGGCTCCCTCACCGCGGCGGCCCAGGCGCTGGGCCTCTCCCCGCCGGCCGTGACCCAGCAGGTGGCCCGCGCGGAGCGGGAGTGGAGCGTGCCGCTCGTGGTGCGCGGGCCGCGCGGGGCGACGCTCACCGTGGCGGGACGGCTCCTCGCGGCCCATGGCCACCTCATCGACCAGCAGGTGGACGAGGCCGAGGCGCGGCTCGCCGCGCTCCGCGGGAAGCTCTCGCTCCGGCTGCGGACCGGGGCGTTCCAGGCCGCCGCGCTCCACCTGCTGCCGCCCGCCCTCACCGCCCTGCGGCACCGGCGCCCCGATGCCGATGTGTCGGTCCAGGACCTGCACTCCGAGGACGGCATCACGGAGGTCGGCGAGGGCCGGCTCGACCTGGCGGTCATCGCCTCCTGGGGCGCGCTCCCCGACCCGCCGCCGCATATCGCCGTACACCCGCTGTTCCGGGACCCCTTGGTCGTGGTCCTCCCCGACGATCACCCGCTGGCCCGCCCCGAGGGCGAGGACGGCGCGGAACCGCTCCGGCTCGAAGAGCTCAGGGACGAGTCCTGGGTGACCATCGTGGCCGGGCACGCCGCGCGGGAGCAGTTCGACCGGGCGGCGGCCGGGGCGGGGTTCACCCCCAGGATCAGGTTCCAGACCGCGTCGTACGACGTCGCCCAGGCCCTGGTGGGGACGGGCATCGGGGTCGCCCTGGTCTCCCGGCTCGCGCTGACGCGGCCGCCGGGCACCGTCCACCGCGCCCTCGGCCGCCCCCGCCTCCACCGTGAACTCCACGCGGTGACGGCGGCGGACCCGGTGCTCACCCCGCTCGTGGACGTCTTCCTCACGCTCCTGCGCGATGTGGCCGAGGAGACCACAGCGTCCTGGGGCGCGCCCGGCCGCTAGCGCCTCGCGTACCCGCCTTACGCGGCGAGGGCTTCCTTCACCTGGGCGAGGCTCGGGTTGGTGAGCGTCGTGCCGTTGGGGAAGAGGAGCGTCGGCACCGTCTGGTTGCCGCCGTTGGCCTTCTCGACGAACGCCGCCGACTCCGGGTCGTGTTCGATGTTGACCTCGGTGTACGTGATGCCCTCACGGTCCATCTGGCCCTTGAGCCGACGGCAGTATCCGCACCACGTCGTGCTGTACATCGTCACAGTGCCCGGCATGTGTCTCGCACTCCTCTGTTCTGTCGCGTCTGTCGCGTTGTCCCGTTCGCGGGTCCCGCTCTCGGCTGAACGTATCTGCTGAACGTAACCGACTGGTCGGCCATTCCCGGCTGGTCGGGTCGTACCCGTCGGACCGATACGACTGATACGACCGGTGCGGCGCCCCTGTGGACAACCGCCGCACCCGTCCCGGGGGACCTGGCAGCATGGCGGGGTGACAGCAGCAACGCACTCCTCGCTCTTCCCGTGGGACTCCGACGGCGGCCAGATCGTGGCACCGCCGCGCGACGCCGACGCGGTGCTCGACGGGCTCGACCCCGAGCAGCGCGAGGTCGCGACGGCCCTGCGCGGCCCGGTGTGCGTGCTGGCCGGGGCCGGCACGGGCAAGACGCGCGCGATCACCCACCGGATCGCGTACGGGGTGCGCGCGGGCATACTCCAGCCCGCCAGCGTGCTCGCCGTCACCTTCACCAACCGCGCGGCGGGGGAGATGCGCGGCCGGCTGCGGCAGCTCGGCGCGGGCGGGGTGCAGGCCAGGACGTTCCACGCGGCGGCCCTCCGGCAGCTCCAGTTCTTCTGGCCCAAGGCCGTCGGCGGCGCCCTGCCCCGCCTCCTCGACCGCAAGGTCCCGCTCGTCGCGGAGGCCGCGGCGCGCTGCCGGGTCCGGCTCGACCGCAACGAACTCCGCGATGTCACCAGCGAGATCGAGTGGGCCAAGGTCACCCAGACCGTGCCCGCCGACTACCCGGCCGCCGTCGCGCGGTCGCACCGCGACGCCCCGCGCGACACGGCCGAGATCAGCCAGGTCTACGCGATGTACGAGCAGCTCAAGCGCGAGCGCACGGTGATCGACTTCGAGGACGTACTGCTCCTGACGGTCGGTGTCCTCCAGGACCGGCACGACATCGCCGACCAGGTCCGCCGCCAGTACCAGCACTTCGTGGTGGACGAGTACCAGGACGTGAGCCCGCTCCAGCAGCGGCTGCTCGACCTCTGGCTCGGCGACCGCGACGACCTCTGTGTCGTCGGGGACGCCAGCCAGACCATCTACTCCTTCACCGGAGCCACCCCCGACCACCTGCTCAATTTCCGCGCCCGGCACCCCGGCGCCACCGTGGTCAAGCTGGTACGCGACTACCGCTCCACCCCCCAGGTCGTCCGCCTCGCCAACGGCGTCCTCCAGCAGGCGCGCGGCCGGGCCGCCGAACACCGCCTGGAGCTGATCTCCCAGCGCGACCCGGGCCCCGAGCCGGCCTGTACGGAGTACGCGGACGAACCGACCGAGGCCGAGGGCACCGCCCGGAAGGTCCGCGACCTGATCGCCGCGGGCGTCCCGGCCGGTGAGATCGCGGTGCTCTACCGCGTCAACGCGCAGTCGGAGGTCTACGAACAGGCCCTCGCCGACATCGGCGTGCCCTACCAGCTCCGGGGCGCCGAGCGGTTCTTCGAGCGCCAGGAGGTACGGGAGGCGGGCGCCGCGCTCCGGGGCGCGGCCCGCTTCGGGGGCAACGACACGCTGCTGGACGATGTGGTGGAGCTGCCCTCGCAGGTCCGGGCCGTGCTCTCCACCAAGGGGTGGACCACCGAGCCGCCGGCCGGCTCCGGCGCCGCCCGGGGCCGCTGGGAGTCGCTGGCGGCGCTCGTCCGGCTCGCCGAGGACTTCGTCCGGGCCAAGCCGTCCGCGACCCTCGCCGACCTCGTCACCGAGCTGGACGAGCGCGCCGCCGCCCAGCACGCCCCCACCGTGCAGGGCGTCACCCTCGCCTCGCTCCATGCCGCCAAGGGCCTGGAGTGGGACGCGGTCTTCCTGGTCGGTCTCACCGAGGGGACGATGCCGATCACCTACGCCAAGACGGACGAACAGATCGAGGAGGAGCGCCGGCTGCTCTACGTCGGGGTCACCCGGGCGCGGCTCCATCTCCACCTCTCCTGGGCGCTCTCGCGCTCCCCGGGCGGCCGGGCCAACCGACGGGTCACCCGCTTCCTGAACGGGCTCCGTCCGGGCACCACGGCCCCCGGACAGCGGGACGCCGGCCCCGGCGCGGGCGGCTCCGTCGAACGCGGCACCGCCCCCGGCGCTCCGTCGGGGACCACCCCACGGCGCACCCGGCGCGGCCCCGCCCGCTGCCGGGTGTGCGGCAGGACCCTCACCGACGCCGGTGAGATGAAGCTCATGCGCTGCGAGGAGTGCCCCTCCGACATGGACGAGGGGCTGTACGAGCGGCTGCGGGAGTGGCGGGCGGTGCAGGCGGGACGGATCGGTCAGCCCGCGTACTGCGTGTTCACCGACAAGACGCTGATGGCGATCGCGGAGGCGGTCCCCGACAGCGCGGCCGAGCTGACGGTCATCCCCGGTGTCGGCATCCGGAAACTGAACCGCTTCGGAACCGATGTCCTGGCCATCTGCGCAGGTGAGGAGGGTGTGGGAGAAGAGGACGAGGACTGATGCGAACTCGTCGAAAAAATAGTTTGCGCGCGCCCGGGGAATCCCCATAGGTTCTTATCCACGGGAACGGCGGGCTTCTCCGAAGCCCGGTCCCCATGCTCTACTTGTCAAGCAGTACCTTCGGTACCTGCCGAGAAGTGGCACTTGTCCAACATACGCGTGACGGATCTTCGGACCCGTCCTTGAGACGCCGAGAGGAGGCGATTCCAGTGGCCAGCATCGAGTACAGCTTCATCAGCACCGTCAAAATGACCGGTCTCCCGGTCGCCTCCGCCTGCCCGCTCGGCTTCTCCGGCACCGGTCTCATCGACGGACGCATCGACAGTGGCATGCCCGGCTCCTCTGCCGCCGAGCGCGCTGCCGACCGCCCCGTCTTCTCGGGTCCGGTGACCCGTGAGCGTGTCGCCCTGATCAACGATGAGCGACCGACCAAGGCACTGGCAGAGGTAGCGGCTATGAGCAACACCTATGCCGCAGCGGCAGCCGGTGCCGAGACGAAGCAGACGCAGCATCACACGAAGTGGGCCTTCCGTGGGCTCGAACCCTGGAGTGATCCAGCCTGATCGACGATCAGGCCGGCGCCTTCAGGGCCGCGGAACCCCACCCGGGATCCGCGGCCCTTCTGTTTGTCCCGAACGGGACAGCCGGAACGAAGGGGCCTCGGGACACGCACCACCCGGTACCAGCCGACCACTGGCCCACCAGGCCAGGACCGACCAGACGAGGAACAGAAACCGTGCAACTCGAAGCGCACGCCCCGTCCGTACCGCCTTCGGAACCGATCGCCCCGCCCGTCCCCACGGAGGACTCCACCTTGACCCCGCTCACCGCGCTCACCGCGCTCGACGACGCCATCGAGAACCTCGGCGTACCCGTTCCCTGCCGTGCCTACGACCCGGAGGTCTTCTTCGCCGAGTCCCCGGCCGATGTCGAGTACGCCAAGGCGCTCTGCCGCACCTGCCCGCTGGTCGAGGCCTGCCTCGCCGGCGCCAAGGAGCGGCGTGAGCCGTGGGGTGTCTGGGGCGGCGAGCTCTTCGTCCAGGGGGTCGTCGTAGCCCGGAAGCGGCCGCGTGGCCGTCCGCGCAAGAACCCGGTCACGGCATGAACGCCGCCGGAACCATCGACCACCCCTCCACGCACGATCCCCAGAAGCAGGCCCCGATGACCTCTTCCCTGAGCGAGCCCACCGGCTCCGCCACCCCGCTTGTCTCCACCATGGGCGCGAACCACTCGCGCCAGAACAGGACCCGCGAGATGCAACTCATCCCAGAAGCCCTGGCTCGCGCGCATATGAACGAGCGCATGCGTGAGGCCGACACGGAACGCCGGGCCGCCCGCCTGGTGGCCGCCCGCCGCATGCAGCGCCGAGCGGAACGCGTCTCCCTGCGCGCCCGCCGTGCCCTGGCCATGGCCGTCATGCAGTAAGACCACGCACCACCGGCAGGACAGCGAGGGCCGGCCCCAGAAGGGGCCGGCCCTCACCGCGTCAGCCGTCAGCCGGCCGTCTCGACCGGCTCGGCGGTCTTGCGCAGGCTTATCCTCTCCGGCTTCCGCACGGCGAAGCCGGGGAGCCAGGCGGAGAGTTCCTCCCGCAGGCGTACGGTCGCGTCCAGTTGGCAGAGCACGCCGATGGTGCTCAGGGTGACGCGGTGGATCAGCAGATAGGACGGGGGCAGGTTGAGCTGCTTGCCGAGCTGGTGGGCGGGGGAGCGGGGGTCGGCGATACGGGCCGCCTGGGTCCGCAGCCAGCTCCGGGTGAAGGTGAACTCCTCCACGGCCGCCGGTTCGATGATGGGCAGCAGATACTCCAGGACCGCGTCCGGGTCGAGGACGATGGACTCCTTGACGAACCCCTCCTCGCGCAGGGTGCCGTAGACCGTGTCGGCGTCGCCCGCCAGGGCCAGGCGCAGGGCCTCGCCGATGATGGGGGGCAGTCCGCCGGGCAGCCGGTCCACCGTTCCGAAGTCCAGCACCCCCAGGCGGTGCGCGCCGCCCTCCGCCGCCGGCGGCAGCAGACGGAAGTTTCCGGGGTGCGGGTCCGCGTGCAGCAGCCCGGTCCGGGCCGGGCCCGAGAAGAGAAACCTGGCCAGGAGCTGCCCCGCGCGGTCCTGCTGCTCCGGAGTACCCTCAGCGATCACCTCCGACAGCGGAACCCCGTCCATCCACTCGGTCACCAGGACCTGTTCGCCCTGGTGCACCACCTCCGGCACCACCACATCCGGATCGTCCGCGAACTCCGTTGCGTGCGCACGCTGCGCCGCCGCCTCCAATCCGTAGTCCAGCTCCTCGGAGACCCGGTCACGCAACTCCGTGATCAGCGGCTTGATGTCCATGCCCGGAATCAGCGGGCCCAGCAGCCTGGCGAAGCGGCTGAGCTGGGTGAGGTCGGAGAGCAGCGCCTCCCCGGCCCCCGGGTACTGCACCTTCACCGCGACCTGCCGCCCGTCGTGCCAGACCGCCCGGTGCACCTGGCCGATCGACGCGGCGGCCGCGGGCTTCTCCTCGAACTCCAGGAACAGCCCCCGCCACTCCTCGCCCAGCCGCTCCGCCAGCACCGCCCGCACCGTGGCCGTCGGCATCGGCGGCGCCGCCTCCTGGAGCTTGGTGAGCGCCGCACGGTAGGGCCCGGCGATCTCCTCGGGCAGCGCCGACTCGAAGACCGAGAGGGCCTGCCCGAACTTCATGGCACCGCCCTTCAACTCCCCGAGCACCTTGAAGAGCTGGTCCGCCGTGCGCTGTTGCAGCTCCCGGGTGACGATCTCGGCCGACTTGCCGCCGATCCGCTTGCCCAGCCCCCAGGTGGCCCGGCCCGCCAAGCCCAGCGGCAGCGTGGCCAGCTTCGCGGTGCGGGTGACCGCCTTCCGGGGAAGATCAGACATGAAGCCCCTCCAAATCCCAGACTGCTCGCCATTTCCAGGCAGCTCGTCCCCGACGCCCGTCCTGGAGAGCCGTGCCGCGTGCGGCGGTTACCCGGCCATTGTGTCGTGCGGCGCCCCGGTTGCGCCCCGACGCTCCCCTCCGCTTCGCCCGGCCGCCCCGCACGGGCACTCCTGATGCGGGGCGATCCGCTCCGCCCGCCAGTCCAGCAGCGGCAGCGCCGCCTCCCATCGCGCACCCGTACTCGCCGGAAGCTCCCCGTCGAGGAACGAGAGCGCGTGCGCCGCCGCCAGCCCGGCGACCGTCGTCGCCAGCGCCAGATCGCACGCCGGGGCCGCGCCCGCCGCGCGCCCCGAACGCCACTGCGCCATCATCCTCGGCCACCCGGGGTCATGGTCGGCCCGCAGCCGCGCGACACACCCCGCACACGCCGTGCCCCCGGGCAGCACCAGCGGCCCCACCACCCCTGTGGCCTCGATCACCCCCGCGTACAGATGGGGCGTTCCGGAGGCCATCCACGGCTCGGCGGTCACCGGCTCCGGCGCGTACACCGCGAGCCCGTCCCGTGGCACCACGATCACCAGCGAGAGCGGCGGCTCCTGCCCCGGGGGCTCCTCCGGGCGGCCGGGCCGTGGCGGCCGGCCCGGTGCGCAGCGCCGGACGAGCTGCCGGGCCGCCCGGTCCCTGCGCTCCCCGACGGCGTGTTCCGACAGCCCGCCGGGCGCCACGTCCCCCGCCGTCGCACACCCGCCGTCCAGCACATCGACCCGTCCCACGCCCGAGGCCGCGAGCACCCCCGCCACGGTCGCCCCGACCCGGCCCGCACCCCTGACCTGCACCCGCGCCAGCCGCCTGGCGGCCAGCCGCGCCGCGCCCGCACCCGGCTCCGGATGGAGGACGGAGAGCGACGCCAGATCCGGGCGCAGCCGCTCCGCCTCCGCCGTCCTGGCACGCAGCGCGTCGGCCGCCGGGCCGCCCGCCCCCGGGTCGTCCAGCACCCCGGCCGCCGCCAGCCGCCGTACCAGCCCGTCGACATGCCCCTCCGGCAGCCCCATGCCGCGCGCCTCCTCCCGCAGCAGCGCCAGCCCCCGGGTCCCGTCCAGCAGCTCCAGAAAACTGCCCGTCGCCGTGTCGACCGGGCCCATCAGCACCGCGTGCGCGGGCGTCACCCCGAACTGCACCGTGTGCCGGTCCCGCCAGGCGCGCCGCAGCGCGGGCTTCATCATCGGACGCATTTCACCCTCCCCGTTTCCGCCGGTCCCGTCTCCGCCGGCCCGTTCCCCCGGCCGGTGATCTCAGAATGGGGGGTCGTGGCCGATCGCGCGGAAAGTTATCCACAGGCGAGGGCGTAAGTCGTTCAAGCTTTCAAGCGTTCAGTCGTGCAAGTCGTTCAAATTAGTGCCCCTATCGCGGGGAAGATGGGGGAACCCTCCTGGAGGCGGGACTTCCGCCCTACTGAGCGGGTAACGTCGGGGCGTGCCCGCCGACCCCTCCCGCAGTCGCCCGCTCACCTCGGGGACCAGCGCTGTCGAGGTCCGAAGAAGCGCCCGACGCAGCAGAACGGTCTCGGCCTACCGTGAGGGCGACCGCACCATCGTGCTCATCCCGGCCCGGATGTCCGAGGCGGAGGAGCGCCGCTGGGTCTCGGTCATGCTCGACAAACTCGCCGCGCAGGAGAGCAGACGGGTCCTCGGCGACGGCGCGCTGACCGAACGCGCGGAACGCCTCTCCGCCCAGTACTTCGACGGACGGGCCCGGCCCGCCTCCGTCCGCTGGGTCACCAACCAGAACACCCGCTGGGGCTCCTGCACCCCCGCCGAGGGCAGCATCCGGCTCTCGCACCGGCTCCAGGGCATGCCGGAGTACGTCGTGGACTACGTCCTCGTCCACGAACTGGCCCATCTGCTGGTGCCGGGACACGGCCCGCGCTTCTGGCGGCTGCTGGACGCGTACCCCCGCACCGAGCGGGCCCGGGGGTATCTCGAAGGTGTCGTCGCGGCCGAACGCCTCCCGCACCTGCCCTCACGAGGCGACCACGGCGACGACCACGGCGGCCACGGTGAACACGGCCCGGACGGCGTGGACGATCTCGACGGTGACGGCCTGGGCGAGGACCTGGGCGTCTGAAGGCGTCTCAGGCGTCCAGGACCCTACGCGTACGCTCCAGCAGCCGGACCACCGAGCCGTCGGCCACCGCTGCCACCTCGTCGTACCCGAACCACCTCAGGTCCAGCGACTCCTCGCTGATCGACTCGACCGCCCCGGGGCCCGCCACCACCGCGTACTGGACATCGAGATGCCAGTGACAGGGCGCCGGGATGGGATGCCGGTCCAGCTGTACAGGTCCGCCCGGCACCGGGGTCAGCTCCGCGATCCCGGACTCCTCCCTGGCCTCCCGCAGCGCCGCGCGCTCCAGCGTCTCGTCACCGGGCTCGCAGTGGCCGCCCATCTGGAGCCACATCCCGAGCTTCTTGTGCAGGGTCAGCAGAACCCTGCCCCGCTCGGCGTCGACCACCAGCGCGGACGCCGTCAGATGCCCGGCCCCGCACGCCTTCCACAGGCCGTCCGGGTGGGCCGCCAGATGGTCCAGATAGACCCCGCGCAGCTCCCGCTGCGCCGCGTCGGCGCCCTCGTGCCCCGGCAGGCCCTCGTACCCCTTCAGCGTCCGGACTGCCTCGTCGTGCAGGCTCACTTGTCGGTGTCGTCCTTGCCCTCGGAGTGCTTGCCATCGGAGGGCTTGCCCTCGGCGTCCTGCTTCTCCTGCTTCTCCTGCGTGCTCCCGGCCGCCTCGCCGAGCATCCTGTCCAGTTCGGAGAAGTCGAGCTGCTCGTGGTGGACAAACCCGTCCGGGTCGTCCAGGTCCGAGGCGGTCGGCAGCATGTCCGGGTGCTCCCAGAGCCGGTCCCGCCCGTCGACGCCCCGCGCGTCCGTGAGGGAGGCCCAGAGCCGGGAGGCGTCCCGCAGCCTGCGCGGCCGGAGCTGGAGCCCGATGAGCGTGGCGAAGGTCTGCTCGGCGGGCCCGCCGGACGCCCGCCGCCTGCGGAGGGTCTCGCGGAGCGCGTCCGCCGCCGTCAGCCGGTTCTTCGCGGCCTCGTGGACCACCGCGTCCACCCACCCCTCGACCAGCGCCAGCGCCGTTTCGAGCCGGGCCAGCGCGGCCTTCTGCTCCGGGGTGTCCTCCGGCTGGAACATGCCCTGCTGGAGCGCCTGCTGGATCTCCTCGGGATGGCTGGGGTCGAACTGGCCGACCACGTCCTCCAGCTTCGAGGTGTCCACCTTGATGCCGCGCGCGTACCCCTCGACCGCACCGAACATATGTGACCTCAGCCACGGCACATGGGCGAAGAGCCGCTGGTGGGCGGCCTCCCGCAGGGCCAGATAGAGCCGGATCTCGTCCTTGGGGACCCCCAGGTCCTTGCTGAACGCCTCGATGTTCAGCGGAAGCAGCGCGGCGCGCCCGGCCGGGCCCAGCGGCAGCCCGATGTCCGTGGACCCGACCACCTCGCCCGCCAGCACCCCCACGGCCTGCCCGATCTGCTGGCCGAACATGGCGCCGCCCATGGACCGCATCATCCCGATCAGCGGGCCCGCCACCGACTGCATCTCCTCGGGCAGCACCTCGCCCATCGCGGTGCCCACCCGCTCCGCCACCGGGTCGACGAGCTGCTGCCACGCGGGCAGCGTCGCCTCGACCCACTCGGCGCGGCTCCACGCCACCGAGGCGTTGGAACCGGAGGGCAGCGAGGTCACGCCATCCAGCCAGATGTCGGCGAGCCGTACCGCCTCGTCCACCTGCGCACGCTCCGAGGCACCGACGCTCGCGTCCTTCGTGCCGTCCGGGGTGCCCTGGGCGACCGTCTGCCGGGCGATCTGCTTGGCCATGTCCCAGTTCACGGGACCGCCCTCGTAGCTCAGCATCTGGCCGAGCTGCTGGAACGCGGCCCCCAGGTCGTTGGGGTTCAGCGAACCGAACATGGCCGCGAACGGATTGTCCGCGCCGCCCGCGCCACCGCCCCCGGGCACGCCGAAGCCGGCGAACGGGTTGCCCTGGCCACCGGCACCCTGACCACCGCCGGCGGAGTCCTTCTTCTTGCCGTCGCCGTCCTCCGGCTCCTCCGGCGGAAGACCGAATCCGAATGGTGTGTCGCTCACGGGGTTCCTCGGCTCGTAGGGCCACCGGCTTCCTGCCGGCGGCGGCTGCCCGACTGCACCTCCCAGCCTAAGCGGCACAGGGGGTACGGGGATGGTGCCGCTGGCCGGGACGGGCCCGACACCCCGGTGGCTTCCGGGCTCGGTGCTCCGTCGGCCGATGGCCTGCGGCAGGATGGACATCACCTGGTACGTACGCGTTTCACGTACGTCGTCATGCACGTACGTATTGAAGACAACCGCTGGAGACGCCCGGTGAGTTCCCCAGATCCGCAGGTTCGCGCAGCGCGAAACCGCTCAACCCCGACCCCGTCCCGCGGCCCCGTCGTCGCGGTCACCGGCGCCGCCTCAGGCGTCGGCGACCTCCTCACCAGGCGGTTGGCGGCCTCCGAGGAGATCAAGCAGGTCATCGCCCTGGACGAGCGCAGAGGGGAGGTCTCAGAGGCGCAGTGGCACGTCCTGGACATCCGCGACCCGGCCATCGCCGAGAAGCTGCGCGGCGCGGACGTCGTGGTCCACCTCGCGCTCGACCTCGACCTGGAGAGCGACGCCGCGGCGCGCACGGCGTACAACGTGCGCGGCACACAGACGGTCCTCACGGCCGCCGCCGCGGCCGGCGTGCACCGCGTCGTGCTCTGCACCTCGGCCATGGTCTACGGCGCGCTCCCCGACAACGACATCCCGCTCTCCGAGGATGCCGAACTGCGGGCGACCGCCGAGGCCACCGGCGTCGGCGACCTCCTGGAGATCGAACGCCTCAGCCGCCGCGCGCCCCGCGCGCACCCCGGCCTGAATGTGACGGTCGTACGGCCCGCCGTCCTCGTCGGCGGTACGGACACGGCCCTCACCCGCTACTTCGAGTCGCCCCGGCTGCTCGTGGTCGCCGGATCCCGTCCGACCTGGCAGTTCTGCCATGTCGATGACCTGGTGAGCGCGCTGGAGTACGCCGCCCTCGAAAAGGTCGACGGCGAGTTCGCGGTCGGCTGCGACGGCTGGCTGGAACAGAGCGAGGTCGAGGAGCTGAGCGGGATCCGCCGCATGGAGCTGCCCTCGGCGGTCGCCCTGGGCGCGGCGGCCCGGCTGCACCGCATCGGCCTGACCCCGTCCCCGGCGGGCGACCTCGCGTACACCATGCACCCGTGGGTGGTCAGCGTGAGCCGGCTGCACGACGCGGGGTGGCGGCCCCGCTGGACCAACGAGGAGGTGCTCGCGGCCCTCCTGGAGGAGGTCGAGGGCCGCCACACGCTCGCGGGCCGCCGGCTGGGCCGCAAGGACGCCACCGCCGCGGGCGCCGCGGGCGCGACGGTCGCCCTGCTCGGTACGGCCGCCCTGGTACGCCGGGCCCGCAAGGCACGCCGCCGGATCTGACCCGCCCGGAGCGCCCCGCTCCGGCCCCGGCCGGTCCGCTCCGGCCCGGGGAACGGCTGTTCCCTGCCGCGTCCGCGGTACGGCACCATGGGCGCCATGGTCAGTACGCGTTCCCACCCGGGCGAGCAGGCGGCGCAGGATCCCATCAGGCTGCTCGCGATCCGTGACACCCCCCTCACCGTCGACGAGGTCTTCCGGGCGGTGGGGGACGATGCGGCGGGCGGCACCGCCCTCTTCGTGGGGACGGTGCGCAACCACGACGGCGGTACCGACGTCGACTCCCTCGGCTACTCCTGCCACCCTTCGGCCGAGGCCGAGCTGCGCCGCGTCGCGGAGAAGGTCGCCGCCCGCCATCCGGTGCGCGCGCTCGCCGCCGTCCACCGTGTGGGGGATCTGGCGGTGGGGGATCTGGCGGTGGTCGTCGCGGTCTCCTGCCCGCACCGGGCGGCGGCGTTCGAGGCGTGCCGGGAGCTGATCGACGACCTCAAGCACGAGGTGCCCATCTGGAAACACCAGAAGTTCTCGGACGGCACAGAGGAATGGGTGGGGGCGTAGCCCCTCGTTAGAGGGGTGGTGGTCGGGCGACGGGTGGGCGGGTTGGCGTGTAGCGCCTTCGTTGAGGGGCGGTGGTCGGGCGACGGGTGGGCGGGTTGGTGTGCAGCGCCTTCTCCGGGCCGTTCCACTCATACGTGCCGATTTGCGTAACCGGCCCCCTGCCAGCAGCGTTGATGCAGCAGATGGTTATCTGCTGATCGGTCAGTTGGCATGGCAGACACTCATTGGTCGGGAGGTCGGAATGGCCGTACTTGCCTGGTTGTTGATCCCGCTCTTCGCCGCCATCGGCGCGGCGATATGGGGAAGCTGGGTGGCGAGGGACCGCACGGTCGGGGACATAGCCGAGTTGAACGGTTATGCGCGGTTCCGTGACGCTATGGAGAAGGCGGAGACCCGGTCCGATCCGGTCTGACTCCGCGGGGTACGTGGCCCGAGGGCCGCGTCGGTCCGCGGTCACGCACTTCGTGACCTCGTACGGACCGGCCCCGGGGGTGCACGGACAGACCCTTCCCGTACTGTCGTTCCATGCCACGCCGCACTGCGACGATGCTCGCTTCCACCCTCGTCCTGATCGCGCTCCTCTGCGCGGGTGTGCTCATCAAGGTCCCGTACTCGGAGATGAGCCCCGGGCCGACGGTGAACACCCTGGGTGAGGCCAATGGCGAGCCCGTGCTCCAGATCTCGGGCCGGAAGACATACCCGACGTCGGGGCATCTCAACATGACCACGGTCAGGGTCACCGGCGCGGACTACAACATGAACATCGTCGAGGCCGTCTACGGGTGGCTCGCCCACGACAGCATCGTGGTGCCGCACGACACCCTGTACCCGGACGGCAAGACGGAAGAGCAGTCCACCCAGGAGAACGCCGAGGAGTTCAGCCAGTCCCAGGAGAGCGCCAAGGTCGCCGCCCTGGGGGAGCTGGGCATCCCGGTCCCGTCCCGCACCATCGTGTCGTCGGTGATCAAGAACAGCCCGTCGGAGGGCATTCTGCACGCGGGCGATGTGATCAAGGCCGTGGACGGCGCCGAGGTCAAGGCGCCCGAGGATGTCGCCAAGCTCGTCACCCGGCACAAGCCGGGGGAGAACGTCGTCTTCACGATCGTGCCCGCCAAGGAGGCGAAGGCCGCCGAGGACGCGAAGAGCGGCAAGAGCGGCAAGGACGCCGGGGACGTCGACGACGGTACGGAGTCCACGGCCACCGAGCAGGTCACGATCAAGACCCGGAAATCGGACGAGGGCGACCGGGCCATCGTCGGCATCCAGGCGGGCACGGACCACACGTTCCCGTTCACCGTCAACATCAAGCTGGCCGACGTGGGCGGTCCGAGCGCCGGGCTGATGTTCTCCCTGGGCATCGTGGACAAGCTCTCGCCCGAGTCGCTGACCGGCGGAAAGTTCATCGCGGGCACCGGAACGATCAACGACAAGGGCGAGGTCGGCCCGATCGGCGGCATCGGGATGAAGCTGGTCGGCGCGCGGAACGCGGGCGCGCGGTACTTCCTCACGCCCGACCAGAACTGCGCCGCCGCGGCGGGCGACATCCCCGACGGGCTCACCCTGGTCCGGGTCAAGACGATCAAGGACGCGGTGTCGTCGCTGGAGAAGATCCGCGGCGGGGACGCGGCCGGCCTGCCGAGCTGCTCGGCGAGCTGACCGACCGCGTCCGACCGCGTCAGACCGCGTCCGACCGCGTCCGGGCGTACGGTCCGGGGCCCGCGCCCGGCACCGTACGACCGTAGGCCGCCCCGCCCGGGACCGTACGCCCGCAGACCGCCCCGCCCGGGACCCCGGGACCCGACGGGACCGTAAAGGCCCCTCCAGGGGCCTCCAGAGGCCCCTGGAGCGCCGTTACGCCTCGAAGGTGGCCGCCAGGGCCTCCGCGAGTCCCGGGACGAGCCCTGAGCCCGTGAGGACCTCGCCGGCGGCGTCCTTCTCGCGCAGCCGCAGCGCGGACTCCCGGGCGCCGTCCCGCAGGACGGCCACGGTCATCCGTACCTCCTGGCGCTCCGGGTGGCCGGCCACCCAGGAGGCGAGTGCCGCCTCGTCGAGGTGGTCCGGTACGGACGCCTCCGCCGACGGCGGCAGCATCAGCCGCTCGACGGTCAGCGCGCATCCCGCCACCGCCCCGGGCCAGGCGATGGTGCCCAGGAACTCGTCCAGCGGGGTGCCCGCCGGGATCTCGTCCTGTTCCACGGGGGTGAGGGGAGCGACGGCGCCGCCCTCCTCTTCGAGGCCCAACTGGGCCGCGAGCTGGGGTTCGTCGGCGCGCAGCCGCTCCGTGTCGACCAGGGCGAAGAGCCGGGCCGGCTGGTCCCAGCCGAGGGTCGAGGCGTACTCGTCGATTTCGAGCACGGCGCGGGTCAGGGGGCCGGCGGCCATGGGGGTGCCTGAGGGAGAAACAGTGGACATGGTCAATATCCTGCCTCCTTCGGACCCGGATACGGGAACTAGGTAAAGCCTCAGTAAGTTGAACAGGCTGAACCACACGTAATTAGTCACACTCACACGACCGCGAACTTTGAGGTGCGCACGTTGGCTTTCCAGATGCCGGACCGCGGCGGAGGCCCGACCGGGCCACGGATCAGAGTGGGCCGCCCGTCCCGTCGGTCCCGGACCCTGCTCATGACCTTGGGCGTACTGGCCGTTCTGGCCATGCTCTTCGTCATGTTCGCCGGGTTCTGGACGGACTGGCTCTGGTACCGCTCGGTGAAGTACTCATCGGTGTTCACCACCACCCTCTGGACCAAGATCGGCCTGTTCGCGGTCTTCGGACTGCTGATGGCTCTCGCGGTCGGCGTCAACATCTGGCTGGCGCACCGGCTCCGGCCGCCGCTCTCCGCGATGTCGCTGGAGCAGCAGAACCTCGACCGGTACCGGATGGGGATCGCCCCGTACAAGAAGTGGGTGCTCCTCGCGATCACCGCGCTGATCGGGCTGATCTCCGGGGCCTCCGCGGCCGGCCAGTGGCGTACCTGGCTGATGTGGGTCAACGGGGTGCCGTTCGGCGAGAAGGACCCGCAGTTCAAGCTGGACGTGGCGTTCTACGCGTTCGACCTGCCCTGGTACCGCTTCCTGCTCGCGTTCGGCTTCGCGGCCACCGTGCTGTCGCTGATCGCCGCCGCGCTCACCCACTACCTGTACGGCGGGCTCCGGCTCACCAGCCCCGGCGCGCGGGCCACCGGCGCGGCCACCGGCCATCTCTCGGTGCTGCTCGGTGTCTTCGTCTCGCTCAAGGCGGTCGCCTACTGGCTCGACCGGTACGGTCTGGCCGTGAAGTCCAGCGACTTCAAGGCCGCGGGCAACTGGACCGGCCTGCGGTACACGGACGCCAACGCGTTCCTGCCCGCCAAGACGATCCTCTTCTGCATCGCGGTCATCTGCGCGCTGCTGTTCTTCGCGACGCTCTGGCGCCGCACCTGGCAGCTGCCGGTGATCGGCTTCGGCCTGATGGTGCTCTCGGCGATCCTGATCGGCGGCCTCTACCCGGGGATCGTCCAGAAGTTCCAGGTCGAGCCGAACGAGCAGGCCAAGGAGTCGCCGTACATAAAGAAGAACATCGACGCCACGCGTGAGGCGTACGGCATCGACACCGCCGACGTGCAGGATTACGGCGGCAAGGGCGACCCGGAGCGGAAGGCCGAGCAGCGCAAGGCGGCCGACACGGCGGCCAGTTACCGCCTCGTCGACCCGAATGTCGTCTCGCCCGCCTTCCAGCAGCTCCAGCAGGAGCGTAAGTACTACCAGTTCCCCTCCACGCTGGACGTCGACCGGTACACCGGCCCCGACGGCAAGCCGCAGGACACCGTCATCGGTCTGCGCGAGCTGAACATCACCGGTATCCCGAAGCGCAACTGGATCAACGACCACTTCACGTACACCCATGGGTACGGGGCGATCGCGTCCAAGGGCACGAACACGGTGACGGACGAGAACGAGGGCACCGTCGGCGCCCCCGACTTCACCGAGTCCGGGCTGCCGACCACCGGTGAGATCAGCAAGGACCAGAAGTACGAGCAGCGGATCTACTACGGCGAGAAGACCGAGCAGTACTCGATCGTGGGCGGCCCCCAGAAGGAGCTGGACTACGAGAAGAACGGTGAGCAGACCACGAGCTACCGGGGCAAGAGCGGGGTCGACCTCTCCAGCCCGCTGAACCGGGCGGCGTACGCCGTGGCCTTCAGCGAGCCCCAGATGCTCTACTCCGGCGCCATCGGCGAGGGTTCGCGGATTCTCTACAACCGCACGCCCAAGGAGCGCGTCGAGGCCGTGGCTCCCTGGCTGACCATCGACGGGGACGCGTACCCCGCCGTGGTCGACGGGCGCATCAAGTGGATCGTGGACACGTACACGACCTCCAACGGCTACCCGTACGCGTCCCGTACCACCCTCGGTGACACGACGGCCGACTCGCTGACCGACAGCCAGCGCGCGGTGGTCGCCCAGCAGAATCAGGTCAACTACATCCGTAACTCGGTGAAGGCCACGGTCGACGCCTACGACGGTTCGGTCGAGCTGTACCAGTGGGACACCGAGGACCCGGTGCTCAAGACGTGGATGAAGGCGTTCCCGGGCACGGTGAAGCCGAAGTCCGCCATCGACGCGGACCTCAAGGCCCATCTGCGCTACCCGCAGGACATGTTCAAGGTGCAGCGGGAACTGCTCACTCGCTACCACGTCACGGACCCCGCCCAGTTCTACAGCGGCAGTGACGCCTGGCAGGTGCCGGACGACCCGACCACCAAGAACAGCAACTCGGTCCCGCCGTACTACCTGAGCCTGAAGATGCCGGGACAGGACGACCAGAAGTTCTCGCTGACCACCACGTTCACGCCCAACGGGCGCCCCAACCTGGGGGCGTTCATGGCGGTGGACGCCGATGCCGTCAGCCCGGACTACGGCAAGATCAGAGTGCTGCGGGTGACCTCCACGGTCCAGGGCCCGCAGCAGGTGCAGAGCGAGCTGAACGGTGTGCCCGAGGTCGCCGAGTTCGTCAGGAACCTGAGAGGTACGGACTCGGACATCGAGTACGGCAACCTCCTGACGGTGCCGCTCGACGGCGGCTTCCTGTACATCGAGCCGGTGTACGCGCGCGGTGGCAGCGCCAACTACCCGCTGCTGAAGAAGGTGGCCGTCTCCTACGGAGGCAAGCCGGTCTTCAAGGACAGCCTGGGCGAGGCGCTGAACGCGGTGTTCGGCGCGGAGGGCACGGAGCCACCGTCCACCAGCGAGCCGGGCGACACCACCACGCCGCCGGCCTCCGGTGACACGTCGCTGGAGAAGGCCATCTCGGACGCCCAGAAGGCGTACGAGGACGGCCAGGAGGCGCTGAAGAAGCAGGACTGGACCGCGTACGGCAAGGCCCAGAAGGAGCTTCAGAGCGCCCTGGAGCGGGCCGCTTCGGCCGAGTCCGCCGCCAAGTCCGGCTCCGGCTCCTCGGACAAGCCGTCCGACAAGGCGACGGAGCAGCCGGACGACAAGCCGTCGGGCGAACCGTCGGGCGAACCGTCCGGTGACGCCTCGGGTGACACCGCCAACACGGCGCTGGGCGGCGGCTCCCGTGGTGCGGAAGGCGGTGGCGGGACGAGCTGACCTGCGCGACCTCCACCCCGTGGTACGGTTGGTACACAACGACGCGGGGTGGAGCAGCTCGGTAGCTCGCTGGGCTCATAACCCAGAGGTCGCAGGTTCAAATCCTGTCCCCGCTACGGCGAAGTGAAAGGCCCGGATCCTTCTAGGATCCGGGCCTTTCGCATGTGCCCGTCCCAACTGGGTCTCAGGTCGGCCCAGTTGGTCCATGGCGGGTTTGATGTGTCTCTCTGTGGGCATGTCGACAAAACGCTGTAGTGACCTTGTGGGGCGCGGTATACCGGCTGTACGCGGCCGGCGGGTGGTGCGACGATGGAAAATATGGGGGATAGGGCAACTCTGTTGGAGACAGGGCGGTATGTGCAGCCACACGTGAACGAGGCGACCGGTGGGACGACCGGCGCAGGCGGTGCGGGGCGCGTCGCCGGCGCCGTCGGTGCCGTTGACGGGGCGGACACCGCGGCGGAGGCCGGATACCGCAAGGCCGCCGACGCGGGGGACACCGCGTCGATGAGCCTGCTCGGCGCGATGCTGCTGCGCCGTGGTGACCTCGACGGCGCCGAGCCGTATCTGCGCGCGGCGACCGCCGAGGGCGAGCGCGCCGCCGCGAACAACCTGGGCGTGCTGCTGCACCAGCGCGGCTACGTCGACGAGGCGGCCGGCTGGTGGCGGATCGCCGCCGTCGCCGGATCCGCCCCCGCGGCCCACGCGCTCGGCCGCCACTACCGCGAACTCGGCGACGAGCCGGCCGCCGAGTACTGGCTGCGCCAGTCCGCCGAGCAGGGCCACGCGCTGGGCGCGTACGCCCTCGCCGACCTGCTGGAGCACCGCAGCGACGTCGGGGCCGAGCGCTGGCTGCGCGCCGCCGCCGAGCAGGGCCACCGCGAGGCCTCGTACCGGCTGGCGCGGATGCTGGAGCGCCGGGCGCGCGAGTCGGTACGCGCCGGCGCCGAGCCGGGGTACCGGACCGGGCCCGGCGCCCTGGCGCCGCGTGGCGGCCGTACCGGCCAGGAGCCGCTGCTCTCCCTCGACCCGGTCACCAGCACCGACCCCCGGCTGCCCGCGTACGCCGGGGCGCCGGCCACCGGGCGTGCCACCGGGACCAACGGCTCCGCGCCGGCCGCCGCGCTCGTCACCGAGGCCGCCCAGTGGTACCAGCAGGCCGCCGCGCGCGGCCACCGCAGGGCCGCCCTCCACCTCGGGGCGATCCTGGAGCGGCGCGGCGAGCTCAAGGAGGCCGGCCGCTGGTACCTCAGCGCCGCCAAGGACGGCGAGTCGCGGGCCGCCTGCGCCCTCGGCTTCCTGCTGCGCGACGCCGGGGACGAGGAGAGCGCCGCCGTCTGGTGGCTGCGCGCCGCCCAGGACGGCGACGGGAACGCCGCCAACGCGCTGGGCGCCCTGCACGCGGCGCGGGGCGAGTCGCAGACCGCCGAGCGCTGGTACCGGGCCGCCATGGACGCGGGCGACGTCAACGGCGCGTACAACCTCGGGCTGCTCTGCGCCGCCCAGGACCGTACGGTCCAGGCCGAGCAGTGGTACCGCCGCGCCGCCTACGCGGGCCACCGCGAGGCCGCCAACGCGCTCGCCGTGCTGCTCCTCCAGGCCGACGACCCGACCGGCGCCGAGCCCTGGTTCTCCAAGGCCGCCGAGGCGGGCAGCGTGGACGCCGCCTTCAACCTCGGCATCCTGTACGCGGGGCGCGACGACGACGGCGCCGCCCTGCGCTGGTACGAGCGCGCCGCCGCCGCCGGGCACACCGAGGCGGCCCTCCAGGTCGGCATCGCCTGCCTGCGCGACGGCGACGACCGGACGGCCGAGCGCCATCTGCGGTGCGCGGCCGGCGGCGGCAGCGCGGAGGCCGCCTTCCGGCTGGCCACGGTGCTCGACTCGCGCGAGCCGCCGCCCGGACCGCCCGCGCTCGGCGAACCGTACGGCGTCAAGAGCGAGTGCGAGCAGTGGTACGAGCGCGCCGCCGAGCAGGGCCACCGCCGGGCCCAGGTGCGCGTCGGCATGCTCGCCTCGGCCCGGGGCGACAACGGCGAGGCCGCCCACTGGTACCGGGAGGCCGCCGAGGCGGGCAGCCGCAACGGCGCCTTCAACCTCGGGCTGCTGCTGGCCCGCGAGGGGGCCGAGCGGGAGGCCGCGCTCTGGTGGACCCGGGCCGCCCAGGCCGGGCACGGCAGGGCCGCGCTCCGGCTCGCGCTGCTGGCCGCTCGCCGGGGCGAGCTGACCGAGGGGCAGCGCTGGTGCGCGCGCGCCGTCGAGCTCGGCCCCGCGGAGGTCGCGGAGCGCGCGGGGCGGCTGCGCGAGGCGCTGCACCAGGAGCTGACCGCCTGACCGCCGCCCCGCCTGACCGGCTGAGCCGCCTGACCGCCGCCCGCCTGACTGCCTGAGCCGCCGGGCCCCGGCCGGTCGGCCCCCGCTGCCCCCGGCCGCCCCGCGCCGACCAGCGGTGACGGCCGGTTCCACCGCCGGGAAACGGATTTGCACCCGCCCGGCACCGTGCCGTAATGTTTCATTCAACGGCGCGGGGTGGAGCAGCTCGGTAGCTCGCTGGGCTCATAACCCAGAGGTCGCAGGTTCAAATCCTGTCCCCGCTACTGAAGACCTGAGGCCCGGATCTCCGACGAGATCCGGGCCTCAGGCGTATGGGGCCACAGTGCGCCGAGGCAGGCGCCGGGTCGGACACCGGGTCAGCCGGCCAGGAGCGCCGCCTCGTGCCGGGACGGCGCCCAGCAGCGGAGGATGTCCCGCACGGAGACGATCCCGACGGGTTCGTGTTCGTCGAGCACGATCAGATGACGGAAACCGCCGGTCGACATGGCCGCCGCGGCCTCCTCCAGCGTCCACGCGGGCGAGGCGAAGACGACATCGTTCGTCGTGTGCGAGCAGGCCGTCTCGACATCGGGGCTCTGGCCGGCGCCGAGCGAGTTGAGGATGTCACGTTCGGTGAGGATGCCGATGCCGCAGTGGTCGGTGTCGAGCACGACGGCGGCGCCGACCCGCCGGGCCGCCATCAGTCCGGCGGCCTGGCGGAGGGTGTGGGTGGGGCCGATGGTCAGGACCACCGAGCTCATGGCGTCGCGGACAAGCATGGGGACGAGCCACCTCCTTGGTGAACCGCCTCCCGGGGAGCGGAGAGCCTTGGAGAAACGATTCACAAATTCACAAGTGGGGGGACTTTCAGAGTGGCACGGCTGCCCTGGGTCAACAAGGGGGCGGGAAGAGCACGGGCGGGGGCGCGCGTAAAACCGACAAACAGCCCCCGTCCGTGAAGGGGCCGGCGGGTCAACCCGTGAAGGAGTCCGGCGTACGTCGACGGCGCGCCGCACGTACGCCGTCGACGTCAGTAGCGCTGGTTCAGATACCCGAGAAGCTCCTCGTGGAGGATGCCGTTGGACGCCGCCGCGTTGCCGCTGTGCGGTCCCGGCCGGCCGTCGAGGCCGGTGAAGGCGCCGCCCGCCTCCTGAACCACGATCGCGGGCGCCGCCATGTCCCAGAGCGACAGTTCCGGCTCCGCGCACATGTCCACGGAGCCCTCGGCGACCATCATGTAGGGCCAGAAATCGCCATAACCGCGCGTCCGCCAACATGCCCGCGACAGATCCAGGAACCCGTCAAGACGACCTTGCTCCTCCCAGCCGGTCAGCGAGGAGTACGCGAACGACGCGTCCTGCACCCGGGAGACCTCCGAGACGCCCAGCCGCGTCGCGGACGACAGACTCCGCCCCGTGTACGCCCCGCTCCCCTTCGCGGCCCACCAGCGGCGGCCCAGCGCGGGGGCCGAGACTACGCCGACCACCGGTTCGTAACCGCCCTCACCCGCCACCATCAGCGCGATCAGCGTCGCCCAGACGGGCACCCCGCGTACATAGTTCTTCGTACCGTCGATCGGATCGACGACCCACCGGCGTGGACCCGTGCCCTCGACGCCGTACTCCTCCCCGAGGATCGCGTCGCGCGGTCTCGCCCGCTGGAGATGGCCACGGATCAGCTCCTCGGCCGCTTTGTCGGCCTCGCTCACCGGAGTCATGTCCGGTTTTGTCTCGACCTTGAGGTCCAGAGCCTTGAACCGGTCCATCGTCGCGGCGTCGGCGGCGTCCGCCAGTACATGGGCGAGGCGCAGGTCATCGTGGTAGTCGGGCATGGGCGCCACAGTATCCACCGTGCTGTCACCACGGCCACGGGCCCCTCGTCGCCGCGCGGCCGGAACCGGACGACGGTCTTGACAGTGAGCGACGGTACGTCAACTCTGTGCGCAGATCCGCACGGCCCCGGAGGCGACGATGCCCAGCGCGCGTGAAGCCCTACTCAGTGCCGCCCAGTCAGCCCTCGCCGACCAGCCCTGGTCGGCGGTGCGGATGGTCGACGTCGCGGCGGCGGGCGGGGTCTCCCGGCAGACCCTGTACAACGAGTTCGGCAGCAAGGACGGTCTGGCCCGCGCCCTCGTACGGCGCGAGGCGGACCGGTATCTGCACGGAGTGGAACGGCTGCTGCGCGAACGCGCCGACGCCGCCGACCGGCTGGTGGCGGTCGCCGAGTGGACCGTGGGGGAGGCGCGCGCCCGGCCGCTGCTGCGGGCCCTGCTCACCGGCTGCTGGGGCGAGTGGCTGCCCGCCCCGCGCCCGGTGAAGGCCGGCGCCCCGCAGTCCGGGATCCCCGCCCAGCGCCGCGCCGACGCGGGGCCGCCCGCCACCACCGAGCTGGTGGCGCTCGTACGGGACCGGTCGGCGGCGGCGCTGGACCCCAGCAGGAAGGACCACGGGCGGCCGGAGCACGGCCGGGCGGAACCGGGGCGTACGGACGGGGCGCGGGGGGAGCACGGGCGGGGCGAGCACGGTCACCCGGGGCACCTGAGCCCCGTCGGCCACAGCAGGTTCGCCGCGTACGGCCGTACCGAACTGCTCTACCGGTGCGAACTCGCCATGCGGCTCGCGCTCGCCCATCTGGTCGCGCCGGGGGCGGAACCCATCGGTCCGCTGGTCCGCACCGCCGTCACCGCCTCGCCGTCCGCGCTGCTCAGTGCGCCGAGCCCGAGAGCTGGAGCCCGATGACGCCGACGATCACCAGGGAGATCGAGACCAGCTTGAGCACGGAGACGATGTCGCCGAGGAAGACCATTCCGTAGATCGCCGTACCGGCGGCGCCGATCCCCGTCCACACCGCGTACGCCGGGCCCACGTCCAGCCGCTTCAGCGCGAGCGTCAGCAGCCCGAAACTCCCCAGCGCGAACGCGGCGAAGGCGACCGTCGGCCAGAGCCGGGTGAAGCCGTGGGACAGCTTGAGACAGACCGCGAAGCCCGTTTCGAGGATGCCCGCCACCACCACAAGCAGCCACGCCATGTCAGAGATCTCCCCACGTCAGCGACGGCCGCGGCCCCGCGGGCCGCGCCGCGGACCATCTGTGACCACCTGTCCCACCTGGTGTGATTATGCCCTTACCAGGCGTCCAGGTCCGCAAACGTGCGTATCGGCCGTCCTCGCGTCAGCGGATCAGTCGCCCTCGCGCCGCTCCCGCGTGGCGAGCAGCCGCCGCAGCGAGTACAGCCGGGCCGGGTCCGCGTGCCCCTCCGCGACCCAGGCGTCCAGCGCGCACTCCGGCTCGTCGTGGCTGCACGCGCGGGGGCACCCCTCCGTCCCCGGCACCAGATCGGGGAAGGCGAGGACGACTCGTGAGGGGTCGACGTGGTGGAGGCCGAAGGAGCGGATGCCCGGGGTGTCGATCACCCACCCCTCCGCCTTGGCCAGCGGCAGCGCCAGCGCCGAGGTGGTGGTGTGCCTGCCGCGCCCCGTCACCGCGTTGACGTCGCCGGTGACGCGCTGCCGGTCGTCCGGGACGAGGGCGTTGACCAGAGTCGTCTTGCCGACCCCGGAGTGGCCGACGAAGGCCGTGACCCGGCCGTCGAGGTACTCCCGTACGAGATCGGCCGCGTGGCCGCTCGCCAGCTCGTCCCGGCGGGTGACGACATGGCGGATGCCGAGCGCCCGGTACGTCTCCAGCAGCTCGTCCGGCGACGCGAGATCGGACTTGGTGAGCACGAGGAGCGGTTCGAGGCCGCCGTCGAACGCCGCGACCAGACAGCGGTCGACGAGGCGCGGGCGCGGCTCCGGGTCGGCGAGCGCGGTGACGATGGCGAGCTGGTCGGCGTTGGCGACGACGACCCGCTCGTACGGGTCGTCGTCGTCCGCTGTGCGGCGGAGCACGGAACGGCGCTTCTCGATCCGGACGATCCGCGCGAGGGTGTCCTTCTTGCCGGACAAGTCCCCCACCAGGAAGACCTGGTCCCCGACGACGGCGGCCTTGCGGCCCAGCTCGCGCGCCTTCATCGCCACGACGGTCCGGTCCTCGACCAGGCAGGTCAGCCGCCCCCGGTCGACGGTGAGGACCATGCCCTCGGACGCGTCCTCGTGCTTGGGCCTGATGTTGGTGCGCGGCCGGTTGCCCTTGGGGTTGGGGCGGGAGCGGATGTCGTCCTCGTCGGGGTTCTTGCCGTAGCGCCGCATGCCGTCAGGCTCCTGCTCCCGCGAGCATCTCTGTCCACATCCGCGGGAAGTCGGGCAGGGTCTTGGCGGTCGTGCCGACGTTCTCGATCTCCACGCCGTCCACGACCAGGCCGATGATCGACCCGGCGGTGGCCATGCGGTGGTCGTCGTACGTGTGGAACACGCCGCCGTGCAGCGGGCGCGGGCGGATGTGCAGCCCGTCCGCGGTCTCGGTGACGTCCCCGCCCAGCTCGTTGATCTCCTTGGTGAGCGCGGCCAGCCGGTCCGTCTCGTGGAGCCGCAGATGGGCGACGCCGCGCAGGGTGGACGGCGAGTCGGCGAGCGCGGCGACGGCGGCGATGCCGGGCGTCAGCTCGCCGACCTCGCCCAGGTCGAGATCGACACCGTGGATCCGGCCGGAGCCCGTGAGGGTGAGGCTGGTGCCCTCGGCGGTCTCGGTGAACTCGCAGGAGCCGCCCATCGCGGTGAAGATCTCGCGCAGCGCGTCACCCGGCTGGGTGGTCCGCGCGGGCCAGTCGGGGATGGTCACCCGGCCGCCGGTGACCAGTGCGGCGGCGAGGAACGGCTGGGCGTTGGACAGATCCGGCTCGACCGTCAGATCGCGGCCCAGCAGCGCGCTGGGGACGACCCGCCAGACATTCGGCTCGCCGCCCGTCTCGGGCTCGTCCACCTGTGCGCCGACCCCGCGCAGCATGTCGACGGTCATCCGGATGTGCGGCATCGAGGGCAGCCGGGGGCCGGTGTGCCGTACCTCCACGCCCTGGTTGAAGCGCGGCCCCGAGAGCAGCAGCGCCGAGACGAACTGGGAGGAGGCGGAGGCGTCGATCTCGACGGTGCCGCCCTCCAGGGCGCCGCCGCCGTGCACGGTCAGCGGGAGCGCGCCGCGCTCGTCGTCGTCGATCCGGGCGCCGAGCACGCGGAGCGCGTCGATCACGCTGTGCAGGGGACGCTCGTACGACCGGGGATCGCCGTCGAACCGTACGGGGCCGTCGGCGAGGGTCGCCACGGGCGGCAGGAAGCGCATCACCGTACCGGCGTTGCCGACGTCCACCGAGGCCGGGCCGTGGAGTCCGGCCGGGATCACCCGCCAGGCCTCACCGGTGGTGGCGGCCCCCGCGGAGGCGGAGGAGACGGTCTCCTCGATGCCGACGCCCATCGCGCGCAGCGCCTCGGCCATCAGCAGGGTGTCGCGGGAGCGCAGCGGGCGGCGCAGCCAGCCGGGTTCGGCGGCCAGCGCGGCGAGGACGAGGCCGCGGTTGGTGACCGATTTTGATCCGGGCACGGTGACCGTCGCTTCGACGGCCCCGCTTGCGCAGGGGGCGGGCCAGAGGGCGGAGTGCACGGAGCTTTCGGTCATGCCCCACACTTTAGTGGCTCTTGACGGAGCCTGATCCTGATCAAAAGCGCGGCAACCCGGGCGAAATATGAGCGTGGTAGGCCCCATGGGCGACACCTGGATGTCCTCTGGGTGTCGGTACGCGCACGGCGTGCCCGGCGCTCACAGGTCCAGCAGCCAGCGGGCGCCGCCGATCAGCGAACAGATCGAGACGGCGTGGAAGAAGAGCAGCCACACCAGCGGCGGCGTGTGGGTGAGCCGGCCGAGCTGGTCCGCGTCGGAGTCCCCGCCTCCCTCGTACCGCCGCTTGGCCTGGAGTTCGAAGGCCGGGCGCACACCGCCGAGGAGCAGGAACCAGACGGCCGTATAGGCGAACGCCGCTTGTATGTCAGGGCCGGTCATCCAGGAGATGAGGAAGAAGGCGGCGCCTGTGATGATCACAGTGAGTGCCCCATAGGCGTTCCTGATCATCACGAGCATGGCGAGCAGAAGAGCCGTCGTCAGCCAGAGCAGCAGCGTGATGTGGTCGGCGGCGAGCAGCCACGCGCCGCCGAGCCCCAGCAGCGGCGGGGCGGTGTACCCGGCGGCGGCCGTGAGGATCATCCCGATCCCGGTGGGCCTGCCCCGGCTGACCGTGAGCCCCGAGGTGTCCGAGTGCAGCCGTATCCCGTCCAGCCGACGCCCCGTGACCAGGGCTATGAGCCCGTGGCCGCCCTCGTGGGCGATGGTGATCGCGTTGCGGGAGAGCCGCCACAGCACACGCGGGAGGACGGCGGCGAGCGCGACGGCCGCGGTGGCGAACACGAGCCACTCGTCCGGGGCGGACTGCGTGCCGGCGACGCGGTCCCACAGATCGCCGAGCGGGGTCGGGTCGATGGTGGCCATTGCTTGGAAGGCTCCTCACCTGGGGGTGGATCGTGGCAGTCTGGCACTCATACGGGGTACGGGGGAAAGACGCTCACGCGCCGCCCGCCGTTCCGGAGCACGGGAACGCACAGCGAGTTCATAAGAGCCGCCCCATAAGGCGTGTCCTTACGGCGGGCTCATAAGGTGGTCGACAAGCAGATGTGCGGCAGGTACGCGGCGAGCCGCCGGCCCGAGGACCTTCAGGGGATCTTCGGCATCGAGAAGTGGGAGCCGGAGGAGACGCTCGCCCCGGACTGGAACGTGGCCCCCACCAAGGAGGTCTACGCGGTCCTCGAACGCCCTCTGAAGGGCGCTTCGACGCCGCGCCCGGTGCGCCAGTTGCGGCGGCTCCGCTGGGGCCTCGTGCCGTCCTGGTCGAAGACGCCCGAGGGCGCCGCCCGGATGATCAACGCGCGGGCCGAGACCGTCCACGAGAAGCCGTCGTTCCGGGGGCCCTTCGCCTCGCGGCGGTGCATCGTGCCCGCCGACGGCTACTACGAGTGGGTCACCGGCTCCGACGAACGGCAGTTGGAGGAGCAGGGCAGGAAGAAGCGGACGCGGAAGCAGCCGTACTTCGTCACCCCCGCCGACGGGTCGGTGATGGCGATGGCCGGGGTGTACGAGTTCTGGCGCGACCCGACCCTGCCGCCGGACCACCCCCGGGCGTGGTGGGCGACCTGCTCCGTGATCACCACGGAGGCCGAGACGACCCCGCTCGGTGTGGCGCCCGCCGAAGGCCCCGCCGCGCTCGCCGACATCCACCCCCGGATGCCGCTGATGCTCACCCCGGACCGCTGGGACGCCTGGCTCGACCCGGCCCGTACCGACCTGGAGGACCTGCGGGGGCTGCTCACGCCGCCGCCGGCCGGGCTGATGCGGGCGTACCCGGTCACGACGGCGGTCAGCAAGGTGCGGAACAACGGGCCCGAGCTGCTGGCGGAGCTGGAGGCGCCGGAGGAGTCCACCCTGTTCTGAGGAGTCCGCCCTCTTCTGAGGGCGCGTCTGAGGGCGCGTCGCGCCGAGGCTGCCTCAGGGGCGGGTCGTTCCAGGGCCGTGTCGTCCGGAAAGCGTGGCCGGGGGCGGCAGGATGGCCGGATGGACGGAGTGAGCGACGCAGTGAGCAAGATCGTGGAAACCCCGGCCGGGGACGCCCGGATCACCTGGCACCACGCGGAGGACGCCCGGCTCGTCCTCGCCCTCGGCCATGGCGCGGGCGGCGGGATCGAGGCGCGCGACCTGCGCGCTCTCGCCGGGGCGCTGCCGCCGCTCGGGGTGAGCGTCGCCCTGGTGGAGCAGCCCTGGCGGGTGGCCGGGAAGAAGGTGGCCCCCGCGCCCGCGACCCTGGACACCGGCTGGCGCGCGGTGTGGCCCGCGCTGGCGGAGCGGGGGCCCGGCGTCGTCGCGGGCGGGCGGAGCGCCGGGGCGCGGGTGGCCTGCCGTACGGCGCGCGAACTGGGCGCCGTGGCCGTCCTCGCGCTGAGCTTCCCGCTCCACCCGCCGGGCCGGCCCGAGCGGTCACGGGCGGCCGAACTGCTGGGCTCCGGGGTGCCCACCCTGGTCGTACAGGGAGCGCGTGACCCCTTCGGGAGGCCCGAGGAGTTCCCGGCCGCCTCGGGTACGCCGTCTGCCGGGTCGTCTGCCGGGCCCTCGGGCGCTTCCTCGGCGGACGCCGCTGTAGACCCGTACACGCTGGTCGAAGTCCCCTGTGCGGATCACTCCTTCGCCGTACCCAAGAGCGCGCCGTTCGGGCCGGACGAGGCGCTGGAGGTGATCACCGGGGGCGTGGCCGGCTGGCTGGCCGGGGTGACGGGCGGGTGACGGGTGGGCCCGAAGCCTCCGGAGCCGGGGGTTCCGGGCGGGAATGATGCGGGCGGGGTCGCTGTTGTCAGGAACACCGGCACACCGCACGTCGAGCATCGAGAGGGAGTCCGTCGTATGGGTTCGACCATCTGCCCGCGCCGCCCAGACACCACCGAACTGGAGTGGACTGTGCTTTCCGCGGCCAAGAACGCCCCTGGTCGGGCCGGTGCCGTGGTGGACCGACAGGCCCCGTCCCAGCAAGGTCGACTATTCTCCGATTCGAGTGGGTCCGGCTTCGGATCCGCCACAGCGTTGGAGGAGGTGGGTCCGGTCACTGGGACCGACGGAGCGACCGACGACGGCCACATCGAAGAGACCACCGCCGAGCGCAACGCCCGCTTCGAGCGTGACGCCCTCGGCTACCTCGATCAGATGTACTCGGCCGCCCTGCGCATGACGCGCAATCCGGCCGATGCCGAGGACCTGGTGCAGGAGACCTATGCCAAGGCGTACGCCTCCTTCCACCAGTTCCGTGAGGGGACCAACCTCAAGGCCTGGATGTACCGCATCCTCACGAACACCTTCATCAACTCGTACCGCAAGAAGCAGCGCGAGCCGCAGCGCAGCGCCGCCGAGGAGATCGAGGACTGGCAGCTCGCGCGGGCCGAGTCGCACATGTCGACCGGGCTGCGCTCCGCCGAGTCCCAGGCGCTGGACCATCTGCCGGACTCCGATGTGAAGGCTGCCCTCCAGGCGATTCCCGAGGAGTTCCGCATCGCGGTCTATCTCGCGGACGTCGAGGGCTTTGCGTACAAGGAGATCGCGGACATCATGGGGACACCCATCGGTACGGTGATGTCGCGGCTCCACCGTGGGCGCCGCCAGTTGCGCGGCATGCTGGAGGACTACGCCCGTGATCGCGGGCTCGTTCCGGCCGGTGCCGGGGAGTCGTCGGACGATCGGAAAGGTTCGGGCTCATGAGCTGCGGGAAGCCGCATGAGACGGATTGCGCGGAGGTGCTCGACCACCTTTACGAATTCCTCGACCGGGAGATGTCCGACAGCGAGTGCACCAAGTTCGAGGTGCACTTCGAGGAGTGCTCCCCGTGCCTGGAGAAGTACGGGCTGGAGCGCGCCGTCAAGAAGCTGGTGAAACGGTGCTGCGGCCATGACGACGTGCCGGCGGACCTGCGCGCCAAGGTGCTGGGGCGGATCGATCTGATCCGCTCGGGCGAGGTGGTGCCCGATGATGACGTGTCCACGACGCCATCGGGATGAACCGGGACGGACCGGAGCGGGGGCGTATCGCACGATGTGCGGTGCGCCCCCGTCACTGTCTCTAGCACCTTTTTCACCCGAAGGTGCTAATCGGCGCCAATTACCCGATGATCGCCCCCCAACTCGCTAGCCTGACCCTCTGTTTGGGCGGGTCCGTGGGATGGGGGGAGACGCGTGAGGTCCATACCGGGTGCGGCGCGCGCGTACGTTCTGGTGGCCGCGATCTGCGCCGCCGCCTGCGTCCAGCCCGCCGTCGAGGACCCCGGTGCCACACCCTGGCGGGCCTGCGCGCTGCTCGCCGTGGTGTACGCGCTCTGTGAGCTGCCCGCCCGCTGCCGGGTCCTCGGGCGCTCGCTCAACGGCTCCGCCCCCGTCGCCGCCGGATCGTTCTTCCCCGTCCTGCTCGCCGCCGCCCTGCTGCTGCCGCCCGCCGCCGCTGCCCTGGTCGCCGTCCCCGGCGCGCTGCTCGGCCGGGTCGAACAGCGCCCGCGCGGTCCCCGGCGGGTCTGGCGCGCGGCCCAGCTCGCCCTCGCCACCTGGGCGGCCTCCCGCGCCCAGGTGCTCTTCGGCGGCCCGGTCGCGCTCGGCGGCGGGGGGTACGGGCTGACGGTGCCCGACTTCCCGTACGTCCTGCTCCCGGCCGGCGCCGCCGCGCTCGCCTTCTGCCTGGTCCTGACGGCGCTGGACGGCTCCATCCTGGTCGTCGCCGAGCGGATGGACCCGCGCACCGCCTGGCGCGGACTGCTCGGCCGCTCGCTCGCCCCGCACGCCGCGCACGGCCTGGCCGGGCTGATGATGGCGGTCCTGTGGCGCAGCCCGTACGGTCCGCTCTCCGCGCTGCTGGTGCTGCTGCCGATGTACATCTCCTGCTGGGTCTTCGCCCAGTACCACCGGGAGCGCGCCGCCCACCAGGCCACCATCAGGGCGCTCGTCCAGGCCGTCGACATCAAGGACACCTACACCCGGGGGCACAGCGAGCGGGTAGGTCACGCCTCCGTGCTGATCGCCCAGGAGCTGGGCATGGAGCGGGAGCGGATCGAAGTCCTCCGCTTCGCCGGGATCCTCCACGACGTCGGCAAGCTCGGTGTGCCGACGCGCGTGCTGCGCAAGGACGGCCCGCTGACGCCCGAGGAGCGCCGCGTCATCGAACTGCACCCCGAGTACGGCCACGAGATGGTGCGCGGCATCGCCTTCCTGGGCGAGGCGCGCGGCGCCATCCTGCACCACCACGAACGGCTGGACGGCAGCGGCTACCCGTACGGGCTCGCGGGGGAGCGGATCCCGGAGTTCGCCCGGGTGGTGGCGGTGGCCGACGCCTTCGACGCGATGACCTCGACCCGCTCGTACCGGCGCGGCAGGCCGGTCCCGGCGGCGGTGGCCGAGCTGGAACGGTGCGCGGGGACGCAGTTCGACCCGGCGATGGTACGGGCCCTGGTGCGCGCCCTGGACCGGCACGGCTGGAGCACGGCCGTCACGGCGGACGAACCGGACGGGCCGGGCGGAGCGGGGGGTCCGGGCCGTCCCGGGGGCTGGTCCGGCACACCGGACGCAGGGGCCCCGGCCGCCCCAGGGCGGCGCGGAAACGTCCCTTCGGCCCGTACGGCGGCGGCCGGCCCCCGGGCCGCGAGCAGCCCACCGGCCACAAGCGGGGCACCAGTCGCGGGCGGCACACCGGCCACCAGCGGCCCACGAGCCACGAGCGGCGCGCCCGCCGCTCCCGGGGCACGGGCCGACGCCGCCCCCTCCGGCCCACGAGCCCCCCGTAACCACACCGGCACCTCGGGACCCGGGGGCCGCGCCTCCCACTCCGCACCCCAGGGCGGCCGCCGATGAGCGCCGCCACCACCGTGCGCGCCCCGGCCGGCCGGTCGCGCCGTACCGTCCCGTTCCCCGTCGCCGCCGTCTACGGCGCCGCCGGGGCGCTCACCGCCGCCGGGCTCGCCTCGGCCCTCTGGTACGGCCTGGCGCAGCCCCGGATCGCGCTCGCCTTCGGCGTCCTCATCGCCGTCGGCGAACTCGCCCGCTGGGGCGCGCTCCCCGGCGAGCGCGAACCCGCCCCGCTCGGCGCCGCCGGTGCGCTCGGCTACGCCCTGCTCGGCGAGAACGCCGGACAGGGGACCAGCCACGGGGTGCTCCAGACCGTCGCCGTCGTCGTCACCGCCACGCTCGCCGGCGCCGTCCCGCATGTCGTGCGCGGCGCCGGGCCCGCCCTGGACCACCTGGTCAGACGGGTCCTGACGGTCGCCTTCGCCGCCGTCTGCTTCCAGCCGCTCTACCACTCCGGCGAACTCCGCGCCCATATCGGCTCGGGACCCGGCTACGCCCTCCTCCTGATCCTGCTGCTCGCCCTCACCGCGCTCTGCGACGCCGTACTCGCCGCCCTCGTGCTCCGCGCCCGTACCCGCCACCCCTTCGGGCCGCTGCTCCGCGACGAACTGCGCGCCCTGCTCCACATCGGCTCGGCCGTCTGCGCCACCGGCGCGGTCATCGCCCTCGGGGTCGCCGTCGCGGGCCTCTGGGCGCTGCCCGTCTTCTGCGTACCCCTGCTCCTCACCCAGCTCTCCTTCCGCCGGTACGCCGCCGTGCGCGCCACGTACCGGCAGACCATCGCCTCGCTCGCGCGCGCCACCGAGATCGCCGGGTACACCCGGCACGGCCACGCCCGCAGGGTCGCCGACCTCAGCCGGGCCGTCGGCCGCGAACTGGGGCTCTCGGGGCCCGAACTGACCGTCCTGGAGTACGCCGCGCTCATGCACGACATCGGACAGCTCTCCCTCGTCGACCCGGTGCCCGAGGGCGCCACCGCCCTCCTCCCGGTCGCGGAACAGCGCCGTATCGCGCTGCTCGGCGGCGCCGTGGTCCGCCAGACCGGGGTGCCCGCCGCCGTCGCCATGGTGGTGGAGCGGCAGGCCGACCCGTACCGCGAGCAACCGCTCTCCGCGCGGATCGTCCGGGCCGTGAATGCGTACGACGACCTCACGGGGGGAAGTGCCCCTGCGAGCGGGCCGCTCAGCGCGCTGGAGCGGCTGCGGCTCGGAACGGGGCGCGACTACCAGCCCGAGGTGGTCGAATCCCTGGCGCGCGTCCTCTCCCGGGGCTGCTCGGTGCCTGGTGGGACGGGGTAACCGATGGGTAATGAGCGGGCGTCCGACCCGGCATGGTTGGATGCGAAGAAGAGGATGTCAGGGGGCACTGCCCGAACGACCGGCAGGCGGGAATCGTGAGGATCTTCGGGAAGGTACGGCATCGGCCCTCCGCCTCGTGGCGGCAGGCCACCGACCGCGCGTTCACGCTGATCGGCGACGGCCGGTACGAGGACGCGGGCGCGCTGCTGACACGGGCCGCCGATCTGGAACCGTGGCTCTCCGAGTCCTGGTTCAATCTGGCGCTGCTGCACAAGTTCCGGCACGACTGGGAGCAGGCCCGCGCCGCTGGACTGCGCGCCGTGGCCCTGCTCGACAAGGAGACCGGCGCCCCGGACTGGTGGAACGTCGGGATCGCCGCCACCGCCCTCCAGGACTGGCCGCTGGCCCGCCGCGCCTGGCAGGCGTACGGCCTGCGGGTGCCCGGCCAGCCGCACAGCGCGGAGGCGAACGCCGAGCCCGACGGCATGGAGCTGGGCAGCGCGACCGTACGGCTCTCCCCGGAGGGCGAGGCCGAGGTGGTCTGGGGGCGGCGGCTCGACCCGGCGCGGATCGAGGTGCTGTCGATCCCGCTGCCCTCGTCCGGGCGCCGCTGGGGCGAGGTCGTGCTGCACGACGGGGTCCCGAACGGCGAGCGTACGACCACGGCGGGCCCTGGCGGCACTGTCCGCTCGTACCCCGTCTTCGACGAGATCGAACTGTGGGCGCCCTCCCCGGTGCCGACCTGGGTGGTGCTCCTCGAAGCGGCCACGGAGGCGGACCGGGACGCCCTGGAACGGCTGGCGGCCGACGCGGGGTTCGCGGCGGAGGACTGGTCGTCGTCGGTACGGCTGCTCTGCCGGGCCTGTTCGGAGTCGACCATGCCGACCGCCGAGGGCGACGGCGAGCACCTCGACCCGCACGACCACAGCGAACCGGGCCATCCCGGGCCGCTGGGGCACCGTACGGCGGGCGAGCTGTGGGCGCCGGAGCGCGAGTGCGGGATCGCGGCGCCGCCGGGGCTGGTGCGGGGGCTGCTGGACGGGTGGGTGGCGGACAGTCCGGACACCCGGGAGTGGCGCGACCTCGAAGAGGTGTGCTGAGGCGCGGTGCGTCGCTTCCTTACTGCCGCCTGGTCCGCGAGCTGCCCTTAGGCTGTACGGGCAGCGTCCACACCACCCCCGGCACCGCGCACGGAGCGCGCGAGGGGCGCGGGGAGTGTGCGGGGGCGCGCAGGCAGCATCGGGACCGAGGAAGGCATACGGCGGACATGGCGCAGCAGGAGACGGACCAGGGGTACGAGGGCGCGACCTCGGTGGCCGAGGCGGAGCCGGGGGACGGCTTCGCGGACGACACGCAGGACGCGGCGGCGCGCGAGCTGGCGCACCGCGAGCGCGGCACGTCGCGTCCGATCACCGTGGTCGGGAACCCGGTCCTCCACAAGGAGTGCCAGGACGTCACGGAGTTCGGCGACGAACTCGCCGCACTGATCGACGACATGTTCGCCAGCCAGCACACCGCCGAGGGCGTGGGCCTGGCGGCCAACCAGATCGGTGTGGACCTCAAGGTCTTCGTCTACGACTGCCCGGACGACGACGGCGTACGGCACGTGGGCGCCGTCTGCAACCCGGTGCTGGAGGAACTGCCCCCGGCGCGGCGCCGGCTGGACGACTCCAACGAGGGGTGCCTCTCCGTACCCACCGCGTACGCCGCGCTCGCGCGCCCCGACTACGCCGTGGTGCGCGGCCAGGACGCCCAGGGCAACCCGATCCGGGTCGCGGGCACCGGCTACTTCGCGCGCTGCCTCCAGCACGAGACGGACCATCTGTACGGCTACCTGTACATCGACCGGCTGTCGAAGCGCGACCGGAAGGACGCGCTGCGGCAGATGGAGGAGAACACGCCGCGCTACGAGACCGTGCCCAACGCCTGAGCGGAGGGCTGTGGCCGGGGCCCGGTGTGCGCGGCCCGGTGTGCGGGGGGCCGGGGCAGGCCGCCGGGTGCGGGCCGGGCGGCCCGGCCCGGCCCGTCCCGGGTCAGAGGACGGGGGTGGGGCCCCGGAACGTACGCCGGTAGCTGTGCGGCGTCGTCCCCAGGGTCCGCAGGAAGTGGTGGCGCAGCCCGGCCGCGTTCCCGAACCCGGCGCGCCCCGCGACGCTCTCCACCGTCTCGTCCGTCCCCTCCAGCAACTCCTGTGCCAGCAGGACGCGCTGGCGCAGCAGCCAGCGGTACGGGGTCGTCCCGGTCTCCTGCTGGAAGCGGCGGGCGAACGTACGCGGCGACATGTGCGCCCGCGCCGCGAGCTGTTCGACCGTCATCTCCCGGTCGAGGTGGCGCTCCATCCACTCCAGGACCTCGCCGACCGTGTCGCAGGGGGAGGCGGGCAGCGGGCGCTCGATGAACTGCGCCTGCCCGCCGTCCCGGTGCGGGGGGACCACCATCCGGCGGGCCACCATGTTGGCGACCTCGGTCCCGTACTCCTGCCGTACGAGGTGGAGACAGGCGTCGATACCGGCCGCGCTGCCCGCCGAGGTGATCACCGGGCCCTCGTCCACGTACAGCACGTCCGGTTCGACGATCGCCCGGGGGTAGGCGCGGGTCAGGGCGTCGACATGGCGCCAGTGGACGGTGCAGCGCCGGCCGTCCAGCAGCCCGGCGGCGCCGAGCGCGAAGACCCCGGAGCAGACGCTGAGGACCCGGCAGCCGCGCGCCACGGCGCGGCGCAGCGCCTCCAGCAGCTCGGGCGGGTAGGTGCGGGTGACGTTCTCGTCCGAGGCGGGCACGGCGATCAGATCGGCCTCCTCCAGCCGGTCGAGGCCGTGCAGGCCGCCGATGGTGAACCCGGCGTGGGTGCGGAGGACCGGCCCCTCGGCGGAGACCACGGCGAAGTCGTGCACGGGGAGGCCCTGGTCGCTGCGGTCGAGGCCGAAGACCTCGCAGACCACGCCCAGCTCGAAGGGGTGCACGCCGTCGAGGAGGACGGCGGCCACGTTCTGCATCATGCTGCCAGTGTGCCACCGCGTTGGCAGTAATTCGATGGTCCATGACGGTCCTGCCACTGCCGTCCCCGGAGCGGGGCCACGACAGTGGAGCCATGGACATCTTCGACATCTTCCTGACGGTTCTCGCCCTGGTCGGCCTCTTCGGAGTGCTGCTCGCGCCGCCCCTCTACTGGCACCTCAAGGACCGGGCGATCGACCGGCAACTGCACCGCGCTGAACACCCGGACCCGCCGCCCGCGGGGGCTTCGGCACCGTCTGCTGCGCCGTCCTCGTCGTCGCCCGTGATGTGGCGGGGGGTTTCCGTGCCGCGCACGCATGGTAGGAGTCTGCGGTACGGCGGGGGGCGGGACCACGGTGGGGCGCCGGATCCGGAATCCGGGGTTCAGGGGGAGGACAGATGGCGGGCGGCGAGCATGACGGCATCCTGGGCGAGGAGTTCTTCCGCCCGGGGAACTCGTCCTTCAGCGCGTTCCTGAAGGCCCACCGGCCGGAGGCGCGGAGCGCGCCCCGGCCGCCGGACCGAATCCTCCAGCTCTCGCAGCTTCCGCAACTCCCTCAACTCCCTCAACTCCCGCACGGCACCACGGTGCTGGCGCTCACCTACCGGGACGGCGTCCTGATCGCGGGGGACCGCAGGGCGACGATGGGGAATCTGATCGCCCAGCGCGACCTGGAGAAGGTGCAGCCCACCGACGACTACACCGCCGTCGCGTTCGCGGGCACGGTCGGGACGGCCAAGGACATGGTGAAGCTCTTCCAGGTCGAGTTGACGCACTTCGAGAAGATGGAGGGCATCCCCATGACCCTCAACGCGAAGGCGAACCGGCTGGCCGGCCTGGTCCGGGACAACCTGGACCAGGCCATGCGGGGTTTCGCCGTGGTCCCGCTGCTGGTGGGGTACGACGCCACCGCGCCCGGCGGCGGGCGCGGGCGCATCTTCGCCTTCGACATCACCGGAGGCCCGTACGAGAAGCCCGACTTCACGGCGGAGGGGTCGGGATCGCCCTACGCCGGGGGCGCGTTGAAGAAGCTGTACCGCCAGGACATGACCCGGCGCGAGGCGGCGCTCGCCGCGTTGCAGGCGCTGTACGATGCGGCGGACGACGACGCGGCGACGGGCGGCCCGGATCTGACGCGGCGTATCTACCCGGTCGTCG
This sequence comes from Streptomyces sp. NPDC093085, assembly GCF_040683935.1. Classification (NCBI taxonomy): domain Bacteria; kingdom Bacillati; phylum Actinomycetota; class Actinomycetes; order Kitasatosporales; family Streptomycetaceae; genus Streptomyces; species Streptomyces sp. NPDC093085. The sequence goes on along the minus strand of NZ_JBFBFB010000004.1, from coordinate 249,709 downwards.
CGGTGATCACGGAGGACGGCTTCGAGCGGCTTCCGGAGGCGGAGACGGAGGCCCTGAGCCGCGAGGTGGTCGCCGCGCGACACGACCGGCCGGACGGGCCGATCGCGGCGGTGTGAGGGGCGCGAGGGGGGCGGCGCGACGGGGCGGTGTGAGGAGCGGAGGCCCGGGCGAACCCGCATAACGCGCACTGTCCCCAGTTATGAGAGTGGACTTGCATGAAGGGTGGGGGGTGCTCTACCTTCTTAAGAGTCAGCTCTCACGAAGAAAAGGGATGGCCGCCATGCCTGCTCCTGCCACCACGCCCGCCGCGTCCGCCGCTCCCGCCGCGTCCGCGAAGCCCGTGACGCCCGCGCCCGCGACCACCCGTACCGTCGACCTGCCGCACGGTCTCTCCGTCACCCTCGCCGCATACGGTTCCCCCACCGACGGCACCGGCGTGCTGCTCCTGCACGGCGGTGCCGGTCCCGGCACCATGACCGGCCTCGCCGCCGCGCTCTCGGAGCACGCGTACGCGATCGCCCCCGTCCACCCGGGCTTCGACGGCACACCGCGCCCCGAATGGTGCGACTCCATCGCCGACCTGGCCGTGGCCTATCTGGATCTGCTGGACGCCCTGGAGCTGACCGATGTCCTGGTGATCGGCAGCTCCGTCGGCGGCTGGATCGCCTCCGAGATGGCGCTGCGCGACACCAAGGGCCGGATCGGCTCGCTCACCCTCCTCAACGCCGTCGGTGTGCGGCCCCGTATGAAGGCCCACCAGGTCGTGGACCCGCGCGGGATGGCCCCGGCCGAGATCGGCAAGCTCTCCTTCGCCGATCCGGCCTTCCGCCCGGACTTCTCCGCCTTCACCGACGAGCAGCGCGCCAACGCGGCGGCGAACCAGCGGACCCTGGGGGTCTACGGCGGCCCCGAGTTCAGCTACGACCCGAAGCTGCGCGGCCGGCTCCACCGGGTCACGCTCCCCGTCCTCGTCGTCTGGGGGGAGTCGGACGGCATAGCCTCGCTCCCGTACGGGCGTGGTTACGCGGCCTCCTTCCCCGACAGCCGCTTCGTCCCCGTCGCCGACGCCGGCCACTTCCCCCAGATCGAGCAGCTCGGGACGGTCCTCGCCGCCATCGGCGACTTCGCCGGCACAGTCCGCGGGAGGGACGCGATCCACGGATGACCCCTTTGTGAGAGTATGCCCTCATGAGGGCGGCGCGCTCGCTTCACCGGGTGCGAGCCTTCTCCGTACAGGCCGCGAGCCTCCTCCGTACAGCGGGGGAGCCGCCCCTCCGAGCAGCAGCCGAGCCGACCGCCGGGCGGTGATGACGGCGCGGGGCGGGCGGCGCGAGGACGGCAAGGGCGACGAGAGGTGGACCGATGACAGCACAGAGCACGACGGGCCGTGCCAACCAGAAGCTGCGCACCCGCACGGCGATCGTGCGGGCCGCGGCCGAACTCAGCCGTACCGGAAGGGAAGTGACCATGCCGGAGGTCGCCAAGGCGGCCCTGGTCTCCGAGGCCACCGCCTACCGGTACTTCCCCGACCTGGTCAGCCTGTTGCGCGAGGCGATCGTCGGCCAGCTCCCCACCCCGGACGAGGCGCTCTCCCCGGTCGCCGACTCCACCGACCCGGTGGAGCGCGTGGCCACGGTGACCGAATTCCTGCTGCGCCATGTCCTCGCCCGGCAGGGCGTGGTCCGGGCCATGATCGCGGCCACGGTGACCCACCCCACCGAGGCGTCCGCCCGACCAGGGCTGCGGTTCGGCCTGATAGAGCACGCCCTGGCCCCGCCGGCCGAGCCCCTCACCACCGACCCCGCCGAGTTCGCCCAGCTCAAGAGAGACCTCGCGGTGGTCGTCAGCGCCGAAGCCCTCTTCGGCCTGACCGATCTGCACGGCCTGGGCCCCGACGACGCCATCGCCAGCATCGTCCACACCGCGAAGACCCTCACCCGCGCCGCCGCCACCGGCCCGGACTCCTAGCCGGCCACAAGGCGTTGACGTGCGACAAGGACCGGCCGTGATGACAGAACCGAACCACCAGCGCCGGTCCGGTCGGCCAGTATGGGCAGATCATGAATACTCATATCAGTCCCACTCAGCGGCTGGCACTGGTCACCGGCGCCAACAAGGGCATCGGATACGCCGTCGCCGAAGGGCTCCTCGGCCGGGGGATGACGGTCTACCTCGGCGCCCGCGACACCTACCGCGGCACCTCGGCCGTATCGGCCCTGGTCGCGCGGGGATACGACGCGCGCTTCGTCCAACTCGACGTCACGGACCAGGCGTCGGTCGATGCGGCCGCGATGACGATCGCCCAGGACGCCGGTGAACTCGACATCCTCGTCAACAACGCCGGTGTGCTCGCCACGCCCATCCACGCACCGAGCGCCACCTCGGTCGACGAGATGCGCGAGACGTACGAGATCAACGTGTTCGGCGTCGTGGCGGTGACCAACGCGATGCTGCCCCTGCTCCGGCGCTCCGCCGCCGCCCGCATCGTGAACATCACGAGCAACCTGGGCTCGGTCTCCCTCGCCGCCTCCAGCCGGGGCTTCCCCCAACTGCTGGCGTACAACTCCTCCAAGGCCTCGCTGAACGCCATCACGGTCACCTACGCGAACGAGCTGCGCAACGCCGGCATCCTCGTCAACGCGGTCTCCCCGGGCTCCGTGGCCACCGACCAGAACGGCCATGGAGGCGTCCTGACCGCGGAGCAGGGAGCCCTGCTCCCCATCCGCATGGCCACCCTCCCCTCCGACGGCCCCACCGGCACGGCCGTCACCGCCGACGAGGACCTGACCCATCACCGCCTCCCCTGGTGAGCACGGGGCCGGGCCCTGATCCCCCACCGGGAACCTCACGTGCCCGGCCCCGCTCTCACGTTCAACGGGGCGGCGGTCGGCGCAGTGGCTCAGAAGTCGTCGTCGAAGCCGACCGTGCCCTCCACCGCGACCTGGTAGGCCGAGGGGCGGCGTTCGAAGAAGTTGGTCAGCTCCTGGACGCCCTGGAGTTCCATGAAGGGGAACGGGTTCTCCGAGCCGTAGACCGGCGGGAAGCCGAGGCGCTGGAGGCGCTGGTCCGCCACGCACTCCAGGTAGGCACGCATCGACTCGGTGTTCATACCGGGCAGGCCGTCGCCGCAGAGGTCGCGGGCGAACTGCAACTCGGCCGCCACCGCCTCCTTCAGCATGTCGGTGACCTGCTGCTGGAGTGCGTCGTCGAAGAGCTCCGGCTCCTCCTTGCGGACCGTGTCCACGACGTCGAAGGCGAAGTTCATGTGCATCGTCTCGTCGCGGAAGACCCAGTTCGTGCCGGTGGCCAGGCCGTGCAGCAGGCCGCGCGAGCGGAACCAGTAGACGTAGGCGAAGGCACCGTAGAAGAACAGGCCCTCGATACAGGCAGCGAAGCAGATCAGGTTGAGGAGGAAGCGGCGGCGGTCGGCCTGGGTCTCCAGGCGTTCGATCTTCTCGACCGAGTCCATCCAGCGGAAGCAGAACTGCGCCTTCTCGCGGATCGACGGGATCTCCTCGACCGCGTCGAAGGCCGCCGCGCGGTCCTCGGGGTCCGGCAGGTAGGTGTCGAGCAGGGTCAGATAGAACTGGACGTGCACGGCCTCCTCGAAGAGCTGGCGCGAGAGGTAGAGCCGCGCCTCCGGGGAGTTGATGTGCTTGTAGAGCGTCAGCACCAGGTTGTTGGAGACGATCGAGTCGCCCGTCGCGAAGAACGCGACCAGCCGGCCGATCATGTGCTGCTCGCCCGGCGAGAGCTTGGCGAGGTCGGCCACGTCGGAGTGGAGGTCGACCTCCTCCACCGTCCACGTGTTCTTGATGGCGTCCCGGTAGCGCTCGTAGAAGTCCGGGTAGCGCATCGGGCGGAGGGTCAGTTCGAAACCCGGGTCCAGGAGGTTCTTCTCCTGGGACACGGAGCCGGACGGGGTGGGTTCGTAGGTGGGCATTACTGGCAGGCCTCGCAGGACTCGGGGTTCTCCAGGGAGCAGGCGATGGCCTCTTCCATGGGGGTGGACTGGGGCGGTACGGAGGAGGGGGCCGGGACGGAGACGGCGGACGGGGTCGAGCCGGCCGCGCGGGCGATCCTTGTGGCCGGGCGTGAGCGCAGGTAGTACGTGGTCTTCAGGCCCTTCTTCCAGGCGTACGCGTACATCGAGCTGAGCTTCCCGATGGTCGGCGTCTCCAGGAAGAGGTTGAGCGACTGGCTCTGGTCGAGGAACGGCGTACGGGCGGCGGCCATGTCGATCAGGCCGCGCTGCGGGATCTCCCACGCCGTACGGAACAGCTCGCGCACCTCGGCCGGGATCCAGGTGAAGCCCGCCACCGAGCCGCTGGACTCGCGCAGCGCCTCGCGGGTCTGCGCGTCCCAGACGCCGAGCCGCTTCAACTCGTCCACCAGGTACGAGTTGACCTGGAGGAACTCCCCGGAGAGCGTCTCGCGCTTGAACAGGTTCGAGACCTGCGGCTCGATGCACTCGTACACGCCCGCGATGGACGCGATGGTCGCCGTCGGCGCGATGGCGAGGAGGAGAGAGTTCCGCATACCGGTCCCGGCGACCCGGGCGCGCAGCGCCGCCCACCGCTCGGGCCAGTGCAGGTCCACGTCGTAGTGGTCGGGGTGGAGCACCCCGCGCGCGGCGCGCGTCTTCGACCAGGCGGGGAGCGGACCGTTCCGCTCGGCGAGGTCGCAGGAGGCCTCGTACGCCGCCAGCATGATTCTTTCGGCGATCCGGGTGGAGAGCGCCGCCGCCTCGGGGGAGTCGAAGGGCAGGCGCAGCTTGAAGAAGACGTCCTGGAGGCCCATCGCGCCCAGGCCCACCGGACGCCACTTGGCGTTGGAGCGGCCCGCCTGCTCGGTCGGGTAGAAGTTGATGTCCACGACGCGGTCGAGGAAGGTCACGGCGGTGACGACGGTGCGGTCCAGCCGCTCCCAGTCGATCTCGCCGGTCGCCTCGTCCACGAAGGCGCCCAGGTTGACCGAGCCCAGGTTGCAGACGGCCGTCTCGCCGTCGTCCGTGACCTCCAGGATCTCCGTGCAGAGGTTGGAGGAGTGGACGGTGTGGCCGGGCTCGGCGGTCTGGTTGGCCGTACGGTTCGACGCGTCCTTGAAGGTCATCCAGCCGTTGCCGGTCTGCGCGAGGGTGCGCATCATCCGGCCGTACAGCTCCCTGGCCTTGATGGTCTTGCGCGCGAGGCCGTCGGCCTCCGCCTTGCGGTACGCGGTGTCGAACGCGTCGCCCCAGAGGTCGACCAGGTCCGGCACATCGGCGGGGGAGAAGAGCGACCACTCGCCGTCCGCCTCGACCCGGCGCATGAACTCGTCGGGGATCCAGTGCGCGAGGTTCAGGTTGTGCGTACGGCGGGCCTCCTCACCGGTGTTGTCGCGCAGCTCCAGGAACTCCTCCAGGTCCGCGTGCCAGGTCTCCAGGTAGACACAGGCGGCTCCCTTGCGCCGGCCGCCCTGGTTGACGGCGGCGACCGAGGAGTCGAGGGTCCGCAGGAACGGGACGATGCCGTTGGAGTGGCCGTTGGTGCCCCGGATCAGCGAACCGCGCGAGCGGATGCGCGAGTACGAGAGGCCGATGCCGCCCGCGTGCTTGGAGAGCCGCGCCACCTGGTGGTAGCGGTCGTAGATGGAGTCCAGCTCGTCCAGCGGCGAGTCCAGCAGGTAGCAGGAGGACATCTGCGGGTGGCGGGTGCCGGAGTTGAAGAGCGTGGGGGAGGAGGGGAGGTAGTCCAGCCGGCTCATCAGGCCGTAGAGCGCGGCGACCTCGTCGAGCGCCTGGGCGCTGTCGTTCTCGGCGAGCCCGGCGGCCACGCGCAGCAGGAAGAACTGCGGGGTCTCGATCACCTTGCGGGTCAGCGGGTGGCGCAGGAGATAGCGGCTGTAGAGGGTGCGGAGCCCGAAGTAGCCGAAGCGGTCGTCGGCGGCCGGGTCGATCAGGCTGTCCAGGCGGGCCGCGTGGAGGGCGGCGAAGGCGGCCGTACGGTCCGCGATCAGCCCCTCGCGGTGGCCGGCGGCGATGGACGCGGAGAACGACACGGCGCCCTGCGAGGCCGCCTCTTCGGCGATCGTACGGGTGAGGAGCCGGGCGGCGAGGCGGGAGTAGGCCGGGTCCTCGGAGATCTGCCCGGCCGCCGCCTCGGTCGCGAGTTCGCGCAGCTCCGCCTCGTCCGAGGCCGCGTTACGGCCGCGCAGCGCGGCGGCGGCGATCCGGCCCGGGTCGGCGTCGGGCAGGTCGGCGGTGAGCTCGGTCAGGGTGCGCAGCAGCGCGGTGCCGGGCGCGTCGGTGCCGGGCGCGTCCGTTCCGGGGGCGGTGGGTCCAGGGGGCTGGGCGGTCCCCGGATTCCGCTCGGCTCCCGGCTGCCGCTCGGCCGTCTCTGTCACCGGATCCGCTGGCGCGATGGTCACGCTGTGCTCTCCCTCGCTCGGCTCGGGGCCGCGAGGAGGCACGGGGAAGCGCACGGACGGGGCGCCCGGCCCCGGTCGGCGGGGCAGCGCTCCGTACGGCGTCCACCGGCCCATCCACGAGGCCCGGACGTCTGGCGCCGGGTTCGGTCGAACCAGGCGCACCGCCGGCAGGTGTTCGGACTGAGGGCGCGACAAAGCGCGCCACAGTACACCGTTGCGGGACAGTTCCGGATTCACACCGGATTCCCCTGCGTCGGCAGCGAGGTCGAGCATACATCTGGGGGGCGCGCGGCGCGCCACCCCCCAGATGTTGTGTCGTGGGTCGCTTCGGGCGGTCTTGTCGGACCCCTCCGCTATCGTCGTGAGGACACGGAGGAGGTACGCCCATGACGGCCATCGACTACGAGTCCCAGATCCATCCCGAGGAGTTCGACGAGGCCGCCCGGATACTCGCCCGGACGATACAGAGCATCCGGCTCGAACTCATCGACGGGAAGATCAGGAGCAGGGTCGTGCCGGACGGGGACCACGGACGCATCGTCGAGTGGCTGACACGTATCTGTATGCAGTCCCGTCCGGAGCTCTGGCTCCATCCCGACCAGGGGATCCATGTGCAGGGTTCCGGAGGGGCCGAGCCCGTCCGGACGGCTCGCTCGCGCTGAGCGGCGCCTTCGTCGGCCAAGGGGAGTGGGCCGATCCGGCCCCGGTCCTGATGGTCGTCGAGGTCACCTCGTACGACTCCGACACCGACTCAGACACCGACGACCGTGACCGGGTGGAGAAGCCACGCGCCTACGCCCAGACCGACATCCCGGTCTATCTGCTCATCGACCGGGAGAACTGCCAGGTGACCGTCTACAGCGAGCCGGACGGGGGGCGGTACGAGATCATTCACACCGTGCCGTTCGGCAAGGAGATCACTCTCCCCGCACCGGTCGGGATCACGCTGGAGACCGGGCAGCTCAAGGACTGGGTGCGCTGATGTGAGAACGGGCGGGCCGCCGGGCCTCCCCGTGGGAAGGCCCGGCGGCCCGTGCCGCGTCCAGGCCGGCTCGATGGCGGCTCAGCAGCAGCGGAAGCCCTCGCGCGGGTCGGCCTCGCGGGCGTCCGTACGGCTCCGTTCGAAGGCCCGCCGGGTCATGACCTCCCGGGCGGGGTCGCAGGCCCGGGTGTGGGCGACGTACCGTTCGTACGCGGACTCGCCGGTCAGTTCCCGTACGTACCACCGGATCCGGCCGGCCAGATGGCGCACCCGGGCTGCCGGGGCCGCCCCGGTCATGACGTCGCCGTTCCCGCGGGGACGGAGTCGCGTGCGGCGGCCTCGGCGGCGGCCAGCTCCTCCTTCTCCTCGCGGGTGGGGATCAGGCCGGCCGGGGCGACGATCTTCGACTCGACGTAGGGCGTCTCCGACAGCGTGACGCTCTCGGGGGCGCGGATCGCCTTGAGGCAGACCCGGCCCGCGTCCGCGATGACGACGAGGATCAGGAGGGCGAAGACCGCCGAGAGCACCCCGTCCACCGTGGAGTTGGTCACCACCGTGTGCATGTCGTCCATCGTCTTCGCCGGGGCCAGCACCTCGCCCCGGTCGATCGCCGACTGGTAGACGTCGCGCTGGGTGAAGAATCCCACGCGCGGATCGCCCGAGAAGATCTTCTGCCAGCTCGCGGTGAGCGTGACGGCGGCGTCCCAGGCGAGCGGGACACCCGTCACCCACGCCCACTTCAGCCGGCCGGACTTGACCAGCAGCGTGGTGCAGACGGCGAGCGCCACCGCGGCCAGGAGCTGGTTGGCGATGCCGAAGAGCGGGAAGAGCTGGTTGATGCCGCCCAGCGGGTCGTGCACGCCGACCCAGAGGAAGTACCCCCAGCCGCCGACCACGACCGCGCTGGCGAACCAGACGCCCGGCTTCCAGCTCACCTGGCGCATCGGCTTGTAGAGGTTGCCCAGCGTGTCCTGGAGCATGAAGCGCCCGACACGGGTGCCCGCGTCCACCGTGGTCAGGATGAAGAGCGCCTCGAACATGATCGCGAAGTGATACCAGAACGCCTTCATCGCGGTGCCGCCGACGACCGACGAGAAGATCTCCGACATGCCGAGCGCGAAGGTCGGCGCGCCGCCGGTCCGCGAGAGCAGGCTGGTCTCCTCGACATCCTTGGCGGCCTGCGCCAGTTGGTCGGGCGAGATGGTGAAGCCCAGGTTGGCGACGGCCTGGGACGCGGAATCGACCGTTCCGCCCATGAGGCCGGCCGGCGAGTTGACCGCGAAGTAGAGGCCCGGGTCGATGATGCAGGCGGCGATCAGCGCCATGATGGCGACGAACGACTCGGTCAGCATCGCGCCGTACCCGATCATCCGGATCTGGGTCTCCTTCTGGACCATCTTCGGCGTCGTGCCCGAGGAGATCAGCGAGTGGAAACCCGAGAGCGCGCCGCACGCGATGGTGATGAAGACGAACGGGAACATGGAGCCGGCGAAGACCGGCCCGTCGCCCCGGCTCGCGAACTCCGTGACCGCGTCCATCTTCAGCGTCGGCAGCGCGACGGCCACGCCCAGCGCGAGCAGCACGATCGTGCCGACCTTCATGAACGTCGACAGGTAGTCGCGCGGCGCCAGCAGCATCCACACCGGGAGCACGGAGGCGAGGAAGCCGTACGCCACCATCCAGATGACCAGGGTGCCGGCCTCCAGCGTGAAGGTGTCGGCGAGCGAGGAGTCGGCGACCCAGCCGCCCGCCACGATGGCGAGCAGCAGCAGCGCCACCCCGATCAGCGAGACCTCGGTGACCCGGCCCGGGCGCAGCACCCGCAGGTAGACGCCCATGAAGAGGGCGATCGGGATGGTCATGGCGATGGAGAAGACGCCCCACGGCGAGTGCGCCAGCGCGTTGACGATGACCAGCGCCAGCACCGCCAGCAGGATGATCATGATCATGAAGACGGCAATCAGCGCGGCGGCGCCGCCGAACGGGCCGATCTCCTCACGGGCGATCTGGCCGAGCGAACGGCCGTCGCGGCGCGTGGAGAAGAAGAGCGTCACCATGTCCTGGACCGCGCCCGCGAAGATGACGCCCGCGACGATCCAGATGGTGCCCGGCAGATACCCCATCTGGGCGGCGAGTACGGGGCCGACCAGCGGGCCCGCGCCCGCGATCGCCGCGAAGTGGTGGCCGAAGAGCACCCGCCGGTCGGTGGGGTGGAAGTCGACGCCGTTGTCGAGGCGTTCGGCCGGGGTGGCGCGCGTCTTGTCGACCTTGAGGACGCGGTGCGCGATGAAGCGCGAGTAGAAGCGGTAGCCGATGGCGTACGATCCGAGGGCCGCGGCCAGCATCCAGGCCGCCGAGACCTCCTCGCCCCGGGAGAGGGCGAGCACCGCCCACCCCGCCGCGCCCACGAGGGCGACCACCGTCCATATCAGGACGGATTTCGGGGTGAGGCCGCCCAGGGTTCTCTTCGGGGTGCCGGTCGGTGCGGGCTCTGGCATGGTGAGTCGTCCCCTTACTGGTCGCCGCGGGTCACCGTCGGCCGCCGCCGGTCACCCGCGCATTACCTGATGCGTCACGCGCAGGAAATCTAGGGGACCTTTCCGGGACGCGCTACCACCAGGCCATATATCGGTACGTCAACTGCCCGTACACGGTGGGTTTATGGCGGCGTGGTGGGGTTTTCCCCGCCCCCGAACGGGTTCCCCAGGGGGCTGTTCGGGGCTCGGGGGCTCGGGGGCGCGTCGGGGGCGTACGTCAGAGGCGTGCTCAGGGGCGTACGTCAGAGGCGTGCGTCAGGGGCGCGGGCGCTGGAGGCGGGCGACGAACTTGTACCGGTCGCCGCGGTAGACGGACCGTACCCACTCGACCGGTTCCCCCGCCGCGTCGAGCGAGTGGCGCGAGAGCATCAGCATCGGCAGCCCCACGTCCGTACCGAGCAGCCCGGCCTCGCGCGGGGTGGCGAGCGAGGTCTCGATGGTCTCCTCGGCCTCGGCGAGATGGACGTCGTACACCTCGGCCAGCGCGGTGTAGAGGGACGTGTACTTGACAAGCGAACGGCGCAGCGCGGGGAAGCGCTTGGCCGAAAGATGCGTGGTCTCGATCGCCATCGGCTCCCCGCTGGCGAGCCGGAGCCGCTCGATGCGGAGCACCCGCCCGCCGGCCGTGATGTCGAGCAGCCCGGCGAGGGTGTCATCGGCCGTGACATAGCCGATGTCGAGGAGCTGGGAGGTGGGTTCGAGCCCCTGGGCGCGCATGTCCTCGGTGTACGAGGTGAGTTGGAGGGCCTGGGAGACCTTGGGCTTGGCGACGAAGGTCCCCTTGCCCTGGATCCGTTCCAGCCGCCCCTCGACCACCAGCTCCTGGAGCGCCTGGCGCACGGTGGTACGGGAGGTGTCGAACTCGGTGGCGAGGGTGCGCTCCGGCGGGACGGGTGTGCCGGGGGGCAGGGTTTCCGTCATGTCCAGCAGATGACGTTTCAAACGGTAGTACTTGGGCACGCGGGCGGTACGGGTGGTCGGCCCGCCCTCGGTCTCCGTGCTGCCCCCGTCCGTGGCCATGGCCTGCCTTCCCGACTCCTGCGCTGCTGCCGTCACCGGCTCCTCCGTCTGTCGCGGCTCACATGGTGGCACGGCCCGGCCATGGGGCGTCGCCCTCTCTCAGGTGTCGGTCCGATAACGGACACCACTGCCCTTCTTATACACCCTTGACACCCCTAAAGGTCTAGGCCAAGCTCACTCCTCAACTGGTCTAATGGTCTACACCATTAAACGGGCCAGGGGGGTTGCAGTGTCCCTGAGGAGGGTGGCGTGAAGCGGAAGCTCATCGCGGCGATCGGTGCCGCGGGCATGGTGATCGGCCTCACGGCCTGCGGTTCCGGCGACTCGGACGGCGGTTCCGCCGGGGGCGGTTCGGCGAAGGAGCTCACCGTCTGGCTGACGGTCGACGCCCAGAACAACTGGCCGGAGCTGGTCAAGGCCGCGGACGACGCGCTGGTCGCCAAGCACCCGGGCATCAAGATCAAGCACGAGTACTACGGCTGGCCCGACAAGAACGCCAAGCTCGACGCCGTACTCGCCACCGACAAGGCCCCCGACGTCGTCGAGATGGGCAACACCGAGATGCTCGGCTACACCGTCAAGGGCGCCTTCGCCGAGCTGGACCCCGCGAAGTTCGAGCAGTCGGACACCTGGCTCGACGGGCTCAAGGAATCGGTCACGTACGACGGCAAGACGTACGGCGTCCCGTACTACGCCGGGGGCCGCGTCGCCAACTGGCGCAAGGACGTGGCCAAGGACGCCGGGGTCACCGCCGTACCGAAGACGTACACCGAACTGACCGCGGGGCTCGACAAGATCCAGAAGAAGCAGGGCGAGAAGTTCTCCGCCTGGTACCAGCCCTCGCGCGACTGGTACGCGGCGATGTCCTTCGTGTACGACGCGGGCGGCTCCATCGCGAAGGAGAGCGGCGGGAAGTTCACGGCGAACCTCTCCTCGCCCGAGTCCCTCAAGGGGCTCAAGGAGTACAAGAGGGTCCTCGACACGTACATGCACGCGGACAAGACCAAGGACGAGTCCGACCGCTACATCGTCTACGGCCAGGGCCAGTCCGGCATGATCTTCGCCGCCGCGTGGGAGGGCGCCACCGCCGAGGACCCGAAGAGCGACAAGACCGGCAAGCTCAAGGGCAACCTGGAGAACTTCGTGATGCCGGGTCCCTCCGGCGGCACCATGCCGGTCTTCCTCGGCGGCTCCGATCTCGCCGTACCGGTCAAGTCGAAGGAGCAGGCAGCGGCGGCCGAGTGGATCGATGCCTTCACCGGGGCCAAGGGGCAGAAGGGCCTGATGGAGAAGGGCAATCTGCCCAACAACAAGACCGACCTCGCCACGCTGAAGGCCGATCCGGCGACCGCGGTCCCGGCGACGGCGGCGGAGTCGAGCTGGTTCGTCCCGATGGCGCCCGGGTGGGGCCAGGTCGAGAAGGCCCAGGTGCTCCAGACGATGCTCCAGTCGATCGCGACCGGGAAGGCGTCGGTGGAGGAGGCCGCGAAGGCGGCGGACACCGCCATCGACAAGGTCATCAACACCAAGTGACCTGTGCGGGCCGCTTGGTCCGCCCGCCCTGTCCGGTCCGACGGGGCGGGCGGTGCGGACGGGGCGGGCGGTGCGACTGCCGGTCCGGGGCACGGAAAGTGCCACAGAGCCAGAGAGAGTAGGAAGGCGCCGGCCATGGCCGATGCGGTGGTACGGGCGGACGCACCCGGCGGCGCGGGGATGCGGCCGGGGGCAGCGGAGCCGGGGGCGGGGTCCCCGGGGGCCGGGGGCCCGGCGGACGGGTCCCGGGGCGGCGGGGGTCCGGGGGCCGGCGGGGCCGCGAAGAGAGCGGGCGCCGGTGCGGGCGCGGGCGCGGGATCGCTGCCGTGGCTGCTGCTCGCGCCCTGTCTCGGTGTGCTCGCGCTGGTGCTCGGGTATCCGCTGACGCGGCTGGTCACCCTCTCCTTCCAGAAGTTCGGCCAGCCCCAGCTCTGGGGGTTCCAGGCCCCCGAGTCCGCCGGGTTCGACAACTTCACCGCGATCCTCGGCGACGGGGAGTTCTGGGCGGTCGTGCTCCGTACGATCGTCTTCGCGGCCGGGGCGGTCGTCCTCACCATGGTGCTCGGCATGCTCATCGCCCTGCTCCAGCAGCGCGTCTCGGGCTGGGTGAAGACCCTGATCAACATCGCGCTGGTGGCGAGCTGGGGCATGCCGGTGCTGGTCGCCGTGACCATCTTCAAGTGGATGTTCGACACCGACTACGGGGTCCTCAACTGGGTGCTCAGCCGGATCCCCGGCGTCGACGTCATGGGCCACAACTGGTTCGCCAGCGGCCCCCAGGGGCTCTCCGTGATCATGCTGCTGGTGGTCTGGGGCGCCGTGCCGTTCGTCGCGATCACCCTCTCCGCCGGGCTCACCCAGGTCCCCGCCGAGCTGGAGGAGGCCGCGCGGCTCGACGGGGCGGGCTCCTGGGGGGTCTTCCGCCATGTCACGGTGCCGGTTCTCAAGCCCGTCATCGTGATGCTCGCGACGCTCTCGGTCATCTGGGACATGGGGGTCTTCCCCCAGGTGTTCGTGATGCGCAACGGCCATCCCGAGGCGGAGTTCCAGCTCCTGACCACCTACTCGTACGACAAGGCGTTCGTCGTCAACGACTACTCCCAGGGGTCGGCGATCGCGCTGCTCACGGTCGTGCTGCTGCTGGGCGTGATCGCGGTCTACATGCGCCAGATGCTGAAGATCGGAGAGGTGGAGTGACCGCGACAGCGACCGCCCCGGAGCCGCCCCCTACGGGGGGAGCCGATGGGGCCCCTGGCGCCCTCGGGTCCCGTACGGCCCGTAAGGCCCGTAAGGCCCCTAGGTCACCCAAGCCCCCTGAGACCCCGACACCCCCTAGGGCCCGTAAGACCCCTAGGGGATACCGGGGGCGCGGCGGGCGTATCGGCTGGAACGCCCTCGGCCTGCTGGTCTTCGTCGTCCTCGGCTTCCCCGTCTACTGGATGCTGAACACGGCGTTCAAGCCGGCCGGCGACGCCATCGACCCCGACCCGCACTTCATCCCCCGTACCGTCACCCTGGACAACTTCCGCCGGGCGCTGGACATCGCCGACTTCTGGGGCCCGGTCGGGCGCTCGTTGGTCGTCTCCGGTGTCGTCGTCCTCATCGGCATCGCGGTCGGGCTGCTCGCGGCGCTCGCCATCTCACGGTTCGCGTTTCGGGGGCGCAAGATCGTGATCGTCGGGATCCTCGCCGTCCAGATGGTCCCGCTCGTCGCCATGATCATCCCTGTCTTCCTGCTCCTCAACGACCTCGGGCAGTACGACAAGCTCTCCGGCCTGGTCATCACGTACCTCACCTTCATCCTCCCCTTCACCGTGTGGACGCTGCGCGGCTTCATCGTCAACATCCCGAAGGAGCTGGAGGAGGCGGCCATGGTCGACGGCTGTGGCCGGACCGGCGCCTTCGTCCGGGTGGTCTTCCCGCTGCTCGCGCCCGGCCTGGTGGCCACCTCGGTGTACGGCTTCATCCAGGCGTGGAACGAGTACCTGTACGCGCTCATGCTGATGAGCCAGCAGAACCAGACCGCGACCGTCTGGCTCTCGAACTTCTCCACCAAGCACGGGACCGAGTTCGCACCGATGATGGCCGGCTCCACGATGATGGCCGTCCCCATCGTGATCCTGTTCCTGCTCGTCCAGCGCAAGATGGCAGCGGGTCTGACGGCCGGCGCAGTGAAGGGTTAGCAGCAGATGACGACCACCGTATCCGGGACGGACACCCTCACCCGCGACGCCCTCGCCGTCCTCCAGCCCGGCTTCGTGGGGACCACGCCCCCCGACTGGCTGCTGCGGACAATCGGCGAAGGGCTCGCCTCGGTCGGGCTCTTCGGCCGTAACGTCGCCGGCCCCGGCCAGCTCGCCGCGCTCACCGGCGCGCTGCGGCGCGAGCGGGACGACATCCTCGTCGCGATCGACGAGGAGGGCGGCGACGTCACCCGCCTCGAAGTCCGGGAGGGGTCGTCCTTCCCCGGCAACCATGCGCTCGGCGCCGTGGACGACCCCGGCCTGACCCGCGACGTCGCCCACGAGCTGGGGCGGCGGCTCGCCGCGTGCGGGGTCAACCTCAACTGGGCGCCCTCCGCCGACGTCAACTCCAATCTGGACAATCCAGTCATCGGGGTACGGTCCTTCGGCGCCGACCCGGAGCTGGTGGCGCGGCACACCGTCGCGTACGTCGAAGGGCTCCAGGCCGCCGGGGTCGCCGCCTGCGTCAAGCACTTCCCGGGCCATGGCGACACGGCCGTCGACTCGCACCACGCGCTGCCCCGTATCGATGTGGACCTGGACACCGTGCACGCCCGCGAGCTGCTGCCATTCCGCGCGGCCATCGCGGCGGGTGCCCAGTCGGTCATGAGCGCGCATATCCTGCTCCCCGCGCTCGATCCGGCCCGCCCGGCGACCCTGAGCAGGCGGATCCTGACCGGGCTCCTCCGCGAGGAACTCGGCTTCCAGGGCCCGATCGTCACCGACGGCATGGAGATGCAGGCCATCGCCGCGGTGTACGGGATCGAGCGCGGCTCCGTCCTCGCGATCGCGGCGGGCGCCGACGCCATCTGCGTGGGCGGCGGCCTGGCGGACGAGGACACCGTACGACGGCTCCGGGACGCCCTGGTCACCGCCGTACGCACCGGTGAACTGCCCGAGGAACGCCTGGCCGACGCCGCCGCGCGGGTGCGCGGCCTGGCCGACTGGGCCCGCCGGGCCAGGCGGTCCTCCGCACCCCCCGACCCGGCCGGGACACCGGCCACGGCCACACAGAACGGAACCGCACCCACCCCCCCGACGGACCCGGCGACGAGCTCTGGCGCGGCGGCAGGCCCCGGCGCGGCGGCGGGCCCCGCCGGGAGCCCGGATTCCGCCACCCCGATCGGCCTGCTGGCGGCCCGCAGGGCCCTGCGGGTCACCGGCACCCCCACCCCCCTCACCCGCCCCCCGTACGTGGCGACCCTGACCCCGGTCGCCAACATCGCGGTCGGCACCGAAACCCCCTGGGGCCTCGCCACCGAACTGGACCGCCTCCTCCCGGGCACGGAGTCCGCCACCTACCAGGACGCCCCGGACCTGCCCTCCCGCATCCTGGCGGCGGCCGGCCCCCACCCCCTGATCACAGTGGTCCGAGACCTCCACCGCCACCCCTGGATGGCCACCACCGTCAACACCCTCCTGACGGCACGCCCCGACACGGTGATCGTAGAAATGGGCCTCAACGAATCCCCGCCCCAGGGCCCCCTCCACATCGCCACCCACGGCGCAGCCCGAGTCTGCGCCCAGGCCGCCGCAGAGGTCATCGCAGGCCGGGGGTGATCCACGGCCGGGGCCTCCGACCGGGCCTGGCCGCGCCCAGGAGCACCACGGCGAGTGGGCCATTCGGCCGGCCTGGCGACGACGCCCCGACCGCTGTGGCCCCCTCGGATGGCCCTTCATCAACCATTTCCTCCAGAACGCGCTGGAGCCCCGTCAGACATCTGACGGGGCTCCAGGTATAGGATCGGTGGTCATCCTCGCTGTTCAAGGCCGCATCCGCTTCCATGACCTTCGGCACTCGACTGCGACCCTGCTCCTGGAACAGGGCGTTGACCTCGTCGTGATCAAGGAATTCCTCGGCCACGCCCACATCGGCGTCACCGCGGCGTCTATGCCCACGTACGGCTCCGCCTGCAACGCCAAGCCATCGACGTCCTGGGCAACGCCCTCAGCCCGACCGACGGCGACCGTGACGACCCACCCACCGCAGCAGTCGTCCGCTGACGTTGCCGTCAGCGTTGCAGTCAAACGCCACAGGAGCCCCGCCGGAATTTCCTTCCGACGGGGCTCCTCGATTCCCTCAGATCTCTTATTGGGACGCTTTACGGTCTTATAGCTCCCTGGCCTGATTCCCCATTGTCGTGGACCGAAAACAGGGCGCTCTCAATCGCATTACGAAGATGCGGACGCGCGTTTCCTGCATCAGCCTTTCCCAGCAGGATCGGAAGGAATTCTGAATCCGGGTAGCCATCTCCCTCAGCATCCTTCATAGCCCACACTTGCAGCCAGATGGCGATCATTATCTCGTTGCAAGCTCGGGCTTGTTGCAGTGCATCCGAACTTCCTTCCGAGAAAATGAAGCGCGCCGATATCCCCAGCCGGTGCCCCAAGGCCAGCAGGAACACTTCCTTGGACTCCGACTCCAGGACCGCAAGAACTCGATCTCGAATATTCATTGATCCATGTCCCAGAAATCCTCGTCCGTCATTGGTCGGCTACTGCCATAGGGTTCGCGAGGCAAGGAATCGACATCGTATCCGCGATCCCGCAGGACCTTGATCCGAGTGTTTCCATTCGCGATCGTCCCGTCCGGCTTCACTCTCAGAGCCTCCTTCGCCCCTGGCCTCAAGGAAAAGAGGATATCTTCCGTGTCTTGCTTGCCCCAGAAGTCCAGCGAACTCTTATCGAGCGAGCTGTCAGGGTGCAACGACTTCAGAGGCGGATCGCAAGAGCCAGAATTGTGAACCAGGACCGGCGTCGCCTCCGCCAGCACATAGTACGTGTGGAGATCCGACACGGTGAGGTTGTGGACCGTCTTGTACTCGGTCCAGCGCTCGATCTCCGTGATCCGGACCTCGCGTCCCGCGCTCGTACGGAGCTGCTGTCCCGCGCGGAGGTCGGTGGCGTCGATCCACTCGGCGAGTTCCGAGACCCAGAAGGGGTGGCCGGATGTTGCTGTGATCGAGGCTGTCCGGCTTTCCTTCTCCCCGTCAAGGGCGAGGGTGATTCTGACGAGGTTCTTGGGTCCCGTGCCGATGATTTCTGCTGTCACCGATTTCGCGTCGGTCTTTCCGGTCCTGGGATCGGTCGCCAGAACTCGGTCGCCGATTTTTATGTCGGCGATCTTCTTTCGTGTCCCGTCGGCCAGTAGGACCTCGGTTTCAGGGAGGAAACTGTTGCACGTTCCAAGTCTGGCCGCCGCGACATGGTCGCCCTGCTTGAGGAGTTTGGCGGCCTTGCCGATTTTTCCGATCGGGACGAGGCCGACAACGGTCCAGACGCATCCGCTGACGCTGCCGTTGGCGCAGCGCTGTGCGTCGCGGACCCCGATGACTTCGAGGAAGTCCGCCGTGGGCTTGACCCAGCCCAGTTCGTGAAGCGTGGAGCAGAGGGCGCTGTCGATTTTGTCCTGGCACTGCTCTCCGGCCCAGCTCACCAGCAATTCGCTGTACGAGGTGTCCGGATATGCCTGGCCATGGCCCCTGGCGAAGAGTTCTTCCTGTGTGGGAACCCGTACTCCGGCGATGACCGGCTGCTGGGTCTTCGCTCCGCCCGCGCCCTGCTTGTTCGTCGAACTCTTGCCGCCGCCCCGGGTACCTCCGCTCTTCTTTCCGCCGCCACCTCCACTGCCGACCTCGTATCGGGCCTTGGCTCCCGAGTCGTCCGTGACATAGCGAGTCGGGTCGCCCTCCACCTGCCCCGTGCCGCCGATCGGATAGCCGATTCCGCACAGGTCCGCGGGGCAGAGGCCCGTCGGGTCCGACCAGGTCAGCGGGTTGTTGCCGGCGTAGGCATAACCGTTGATCTGCTGTGAGTCGGTGAGGTCCATGACCGGGTCCGCGGAGAGGAAACGGCCCGTGGCGGGGTCGTACTCGCGGGCGCCGAGGTGTGTCAGACCGGTCGCGGTGTCGGCTGTGCCACCGACGAAGCCCTTGGTGCCGGGCCAGCCGGTGGGTTGGGTGCCTCGGGTTCCGCCGAAGGGCAGGGTGCGGCGCTGGGTGAGCTGGTGGGAGGCCGCGTCGATGGCGAGCTGCGCCGTGCCGTGATGGTCCGCGACGGTGAGGGTGACCTTTCCGTCGTTCTCCTGGATGGCCTGGTGGCCGCCGCCCAGGTCGAAGTACCGCGTGGCCTTGGCCGTGGAGGCTCCCTTGGGCAGGAGAACTTCGGTATTGCCCAGGTAGAGCGTCGTGCCCTCGGAGGTGCGGCCGATGAGCCGGTTGCCGTCTGCGTCGTAGAGATACTCGGTGATCTTGTCGGCAGCGCCCTCGACCGGCTGTGTCACCTTGGTGAGCCTGCCTTCGGCGTCCCAGGTGAGGGTCTGCTTGTCACCGCCGAGCGTGCGGGTGGCGGTGTTGCCTGCTTTGTCGTAGGTGAAAGTGTCCTGGGCGGTGCCTGTGGGGCCGGTGGAAGTGACGGAGGCCAGGGTGTGCGGTTGCGCGGCTCCGGGAGCCGGGTAGGTGTAGGCGCGCTTGATGTCCTTGGCGCTGTTTCCCGTCGTGTCGTGGACGGTTTCGGTGCGGCGGTTGCCCACCTGGTCGTAGCTGTACGAGTGCCAGTACGGCGACGGCCCCCCGAGGCCACTCCCGCTCGGCTGAACGGCGCACTCCGACTTCCCCTGCGCCCACGCCTCGGTCATGCGCCGGAGATGGTCATAGGTGAAGCACTGGGTGTCGTTGCCCGCGCGGGCCACGTCGGAGACGGACAGGACATTGCCCGCCTCGTCGTAGCGGAAGGTGCTGTACTGATCGACGCCTGCGACGTTCAGCCGGTCCACCCGGGCGGTCGACAGACGCTGGGTGCCCCACTCGTACGTGTTGGTCACCTGAGTCTGCTTGCCCGCGATACCGGGGAACCGGTACTGGAGCGGCTTTCCCGTGTAGCTGTAACTCACCTCGGACTTGACGCCCTCAGGACTGCCGGTTGTCGCGACCGGCCGCTGAGTGTCGTCCTCGTACGTGTAGGCGACGGTCGCCCCGGGCAGCGCTCCGGCCTTGGGATAGCCGATGCCTTCGATGTCACCGGCCACGTTGTACGAGCTCGTCGAGAGATACGTGCCGCCCAGCACCCCTTCCGAGGCGGGGATCGTCGTACTGGACCGGAGCACCCGGTAGAGCCGGTCGTAGGCGACCACCTTCGAGGTGTACGCCTGGCCGCCGACGTAACGGGTCGACTCCGACGGCTGGCCCTTGGCGCCGCTGACCGTGTCGTAGGTCCACTTCGCGCGCAGGGCGCCGGTGGCGGACCCGTCCCGCAGTTCGGTCTTGCGGCCCAGCCCGTCGTACACGTACGCCAGGGTGGTGTTGCGCGCGTCCTTGGTGGAGGTCAACAGCCCGCGGTCGTCGTACGTGCTGCTGCTGGTACCTGTGTCCGGGTCGGTGCTTTGGATCCGGCGTCCGAGCAGGTCGTATGAGTATGTCCACGTGTTGCCGGCGGCGTCGGTGAACTGGGCCAGTTCGTCACGGTTGGTATAGGTGTAGGTCAGCGCGTCATAGGCGGAGTCCGCCGACCGCTGCTGGTGCCGGCGCACCTCGGTGGCCTTGCCCCGCGCGTCCAGGAGAGTGGTCGTGGTGGCGGACCCGACCGGCGGGACGACTGTGACCCGGTCGCCGCGGTACGTCGTCCTGGTGGTGGCCAGCACAGTGCCGCCGTCGCCGTTACCGGCTATCTGACGGGTCTCGGTCGGCCGCCCCAGTCCGTCGAAGGTGGTGCGGGTCTGTGTCTCGACGGAGAGCGCGTTGTCCGGTTCGAAAGGTTTTCCCGCGGTAGGTTTGCCGGTCGTGTAATAGGGGGCGAAAGTCTTGGCGAGCAGTCCGCGCTCGTCGTAGAAGTTGTCCGTGATGACCCGTCCGCCGTCCGGGCCGGGTTCCTGGGCCTGTCGTGCCCTCAGCAGCCCGTCGAAGATCGTGTAGGAAGTGCGCTGAACGCCCCTGTTGCCCAGCAGTTTGGTGCCGACCACGACCGGTTGACCCTCGCCCATGCTGTACGTGAACTCGTAGGCGGGCGTCTGGCTCGTACGCTGGTCGGCCAGCCACACCTTGGTCGCGCGGCCCAGCGCGTCGTAGGCGAAGGTCGTCACTCCACCGTTGGTGTCGGTCTGGGACAACGGCTGACCGCGCAGGATCTCATGGGCCGTGACCGAGGTCTGTGCCGTCGAGGCTTCTCCGGCCACGGCGGGTGGGGTCGTCACCTTGACGCTGGTGGCGAAGCCTGTCGCGGGGGTGCGTGCGGTGACAGTGGTCCGTCCATCGGTGCGCGTGGTCCGCGTCACCACGCCGGCCGCGGTCACGGAGACGTCCGCGGTGAGATCGGTGCTGGTGGCCGCGCGGCCGTAGGAGTCGAAGGTGGCGCCCGACTCCAGGTAGACGGCGGTGGTGCCGTCGTACGTTTTCAACTGGGCCGTGGCCGTCACGTCGCCCTTGGCCGGCGCCGTGTCGTAGCCACCACCGTCGTACGCGGTCCTGACATCGGAGATTACATCGGTGGGCCGGGCGGCCGTCGCCGTGCACGGCTTGGCCACCACCTCCACCCGAGAGGGTAGAGTCAGGATGTTCTTTTCCGTGTTGGTGGCGTACGCGATGGTGGTGCACCGGTCGTCGGCGGGGGTCGACTGGTCACCGGAGTCGTCCGTACGGACGGGGCGCCCCGCGACGGTGTCGTACGTGGTCGACGAGGCGGTGACCCGCCACGCCGCACCTGCCCCGTCGTCGAGCGATGTCCATTCCTTGGAACTGGCGCTTCCGGTGAAATTCGCGGTAACGGTGCCCCAGTCCCGTACCTTCTTCGCGGTCTCGTGATGCCACGGCCGGTTCACGGTCCTGCTCAGGATCTTCCCGGAGGGCCCGGAGTACGTGATGTTCTTGTACGCGAACCCGGCCGCGGACCGGTGATCCGTGATCGCGTCGCCCTCGCCCGGGTCGAGCGGCACCGAGACGGTCTTCGTGCCGCCTTGGGTGTCCTTGCGGTCGCCGTCCATACCGCGCAGGAAGAAGGTGTCGGTCTGCGACTTCATCGCGACGGCGCCCCCCTGCCCGCCGGTCTGAACCCGGACCTGGCCGTAGCCGCGCCACTGCGACCAGGTTTTGTGCTTCTCCTCCGTTAGGCCGTCGTCATCGTCGTAATGCCAGGCGGCACCGCCGAGGTACTCGTACCGGGCGACCTGGTCGGGGGCGCCACCGGTCCGGTCGGTGGAGGTGACAGAGGCGACGACGTACTTGTTGAACCACTGGAGCGTCGGGTCCTCGGTGGTGCTGCCGCCCACGTACTGGGGAAAGCAGCGGGTGGTGTTCGACTGCGGGGTGGGCAGGGCGTTCCCGTCGCAGGCGGCGTTCGAGTAGACGGCCGAGACTTGGCCGCCCGATTCGTCGTCGATCGATGACAGACGGTTCTTGATGAACGGTGCGTAGCCGTCACCGGTCTTGTCGAGGCGGTTGGTGAGCTGGGTGTACGCGAAGGTTGTCTTCGGCTGGGTGATCGAGGGGGTCGCGGAGTGGCCGGTGTGCTGGACCGAGTCGAGCAAGAGCTGATAGTCGGTGTCCGCCATGCCCCAGCGGTGGCCGAATGCCCACGAGTCGACCTTCTGGTAGGCGCTGCCGTCCCACACCTGTGAGTCGACGGCCGTCAACCGCTTGCGGGTGAAGAAGGAGGGCGAGAGCCTGCCTGCGTCGCACTTCTTCCCCGTATCGCAGTTGAGATCCCACGGAGTGTCATACCAGTAGGCCGAGTCCTTGTCGATCGAGCCGCAAGTCGTCTGAGAACTGGGCAGACACCGCTCGCCACTGGTGAACACCACCCTGCCCAGCGCCTTGGAGGTGTACATCGCGGAGGACTTCAGGCCGTACTCGATCCGGTCGAGGTAACCGCCGCGGGTGTAGGGGGTGTTGTCGTCGGCTTTCAGGTTCCGGCCGTACGAGTTCGCTTCCTTCTTGTAGTAGTACCCGACAGCGTTGCTGTGGGTGTCGACGACGTAATCGAGATTCCATCGCCATGCCTGCTGGCACCAGGAATCGGCGAAGGCCGCAGCGTGGCAGGGCTCGTTGGTGTCGTTGCCGTACACGGGCAGCGTCCAGGTGGAGTCCGTCGTCGCGTTTCCCTCGACCCAGTTGGGCAGCCGGTTGAAACCGAAGTAGTAACGGATGCCCGCCGGGTCGGTGAGTTGCCAGTATTCGCCGTCGTTGTCGCCGTTACCGCGATTGGTGGACTTCCTGCGCTCGATGATGGTGCCGTCGTCGTCCTTCAGCTTCCATTTGTCGCCGCCCGCGGGAACGAGTTCACCACCCTTGCCATTGAACGAGATGAACGCGTTGTCGTAGCCCCAGCACTGGTCGCCCGGCTTGTTGCCGTCACTGTTCTTCACCCCGTCGTCCGCACACGGCTTGTAACGGCGCTCGATGAAACCGGGGGAGAGATCGAAGCCGTCGCCGACCCAGGACGACTGGTTGTTGGTGTTGGCGGTACGGCCGTCGATGCCACCGGACGAGTACGAGAGCCCGACACTGGGCTTCAGCCCGCCGGGTACCTCCGGAGCAGGCAGCGGATACGACCATGTGAAGTCGCCGGTGTTGAGATTGGTGTTCCACGCCCCGGACGGTGACAGCGACGTGGCCTTGTAATTGCCCTGGTCACCAGCGGTGTCGGCCTGGACGGCGAGCACGGTCGTCCGGGCCGAGCTGAGGGAGACCGCGTCGGCGGTGAGCGTGTTCCGCTCGGCGTCATGGGCGGCGGGGAGAACTGTGCCCGTACGGCACTTCATGTCGTCCGGACGCGTCAGTACACACGTGGGCAGCTCGACAAGGCGCAGCCGGGAGGCGTAACCGCCGCCGTACGCCCGGCCGAAGGACGAGTAGTCGACCTGGGCCCGGACCGATCCCGGCTCCGCCGCCGCCTGCACGGCGGAAGCGTCCGAGGACTGCTTCCGGGCGCCGGACACGGGACGCAGCGTGAACAGGGGGCCGTCCACCCCGGCCTGTTCCGACGCGGAGTGATCGAGCACGCGCACCTCGACCTCGCCACGGGCGGCACGGTGCTCATCCTCTGCGGGAGCCGCCAAGGACAGGGGGATGCCAGGGGCTGCCACCGCGCCCGCCCGAAGGTCACGCACTGCCGGGTCGGGCAGCCGGACCCGAGCGGAAGCAGCCGTCGGCCACGCGTCGTCGGGACGCTCCGCAGGGGTCCGTGGCCCCTTCATTACCGCGCGCGGCTTCACCGCGCCAGGGCTGCCCGGCACAACCCCTTCCGACCGGGGGAGACCGACCCCCTCGATCCCCTCTTCGGCCACGGCGACGGCCGGTTGGAACACCCCCTGGAGGAGCGTCGCGACCATGACGACCGAGGAAGCGAGGGCGACACGGCGCCGCAGAGCACGGAACCGTGGCCCATTTCTGCCGTTCATTCTTCTTTTTCGACCTCTCACTACTGCCACCCGGCGACAGGCGTCGCGCAAGGCGGAGCGGAAGTTGCTCAGCGAAGGGAAAAGTTCTGTCTCGGGCATGGGCAGTCACGCCCCCTACCCGTTCCACTGGTCAGCCGGCGGGTACTTCCGTAGCCATTCCGGGGGCACCGACAGCGAGCTGGCTGATCTGCGCGTCCGTCAATGTGCCCTGGAACGCCCATACGTCGGAGAGAGCCCCGGGCCAGAACTCCCCCCAGGCGGAGCCGTTCTTGAGACGGCCCATCTGGAGAGGCTGGTTCGCCTTGAACGACAGCACGTCGTCCGCCCAGGAGACCCGGTCCGCGCAGCCGCTGGTCTCCCCGCTCCCGTCCTCGTCCGAACAGGCGACTTCTTCCAGTTCACCGTTGACGTAGAGCCGTAGTTCCTTGGTGAACCCGTCGTAGACCACCGCCAGATGCGTCCAGTCGGTGGGGCCGTAGAACTGCCCGTTCTCGACCTCGGTGGATACCGCGGAAGAAGCATCCTGGTCGGCCATGGAGATGCGCCATCGCCCGGCATCCGTATCCGGTGTGGCACTTGGCAGATAACGGAGGGAGAAGGCGTTTTTCTGTGCGCCGGCCACACTGAACAGGGCCGCTCCGGACTTCGGTGGCGCCGCCGCCTGCGCCCAGGCGGTGACGGTGAAGCTGGTGCCGGTGTCCACGGGCACCGAAGCCGTGGTCGCGTAGTCATCGACACCGTCCAGGACGAGTCCGCCGTCGACCCAGCCCGACCCGGTTAGGGCACCGCCGCCGAGGGTCAGGTCGTTGCGCTCCTCGGAGGAATCCGGTGTGATGCTCCCGGACTGCTGCTCAAAGGTCCAGCGCCCCTTGACCACCGGACTCTGCCGGAACAACTGCCGTACCTCGTCCGCCGAGACCGGCCGGTCGAAGATCTTCACCTCGTCTATCTGGCCGGGGAAGAACGAATCCGGCGTGCCCTCGTAGGAACCGGCGCCGAGTTGGACCGGGCCGCCCGCGTACCAGGTCTGGGGGACTGCCGCCTGGCCTGCCTCGACGCCGTTGACGTACAGGGTCAGTTGCTTGGCGACGGTGTCGTGGACGCCTACCAGGTGGGTCCATTCGCCGCCCTGCGCGGTCTTTCCCTCGGGCTGCATGGCGCGGATTGCGTTGGAGTCGGGGGTGTCGGAGATGTACTGGTTGAAGACCCAGCGGTCGTAGGCGCTGGAGTAGTACAGCTCGAAGCCGGACTTGTGGGTGCCCGCCTGGGTGGCGATGATCGCGGCGTGGCCGGGCTTGGTCCTGGAGAGTTTCGCCCAGGCCGAGACCGTGAAGCTGCGCCGGTTGTTGATGTGCGGGGCCGCGGCGACGGCGTAGTCGTCCTTGCCGTCCAGCGTCAGCGACCCGCCGCTCATACCGGGGCGCCCCGGAGTGGCGCCGCCCTTGAGGACGGCCGGGTGGACATCGGCGCGGCCGGTGACGCGGGTGGCGTCGGCGGGTTCGTCGAGGGGGAAGACCGCGCGGGCCGGGCGGCCTGTTCCGATGGGCTGCTTGTTGTACAGGCGGGTGACCTCGGTCGCCGTGAGCGGCTTGTCGTAGATCCGTACGTCGTCGATGGTCCCGGGGAAGAACGAGGCGGGCCGGCCGCTGTACGAGCCCGCGCCGATCTGGAGACCACGGCGCGCGTCCCAGGGCGTGGTGTACGGAGTCGTGCCGACCAGTTTGCCCTGGACATACAGTTTCAGCTCGCCGTCGGTCTGGCTGTACGTACCGGCGAGGTGCGTCCACACCCCGGCCCGCGCGTCGCCCGGGGCCGCCGCCATCACCCGTACCGCATTCGAGTCGGCGGTATCGGCGAGGTACTGGTTGAAGACCCAGCGGTCGTACGCCTTGGAGTAGTACAGCTCGAAGCCCGGGCTGTGGTTCCCCGGCTGGGTGGCGATGATCGCCGCCGCCTCCGGCATCCTGGACAGCTTCACCCAGGCCGCCGCGGAGAAGCCGCTCTCGGTGGCCACGGTGGGGATGTCCGTCTGCGCGTAGTCGTCGACCCCGTCGAACGAGACCGCCGTGCCGATCGCGCCCGCCACTCCCGGGGTCGCCCCGCCGCGCAGCTCGGCGACGCGAGCACCGGCCGTCCCCTCGGCCGCGGTGGCGCCCGCCGGGTCGTCGAGGTTCCAGGCCGCCCGCTCGGGCTGGCCCGCCTTGACGCGGTACTGGTACGTACGGATCTCGCTGCCGTTCCCCGCGGCGTCGAAGGCCTGCGCCGTGACGAAGTTCAGCCCAGGCTCCGAGGGAAGGACCCGGGCGGTCCGCGCCGCCCCGCCCGTGGTGGTCACCTTGTTCTTCGACGACGGGTCGGTGTTGATCCCGAACCAGTACGCGACCACGTCACTGTCCGCGGCCTTCAGCTCGAACGAGCCGTACTTGCCGACCCCGTCCGACCACGGGTCCTCAGGGTCCTCCGGATCGGAGGCGGGGTACTCCCCGGAAGCGATGGCCGGGGCCTTGGGCACGCTCGTGTCGTATACGAAGTAGCACCCCGTCGGGGACCCGGCGGTCGACCAGGGGGAGTACTGCGCCCCGTCGTACGAACGCACGTACCAGGCCACCTGCTTGTTCTTCGGGATCGACGACGGCAGGGCGACCGAGAAGCTCGACCCCGACTTCTTCGCCGTGGTGCGGGCGGGGCTCCAGCGGGCCACCATCCCCTTGCCGTCCCCGGTGTCCCAGGACGCCTGGAACTGTACGGAGACGTTGTCGCCGTCCGGGTCGGTCACCTTGTTCGCGTAGATCTTGCCCAGGGTGCGCACCTTGGCCGCGTTCGCCGGCTTCTTGCACGTCCCGCCGTACTCCATCGAGAGCTGCGACATCTTGATCTGCGGGGGCGGGCGGTTGTAGCGGACCCGCAGATACGCCTTGTCGGAGAAGCGCTTCCAGCCGTACCCGTCCGCCTCGCTGCCCGCCCGCAGCCCGAATGTCATCGTGGACCACTTGCCGTTCGCGGCCTCCTGCACGGCGGACTTCACGTCGAACTCCGCGTCCTTCGCGGAGCAGCCGTCATAGCCGTACGCGAAGGACTCCGACCTGAGCTGCTTGATCCAGAAGCCGGAGGCGTTCTGGGAGTTCCAGGTCGTCGAGGACGAGATGTCCTTCGTACGCCACAACTCCACGCTGCGCTTGTCGCACGACGCCGACCAGGTGTTGCGCACCACGAACTCGGCCGACAACACCGTCTTCCCCGCGAACTTCGAAGTCGGGATCCGGTAGAAGAGCCGCTTGGTGTCGTTGGGCTGACAGTACGACCAGTTGCAGAACCCCATCCCCGCGTCCGCTTCACCGTTGAACTTCCACTGCGGCGACGAGGCCCAGTACTTCGACGCCATCGTCCAGGCCGACGCCCTCGGCGAGTACCACTGCGGATCGATGAAGACCGGGTACACCGTGTCCCCGCCCGACAGCAGCTCCGCGTCCGGGGTCAGCACCAGGGCGTCGCCCGCCGTCGGTACGGTCACGCCGACGGCGGCCAGCCTGCCCGACTCGCCCGCGCCGGGCTCCCGGGCCCGGCCCTCGGATTCGCCCGCCGCCTCGCCCGGCGCCCGGCCCTCCGCCCCGGGCGCCGCCTCGCCGGCCGTCCGCTGCCGGGCGACTGTTCCCGTGCCGTCACCGGCCGGGGTGCTGGAGTCCCACATCAGCGGCTCCGGCGCCTCGAACACGGCACCCAGCGCGCCCTGGTCGACCGCCTCCAGACCACCCTCGGAGGTCTCCTGTACGTCCACCCCCGCCGTCGCGAGCCCGAGCCGCAGGGTGGCGAGGCGCTCGCTCGCCGCCGCCTCCGCCGTCTTCACGACGAGCAGTTGCGTGAACCCGTCCTCCTGCGCCCCCATCCGCAGATCGACGCCCGGGAGCACGTCCCGGTACGTGGCCGTCGCACCGTTCAGCTCCGGCGCCGGCAGCGGGTCCGGCCAGGAGAGTGCGACCTCGCGCCCGGCCTTGGCCATCCGTACGAGCGGCTCGGAACCGCCCGAGGAGAAGCGGAGCTCCACGGTGGAGACCTTCGGGGCGACCGTGCCGTCCGAAGCCGTGGCCAGCTCGGTGTCGATGTCCTGCCACGCACCGTCGACCCGGGCCCGGACAGGGCGCAGATACTCCCGCGCCTCCAGCGCGCCGTCGGGGGTGGCGAACACATCGCTGTGCTCGCTCCGGAGGGAGGCGACTTCGACGGGCCTGCCGGAGCGTTTCGCCTCGGCGAGCGCACCGTCCGTGGTGGCCTCCGCCGGAACCCCGGCCGAGTCCTGCCCGGTGTCGGGGGCCGGCGCTGCGGTCGGTGCGGTGGTCGGTGCGGTGGCGGAGTGTCCGGATGATGGCCGTGCGGCGGTGGGGAGGGTACTCAGGGGGGCCAGGACCGCCGCCAGCAGTACGGTGAGCCCGGCTGCGAGTGCCCTGCCGGAGGGGTGGCCGCGACCGCGCCTCCCCCTCCGGGCATCACGAATTCCCCACACACCGCTTATGGATCCCCGCCCCATCCCTCACAGGTAACTCACAACTTCGCAGGGTTAACAGTTCATCGCGAAGGGTTGTCAATGGGGATTCGGGACGTCGTCCGGGGGGTCCGGCAGGGGCTCTGACGTGCGGCGGAGCCGGCGGGGATGTGTCAGGGAGCCCGTCAGATGGACTGCCAGTCCGGCTTCGAGGCGTACGTGGCGCGGAAGTAGTCGGCCAGTTTGAGGCGGGAGGCGGCGGCCTCGTCGGCCACCACTGTCGCGTGCGGGTGGAGTTGCAGGGCCGAGGCGGGGACCAGGGCGGCCACCGGGCCTTCCACCGCCTGGGCCACCGCGTCCGCCTTGCCCTCGCCGGTGGCGAGGAGGATGAGGTGGCGGGCCTCCAGGATGGTGCCGATGCCCTGGGTGATGACGTGGTGGGGGACCTCGTCGGGGGTGGCGAAGAAGCGGGCGTTGTCCTCGCGGGTCTGGCGGGTCAGGGTCTTGATGCGGGTACGGGAGGCGAGGGAGGAGCAGGGCTCGTTGAAGCCGATGTGGCCGTCCGTGCCGATCCCCAGGAGCTGGAGGTCCACGCCGCCCGCCTCGGCCAGCGCCCGGTCGTACGCCTCGCACGCCGCCTGGATGTCGGTGGCGGTGCCGTCCGGGCCGAGGAAGGCGCTCGGGTCCAGGCCCAGCGGCTCGACCACCTCGCGCAGGACGACGGAACGGTACGACTCGGGGTGGCCCGCGGGCAGCCCCACGTACTCGTCGAGCTGGGCTATCCGCGCCGCCGAGACATCCACCGCGCCCGACCGCACCCGGTCGGCCAGGGCCTGGTAGACGGGGAGCGGGGTGGAGCCGGTGGCCACCCCGAGCAGGGCGTCCGGCTTGCGGCGCAGCAGTGCGGCGATGCTGTCGGCGATGAGCGCGCCGCCCTCGGCGGCGTCCTGGACGATGACCACTTCCACGCTGGGGCCTGCCGATCTGGTGAGGTGAGGCTGATGTCTGGTGGGGGCGGATCCGGGGATGGGGCCGGAATGTGGTATAGACCAATTCTAGCAGAGGGGTGGGCGGTCCAGGGCTGGACTTCGAAGATGCCCGGGGAAGGGAGGGGAGGGGAGAGAGGGAGGGAGAGGGGGTGTTCGGGTGTCTGGCGGCGGGGGAGAGGTCCGGGTGTCAAGGGGGTGACAAGGGTGGGGCTTGTGGGGTGTGCCCGGTGGCGGGTGGGGGCGGGGGCGTGGTCGACTGGGTGGGCGGGGAGGATGTCGGTGACGGGAGGCTCCCGCATGGCTGCCGCGTTCCCTGCCGGGCCGAGCGAGTCCTCGGGGTGCGTCATGTCCGCCGAGGTGCTGGACCAGCCCGCCGTGCTGCGGCGGCTCCTCGCCGACGGGGCCGACCGGATCCGTGAGGTGGCCGAGGCCGTCGCGGCGCGCGAGCCCCGCTTCGTGCTGCTCACCGCGCGCGGCACCTCCGACCACGCGGCCCTCTACGCGAAGTATCTGCTGGAGATCCGGCGCGAACTGCCCTGCGGGCTCACCTCCATGTCCACCATCACGGCGTACGGCGCCCGCCCCGACCTCACCGGGGTCCTCTTCATCAGCGTCAGCCAGTGGGGCGGCTCCCCGGACCTGGTCGCCGCCACCTGGGCGGCCCGCGAGGCCGGCGCGATCACGCTCGCCGTGACGAACAACCCCGACTCCGCGCTCGCCGCCGTCGCCGAGTTCCACATCGACGTCCTGGCCGGCTCGGAACGGGCGCTTCCGGCCACTAAGTCGTACACCGCCTCCCTGCTCGCGCTCTATCTCTTCAGCGAGGGGCTGGGGGGTGTGGACGGGGCCGGGGCGGCGGGTCTGCTGCCTGAGCTCGCCGACGAGATCCTGGCCCGCCGCGAGGAGGTCCGGGCGCTCGCCACCCGCTACCGCTTCGCCCCCCGGATGGTGGCGATCTCGCGCGGTTACGGCTACCCCACCGCCCAGGAGGCCGCGCTCAAGTTCATGGAGACCAGCTACCTCCCCGCCCTCGCCTACTCCGGCGCCGACCTGCTGCACGGCCCGCTCGCGATGATCGACAACCTCTCGCCGGTGCTCGCCGTCGTCCCCGAGGGCCCCGGCGGCGAGGCGCTGCGCCCGGTGCTCGACCGGCTGCGCGGCCGGGGCGCCGACCTCTGTGTCGTGGGTCCGGCGGACGAGGTACGGCGGGCCTCGGCCGGGTTCGTCCTGCCGGTGGAGGGGGTGGGGGAGGAGTTGCAGCCGGTCCTGGAGATCCTCCCGCTCCATCTGCTGGCGTACGAGATCTCCGTCGCCCGGGGGTACGACCCGGACGCGCCCCGGACCATGGCCAAGACCCCGGAGTCGAGTTGAGCCGAGCCGAGCCGAGCCGAGTTGGACCGGGTCGAGCCGAGTCGACTTGAGTCGAGCCGAGTTGAGCCGAGTCGAGAGTGGGGCGGGCTTCTGTGTCAGGGGCACCCTGTCGGGGAAAGCCCTGAGACACCCGCGGGCCGCGGCGCCGCGACGGGACCCTCAACCCGTACGGCACCGCAGCCCGGAGTTGCAACGGCCGACAGGCGTGCGGTCCCGGCGGCCGTGGGGAGAGGTTCCGCCGCAGTCAGGGCAGAGAGCGCCGGTACCTCGCTCCGCCCCCTTGTGCGAGAGGGCGGAAGTCTGTAGCGCCATTCTGGACTAGACCATTCCTGGGTGTCCATGCCCGTGACGCCTACGCAGAGCCTAATTCTCGCCTACCCTCCAGTACAGACCGCGGACCGCACTGATCCGTTCCACGGGTACGCTCGCTGGTGTGCCCTCCATGAACGAACTCGTACGCCAGCACACCGCCCTCGGGGAATCCGACCTGGAGTGGCTCCATCTGCTGGTCTCGGAGTGGCAGCTCCTCTCCGACCTCTCCTTCGCCGACCTGGTCCTCTGGGTCCCCACCCGGGACGGCACCCGCTATGTCTCCGTCGCCCAGATGCGCCCCAACACCGGGCCCACCTCCTACCAGGACGACATGGTCGGCCACCTGGTGCCGCGCGGCCGGCGCCCCCTGCTGGACGCCGCGCTCGACGAGGGCCGGATCGTCCGGGAGGGTGACCCCGAGTGGCGTGAGGAAGTACCCGTACGGGTCGAGTCGATCCCCGTACGGCGCGAGGGGCGGGTCCTCGGGGTCATCGCCCGCAACACCAACCTGCTCACCGTCCGCACCCCGAGCCGGCTGGAGCTGAGCTACCTCCAGTCCGCCTCCGACCTGGCCCAGATGATCGCGGCGGGAACGTTTCCCTTCCCGGGCCAGCAGGTCGACATGGACGCCTCGCCCCGGGTCGGGGACGGGCTGATCCGGCTCGACGCCGACGGGGTGGTCCAGTACGCCAGCCCCAACGCCCTCTCCGCGTATCACCGGTTGGGACTCGCGTCCGACCTGGTGGGACAGCACCTCGGCCAGGCCACCGACGCCCTCGCCCCGGCCCGGGGCCCGGTCGACGAGGCCATGGTCAAACTCGCCAGCGGCTACGCGCCCCGGGAGACCGAGGTCGAGGGGGACGGCGGGGTCATCCAGCTCCGTACCATCCCGCTCAAGCCCAAGGGCACCCGGATCGGCTCCCTGGTCCTCCTCCGGGACGTGACGGAACTCCGCCGCCGCGAACGGGAGTTGATCACCAAGGACGCCACCATCCGGGAGATCCACCACCGGGTGAAGAACAACCTCCAGACGGTCGCCGCGCTGCTGCGCCTCCAGGCCCGCCGGATGGACTCGGTACGGGGCCGCGAGGCGCTCAACGAGGCGGTACGGCGCGTCGGTTCGATCGCGATCGTCCACGAGACGCTGTCTCAGAATCTGGACGAGCGGGTCGAGTTCGACGAGATCGCCGACCGGGTGCTGGCCATGGTGGCGGAGATCTCGCCGGGCAAGGTCCTCTGCCGCCGCACCGGACGGTTCGGCATCCTCGACGCCGAGGTGGCCACCCCGCTCTCCATGGTGCTCACCGAAATCCTCCAGAACGCGCTGGAGCACGCCTTCGCGCCGGGGGAGGAGGGCCGGGTGGACGTCTCCGCCGTACGGAGCGGGGGCGCGCCGGGGAAGGGGAGAGGGAAGCGGCGGAACGGAGGGGCGCGTTCCGGGCGGGGCGGGCCGGGGTACGGCCCCGGCGGCGGGCCCGGGGGGCCGGACGCTTCCGATGTCCGGCTGATGATCACGATTCAGGACGACGGGCGCGGGCTGCCCGAGGGGTTCGACCCGAAGCAGGCCGGGAACCTCGGGCTCCAGATCGTCCGGACGCTGGTGGAGGGCGAGTTGGGCGGCACGTTCGACATGGTGCCGGCGCCGGTGCGGGGCACGCGGGTGCTGCTCGACATCCCCGTGGAGCCGCAGAAGTAGCAGAAGCAGGAGGGGCGGGGGTCGGCGCCGTACTCGCGCGGGGGCCGGCCCCGCCGCGTACGAACGTACCGACGACAAGCGTCGAGCCCCGGACCGTTCTACGGTCCGGGGCTCGGTCGAATCTCGCTGTGCGATGCGCATCGGGGGGTACTGCGCGCTGCGTTTCGGGGGCGGGGCTATGCGTACGCGCTGTACGCTCCGCCGGCTGAGGCTGTTACCAGGGTGGTTCAGGCGGTCGCGTTGCGCGCCCGGTTGCGAGCGGCGCGACGCTTCATCGCGCGGCGCTCGTCCTCGCTGAGTCCACCCCAGACGCCGGAGTCCTGGCCGGACTCAAGCGCCCACTGCAGGCACTGCTCCATGACGGGGCAGCGACGGCAGACGGCCTTGGCTTCCTCGATCTGCAGCAGCGCAGGACCGGTGTTGCCGATGGGGAAGAACAGCTCGGGGTCTTCCTCGCGGCAAACGGCGTTGTGACGCCAGTCCATGGCTGCTACCTCTCTTGGTATGTCGTATGTCGTGCAGGTTGCTTGTGAATGTGAACGCTTTCACGAATCCCTCGACAAGGGAAGGGTCGACCGCCGGGGGAACCGACGGGGTCCTTGCTTCGAGGAGGGGTTCTGGCTCTCAGGGAGGCCGGTGAAGCGGGCCGTCCCGAGCGCCATGTAGAGATTCGCAAACCTCGGCGGCGGATACAACCCCTTCTGGAAAGTTTTTTTTGATTCCTCGGTGTCGACTAGGTCACAGCCGTACTTCCATGGGGTGGATGGCAGCCTAAACGTTCGACTGAAAGGAGTTTTAGGTCTTCCACTCACACAATCACACGCAGTGCACGGCGAACGCCTGTGAACGTCACGCTCGTACGCACTCCGAGATGGTCGCCGTCCATCTGGAAGGGGAGAGGCGCCTTCGAATGCAAGGTGAAGTCGGTCAGGTCGTGCAGGGACACCGCATGGCGCCCATGAGGCCCCCGGTCAGGGGTGGAGGTCAGCAGCTGGGTGCCGTGCAGGGCCGCCGCCGGGGTCGACATCCTGGTCAGTCCGAGGACGTCCAGTGCCAAATCGAAGGACGCGGTGGGCGACGAGTACAGCGGCCGATTCCCGAGATAAGTGTAAGGAGCGGTGTTGCAGATTATCGCCAGAACGAGATCTGTGACCGGATCCTCACCGGGCCGCTCCAAAGTGATCATTCCGTGTCTGCGGTGCGGTTCCTCCAGGAACTGGCGTATCACTTGTCGTACGTAGAGTGCGTGCGTCGAACGTTTTCCCCGTTCCCGGTGTTGTTCCACGCGCCCGACGACCCCCGCGTCGAAGCCGAACCCCGCGTTGAACGTGAACCAGCGCGCCGGCACCGACTCGTCCTCCGTGCCCGGCGTCCCGGCGGCGAGGCCGAGTCCGACCGTGCGTTCGCTCTTCTCCTCCAGCGCCTGGAGGATCGCGCCGGTCGCCTCCACCGCGTCGTTGGGGAGTCCGAGCGCGCGGGCGAACACATTGGTGGAGCCGCCGGGGACGACCGCGAGGCGCGGCAGCCGGTCCGGGTCCGGGCCGCCGTGCAGCAGGCCGTTGACGACCTCGTTGACGGTGCCGTCCCCGCCCAGCGCCACGACCAGTTCGACGTCGTCCGAGTCGGCGGCCCGCCGGCCCAGGTCCCGGGCGTGCCCCCGGTACTCGGTCGTCACCGCCTCCAGCTTCATCTCGCTGGCGAGCGCGTGGATGAGTACGTCACGGGTGCGGGCACTGGTGGTGGTTGCTGCCGGATTGACCACGAGAAGTGCGCGCATGCCCAGCAGATTACCGGCCGGGTGCCGGCCGGTCGCCCTCGGGCGTCACAGGCACGGCGCCGGGCCCCGGGGGTACGGTGCCGGGTTGCCGGGGGTACGGCGCGACGGGTTCCGGACGTACGGTGCGACGCGCCCCCGCGGTACGGCGCGCGGGTTCCGGCGGTGCGGCGGCGATGCTCCCTCGGCGCTCCCTCAGCGGTACGGCGGCGATGCGCGGGCGGGGCGGTGGCGCCGTACCCGGGGCGGCTACCCTGCCAGGGTGAGCAGAGCGACACGTCCGGACCCCGCAGCCCCCGACCCCGCGTCCACCGCCGAGCCGGGGCCGCGCCCCGCCCGGCTGACCGGGGCCGCAGCCGTCAGCGCCGTGGAAGCCCTGGCGCTCTTCACCGGCGGGGGATATCTGCTGGTGATGGGGTTGCTCGGGCGCCCGGACTCCCCGCAGCAGGCCGAGATGGGCGGCCTGACCCTGATCGCCCTCGGGGTGATCCCGCTGCTCGCCGCGCGCGGGCTGCTGCTGCGCCGGAGCTGGAGCCGGGGGCCCGCGATGATCACGCAGATCATCGCGCTGCCCGTGGCGTACACCCTGCTCACCTCGGACGGCGCCGGGATCCCCGCCGGGATCGTCCTGGCGGCCCTCGCCGTGACCGGGCTCGTCCTGCTCGTCAACCCGACGACCACCGAGGCCCTGGGCATCCGGGGCCCGGGCCCCGACGACGCGCCCTGACCCACCACGCGCCCACCGCGCTCCAGCACCTCCGGTCAGCCCGCCCCTTCGGGCGCCGTGTCCCCTTGCCCGGGGGCTACTCCTCGACGAGCAGGCGTTCGCGCAACTGCGCCAGTGTGCGCGCCAGCAGCCGGGAGACGTGCATCTGCGAGATGCCGACCTCCTGCGCGATCTGTGACTGCGTCATGTTGCCGAAGAACCGGAGCAGCAGGATCCGCTTCTCCCGGGGCGGCAGGTCCTCCAGCAGTGGCTTGAGCGACTCCCGGTACTCGACGCCCTCCAGGGCCTCGTCCTCCGCGCCCAGTGTGTCCGCGACCGCCGGGGACTCGTCGTCCGTGTCCGGGACGTCCAGGGAGAGTGTGGAGTAGGCGTTGGCGGACTCCAGGCCCTCCAGGACCTCCTCCTCCGAGATGGCCAGCCGCTCGGCCAGTTCGTGCACCGTCGGCGACCTGCCGTGCTGCTGCGACAGCTCGGCCGTGGCGGTGGTCAGGGCGAGGCGCAGCTCCTGGAGGCGGCGCGGTACCCGTACCGCCCAGCCCTTGTCCCGGAAGTGCCGCTTGATCTCCCCGACGACCGTCGGCGTCGCGTACGTCGAGAACTCGACCCCGCGCTCCGGGTCGAACCGGTCCACCGACTTGATCAGGCCGATGGTGGCGACCTGGGTCAGGTCGTCCAGCGGCTCCCCGCGGTTGCGGAACCGCCGCGCGAGATGCTCGACCAGCGGCAGATGCATCCGGACGAGCTGATTCCGTAGATCCGCCTTCTCCGGCGAACCGTCCGGCAGGGAGCGCAGCGCGATGAACATGGCCCGCGCACCGCTGCGGTCATGTGGGTCCTGCCGCGCGTCGCCCCGCGAAGCGGTCTCCCGCTCGCGCTCCGGCTCGCTGTGCTGCTCGCTCATATAGGCCGCCCGCTCTGCCCGCACCCGCTCTGCCCGCGGCTGGTCAGCCGCGGTCGTCTGGCCGTCGAGTCCGTCCTCCGGATGGGGACGGGCCTGCTGCTCGGGGATGCCCGCGGGGGCGAGCACCGGCTCCGCAGGAGCCTCGTGCCCTCCCCGCGGCTCTGGTGGGATGCGCCCCTCGTCGCGCACCGGACCGTCCCCGCTCCTCACGCCGGCCCGGGTCCCGCGCCGCGCTGTTTGTAGAGGCTGATGGTGACCGTACGGTCCTCGGACACCGTCGACTCGACCTTGCCGGCGAGCGCGGAGAGCACCGTCCACGCGAACGTGTCGCGCTCCGGGGCGCGCCCGTCGGTGGTGGGGGCCGAGACGGTCACTTCGAGCGAGTCCTCGACAAGCCGGAAGACGCAACTGAGAACGGAGCCGGGGACGGCCTGCTGGAGCAGGATCGCGCAGGCTTCGTCCACCGCGATGCGGAGGTCCTCGATCTCGTCGAGGGTGAAGTCCAAGCGCGCCGCGAGGCCGGCCGTGGCCGTACGCAGCACAGACAGGTAGGCACCCGCAGCGGGCAGCCGGACTTCCACGAAGTCCTGGGTCCCGGGCTCGCCTGCGATCTGGGACACCCTCACCTCCAAGGTGGCACAAGCTCTTCGGGGCTCCCGACAGGGCGTGTCGAGGAGCCTTGCGGTACGTGTCATTACGTAGCCGGTCTGGGGGGCGACGCTATCGCGATCCATAGTGCCGTGTCGCCGGGACCCCCATCCGATGCCGTCACTCATGGTAAGCATATGACCACGGAAAGTGGCTAGGGGTCTGCGGCATCCAATTGAGAAGAACCGGAGGAGGGTTGACGTACCCAGTCACCACACGGTCGAACCGTTCCCACCGGGCCGGTCGTCGTGTTCGCGCCGAACACACCCGCCCGCACACGGCCGGGCGGCACGGCGCCGGGCACGGTGACACGACCGGTGCGCGGCCGGGACGTATCCGGGACGGATGTCGCAAGGGTTCCGTATGCCGCAGGGTTCGCAGGGTTCCGTATGCCGCAGGGTTCCGGATGTCACGGGGTTCCGGATGTCACAGGGTTTCCGGGATGGATGAAGCGGCAGGGCGACTTGACGACGGTAGGACGGGGACGGGCGGGGCCGCGCGGCGCGGCGCCCGGGCCGGGTGCGGAGGGAGCCGGGAATGGACGTACTGCCGCTGATCGCGCTGGTGGCGGCCAGCGCCGCGATCGCCGGGGCCGCCCGCAGGACACCGGTGGCCGCGCCACTGCTGCTGGTCGCCGCCGGTCTCGGCGCCTCGTACGTGCCCGGTGTGCCGGAGTACACACTGGACCCGCACATCGTGCTGCCGCTGATCCTGCCGCCGCTGCTCTACACCGCCGCCGTGGACAGCTCCTACCTCGACCTGCGGGCCAACATCCGCCCCGTGGCGATGCTCTCGGTCGGATACGTCCTGTTCGCGACCGTCGCGGTGGGGTGGCTCACCTATCTCCTCGTCCCCGGTCTGCCGCTGACCACCGCGCTGGTCCTGGGCGCGGTCGTGGCGCCGCCCGACGCGGTGGCCGCCACCGCCATCGCCCGCAGACTGGGGCTCCCCGGCCGGATCACCACCATCCTCCAGGGTGAGTCCCTGCTCAACGACGCGACGGCCATCACCGCCTTCAAGGTGGCGCTCGCCGCCGCCGTCGGCGCGGGCGCGAGCTGGGCCGGCGGGGTGCGCGAGTTCGCGCTCGCCGCGCTGGGCGGTGTCGGTGTCGGACTCGTCCTGATGCTCCCACTCCAGTGGCTCCGCACCCACCTCACCGAGGCGCTGCTCCAGAACACACTCTCGCTGCTCATCCCGTTCGTCGCGTACACGGCGGCCGAACAGGTCGGCGCCTCCGGCGTGCTCGCCGTCGTGGTGGTGGCACTCCACCTCGGACACCACTCCTGGCAGGTGGACTTCGCGACCCGGCTCCAGGAGGCCGCGGTGTGGAAGATGGTCGCGTTCGTCCTGGAGTCGGCGGTGTTCGCGCTCATCGGGCTCCAACTGCCGGTGGTGGTCCGGGGGCTCGGCGAGTACGGGGTCGGCGAGGCGGCGCTCTACGCGCTCGGGGTCTTCGCCGCCGTGGTCGCCGTACGGTTCCTCTGGGTGTACCCGGCGACGTTCCTGCCCCGCAGGCTCTCCGCGCGGATCCGGGAGCGGGAGCCCGACACGACGTGGACCGCGCCGCTCATCGTGGGGTGGGCGGGGATGCGCGGTGTGGTCTCGCTCGCCATCGCCTTCTCCATCCCGGCCGTGACCCAGGACGACACACCGTTCCCCGGGCGCAATCTCGTCCTGTTCCTGGCGTTCACCACCGTCATCGGCACCCTGGTCGTCCAGGGACTCACACTGCCGCCGCTGATCCGGATGCTGCCGCTGCCGGGCCGCGACCCGCAGCGCGAGACGCTCGCCGAGGCGCAGGCGCAGAGCGAGGCGTCCGCGGCGGCGGAACGGCGGCTGGACGAGTTGCTGGCGGACGAGCGCAACGCGCTGCCGCAGCCGCTCGCCGAACGCCTCCGTACGGTGCTGGAGCGGCGCCGCAACGCGGTGTGGGAACGGCTCGGCGCGGTCAACGAGATCACCGGGGAGTCGGCCGACGAGACCTACCGGCGGCTCTCCCGCGAGATGATCGAGGCGGAGCGCGCCGTCTTCGTGGCGCTGCGCGACCGGCGGCGCATCGACGACGAGATGCTGCGGACGCTG
Organism: Streptomyces sp. NPDC093085; assembly: GCF_040683935.1. NCBI lineage: Bacteria > Bacillati > Actinomycetota > Actinomycetes > Kitasatosporales > Streptomycetaceae > Streptomyces > Streptomyces sp. NPDC093085. Next base: position 210,621 of record NZ_JBFBFB010000004.1, on the reverse strand, counting down.
CTGCGCCGGCTCGACCTGGAGGAGGCGGCGGCGTACCGGGAGGACGGCGCGGAGTGACCGGGCGGGGGCCGGGGTTCTGGCCGGTCTCGGCCGCTCCCGGCCGGTCCGGACCGGCGCGTCGGGCGGGCTCCGGAGGGGTTCGGGCGGGCTCCGGTGGTCTCCAGCGGCCCTCGCGATGCGCCGTCGGGGTGAATTTCTTCGTGCCCTGCCCCGTTTCGCGCGGTTCAGTCCCACTCGTTTGTGTAATGGCGCAAAAGCGCACCGTGATGGAACCATTTTCCTCGCAGGTCGATACAAGATCGAATGCGTGAGAGGAAGACTTCATGTCGGTTTCGGTTGGTGACGAGGTCCGCGCGGTGCAGCCGCCCCAGCAGAGTCTTGGGACGGACGCCGCTCGGAACCTGGCGACCACCACCAAGTCGGCGCCGCAGATGCAGGAGATCACCTCGCGGTGGCTGCTGCGGATGCTGCCGTGGGTCCAGGTGCAGGGCGGCACCTACCGGGTGAACCGCCGGCTCAGCTACGCGGTGGGGGACGGGCGGGTCACTTTCGTGCAGACCGGCGACCGGGTCTCCGTCATCCCCGCCGAGCTGGGCGAGCTGCCCGCCCTGCGCACATACGGGGACGAGGAGGTGCTGGCCGAGCTGGCGCGCCGGTGCGAGCAGCGCCACTTCGAGCCCGGCCAGGTGCTCGCGGCCTCCGGCGACGCGGCGGACGAGGTCTTCCTGCTGGCACACGGCCGGGTGGAGAAGACCGGCACGGGTCCTTACGGGGACGAGACGGAGCTCGGTGTGCTCGCCGACGGCTCCTACTTCGGCGAGCAGGCCCTGGTGGACGGGGAGGCCACCTGGGAGTTCACCGCGCGCGCCGCGACGAAGTGCACGGTGCTCGTGCTGACCCGGCAGGACGTACGGAACCTGGCGGAGCGCGAGGACTCGCTCCGCACCCACTTGGAGGAGTGGAGCGCGACCCCGGAGCACGAGACCAACAAGTACGGCGAGGCCGCCATCGACCTCTCCGCCGGGCATGTCGGGGAAGCCGTCGTCCCGCACACCTACGTGGATTACGAGGGGGCCCCGCGCGAGTACGAACTGAGCGTCGCGCAGACCGTGCTGAAGGTGCACAGCAGGGTCGCCGACCTCTACAACCAGCCGATGAACCAGACCGAGCAGCAGTTGCGGCTCACGGTCGAGGCGCTCCGGGAGCGCCAGGAGCACGAGCTGATCAACAACCCCGAGTTCGGTCTGCTCAACAACTGCGACTACGGGCAGCGCCTCCAGCCCCACGACGGGGTGCCCGGCCCGGACGACATGGACGAACTGCTCTCGCGCCGCCGGGGCTCGAAGCTCTTCCTGGCCCACCCCCGGGCCATCGCCGCCTTCGGCCGTGAGTGCAGCAAGCGCGGGCTCTACCCGGACACCGTCGAGGTCGCCGGGACCCATGTGCCGGCCTGGCGCGGGGTGCCGATCTTCCCGTGCAACAAGATCCCCGTCTCCTCCGCCCGGACCTCCTCGATCATCTGTATGCGTACCGGCGAGACCGAGCAGGGCGTCATCGGCCTGCACCAGACCGGGATCCCGGACGAGATCGAGCCGAGCATGTCGGTCCGCTTCATGGGCATCGACGAGCAGGCGATCATCTCGTACCTGGTCACGGCGTACTACTCGGCGGCCGTCCTGGTGCCCGACGCGCTCGGGGTGCTGGAGAACGTGGAGGTGGGCCGCTGGCGGTGAGCGGCCGGCGCCCGGGGCCGGCCGGCCCCGGGCGCCCCGGCGCCCCGCGCCGTTCCCCGTCGTTCCGCCCTGCCGTCAGAGGAAGTTGACCCGTGACCATGACCAGCAACGGTGCCGCCACCGAAGGGCACGAGGCCGTGGCCTTCCTGGAGCGCACCCGTACCGCGGTCGATCCCGCGCTCCGCTCCGCCGTCGAGTCGCTGCCCACCCCGATACGCGGCGTCGGGCTCTACCACTTCGGCTGGGCCGGGGCCGACGGCACCCCGTCCCCGGGAGGCGCCGCGCGGGCCGGCAAGGCGATCAGGCCCGCGCTGGTGCTCGCCGCGACCAGGGCCTTCGGCGGGGATCCCGGCACCGCCGTCCGGGCGGCGGTCGCCGTCGAGCTGGCCCACAACTTCACCCTGCTCCATGACGATGTGATCGACGAGGACCCGGTACGGCGCCACCGGGCCACCGCGTGGACGGTCTTCGGGGCCCCGGACGCCATCCTGACGGGCGACGCCGTCCTCGCCCTCGCGCTGCGCCTCCTCGCGGAGGACCCGCACCCGGCCTCGGCCGCCGCCTCGGCACATCTGGCGAGCTGTGTGATGGAGCTGTGCGGGGGCCAGCAGGCGGACTGCGCCCTGGAGTCCCGCGACCCGGGGGAGGTGACCCTGGACGAGTGCCTGGCCATGGCGACCGCCAAGACCGGGGCGCTGCTGGGCACCTCGTGCGCGGTGGGCGCGCTCTACGCGGGGGCGGGGCCCGAGCAGGCGCGGGCCATGGACGCCTTCGGCCGGGAGGCGGGGCTCGCCTTCCAGCTCATCGACGACCTGATCGGGATCTGGGGCGACCCCGACCGTACGGGGAAGCCGGCCGGCGCCGATCTGGCCGCCCACAAGAAGTCGCTGCCGGTCGTCGCGGCGCTGGTCTCCGGTACCCCCGCCGCCGGGGAGCTGGCCGAGCTGTACCGCCGGCCGCTGGACGCGGAGGGGGTACGGCGCGCCGCCGACGCCGTGGAACGGGCCGGGGGCCGCGACTGGGCGCAGCACGAGGCGGCCGAGCGGATGTCCCGGGCCGTGCAGCAGCTCTCCCGGGCCGTCCCCGACCATGGCGCCGCGGGCGATCTGCTGGCGCTCGCGGAGTTCGTCACCCGCCGCAGTCGCTGACGGGTGCGGCCCGCTTACGTTCCGCGTATGGGTCAACTCTAAGATCTGGGCGTCGAGTTGACGCCGTATCTGGAGGACCGGAACGTGAGCGTGAACAACCTGGACAGCACGGGCACCACGGACGGTACGGGCGGGGGCGGCGGGGGTGTCGCCATCAGACGGGGGGATGCGGCCGACCGGCCGACGCTGATCCGGCTGCTGGAGGAGGCGTTCGAGGCCGACCCGGTGACCCGGTGGGTCTTCCCCGAGGCGGACCACCGCCGCAAGGTGTGCGGGCTCTTCTTCGGTGTCTTCGCGGACGCCGCGCTGACGGAGGGCCGGGTGGAGCTGCTGGAGGACGGCACGGGCATGGCGCTCTGGCTCCAGGAGCCGGCCGGGATCCCCGAGGAGGAGGACGACACCCCGGCCCGGATGCGGGAGATCGCCGACCCGGAGAACGAACGGGCCGAGCTGGTCGGGCGGCTGACCGGTGCCGTACACCCGCACGACCGGGCGCACGAGTATCTGCTGATGATCGCGGTCTCCCCGGAGCACCAGGGGCGCGGCCTCGGACGGCGGCTGATCGAATCGGTGCTGGAGCGGTGCGACCGGGACGGGGTGCCCGCGTATCTGGAGGCGAGCAGCGCGCGGAGCAGGCGGCTCTACGAACGGCTCGGCTTCCGGTTCACCGGCACCACGGTCGACCTCCCGGACGGGCCGCACATGTGGCCGATGTGGCGCGAGCCGCGTCCCCGCTGAGAATTGGCCGGAAAGCCGCTATGGCCCCGAGCGGCGGCCGGGGGTCCCCACCTCCGGCCCCGCGAGGTGACCGGTCCAGTCGGGCAGCCGGTCCCGACCCGGGTCGCGTTGGTCACGTACGGCGGAACCCGCTGGTCCGGGCGGCGGGGCCGGCGGGGCGGCGCGAGCGATTTCGCCACCGGGAGGGGGCCGTACGGGCCCGTACGGGCGCGCGAAAACGGAGCACTCGTCAGGAACTACGCACCGGGGCGACTCCCCGCGGTGCGGCGGAAGTTGGGCTACCGCTACAGTCCGCGCCATGACAGCGGAGTCGACGGATACATGGGCGGGCTGGTACCGGGACCGCCAGGGTGCGGAAGCGATCACTCTCACCGCGGGTGGGCGTCAGGTACGGACCCAGATCAGGGGGGTCGAGTACGAAGGGGCGGATTTCGCCGTACTCGAAGCGGTGGGCAAGGACGCGGGCGCGAAGCTGTCCTCCTGCGTCATGGAGTGGGACATCCCGCTGCCCGTCAACTCCGACGGCGCGGTCGAACAGGCCACCTTGAGCTGCCTGCTCGCGCTCGGCGAGCGGGACGGCGAGGGCCCGGCCGGCCGGGCCGAGCTGAGCCTGACCCTGCACTGCGGCGGGACGGCGTACGCGTCGGGGATAGCCGGGGCCGGCTTCGAGGAGGCGCTGGGCCGGATCAAGCGCCAGCTCCCGACCGACACGGAGCTGTCGGACCGGCCGCTGGTGGGCGCGTCCTGACCGGCGGCCGGGGCGTCCCGCCGGGCGGCGCGCAGGACCCGTACGGCCCGCAAAGCCCGTACGGCCCGCGAACCCCGGGCGGCGCGTAAGGCCTGTACGGCGCGCAAAGCCCGTACGGCGCGTCGAGTCCGTGGGAGGAACACGGGAAGGGGCGTCCCGTGGGGGGTGGCTTGCGGTGGACGCCCCTTCCCGTGCGGTGCGGGGTGCGGTCAGGAGAGCTTGGCCAGCGCGGCGGCGAGGCCGTTCGCCCACAGGGTCTCGACCCTGGCCCGCTCGGCGGCGTTCGGCTGGGCGTTCTGGCAGGAGGTGCCGGGGCCGCCGCCGGACATCAGCTCACTGCACGGGCCCGAGTAGTGGTCGGGGAGGCCGAGGACGTGCCCGGTCTCGTGGGCGGTCACGCGCGTCGAGTTGTACTGCTGGTTCTGCGCGTAGTCGAGGAAGATATAGCCGGAACCGTGGCCGTTGGTGCTGGCGTAAGAGCCGCGCGAGTCGTTGCCCTCCCGGTAGGTGAAGTCGACGCCGCTGGTGCCGGCCTGGAGCTTCACATTGGAGACGGCGCTGTTCCAGATCGAGGTGCTCGCCGCTATCTGACTGGCGAAGGTCGGCGCGGCGGAGGCGTTGTAGACGACGGTGACGGCCTGGATGCCGGGGTTCGCCGCGCGCTTCTCCGCGACCGACTTCAGGACGGCGTCGAAGAACGCCTTGTTGTTCGCGGCCTCCTCCGCCGAGCCCGCGTACGCGGCGTGCGTGGTCGCGGCGGGCGCGGTGCCGGGGGCGACGGAGCGCTCGGTGTCGGCGGCGGAGGCGGTGGGGGCGAGGGCGAGGGCCGTCGTGAGGGTGAGGCCGATGGTGCACACCGCGGAGAGAACGGACTTGGGGTGTCGCATGTGGGGGGCTCCTGCTTCCTGCTCGTCCGTGCACGGGATTTCGGGTACCGCAGAGTCTCGATGAGTTCGCCCCGGGGCGGATGATGTCAGTCGCCGATAGCACCAGAGCATCACCCGCACCACGGGCGCGGCCGTATTTCATCGGATCGGGCGTGATTGCGGCGGTCTGACCATCTGGTGCGGCCCTGGAGGCCGTTCTACTCTCTGGTACATGGAGCTGGAGGTGAGACACCTGCGCGCCCTGTGCGCCATCGCCGACACCGGCAGCCTGCACAAAGCCGCCCGGGAACTCGGTATGAGCCAGCCCTCCCTCACCACCCAACTGCGCCGGATCGAGAAGGCGCTGGGGGCCGAGCTCTTCGCCCGCGAGCGCACCGGCTGCCGGCCGACCCCGCTGGGCCGCTCCGTGCTCAGCCGGGCCCGGCCGCTGGTCGCCGGGATGGCCACCCTGGTCGCCGAGGCGCGCGCGGCGGCCGACCGGAGCGCCGGGCCCCGGCTGCGCGTCGGCTCCACCGCCAGCCGCGCGCTCGCCGGCTGGCTGCGCCGGCTGCGCCAGCGGATGCCCGGTACGGACATCTCGCTCCATATGGACGTCTCGCCGGGCGCGCTGCTGCGGATGGTCGCGGCGGGCCAGCTCGACGTGGCGTTCGTGCACGAGGTGGAGGGGTGCCCGCTGACCGTCCCCGACGGGCTGGTCCGGCGCGTCCTGGTGGAGCGGGAGCCGCAGTTCATCTCCATGGCCCGGGACCATCCGGCGGCCGGCTCCACCGTCGTGGAGCTGGCCGATCTCGCCGGGGACCGGTGGATGGTCGACCCCGCGGTGGACGGCGAGTGGGACGGGGTGCGCCGGGTGCTGGGCGCGGCCGGGCTCAACCCCCGCGTACTGCACGGCGATTATCTGACCGCCGCGTCGCTGATCGCGGTCGGCGAGGCGGTCGCCCCCTGCCAGCCCACCTCGCGCCCGCGCGACGACATGGCGATCCGTCCGCTGCGGGACGACCCGCTGGCGGTACGGCTGCTGCTCTTCTCGCGGGCCTCCGGGCTCGGGGGCCCCGGCGAACCCGCCCTGGACGCACAGGTGTTCACGGATCTGACGGCGGCGTACCGGGAGGCGGCGCTGCGGTCGGCGGACTACCGCCGCTGGCTCACCCGCCACAAGAGCCCCTTGCTCCACGCGGGCGCGGCCTGAGCCCGGCCGGAGGGTTCAGCGCACGACCTGCCCCTTGAGCACGATCCGGCTCGGGTGCGCCAGGACCTCCGGGTGCGCCACCGGGTCCCGGTCGTACGCGACGACATCCGCCGGGGCCCCGTCCACCAGCCCCGGCAGCCCCAGCCACTCCCGCGCCGCCCAGGACGCGGCCCCGAGCGCGGCCTCCGGCGGCAGCCCGGCCCGTACCAGCCAGGACGACTCGGCGGCGACCGTCCCGCAGGGCAGGCTGTCCGTACCGGCGAGGACGGTGACCCCCGCCTCGTACGCGGCCCGTACGGTGCCGGGCAGCGCCGCCCAGCCGGCGAGCCAGTCGTCCCGGCGCGCGGACGGCGCGTCGGCCCGCCGCCGGTCCGCCCCGGCCGCGAAGACGCTCAGCGTGGGGACGAGGGCGGTGCCCTGCGCGGCCATCCGGTCCAGCAGATCCGGGTCGAGGTGCATCCCGTGTTCCAGGCTGTCCGCCCCGGCGAGCACGGCGTTGCGGCTGCCCTCGGCGGTCTGGCAGTGCACGGCGACCCGGCCGCCGGCCGCGTGGACGGCCCGTACGGTCGCGGTGAGCAGCTCCAGCGGTACGGCCGGCTCGTCCCACCGCCAGTCGCCGACCACCTTGCACCAGCCGTCGGCGGCCGTCGCCTCCTCCACGGCGGCGGCGACGAGTCCGTCCTCCCCGATGTCGCGCCCGACGCCCGGGAAGAACCGCCCGGGCGTCGCCAGCCACCGCCCGGCGGAGCGCACCCGGGGCAGGGCGCGGTCGTGGGCCGTCCAGCCGGGAACACGGGCAGCGGTTCCGGGCGTACGGACCAGCAGGACGCCCGCGTCGCGGTGCTCGGCGAGGTGACGGCGGAAGACCGCGTCGTCGAACGGATCCGCGAGCCCCTCCGTACCGGGATGGGTGTGCACATCGACCAGGCCGGGCAGCAGCCAGCCGCCGTCGACGGCGAACTCACCGGAGCCGGGCGCCGGGTCCTCGCGGAGCACCTCGCCGTCGGTCCGGAAGACGCGCTCCACACGTTCGGGCAGCACGACGCCCCGTATCCGCAACCCCATGGTCCGTTCCCCGTCCTTCCCCCGCCGGTTCCGCGGCCCGCAGCGTAGAGGGAAACCCTCTGCCGGGACGAGTGGCGGCGATCACGCTGAGCAGGGCGGGGTGCTGGAACGTATCAGCAGGCAGACACCCCTGGGGCGATACGAGGAGCGATGCGAGATGGCCCACCGGATGACCGTGCCCGGCCTCTTCCCGCCGCCGGACTACGCGCATGTCGCGGTCGTGGCGCCGGAGCGGGAACTGGCGTTCCTGGCCGGGGCCGTGCCGCTCGACGGCGACGGCAAGCTGGTCGGCCCGGAGGACTTCGTGGCCCAGACGGAACAGGTCCTCGCCAACCTGGAGAGCGCCCTGGAGGCCATCGGATGCGGCCTCGGTGACGTCGTGTCCACCACGGTCTCCGTCGCGACCTCGGACCCGGCGGACCTGAGCCGGGTCTGGGAGGTGGTCCGCGCGGGCGGACTCACCCTGGGGCCGCACGCCTCCACGCTCCTCGGCGTGGCCTGCCTCGGGTACACCGGGCAGCTCGTGGAGATCACGGCCGTGGCGGAACTGCCCGCCAGGGAGTGAGGGCGCGATCGGATACCCTCTGGCCCGTATGGCCTTTCACCGTTCGGCAGTTGAAGGTGACGGCGGTACGGGTGAACTGGCCGGGTGACTGGAGGGAGAACGGCGCGGCATGGTGGGCGTAACCGGACCGATCCGGACAGGGGTGGCGCTGGCCGGCGGGCGCTACCGGATCGGGGAACAGGTCGGCCAGGGCGGCATGGCCACCGTCCACCGGGCGCACGACACCGCGCTCAACCGGACCGTCGCCGTCAAGAGCATGCTCACCGAGCTCGCCCATGACGAGCAGTGCCGGGTACGGTTCCGCCGCGAGGCCCAGTCGGTGGCCCGGCTCAGCCACGCCTCCGTGGTCGCGGTGCACGACACCGGCGAGGAGCGGTTCGCCGACGGCCAGGTGATCCCGTACCTCGTCATGGAGTTCGTCCACGGCGACCCGCTCAACATGCTGCTCGCCCGCTCGGTGGGGCCCGGCGGCATCCCCGGCGCGGTCGGTCTCGACCGGGCCCTCGAACTCACCGCCGAGGTGCTCTCCGCGCTGATCGCCAGTCACACCGCCGGGATCGTGCACCGGGACATCAAGCCCTCCAACGTCATCGTGGCGGAGGGCGGCGCGGTCAAGGTCATGGACTTCGGCATCGCCCGGATCCTGGACGCGCCGGGCCAGGAGGGCGCGCGGACGGCGCTCACCATGGCGGGCAGTGCGATCGGGACACCCCAGTACATGTCGCCCGAGCAGTTCGAGGGGCGCCTGACGGTCGACGGCAGGACCGACCTGTACGCGGTCGGTGTGCTGCTCTTCCAACTCGTCAGCGGCAACGTTCCGTTCGACGGCGCGTCGCACATCTCCATCGGCTTCCTCCATGTGACGGGTGAGGTGCCCACGCTGGCCTCGCGCGGGATCGGGGTGCCGGCGGAGGTCGAGGCGGTGATCGCGCGGGCGCTGCGGAAGGACCCGGCCGAGCGCTTCCCGGACGCCAGGTCGATGCGGGACGAGGTCGTCCGCGTACGGGAGAACCTGCGCGGGGCCGCCACGACCCTCGACCCGGCACGCCTCGCCGGGGCCCCGGCGACCGTCCCGGACCAGGAGGGGGCGGCCCCGGTCCCCGTACGGCCGGCGGCGCACCCGGTACGGCCCGCCTCGGCCCCCGTATCCCCGGCCCCCGCCCCGGCGTTCCCGGCAGCGCGCCCGCCCGCGGCCCCGCCGCCCCCGGCGGCCCCGGCCCGCCCGGGGTACGGCTACCCGCCGTACGCGGCCGGGCCCGCCCGGGCCACCCCGGCGACCACGCCGTCCCCCGGAGCGACCAAGCTACCGGGCTCCGGGCCCGGCTCCGCCCCGGCGGCGCTGCGGCCCGGCGGGACGCGCCAGCCGGGCTGGAAGCTCCAGCGCCCGCTGGTCTGGGCGTACGCCATGATCCTGCCGTCCTTCCTGTCCCTGGGGATCGGCGGCCCGTTCCTCCTCGTGAGCGCGCTCTTCGCCATCCTCGGCTTCCGCTACTCCCTCAAGGCCCGCACCGTCGCCGCCCTGGAGCCCACCGCCCTCTCCCGCTTCGGCCTCCGGCTGGCGGCCCACCTGCCGCTCCTGGCCCACCTGATGTTCTTCGGCACGTGCCTGCACGAGGGCTACCTGTACGGCATGGGGTGACCTGACACGGGCGGCGGCCCGCGCGAACTCCCCCGTCCTGACCGGCTGGAGACAGCGCGGCCGGAAAACAGACCGCACCCGCCCCCTCGGGCACGCCGCGTCGGGCGGCCGGGGGACGGGTGCGGGCCGGGAAGGGCCGGGTTCAGGCCTTCTTGGTCTCCCAGAAGATGCGGTCGATCTCGGCGATGAGTTCGAGGGCCTTCTCGCCCGTCTTCGGGTCGGTCGACGCCTTCGCGGCGGAGAGGGCCTTGAGGGTGTCGTTGACGAGCTGGTGGAGCTGCGGGTACTTCTCGAAGTGCGGGGGCTTGAAGTAGTCGCTCCAGAGCACCGAGACGTGGTGCTTGGCCAGCTCGGCGCGCTGCTCCTTGATGACGGTGGCGCGGGCCTGGAAGTGCGCGTCGTCGTTGGCGCCCATCTTTTCCTGGACGGCCTTGACGGACTCGGCCTCGATGCGGGCCTGGGCGGGGTCGTACACGCCGCAGGGCAGGTCGCAGTGGGCGCTGACCTTCACCTTGGGCGCAAACAGGCGGGAGAGCATGGAGCGGTCCTTCCTCGTGATCGTCTTCTCAGGTGGGAGATTACTCCGTGAGAGGTCGGATTTCGCGAGGGGCCCCCAGGGCTTAGGACAAAAGTCCGGGGCCACGGGGGACCGGGGGCGGAACGTACCGTGGGACCGGGAGGTGCCGGATGACGGGACTGGGGCAGGAGCCGGAGCGGGTGCCGGGGGGTGGGCTCGGGGAGGCCGGGGGGGTGCCGGGGCGGGAGGCCCGGGTGCCCTGGGGGATCGCGGAGGTGACCGGGCCTTCCATGTATCCCACGCTCAGGCATGGCGATCAGCTCCTCGTGCGCTACGGCGCTCCGGTCAGGGCCGGGCAGGTGGCCGTGCTCCGGCATCCGCTCCAGCAGGACCTGCTCATCGTCAAGCGGCTGGCCGAGCGGCGCGAGGGCGGCTGGTGGGTGCTCGGGGACAACCCGGGGGCCGAGGGCGACAGCCGGGTCTTCGGGGCGGTGCCCGACGAGTTGCTGCTCGGGGTGGTCCGGGCGCGGTACCGGCCGCTGGGGGATCAGCGGTCGGCGCGCGCGGTGCTCTCCTGGCTGCTCCTGGGCGTACGGCCGGTGCTCGCCGGGTCCGGGGCCCCGTCGGTGAGGCGGCGTTCGCTCTCGCGGCGCTTGCGCGCCCGGTAGGCGGCCACGTTGGCGCGGGTCGCGCACCGGTCCGAGCAGTAGCGCCGGGAGCGGTTGGTGGAGGTGTCCAGATACGCGTTACGGCACGGCGCGGCCTGGCAGAGGCCGAGCCGGTCCACCCCGTACTCCGTCAGATGGAACGCGAGCCCCATCGCCGCGATCGCCGCGTACCCCGCCGTCGCGTTGGACGGGTGCTCCACGAGGTGCATGTGCCAGCGGGGCCGGCCCTCGTCGTCCAGATAGTCGTGCCCGGAGATCTGCGGGCTCACGGGGAACTCCAGCAGCAGCGAGTTGAGCAGGTCCACCGCCCCGGTCGGCTCGCCCGTGTCGGCGGCGGTGAAGACGGCGCGCAGCCGGGTCCGTACGGAGCGCAGACGCGTCACGTCCGCCTCGGTGGCGCGGCGGGCCGCCGGTGAACCGGCCGCGAAGAGCGAGCGAACGGTCTCCACCGAGGTGAGGGTGTCCGTGCCGCGGGCCGGTTCCTCGGTGTTCACCAGGCGTACGGCATAGTCCGAGTAAGAGGCCAGTTCCACTTGTAGTCCTTACGGAAGCGGTCTAGGGTCGGGGGGCGTCGGGGGTGGTAATGGACCGTTACGGCCCCAGGGTATTACCGGAGGGCGGGAGGGGTTTCCATGGCGGATACCGGGACGGGCACGACGGGGACGGCGGGTACGGGAGCGGGGGCGCGGACGGCGGCCGAGTGGCGGGGCTGGCAGGAGAGCTGGGACCGGCAGCAGGAGTGGTACCTCCCGGACCGGGAGGAGCGTTTCCGCATCATGCTGGACATGGTCGAGGCCACCGTGGGCCCCGCACCGAGGGTGCTGGACCTCGCCTGCGGTACGGGAAGTATCACGGCCAGAGTGGTGAATCGGTTCCCCGGAGCCGTCTGCACGGGAGTCGACCTCGACCCCGCGCTGCTCACCATCGCGCGCGGGACCTTCGCCGGGGACGAGCGCGTCTCCTTCGTCACCGCCGACCTCACGGACCCCGGCTGGCCGGGGCTGCTGCCGTACGCGACGTACGACGCCGTGCTCACCGCCACCGCGCTGCACTGGATCCCCGAGGAGCCGCTGGCCGCGCTGTACGGGCGGCTCGCCGGGGTGGTCGGGGCGGGCGGCGTGCTCATGAACGCCGACCATATGCCGGACCCGGCCACCCCCCGGATCAACGAGGCCGAACGGGTCCACCGGCTCGGCGCCATGGAGCGGGCCAGGGCCGCGGGCGCCGTCGACTGGCCGGGATGGTGGGAGCTGGCCCGCCGCGACCCGGTCCTCGCCGGCCCCGCCGAGGAGCGCTTCCGGATCTTCGGCGAGCACGAGGAGGGGGACGCGCCGTCGCTGGAGTGGCATGTACGGGCCCTGCGCGCGGCCGGGTTCGGAGAGGCCCGCGCCGTCTGGGCCTCGCCCAGCGACTCGCTCGTGCTCGCCCTGAAGTAGCCGGCGCGGGGGGAGAGGCGGGGACGGGGAGAGACGCGGAGACGGGGGAAGCGGGGACGGAGGGAGGCGCGGGAACGGAGGGACAAGCGGGGGCGTGAGGGGGTGTCCGGCGGGTGGTGGCCGGGGCCGGCACCCCCTCTCCCCGTCAGAGGACCTTCGACAGGAATGACTTCGTCCGCTCGTGCCGCGGATCGGTCAGTACGTCGCGGGGATGCCCCGACTCGACCACCACGCCGTCGTCCATGAAGACCAGCGCGTCGCCCACCTCGCGGGCGAACCCCATCTCGTGCGTCACCACGATCATCGTCATGCCGTCCGCGGCGAGGTCCCGCATCACGTCCAGCACGTCCCCGACCAGCTCCGGGTCGAGCGCCGAGGTCGGCTCGTCGAAGAGCATCAGCTTCGGCTCCATCGCCAGCGCGCGGGCGATCGCCACCCGCTGCTGCTGGCCGCCGGAGAGCTGCGAGGGGTAGTTGGCGGCCTTGTCGGCCAGCCCCACCCGGTCCAGCAGCCGCTCGGCGCGGGCCCGGGCGACGGCCTTCGCCTCGCCCCGCACCTGCACCGGCGCCTCCATGACGTTCTCGATCGCCGTCATGTGCGGGAACAGGTTGAAGCGCTGGAAGACCATGCCGATGTCCCGGCGCTTCCTGGCGACCTCGCTGTCCTTCAGCTCGTACAGCTTGTCGCCCTTCTGCCGGTACCCCACCAGCTCGCCGTCGACGTACAGCCGCCCGGCGTTGATCTTCTCCAGGTGGTTGATGCACCGCAGGAAGGTCGACTTCCCCGAGCCCGAGGGGCCGATCAGACAGAACACCTCGCGCGGCGCCACCTCCAGGTCGATGCCCTTGAGGATGTGCGCGGCGCCGAAGGACTTGTGGACGGCCTGGGCCTGCACCATGGCGTTCATGAGGCCACCTTGGACGACGGGGAGGCGGAGGAGGTCGAAGAGGTCGAGGAGGTGCGGAAGGTCGACAGCGCGGAGACGTTCTTCCGTACCTTCTGCCACGGCGTGAGCGGCAGGCTGCGGCTGGAGCCACGCGCGTAGTACCGCTCCAGATAGAACTGCCCGATGCTGAAGACCGTGGTCAGGATCAGATACCAGGCCGCAGCGAGGAAGAGCATCTCCGCGGCGGCGCCCGAGGTCTGCCCGATGTCCAGCGCGGCGCGGAGCAGATCGGGGTACTGGACCGCCGAGACCAGCGAGGTGGTCTTCAGCATGTTGATGACCTCGTTGCCGGTCGGCGGCACGATCACCCGCATCGCCTGCGGGATGACCACCCGCCGCAGCGTCCTGCCCTGGCTCATGCCGAGCGCGTGCGCCGCCTCGCTCTGCCCCTCGTCGACCGAGAGCAGCCCGGCCCGGCAGATCTCCGCCATGTACGCGGCCTCGTTGAGGCCGAGCCCCAGCAGCGCCGTCAGGAACGGCGTCATGAACGAGGACCAGTAGTCCTTGTAGATCGGGCCGAGGTTGATGTACTGGAAGACCAGGCCCAGGTTGAACCAGACCAGGAGCTGCACATAGACCGGCGTGCCGCGGAAGAACCAGATGTAGAACCAGGCGATGGACGAGGTCACCGGGTTCTTCGACAGGCGCATCACCGAGAGGATCACGCCCAGCACCACGCCCATCACCATCGCGAGGACGGTGAGGAGCAGGGTGTGGCCCACGCCGGAGAGGATCCGGTCGTTGAAGAAGAAGTCGGGGATCGCGCCCCAGTTCACCTTCCCCTGGGAGAAGGCGTAGACGAGCAGCGCCAGCAGGGCGACGGCGACCGTGCCCGCCACGTACCGCCCGTAGTGCCGGACCGGGATGGCCTTGATCGCCTCGGGTACGGCGGCCGGCGGCGGGCCCGCCGGCTCCGGCCGGCCCGCCGTGTCGATGTCGGTAGTCACAGATGTATGCCTCTCAGCGGCCTGTTCACGCGGCTGTTCAAGCGGCTGTTCACGCGGTTGCTCACGCGCCCTGTCCGCCGTCCGCTCACGAACCGCCGTTGAGGGTGGCCTCGGTGACGGCGCCCGCGTCGGCTCCCCACTTGGTGAGGACCTTCGCGTACTCACCGTTCTTGATGATCGTGTCCATCGCCGCCTGGAGCGCGCTGGAGAGCTGCTTGTTGTCCTTGGAGACCGCGATGCCGTACGGGGCCGCCTCGACCGGCTCGCCGACGAGCTGGAAGTCGTTGCCGCCGCCCGAGGTCTTCACCGCGTACGCCGCGATCGGGGAGTCCGAGGAGCCCGCGTCCGCGCCGCCGCCGCGGAGCCGGGTCTGGGCCTGCTGGTCGTTGTCGAAGGCCTCGATGGTCAGCTTCTCGCCGGCCGGGCACTTCGCGGCCTCCTTCTTGGCGAGGTCCTGGGAGACCGTGCCGCGCTGTACGACGATCTTCTTGCCGCACAGGTCCGACCAGGTCTTGATCCCCTGGTCCTTGCCCTTGGGCGTGTAGATGGAGACCCCGGCGGTGAAGTAGTCGACGAAGTCGACGCCCTCGCCGACCTTCTTGCCGTCCTCGACGCCGTCCTGCCGGTCCTTGGTGTCGGTCATCGCGGACATGGCGATGTCGTACCGCTTGGCCCGCAGACCGGTGACCAGGGTGTCGAAGGTCGCGTTCTCGAAGGCGAACTTCACACCGAGCTGCTTGCCCATGGCGTCGGCCAGGTCCGGGTCGATCCCGACGACCTTGCCGTCCTTGTCCTTGAACTCCACCGGGGCGTACGAGATGTCCGAGCCGACCTTGATGACGCCCTTGCTCTGGATCTCCTTGGGCAGCTTGTCGAAGAGCGGCGCCTTCTCCGCCGCCGCGGAGGAGTCGCCCGAGGACCCGCTCTTCGTCTGGTCGCCACAGCCGGTCAGGAGCAGCGCGCCCGCGACCGCGATCGCGCCGGCCGCGGCCATCCGGGACTTCGCGGTGGTCGTACGACAGGTCGTGCTAGCGGTCATGATCGGGGTCCTCCGGCGGTGAGGTTGCTGCCAATGGCCGAGCACGCTTCTTCGAGTGTCGCGACCGAGTGTGATGAGTGGCATCTTGCCATTCGGACGGTCCTCCCAAGGTCGCCGGGCATGTCAAAATCGGGTAACGGGAAACCCCCTTCGCATCGCCGCCATCGACGAGGCAGCCCATCACGGCCGGACCTTCTGTCGAAACGCTTTCCTGCGGCCGTAGAATCTTCGGTCCGCATCCCTTGCCGGGTGTGAATCATGGCGCTTTCCTGATCTGTCGGGATTGGTCGGCATATCGTCGGCATCACACCGCTATGAGTCATCTCACGGCGAGGGACCGCGCACGGACACCGCCGTGGCGCGCTTGTGCGACGCGCCCGCTCCGTACGTACGTATCCCCGCATGCGTATCCATGCACGGATGCCCGTACGCACGGACACGGTGCCCGGCACTCCTCCCTGGCAGGGGAGTGCACACCCTCAACTGATGAAGACACAAGGGGTCACCCACATGGCAGCGGAGATCGTCAATCAGCGTGACAGCAGCAATACGGAGAGCCCGGAGGGCTCCCCGGAGGAGCCCTTCGACCCGGCCTTCGCGCTCCACCGGGGCGGCAAGATGGCCATCCAGGCCACGGTTCCGGTGCGGGACAAGGACGACCTGTCCCTCGCCTACACCCCCGGCGTCGCCAAGGTGTGCAGCGCCATCGCCGAGCGCCCCGAGCTGGTGCACGACTACACCTGGACCTCGCAGGTCGTCGCCGTGGTGACGGACGGCACGGCGGTCCTCGGCCTCGGCGACATCGGGCCCGCGGCCTCGCTCCCCGTGATGGAGGGCAAGGCGATCCTGTTCAAGCAGTTCGGCGGGGTGGACGCGGTGCCGCTGGCGCTCGACACCACCGACACGGACGAGATCGTCGAGACCGTCGTGCGGCTCGCGCCCTCCTTCGGCGGGGTCAACCTGGAGGACATCTCGGCGCCGCGCTGCTTCGAGATCGAGCGCCGGCTCCAGGAGCGGCTGGACATCCCGGTCTTCCACGACGACCAGCACGGCACCGCCGTCGTCACCCTCGCCGCCCTGCGCAACGCGGCGAAGCTGACCGGGCGCCCCCTCGGCGACCTGCGCGCCGTCATCTCCGGCGCGGGCGCGGCGGGCGTGGCCATCGCGAAGTTCCTGCTGGCGGCGGGGGTCGGCGATGTCGCGGTGGCCGACCGCAAGGGCATCGTCTCCACCGACCGTACGGACCTGACGGACGTCAAGCGCGAGCTGGCCGAGCTGACCAACCGCGCCGGGCTCTCCGGCACGCTGGACGCGGCGCTGGCCGGCGCGGACGTCTTCATCGGCGTCTCGGGCGGTACGGTCGCGGAGCCGGCCGTCGCCTCGATGGCGCCCGGCGCGTTCGTCTTCGCCATGGCCAACCCGACGCCCGAGGTCCACCCGGACGTCGCGCACCGGTACGCCTCGGTGGTGGCCACCGGCCGCAGCGACTACCCGAACCAGATCAACAACGTCCTCGCCTTCCCCGGCATCTTCGCCGGCGCCCTCCAGGTCCGGGCCTCCCGGATCACCGAGGGCATGAAGATCGCGGCGGCGAACGCGCTGGCCGACGTGGTGGGCGACGAACTCGCCGCCGACTACGTCATCCCGTCCCCGTTCGACGAACGGGTCGCCCCGGCCGTCACCGCCGCGGTCGCGGCGGCGGCCCGCGCCGAGGGGGTGGCGCGGCGCTGAGCGGACGCCGGTAGGCGCGGGCGTCCCCGTCGCGGGCGTCCCGTCGCGGGCGTCCGCCGAGGGCGTCCGCAGCCGTATACGAAACGCGCGCCAGGGGGCGCCGGACGGGCCGGGAACGGTCCGCCCGGCGCCCCCTCCCTGCTGCGGGACGGATGCGCCGGGCCCTATCGTCGGGGCATGTTCGCCGCCTACGCAGCCCATACGGACCCCGCCCGCCCCCTCGAAGGACTGGTGCTGGGCGACCGCCCGGACCCGGAGCCACGCCCCGGCTGGACCACCGTCACGGTCCGGGCCGCCTCCCTCAACCACCATGACCTCTGGTCGCTGCGCGGGGTCGGCCTCGCGCCGGAGAAGCTGCCGATGATCCTCGGCTGCGACGCCTCGGGGGTCGACGAGGACGGCAACGAGGTCGTCGTCCACTCCGTCATCGGCGGGGCGGGCTCCGGCTCCACCGAGCCGCGCTCGATCCTCACCGAGCACTACCAGGGCACCTTCGCCGAGCGGGTCGCCGTACCGGCCGCCAATGTGCTGCCCAAGCCCCCCGAGCTGACCTTCGAGGAGGCCGCCTGCCTGCCCACGGCGTGGCTCACCGCGTACCGCATGCTCTTCACCAACGCCGGGGTACGGCCCGGGGATTCGGTCCTCGTCCAGGGCGCGGGCGGCGGCGTCGCCACGGCGGCCGTCGTCCTCGGATCGGCGGCCGGGCTCCGGGTGTACGCGACGAGCCGCGACGCCGCGAAGCGGGCGCGGGCGGTGGCGCTGGGCGCGACGGCGGCGTACGAACCGGGCGCGCGGCTGCCGCACCGGGTGGACGCCGTCATCGAGACGGTCGGCGCGGCCACCTGGTCGCACTCGGTCAAGTCCCTGCGGCCCGGCGGCACCCTGGTCATCGCGGGCGCGACCAGCGGCGACCGCCCCGACCACGCCGAGCTGACCCGGATCTTCTTCCTGGAGCTGAAGGTGGCCGGCTCGACCATGGGCTCCCGGGACGAACTGGCCGGCCTGCTCTCGTTCTGCGCGGTCAAGGGGGTGCGCCCGGTGATCGACGAGGTGCTGCCGCTGGACCGGGCGCGGGAGGGCTTCGAGAAGATGGCGTCGGGGAGTCTCTTCGGGAAGGTGGTCCTGACGCCCTGACACCCGCGTTTCCCCCGGCGGACGCGCTCTCCTGACGCCCTGGCGCCGGGGAAACGGCGTGGGCATTGTCAGTGGGTCTCCCTAGGATGGTGGTCAATTCCGCGTCCTCCCCGGTGGCGGCGTACGGGCACCCGTGCGCCGCCACCGGGGCCAGGGCCGGGCCCATCGCGATTCGTGAGGGGGGGACCCCGCGATCGCCCGACCCCGCGCCCACGGCCGCCCGTCCGGGCCGTGCGGACGCCCCCTGTAGCCATGAGCCCTGACGCACCCGAGTCCTCCGTATCCGTACCCGACACCGACGCTGCCGGCACCGGCACCGCCGCCACCGGCACCGGCACCGGGCCCGAGGTCAACACCTTCCAGGTGGACCTGCGCGGCCTGGTCGACCTGCTCTCCCATCACCTCTACTCCAGCCCGCGCGTCTACGTACGCGAGCTGCTCCAGAACGCGGTGGACGCCGTCACCGCCCGCCTCCGGCTCGACCCGGGCGCGCCCGCGCGGATCCGGCTCACCGCCGACGGCTCCTCCGTCGTCATGGCGGACTCCGGCATCGGCCTCACCGCCGACGAGGTGCACACCCTGCTCGCCACCATCGGCCGCAGCTCCAAGCGCGACGGCCTGGAGAACGCCCGGCAGGAGTTCCTGGGCCAGTTCGGCATCGGGCTCCTCGCCTGCTTCGTCGTGGCCCGCACCATCCGGGTCGTCTCCCGGTCCGCCCGTACCCCCGAAGCGCCGCCCGTCGAGTGGCTGGCCCGCGACGACGGCTCGTACACCGTACGGACCCTGCCGCACGAGGCGCGGCCCGAGCCCGGCACCACCGTCCACCTCACGCCGCGCCCCGGCGCCGAGGAGTGGACCGAACCGGCCCGTGTCGCCGCGCTCGCCGCGGACTTCGGCTCCCTGCTGCCGTACGAGACCACCTTCACCGGGCCCGACGCCACCGGCCGGCCGCTCACCGAGCGCCCCGCCGCCTGGGACCGCCCGTATCCGACCCCCACCGCCCGGCGGGTCGCGCTCGCCGGGCACTGCGCGCGGGTCTTCGGCTTCACCCCGCTCGACTCCATCGACCTGGACCTGCCCGTCGCCGGGGTGCGCGGCGTCGCGTACGTGCTGCCCTCGGCCACCAGCCCGGCCCAGCGCGCCGCCCACCGCGTCTACCTCAAGGGCATGCTCCTCACCGAGCGGGCCGACAACCTCCTGCCCGACTGGGCGTTCTTCGTCCGGGTCGTCCTCGACACCGACACCCTGCGCCCCACCGCCTCCCGCGAGAACCTGTACGACGACGACACGCTCGCCGCCGTACGGGAGGCGCTCGGCGGCCGGATCCGGGGCTGGCTCGGCGAGCTGGCGGCGGGCGACCCCGACCGGCTCGCGGCCTTCCTCTCCGTCCACCACCTGGGCGTCAAGTCCATGGCCCGGCACGACCCGGACCTGTTCGCCCTGATGCTGCCGTGGCTGCCGTTCGAGACCAGCGACGGACAGGTCACCCTGGACGACTTCGCCCGCGCCCACCCCCGGATCCACTTCACCCGGACCGTCGAGGAGTTCCGGCAGGTCGCGCCCATCGCCGCCGCGCATGGCCTCGGTGTCGTCAACGCCGGGTACACATACGACGCCGACCTGCTCGCCCTGCTCCCCACGGTCAGGGAGGGCGTCACCGTCACCGAACTCGACGCGGGCTCCGTCACCGCCCATCTCGACCCGGTCGCGCCCGAAGCGGAGCTGGCACTCGCCTCCTTCCTCGCCACCGCGCGGACCCGGCTCGACCCGCTGGGGTGCGATGTCGCGCTGCGCTCCTTCCACCCGCTCACCGTGCCCGCGCTCTTCCTGGACGACCGGGAGGCCCGCCACGAGCGGGACCGCGCCGCCGCCGAGGAGGGCGCCGACCAGCTCTGGAGCGGCATCCTCGGCGCCCTGCGCGGCTCGGCGCCCCGGGCCAGGCTGGTGCTCAACCACAACAACCCGCTGGTCCGCCGGATCGCCGCGGTCACCGACGGCGAACTGGCCGGCACCGCCGTCGAATCGCTCTACGGGCAGGCCCTGCTGATGTCCCAGCGCCCCCTCCGCCCCGCCGACACCTCCCTGCTCAACCGGGCCTTCCTGGACCTCCTGGAGTGGGCCACCCATCCGACCGCGCCATCCGCCCCGACCGTGCCACCATCCGCCGACGCCCCGCGCGCCGCTCACGAGGAGGGCGACCAGTGACCGCCGACCTCTCCACCGAGGCGATCTACGACGCCCTCCGGGAGAACTACCACGCCCCCAACGGCCCGGTGCGGAACGCGCGCGGCGAGGAACTGGTCGCCGCCGCCGAGCGGACCGGCGACCCCGGTCTGCTCCGCAGGGCGCTCTTCGGCCTCGTCGAGGCGTACGAGTACAGCAGCGAGCGCGCCAAGATGCTGGTGCCCTTCGCCCGGCTCCTCCAGGAGTGGGACCGGGACCCGTCCGGCTTCCACGCGGGGGACACCCACACCTTCCACTGGATTTTTAAATGGGTCAGCTCCGGAATGCTGAGCCAGCCCGAGATCCCGCTCGCCACCATCGAGCACTGGCTCGCCGAGATGGCGCGGCGCTACCGCACCGCCGGTTTCTCCGAGCGCCCCGTGCGCCAGGCCGAGGCCGAGGTGGCCGAGGAGCACGGCGACCCGGAGCGGGCGGCCGGCGCGTTCACCGCGTGGCTCGCCGCCGAGCGCGACCGGATGGCCAACTGCCGCGCCTGCGAGCTCAACGACGAGGGCACCTACCGGATGCGCCGGGGCGACGACGCGAAGGCCCTGGAGACCTGGGAGCCGGTCCTCACCGGCGGGCTCTCCTGCGCCGAGGAGCCGCACCGCACGCTGGCCGAGTCGCTGCTCCCGCTGGTGCGCACCGGGCGGCTCGACGAGGCGCGCTCCCACCACCTCAAGGGATACCGGCTGGCCCGGGGGAACGAGAGCCTGCTCCCCTCGATCGGCCTCCACATCGAGTTCTGCGCGCTCACCGGCAACGAGGGGCGGGGCCTCGAAATCCTCGCGGAGCACGCCACGCACCTGGACACCCACGGCGACCCCCGGGCCCGGCTCCGGTTCATCGGGGGCGTGCTCACCCTGCTGCGCCGGCTGACGGAGCTCGGCCTCGCCGACCAGCGCGCCGTCCCCGGCGAGGTCGCGGGGGAGCGGCGGACGGTCGGCGGACTCCGCGCGCTGCTGGACGAGGACGCCGCCGGGCTCGCCGCCCGCTTCGACGCGCGCAACGGCAACGACGTGGTCTCCGCCGGGCTCGCCCGCCGGCTGGCGCGGCGACCGCTGGTGGACGCCCTGCCGCTGGGGATCAGCGCACCCCGGCTCCGCCCGGCCCCGGCGAAGCCGGCCGTGCGGGCCGTACGGGAGGACGCGGCGCCCGCCGAGACGGCGGAGCACCTCGCGGAGGAGGCACGGGCGCTCCGCTTCCGGGGCCACCCGCGCGCGGAGGCGGTCTGGGACCGGATCGCGGCCCTGGTGGCGCGGGACGGGGCGGCGGGGCCGGACGGCGCACCGGCCGGTGGCGCCCTTCCGCCGCTGCTGGCAGCGGAGTTGCTGGAGCACCGCGCCGTCCGGGCCGGGCGTGCGGGCGACGCGGAGGCCCGGGGGCTCCTCGATGAGACCGTCGCCGCCTACCGGGCGGCGGGGGACGCGGGCCGCGCCGCCTTCTGCGAGCTGCGGGTGACCATCGCCGCGGCCCAGGGCGGCGCGCCCCCCGAGGAGATACGCGGGCTGCTCGCCACCGCCGCCGGATCGGCGGAGGCGCTCGCGCCCGAGGACCCCGTGCGGACCCGCCGGATCGCGACCGTGGCGCTGACCGGGGTCCGGCTCGGCGCCCTGCTGCGGCATCAGGAGAGCGGCCACGACCCCGCCACCGCCGAGGCGGACCAGCGGCGCTTCGGCACGGAGCTGGCCGAGTTCGTCACCGCGTACACCGCGCGGGCCGCCGAGGAGCCGGACGCCGGGATCGGTGACCTGCTCGCCGAGGCCGAGAACCAGCGGGCGGGGCTGGCCTGGGACGCCGGTGACCTGGAGCGGGCCGAGTCGCACTTCGCAGCGGCCGTGCGGCACGCCCTCGACGAGGGACGCCCCTGGTCCGCCGCCGAGCCCCTCGCCCGGCGGGCCACGCTCCTCCAGGCGCTCGGCCGCCCGGAGGAGGCGGAGGCGGCGGCGCGCTCCGCCGTGGAGCACGGCGCGGAGCTGGTCGACCCGGACCAGCTCGGGCGGATCAGGCTCACCCTCGCCGACCTCCTCCACCAGGGGTACGGCAAGGAGGCCGAGGTCGCGGAGTACGCGCTCGAAGCCGCGCACTGGCTGGACGCGGCGGGCGAGTCGGCCGGGGCGGGCGCCTACGCCCGGCTGCTCCTCGCCCAGGCGTACGGCGAGACGGGCCGCGCCGCCGAGGCCGCCGAGGTGCTGGAGTCCGCCCTGCCCGACCTGCTCCGCCAGGGGGAGGGGCAGGCCGTACGGGCCAGGGACGCCCTCGGCTCGATCCTGCGGAGGCTGGGCGACCAGCGGGGGGCGGCCGAACAGTATCTGCGGGCCGCCGAGGCGACCCAGGGGTGGGAGGACCAGCGGCCGCACGCCCGGTCGGCCACCCTCGCCGCCGAGTGCCTGGCGGGCGCGGGCCTCCACGACGAGGCCGTCGCCGCGTTCCACCGGGCCGCCGAGGTGTGGCAGCGGCTCGGCGAACCGGTCGGCGCCGTACGCGCGCTGCGCTCCGTGGCCTGGCTCGAAGCCCGGGAGGGGAACGCGGAGGCCGCGAAGGAGCTGATGGCCCGGGCCCTGACGACGGTCGAGGGCGACGGCGGGGAGCTGCTGCTGGAGCGGGCCCGCTGCTGGTACCAGACCGGCGAGCTGCTGCTCGAACTCCTCGACACCGAGGACGACGACGAGTACGCCGAAGACGGCGAGGAGGCCGTGGACGGAGAGGGGGCCGCGGACGGCGAGGAGGCCGAGGTCCGCAGGGAGGCGGTGCGGCTGCTGGAGAAGGGCGCCGCCGCGCTCGCCACCCTCGGCGAGGTGTCGGAGCGGGTGGGCTGTCTGGTCCGCGCGGCCTGGGCCGAGAAGGCGCTCGGCCTCCGGGCCGAGGCGGTACGGCGGGTCAGCGCCCTGATCGAGGAGGTGTCGGCTCTCGACACCGACGAGGCCCGCGAAACGCTGCCGGGCCTGCGGAACACCCTGAAGCACCTGGAGTCCTGACCCCGGCCCCGGACCCGGACTACGGCCCGGGTCTTCGGGCCCGGATCCGGCCCTGGACCGGGACCCCGGCCCCGGACCCGGTCCTCGGACCCGGATCCCGAACTCGGCCCTGGGACCCGGATCTCGGACCCGGCTCCTCACTTCTCCGGTGGGCTCAGCAGGGCGCCGATGCGGGTCGCCGCCTTCGACAAGTGGCGGCGGGCCTCGGTCAGTTGGGCTTGGGTCACGCCGTGGTCCCGGGCCGTGTCGCGGATGTCGTCGCGGAAGCGGTCCAGCAGCCGGTCCAGGTCGCGGGCGGGGTCGCCGGTGTCGGGGGTGTCCTGGGCCCACTCCGGGGCGTCCGGGGCGTCCTGGGAGGGGGCAGGGGCCTCCTGGGGCTCGGCGGCGCTCCGGGGCCCGGGGGTCTCCTGGGGTTCGGCGGGGGGCTCGGGGGCGGGGCGGGGGGTGTGGTCCCGGCCGTAGGGGGGCCAGGCCGTGCTGGTCAGGCCGCCGAGCTGGGTGGCCAGTTCGGAGAGTCCCTCCCGGACGCCCTTGGGCCAGTCGCCCCGTACGAAGTGGGTCTGCACCTGGTCCTGGACCTGCTGGGCGATGCGCTGCATCTCCTGGCGCGCCTTCTCCTGGGCCTCCTTGGCCTGGCGGCGGGCCTGCTGGGCGTCCTCGCGGGCCCGGCGGGACTCGTCCTTCGCCCGGCGGGCCTGCTCCTTCCACTCCTGCTTGGCGCGCTTCATCTCCTCGTTGGCCTTGCGCCAGGACTCCTTCTCGCCCCGGGCGCCCGTGGAGTCCGCCGGGGCGGCCGTGGCGCGGGTGTGGGAGGCGGCGGCGCGCATCTCGTTACGGAGCCGGCCCGCCGCGCCCCGTACGTCCTCCCGGATCTCCGCGGCGAGTTCGGAGACCGACTCGCGGATCTCCAGCTCCAGATCGGCCAGTTCGGCGCCGCGCCCGGCCAGCTCCGCGCGGCCCGCCTCGGTGATCGAGTAGACCTTGCGGCCGCCCTCGGTGGCGTGCGTGACCAGCCCCTCGGCCTCCAGCTTGGCCAGCCGGGGGTAGACGGTGCCCGCCGACGGCGCGTACAGCCCCTGGAAGCGCTCCTCCAGCAGCCGGATCACCTCGTACCCGTGGCGCGGGCGTTCGTCCAGCAGCTTCAGCAGATAGAGGCGGAGGCGGCCGTGGGCGAAGACCGGGGGCATCTCAGAGCTCCTTTGCCAGGGACGGACCCGGAGTGCCGGACGGACCCGGGGCGTCGGAAGGGGCCGGGGCTTCGGAAGGGGCCGGGGCTTCGGAAGGGGCGTCCTCGGAGGGTGGCTTGCGGAGCAGGGAGATCGCGCCCGACACCGTGTTCGCCCGGAGCGTCCCCGCGCCCGCCCCCAGCCGCCCGGTGATCGTGTGGGCGCCCCACCGGCCGCCGACCCGCAGGTCCTCGAAGGCGTTGGTCACCGAGCCGCTGGCCGTGTTCGCCATCACCTCCGCGTCGGTGGGGTGCGGCAGCCGGATCGCGACCTCCCCGGAGACGGTGGTGAGGCTGATGTCCGCGGGCCGGCCCGCCGGGTCCAGGTCGAGGACCATGTCGCCGCTGACCGAGTCGGCCCGTACGGTCTGCCCGGAGCCCGCCACCACCGTCAGGCTGCCCGACACCGAGTGGTACGTCAGGGCCCCGGTGACCGCCTGCGCCTCCACGTTCCCGGAGACCGTACCGGCGCGCACCTCACCGTCCAGGCCCACCAGCGTGGTGTCGCCGCTGACCCCGTGGACCGTCGTACACCCCCGGATCCCCGTGACCACCGCCTCGGCGGCGACCACAGCGACCTCGACGTCCGTGCCGGGCGGCACCGCGAGCGAGACGACCGCGCTCCGCAGCCGCCCCTTCCGTCCCTTCCGCTCCAGCCACCCCAGCAGGCTCGTCCAGGGCAGGTCCTCGTACGCGACGGTCAGCGACTCGCCGTCACGCGTCACGATGAGCGGAGCGCCCTCGACGCCGGAGATCTCCACCCGGGTGGAGCCGGGCGCCTCGGGCACCGCCTCGTCCGTGCCCACCACGTTCACCGCGCCGTTCTCGATCCGTACGTGCACTCTGCGCACCGGGGAGTCGAGGGTGAGCGTCCGGGAACCGGCGACTTCCCATGTCGTGACTGTCACGGTGCTGACCTCCCGGGACACGGCGCGACGCAACATATCGCGTCTCTCTTGAGAACACGATATATCGCGGGTGGGGGAAGTCAAGGGCGGGTGTGGAGGCGGTCGTTCCGGGGGCTCCGCACTCCTCGTCCGCTTACTCGTTACTCATCGTCCTCGTCGTCCTCGTCGTCCTCGTCGTCCAGCCGTGCCAGCCAGGTCGCCAGTCGCTCGACCGGCACTTCGAAGTCGGGGTTGAGATCCACAAACGTGCGCAACTGTTCGGCGAGCCACTCGAAGGTGATCTCCTCCTCCCCGCGCCGTTTCTCCAGTTCCTCGATCCCGCGGTCCGTGAAATACATGGCCATCAGCCTAATCCCTGGTCATCAGGGGTAAGGGGGAGAGAACCGATCGGGCCACCTGCGTCGTCCTCCCCTATGTGCCTCGCATTGGCCCCGTACTGGCGCTAATCTGCGGGGAATTGGGGGAAATGAGGATGTCATGGGTGACGGAGAGGCCAGTGTCACGCGCATCGAAATGCCGGACGGCACGCCCGTCTGGGCCCGGATCTCGGGCGCCGAGGAGCTGACCCGGCCGGCCGGCGGCGGGCTGCGGTACTCGGACATCGGATTCGCGGACCAGGTGGCCGACCAGGTACAGGCCAGGGTCGAGAGTCTGCAAGCCGTGGTGACCAGCGTCGCGCGGTCGCTCGTCGGGCCCTTGCGCGCGGTCAGGCCCGACGAGGTCAGTGTCGAATTCGGGATCGAACTCACCGCGAAAGCGGGAAAGGTGGTCGGACTGCTGGCGGACGGCGAGGCCAACGGAGGTATCAAGGTCACCCTCACCTGGACCGGCGGCGGACCACCCGCCGATCTCACCGCGCCACCTCAGGCGGTGCCCCCGGCGCGGACGGCCGGGGACGACGGCAGCGGCGGCGCCGGGGCCGCCGGGGCCGCCGGGGACGGCAGAGGGAGCGCCGGGGACGGTGGCGGGAGCGCCGGGGGCGCGTCGACCGGCGCACCGGCGCATCCCGGCGGTTCCACGCCCCCGGCCGGGGGCGGAGCATGATCGACGGACTCGGCAGGCTCGCGCCGGGCGTTACCGAGGACACCCGGAGCGCGCTCCACGACCTCGTCATGGCGGCGACCGTGCGCATCCATCGCCCGGCGGGCGGGTATGCCCCTGAGGGGGGTCCCGGGCCGAACGGACAGGCCCATGGACAGCCTCCGGGACGCTCCTACGAGCACGCCTACACGCAGGCCTTCGACCGGACCGACGGGCAGGTTCGGGGAGCGTCCGAAGGGCAGAGCGGAAGCTTCCTGGGGAGCGGCTTCTTCATCGCCCCGAGCTGGGTTCTCACATGCGCGCACGTGGCGTTGCGGGGGGAGGGGCGGGACGTGACCGTGGTCTTCGAAACCGGTCCCCGCAGCGGCGAGACCGCCGTGGCCGGCACCGTGGTCGCCGCGCTGCCCGAGCCGCCCCCCGGCGCGCCCCGCGGGGGCCGCGAGTGGCCCGCCCCCGACCTCGCCCTCGTCCGGCTCCGCCGGCCCGTCGAGCACGCCTGTATGTACGTCACGGAGCGGCCCGCCGGGTTCTTCGGCAGCGGCGCGGTGCTCTACTCCGGCTGGACGGAGGTGGGCGGCCGGATCAAGCGGCTCAGCGGCCAGCTCACCGTCCAGGGCACCGTCGGCGCCTGGTCCGACCCGGACGAGCAGGTCCGGCTCGGCGGGGACGTGCTCGCCCCGGGCATGTCCGGCGGCCCCGCCGTCGACCTGGCCAGGGGCGAGGTGGTCGGCGTACTGAAGTCGCAGCTTCAGGCGGGCATGGGCGGAACGTCCATCGGGGTGGAGCGGCTCCGCTCGCTGCCGGTGCCCGCCGCGATGGCCCAGGGCGAGACCGACGACACGTACCAGGCGGTCTTCCACGCCCACGACCGGTACCACGCGGACCTCCAGACCAGCCGCAGGGACACCAACTGGACCTGGGCCGACATCCAGACCTCGCTGGGCGCGGGCGCCGGCCGGGCGCTCAGCCCGCAGCAGCGGATCCTGCTCCTCGGCCGGCTCGCCGAGCTGCCGCCGCCGGTCTCCACCCACAGCCTGCTCGACATCCTGGTCCGGCTGCCGGGCATGCACCGGGTGGAGCGCACCCCGGCACCCCGGAGCTGGCGGGACGGGCTCGGCGCGCTCTACGAGACACGCGGCGGCGCCGCCGCGCTCGAACTCGTCCTGCGCTACTGCATGAGCGTCCTCGCCGCCGAGCGCCCCTATGTCACGGCGGACACCGCGGCGGCCGAGGAACGGCTCTGGAACTGGGTCAACTACACGGCGGAGGACCGGCTCTCCCGCGACTTCCGCAACGAGATCGCACGGCTCTGGTCCACCGTCCGGCACCGCACCGACCGGGCCCAGCGCAAGGCGGCCCCCGCCTACGGGGCGCGCCCCCGGGTCGGCGAGCGCTCGTACGTCCTGCTGGAGCTGGAGCCGCGCGGCTGGGAGGAGGACAGCTACGACTGGCGCGTCGGTGTCGCCCGGCACAGCGGGGAGGTCGTACCGGTCAGGGAGGACAGCCGGGGCACCCCGGGGCCCGCGCTCCCGGAGCGGCTCGCCGCCTCGCTGGCCGAGGCGTTCCGGCGGAGCGACGAGCCGGACTCCCCGGCCGTCCTCCAGGTCGCCGTCGTCCACCACCAGCTCGGCCTGGAGGTCGAGAACTGGCGCACCGCGCCCGACGAACCGCCGCTCGGCGCGCTCCGTCCGGTCGTCGTACGCCCCTCCGACCGGGAGCCGCCCTTCGCCGAGGAGGAGGCGCGGGAGCACTGGACGCGGTGGACCCGTACGGCGGATCCGGCGGTACGGGCCCAGGTCGTCGACTGCGAGGACGGATTACGGGTACCCGTACCGCAGGACGGCTGGCTGCGCTCCCTGGCGTACGAGACGGTGCCGGTGCTCTGCCGGTACGCGGCCCGGCCGGACGGCGAGACCGCGGCGGGCCTCGGCCGGCTGGTGCGCGGCGGCTTCCATGTCGCCCTGCTGCGGCGGGGCGGCGGCGGGGCCGAGGCGGTCTGCGCGGAGTTCCACCGCAGGGCCGTCAACACGGTCGCCGAGGCCGCCGGGGCGGAGGAGCTGCCCCGGATCCTGATGGAGCTGCGGCGGGACGTGCACGAGGGGCGCGCGGAGGCGTTCTGGTCCGACGGCACCGCCCTCTTCTACGACGATCCGCTCCATCCCCTGCCGGGATACGGCCAGTTGCTGGAGGCGCCGTGAACCGGCCGGCCCGGACGGGCGCATGGACCGGCCGGTCGAGGGGCAGATGGACCGGCACACGGCGGACTCCGGCCGGGCCAGGACCGGAGTCGGGCACACGGCGCGGCCCGGCCGGGCACGGTCCCGAGCGCCCCGGTGGAACACCTTCGGCGGCTGCCGCCCCCGGCGGACGAGTGATGACGAGGAATCACCATGAGTGAACCCAGCGAGTGGCTCATCTACCGCGGCGCCGGCGAACCGCACGACGGCATCGCCCAGCTCCCGCCGCCCCCGCCCTGGCGGGACTTCGCCGGGCGCGGCGACACCTGGCCCGCCCGGGGCGGCGGCGGTGAGAACGGCGAAGGCGGCGGCGACGGCGGCGAGGGCGAAGGCAGCGGCGGCGACGTGGAGTCCACCGGCGACGGCTCCGCCGACCGGCGCCTCGGCGGCTACCGGCACGAGGCGGAACTGCACCGCCCCGGCGCCGAGGAGCTGGAGATGATCAACGCGGCGCTCTACCTGCGCCGTCCGCTCCTCGTCACCGGCAGCCCCGGCGCCGGCAAGTCCACCCTCGCCCACTCCGTCGCCCACGAACTGGGGCTCGGCCGGGTGCTGCGCTGGCCCATCGTCAGCCGTACCACCCTCCAGGACGGCCTCTACCACTACGACGCCATCGCCCGCCTCCAGGACGTCCAGATCGCCGCCCACTCCGCGGCGTCGGGCGAGGGAGCGGCCCAGGACCCGTCGGCGGACATCGGCAGCTACATCAGGCTCGGCCCGCTCGGCACCGCGCTGCTCCCCTCGGAGAAGCCGCGCGTCCTCCTCATCGACGAGCTGGACAAGAGCGACATCGACCTGCCCAACGACCTCCTCAACGTGCTGGAGGAGGGCGAGTTCGCCATCCCCGAGCTGGAGCGGATCGCCGACCGGCTGCCCGACGGGGAGGCCGAGGTGCTCACCGACGACGGCCGGAAGGTACGGATCCGGGGCGGCCGGGTGCAGTGCGCGGCCTTCCCGTTCACCGTCCTGACCAGCAACGGGGAGCGCGACTTCCCGCCGCCCCTGATGCGCCGCTGTATCCATCTGGTGCTGGACCGCCCCGACCACCAGCGGCTCGCCACCTTCGTACGGGCCCACCTCGGCGACGAGGCGGCGCGCGCGGGCGACGACCTGATCGCGCACTTCCTGGAGCGCTCGCGCAGCGAACTGATCGCCACCGACCAGCTCCTGAACGCGATCTACCTCACCGACACCGCGGCCCCCGCCGGCCGGGACCGCCTCGCCGACCTTCTGATCCAGCGACTCGACCGGCCGAGGTGATGCGCTGATGCCCGACGTCACGGTGGGGTACGGTCCGGCGGACGAGCAGCCTCCGCCGCCCTCGGGACCGGCCCGGGGCCCGGCCGCCCCGGGACCCGCCCCGGAGCCGGCCGCGTACGACGGTTCGCGGCTCGCCGCGCTCGTCGCCCGGCTGCGCGGCGCCGGCCTCGACCCGGACGCCGAGCAGCTCTGTGACGCCCTCTGGCTCGCCCAGCAGACCAGCCGGGGCCGCACCGGCGCCCCGCCCGCCGAGGGCGGGCCGCACACCCCCACCGGGGAAGCGGCGGCCGGGGAGGACCCGCGCGCCGCCCTCGTCCGCCCGGCCGCCGACGGTACGGAGCCGGCCGGCGCGCCCGAGGAGCCGTCCCTCCCCTCCGCCGACGACGCCCGTATCGCGCTCTACGCCGCCCCTCCCCCGCGCACCCCGCGCGCCGCCCGCCCGCGCCCCGGCGGCGCCACCGGGATCGCGGTGGGCGTTCCGGCCGCCCCCGCGCTCCCCGCGCCCCTCGAACTCCAGCGCGTCCTTCGGCCGCTTCAGCGGTACCGGCCCGTCGCGGCGCCCGTGCGCCGTACCCTTGACGAGGTGGCGACCGTAGAGCTGAGTGCCCGCGCAGGCGGCCTGATCATTCCGGTGTTCCGAGGTGTCCCGCGCCGGGACGCCGTCCTCCAGTTCGTCATGGACGCCTCCTCGTCGATGCGCGTCTGGGACCGGCTCTCCACCGAACTCCAGCAGATCTTCGGCCAGTTGGGCGCCTTCCGCGATGTGCGGACCAGCTATCTCCACCAGGGCCCGGACGGCGCGCCCACCGTCAGCAGAAGCCCCGACCCGGCCGCCGCCCCGCTCAGCTCCGCCGACCGGCTCAGCGACCCCACCGGCCGCCGCGTCACCGTCTTCGTCAGCGACTGCGCGGGCCCCCTCTGGCACAGCGGACACGCCCACCGCCTCCTCCACCAGCTCGGCCGCCAGGCGCCCACCGCCGTCCTCCAGCCGCTCCCGCAGCGCATGTGGAACCGGACCAGACTCCCCGTCACCTACGGGGTGCTCTCCCGGGGCGAGGGCCCGGCCGGCGCCACCGTGCTCAAGGTCGGCGGCGACGCGGCCGCCGCCGCGCCCGCCCGCCCCGGCTCTCTCGCCGTCCCCGTCCTGCCGCCCGTCGCGGGCGCGCTCGGCGCCTGGGCGCGGCTGCTCTCCGGCACCGGCGCCGGCCGGATCTCCGGCGCCGTCGGCTGGGTCCGCGCCGACCAGCCGCCCGCGCCCGCGCCCCGCCCCGGCGAGCGGCTCTCCTCGCTCCAGCTCGTCAGCCGCTTCCGCTCGGCCGCCTCCCCGGTCGCCGGGCAGCTCGCCGTCTACCTCGCCGCGGCCCCGCTCTGTCTCCCCGTCATGCAGCTCGTCCAGCGCACCATGCTCCCCGACTCCGGGCCGTCCGAACTCGCCGAGGTGCTGCTCAGCGGGCTCCTGACGCGCGGCAAGGGGGACGGGCCCGACGACGACGAGGGGCCCTGGTACGAGTTCGCGCCCGGCGTCCAGGAGGCGCTGCTCGGCCCGCTCGGCCGGGACGAGGCCGTCCTCGTCCTCAAACACTGCTCCGAGTACATAGAGCAGCGCTTCGGCCGGGGCGGCCCCAACTTCCCCGCCCTCGCCCTCGCCCAGCTCGGCAACGAACGCCACGCACCGCTCCACCCCGGCGTCGACCCGGACGAGGAGCCCGAGTTCGGCGACGAGTTCGGCACCGACCCGGAGCCGGGCGGCGGCGGCCCGCGCGTCCCGCACCCCTTCGCCGAGGTCGCCTCCCGGGTGCTCCGCCAGTTCATGCCGCTGCCCGCCGAGTTCACCGCGTACGGACTCGACGCCACCGGTACGGAGAGCGCCGACCAGCCGGTCAACGCGGCCGTCGAGAGCGCCCGCGACCTGGTCGCCCAGTTCGACACCGACCACATGGTCCAGTACCTGATCGACGCCGTCCAACTGCTGCGCGGCGCCACCGAACGCGAGGCGGCCGGCGGCTCCGACCCCGCGCTCTGGGCCGAGTTCGCCCGCTGTCTGCTCCGCCTCTGGGAGGTCCAGGGCGGCGGCGAACTCCTCGGCGAGGCCGAACGCGCCGCCGAACGCGCCGCGTCGCACCCGCGCGCCGTCCGCGAGCGCGCCGTCCTCGCCAAGGTGCTGCACGCCGCCGCCGACGACCGGCGCCGCCGGGGCGACCGGCGCGGCGCCCTGGAGCTGCTGCGCCGCGCCGACCGCGAGTACACCGTCGCCTGCGTCGCCCCCGGGCTCGACCCCGGCGAGGCGCTCCGGCTCACCCTGGACCGGGTGCGCGCCCTGGAGTCCCAGTGGCAGCTCGGCGGCGACAGCGCGCTCCTCCAGGGCGCCATCGGGATGCTGGAGGCGTTCGCCGACGTCTGGCCCGACCAGGAGAACCGGCCGACCGGGCTGCCCCTGGCCCACGGCCGCACCCTGCTCCGGCTCTCCGGCGCCACCACCGACCCCGAACAGGCCCAGCTCTACGCCTCCCAGGCGGCCCGCTCGCTCCGTACCGCCCTCGCCCCCGGCGGCCACACCGTCGGCACCCAGGCCCGGATCCTCCTCGACCTGGTGGACGCGCTGCTCCGCTCCGGCGAGGGCCTGGAGGAGGCCGGCACCCTGGTCGACCAGTCGCTCGCGACCGTACGGGACGAACGGCTGCTCGGCTCGCTGCGGCTGCGCGCCGCCCGGGTCAGGGTGGCCCGGTACGAGGGCTCCCCGGCCCCCGCCGACCCCCGCGAACTCGACGAGGCCGCCGACTTCTTCGCCCGCGCCGCCCGCACCACGGCCCGCGACTCCCGGGCCCGCGCCGACCTGCTCGCCGAGTGGGGCGCCACCCTGCTGCGCCGCGCCGGGCTCCCCGACGGCGCCCCGCACACCGGCGCGGCCGTCCGGGTGCTCCGCGACTGCCGCACGGAGACCCCCTCCGGCACCGCCCGCCAGGCGGAGCGGCTGCTGATGCTGGGCCAGGCGCTGATGCTGCGCCACCGGATCAACGGCGACCGGATCGACCTGCGCGAGGCCTCGCACCTCTTCGGACTCGCCGCGCAGGAGGCCCGCGACCGGCTGACCGCGGCGCGCTGCTGGCTCGAACTGGGCCGCGCCCACTTCGAGGCGTACCGCACCCTGCGGATCCCGGTCCGGCTCGACGACGCCGCGGAGGCGTTCCGGGACGCGGTCGACGCGGCCCGCAACGCCGAGGAGGAACAGGAGAATCCGGTCCTGCGGCAGGAAGCCGTCGCGCTGAGGGCTGAGGCGGGCCACTGGCGGGGTATGACCTATGAGGAGGCGGGTCGGCCCCGGGCCGCGCGAGAGGCGTACCGGTCGGCCCGCACGGAGTGGCGCAAGCTGCCGGACGGCGGCGGCGAGCGGGCCCGGACGACCACGGACCGGCTGGCCGAGCTGGAGCGCTGAGCGGCGGCGCGCCGTACGAGACCTGAAGGGGAGACGTGATGAGCGACGCCGCGCACGCCACGGGGACCGGGGCGGACCTGCCGCCCGGGGGCGCCGGTGACCTGCCCGACCTGCTGGGCCTGGACCTCGCGGCCCTGCGCACCCTCGACCATCCGGTGCTCACGGAGGTGATGGACGACCTCCGCGACCGGGCAGCGGGGCCCCGCGAAATGCTCTGGGGCTTCACCAGCATGCTGTGAACCGCCCGTTCCCGGACAGGAGCGACGAGGGCGGGGCGGCCGGGCCGGTACGGGGCCGCCCGGCGACGGCGTACGGCAGGGGGTACGGGGTGTCCGCGAGCGGGATACGGGGCGGAGCCGGGCCCGCGCCCGTAACCGGCCCCTTACCCGGGCCCGTCCCCTTCGCGCAGTTCATCGTGAAGGTCCACGGCCGCTGCAACCTCGCCTGCCGCTACTGCTACCTCTACGCGGGCCCCGACCACACCTGGCGCACCCGCCCCGCCGCCGCCTCCCCCGGGACCCTGGCGCGCACCGCCGACCGGATCGCCGAACACGCCGGAGCCCACGGGCTGCGCGCGCTCTCCCTCGTCCTGCACGGCGGGGAGCCGCTGCTCGTCGGCGCGGACCGGCTGGGCGCCTTCGCCGACGCCGTACGCGACCGGGTGGGCCCCGGCCGTACGGTGCACGCCACCGTCCAGACCAACGCGACCCTGCTCACCGACCGCGCCGCCGCCACCCTGACCCGGCACGGGGTACGGGTCGGCATCAGCCTCGACGGCGGGCTCCCCGCGCACAACGCGCGCCGGGTCGACCACGCGGGCCGGCCCTCCTTCGCCGCCGCCGCGCGCGGGGCCCGGCTGCTCGCCGCGCGCCACCCGGAGGCGTACGCGGGCATCCTCACCGTCGTCGACCTCGGCACCGACCCCGTCGAACTCTACGAGTCGCTGCTCGCCCTGGCCCCGCCGAGGATCGACCTCCTCCTGCCGCACGGCAACTGGAGCGCCCCGCCGCCCGGCCTCCCCGCCGCCGGACTCGCCGACCCCGGCCGCCCCACCCCGTACGGCGACTGGCTGACCGCCGTCTTCGACCGCTGGTGGCGGGCGGGGCGCAGGGAGACCCGGGTCCGGCTCTTCGAGGAGTGCCTGGCGCTGCTGCTGGGGCTGCCGGGCGCCACCGAGTCGCTGGGCCTCGACCCGGTCAACGCGGTGGTCGTGGAGACGGACGGGGCGATCGAGCAGGTCGACTCGCTCAAGTCCGCGTACGACACGGCCGCCGCGACCGGGCTCGACGTGCACCACCACTCCTTCGACGAGGCCCTGCGCCACCCCGGCATCTCCGCCCGGCACGCCGGGGCCGCCGCGCTCGCCCCCGCCTGCCGCGCCTGCCCCCTCCTCACGGTCTGCGGCGGCGGCCACTACGCCCACCGCTACCGCGCGGGCCACGGCTTCACCGAACGCTCCGTCTACTGTGCGGACCTGGCCCGGCTGATCCGTCATATCGCGGCCAGGCTGGCGGAGGCGGCGGCCCCCGCCCTGGCACCGGCCCCCGCGAACCCCGCGACCGCACCGGCCCCCGCGCCCGCACCGGCCCCCGCGCCCGCACCGGCCCCCGCCGTGAACCCCGCCCCCGTGCGCGGGAACTCCCGGTGAGCGCCGCCCTCCCCGAGGACGCGCTGCGCGAACTCGGGCGCACCGAAGGCGGCCCCGGGGCGCTGGAGCTGCTCGTACGGGACCAGCACACCCGGCGCCTCGCGCTGCTGCGGGCGCTCTTCGACACGGCGACCGCCGCCCCCGCCGCGCTCTCCCCGCCCGCCGCCCCGGCCCGGCTCCGGGACGACTGGGGGCTGCTGGAGGCCGCCGAGCGGCGCGACCGTACGGCCGTACGGAGCGTGCTGCTCTATCCGCTCGTCGGGCCCTGGGCCCAGCAGACGCTGGGGGCGCTGATCGGGGGCGGGGCCGCCGGCGCGCCGGAACTCGCCGCCGGCCTGGGCCACTTCAGCGCGCTCGCCGCCGCCGCCGCGATCCGGGCCGGGGAGGACTTCACCGTCCGGCTCACCGCCCGCCGGGGCACCCTGGTCCTCCCCACGCTGGGCGCCCTGCGCACCGGGCGCGAGGAGCCCGTGCCGGTCGAGGTCGCCCTCGCCGGGGAGGTGCTGACGCTCCGGGTGCGGGACGACCCGCCCGTCACCGTCGCCCTGGGGGAGGAAGGGGGCGGCGCGGGCCACGACGCGCGCTGGCGGCCCGTGGTCACCCTGCCCGCGCCGGCGCCCGGCGGCACCCCCGTGCCCCTGGACGACATCGACCCGTACCGGGGCGCGGGACCCGCCGCACCCCGGCTCGGGCTCTCCGCCGTGCTCCGGCTCGACCCCCGCCACCGTACGGAGTGGGCCCGCTCCTGGGACGGGGTCGCCGCGGTGCTGGAGACCGGCGGGGCGCACCGGGCCGGGGAGGCCGCCGCCCTGCTGCGCTGCCTCGTCCCGCTCGCGCCGCCCGCCGGATCGGCCCCCGGCGCGGGATCCGCCCAGTGCAGCGGCACCCGCCGCGAGGCCTTCGGCGCGGTCCTCACCAGCCACCCCGCCACCCCCACCGCCTTCGCCGCGACCCTGGTCCACGAACTCCAGCACACCAAACTCGCCGCGCTCGCCGCCCTCACCCGCCTCCACCACGAGGACGCCACACCCCGCCACTTCGCCCCCTGGCGCCCCGACCCGCGCCCCTTCGACGGGCTCCTCCAGGGCGCGTACTCGCATCTCGCCCTCGCCCGCCACTGGCAGCGCGTCGCCCTCACCTCGGACCGGCTCGCCGTACGGGACCGGGCGTGGACCGAACACGCGCGCGCCGCCGAACAGGTCGGCGCCGTGCTCCCGGTGCTCGCCGGATCCGGGGCGCTCACCCGGGAGGGGCGCGTCCTCGTCAACGAGATGATCGCCGTCTACCACCGGCTCGCCGACCACCCCCCGCCCCCCGGCCACCGGGCGCGGGCCGTCTCCTACGTGCGGACCGCCCGCTCCATCTGGCTCCAGCGGAACGCGACGTGAAACGGCGCGCGCCCAGGGTCGGCCCACACGGTGCGCGGGTATGTTAAAAGGGCGTATGACGATGCAGGGAGACGGTCGAATGCCCGGTACACACACGTCAGTTGAGCCCGTGGGCCGACAGGTCGTCACGATCAGCTTCGCCGGGTACAACCGCCCCTGGGCGGCCTGGATCGGGGAATGCCTCGAACGGCGCGGACAGACCGTCTCCTACCAGCGGTGGGACCCGCCGGACGAGATGACGCTCGCCCAGTGCCTGCGCGATCTGCTCCTCGCCCCCGGCCCCGTCCTGGTCGTCCTCAGCCAGTGGTACTTCGCCCTCGGCCCCCGCGAGCACGAGGAGTGGAACGCCGCCCTCCGCGAGGTCGTCGCCGCCGAACGGGACCGCTTCGTCGGCGTCTCCGTCACCAGCGACGCGGAGTCCCTCCCCATCGCCAGCTCCGTCTTCGGCGCCGTCAACCTCGACTCCGTCGGCGAGTCCGAGGCCGAACGCCGCCTCCTCGCCCAGCTCGACCTCCCCACGGAACCGGCCGGCGACCGCGACGAGGAAGGGCCCCTGCGCGGCGCCCGCTACCCCGGCGACTCGCCCGACATCTGGGGCGGCGTGCCCCGCCGCAACACCCGCTTCACCGGCCGCGAGCCGCTCCTCGACACCGCCCACCACATCCTCCAGTCCGCCGCCAGGGGCGCCGGCGTCGTCACCCTCCACGGCATGTCCGGGGTCGGCAAGACCCAGCTCGCCGCCGAGTACGCGCACCGCTTCGGCGTCGAGTACGACGTGGTCTGGTGGGTCTCCGCCGACCAGCGCGTCACCTGCCGCCAGCGCCTCGCCGAACTCGCCACCGCGCTCGGCCTGCCCACCGGCGTCGAGTACGGCGAGCGGCTGCGCGCCGCCCGGGAGGCCCTGCGCCGGGGCGAACCGTACGGCCGCTGGCTCCTCGTCCTGGACGGCGCCG
The DNA here is from genome assembly GCF_040683935.1 of Streptomyces sp. NPDC093085. Taxonomy (NCBI): domain Bacteria; kingdom Bacillati; phylum Actinomycetota; class Actinomycetes; order Kitasatosporales; family Streptomycetaceae; genus Streptomyces; species Streptomyces sp. NPDC093085. The sequence goes on along the minus strand of NZ_JBFBFB010000004.1, from coordinate 173,197 downwards.
ACGAACCCGAGAACATCTGGGACCTCGTCCCCACCGGACCCGGCCATGTGCTGATCACCGCCCGCAACCCGGAGTGGCGCCAGCACAACAGCACCCTGCTGGAGGTCCCGGTCTACGACCGGATCGAGTCGGTGGCGTTCATCCGCCGCCGCGCCCCGCGCCTCGGCTACGCGGAGGCGGGCCGGCTCGCGGAGGCCCTGGAGGACCTGCCGCTCCTCCTCGACCAGACGGCGGGATGGCTCAACGACTCCGACATGTCCGTCGAGGAGTACATCGAACTCCTCACCTCCGGCGTCGACACCAGCGTCGTCCGGGTCGCCAGCGACTTCCCGGTCGCCTTCCAGACCGGCTGGTCGATACTGCTCAACAAGCTCCGCGAGACCGTCCCCGAATCGGTCGACCTGCTCCGCCTCTGCACCTTCTTCGCACCGGGCGCCATCCCCGTACGGCTGGTGCGCGAACTCCCCGCCGACACCCTCCCCGAGAAGCTGCGCGGCCTCGTCGACGACCCGGTGCGCTGGGCCCGCGCCATCAACAAGCTCCGCCAGTACGCGGTCGTCCGGGCCGCCGCGGGGGGCGAGCGCGAGAGCCACGAGACGCTCGGCGACCCCGGGCTCGCGGGCGCCGCGGGCGACGCGCTCTACATGCACCGCATGGTCCACCAGATCGTCCACCAGGACATGCCCCCGGGCGACCACGAGGAGTTCCGGGAGGTCGTCCGCCGGGCCCTGGTCCAGGCGGACCCCGGCCGGCCGCACGACACCCGGCTCTGGCCCCGGTACGCGGAGATCGCCCCGCACCTCAAGTGGGCCGACGTCCTCACCAGCACCGACCCCGGGGTCCACACCCTCGTCCTCGACTGCCTCAACTACCTGTACCTCTCCGGCGAGTACACGGCGGGCACCAAGCTCGGCCGCCGCGCCCTGCGCTCCTGGAAGCGGCTCCTGGGCGAGACCCACCCGAGGGTCTGGGACGTCAGCCACCACTACGCCAACCTGCTCCGCGCCGCCGGGGACTACGCCGGTACGGAGGCCATCGACCGCGCCGCCGTCGAGCACCTCCGCGAGGAGCGCGGCGAACAGGACCTGGAGCATCTGCGGGCGGCCGGCGGACTCGCCGCCGACCTGCGCGGCCTCGGCCGGTACGAGGAGGCGCACCAGCTCTCCCGGGACGTCCTCACCGCCTTCACCGGCCTCCTCGGCGAGCAGGACTCCAGAACCCTCAGCGCCCAGAACAACCTCGCCGTCTCGCTCCGGCTGCTCGGCCGGTACGGGGAGTCCCTGGAACTGAACCGGCGCACCCTGGAGTCCCGCAGACACCTGCTCGGCGCCCGCCACAACCTGACGCTCTCCTCGGAGATCAACTACGCGACCGACCTGCGCCTGCTCGGCCGGTACGCCGAGGCGGGCTCGCTCCAGGCGCAGAGCTCCCGGATCCACCGCGCCGTCCTCGGCCGGGACAACCCGAAGACCCTGAGCGCCGATCTCAATCTGGCGTTCTGCCACTACCGGGCGGGCGAACGGGGCCGCGCCCAGGCGCTCTTCACCCAGGTGCTCGAAGGGTGCGAGCGGGTGCTCGGCGAGGCCAACCCGCTGACCATGATGGCCGCGGCGGGCCAGAGCTGCTTCGCCCGCCAGCACGGCGACATCGACCACGCCAAGGGCATAAGCGACCAGGTCGTCGCCGGATATCTGGCCACCCTGGGCGAGGGCCACCCGTATGTCGCGGGCGCCCGCTCCAACCACGCGCTCATCCTGCGCAACGTCGGCGAGCGCGACCACGCCCGCTATCTCACCGAGTCCGCCCTCACCGACATGGAGCGGGCCGTCGGCGCCGACCACCCGTGGACCCTGGGGTGCGCCGTCAACGCCTCCGCGCTCCGCGACATCACCGGCGACGCCGAGGGCGCCGCGGAGCTGAGCCGGATGACGATGGGCCGGGCCGCCGACGCCCTCGGCCGTACCCACCCGCTGACGCTCTCCGCGCGGATCGCGTACGCCGCCGACCTGCGCGCCCTGCGGGAGACCCGGCGCGCCGAGAAGGCCGAACAGGAGGCGCTGGACGACCTGGTCGCCACCCTGGGCTCCCAGCATGTCCACACGGTCGCGGCCCGCTCCCGTAACCGCCCCTACTGGGACTTCGAGCCGTCCCTGACCTGACCTGACCCGGCCCGGCCCGGTGTCACGGCGGAGGGCCCGGGTGCCTCACTGGGCGGTCAGGCCCCCGTCGACGACCTGCTCGGTGCCGGTGATGTACGAGGAGTCGTCGGAGGCGAGGAAGAGCACGAGGCTGGAGACCTCGTCCGCCTCGGACATCCGGCGCAGCGGGACCGCATCGGCGATTCCGCCGCCGTTCTCGTCGGTCGCCTCCACCATCATGGGGGTCTTGATGTAGCCGGGGTGCACCGAGTTGGCGCGGATGTTGTCGGGGCCGTACTCCACCGCGACCAGCTTGGTCATGCCCCGGGAGGCGAATTTGCTGCCGACGTAGGCGAGGTTCGGCGCCCCGACGTTCGCGACGAGTCCCGCGATCGAGGAGACGTTGACGATCGAACCGCCGCCGGCCCGCCGCATGGAGGGGATGACGGTCTTCATGCCGAAGTACTGCGCGTGCTGGTTGACCGCGCAGACCCGGAGGTACTCCTCCTCCCCGAGTTCGGCGGTCGGGGTCACCGGGCCGAGGATGCCCGCGTTGTTGACCAGGACCGTGACCGGGCCGAAGGCGTCCTCGGTCTCCTGGAGCACCCGGCCCCAGTCGGCGGACGATGTGACGTCGTGGCGGAGGAAGAGCGCGTTCCCGCCGAGCTCAGCGGCGATCCGCTCGCCCCGCTCCTCGTTGAGGTCGGTGAGCGCCACCCTGGCACCCTCGGCCACGAACCTGCGGGCGTGCGACTCGCCCATCCCCTGCGCGGCCCCGGTGATGATCGCGACCTTGCCGTCCAGCTTGCCCATGCGCTGTGCCTTCCATGGTTACTGCCTGTGACGAACGCCTGGTGGGCGCCGTGCCGGAGCGGCCCCGTCCAGGGCCGGCCAGGCCCTCGGGATAATAATGGGCCTCAGTACCGAAATCCATGGTCCGGGCTCGGGGAGTGCTCTCCGGCAACGCCTGAGGGCCCGGCCCGCGGTCGGTGACCGCGGGCCGGGCCCTCAGGGGGTACGGCGGGGGTGTACGGGTCAGGCGTCGAAGACCTCGTTCACGAGCTGCTGCTGCTCCGCCTGGTGGCGCTTGGCCGAGCCGACCGCCGGGGACGAGGAGTGCGGGCGCGAGATGCGCCGCAGCCGCTCGGCACCCGGGATGTCGGCGCCGACCGCCAGGTCCAGGTGGTCGATCAGGTTGAGCGCGATGAACGGCCAGGCACCCTGGTTCGCCGGCTCCTCCTGCGCCCACAGGTACTTCTCGGCGTTCGGGAACGTGGCGATCTCGGCCTGGAGCTCCGCGCCCGGCAGCGGGTAGAGCCGCTCCAGACGGAGGATCGCGGTGTCCGTGACACCGCGCTTCTGCCGCTCGGCGTCGAGGTCGTAGTAGACCTTGCCGGTGCAGAAGACGACCTTGCGGACCGCGTCCGGGTCGACCGTGGAGTCGCCGATGACCGGGCGGAAGCCGCCGCTGGTGAACTCCTCCACCGAGGACGCCGCCGCCTTCAGCCGCAGCATCGACTTCGGGGTGAAGACGACGAGCGGCTTGTGGTGCGGGTTGTGGACCTGCCAGCGCAGCAGGTGGAAGTAGTTCGACGGGAGCGTCGGCATGGCGATCGTCATGTTGTTCTGCGCGCAGAGCTGGAGGACGCGCTCCGGGCGGGCGGACGAGTGGTCCGGGCCCTGGCCCTCGTAGCCGTGCGGCAGCAGCAGCGTGACGCCGGAGGTCTGGCCCCACTTCTGCTCGGCCGACGAGATGAACTCGTCCACGACGGTCTGCGCGCCGTTGACGAAGTCACCGAACTGCGCCTCCCACATGACCAGCGCGTCCGGCCGGGCCAGCGAGTAGCCGTACTCGAAGCCCATCGCCGCGTACTCGCTGAGCAGCGAGTCGTAGACGTTGTAGCGGGCCTGCTCGGCGGTGAGGTACTGGAGCGGCGTGTAGTCCTCGCCGGTGCCCTGGTCGACGAGGACCGCGTGGCGCTGGCCGAAGGTGCCGCGCCGGCTGTCCTGGCCGGCGAGCCGGACCGGGGTGCCCTCCATCAGCAGCGAGCCGATGGCCAGGGTCTCGCCCATGCCCCAGTCGATCGTGCCGTCCTCCACCGAGGCCGCGCGGCGCTGCATCTGCGGCATCAGGCGGGGGTGGACGGTGACCGTGTCGGGGATGTTCACCTGCGACTCGGCGATCCGCTTGACGACCTCTTGGGAGACCGCCGTGTCGACGGCGACCGGGAACTCGGCCTGCGCGTCGGGGACCTGGACCGGGCCCGCGTGCGAGGTGGCCTCGCGGACCTCGGCGAAGACCTTCTCCAACTGGCCCTGGAAGTCCTGGAGAGCCTGCTCCGCCTCTTCCATGGTGATGTCGCCCCGGCCGATCAGCGACTCGGTGTAGAGCTTGCGCACCGAGCGCTTCTTGTCGATCAGGCGGACCATCTGCGGGTTGGTGAACTGCGGGTTGTCGCCCTCGTTGTGGCCCCGGCGGCGGTAGCAGATGAGGTCGATGACGACGTCCTTGTTGAACGTCTGGCGGAACTCGAAGGCGAGCCGCCCGACCCGGACCACGGCCTCCGGGTCGTCCCCGTTCACATGGATGATCGGCGCCTCGATCATGCGGGCCACGTCCGTCGCGTACATCGAGGAGCGCGAGGACTCCGGGGCGGCGGTGAAGCCGACCTGGTTGTTGATGACGACGTGGACGGTGCCGCCGGTGCGGTAGCCGCGGAGCTGCGACATGTTGAGCGTCTCGGCGACGACGCCCTGGCCCGCGAAGGCCGCGTCGCCGTGGAGCGCGAGCGGCAGGACCGTGAAGTCCGTGCCCGCCTTGTTGATGATGTCCTGCTTGGCGCGGACGATGCCTTCCAGGATCGGGTCGACCGCCTCCAGGTGGGAGGGGTTCGCGGCGAGCGAGACCTTGATCTGCTCGCCGTCCAGACCGGTGAAGGTGCCCTCGGCGCCCAGGTGGTACTTGACGTCGCCGGAGCCGTGCATCGACTTCGGGTCGAGGTTGCCCTCGAACTCGCGGAAGATCTGCGCGTACGACTTGCCGACGATGTTGGCGAGGACGTTGAGCCGGCCCCGGTGGGCCATGCCGATGACGACCTCGTCGAGGCGGGACTCGGCGGCCGAGTCGATGATCGCGTCGAGCAGCGGGATGACGGACTCGCCGCCCTCCAGCGAGAACCGCTTCTGGCCGACGTACTTGGTCTGGAGGAACGTTTCGAACGCCTCGGCCGCGTTGAGCCTGCGGAGGATGCGGAGCTGCTCCTCGCGCTCCGGCTTGGCGTGCGCGCCGCGCTCGATGCGGTCCTGGAGCCACTTGCGCTGCTTCGGGTCCTGGATGTGCATGAACTCGATGCCGGTGGTGCGGCAGTACGAGTCGCGCAGCACGCCGAGGATGTCGCGGAGCTTCATCATGGACTTGCCCGCGAAGCCGCCGACGGCGAACTCGCGCTCCAGGTCCCAGAGCGTCAGCCCGTGCTCGGTGATGTCGAGGTCGGGGTGCTTGCGCTGGAGGTAGTCGAGCGGGTCCGTGTCGGCCATGACATGGCCGCGCACCCGGTAGGAGTGGATCAGCTCGAAGACCCGGGCGGGCTTGGTGACGTCCTCGTCGTGCGAGGCGTCGATGTCCTTGAGCCAGCGGACCGGCTCGTACGGGATGCGCAGCGCCTGGAAGATCTCGTCGTAGAAGTCGTTCTCGCCGAGGAGGAGCTGGCTGACGATCCGGAGGAACTCGCCGGAGGCGGCGCCCTGGATGACCCGGTGGTCGTAGGTCGAGGTCAGCGTCATGACCTTGGAGATGCCCAGCTTGTTCAGGGTGTCCTGGGAGGTGCCCTGGAACTCGGCCGGGTAGTCCATCGAGCCGACGCCCATGATGACGGACTGACCGGGCATCAGACGCGGCACGGAGTGGACGGTGCCGAGGCCGCCCGGGTTGGTCAGCGAGACGGTGACGCCGGTGAAGTCGTCCATCGTCAGCTTGTTGTTGCGGGCGCGGCGGACGATGTCCTCGTACGCCTGCCAGAACTCGAAGAAGTTGAGCGTCTCGGCCTTCTTGATGCCCGCGACGACGAGCTGGCGGTCGCCGTTGGGCTTGACCAGGTCGATGGCGAGACCGAAGTTGACGTGCTCCGGCTTGACCAGCGTCGGCTTCCCGTCGCGCTCGGCGTACGAGTAGTTCATCGACGGCATGGCCTTGATCGCCTGCACCATCGCGTACCCGATGAGGTGGGTGAAGGAGATCTTCCCGCCCCGGGCGCGCTTCAGGTGGTTGTTGATGACGATGCGGTTGTCGAAGAGCAGCTTCACCGGGACGGCGCGCACGGAGGTCGCCGTGGGCAGCTCCAGCGAGGCGTTCATGTTCTTCGCGACGGCGGCGGACGGGCCGCGCAGCGTCACGTACTCGGGCCCGGCGGGCGCCTCGGTGGCGGGCGCGGCCTTCGCGGGGGCCTTCGCCGGAGCGGCGGCCGGGGCCTGCGCGGCGGGCTTCGCCGGGGCCGGGGCGGCCGGAGCGGCGGCGGGCTTCGCGACGGGGGCCGCGGGCGCGGCCGGGGCCTGCGGTGCGGCGGGGGCGGGCGGTGCGGCGGCCGGTGCGGCGGTCCGCGCCGGAGCGGCCGGGGCGGCCGGTACCGCGGCCCCCGCCGCCGCAGTCGCGGTCGTGGCCTCTTCGGACCTGCCCGCCGTGCCGGGCGTGCCTGGCTTGTAATCGGCGAAGAAGTCCCACCAGGCACGGTCGACCGAATTCGGGTCCTGGAGGTACTGCTGGTAGATCTCGTCTACGAGCCACTCATTGGCTCCGAAGGCGGCGGCAGGGTTGACGCCCTGGCCCGCTCCGTCGGTCGAGATGCTCGTGTTACTGGGGGACTGAGACGACACGGCGTGAACCGCCCTCTTCCGCTTCACAAGGTGATGGACAGCGGGAATCAAGGCTACGCCTACCAGGCCCTGAGGTGCAGGCCGGGCACGCCATCGTCGTGCACGTCACATCAGACAATGGGTTTCGGCGTATGAAATGGCGGGAAACAAACCCGGTTCCGTGGTGCCGGTGGCGGATGACCGTATCCCTCATTTACCGGTCACCCCTTGCCCCGCCCGCTCCATGGCCGCTGCCCGCCCGTCCCCGACTCCGTACCCGGAGAGACTCAAGCGCTTTCTCTTCGCGCTTTCTCTCGAACCCTACGTCAAGCGCGAGCCCGAGGTACCCCCGGAAGAGTGACGCGGATCAGGCAGCCGCGCGCCGATTCGGCCACCCCGATCCGTCCGCCGTGCAGATCCACCGCCCAGCGCGCGATGGCCAGCCCCAGCCCCGTACCGCCGTCGCTGCCCGGGCCGTGCGGGGAAGACACCGTGCCCCGGTTGAAGCGCTCGAAGACCTTGTGGCGCTCCTGCTCGGGGATGCCGGGCCCCTCGTCCTGCACCTCCAGGTCGAGCGACTCGGGCCCCTCGCCGCGCCGGGCCCGTACCGTGACCCGGCCGTGCGGCGGGGAGTGCTTGACCGCGTTGTCGATCAGATTGGCCACCACCTGGTGCAGCCGCTCCGCGTCCGCGTGCGCGGTCAGCTCCGCCGGGCAGACGTCGAGATGGAGATGGACATCGGTCCTGGTGTGGTGGCCCGAGCCGGCCGTGACCGTCTGGACCCGCTGGGAGGAGGCGAGATTGGCCTCCTTGAGCACACCCGACAGATACGGCCACACCTCGAAGCGGCGCGCGCGCAGCGGGACCACCCCGTTGTCGAGGCGCGAGAGATCGAGCAGCGTCTCGGTGAGCCGGCCGAGCCGCTCGGTCTGCCGCAGCGCCGTCAGCATCGTCTCCGGATCGGAGGCGGAGACCCCGTCCACCACGTTCTCCAGCACCGCGCGCAGCGCCGCTATGGGGGTGCGCAGCTCGTGCGAGACATTGGCGATCAGCTCCTTGCGGTGCCGGTCCTCGGCCTCCAGGTCGTCCGCCATCCGGTTGATCGTGGCGGCGAGATCGCCCAGCTCGTCCCGGCGGTCCGCGCGCACCCGGCGGGTGTAGTCGCCGTGCGAGATGCCCCGCGCGACGGTGTTCATCTCGTCCAGCGGCGCGGTCAGCCCGTGCGCCACGAACTGGGTGATCAGCAGCGTCGCGATCATCGAGAAGACCGTGATGAAGCGCAGCTCGGTCTCGGTGCGCGAGGCGACGATCAGCAGCCCGGTGGTGATCAGGACGGAGACGACGACCAGGGTGACCAGCTTGGACTTGATCGAGAAGAGCGGCCGGGACCGGTCGGTCACCCCGAACCGCCACCGCTGCTTTCCGCGCCGGTCGCCCCCGCGCTTCCCCGGGCCCCCCGGTCCGCTCACCGGACCCCCTGGCCCGGTCTCTGGCCCGGTCTCTGGCCCGGTCCCTGGTCCGGCCCCTCGTCCGGTCGCCGGACGCGTCCCGTCGTACCGCCCGGTCGCCGGACGTGTCCTGTCGTACGGCCAGGATCCCCCGTCATGCGGCCGGCGTCTCCAGCGCGTAGCCGACCCCGTGGACGGTACGGATCCGCTCGGCGCCGATCTTCCGGCGCAGCGCCTTGATGTGGCTGTCGACCGTACGGGTGCCCGAGGCGTCCGCCCAGTCCCACACCTCGGCGAGAAGCTGCTCGCGGGAGAGCACCGCGCGCGGCGTGTTCGCCAGACAGACCAGCAGGTCGAACTCGGTGGGCGTCAGATGGACGTCCTCACCGCGCACCCGCACCCGGCGCTGCGCGTGGTCGATCTCCAGCTCGCCCAGGCGCAGTATGCCGCTGCGCGGCGTCACCGCGGCGAGCGCCGCCCGCTCCACCCGGCGCAGCAGCACATGGACCCGGGCCGCCAGTTCCCGCATGGAGAACGGCTTGGTCATGTAGTCGTCGGCGCCGACCCCGAGCCCGACCAGCATGTCGGTCTCGTCGTCCCGCGCCGTCAGCATCAGCACCGGCACCGGGCGCTGCGCCTGGACCCGGCGGCAGACCTCCAGCCCGTCGAAACCGGGCAGCATGATGTCGAGCACCATCAGGTCCGGCTGCCATGCCTCGGCCGCGTCCACCGCCGCGGGCCCGTCCACCGCCGTCTGGACGAGAAAGCCCTCGGCCCGCAGCCGGGCGGCGATGGCGTCCACGATCGTCGCGTCGTCCTCGACGACGAGAACCCGGCGCTGGGCACCTGGCGTCGCCGCGACCCCGTTGTGGCTGGTGTGTGTCTGCTCCATCGCCCCGCCCCTGGTACGCGTTCCGCGATCCTTGATCCGCGTTCTGATCCGCGATCTGCATGAAGTATGCACATCCGTGTGTGGAAGGCAGCGTAGAGGCAGCGGGAGGGTTCCGGCTACGCAGTGCGAACAGCGAGATGGACCACGTCCGGTACGCCTCGGGCAACCCGCACCTCTTCCTCCCTTACCCCTTCGAACCCGGCATTCCGCAACGCTTCACCGAATCTCGGAGAGGGGTTCGCCGACCATACGGCGAGCACGCCGCCCGGGGTCAACCGCTCGTGGCAGGCGGCGAGTCCGGCCGGGGAGTAGAGGTTCTCGTTGTCGTCGGTGACGGTCCACTCGGGCCCGTTGTCGATGTCCAGGCAGAGGGCGTCGTAACGCTCCGTGGCCGTTCGTACGTACTTCACAAGATCGGTGTGATGGATCACAACGCGCGGATCCGCGAGCGCATCGCCCGAAATGCGCGTAAGGGGCCCGTCGCGGTGCCAGTCGATGACGGCCTGCTCGCGCTCGACGACGGCGATGGCGCCCCAGCGCGGCTCGGCTGCGGCGTGCGCGAGCGAGAAGCCGACACCGAGGCCGCCGATGAGCACGGAGGGGCCGGTGGGGGCGGTGGTGGCGGAGGGGGCGGCGGGGTCGGCGAGGGCGGTTCTCCCGCCTTCGGCGAGGGTGCCGAGGGTGCCGAGGGCGGCATCGACGAGCAGCCGCTCCGACCGCCCGTCCGAGGTGTCCATCAGGAAGCACCCGTTGGCGATGATCTCCAGGTGCTCCCCGCGCCGCCGCAGCACGACCTCGCCGTAAGGACCCTCGCGCCGGTCGAGCGTGACGGGCCCGGACTCCGGGACGGGGAAGGCGGGGAAGGCGGGAAAGGGGCCGGGGGCGGACATGGGGTCTCCTGGTGCGGCGGCCGGGCGGTCGACGGGCGGTGGATGGGCGGTGGGCGGGCTGTCGACGGACTGTCGACGGTACGGACCGGACCATCCTGACCCGGACCATCCTGACCCGGGCGGGCCGCGCCGGGCCAATCGGATTCCGGGGGCCGCCGCCAGGGCGTCAGGGCACGGGCACCTCGGCCGGCCGGCAGGAGTCGGCGGCGAGGAAGCGGGCGAGGTACGCGCGGCTCTCGCCCGGGTCCATGGCGTGGAGCCGCCGCAGATGGCCCGCGGCCTCGTCCGGCGGCCCGAGCAGATCCACCGTGGGCGGCGCGAGCCACCGTACGACCGCGTCGGTCACGGCGTCGGCCCGCCGGGCGGCCTCGCTGTAGGGCTTGCCGCTCGCGTCGGGGCAGTCCTGTGAGAGGAGGTTGCTCGCGGCCCAGTTGGCGAAGTACGCGGGGTCGGAGACCCGGCCGCGCTCGGAGAGCTGAAAGGGCTGGGGGAGCTGCGCCTCCCAGGCCCCCTCGCGCCCCGTACGGACGTCCCGGCCGCGAGCCGAGGGCCCGTCGGCCCAGCGGACCGGTGCGCCCGGGACACCGCGCAGCCTGGCGTTGACGCCGGTCAGCGCGGCCGACACGGAGGGCAGCAGCTTCCGGTCGACGGCGGTGAGACAGACCTGCGGCGTCCCGTCGTCGCAGACCAGCCGGGCCGCCGCCGGATCGGGGCGCCACACGCCCTCCCCGGTCCGTACGAGTACCACGGCGGCGGCGCACGCGGCCACGAGCGGGAGCAGCGCGAGGGTACGGCGCCGGGCGGCGAGGGCGAGCAGCGCCGCCCCGGCGAGCCCGGCGGTCCACAGCATGGACGCGGGCCCGTACCACCAGACCGGCCGGTCCCAGGCGTACCAGTGCTGGGCGGCGGGACCGAGCGGAAAGGACTCGTGGCCCAGATAGAGCGGGAGCGCGAGCACCGCGTAGGCGACGGCGGCGAGCACCGGCGCCGCGAACCGCGTCCCGGCCAGCCGCCCGCCCACGAATCCGAGCACCCCGAGCGAGGCCAGCGCCACGGCGTCCGCCCCGATCAGCGAGAGGAAGGGCCCGCCCGTGCTCGCGTACGGCCAGGTGACCAGGGCGCACCCCGCGACGGCGACCAGATACCCGGCGGCCGGCCAGAACGCGGCGGGCGCCACCGCGAGCAGCGCCCGGCGCAGCGGGCCCCGGGGGAGCGAGGCCAGCAGCTCCTCGGTACGGGCCCGCCGCTCCCGCCCGCCCTGCCGGCACCCGAGGGCGACGGCGACCGGCCCGCCGAAGAGCACCCCGGCGGGCCGCAGCAGATTGCCCGTCTGCGGCCAGTGCCCCTGCCACTGGGACAGCCGGGGGAGGAGCACGAACCAGCAGAGCCCGAGCACGACGAGCCCGGCCCAGGGCCCGATTCCCCGGCGCAGTTCGGCCCCCACCACCCCCGGGGAGCGGCGCCGGGACGGTACGGGGGCGGTGCCGGCGGGCCCGGATCCGGCGGGGGAGGGGCGCGCGGGGCCCGCAGGGGCGGTGCCGGTCATCGGGACCCTTCCGGCGAGCGAGCGGCGGTGGCGGCGGCGGTTCCGGAGGAGGCGGCGGTTCCGGAAGGGGTGCCGGTGCCGGTGCCGGTGCCGGCGGCCGTCCCTGCGGCGGCAGCGGCCCGGTGGGCCCGCAGGGCGGCGAGGTAACCCCGCTCGACGGGGGTCTCCCCGGCCCCGCCGGCAGCCTCCGCCGAACAGCCCGCACGCGCGGCGCCGTCCATGCGCGTGGCGCCGTCCGTGCGCGCGGCGCCGTCCGTGCGCGTGGCGCCTCCCGCGCCTCTCGCGCCTTCGGTCCCGCCCGCGCCCGTGGCGCTGCCCGCGCCCGTGGCGCCTCCCACGACCCCCGCGCTCCCGATGCCTGCGGCGCCTCCGGCGCCCCCCGCGCCGTACGCACCCAGGGCGGTCAACTCCTCTGTCGTGCCCCGGAACGCCACCCGGCCCGCCTCCAGGAGGGTCACCTCCGTGCAGGCCGCAGCGACGTCCTCCACGAGGTGGGTCGAGACGATCACCGTGGCCCGTGTGCCCAGTTCGCGCAGGAGCGCGCGGAACTCGACGCGCTGTTCGAGATCGAGCCCCGCCGTTGGCTCGTCGAGCAGCAGCAGTTCCGGGTCGTTGACGATCGCCTGGGCGATTCCGACGCGCCGCACCATGCCGCCCGACAGCGTCTTCACCTTCGCGTCGATCCGGTCCGCCAGCCCGACGCGGCCGGCCGCGCGCGCCACCGCCTCCGGTACGCGCGCCGGGTCCATCTCCTTGAGCCACGCCACGTACGTGACGAACTCCCGCACCGTGAACCCGGGGTAGTAGCCGAACTCCTGCGGCAAGTAGCCGAGCCGGCGCCGTACCTCCGTGCGGCCCCGGTGGGCCGTGAGGTCGTGGCCGAGCGCCGTCACCCGGCCCCCGGCCGGGGCGGCGACCGTGGCCAGCACCCGTATCAGGGAGGTCTTGCCCGCGCCGTTCGGGCCGAGCAGACCGTGCACGCCGCCGCCGAAGGCGAGCGCGACGCCGTCCAGGGCCACCTTCTTGCGGTACGCGACCGTCAACGCGTCCACCGTCACTGTCGCCGTCATCGCCTTCATCGCCGTCGCCATCGTCGCCGGGTTCTCCGTCTCGTTCTCGTTCTCGTTCGCTCCGCTGTGGTTCATCCGAGGCCCCCCGAGGGGAAGGCGAGGGACGACGGCCGGTCGAAGGCGCGCCGCCGCGTCACCAGCACCGCCGCGCACACCGCGGCCCCCGCGCCCCACAGGCCCTGGGCCACCGCCCCGGAGAGGACCAGCGCCACCTGCTCCGACAGCGCGGCGAGGGCTTCGGCGGCGGGGACGGCGGCGGAGGCGGGACGCAGACGCAGGAGAGGCGCGGCGAGCGGGAGCGCCCAGGCCGCGCCGACCACCGCCGCCCCCGTACGGCACCCCACGTACGAGCCGAGCGCCAGCGCCGCCAGCGTCAGCGCGAGCCCCGGCAGCAGCCAGGCCGCCGGGCCCGGGGCGCCGGGGAGGCCGGGGGCGCCGGCCGGGAGCACCGCCCCCGCCATGGCCCCCGCCAGCGTCAGCAGCGGCAGACTCACCGCCAGGACAGCGGCGGTCCTGGTCAGCAGCAGCCGCGCCCCGCCGCCCGGGGTCGAGGCGGTGATCTCGTACATCGGGTCCGTGTGACGCCCGTACGACACCGCGACCCCGGCGGGCGGCAGCAGCGGCGCCAGCGCGAGCAGCAGTGGGCGTACCCCGGCCGAGCCGGTGGCGTACGCCAGACCCACCGCCCCCGCCGCGACCAGCACCAGCGCCACCAGCCAGGGCCCGCGCAGCGCGGGCCCAGCCGCCCACAGCACCCGGGCGAAGCGCCCCGGGCCGGTGACGGGCGGGAGAAGGGGAACGGGAACGGGAACGGTAAGGGGAAGGGGAAGGGGAGCGAGGGCGGGTCCGGGTACGGGGACTGGGACGGGTCCGGGTACGGGGACGCTCTCGGCCCGTGGTGCGATCGCGGCCAGCAGTTCGCTCCGTACCCCGGAGAGTGCGGTGCCCGCGGCGGACCCCTGTACCGCCGCGGACACCCGGGCGGCGCACGCGCCGCACGTCTCGACATGGCGCTCCAGCGACCAGGCGTCCGGCTCGCGGGCCGTGCCCGTCGCGTACCGGGCCGCCGACGCCTCGTCCACATGCCACGCCCCGGCCGCCGCCCCGGCGGCCCGCCCCCGCCGCTCCCGCACGCCGTCCCTCCGCAGGCCGAACTTCCTCATCCCGAGCCTCCTCACCACGCCGTGCCTCCCAGCGGAGCGACCCGCTCCAGCGCGGCGCGCAGCTCCTTGCGCGCCCGCCTCGCCCGGGTCTTGACGGTGCCCTCCGGTATACCGAGGAGCCCCGCCGCCTCACGGGTGGTGAGCCCGTCCACGACCGTCGCGCGCAGCACATCGCGGAGTTCGGGCGAGATCCGGTCGAGGGCGGCGCCGACGTCGCCGTACTCCAGCCCGGCCAGCACCCGTTCCTCGGCGGAGGGCGCGGTCTCCGGCGCTGCGTAGGCCTCGGGCCGCTCGTAGGGGGCGCGTTCGGCGCGCTCGGCCCGGGAGCGCGCCCGTACCGCGTCCACCAGCCGCCGCGCTGCGATCACCCAGAGCCAGCCGCCCGCCTCGCCGCCCCGGTGGGTCGCGGCCGAGCGCCAGACGGTCAGGAACGTGTCCTGGAGGACCTCGCGCACCGTCTCCGGATCGGCGCACCGCCGGGTCAGCCGGGCGTGCAGCCATCCGGCGTGCCGGTCGTACAGTTCGGCCAGCGCCTCGGCGCCCGCCGCGCCGCCCTGGGCCACGGCGCGCAGCAGCGCGGCGTCGTCGCGGTCTGCCCCCACGGGGCGGAACAGTCTCACACCCCTCTATCGCCGGGCGCGACGCAACCGGTTCACGGATCCACGGCTCCGGCGTACGGCTCGGCGCACGGCTCCGGCGCACAGCTCCGGTTCACGGCATCCGTATCCCCGGGCGCATAGGCTCGCCCACCGGACCGGCCCCGGACGCGAAAAACCCCATCAGGGTTGCCTGTTGTGGGCCAGGTCATAGACGCGACCGCCCGTGGAGAAGGAGCCTGGCCCGGTGAAGCGACGTGGTGTGCCGACCGCCGAGACGCGGGGGACAGCCGGGACGTACGGTGCGGAGGGGGCGCGCTCCGAGGCGTACGGCGCGGAGGCGGCCCGTGCCGGTACGGCCGGCCCGGACGGGCGGCTGGACCGGATCCCGGCCCCGCGCGGCACCGTGCCCTCGCTGCCCACCCCGCCGCCTCCTCCTCCGCCTCCGCCGTCGCAGGGCGGTACCGCCACGTACGCCCGTACCGCCACGTACGCCCGCACCGCCCGTACCGTCCGCACCCTTCTCCTCCGTACGGCGCGGGTGCTGCCGGACCCGGTCACCACGCCGTTCACCTTCGTCTACTGCCTGCTCCTGCTCTCCACGACCTACTACGCCCAGCACGCGGACCACGCCACCGTCTCCGCCCTGCTCCACGCCTCCAGCACGGATGTCGCGCACCTCGCCGCCGACCCGCTGCTGGTGCTGATCGCCAGTGGGATGTGGCTCGCGGGCGGCCTGGAGTCCGCGTACGCCATCGGTTTTCTCCTCACCCTGACCGCGCTGGAACGCCGGATCGGCGGCTGGCGCACGGCCGGGGTCTTCCTGGCGGGCCATGTCGGGGCGACGCTGGCCACGGAGGTGCCGGTCGCCTTCTCCGTCCTGGCCGGCCACCTCCCGGAGTCCTCCCTGCACCGCATGGACTACGGCATCAGCTTCGGCCTGCTGGCGTGCGTGGGCGCGCTGGCCGGGGCGATGCCGCCGGTCCCGCGTGTGGTGCTGCTGGCCTGGGTCGGGCTGACGCTCCTCGACGACCTGCTCGACTTCGGCGACCCGCTCACCAACTGGGGCCACCCCATCGCCCTGCTCATCGGCATCGCCTGCTGGCGCCCGGTCCGCCGGGCCCGCCGCGCCCGGGACGCCCGCCGGGCGGCAGCCAGGGCCGCGACCCGGGAGACGCCCACTCCGCCGGAGTCCACTCCACGACCGGCGGAACCCACCCCGCGACCACCGGAGTCCACTTCACCGGAGCTCACTCCACGACGGGGCTGCGGCGTTCGATGAGGACGACGTCGCGCCACCGGCCGTGGTGGCACCCGATGCGCTCCCGGGTCCCGATGACCCGGAACCCCGCCTTCCGGTGCAGTGCGAGGCTGGCGGTGTTCTCGGGGAAGATCCCGGACTGCACGGTCCAGATCCCGGCCGCGTCGGCCGAGGCGACCAGCGCGTCGAGCAGCGCCCGCCCGACGCCCCGCCCCCGGGCCTCCGGATGGACGTACAGGGAGTGCTCGACCACCCCCGCGTAGGCGCCCCGGGCGGAGACCGCGGCCACGGCGGCCCACCCGAGCACCCGGTCGGCACCGTCCAGGGCGACGAACCGGTGCGCGGGCAGCTTGCCGGCGTCGAACCGTTCCCAGGTGGGGGCGGCGGTCTCGAAGGTCGCGTTCCCCTCCTCGATCCCGGACCGGTAGATGCCCAGCACCTCGTCGGCGTGGTCGGGCCGCATGGCGGCCACCCGGAAGCCCGTCGTGGACGGTTGTGGACGCGGCACCGGTCAGCGCCCCCGCCGCAGCCGCCCGATCCACCGGCCGAGGTACGACTCGTGGGACGCGATGCGGAACGCCTCCTCGTGCGAGGTGTACGAGGCCGGGGCGCCGCTCATCGCCCCGCCGGCGAGCCCCCTTCGCCGTACCTGCGCGGCCGGCGACGTGAAGACGCCCAGCACGGCCGCGAGTGTGCCGGTCGCGATCAGAAACGGCAGCAGCGCATCCATGCCCACGAGCCTACGTGCCGCCCCCGCGCCCTTCGGCCGGACGGCCGGGACCGGTTCGTCCCCCGGAGGCTGGAAGGGCGGTGTCTCCCCGTGCTTGCATGAGCTTCATGGTGTCTGCTGACCGTCTCCTCGCCTTCGCGGCCATGTCGTTCCTGCTGATCGTGGTTCCCGGGCCCAGCGTGCTGTTCGTGATCGGGCGGGCGCTGGCGCAGGGTCGCCGTGCCGCGCTGACCACGGTGGCCGGCAACACGGCCGGCGCCTACGTGCTGATCGTGGCCGTGGCCGTCGGGGTCGGGGCGGTGGTGGAACGCTCGGTTCTCGTCTTCACGGTGCTCAAGCTGGCGGGCGCCGCGTACCTGGTCTTCCTCGGCGTCAAGGCGTGGCGTGAGCGGGGCTCGCTTCAGGCGGCGGTCGACGGGGTGGGGGCCGCCCAGGGGGGTCTGCGGACGTTCTGGGAGGGGTTCGCGGTCGGCGTGACCAACCCCAAGACCATCGTGTTCTTCGCCGCCGTGCTGCCGCAGTTCGTCGACCGCGCCCAGGGCCATGTCGTCGCGCAGATGCTCCTGCTGGGCCTGGTCTTCACCGTCATCGCCGTGGTGTCCGACCTGGTGTGGGGGCTGGTCGCGGCCACCGCCCGGGACTGGTTCGCGCGCTCACCCCGGCGGCTTTCCATGGTCGGCGGAATCGGCGGGCTCACCATGATCGGACTCGGAGTCACCGTCGCGGCCACGGGGCGCAAGGACTGACCCCTCCGGCTCGGCTCTCCCGCCCCGCGCCCCGCCCGGCCCCCCGCCCCGCGCGCCGGGCCCCGCCCCGCCCTCTGCCCCGTCCCGTGACCGGCCGAACGGCGCCGTACCGGCGCGATCGCTCAGAGCGAACAGGCCCCGGGGAACAACCATCGGCTCATAAGCATTGAGTGCATATAGCTCAACTTGCTTGAGGCCGGTCCACGTGCTCCGTCGCGCGGGTCCTGCCTGGCCATAACGCCGAAGGGGAGACCATGGCTTCCACGCCCACACCGCTCACGCTTCCCGTGCTGCCGCTCGACGACGAGGTCGTGCTGCCCGGCATGGTGGTGCCGCTCGATCTGTCCGATGCCGAGGTCCGGGGTGCCGTCGAGGCCGCGCAGGCGGCCGCCCTGGGCGGGGAGAAGCCGCGGGTGCTGCTCGTGCCCCGGATCGACGGGAGTTACGCGGGGACCGGCGTCCTCGGCACCGTCGAGCAGGTCGGACGGCTCTCCGGCGGCGATCCCGGGGCGCTGATCAGGGGCCGGGGGCGGGTCCGGATCGGGGCCGGGACCAGCGGGCCTGGGGCCGCGCTCTGGGTGGAGGGGGCGGGCGCCGACGAGAGCGCGCCCGAGCCGCTGCCCGGCGCGGTGACCGAGCTGGTCACCGAGTACAAGGCACTCGCCACCGACTGGCTCAAGAAGCGCGGCGCCTGGCAGGTGGTCGACCGCGTCCAGCAGATCGAGGACGTCTCGGCGCTCGCCGACAACTCCGGCTACTCGCCCTTCCTCACCCTCACCCAGAAGCTCGAACTCCTGGAGACCACCGACCCGGTCGCCCGCCTCAAGCTCGCCACCGAACAGCTCCGCGCCCACCTCGCCGAGCAGGACATCGCCGAGTCCATCGCCAAGGACGTCCAGGAGGGCGTCGACAAGCAGCAGCGTGAGTTCCTGCTCCGGCGCCAGCTCGACGCCGTACGGAAGGAGCTGCGCGAGCTGAACGGCGACGCCTCGGACGGGGCGGACGAGCCGGACGACTACCGGGCCCGCGTCGACGGCGCCGACCTGCCCGAGAAGGTACGGGAGGCCGCCCTCAAGGAGGTCGACAAGCTGGAGCGCGCCTCCGACCAGTCCCCCGAGGGCTCCTGGATCCGCACCTGGCTCGACACCGTGCTGGAGCTGCCGTGGAACGAGCGGACCGAGGACCGCTACGACATCCGGGGCGCCCGCGCCGTCCTCGACGCCGAGCACGCCGGGCTCGCCGATGTGAAGGAGCGCATCACCGAGTACCTGGCCGTCCGCAAGCGCCGCGCCGACCGGGGCCTCGGGGTCGTCGGGGGACGGAGGGGAGGCGCCGTCCTCGCCCTCGTCGGGCCGCCCGGTGTGGGCAAGACCTCGCTCGGCGAGAGCGTCGCGCACGCCATGGGGCGGAAGTTCGTCCGGGTCGCGCTCGGCGGCGTACGGGACGAGGCGGAGATCCGGGGCCACCGGCGTACGTACGTCGGCGCGCTGCCCGGCCGGATCGTCCGCGCGATCAAGGAGGCCGGTTCGATGAACCCGGTGGTCCTGCTCGACGAGATCGACAAGGTCGGCTCCGACTTCCGGGGCGACCCCGCGGCCGCCCTCCTCGAAGTCCTCGACCCGGCGCAGAACCACACCTTCCGCGACCACTACCTCGAAGTCGAACTGGACCTCTCCGACGTCGTCTTCCTCGCCACCGCCAACGTCCTGGAGGCCATCCCCGAGCCGCTGCTCGACCGGATGGAGCTGGTACGGCTCGACGGCTACACCGAGGACGAGAAGGTCGTCATCGCCCGCGACCACCTGCTGCCCCGGCAGCTGGAGCGCGCCGGCCTGGCGTCCGGCGAGGTCACCCTGGCGGACGACGCGCTCCGCAAGCTCGCCGGGGAGTACACCCGCGAGGCGGGCGTACGGAACCTGGAACGCTCGCTGGCCCGGCTGCTCCGCAAGGTCACGGCCGAGCACGAACTCGGCGACCGCGAGCTGCCCGCCGCCCTCGGCGCCGACGACCTGCGCGCCCTGATCGGCCGGCCCCACCACGTACCGGAGTCGGCGCAGGACCCGGCGGTGCGCAGGACGGCCGTCCCCGGTGTGGCGACCGGGCTCGCGGTGACCGGCGCGGGCGGCGACGTGCTCTACGTCGAGGCGTCGCTCGCCGACGCCGAGACCGGCGGCGCCGGGCTGACCCTGACCGGACAGCTCGGTGACGTGATGAAGGAGTCCGCGAACATCGCCCTCTCCTTCCTCCGCTCGCACGGCGCGGAGCTGGAGCTCCCGGTGGCCGACCTCAAGGACCGGGGCGTGCACATCCACTTCCCGGCGGGCGCGGTGCCCAAGGACGGCCCGAGCGCGGGCATCACGATGACGACGGCGCTCGCGTCGCTGCTCAGCGGCCGGCTGGTCCGCACGGATGTCGCCATGACCGGCGAGGTCTCGCTGACCGGCCGCGTCCTGCCCATCGGCGGCCTCAAGCAGAAGCTGCTCGCCGCGCACCGCGCGGGCATCACGACCGTCGTGATACCGCAGCGCAACGAGGCCGACCTCGACGACGTCCCGGCCGAGATCCTCGCCACGCTGGACGTCCACCCGGTGACGGACGTACGCCAGGTCCTGGAGCTGGCCCTCGCCCCGGCCGAGGGGATCGGGGACGTACCGGACGCGGAGCCTCCGCGGGTCGCGGCCGCCGCCTGAGCCGTCCCTGAGCGCCCCCTCGTACGCGTACGGCCGCCCCGGTCACCTCCCGTGAGGTGGCCGGGGCGGCCGGGTACGCGTGTCCCGTCGCGGTCGAGCGGTGACGGATCCGGCAGACCCTCCGCGCCCTGCCGGAGCCGCTCCCCGCGGCCGTCGGTGACTGTCCCGGCCGGACGGCGTCAGCCGTCGGCCGTCCGGACGACGTCGGCCGTCCGGCCGTCAGCCGTTGGCCAGCGCCTGTACGCGGTCGTACGCGCCGTTGAACCGGTTGTGGTCGCCCACGATCGGCCCGGTCGACGTGTACTGCCAGATGGTCTGGAAGCCCCACCCGGCCGGCAGTTCACCGACGGTGGTGTTGTAGCGCGCGATCCACAGCGGGTTGGTGGCGCCGAAACCGCCGTAGTTGCCCGTGCACTCCTTCCACCAGCTCGTCGCCGTGTAGATCACGGCGTCCCGGCCGGTGCGCGCCTTGTACGTGTTCACGAAGTCGCGGATCCAGTCGACCATCTGCGCCTGCGTCTTGCCGTAGCAGGTCGCGCCGTACGGGTTCCACTCGATGTCCAGGACGCCCGGCAGCGTACGGCCGTCGGGCGACCAGCCGCCCCCGCCGTCCACGAAGTAGTTCGCCTGGTTGGCGCCGCTGGAGTCGTTCGGGGTGCCGAAGTGGTACGTACCCCGGATCATGCCCACGTTGTACGAACCGTTGTACTGCTGGGTGAAGTAGGTGTTCTTGTAGTAGTTCCCCTCGGTGGCCTTCACATAGGCCCAGGACACCCCGCTGTTCCAGAGGGCCTGCCAGTCGACGTTCCCCTGGTGGCTGGAGACGTCGACGCCCTCGGTCTGCGCGACGCGGTCGCCGCCGCGCGGCAGCGCGCCCTGGCCGTCGTGCTCGACGACGCCCATGCCCATGTGGGCCGAGCCGCGGGTGGGAACGTTCTGCTGTGGGGGGTCCGCCGGGACCGGCGCCGCGCTCGCCGCACCCGGCAGGGCGAGGAGCAGCGCGAGGACGGCGGGGAGGGAGGTGGCCGCGGCGAACTTGGCGCGGCGGGAGACGCGGGATCCGGCCGGACGGGATGCGGCCAGGGATCCAGGCTTACGGGATCTGGGGACGGGCATGGGTGTGCCTCCGAAGACCTCGGTGGTGGGGGGAGATCATGACCTGCCGACATGTCACTGGAGTGAACATGTCACTATCGAAGCTACGCACGTAGACCCGGACGGCGGAAGGGTGCCACGCCGGTGCCGTTGGTATAAACCCCTGAAATACTGAACGAGCTGCGGCAACGGCCGCGGGCGAAAGAAATTTTCATGAGCGGAAAGCGCGGGATGGCTGCTGACGTGCACGGGAGCGGTACGGAAAGGGAACCGGACCCCCAGCCGGAAAATGGTATGGACCACGAATTCCTCGCCCTCGAAAGGGAACTGGCGGTCTTTCTGCGCCGTGCCCGCGCCAACTCCGGCGAAATGGCCCGGGAGGTCCACCCGGAGCTGGAGCCCGCCGCGTACGGGCTGCTCGTACGGCTGGAGGACGGCGGCACCCAGCGGGCCACCGAACTCGCCGGGTACTTCGGCGTCGGCAAGGCCACCATGAGCCGCCAACTGCGCGCGCTGGAGGAACTGGGCCTGGTGAGCCGCGAGCCCGACCCGGCCGACGGGCGCGCCTGGCTGATCCGGATCACCGACGAGGGGCGCGAGCGCTTCCGCCGGGTGCGCGGGGCGCGCAGGGAACTGTACGTACAGAAGCTGGCCGGCTGGGACCGCGCCGAGATCGCCGAGCTGGCCCGGCTGCTCCACCAGCTCAACGCCATCGCCGACAGTTGATACGGGACGCGCGGCAGTGAAAGGCAGTGAGAATACGGGGCGTGCGGCAGTGGGAATACGGGGCGCGCGGCAGTGAAGACAGGGGATGCGCGGCAGTGGGAATACGGGGCGTGCGGCAGTGAAAAGGCGAGGAGCCCTACGGCTCCACGTACGCCACCGTCGCGTCGTCGCTCGCCTTCCCCCGGCGGAACGCCGTCCCCTCCGGGTCCGCCGACTCCGCCGCCCGCACCCGGTCGATCAGCTCCCGCGCCCCGCTCTTCCGCACCAGCGCCAGGCACTCCGCCCAGTCGCCCTCCCGGAACACCTCCACCCACCGGGCGGCGCCGTCCGTCAGGGCCAGCAGGCTCCGTACCTCGCCCGCCGGGGTACGGCCCGTCACCGCGCGCTCCGCGACCGACGGTTCCGCCGCCGCGGTGAAGAAGCCGCCCTCCGCGTTGCGCAGCGCGTCCGTCGCCGCGACCGAGCGGAGCACCTCGCGCGGGACCCGGTCGAGCCGGTCGTCCACCACCGCCCGTACCGCCCCGTCCGGGGACTCCAGCAGCAGCCTCGAATCCGAGAGGACGAGATGCTCCACGGCCCCGCGTCCCCAGCGCGCCAGGACCACCGTGGCCTGCGGGGTGCGCGGGTGAGAAAGGTCACAGGTGTCCCGATGGGACGCCGCCGTGCGGGCGATCGACGTCGCGAGGACCTGTGCCAGCGTCATATCCGGTCGTGAACCGGACAGTTCCACGAGCGCCCCGCCGAGCCGCGCGGTGAACCACGGCACACCGTGCACACAACCGTCGTCACCAGCGGGGGGAGTCACCCCGTCCAGCATGACCAGCGCCCCGCCCTCGCCCGCCGCCGGAAGCACCACGCCTGTCCAGTCCTCATTGGGGCGGGTGACGGTGCCGGGAGCGGTGGCCTGTTCGATGCGCATGCCCTTCAGTCTGCCTCAGCCGCCCCAGTACGCTCATGGTTCCTTCGCAAACTCTCCATGTCATGTCGGTCTCCCCGTTCCGCCAGGTCAACCAGTGGGATTCGGTCACAATGAGCGCGTACGGAAGCGGTGGTGCCGCCGGTCGGACCGGCGGCGTGAGCGGACGGGAGGGCTCCGGCGAGCTGCGGGCGGGCATCCTGCCAAAGGCCGTCCCGAAGGTCCACCCGGCTCGCCATGTTCCAGCGGCCTCCCGGCTGGGAAGAGTTGTTCGCCAACTCGTCGTGATGTTCACTCGTCCAGGTGGCGGAGCGGCCGATGCGCGCCTCTCTTCCCGAGCGCGCTGGAATGGTCGGCAGCCAAGCCAAACCAGGCGTGGAGGTGGGGTAACCGCGTCGACCGCGTTGTCCGGACGGACTGCGTCGTCCGAGCGGACCGCGACGTCCGAACGGGCCGATGTGTCCGGACGGGCCGGCCGTCACCTCTGCTTCATGGGCGGACGAGTCAAGAATGCGAGCACCGGTGCAGAAGAAGCGGCCTCGGGGCAACAGTGTCACGGCCACAGACGCCGCGACCTCTGCCGGTACCGGTAGCGGTAGCGGCACGGGTGGGAGCGGTACCGCCGGAAGCGGAGCGGTCGGCAGCGGAACGTTCGGCATCGGTACGGCGGACAGCGGTACGGGTGGAATCGGTACGCCCGGCAGCGGTACAGGTGGAATCGGCACGGCCGGCGGCGGTACGGCCACGGGCGGAGCCGACGGCCGCCGGGTGCGGGTGCGCAACCGCCTCGTCGCCGGGGTCGCCTTCGTCGGCATCACGGTGATCGCGGCCGGCACCCCCGCCGTCCTGCGCGCCTCCACCGACCTCAAGGACGCCCAGAACCTCGTCACCCTCGCCGAACTCAACCAGCGGGCCGTCACCCTCGGCCACTCCCTCGCCGACGAACGCGACGAAGTCGTCGTCTACATCGCCGCCGGACGCGACAGCCAGCCCGTCGACCCCGACAAGGGGAAGCCCAAGTACGCGCTCTCCGAGACGCGCAGCGCCCGCGTCGACCGGCAGATCGACGAGATCCGCACCGCCGCCGCGGCCTCCCCCGGGCTCCTCCGGGACCTCTCCACCGTCCCCTCCATCCGGCGCGCGGCGCTCACCGGCAAGGGCTCGGCCGTCGAGGCGTACCGCGCCTACTCGGACGTCATCGACAAGCTCCAGGCCCTCGCCGACGAACTCGCCGAGAACACCCCGCCCGAGGCCGCCGACGGCACCCGCGCCCCCGCCGCGCTCGGCCGCGCCGTCGAACAGGCCTCCGCCACCCGGGGGCTGCTGCTCGCCGCCCTCGCCGTGCCCGCCGCCACCTCCGGCACCCCGCAGTACGACCCGGTCACCGGACTCCCCGTGGAGTCCTCGGACGGCGGCGCCGGTACGGAGGCCGAGAAGAACGAGGCGCTCCGCGACGAACTCAGCGCCGAGGCGCAGAAGTCCCGGGTCCGCGAACTCGCCGCGCTCGCCGACTTCGACCAGAGCGCGGACACCGGGGCCCGCGAGTCCCTGGTCAACACCGTCACCGGGCCCGAGATCAAGACGGCCGAGGGGTATCTGACCCGCCTCACCGACCGGCCCGAACTCTCCGAGTCCGACCGGAAGGCCGACGAGTCCAAGGTCGAGTCCGCGCTCTCCGCCCGGATCGACCAGATGCGCGGCGTCGAGTCGGGGCTCGGCGCGAGCCAGCTCGAACGCCTCGCGCAGCTCCGTGACGACGATGTCACCGACCTCGAACTGAGCATCGCCCTGCTCGGCGGCTGCCTCGTCCTCGCCGTCGGCGTCTCCACCGCCGTCGCCCGCTCGCTCACCCGCCCCCTCGCCGCCGTCCGGATCGGCGCCGCCCGGCTCTCCGCCGCGCCCGCCACCGAGGAGCCGCTCCGCTTCACCGGCCGGAACGACGAGTTCGCCCAGGTCGTACGCTCCGTCAACGCCCTGCACAGCAAGCTCCGCGACCTCGCGGGCCGCGCCGAACGCCTCGACACCGCCCGCACCGACCTCCTCGGCGCCCGCGAACAGGTCGCCGAACAGCGGGCCGAGCTCCAGGACCGTACGGCCGACCTCGCCGTCCAGCTCCAGAGCCTGCGCCACACCGTCCACCACACCTTCGTCAACCTCTCGCTGCGCACGCTCGGCCTGGTGGAGCGTCAGCTCGGCGTCATCGAGGAGCTGGAGGACCGCGAGCAGGACCCGGAGCGGCTCGCCACCCTCTTCAAGCTCGACCATCTCGCGACGGTGATGCGCCGCCACAGCGAGAACCTGCTCGTCCTCGCCGGCCACGAACACGGCCACGGCTCCACCGGTCCTGTCCCCCTGGTCGACGTGTTGCGCGCGGCGGTCAGCGAGATCGAACGGTACGAGCGCGTCACCATCCAGGAGCTGCCCTCGCGCACCCAGGTCGCCGGTTCCGCGGCGGACGACCTGAGCCACCTCGTCGCCGAACTGCTGGAGAACGCCGCGTCGTTCTCGCCGCCCGAGACCCGGGTACGCCTCTCCGGCTGGCGGCTGGAGTCCGGCGAGGTGATGATCTCGGTGCAGGACGAGGGCACCGGCATGTCCGTCGACCGGCTCGCCGAGCTGAACGAGCGGCTGGCCGCCCCCGTGCCCCCCGGCGAACCGCCGAGGGCCCCGCGCGGCTCCACGGGCAGCGGCGACGGTACGGCCCCGGGCGCACCCGGTGCCGAGCCCGAGGGCCTGGGCCTCCGCGTCGCGGCGCTGCTGGCGGCCCGGCACGGCGTCCAGGTGGAGCTGAGGGAGCACCAGGAGGGCGGCGTGGCGGCGATCGTCGTGCTGCCCCAGTCGGTGCTCCCGGAGCCGGACCCGGACCCGGCGGCGGCCCCGTTCGCCCGCCCGGAACTCCCGACCCGCACGCCTTCCCCCCGTACGACTCCCGCCCGTACGGCCTCCCCCACGCCGTCCTCTTCCACGACCCCTCCCACGACCCCTCCCACGACCCTGGCCCGGAACACGGACGGCGAGCGGGACCCCCTGGTGATCGCGGCCGAGGCGGCGATCCGCCGGGCGGAGGAGGCGAAGCGCGCCGAGGACTCCCAGCGCACCGCGTCCCCGCAGGCCGCGTCCACCCCGTACGGCATCGGCCCGGACCGCCACGAACGCGTCCCGGACCAGGACACCCGTACGGAGCCCCGTACGACGGGGGCCACCGCGGAGCCGCGTACGACGGGGACCGACCAGGACACGTTCCAGATGCGGCTGCCCAAGCGCCGCCCCGCATCCACACCCTCCACACCCCTCACATCCCTGACCCCTTCCGCCCCCACGACACCCTCCGCGCCCGCGCCCGCGCCCGCACCCGTCCCCACCGGTGCGGGGGCCGCCCCCGTCACCACCAAGGGCCTGCCCAAGCGCACCCCCCGCGTCATCCAGCGCGCCGCGGCCCCCACCGTGCACACCCCCGTGGACCCGGAGGCACTCCGCCGCAGGCTCGGGGGCTTCCAGCGGGGAGCGATCGAGGGCCGTCGTGACGTCGAGGCGGAACTGACGGAACTGACGCAGCAGAGCACGCCCTCGCGACCGACCACCCCCGAGCCGATCCCGGAGCACCGCACCGGCGAGAGCGCGAACGCGGGGGAGACGGCGGGGGAGACAGTCAAGGAGGCACGCAGTTGACGGCGACCGGTACAGGCACGGACAGCGGTACCGCCATGCGCGGTACGGGCGGCACGGGCACCGGCACATTCGGGCTGAGCCATGAGGCCCGTAATCTGCACTGGCTCTTGAGCAACCTCGTCGAGGAGGTGCCCGGCGTCCTCGCGGTCGCCGTCGTCTCCTCCGACGGCCTCCTGCTGCTCTCCTCCGACCCCGGCGCCACCGCCGAGGCGGCGGAGGCGGAGGCCACCGTACGGGCGGAGGGGCCGCGCGGCTCCAGCGCCGACCTCGCCACCATCGTCTCGGGCATCGGCAGCCTCACCATCGGCGCCGCGAAGCTCATGGACGGCGGCGGCGTCAAGCAGACGATGGTCGCGATGGCCGAGGGCAGCCTCTTCGTCATGGCCATCAGCGACGGTTCGCTGCTCGGCGTGCACGCCACCGCCGAGTGCGACATGAGCGTCATCGCGTACCACATGGCGCTCTTCGTCGGTCGGGCCGGCCACAAGCTCACGCCCGAACTCCGCGAAGAGCTGCGCGCCACCATGGAGAGCACCGGATGACCCCGTCGGCCGGCCCCGCGCACGGGCACCCGGCCCACGGAGCCCCCGCGCACGGCCTCCCCGTGCGCGGGTCCGGGCACGGGACCCGCAGGGCCGGGCACGGGGCGCGGCGGGCGGAGTGCGGTACGCCGTTACCGGAGGCGTCGGCTGCCGCGATGCCGTCCGGCACGGTGCCGTCCGGCGAGACGACCGAGGATGACGACCCTCTGGCCGGGGAGGACCACTCCCCGGCCGGGGACGACCACCCCTCGGCCGAGGAGGAGCGGCCCTCGCGGGTACGCCCGTACCAGCTCACCGGCGGCCGGACCCACTCCGGGCATGTCCTCCAGGTGGAGACGTTCGTCGCCGCGCTGGAACCCGGCGAGGTCCATCCGGAGCTGACGGACGGCGGGGCTCCGGCCCGGGTCATGCCGGAGATGCTCGCCATCATCGAGTTGTGCCGGCGCATGCGGACCGTCGCCGAGGTCTCGGCGCTGCTCAAGATGCCGCTGGGCGTGGTCAGGGTGCTCCTGGGCGACCTGGCCGATCAGGGAAAGATCCGTGTGTACGGAACCGGTCGTGAAGCCGACCAGCCGGACCACGCGCTGCTGGAAAGGGTGCTCAGTGGACTCCGCCGTCTCTGACGTCTCCGAACGCTCGGACGTCACCACCACCGCCGGGAGATCCCCCGCAGGGGGAGCCGCCCCGGCCCTCGTAGGGGAGGCCGCGCCGTCCCCCGTACGGGACCCGGGGCAGGCCCCCGTACGGGACCCGGGGCCGGGGCCCGAACCGGGCCGAGGACGCCCGGAGGAGGACCTCTCCACCCCGGAGGGGGACCTCTCCCCCCTGAAGGAGGACCTCTCCCCCCTGAAGGGGGAACTCACCGACCCCGAAGGAGAACCCTCCGCCTCCGAAGGCCCCCGGCCCGAGGAGAAACTCCACGCCTGGCAGCTCAACCGCACCCGCGCCCCGATCTCCACCAAGATCGTGATCGCGGGCGGTTTCGGCGTGGGCAAGACGACCTTCGTCAGCGCCGTCTCGGAGATCGCGCCGCTGCGCACCGAGGCCCTGATGACCGAGGCCGGCGCCGAGATCGACGACCTCAGCCAGACGCCCGACAAGCTCACCACCACCGTGGCGATGGACTACGGCCGCATCACCCTCGACGACGACCTCGTCCTGTACCTCTTCGGCACGCCGGGCCAACAGCGCTTCTGGTTCATGTGGGACGACCTGGTGCGGGGCGCGATCGGCGCGATCGTACTGGTGGACACGCGCCGCCTCTCCGACTGCTTCCCGGCGCTGGACTACTTCGAGAGCTGCGGGCTGCCGTACATCGTGGCCGTCAACCAGTTCGACGGGGCGGACCCGTTCGAACCGGAGGACGTACGCGACGCGTTGACGATCCCGGAGGACATCCCGGTGGTGATCATGGACGCGCGGGACCGGAGCACGGCAGTCGACTCACTCTTCGCGCTGGTGCGCCACGCGCTGAAGTTCTCGCCCGAGTAGCACTGAGGCAGGGAAGGCGGCGCCGTACCCACACGCCGCCGCACCGCCCCTTCCCGCCTCACTGCGAAGACGGCCCCGCTTACCGTCACAGGGGAGGGGATACGGGCCCCCTTGACGCCGAATGGCACGGGGGACGAGGCCGGGGCGGGGCGTGTCATGGGCACGCAAATCGGGCCGCCCTCGGTTGTCCGTTAGTGGTCGGGGCGATGGGGGTGGGGTCCCCGCTCGCGCGGGGCGCACTCTTCGTGACCTGCGGCTTCAGAGGCGCTCAGGCCTCACGAAGTCCCCCCGAACCCCAGATCGGAACCGTCCGTCGCCCCCTCCGGGAGGACCGGCGGGGTGTACGCGGACGGGGCCAGTGCCACGGCCTCCGGGTCGGGGCGTACCGCGCCCAGGAGCGGATTCGCGGCCAGCGGCGAGACCTTGACGCTGGCTCCGGGGCGGGGGGCCTGGACGACCAGGCCGTTGCCCAGGTAGAGGGCGACGTGCGTGGCCTCGGGGAAGTAGACGACCAGGTCTCCCGGGCGCAGTTCGCGGAGCGGGATCCGGGCGAGGTCGCGCCACTGGTCCTGGCTGGTACGGGGGATGGGCACCCCGGCCCGGGCCCAGGCCTGGGAGGTGAGCCCGGAGCAGTCGTACGAACCGGGCCCCTCCGCCCCCCACTCGTACGGCTTGCCGATCTGCGCCACCGCGAACTCCACCGCCCGGCCGCCCGCGACCGAGGGGGTACCCCCGGGCGAGGCCGCCGTGCCCGGGGCGCCAGGAGCCCCCGCCGTACCCGTCACGCCCGCCGCGCCCACCCCGTCCCCCAGCGCGCCGGAGGCGATCAGATCCCGCTGGGCCTGCTCCGTGCCGGCCCGTTCCAGCGCGGCGATCGACGCGATCTCCGTACCGCTGAGGGAGGCCAGCATCTTCTCCACCTCGCGGAGCCGCCCCGTGACCGTGTCGCGCTGCCGCTTCTGCTGCGCGACCAGCTTCTGCTGCCGCTCCAGCGCCGTACGCGCCGCACTCTCCAGCGCGGCGGCGCGCCGCTCGCCCTCCGTCAGCCCCCGCATCGTCGCCGCCCGCGAACGCGCCGCGCGCTCCAGCAGGTACCCGTCGTCCAGGAGCCGCGCCGGATCGGGCGAGAGCAGCAGCCGCAGATAGGCGGAGAGGTCGGACTGCCCCTGATACTGCCGCCGCGCCAGCAGCCCCGCGTCGACCCGGTTCCGCTCCAGCGCGGTACGGGCCCGGTCCAGGTCCGCGCCCAGCTTCTTCGCCTCGACGCGCTGCCGGATCAACTCCACCTCGGTCGCGTTGTACGCCTCCGAGGCCTGCTCGGTCTGACGGTAGAGCAGTTGCAACTTGCCCAGCAGTCCGGACACGGAGCCGCCCGCGTACGAAGACGCAGGCCCAGAAGCAGGGCCAGGTCCAGGAGCAGGACCAGGGTCAGTGTCAGGGCCAGGATCTCTGGCGGGCGCGGCCTCACCCGAGGACCCGGCCTCCCCGGAGAGCGCGGGCTCGGGCCCGTCGGCCCCAGGGGGGAGCGGCGCACCGTACGCCGGGAAGGGCAGCACCGCCAGCACGGTGAGGGTGGCCAGCGCGGCCGTACAGACGGATCGCAGCGCGCTACGTGACACGACATCACCTCCGGGTCGGGCCGGCACGGGGCGGGACGCCGCCCAGCGGTCCGTCCAGTCCTAGGAGATGACGTGGCATCAGATGATGAGAAAAGCGCACCAATCCGCCACGCGGGGCAACGCAGTCACCCCTGCGGACCACCGCGCTCCCGCGAGCCCGCCCTCACCCGCCCGCCCCACCCTCACCCGACACCCTCACCCGACCGCCCCCATGGCCCGGTCCAGCAGCTCGGGCAGCGCGCGAGGCTCGTCCCCCGAGGTCCATGCCTTCAGGGCGGCCTCGACGCACCCAAGGGCGGCGGCGATCACCGCATCCGTGCGCGGGTCCGTCATGTCCGCCGGGTCCGCGCCGAGGCGCCGCGCGATGTCGGGGCGGAGCAGTTCATGCCACCGGGCGTTCTTCGCGCGGTGGTGCGCGGCCAGCGCAGGCGTGTTCACGACGAGCCGGGTCAGCCGCCACATCTGCTCGTCGTCCGCCTCGTACCGGCTGATCAGGGGATCGAGCGCCCGCCGAAGGGCGACCCAGGGCGCCTCGTCCGCCGGCCGCGCGGCGAGTACGTCCCGGAGCACCTCACCGGCCTCGGCGGTATCCCCGAACAGCGCGTCCTCCTTCGCCGGGAAGTACCGGAAGAACGTGCTCCGCGAAATCTCCGCCGCCGAGCAGATGTCGTCCACCGTCGTCTCTTCGTAGCCCTGGTCGAGCACCAGCTCCGCCGCAACCGCCGAGACTTCCGCCCGCATCGCCCTGCGGGCACGTTCCCGCGCGCCACCCTTCACGCTCATGGCGGCAATGGTACTACCTTCCAAACTTGGTACTGTGTCTCACGAGTGGCACCAAGTCTCACGCGGTGAGGTCGGGCAAGCCGGGCAAGGCCAGGCAGGGCCGGGCAAGGCCGGGCAAGTCCGGGAAAAGGAAGCAGGGAAGCGATGAGCGAGAAGAAGACCGTCGTCATCACCGGCGCGAGCGACGGCATAGGCGCCGCCGCCGCGCGGAGGCTGCACGCGGACGGCCATACGGTGGTCGTCGTGGGCCGGTCGCCCGAGAAGACCCGGGCGGTCGCCGCCGAACTGGGCGTCGACTCCTACGTCGCGGACTTCACGCGTCTGGACGAGGTCGTACGCCTGGCCGCCGAGCTGAAGTCCGCGTACCCCCGTATAGACGTGCTGGCGAACAACGCGGGCGGAGTCTTCGGCGCCCGGACGAAGACCGTCGACGGCTTCGAGAAGACCTTCCAGGTCAACCACTTGGCGCCGTTCCTGCTCACGCGCCTGCTCCTGGACACCCTGATCGCCTCGGGGGCGTCCGTCCTGCAGACGTCGAGCACCGTGCGCTTCGCCAAGCAGATCGATCTGAACGACCTCGACCACGACCGCGATTTCGACGCCGTGGACGCGTACGGCGCGGCGAAGCTGGAGAACATTCTCTTCACGGCCGAACTCCACCGGCGTTACCACGCGGCCGGCATCTCGGCGGCCTCGTTCTACCCCGGCAACGTCGCGACGAATTTCGGGGCGCAGGCCACGAGCCCGATCATCAGGTTCGTCCGCTTCTTCGGGACGAAGCCGGGCATCCGGCAGATCGCCCTCTCCACCAGTGAACAGGGCGCGGACCAGATCGTATGGCTGGCCGAGGGAACCCCGGGCACCGACTGGCGCTCAGGTGCCTACTACTACAAGCGCAGGGACAGCGAACCGCGCCACTCACAGGCCCAGGACCCCGACCTGGCCCGCGGCCTGTGGAAACGCTCCGAAGAACTCCTGGGCGCACGGCTCCCTTCCTGACACACCCATTCCACCGGGCGGGGCCGCCTCATCGGCCCGAGAGCGACGCCCCCCGGGTGCCACCCGGGGTCACTCCTCCCCGGCGTTCGGAGAAGCCCCCGGGGCAGGGGGCTTGGACCAGGGCCACCGGGGCCCGCGCGGCCCGCGCCCCTCGGGGACGTACACGTACCGCCAGCCCCGCTGGATCCCGAGCCGCTTGCTGTACCCGGCGGGCTCCCGCACGTACGCGTACACGGTGGGCGCCCCGCCATCGGCGGAGGGCACGGGCACCTCGTACCACTTGGGCGGATTGCCGGTGGGCCCGGTCAGCACAGGCAGCACCCGCCCGTCGAGCGGCCCACCGGTGAACAGAGTGTCTTCACTTCTCACGGGCCCAGTCTCGCCGAGGAAGGGGCGGGGCCTGCGATCGCCCGGGCCCCGGAGCGCCAGGCGAGGCGTTCGAACCGGCTCACCTGGCCGAACCTCCCGGCTTCGGCGCTGCGGATGAAGGCGTGGAGCTTGACGGGGCGGGGGGCGGGCGCACGCGCAACGGCTGGTATTACTGGGGCATGCAGGAAGAGACGGCACGCTCCGCGATCGACACGTTCATCTCCGCGTTCAACGCCTCGGACGACAGCTATGTGACTGCCCTGCTCTCCCAGGCCCTGACCTCGGACGTGGTCTTCTGGGGGCCGTTGGGCCGCAGCGAAGGCATCGCGGCGGTCGAACGGTTCGTGCTGGACATCCGGCGCCACCCGGCGGGGACCGGAACGATGGTGCGCTGCTCAGCGGTGGACATGCCTGACGAGTGGGCCCGGTACCAGTGGGTCTTCACCACACCGGACGGAGGCCCGCGTCTGGCGGGAACGGACGTCGTCCATCTGCGGCGGAGCCTCATCGACCAGGTCATCGTCTTTGCGGGGGAGATCGAGCAGTCCGCTTCCTGAGGCGTCCTGCTGTCGCTGGCCTCTCGTGAACCCGTCCCTTTCGGCCGGCGGGCCGGATCCCCAACGGCCCCAGCTCGTCGAAGACGAAGAGCCGGTCCGGGAGCGGTCCTGAACTGCTCGATCCGGTCGAGCTTGGCGTCGCGATGAGGTCGGGGGAGTGGAGCCGTTCGTGTCGTGGAGGGCGGGGCGGTTCCGTCAGGTCCTGGCGCTCGGCGGGTGGACGGAAAGTGAGCCCCGGGGTGCCGCCTTCGCTCACCGTGACCCGTGACCCGTGACCCTCAGCCCTCGGCCGTCATCCGTCGTCCGTCATCCTGGGGTCCCATCGAGCCCCGGGGAGGGGACGCGTACGGCTGACAGTCGTCTCTTCACGTACGCGTCCGTCTTGCGCGGCTCCTTACGGCGTATCGGCCGTATCGGCCGTATCGGCCGTGTCACGGGCCCGGCGCCGGTCCTTGTCCGTCATCAGGGCAGGCGGCGTCCGGCGACCTCGCGGGAGGAGTCGTTCCGTCAGTTGAACGCCCACTGCTGGTCCTGCGCGCCGTTGCAGGACCACTGGATGGCCTTGGTGCCGGACTTGGTGGTGCCGCTGGGGATGCCCAGGCACTTGCCGGTGGCGGCGTTCTTGACGGTGCTGTAGCGGCCGAACGGGTCCGGGGCCAGATCCCAGAGCTGATCCTTGCCGCTGCCGCAGCTCCACTGAATGGCCACCACGCCGTTGGCCGAGTTCCCCTGGGGGATGGCGAGGCACTTGCCGCTGTGCTGGTTCTTCAGCCTGATCTGGCTGCCGACGATCTCCGGCTCCCACTTCTGGTCATTGGTGTTCGTGCTCCCGCAGGGCCACTGGATCACCTGGGTGCCGTTGGCCTTGCTGCCGCCGGGCACGGCCAGGCACTGGCCCGTGGACTTGTTCGACAGGGAGGAAGCGGCGGCCGCGTCGGCCGTCGCCGGGGAGGCCAGGACGAGGGCGGTCGCCGCTGCGGCTGTCGCCAGAACCTGCTTGAAGGGTCTCTTGCTTGACATGTGACGTGCTGTGCCTTCCTGGTGACGGCACCTCGAAAGGGTGCTGTTCGGTAGAGGGGATGGTGTGGCGCGGGAGAAGGTTGCTTGGTCAACTTCCTTTTTTGGCAGGGAAGTTCGGGAGAGCGGGGGCGTCGGTGGAATCGGGGTACGTCGGCGGAACGGGGGTACGTCGGCGGAACCGGGCCCTGTGCCGGTACGGCTACGGTGAATACGCGGCTGAGGGGAACCCCGCTCCTGCGGCACCATGGGGGCCATGACCACCCACCGATTACGCGCCGACAGTGCCGACGGTGCCGACCGTACCGACCGCGCCGCCGCCCGCCGCAGCCTCGAAGGGCTCGCCCTGGGCGACGCCTTCGGCGAGCGCTGGTTCCCGCTCTTCCGGGACCGCGACCGCGCCTCCGCCGAGATCGCCGCCCGGGTCACCCCCGCCGAGCTGGAGTGGCCCTGGACCGATGACACCGCCCTCGCCCTCGCCCTGCACCGGGTGCTGGACGAGTGCGGCTCCGTCGAGCAGGACCGGCTCGCCTCCGCCTTCGCGCTCGCCTTCGACACCGACCAGGGGCGGGGGTACGGGCACGGTATGCACATGCTGCTCCCCGCCCTCCTCGAACGGCCCCAGGAGTGGCGCACCCTCGCGCCCGGTCTCTTCGACGGGGGCAGCCTCGGCAACGGTGCCGCCATGCGGGTCGCACCGCTCGGCGCGCGCTTCGCCGCCGACCTCGCGTACGCCGCGCACCAGGCCGCCCTCTCCGCCGAGGTCACCCACGCGCACCCCCAGGGCATCGCGGGCGCGGTGGCCGTCGCCGTGGCGGCGGGTCTTTCGGTACGGAGCGAACTCACCGTCACGGCCGTCGCCCGCGCCACCCCCGAAGGGCCCGTACGGGACGGGCTGGCCCGCGCCGCCGAACTGCCCTTCACCACCCCGCCCCGCGAGGCCGCCGCACTCCTCGGCAGCGGTGCGCGCGTCCGGGCCGACGACACCGTGCCCTTCGCCGTCTGGACGGCCGCCCGGCACCGCGACGACCTGACCGCCGCGCTCTGGGCCACGGCGGAAGGGTTCGGCGACGTCGATACGACCTGCGCCATCACGGGCGGCATCGTCGCTGCCCGTACGGGGGTGGGGGCGGTTCCGGCGGAGTGGCGGGAGCGGCGGGAGCCCTTGGCCTAGCGGGCCGGCGACCATCGGCTCGGCGGTCCATCGGCTCGGCGGGCCAGCGGTTCGGCGGTCCAGGGGCTCAGGGGCCGACGTCACGGTGCCGACAGGGCCGCCTCCGCCGCTGCCGCCGCCTCCACCAGCTTCGCGTCCTCGCCCCGGTCCGCCACCAACTGCAACCCCACCGGGCAGCCGTCCGCCGTGAACCCCGCCCTGATGCTCGCCGCCGGGTGCCCGCTCACGTTGAACGCCCATGTCAGCGCCGTCGAATACGTCGTCTCACCCGGACCCTCATGCCCATGCGGGCGATTGGGGGTGGTCGGGGTGAGGAGGAGCGAGGTGCCGGGGGCGAAAGAGGTTCCGGGGGCTGGGGCCGGGGCCGGGGCTGGGGTTTGGGCTGGAGCTGGGCCGCGGCCTCGGCCTCGGCCTCGGAACAGGGTGTCCAGCCGGCGGTTGTTCTCCGCCCGGACCTCTTCCGCCCGGACCTCCTCCGCCCGCCGCACCTCCTCCGCCCGTGCCGTCGGAACCGTCCCCTGGTGCGCTCCGCTCCGTATCGTCTGCCACGCCTCGCGCGGTTCCAGCAGCGTGAACGGAGCCCCACCGGCCCGGTCGCCGGTCGGCCTCCGTATGACACCCGCCGCGGCCAACCGGTCCACCGCCGCCCCCGCCACCGCCGCCACCTCCGGGTCCGTCTCCGCGAACCCCAGGTCGGGGGAGTAGCGGGCGGAGAGGGGGAGCGGCAGCGGGGTGCGCTCAGGGGGCGGCCCCAGCACGCAGGCCAGATACGCCCGGGCCCCCGCCGCCGAAGGTGTCAGTACCCCGGCCGAGGCCAGGCCCGTGCGGTCCGGTGAGGGGAGGAGGCCGTTCGTCGTCTTCAGGCCGAAGACGCCGCACCAGGCCGCCGGGATCCGTACCGACCCCGCGCCGTCGCTCCCCGTCGCCAGCGGCACCATGCCCGCCGCGACCGCCACCGCCGCGCCGGCCGAGGAACCGCCGGGGGTACGGTCCGGGCGGTACGGGTTGACCGTACGGCCGTGTCTGCCCTGGCCCCATGTCTGCCAGTACGTACCCGGGCCCGGCACCGCCGTCGACCCCACCGGCACCGCGCCCGCCGCGATCAGCCGCCGCGCCGCGTACGACCGGATCCCGGTCGGGCCCTTCACCGCGAACGGCATCCCCGACAGCCCCAGGCCGAGCCCCGGCTCCAGGCCCGGCCTCAGCTCCAGGCCCAGGCCCAGGGGGAGTTCCGGGTTGCCCGGGGGAGGCGCGGCCCGTACATCCCACACGTCCAGGAACGCGTTCAGCCCCGGATCCCGCCGCGCTATCCGGTCCAGCGCCTCCGCCACCGATATCCCGGCCGACGCCGACGCCGACCCCGACGCCGAAACCCAAGCCGAGTCCGTCATCACTGCCTCCCCCTGATCCCCGTCGACCCCGGTCAATCCCCTTCCCTCAACGCCGCCTCCATCACCCCCCGGGCGATCGGCGCCGCGTCGCCCCCGCCGCTGATGTCCGCCCGGTCCGCCTCCGCGTCCTCCACGACCACCGCCACCGCGACCGCCGGCCGGCCCGATGTGCCCGACTGGGCCCAGGCGATGAACCAGGCATACGGCGTCCCGGTGTTGTCCACCCCGTGCTGGGCCGTGCCCGTCTTGCCGCCGACCGTCGCGCCCGCGATCGCCGCGTTGCCGCCCGTGCCGTCCTCCACCGCGTCGATCATCATCGTCCGCAGCCGCTGCGCCGTCAGCGGGTTCATCGCCCGCGCGTACGAACGCTGCCCCGTGCGGGAGACCACCGCACCCTTCGACGTCAGCGTACGGTCCACCAGGAACGGGTACTTGAGGTCCCCTCCGTTCGCCACCGCCGAGGCCACCATCGCCATCTGGAGCGGCGTCGCCCGGGTGTCGTACTGCCCGATCGAGGAGAGCGCGAGCCGGTCGTCGCTCATCCGGGTGTCGAAGTTCGAGGCGGCGACGCGGGACGGAATCCGCAGCGTGTCGTCGTTGAAGCCGAACTTCCGCACCGTTTCGAGCATCCGGGGCAGCCCGGTCTCCACCCCGAGCCCGGCCAGGACCGTGTTGCACGACCACTGGATCGCATACGCGAGCGAGGCCCGGTCGCACCCCTCCGTCTCGTTCGGGAGCGTGGTGCGGGTGCCCGGCAGGACATACGGCTCCGGGATGCCGGTCGGCGCGTCGACGTCCTTGACCGTGCCGGAGTCCAGCGCCGCCGCCGCGGTCACGATCTTGAAGGCGGAGCCGGGCGGATACGTCTGCCGGATCGCCCGGTTGAGCATCGGCTGCGCGGGCTCCCCGGTCAGCCGCGTCCACGCGTCCGTCACCGCGCCGCCCGTCCCCGAGAGCACCTCGGGGTCGTACGAAGGGCTGCTGACCAGCGCCAGGATCCGGCCGCTGAACGGCTCGACCGCCGCCACCGCGCCGCGCCGCCCGGCCAGTCCGTCGTACGCGGCGCGCTGCACCGGCTCCTTGATGGTGGTGGCGATGGAGCCGCCGGGGGCACGGGCGCCGGTGAGTTCGTTCCAGAAGGGGAACGGGGCGAGCATCGGGTCCGTACCGGAGAGGACCGGGTCCTCGGCGTTCTCCAGCAGCGTCGTGCCGTACGTCTGGGAGGCGTAGCCGGTGACGGGCGCGTACAGCGGGCCGTGCCGGTACGTGCGCTCCCAGCGCAACTGCTGCCCCGAGTCGCGCGAGCCGGTGACGGTCTTGCCGTCGACGAGGATGTCGCCGCGCTTCTGGGAGTAACGGGCCACGGTGTCACGGCGGTTGGCCGGGTTGTGGTCGAGCGAGTCGGCGTCGACGACCTGGATCCTGGCCGCGTTGACCAGCAGGGCGGCGAGGAGGACGAGGAAGAGGACGGCGGTGCGGCGGATGTGCCGGGTCATCGGGCGGTCACCTGCACGGGGTCGAGCGGATCCCTGTCCGGGCCTCCGTCAGGACCTCCGTCCAGGCCTCCGTCCGGGCCACCGTCAGCACCTCTGGCCGGGCCTCCGTCAGGACCTCTGGCCGGACCTCTGTCCGGCCCCCTGTCCGGACCCTCGTCCGGCTCCCTGGCCGGTCCCCCGTCCGGCCCCCGGGCCGAGTCGCTCATCCGGATCAGCAGCGCGACCATGATCCAGTTGGTGACGACCGACGAGCCGCCCTGCGCCAGGAACGGCATCGCCATCCCGGTCAGCGGGATCAGCCCCATCACCCCGCCCGCGATGACGAAGACCTGGAGCCCCAGGATCGAGGCGAGCCCGATGGCGAGCAGCCGGCCGAACGGGTCGCGCAGGGCCAGGCCGATCCGGAAACCCCGGGCCACCAGCAGCGCGTACAGCAGGAAGAGCGCCGTCAGGCCGACCAGGCCCAGCTCCTCACCCGCCGTCGCCAGGATGAAGTCCGACTTCGCGGCGAACCCGATCAGGATCGACTTGCCGAGCCCGAGCCCCGTGCCGAGCATCCCGCCGGCCGCGAACGCGAAGAGGGACTGGGCGAGTTGGCCGGGGCCCTGGCCCGCCCTGATGGAGGCGAACGGGTCGAGCCAGTCCTCCACCCGGCTGTGGACATGCGGTTCGAGCGAGCCGACGACGAACGCCCCGGCGGCGGCGAGCAGCAGCCCGGCCGCGATCCAGCCGGTGCGCCCGGTGGCGACGTACAGCATGACGACGAAGAGCCCGAAGAAGAGCAGCGAGGTCCCCAGATCGCGTTCGAGGACCAGGACGAGCACGCTGAGCAGCCAGATCGCCACCAGCGGCCCGAGCACCCGCCCCCGGGGCAGTTGGAAGCGGCGCCCCGTGTAGGTGAGGGCGTTGCGGTTGGCGGCGAGGTACGCGGCGAAGAAGACGGCCAGCAGGATCTTGGCGAACTCCCCGGGCTGGAAGGAGAGTCCGCCGAACCGGATCCAGATCTTCGCCCCGTTCACCGCCGGGAAGGCGATCGGCACGACGAGGAGGAAGAGCGCGGTCGCGACGGAGAGATACGCGTACCGCGCCGGGACGCGGTGGTCGCGGAGGAACGCGACGACGGCGATGAAGAGCGCCACGCCCAGCGTGGACCAGACGAGTTGGGTGGGCGCGGCCCGGTTGTCCGGGGTCTCCAGGTCGAGCCGGTAGATCAGGACGAGGCCGAGCCCGTTGAGCAGCACCGCGATGGGCAGGAGCAGCGGATCGGCGTACGGGGCGCGCAGCCGGACCGCGATATGCGCGAGGAGCGCGAGCGCGCCGAGCCCGGCGCCGTAGCCGAGGGCGTCCGGGGGGACGGTGTGGTTCCGGCCGAGGCCGACGGCGACGTAACCGTAGAGCGCGATGAGTACGGCGCAGAGGAGGAGGGAGAGTTCGACGCCTCGGCGCCGGGGGGCGCGCAGCTCGGGGAGGGGTGCCTCGGCGCGTGGTGCCCTCGGTGCGGTCATTCCTGCAACGTAGCAAGGGGGAGTGTGATGCGGCTGTATGTCCGCTTATGGGGATGCGGGGTTTCGTGACCGATCGGAGGGTACGGGTGGCTCGTGCTGCCCGGGCCGCTCCTGCTGCTCGGGCGGTTCGTACTGCTCGGGCGGTTCGGCCGGTACGTACGCGGTGAGCGTGACCTGCGCCAGGGCGCCGCCCTCCGGGGCGTTGCGGAAGGCCAGCTCGGCGCCGATCACCTCGGCCTGCCCGGCGGCGATGGTCAGGCCGAGCCCGTGGCCGACTGCGGTGCCTTCGGTACGGAACCGCTGCGGGCCGTGCTCCAGCAGGTACGCCGGATATCCCGCGCCGTGATCGCGTACGGTCACCACCGGGCCTTCCACGGTCAGGATGACGGGGGCGCGGCCGTGGCGGTGCGCGTTGGCGACGAGGTTGCCGAGGACGCGTTCCAGGCGGCGGCGGTCGGTCTCGACGGCGGCGTCGCGGAGGATACGGACCTCGGTGGTCCCGGAGGTGGTCCCGGGGGCGGGGGCGCTCGCCGCCCGTACCACCCCCTCCACCAGGGGCCCCAGCGCGTGGACCGCCAGGTCGACCTTCTCCGTACGGGCGTCGAGGCGCGAGATCTCCAGCAGGTCCTCGGTCAGCTTCCGCATGGCGCGGACCCGGTCCCGTACCAGCTCGGTGGGGCGGCCCTCGGGGAGGAGTTCGGCGGCGGCCGAGAGGCCGGTCAGCGGGGTGCGCAGCTCGTGGGCGACATCGGCGGTGAAGCGCTGCTCGCTGAGCAGCTTCCGCTGGAGCGTGGCGGCCATGGCGTCCAGCGCGGCGGAGACGGTGGCGACCTCGTCGCGGGGGTACGGGACCCGCCTGGACCCGGACCCGGATGCGGATGCGGAGGTGGCGGTGGGCGGCCGGGTGCGGGGGTCGTCGACCCGGGCGTCCAGGTCGCCCGCGCTGATCCGGCGCGCGACTTGCGCGGTGAGGTGGAGGCGGCGGGTCACCCGGGTCATGGCGAAGGCGCCGACGAGGAGTGTGGCGCCGATGGCGAGCACCGAGGAGCCGAGGATCGCGCGGTCCAGGTGGGTGATGGTGGACTGGCTGAGGGAGTAGTCGACGTGGGCGGCGAGCGCGTGGCCGTCGGCGGGCCCGGCGGCCCACATCGTCGGCCGGCCCCGGAAGGCGGCGACCATCGTGCCGCGCTCCCCGTGCGTGGCGAGTACGCGCAGCGGCTCCGGCAGGCCGGGCGGATCGACCCCGGCGAACCGGGGGAGGGGGCGCCCCGACTCGTAGATCCGCGTGACCTCCGTGAGCCGGGAGAGCGCCTTCGCGCGGGCGGCGTCGACGGTCTGCCGGGTGACGGAGACATGGACGAGGATGCCGAGGAGGGTGGCGAGGGCGCAGCACATCACCGTGATGAAGACGGCGGCCTTCCAGGTCAGCCGAGCGGTCCAGGCGGGCGGCCGGAACCAGGCCGGAGGCCGCCGGTTCGGGAGTCGGAGCCAGGCCGGTCGCCGCCGGTTCGGTGGGCGGAGCCAGGCCGGCGGGCGGGGGCTCACGGTGTCACCGACGGGGCGGGGGCGGCTGGGGTGACCGGGGTGGCCCGGGTGGTGTGCGTGGTGTGCGTGGCGCGCTGGGTCTCGCGACGGGTCGGGGCGGCCGTGGCGTGGCGGGCCGGGATGGTGCGGTCGGGGCCGTCGGCCGGGTTGGGGACGATCTCGTCGTGGGTGGGCAGCATCGTGCCCCGCTGGGCGTTCCACGACCAGGTGGTGCGGTACGCGTACCCCGGAAGGTCCCCCGCGACGACGCGCAGGATCAGCTCGCGGCCCGCGAGTTCGACGCCCGTGATGGGGTCGGAGGTGGACATGATCCGGGTCAGGCCGCCGTTCTCGGCCCTATAGCACCGTACGGAGAGCTCGTGGTCGGGGAGGCGTATGCCGACGATCAGCTCGTCGTGGCCGTCGCCGGTGAGATCCCGGTGGTACGCCTTGAGGACCGGGCAGGCGGACAGCCCGCCGAGCCCCTGCTCGCCCGGCTTCCCCTGCCCCTGCTCGTTCCCCTGCCCCTGCCCTTGCACCTGTCCCCGTTCCTGTCCGTTCCGGCCGCAGTGGTCGAGGGCGGTGGCGGTGGCGCTGGGGAGCCCGTCGATGCCGTAGTCGTCGGCGGGCCGCCCGGCGTCGTCGGCGCGGACGACGGCGACCGGGTCCAGCGCCGCGACATCGCCGTGCGCCACCTCGATCCCGGGCACGCGCCGCCGGTCGCTCTCGCCGACCTGGAGGGGCGGTGTGGAGGCGGCGGGGAGACCGGGCCAGAGGCGGACGGGGCCGGCGGCGGTGGGGGTGGGGCCCGCGCTCTTGAGCCCGCTCTCGTCACCGCAGGCGGAGAGGGTGAGGGCCAGCGCGGCGGTGACGGCCAGCGCGGTGGCGGCGGTGCGGCGGCGAGGGTGCACGGGGCTCCTGGGGCGGCGGCGGAACCGGGTCGGTCGTTCCATCACCTTATGGGGTGATAGCCCACTTGTGTACGGTTCGCCACCGGACCCCCGGCAGAAGCCCGCCCGGACCTCCCGCCGGACCTCACTGCCGGTACGGGTTCCCCTGGCTCGGCTGGCCGGTCTGACCGGGCTGGCCGTACGGATTCCCCGGCCCCGGCTGCCCCGGCTGGCCGTACGGGTTCCCCTGGCCCGGCTGCTGCGGGACGCCGGTGCCGTGTGCCGCGCTCTGGGCGAGGAGCTGGTCGGCCTGCTCCTTGGAGATCCGCTGCTCCATACCGCAGAAGGTGCACTGGGT
This sequence comes from Streptomyces sp. NPDC093085, assembly GCF_040683935.1. NCBI lineage: Bacteria > Bacillati > Actinomycetota > Actinomycetes > Kitasatosporales > Streptomycetaceae > Streptomyces > Streptomyces sp. NPDC093085. Next base: position 131,058 of record NZ_JBFBFB010000004.1, on the reverse strand, counting down.
CGCGAAGCTCGTGGAGAACGGGAACAGTGGGATGAAGAAGAGCGTGAACTTGGTGACGCGCTTGCGCAGCGTGTGCGCCGAGGGGTTCCCGCAGTGGCCGCAGACCAGCGTCAATATCGCCAGTTGGTAGAGGTAGCCCCTGGTACCAAAGATGATCATAAGTCGTTCCTCACCGGGAATGGCCGGAAGTGTTGTGAGGAGAGTGTGCCGCATCCCCCCGACAGGGGAAGGTCCGGACCGTTCCCGGTCGTTCCCGGCCGGACCGTTCAGACCCTGGGACGGAGGGTATTGAGGGGTCATGGCAGGTGGTGGGGCGGAGATGAGTCGCTTACGGGTCACCCCCGGGTACCGGCGGGGGCGGGACCGCCTCTATGTCAGCAGACGGGACGGCAGAACCGTCGCCTGGTACGACAAGAGCACCGGCCGGGTCAACCTGCTCACCGGCGCGGGCCACGAGGACATCCTGGCCGCGCTGGCGCCGTACCTCACCGGCGAGGTCACGATCGGCCCGGCGCCCGTACCGACCCCGGCGGAGCTCGACCGGCTCTCGCTCCCGCCCGACGACGACCTGGCCCCGAACCGCCCCGGCGAGGCGCTGCACGCGCGACTGGACGAGGCGTCGGAGAGCCCGGACACCCGCCACAGATCCCCGTCTTCCCTGTCCTTCCCAGCCTCCCCGTCTTCCCCGTGGCGAATTCCCCCGTGGCGAAGGGGCCCAGGCCCGGGTCATGTCTTCCGTAGTGCTCCCCGTGGCCTCGCCGCCGAACTGGCAGCGCAGGAGGCGGTCGGGGCGGCGCTGGACGCGCTGGAGGGTGCGGGGTGGCGGGTCCTGCACGCGATCCCGCTGCCCGGGGCGGCCCGTATCGACCACCTGGCGATCGGCCCGGCGGGGGTTCTGACGGTACGGACGGTCGCCGGCCACGGCCGCCGCGTACGGGTGGACGACCCGCTGGTGGCGCTCGGCCGGGGCGAGGCGCGCCCGCATCTGCGCTGGGCCCGCCGGGACGCGGAACGGGCCGCTTCGGCGCTGGCCACGGCGGTGGACCCGGTGCTGGCGGTGGCCGGGGCGCACGCGTCGCACCCGCTGCCGGTGGCGGCGGACGTACGCATCCTGGGCGAGGCGGACATCGCGCGGCTCGCGGCGCTGGGCGGCGTACTGAAGCCGGCGGACATCGAGGCGCTGTACGCGACGGCCAGGAACCGCCACACCTGGCACCGAGCCTGAGGCGGACCGCCACACCTGGCACCAAGTCTGAGATCCGGAGAACGCCCCCTCCCCGGCCCCTCACGGCAGGGGAGCGGCCCCCTCCCCGCGTGCGAGCGGCCCGAGTAGATCCCCGTACCGTTCAAGCCGCCCCGCGATGTCGTCCAGCCGGAAGACGAGCGGGGCGGGACCGCCGCTCCGCCCGACGCACTCCTCGACCTCTCCCCAGGTCAGCGGCGTCGAGACAGTAGGTTCCCGCTGGGCCCGGAGGGTGTACGGGGCGGCGGTCGTCTTGGCGGCGGCGTTCTGGCTGTGGTCGACGAAGACCTTCCCCGGCCGGAGCGCGCGGGTCATCCGGTGGACGACCAGATCCGGCAGCGCCTCCTCGGCCTCGACGGCGAGCCCCTTCGCGTACGCCGAGACCTGGGCCGAGTCCGTCCGTACCACCGGCACAAGGAGATGAAGCCCCTTGGCGCCGGAGGTCTTCACATAGGCGTCGAGCCCGTCCGTACGCAGCCGGTCGCGCAGCCAGAGGGCGACCGCGCAGCACTCGACGGCGGTCGCCGGCGGGCCGGGGTCGAGGTCGAGAACGAGCCGGTCGGCCTCTCCGGGGGTGCTCGCCCGCCACTGGTGCGTATGGAACTCCACGACCAGGTTTGCTGCCCACATCAGGGCCGCCAGCCCCTCCACGACCACCTGCCGCCCGGTGTCGGCGGTGCGCCGGGGTACGTCGGCGACGCGCACCCAGGAGGGGGTGCCGGGGGGCGGGTTCTTGGTGAAGAAACGCTGGCCGGCGGGGCCGTCGGGGTAGCGGAGGAAGGAGACGGGGCGGTCGGCGAGATGGGCCAGCAGGGGGGCCGCCGTACGGGCGTAATAGTGCAGGACCTCGCCCTTGGTGGTGCCGGTGGCGGCGTACAGCACCTTGTCGAGGTTGCTGAGCCTCAGGCGCCGCCCCTCCACCTCGGTGACTGGCGTCATAAAATGACATTCCCACACATATATCCCTGTGTGCCCTCTGTGACGCACGCCCTCTGTGATGTTCCCCCTGAGAGGTGGGAGACCTTGCGATCCCTATGGAACGGCGCGATCTCCTTCGGGCTGGTCAGCATCCCGATCAAATTGGTGAACGCCACCGAGAACCACTCGATCTCCTTCCGCCAGATCCACAAGGAGGACGGCGGCCGGATCCGCTACCGGAAGGTCTGCGAACTGGACGGCGAGGAGGTGGCCACCCCCGACATCGGCAAGGCGTACGAGGACGCGACCGGTGCCATGATCCCGATCACGGACGCGGATCTGGCCGGGCTGCCGCTGCCGACGGCGAAGACGATCGAGATCGTGGCGTTCGTCCCGGCGTCGGAGATCGACCCGCTCCAGATGGACACCGCGTACTACCTCTCCGCGAGCGGCGTCCCGGCGGCCAAGCCGTACACGCTGCTGCGCGAGGCGCTGAAGCGCAGCCAGAAGGTGGCGGTCGCGAAGTTCGCCCTGCGGGGGCGGGAGCGGCTGGGGATGCTGCGGGTCGTGGGCGACGTGATCGCCATGCACGGCCTCCTCTGGCCGGACGAGATCCGCGCCCCCGAGGGCGTCGCCCCGGAGACCGAGGTGACCGTACGCGACGCCGAACTCGACCTGGCGGACGCCCTGATGGACACGTTGGGCTCGGTCGACCTGTCGTCCCTCCACGACGACTACCGCGAAGCGGTGGAACAGATGATCGCGGCGAAGAGCGAAGGCGCCGAACCCCTCACGAGCGCACCGTCCGAGGCGGCGGGCGGCCGGGTCCTGGACCTGATGGCGGCCCTGGAGAACAGCGTACGAGCGGCGAAGGAAGCCAGGGCCGACGAGAAGGGCGAGAAGGGCGAGAAGGTTGGGAGGGGCGAGACGGATGAGAAGCCGGTGGCAGAGGTGACGGCCCTCCCCTCCCGCCGCCGCAAGCCCCCCGCCCCAGCCGCAGACCGGAAACCCCAGGCGAAGAAGGCGGCGACGAAAAAAGCAGCCACAAAGAAGGCGGCGGCGAAGAAAACCCCCCAGAAGAAGACCACCCCCCAGAAACGAGCCTCGGCCTGACCGCCCGCCACACCCCCTCCCGCGCCCGCCCCTCCCCACGCCCACGCCCCGCGCCCACGCCCCGCGCCCACGCCCCTCCCCACCCCCTCCCGCCTCCCTCGCCCCTCCCGCGCCCGGGCCCCGGAAATACCTGTTCACGGCCACCCCGTGGAAGCTGGTAGTGTTTCCTCCGTCGCCAAGCAACACCGGCAACACGCCCCCGTAGCTCAGGGGATAGAGCAACGGCCTCCGGAGCCGTGTGCGCAGGTTCGAATCCTGCCGGGGGCACTCGCCGGTCAGGGACCTGGGACCAGGTCCTGATCGGGTGGATGCCGACAGGGAGAGCGGGAGTCAGTACTACTGACTCCCGCTCTTTCGTGTTTGTGCGTGGACTGTCGGGTGTGTGGACTGTCGGGTGTGTGGGCTACCAGCGGTACCAGCGGCCCCGTTGGCCGCCGCCGGTGGGCGGGTGGATGACGAAGCCCAGGAGCCAGACGATCAGGACGATCACGGCGAGCCACCACAGGGCCTTTACCGCGAAGCCCACCCCGAAAAGAATCAGGGCGAGAAGAAGTACGAGAAGAATCGGACCCATTTCTATCAACCTCCGAGCCCTCTGGTTCCCCGGTCCATCCATCGTACGCGCGGAGGGGACCTTTTCCCTGTGGAAACTTTTCTGGTTTGGGGGCGGCGTTGGCGGGAAGAGGCGCGTTATCGGCATTCCCAACCGGAAAGATGTGGATGATCATGAGTGCGGACGAGAAGGCGCAGGCCAAGGGCGAGCAGCTCAAGGGCAAGGTCAAGAAGGTCGTCGGGGGTGCCGTGGGGAACGAGTCCCTGGAGGCGGAAGGGCGCGGCGAGGAGGTCAAGGGGAAGGTCCGCGACGCCAAGGAGAAGGTCAAGGACATCTTCAAGGACTGAGCCGGTCCGGGTTCGGGCCGGGTCCGGAGCCGGGGCGTTCGAGTCCCGGTTCGGGCTCACCGGATTTCGGGTTCATCGAGTTCGGGGTGCTCGGATTCGTAGGTACGGCTTGAGGCGGGATTTCGGGTGGCGCTCCCTGTGAGGGGGCGCCATTCGGTGTTTCCGAGGGGTGGGTGGTTCGGTTTTCGGGGTGAACTCCGTTGTTTCCGGGGGGTATTGGGGGTTGGGTCGTCCTGTGGGGGATCACTGGAGGTTTGGTTAGGCTAGCCTTAGCTCCGTGGATGTTGCTGCTCCTGAGCGAGAAGACCCCTCGTCACGCCTCCGTGCCGGGCCCGATGCCGTCGGGCTCGATGTGCGGGGGATGACCGTCGCGTACGACCGGGGCGATGTGGTGCACGAGGCTGATCTCGTGCTGCCCCGGGGGCAGGTCACCGTGCTCATCGGGCCCAACGGGAGTGGGAAGTCCAGCCTGTTGCGGGCCGTCGCGCGGTTGCAGAAGGCCCGGAGCGGGAGTGTCCGGGTCGCGGGGGAGCACTCGGACGCGGGGGGCGCTGTCGTGGACGCGCTCGCGCTTTCCCGTACGGACTTCGCCCGGCGCGTCACCCTGCTCGCCCAGAGCCGGGCCACGCCCGCCGGGCTGAGTGTGCGGGACGTGGTCGGGTTCGGGCGGCATCCGTACCGGAGCCGGCTGCGGGGGAGCGATCCCGACGGGGCGCGGATGGTCGAGCGCGCGCTCGCCGTCACCGATGTCGCGGAGCTCGCCGACCGGGGGGTCGAGTCGCTCTCCGGCGGGCAGTTGCAGCGCGTCTGGTTCGCCTGCTGTCTCGCGCAGGACACCGATGTCCTGCTCCTCGACGAGCCCACCACCTATCTCGATCTCCGCTACCAGGTCGAGATCCTCGACCTCGTACGCGACCTCGCGGACACCCACGGCGTGACCGTCGGCGTCGTCCTGCACGACCTGGACCAGGCCGCCGCCGTCGCCGACCAGGTCGTCCTGCTCTCCGCCGGGCGCGTCGTCGCGGCCGGCGCACCGGCGCGGGTGTACGAGTCCGCGCTGCTCAGCGACGTGTACGGGATTCACATCGAGGTCGAACCCGACGCCTCCACCGGCATTCCGCGCACCCGTGCGGTCGGCCGTCATCACCTCAGAACGGAAAGGTCCTGAATCTCGTCATGGCTGTCATGGCTATTGCTCCCCGGCGTCTCGGCCGGTGTGTCGTCGGTGTGGGCCTCGGTGTGGGCCTCGCGCTGGTGGTCAGTGGGTGCGGGACCACGGAGACACCTGCCGGCCCGGGCTCCTCCCCGGAGTCCGGGGTCACCGTCACCGACGCCCGTGGGAAGAAGGTCACCCTCGACGGTCCTGCCAAGCGGGTCGTCGGCACCGAGTGGAACGTCGTCGAGTCCCTGGTCACGCTGGGCGTGCAGCCGGTCGGGGCCGCCGACATCAAGGGGTACAAGGCGTACGACCACGCCGCGCCGCTCTCCGGCGGCGTCAAGGACATCGGCACCCGCGGGGAGCCCAGCGCCGCCACCGTCGCCGGGCTCAAGCCCGATCTCGTCGTCGCCACCAACGACCTCTCCGACTCCGCCATCGCCCAGCTCTCCAAGGTGGCGCCCGTCGTGGTGGTGCGGTCGGCGGACGCGAGCCGGCAGATCGACCAGATGCTCGACAACCTCAACCTGATAGCCGAGGCCACCGGCACCCAGGAGAAGGCCCGCGCCGAGATCGCCGCGTACCGCGAGAAGGTCGCGGACGGCAGGAAGAAGCTCGCGACGGCCGGACTCGGCGGCGCCGAGGTCGCCTTCGCAGACGGCTGGAAGGAGGGCAACCAGGTCACCGTACGCCCGTACGCCGAGGGCTCGCTGCTCGGTGACGTCAACACCGGACTCGGGCTCACCAACCCGTGGAAGCTCAAGGGCGACAAGGCGTACGGACTCGCCTCCACCGATGTCGAGGGGCTGACGAAGATCGGCAGCGCCCGGTTCATGTACATCACGAACGACGAGGCCGAGGACCCGTTCGCGGCCGGGCTCAAGGACAACGCGGTCTGGAAGTCCCTGCCGTTCGTGAAGAAGGACGAGGTCCACCGGCTGCCCGACGGCATCTGGATGTTCGGGTCCACCGCCTCCATGCGGAGTTATGTGGACGCCGTCGTCACCGCCCTCACCGGCTGATCAGAGCTGCCCCATCATCAGATCCGCCCCATAACCGGTTGAACTTGCTGTCATGAGTATCGGGACCAGACGTCATACCGGCGCGGGCCGTACCGGCGCGGGCCGTACCGGTACGGGCCGTGCCGATGCGGGTCGTACCGCCGCCGACGACATCGCCGCCGGCCGCGCTGCCGCACCGCCCGCCTCGGGCCGTCTCCGCACCTGGCTCGCCGTCTGCGGTGCCCTGGTGGTACTGGCCGGCCTCGCCGCCGTCCATCTCGGGCAGGGCACCGCCGCCGTCGACCTCTCCGCCCTCTGGCGCGCCCCCGGCGATCAGGCGTCGGCCGTGCTGCTCGCCTCCCGGCTGCCCCGGCTCGCCGCGGGGGTGGCCGTCGGGTGCGCGCTCGGGGCGGCGGGGGCGGCGTTGCAGTCCGTGTCGCGGAACACGCTCGCCTCGCCCGACACGCTCGCCGTCAACGCCGGTGCCTACCTCGCCGTTGTCGCCGTCGCCGCCTTCGGCATCCAACTGCCCGCGCTCCCCGCCGGGGCCACCGCCTTCGCCGGCGGGCTGCTCGCCGCCGGGGTCGTGCTCGCGCTCTCGCGGGCCGGGGCCGGGCCGATCCGGCTCGTCCTCGCGGGGTCGGCGCTCACCCTCGCGCTCGGCGGCCTCAGCGGCACCCTCCTGCTGCTGCGCGCCCAGCAGACCACCGGGCTCTTCGCCTGGGGCAACGGCTCCCTCGCCCAGATCGGCATGGGCACCATCGCCCCGCTCGCGCCGGTCGGGCTCGCCGCGCTGCTCGGGCTCGTCCTGCTCGGCGGACGGCTCGACATCCTCGCGCTCGGCGACGACGGCGCCGCGGTCGTCGGCGTCAACCCCCGGCTGACCCGCGTCCTCGCGGTCGTCCTCGCCGTGCTGCTCGCCGCCGTCGCCGTCACCATCGCCGGGCCCATCGGCTTCGTCGGCCTCTGCGCGCCCGCCCTCGTCCGGCTCGCCGGGGCCCGCGCCCCCGGGCTCCTGCGCCACCGGGTCTTCCTGCCGGTCTCCGCGCTCGCCGGGGTGCTCGTGGTGCTCGGCGCCGATGTCCTGCTGCGGGCCCTCTTCGGCGCGGGCGCCGGGGTCGCGGTGCCGACCGGCGTCGTCACCACCTTCTTCGGCGCCGTCCTCCTGGTCGCGCTCGCCCACCGGGCCCGCCACGACGGCTCCACGGGGGCCGGGAGCGGGGCCGGGAGCGGCGGCGGGGGCGGGGCGACCGCGTTCACCCGGCTGCGCGGCCGGCGTACGTACCTCCTCACCCTCCTCGTCACCGGTACGGCGCTGGTCTGCGCGCTCGTCGCAGCGACCCTGCTCGGCGACGCCACCCTGCTCCTCGGCGATGTCGCCAACTGGCTCACCGGACGCTCCGGCCGCCTGGTCACCTTCGTCCTCGACACCCGGCTGCCCCGGGTCGCCGGCGCCCTCCTCGCCGGTACGGCGCTGGCGCTCGCCGGGGCCGTCGTCCAGGCCGTGTCCCGCAACCCGCTCGCCGAACCGGGCGTCCTCGGCGTCGTCGGCGGCGCGGGCGTCGGCGCGGTCACCGTGCTCACCCTCGTCCCCTTCGCCGGGTTCTGGCTGATCGGCGGCGCGGCGCTGGCGGGCGCGGGCGCGGCGGCCGGACTGGTCTTCGGGCTCGCCGCCCGCCACGGCCTGGAGCAGAACCGGCTGGTCCTCATCGGCATCGGCGTCTCGGCCGGTACGGGCGCCCTGGTCAGCCTGCTGATCGTGCTGACCGACCCGTACAACGCGACGAAGGCGCTGGTCTGGCTCTCCGGCTCCACGTACGGACGTACGTTCCCCGAACTGATCCCGGTGGCCCTCGCGCTGGCCGTCGCGGTGCCCGCCCTCGTCGTCCTGCGCCGCGTCCTCGACCTGATCGGCCTCGACGCCGACACCCCCCGCCTCCTCGGCATCCGGCCCGCCACCGCCCGCCTGGGACTCCTCACCCTCGCCGTCGCGCTGACCGCGGGGGCCGTCGCCGCGGTCGGTGTGATCGGCTTCGTCGGCCTGGTCGCCCCGCACGCGGCGCGTGCCCTGGTGGGGCGGCGGCACGCCCGGGTCCTCCCGGTGACCGCGCTGATCGGCGCGGTCCTGGTGGTCGTCGCCGACACCGTCGGCCGGAGCGTCATCGCCCCCGCCCAGATCCCGGTGGGCCTCGTCACAGCGGTGATCGGCGCACCCTACTTCGGCTGGCTGCTCTGGCGGTCGCGGGGGGAGGGGTAGGGGGAGCGCGGGGCAGGGGCGGTTCGACCCCCGGGAACTCTCCGCCGGGCCCCACGAGGTCCGCCGCGACGAGGAGCAGTCCGGCTACGACGAGCCGCCGAACGGGCTCGGCGGCTCGATGTGCTCCAGCGTGCCGAGAACGGGTTCGCCCCCATTCCGTCGGCGCGGAGGCCGCCGTGCCGGTCACACGCCCCGTGGCTCTTCACGGCCGCTGACGGCGGGATCCGGCGCACGGCCCCGCAGGGCCCGTTCCCTTGATTTTTTTCGCGGGGCGCCCCGACAGGGATCCCAGCAGGTGGGGACGGGCGTGGGGGAGGGCTGCGGAGGGGGTGAACTCGGTTGCGGGGAAGTTGTGTTGAACGCCTCTCGGGCCCCGTCCGTATTCAGGCCCATAGCGCGTTCCACGTCTGCTGCCGGCGAGCGGACTCCCGTCCCCCACAGGAGGTCTTGAGTTGAGCCACAAACGCATACCCAAGCGGAAGTTCGTCTTCGCCGGGGGTGGCGCTGTAGCCATTGCGGCGGCCGCGATCCTGCTGCCGAACGCCAATGCCTCGCAGGACGGCGAGCCGGAGCTGACGCCGAAGAAGGTCAACGCCGCGGCCGCCGGGGAGCTCGCGTCGCAGATCGCGGCCCAGTTGGGTGACGCGGTCGCCGGGTCGTTCTACGACTCCCAGAAGCAGCAGGTCGTCATCAATGTCGTCGGCAGCAACAACAAGGTCGAGCTCCAGGTCAAGCAGGCCGGTGCCGTCGTCAGAAACGTCAAGAACAGCACGGCCGCGCTGAAGGCCGCCTCGAAGACGCTGAAGGCCGAGGCGACCGTTCCCGGCACCGCCTGGTCCATCGACCCCAGGACCAACCAGGTCCAGGTCACCGCCGACAGCACCGTCACGGGTGACGGGTGGAACCGGATCGAGTCGACCGTCAAGTCGCTCGGCTCCGACGTCGCCCGGATCCAGCGGAGCGCGGGCGCGTTCAAGCCGCTGGCCGAGGGCGGTGACGCCATCTTCGGTGGCGGCGCGCGCTGCTCCCTCGGGTTCAATGTCGTGACGGCGGACGGCGCCCCCGGCTTCATCACCGCCGGGCACTGCGGCGTCGCCGCCGCCGAGTGGTCGGACGCCCAGAACGGGCAGCCGGTCGCCACCATCCAGGACGCGACCTTCGACCTGGGCGGCGACTTCGCCCTCGCCACGTACGACGACCCCACGACCGAGGCGCCCAGCACCGTCAACACGGGCAACCAGACCGTGAACATCGTCGGCGCCGAAGAGGCGACCGTGGGCCAGGAAGTCATCCGGATGGGCTCCACCACCGGGCTGAGCGACGGCGCGGTCACCGGGCTGGACGCCACCGTCAACTACGGCAACGGCGACATCGTCAACGGCCTCATCCAGACCGACGTCTGCGCCGAGCCGGGCGACAGCGGCGGCTCGCTCTTCACCGCGAACGGCGGGGCCGTCGGCCTCACCTCCGGCGGCAGCGGCGACTGCACCGTCGGCGGCATCACCTTCTTCCAGCCGGTGACCACCGCGCTGGACGCGGTCGGCGCGCAGATCGGCGACGGCGGCAACGGTGGCGGCGGCAACGGCAATGCCGGTAACGGCAACGGCGGCAATGGTGACGGTGGCGCCGACCAGGGCGCCGTTCAGGGCGCTGACCAGGGCAACGGCAATGGTGGCGCCGGTGCGGCGGACGACGCGGGTGCTGTGAATGCCGGCGCGGGTGACGCGGGCGACGCCGGTGCCGGTGACGGCAACCAGGGCCAGGGCCAGGGCAACAACGGCAACGGAAATGGCAACGGCAATGGCAAGGGCGGCGGCAACGGGCACAACAACCAGTAGTCGCTACTGAGCTGCTGAAGGGCCTCACCGCCGGGTGGGGCCCTTCAGCCGTGTCCAGCCGTGTCCAGCCGTGTCCAGCCGTGTCCAGCCGTGTCCAGTCGTGTCCAGTCGTCTTCAGTCTTCTCCGCCGTCCACCGGGGTGGGCTTTCGTTGTACGGGGGCGTTGACAGGTGTCCCTGGTCAGCACAGACTCGGGGCCCGGAAAAGGACGGACTCCGGCTCCTTCCGGATGAATACCGTCGGACAACGGGACGGGCGGGGGAAGTTGATGCGTACCACCGTCGGCATCGTGGGCGGCGGCCCGGCCGGTCTGCTGCTGGCCCGCCTGCTGCACCGCGCGGGCATCGCCTCCGTCGTGCTGGAGAGCCGCGACCGGGGGTACGTCGAGCGGCGGCAGCGCGCCGGGATCCTGGAGCAGCCCACCGTGGACGCGCTGCGCGCCGCCGGGGCCGGGGCCCGGATGGACCGGGAGGGGCTGGTCCATGACGGGATCGAGCTGCGCTTCGGCGGGCGGGGCCACCGGATCGACTTCCCCGGACTCACCGGCGGGCGGCGGGTGATGGTGTACGCGCAGACCGAGGTGGTCAAGGACCTGATCGCCCTCCAGCTCGCCGAGGGCGGGCCGCTGCTCTTCGGGGCGGAGGCGCTCGCGGTGACCGGCGCCGACACCGACACGCCCGCCGTACGGTTCCGGCACGAGGGGCGGGAGCAGGTGCTGACCTGCGATTACGTCGTCGGGTGCGACGGGTTCCACGGGGTCGCCCGGGACGCCGTACCGGAGGGCGTGCGGACGACGTACGAGCGGACCTACCCGTACTCCTGGCTCGGCATCCTCGCCGACGCGCCGCCCGTGTACGAGGAGCTGGTGTACGCGCACTCGCCGCGCGGCTTCGCGCTGGCCAGCATGCGCTCCACGAGCGTCAGCCGGCTCTACCTCCAGGTCCCCAACGGCACCGACCCCGCCGACTGGCCCGACGCCCGGATCTGGGACGAGCTGGACGCCCGGTTCGCGCTCGACGCGGCGCCCGGGTGGCGGCTGGAGCGCGGGCCCGTCACCGCCAAGTCCGTGCTCCCCATGCGGAGTTCGGTGACCGAGCCGATGCGGTACGGCCGGGTGCTGCTGGCCGGGGACGCCGCGCACATCGTCCCGCCGACCGGGGCCAAGGGGCTGAATCTGGCCGCCGCCGATGTCATCGTCCTGGCCCGCGCCCTCGCCGCGCGGTACGCGACCGGGTCCACGGAACTCCTCGACACGTACTCCGCCACCGCGCTGCGCCGGGTCTGGCGGGCCGAGCACTTCTCGTACTTCATGACCACCACCCTCCATACCGACCCCGCGCAGTCCGCCTTCGACACCCGGCTCCAGCTCTCCGAACTCGACCGGATCGCCGCGTCCCCGCACGCCGCCGCGGAACTCGCCGACAACTACACGGGCCTGGCTTTCGGGGGGTAGCGGAGTCGGGGGGCAGCCGACTCGGCGGGGAGCGGACTCGGGGGCGGTGCCGGCCGAGTTCCCGGGCGCCGCGTGCCGGCCCGGCTCAGCGTTGGCCAGAGCTCGGATCTCCGCCGAGGCCGCCCGTACACTGGGGCCCTTTCCGCACGTACCCCTGCCCACCCCCATGAGGCAGGGGTGCGTGCGGCCGCGGTGGCCGCTCACCCCCGAGAGCGGTCGCGGCGCCAGGGCCCTGACGCGTGAAACGGTATCGCCGGACGCCCTCGACGTGTGACGGTCATTCGACCGACAATTGCCGGAGAAAGAGCGACGGATGAGGCGCCGCATGGTGCATGAGCCGGATGAGAACGACACGGGTCCCTTAAGGGGCCTCCCTCAACAGAGTCAGGGCCGCCCGGACGGTCCGGGCGGTCCGGGCGGTCCGGGCGGCCCTGACGGTCCTGACAGTCCGGGCGGTCAGGGGCCGGACCAGGCCCGGGTTCCCGTGAGCGCACCCACACCCGGGCCCGCACCCGCACCCGCCCCCGGGCCCGCCGAGCGTGAGTTCGTGGCGTTCGTGTTCCGTTACGCCCACCCGATCCGGGCCGTCGTCGTCTGCTCCGGCGCCGCGCTCGCCGTCCCCGCCATGCCCGTGCCCGAGATGGCCGCCGCCTCGGCCGTCTCCGCCGCCGTCATCGCCTGGAGCGTCCTGTACTGCCGGCTCGCGCTGGCCGGCCGCCATCCGCGCGGGCTCCTCGGCGCGGACCTCGCCGTGTTCGCCGGGGTCTGTCTCACGCAGCACCTGACCGTCCCCGACTCCCAGACCCGGTACGGCAGTACGTGGGTGCTGGTCGTCATCAGCATCGTCGCGGTGGCCTACCAGCTCACCCACCCGGCCAGGATCGCGCTGCCGGTGGCCACGCTGCTCGCCGCCGTGGACCTGGCGGGGGTGGCCCTCGACCGGCCCGACGGCTGGACGTACGCACTGCCCAATGTCGGCTGGCTCTTTGTGCAGACCCTCCTCTGCCAGGCCATGTACCGGCTCATTCTGCGGGGCAGCAGAGCCGCCGACGCGGCGGCGGCCCGGGCGGAGGGGGCCCGGCGGCGGCACGAGATCGCCCAGGCGCAGCGGGCCGCCGAGCGGGAACACCTCGCCACGCTCCACGACACCGCGTGCGCCACGCTGCTGATGGTCTCGGCGCACGGCCGCTCGCTCAGCCCGGCGGTGGTCCGCGCCCAGGCCGCGAAGGACCTGCGGCGCCTCGCCCTCGCCGACCCGCCGGCCGCCCGGGATCCGGGCGCCGCCCCGGGCGCACCGGCCGGCCCCGCCGCCCCGGACCCGGCGGCCCCGGCCGATCTGACCCGGGAACTCCTCGCCGAACTCGACGGCCACCCGCTCTCCGTCCGTACCGCGTTCGACCGTACGCCCGGCTCCCTCGGCCAGGTACCGGGCCCCGTCGCCGTCGCCCTGCGCGGTGCCCTCGGCGAGGCGCTGCGCAATGTCGCGCGGCACGCGGGGGTCCGTACGGCCACGGTGACGGCCACCCGGGGCAGACCTGGGGGACCCGGCGGATCCGACCGGCCCGGCGGACCCGGCGGATCCGACCGGCCCGGCGGATCCGACCGGCCCGGCGGACCCGACCGGCCCGGCGGACCCGGCGGATCCGGCCGGCCCGACCGGCCCGCACCGCGTACGGGTTACGCGCGGGCCCTGGACGCCGGGGTGTATCTCACCGTCACCGTCGTCGTCCGCGACGAGGGGCACGGCTTCGACCCGGCCCGGGTCTCCGCGCACCGCCGGGGGCTGGCCCGTTCCGTCGTCGAGCGGATGGCGGCGGCGGGCGGCGCGGCCACCGTCGACTCCCGGCCCGGCGCCGGGACGACCGTACGGCTGGAGTGGCCCCGTGGCTGACCGCGCGCGGCCCCCCGGCGGCAACGCCCCCGGCCCCCGGCCCGACCCGGGGGCCGAGCGGATCGCCCGTGCGCTCCGTTCCGGGCTCCGCGCTGCCGGGCTCTTCATCCTCACCGCCGTCCACCTCGGGCTCGCCCTGCCCGCCCTCCTCGCCAGCCTGCGCGGCTACCAGCGGCCCTGGGTCCAGCTCGCCGCTTTCACCCTGCTCACCCTCCTGATCATGGCGGACGCGCTGCTCGGCGCCGACCGGCGCGGGCGGCCCCGCTGGTGGGTGGCGCTCGGGCTGGCCTGCGCCCTCGTCGCCTCCGCCGTCTCCACCGGCGACCTGCCCGTGGGGGACTTCGTCGGCACCCCGCACTGGACCTTCCTGGAGATCGGCTGGTTCGGGGTGCTGCTGCTCTTCGACGCCGGGTTCGGGCCCACGCTCCTCTTCATCGGCGGCCATCTCCTCCTCACCCTCGGGCAGTTGCTCCTCGCGGGCGACCCGGGCCGGCAGGCCGCCGCCGGGATGGCCGTCAGCGCCCTCGCCATCTGCACCTTCCAGGTCGCCGCCGCGATCCTCGCCCGCTCGCTGGGCGACTGCGCCGCCGCGGCGAGCGCGACGGGGCGCGAGCGGGAGCGGGTCCGTACGGAGGCCGCCGTGGCCGCCCAGATCCACGCCGACCAGCGGGCCCGCTACGCCGAACTCGACTCCTCCGTGCTGCCCCTGCTCACCGGCCTCGCCGACGGCACGCTGGAACCGGGGGACGAGGCGGTACGGCGCCGCTCCGCCATCGAGGCGGCCCGGCTCCGGCGGCTCTTCGCGGAGCGCGACCACGCGCACGACCCGCTGCTCCACGAATTGCGGGCCGGTATCGATGTCGCCGAGCGCCACGGCGTCGATGTCCAGCTCGCCGTGCGCGGCGCCTCGGCCCCGGTCGACCGGCGGCTGCGCCGCGCCCTCACCGAGCCGGTGCTCGCCGCCCTCGCCACCGCCGAACGCAGCGCCCGCGCCACGGTGATCCGGGGCGGCGGCCTGATCCGGGTGAGCGTGGTGACGGACGCGCCGGGGACGGAGATCCCGGGGGCGACGGAGGGCGGCGACGGCAACGGTGGCGACGGCGGCGAAGGGGCCGGGGCGGCGGTGCGGGTGCGTACCGTACGGAGCGAGGGGCGGCTCCGGGTCGAGGCGTCCTGCACCGTCGGCGCCGGGGCCGCGGGAGGGACCGCGGGAGGTGCCGGGGGAGGGGCCGGGGGGCCGGGGGCCGGGTCAGGGAAGCCTCGTACCCGTACCCGAAGCCCTGTCTCAGCCGCCCCCGACGCCTCGGCCTGCGGCTAGCCGGTCCACCGCCGGCCTGCGGCTGGCCGGTCCACCGCCGGCCTGCGGCTGGCCGGGCCGGCGTTGGTGGGCCCACCGTCGGCCGGTCCACCGTCGGCCGGTGCGTCGTCGGCCGGTCCACCCGCCGGCCGGCCACCGCCCCGCTCAGAGCTCGTCCAGCGAGGTCCACCCGTCCTGGATGGCCCGCGCGACCAGGTTCGCCTTGGTCGTCGCGGGGCGCCCGGCGTTGGCGTACTTGATGCGCACCCGCTCCAGATAGGTGTTGACCGTACGGACCGAGAGCCCCAGGCTCTCCCCGACCATCGCCTTCGACTCCGACTGGAACCACTCCAGCAGCACCTCCACCTCACGCGGGGTCAGCGAGGGCCGCCCCGTCCGCGCGTCGCTGCCGAACGCCCCGGCCAGCGCGGGCGGCGTGTACGGGCGGCAGTCCGCCGCCGCCAGCGTCGCCGCCATCAGATGGCGCTCGCCCTCCGCCTTGGTGAGATACGTGAACGCGCCCAGGTCCAGGCAGGTCAGGGCGGTCTCCTGGCTGTCCTGCATCGTGTAGACGATGACCTGCCGCTCCCCGGCGACGAGTTGGCGCAGTTCGGGGTAGGCGGGCACGCCGTTGGCGAGCTGGAGATCGAGGACCACCACATCCGCCTCCCGGCCGGGACCGGTGGTCGCCACCGCGACGGAGGGCCCCTTGGCGACCACGGTGATGGGGCGTTCGGAGGCCGCGTACCAGGACTCTATGCCCGCGAGGACCACCGGGTGGTCGTCGATCAGCGCGACCGTCACGGGGGCGGTGGCGGCAGTCGCCGGTGACGTGGTTTCGGCCATACGGCATTCTCCGGCGCCCCGGCGCGGGGTGTCCGCCATCCTGCCGGGACGAGGGCCGTACGGGCCGGGAAAGTGCCCGAAAAGTAGGGGGGCGGGGCGGAAAACCGCCTGTGATAGCTTGCCGGGGCCAGTCGTACCCAGGCACCTGGGTCAGGGAATCCGGTGGGAATCCGGAACTGACGCGCAGCGGTGAGGGCGACGGGCGGGGCATCGGCCACTGGACCGCACTCGGTCCGGGAAGGCGCTCCGTCCGCGTGACCCCGAGTCCGAAGACCTGCTGGCGGCCCCCGTCCGCGGACCGTCGGCGGGGGAGCACCGTACGACCGGGCTCCGCGCATGGGCCCTCGACGCAGAGGAACGACCCCGTGCCGATCGCACGTCAGCTCACCCGTCCCTTCGGCGCCCGCATCTCCGGCCGCCTCCCCCGGACCCGTACCTCCCGGGCCCGTACCCCCCTTGCCGGCCCCTTCCTTGCCGGCCCCTTCCGCGCCCGCCTCTCCGGGCCCCGTATATCCCGGGCCCGCCGGGCCGCGCTGCTCCTCGCCGCCGGGGCCCTGCTGGTCACCGGCTGCGGCGGGCCGGGAACCTCCGGCGCCACGGACGGGGGCGGAGCGCCGGGCAAGGGCACGGCCGCCGCCCGTACCCTCACCAACTGCGGCGAGACGGTACGGGTCGACGCGCCCCCGCGCCGGGCCGTCTCGCTCAACCAGGGCACCACCGAGATCCTGCTCTCCCTCGGCCTCGGCGACCGCATGGCGGGCACCGCCACCTGGACCGACCCGCTCCCCGCCGGCCTGGCGAAGGAGAACGCCAAGGTCCCCCGGCTGGCCGAGAACAACCCCTCCTTCGAGAAGGTGCTGGACGCCGAACCCGACTTCGTCGCCGCCTCCTTCGTCTCCACCCTCGGCAAGGGCGGCGTCGCCACCCGGGCCCAGTTCGCGAAGGTCGGCGTCCCCACGTACGTCTCGCCGTCCGACTGCGTCAAGGACAACAGCGGCGACGGCGACGGGACCCGCGCCAAGCCGCTGACCATGGAGGACATCTACGGCGAGATCCGCGACCTGGCCACAATCTTCGACGTCCGGGAGCGCGGCGACCGGCTCGTCGCCGAGCTCAAGGCGCGGATGGCCAAGGCCGTGGCGGGGATCGACGCGAAGAAGGCGGGGGACGCGACGTTCCTCTACTGGTTCGCGAACTCCGACTCCCCGTACATGGGCGGCTGCTGCGGCGCGCCCGGCATCATCACCCACGCGGTCGGCGCGCGGAACGTCTTCGACGACACACACGACGAGTGGCCCCAGATCAACTGGGAGACGGTCGCCGACCGCAACCCCACCTTCCTCGTCATCGGGGATCTCACGCGCAGGCAGGAGACCGCGGAGACGGCCGAGAAGAAGATCGAGTTCCTGGAGAGGAACCCGGTCACCAAGAACATGGACGCGGTCAAGGAGAAGCGGTTCGTCAAGGTCAGCGGGCAGGCGATGAACCCCAGCATCCGTACGGTCGAGGGCGTGGAGCGGGTCGCCGCGGCCCTGCGCGCCTACGCGCCCGCCGCGTGACCACGGTGCCGCTCATACGGGCGCCCCGCCCCACCCCCGGCCCCGGGGCCGGCCGGTCCGCCTGGTCCGGGCGGACCGGATGGGTGGGATGGGCCGGGGGGATCGTGGCGCTCGTCCTCTCCGTCGCCGTCGCGATCACCATCGGCCCGGCGGACATCCGGGTCCCGGACGTCTGGTCGGTGGTCGCCGCGCATCTGGGGTGGGGCGAGTCCACGCTCACCCCGATCCGCGACGGCATCGTCTGGAACCTGCGGCTGCCGCGCACCCTGCTCGCCGCCGTCTGCGGCGCCGGGCTCGCGGTCTGCGGCGCGGTCATGCAGTCGCTGCTCCGCAACCCGCTCGCCGACCCCTTCGTGCTCGGCGTCTCCTCGGGGGCGTCCACCGGGGCGGTCCTGGTGGTCGTGCTCGGGGTCGGCGGAGGGGCGCTCTCCGTCTCCGGCGGGGCGTTCGCCGGCGCGGTCTGCTCGTTCGCGATGGTGCTGCTGCTCAGCCAGACGCTGGGCGGGACGGTGGACCGGGTGGTGCTCTCCGGGGTCGCGGCGATGCAGCTCTTCTCGGCGCTCACCTCGTTCGTCGTCCTCACCGCCGCCGACGCCGAGACGACGCGCGGGGTGCTCTTCTGGCTGCTCGGCTCGCTCAGCGGCGCGGGGTGGGGCGATGTGCGGATCTGCGCGGCGGTGCTCCTGGTGGCGCTGGCGGTGTGCCTGGGGTACGGACGGACGCTGGACGCCTTCGCCTTCGGGCAGGAGGCGGCGGGGCACCTCGGCGTCTCCGTCGCCCGTACGCGCGTCGTGCTGCTCTGCGTCACCGCGCTGCTGACGGCGGCGCTGGTCTCCTCGGCGGGGGCGATCGGCTTCGTCGGCCTGGTCCTGCCGCACGCGGCGCGCGCCCTGGCCGGCCCCGCGCACAGCAGACTGCTCCCGGTCACCGCGCTGGCCGGGGCGATCTTCCTGGTCTGGGTCGACACCCTGGCCCGTACGGTGCTCGACCCGCAGGAGGTCCCGGTGGGGGTGGTGACCTCGCTGATCGGGGTCCCGGCGTTCGTGCTGGTGCTGTACCGGGGGAGGCGGGTCCGATGACGTACGGGGAGAAGACGGAGTCGGAGGCGGCGACGACGGGGGAGGGGCCCGGCCCCGGCCTCGCCGCCGACCGGGTCTCCCGTACGGCGGCGGGGCGGCTGATCCTCGACGGGGTCTCCCTCGCGCCCCGGCCCGGCTCCACCGTGGGGCTGCTCGGCCCGAACGGCTCCGGCAAGTCCACCCTGCTCCGGCTGCTCTCCGGCGTCCTGGCCCCCGCCTCCGGTGTGGTCACCCTGGACGGCGAGCCGCTGGCCGCCGTGGGGCGCCGGGCGGTGGCGCGCCGGGTCGCCGTGGTGGAGCAGCAGACGGACACCCAGGTCGACCTGACCGTCCGTGATGTCGTACGCCTCGGCCGCATCCCGCACCGCAGGGCCTGGACGCCGCCGTCCGGCGAGGACGAGGAGGCCGTAGGGACCGCCCTGGAGCGCACCGGGCTCACCGACCGCGCCGGGCAGTCCTGGCACACCCTCTCGGGCGGGGAGCGCCAGCGCGTCCAGATCGCCCGGGCCCTCGCCCAGGCGCCCCGCGAACTCCTTCTGGACGAGCCGACCAACCACCTCGACATCCAGCACCAGTTGGAGCTGCTCGGCCTGGTCGCGGCCCTCCCCGTCACCACCGTCATCGCCCTGCACGACCTCAACCTCGCCGCGATGTACTGCGACGAGGTCGTGGTCCTCTCCCGGGGCCGGGTGGTCGCGGGCGGCACCCCCGGCGAGGTGATCACGGAGGCGCTGATCGCGGAGGTCTACGGGGTACGGGCCGCCGTCACCCGGGACGAGGACGCGGAGGGCCGCCCGCATGTCCGCTTCCTGGGCACGGTGCCGCGCGCCCGACAGGGTGCCTTTCCGTCCTGACACCGTCATGCCGTAACAGGGCGTCGGGGCAAGGTGATCCATCCCACCAACCGGACCCCGCCTCCGGTCTGCCCTTCCCCACCCCTTGTTGCATATGATGCGCAAGTGCCTGCCTACCGCATCCGAACGGCGACCCCCGAGGACGCCGACGCCGCCCGAGCCGTGATGCTCGACACCGTGTACCACGACTTCGGTTCGGGGTACGTGCCGCGCTGGCACGGCGACATCATCGACATCGAGGCCGCCTATCTCACCCCCGTACGCCACACGCTGCTGGTCGCCGTGGCGGAAGGCGCGGAGGGCGCGGAGGGTATGGAGGGCGCGGAGGTCGTCGCCACCGCCGCGCTCGACTCCCGGGGGCCCGCGCACCCGCCCAACCCCCGCTGGCTCGCGGAGCGTTACCCCTCCGGCGAGACCGCGCACCTGCGCCGGGTGTACGTACGGCCGGACCACCGGCGCCAGGGGCTCGCGCGGGCGCTCGTCCGCGAGCTGCTGGAATTCGCGGTGGCGGACGGCGGTTACCGTTCCGTCTACCTCCACACCGACCCGGCGGTCACCGGCGCCGAGCCCTTCTGGCGGTCGCTCGGGAAGGTGGTCTGCGACGAGCGGGAGCCGGCGGAGGGGGTCCCCGGGGTCCCGGCGGGGACGGTGCACTTCGAGATCCCCATGACCTGGTGAAAATGATTATCAGGTAACCTCTTTTTCTGTCTTGCCCGCCACCGAACTGTCTTGCCGCCACCGAGAAGAAGGACCATGCGCCCTGCCCTCCGCCGCCGCCCGGCCGCCGGTCTGCTGCTCGTTCCCCTGCTCGCCCCGCTGCTCACCGGCTGCTTCGCCGGGGGCGGGGGCGGAGGCGGCACCGACGGCTCGGGGTCCGGCGCCGCCGGTTCGCGGCTGCGGGTCGCGCTCGCGTTCCCGCCGTCCGAGAACTTCTCCCCGTACGGCGCCGACGCGACCCTCCTCAGCCGGCTCGGCGTCACCGAGGGGCTGACCCGGCTGGACGGCAACGGCTCCGCCGTGCCCGCGCTCGCGGAGTCGTGGCGCCAGGAGGGCGACCGGGGCTGGGTCTTCACCCTGCGCGAGGCCACGTTCCAGGACGGGGAGCCGGTCACCGCGGCGTCGGCCGCCGCCGCGCTCACGCACGCGACCCGGGCGCGCCCTGCCCCCGCCGCGCTCTCGGGCACCGGGCTGACGGTGAAGGCGGAGGGTGCCCACACGGTCCGTATCACCACGGCCGCCCCCGACCCGGTCCTGCCCCTCCGGCTCGCGGGCCCCAGCCTGGCGGTGCTCTCCCCGAAGGCGTACGGATCGCAGGCGTACGGAACGGATGGTTCCGCCCAGGGGAAGGCCGCGCGGGGGCCCGATCCGGTCGGCCACGCCACCGGTCCTTTCACGCTCACCAAGGTCGACGGCGCCTCCTCCGCCACCCTCGACCGCTTCGACGACTACTGGGGCGGGCGGGCCCAGGCGGCCGGGATCGACGCGAAGTTCATCGCGGACGGCACCGCCCGTGCCAACGCCCTGCGCTCCGGCGAGGAGGACATCGCGGAGGCGATACCCGTCTCGCAGGCCTCGGCCCTCCCCAAGGGCGTCGCCCGCGAGGTGCCCACCGCGCGCACCACCAGCCTCGTCCTCAACACCCGCACCGGCGCCTTCGCCGATCCGGCGGTACGGGCCGCCGCGCGGGAGGCCCTCGACACCGCCGTCCTCGCCAAGAACGTCTACGAGGGGTACGCCGATGCGGGCCAGGGCATCTTCGGCCCCGCGCTCACCTGGGCTGCGGGCGGGCGGCAGCGGCCCGCGGGGCGGGCGGAGGCGGCCACCCCCGCCGAGGTCAAGGGCGCCGCGATCACCCTCGCCACGTATGACAACCGGCCCGAGCTGCCGGAGGTCGCCCAGGTCGTGCAGCAGCAGTTGGAGAAGGCGGGGTTCACCGTCAAGCTGACGGTCCGTGAGTCCTCGCGTATCGAGGGCGACGCGCTCGCCGGGAAGTTCGACGCGTTCATCGGCGCCCGCAACACCATGCTGGACACGGGGGACCCCGTCTCCGTCCTCGCGAGCGACTACACGTGCGACGGTACGTACAACATCGCGCAGCTCTGCGCGAAGGACGTGGACCGCGCGGTCGCATCCGCCGAAGCGGTGGCGGACCCGGGCCAGCGGCGGCGCGCGGCGCTCGCCGCCGAGGCGAAGATCCTGGCCACGGACGCCGTCGTCCCCCTGGTCCACCAGCGCAACATCGTCGGCGTCGCCACGTCCGTACGGGGCGCCCTGCTCGACCCGTACGAGCGCACCCTCGTCGCCCCCGGCACCCGCCCCTGACCACCCCCGACATGAACCGACCCCCGCCCGCCCGGCCCCAGGGGCCCACGCCCCCGGGCCCGGCAGCGCCGGCCCGTACCGGGTCTTCGGGTCCGCCTGCACCGACCCCCGGCGGCGCCATACCGAGCGGGGCCGCGCCCGCCGATCCGGCCGTGCCGGACCGTGCCGGACCTCCGGGCCCGCCCACGCAGGCCCCCGGCGGCGCCACACCGAGCGGGGCCGGGGTCTCCGGCCCATCCGCGCCGGCCCCCGGCCGCGTCATACCGGGCGGTACCCGGCCCCCCGGCCCGTCCGCGCCGGAGAGCGCCGTGCTCCCCGGCCGGGTCGCGTCCCCCGGCCGCACCACCTCGCCCCGTACCGCGCGCCCCGCCGCCGTACGCCTCGTGGCGGTGGGCGCTCTGTGGCGTGCCGCTCTCGTCGGCGGGCTGCTCTGCGCTATCGGGGTGCTGCCCTGGCTCTCCCGTACCGACCCCGCGCTCACCGTGCTCAAGGCGCGGTCCGCCGAGCGCGACCCCGCCCCCGAGGTCCTGGCGGCGGTACGGGACCAACTCGGGCTGGACGACGGGCCCGGCCGTCTCCTCCTCCACTGGATGCTCGGCCTCGCGCGCGGCGACGCGGGGCACTCCTGGATCTCCGGGGCC
The DNA here is from genome assembly GCF_040683935.1 of Streptomyces sp. NPDC093085. Taxonomy (NCBI): domain Bacteria; kingdom Bacillati; phylum Actinomycetota; class Actinomycetes; order Kitasatosporales; family Streptomycetaceae; genus Streptomyces; species Streptomyces sp. NPDC093085. The sequence continues at coordinate 108,690 of NZ_JBFBFB010000004.1, read as the reverse complement.
GCCGTGCTGCCCGCCGTGGGGCAGGCCCTCGGCGCCTCCCTGCTCCTCATGGCGACCGCGCTGGGCGTCGCCGCCGTCACCGCCGCCGCGCTCTGCGCCCGTACGGTACGGCTGGGCGCCCGGCGTGCGCCGGCCGCGCGGCGTACCGGGGGAGCGGCGGCCATGCTCGCCGCGCTGCCCGAGTTCCTGACCGCGTCGGTGCTGGCCACCGTGGTCGGCGTCCATCTGGGGTGGCTGCCCGCGCTCGGCTGGGAGGGGCCCCGGTGGCTGGTGCTCCCCGCGCTCGCGCTCGGCCTGCCCGCGGGGGCGCTGCTGGGCCGGCTCCTCGACGACACCCTGCCCGGTGCCTTCACCGAACCCTGGGCCACGGCCGCCGCCGCACGCGGTATCCCGGGCGGCCGGATCGCCCGTCAGGCCGTGCTCCGCTGTCTCCCCGGGCTCCTGCCCAACCTCGGGCTCTTCGTGGCCGGCCTCACCGGTGGCGCGGTCGCCGTCGAGCAGATCTTCGACATCCCCGGGCTCGGCCGGCTCACCCTCCAGGCCGCGCTCGCCCAGGACCTCCCCGTCCTCCAGACCGGTGCCCTGGCCCTCCTGCTGCTGGCCGCCGTGGCGGGCGCGGCGGCCCGGGGCGCGGGGCGCCTGCTGCTGGGCCCCGTCCTGCGCGACGGCGCCCTCCAGACGCTCCACCGCCCGGCGCCCCGCGCGCCATCCCGGGCCCGCCGCGCGCTGCCCCTCCTCTACGGGGCGCCCCTGTTCGCCGCCATCGGCGCGGGGCTGCCGCGCGACCCGCTCGCCCTGGACCCGGCCGCGCGGCTGGGGACGCCGTCCTGGGCCCACCCCTTCGGCACGGACGCCCTGGGCCGCGACGTCCTGGCCAGGATCGGACACGGCGCGCTCACCACCCTCGTCCTCGCGCTCGCCGTCACCGCCGCCGCGCTCCTCGCGGGGGTGCTGCTCGGCCTCGTACCGAGGGTGGCGGGCGCGGCCGTGGACACCGTCAACGCGGTACCGCCCGTCCTGGCCGGACTCCTCGTCGCGGGCGTCGCGGGGCCGGGCCCCGCCACCCCCGCGCTGGCGGTGGCCGCCGTCGCCTGGGCGCCGCTCGCCGCGCACACCTCCGCGCTGCTGCTCCAGGAACGCGCCACCACGCACCTCGCCGCCACCCGGGCGCTGGGCGCCGGCCGGCTCCACCTCCTGCGCCGCGCCCTGCTCCCCGCCGTGGTCCCCCCGGTGACCCGCCACGCCCTGCTCCGCCTCCCCTCCATGGCCCTCGCCCTGGCCTCCCTGAGCTTCCTGGGCCTGGGCGCCCAGCCGCCCTCCCCCGAATGGGGCCTCCTCCTCGCCGAGAACCTTCCCTACGCGGAACGCGCCCCCTGGACCGTCCTCGCCCCGGCCGCCGTCCTGGCCCTCCTGGGCGCGCTGGCCGTCACGACGGCGGAGGCGGTACGTGGTGGAGCGAGCCTGCGAAGCGCCCCGGGAACCCCCGGGAACCCGGAATGACCGACCCCGACCCGGCACCGCCCACCCACCCGGCCGTCCGCCTCCCGTCCCGGCTCCGCCCCCGCCTCGGACTCTGGTCGGAGCTCGGCCCGCTCCTCCGGCTCCTCGTCCTCACCCAGCTCGCCTTCAACGTCGGCTTCTTCGCCGTCCTGCCCTTTCTCTCCGATCACCTCGGCGGTGCCATCGGTCTGGCCGGCTGGCTGGTCGGGCTCGTGCTCGGGGTGCGGACCTTCAGCCAGCAGGGGCTGTTCGTGGTCGGCGGGGCGCTCGCCGACCGGTACGGGGTGCGGCCCGTGGTGCTCGCGGGGTGCGCGCTGCGGATCGCCGGGTTCGGGTGGCTCGGGTTCGCCGAGCGGGCCTGGAGCGTCATCGGGGCCGTACTGCTCATCGGCTTCGCCGCCGCGCTCTTCTCGCCCGCCGTCGAGTCGGAGGTGGCCCGGCAGGCCGTGGTCAGGGAGGAGGCGGGGAAGGGGCCCCGGACCGAGGTGCTCGCGCTCTTCACCGTGGCGGGGCAGGCGGGCGCCTTCGTCGGGCCCCTGCTCGGCTCGGTGCTGCTCGCCGTCGACTTCCGCGCCGTCTGCCTCGCCGGAGCCGGGATCTTCGTCCTGGTCCTGGCGGGCCACGCGTGGCTGCTGCCGCAGCACATCCCGGGGCGCGCCCCCACCCGGGAACCCGGCGGGGTGCGCGGGCTCCTCCGCGACCGGCGGTTCCTCGCGCTCTGCCTCGCGTACGGCACGTACCTGCTCGGCTACAACCAGCTCTATCTGGCCGTCCCCGCCGAAGTCGAGCGCGTGGCGGGGTCACAGGCGCCGCTGGCCTGGCTCTTCGCGCTCTCCTCGCTGCTCGTCGTCACCGCCCAGCTCCCCGTCACCCGCTGGGCCGCGCCCCGGCTCGACCCGCGCCGCTCCATGGCCGCCGGGCTCGTCGTCCTCGCGGCCGGGTTCGCGGCCGTCGCCGCGGCCCGCCCCGCCGCGCTCACCGGTGCCGCCGGACTCGTACCCCTCGCGGGGTTCGTCGCCCTGCTCACCCTCGGTCAGATGCTCATCGCCCCGGCCGCCCGCGCCTGGGTCCCGGAAATGGCCGCCGAGGGACGCCTCGGGCTCTATATGGGCGCCCTCTCCTCGGTCTCCGGGGTCATGGTGCTGGTGGGGAGCGCGGTCACGGGGGCGCTCCTCGACGCGGCGCTCCCCGTGGCACTGCCCTGGGTGCTCCTCGCCGTACTGCCGCTGGCGGCCGTCGCGCTGCTGCCGCGCCCCCCGGCGGCATAGGGCGGCACGCCCCCCGGGGGAGCTCACTCCTGGGTACGGGACATCCGCAGCGCCAGCTCGCGCAGCAGCTCCTCCGAGGTGATGTCGGTACGGCCCGCGTCATGCACCCGGGCCAGCTCCGTGAAGACGAACGAGAACGCCCCGATGAGCTGCATCACCGGCGGCAGCGCCGCCTCCGTCACCGAGTGCGCCGCCTCCAGCGGGGTGGCCTCCGGGGAGACCGTGAACGACGGGAAGACCTCCGCCACCAGCGAACCGATCTGCCCCGCCGCGGGACCCGCGTCCGGGCGCGCCCCCGGCTCCGTACCCGACGCCGCTTCGCGGTCCGCCGTCCGCATCCACTCCGCGGACTGCGTGAGAATCCCGATGGCCCTGAGGACGACTTCGTTCTGCTCCATGGGCCCGACTCTAGGGCGGCGCGCCCCAGGCGGACAGCACGCCTCGGCCCGGCCGCCCCGGGGCGCGCGGCGGCGCGGCCCGGGACGCCGTGGAAGTCCGTAAAACCCGGACGCGGCGGCTGCTTCGGACCTACTCTCAAGAGGTGTCTGGAGCGTCCGGCCGGGTGCTCGTTGTCGACGACAACAGGGTCATCAGGCAACTGATCAGGGTCAATCTCGAACTTGAGGGGTTCGAGGTCGTGACCGCTGCCGACGGTGCCGAGTGTCTGGAAGTCGTCCACGAGGTCGCCCCCGATGTCATCACCCTCGACGTGGTCATGCCCCGCCTGGACGGCCTGCGCACCGCCGCCCGGCTCCGCGCCGACCCCCGCACCCGCCACCTCCCCATCGCCGTCGTCAGCGCCTGTACGCAGTACGAGGTGGACGGCGGCGTCGCCGCCGGGGTGGACGCGTTCCTCGCCAAGCCGTTCGAACCGGCCGACCTGGTACGTCTCGTACGCCGCCTGAGCCACCAGGAGGGCGGCCCGCCCCCGCCCGCCGGACGCGGCGCCGCCGGGCACGCGGGCTCCGCCCTGAGCTGAGCCGGCCCGGACCCCGGCCGGGCCACAGCCCCCTCGCTGACCGCATGGCGATACCGAGTGTCGGGGCACCCCCGCACCCGCCTACGCTGGACCCGTGACCCCCGCGGAACTCTCCCGGACCGTGCTGCGCGCCGTGCGCCGCGCGGTCGCGGACGACACCCTGCCGGGCCCCGTGCCCGACCGGGTCGCGGTCGGGCCCCCCCGCCCCGGCGGCCGGGGCGACTACGCCTCCAACGTCGCGCTCCGCCTCGCGGGCCCCGCCGGACGCCCGCCCCGCGAGGTCGCCGAGATCCTCCGCACCGCCCTCCTGGAGAGCGCGCCCGCCGCCGGGATCGACCGGGTCGAGATCACCGGGCCCGGCTTCCTCAACTTCACCCTCGCCCCCGCCGTCCGGACCGGCGCCCACACCGGCGTGGTACGGGCGGTACGGGCCGAGGGGGCCCGGTACGGGCACGGCGACGCCCTCGCCGGGACCACCGTCGCCCTCGCCCCCGCCACCGAGCCACGGGCCGCCCTGTGGACCCGTACGGTCATCGCCCTGCTCCGTACCCAGGGCGCCGCCGCCGCGACCGTGCCGGGCGCCACCGAGGCCCTGCGGCCCGTCCCGGTCGCCGCGGGCACCACCACCGAAGCGCTGTACGGCACCCTCGGCACCGACGCCGCCCACTGGGCCCTGCTCCGCCCCGCCGCCCATGACCGCCCGTACACCGGGCCCGAGGCCGCCCGCGCCCTCGCTCTCCTCGTACAGCGCGAGTCCAACGGGCTCTTCCTGGTCCGGTACGCCCACGCCCGCACCCGCGCCCTCGCCCGCGCCGCCCGCCACCTCGGGATCACCCCCGAACTCCCGGAACCCCCGGCCCCGGGCGTCCCGGAGACCGCCCCCGACGCCGCCGACCCCCTCCGCGCCCCGGAAGCCGCCGCGCTCGTCCGGCTCCTCGGCGCGTACCCCGACGTGCTCGCCTCCGCCGCCCGGCTCCGCGCGCCCGACCGGCTCGCCCGGCACCTCGAACAGACCGCCGACGCGTTCCTCCGCTTCCAGGAGAGCTGCCGCCCGCTCCCCCTCGGCGACGAGAAACCCTCGGCCGCCCACCGCGCCCGGCTCGCGCTCGCCGACGCCGCCGGGACGGTGCTCGCCGGCGGCCTCTCCCTGCTCGGCGTCGACGCCCCGGAGCACCTGTGAACAGCGCGCGGGGCACCCGCGGGCCACGTACCGCGTCCCCCTGAAGACCCGAAGAGAAGCCAAGAGAGCCACGCACATGAGCCGTTCCGCACACCCCGCAGGCCCCCGCCACGGCGACGTACTCCCCGAGGGCCACTACACCGCCCCCGCCGCCGACCTCAACGCCCTGGACGAGAAGGTCTGGTCGCGTACGGTACGCCGCGAGCCCGACGGGGTCGTCACCGTCGGCGGGATCGAGGTGACCCGGCTCGCCGAGGAGTTCGGCACCCCCGCGTACTTCCTGGACGAGACCGACTTCCGGGCCCGCTGCCGCGCCTGGGCCGACGCCTTCGGCCCGGACGCCGACGTCTTCTACGCGGGCAAGGCCTTCCTCTCCCGCGCCGTCGTGCGCTGGCTCCACGAGGAGGGGCTCAACCTCGACGTCTGCTCCGGCGGCGAACTGGCCACCGCGCTCTCCGCCGGGATGCCCGCCGAGCGCATCGCCTTCCACGGCAACAACAAGTCCGTCGAGGAGATCGAGCGCGCCGTCACCGCCGGCGTCGGCCGGATCGTCCTCGACTCCTTCCAGGAGATCGCCCGGGTCTCCCACATCGCCCAGCGGCTGGGCAGGCGGCAGCCCGTGCAGATCCGGGTCACCGTCGGCGTCGAGGCACACACCCACGAGTTCATCGCCACCGCCCACGAGGACCAGAAGTTCGGCATCGCGCTCGCCGACGGACAGGCCGCCGAGGCCGTCCGCAGGGCCCTCACCCTCGACGGCCTCGAACTGACCGGCATCCACTCCCACATCGGCTCGCAGATCTTCGACATGGCCGGCTTCGAGGTCTCCGCCCGCCGCGTCGTCCAGCTCCTCGCCGAGGTCCGCGACGAGCACGGCGTCGAACTCCCCGAGATCGACCTCGGCGGCGGCCTCGGCATCGCGTACACCTCCGAGGACGACCCGCGCGAGCCGCAGGACATCGCCAAGGCGCTCAGCGAGATCGTCACCCGCGAATGCCGCGCCGCCGGGCTCCGCACGCCCCGTATCTCCGTCGAGCCGGGCCGCGCCATCGTCGGCCCGACCGCCTTCACCCTCTACGAGGTCGGCACCATCAAGCCGCTCGACGGGCTCCGTACGTACGTCAGCGTGGACGGCGGCATGTCCGACAACATCCGTACGGCGCTCTACGACGCCGAGTACAGCGTGGCGCTGGTCTCCCGCTCCTCCGACGCCGAGGCGATGCTCAGCCGGGTCGTCGGCAAGCACTGCGAGAGCGGCGACATCGTCGTACGGGACGCCTTCCTCCCCGCCGACCTCGCCCCCGGCGATCTGCTCGCGGTGCCCGCCACCGGCGCGTACTGCCGCGCCATGGCGAGCAACTACAACCACGCGCTCCGGCCGCCGGTCGTCGCCGTACGGGACGGCGAGGCCCGCGTCATCGTCCGGCGGGAGACGGAGGAAGATCTGCTGCGTCTCGATGTCGGAGACTGAAATACATGTCTCGCAATCTGGACGAGGGGCAGAAAGTCCCGTTCGGTGAGTGAGACTGGTGAGCAATCATTGCCACGATCGTTGTGCTGAATGACCGTGCTGAATGACGTGCCGAATGACTGTGCTGGATGAAAGAAAGGCGTAGGTCGCATGATGCGTACGCGTCCGCTGAAGGTGGCGCTGCTGGGCTGTGGTGTGGTCGGCTCAGAGGTGGCGCGCATCATGACGACGCACGCCGACGACCTCACGGCCCGCATCGGCGCCCCCCTGGAGCTGGCCGGGGTCGCCGTCCGGCGCCCCGGCAAGGTACGGGCCGGCATCGACCCGGCTCTCGTCACCACCGACGCGACCGCCCTGGTCAAACGGGGTGACATCGACGTCGTCATCGAGGTCATCGGCGGCATCGAACCGGCCCGTACGCTCATCACCACCGCCTTCGAGCACGGCGCCTCCGTGGTCTCCGCCAACAAGGCGCTGCTCGCCGAGGACGGCACCACGCTCTACGAAGCCGCCGCCCGGCACGGCCGCGACCTCTACTTCGAGGCGGCGGTCGCCGGTGCCATACCGCTGGTCAGGCCGTTGCGCGAGTCGCTCGCCGGGGACAAGGTCAACCGGGTCCTCGGCATCGTCAACGGCACCACCAACTTCATCCTCGACCGGATGGACACCGCCGGGTCCGGCTACTCCGAGGCGCTCGACGAGGCCACCGCCCTCGGCTACGCGGAGGCCGACCCCACCGCCGACGTGGAGGGCTTCGACGCCGCCGCCAAGGCCGCGATCCTCGCCGGGATCGCCTTCCACACCCGGGTACGCCTGGACGACGTGCACCGCGAGGGCATCACGGAGGTCACCTCCGCCGACCTCGCCTCCGCCCAGCGCATGGGGTGTACGGTCAAGCTCCTCGCGATCTGCGAGCGCGCCGCCGACGGCCGCTCCGTCACCGCCCGGGTGCACCCCGCGATGATCCCGCTCAGCCACCCGCTGGCCTCCGTGCGCGAGGCGTACAACGCGGTCTTCGTGGAGGCCGAGGCGGCCGGGCAGCTCATGTTCTACGGCCCCGGCGCGGGCGGCTCCCCGACCGCCTCCGCCGTCCTCGGCGACCTCGTCGCCGTCTGCCGCAACAGGCTCGCCGGGACCACCGGGCCCGGGGAGTCCGCGTACACCCGGCTTCCCGTCAGCCCCATGGGCGACGTGGTGACGCGCTACCACATCAGTCTCGACGTGGCCGACAAACCGGGTGTGCTCGCCCAGGTCGCCGCGGTCTTCGCCGAGCACGGCGTGTCCATCGACACGGTCCGCCAGAAGGGCCGCCAGGACGGTGCGGGCGAGGCCGCCCTCGTCGTCGTCACCCACCGCGCGGCCGACGCGGCCCTCTCGGGGACCGTCGCGGCGCTGCGTCAGCTCGACACCGTGCGCGGTGTCGCCAGCATCATGCGTGTTGAAGGGGAGTAAGCGAGCCATATGTCCAGCAACAGCGACCGCCGCGAGGGCGTCCACCAGTGGCGCGGCATCATCGAGGAGTACCGGCACCGCCTCCCGGTGAGCGACACCACGCCGGTCGTCACCCTCCGCGAGGGCGGCACCCCGCTCGTCCCCGCCCAGGTGCTCTCCGAACGTACCGGGTGTGAGGTTCATCTCAAGGTCGAGGGGGCCAACCCCACCGGCTCCTTCAAGGACCGCGGCATGACCATGGCCATCACCCGGGCCAAGGAGGAGGGCGCCCAGGCGGTCATCTGCGCCTCCACCGGCAACACCTCCGCCTCCGCCGCCGCCTACGCGGTACGGGCCGGGATGGTCTCCGCCGTCCTGGTGCCCCAGGGCAAGATCGCCCTCGGCAAGATGGGCCAGGCGCTGGTGCACGGCGCGAAGATCCTCCAGGTCGAGGGGAACTTCGACGACTGCCTGACGCTCGCCCGCTCGCTCTCCGACAACTACCCGGTGGCCCTGGTCAATTCGGTCAATCCGGTCCGTATCGAGGGCCAGAAGACCGCCGCGTTCGAGATCGTGGACGCGCTCGGCGACGCCCCGGACATCCATGTGCTCCCGGTCGGGAACGCCGGCAACATCACGGCGTACTGGAAGGGGTACACCGAGTACGCCGCCGACGGCGTCGCCGCCCGCACCCCCCGCATGTGGGGGTTCCAGGCCTCGGGCTCCGCGCCGATCGTGCGCGGCGAGGTCGTCAAGGACCCGCACACCGTCGCCACCGCGATCCGGATCGGCAACCCGGCCTCCTGGCAGTACGCGCTCGCCGCCCGGGACGAGTCCGGCGGCTTCATCGACGAGGTGACGGACCGCCAGATCCTCCGCGCCTACCGGCTGTTGGCCGCCCAGGAGGGCGTCTTCGTCGAGCCCGCCTCGGCCGCCTCCGTCGCCGGTCTGCTCAAGGCGGCCGACGAGGGCAAGGTCGACCCGGGCCAGCGCATCGTCTGCACGGTCACCGGGAACGGCCTCAAGGACCCCGACTGGGCCGTCGCCGGGGCACCCCAGCCGCTCACCGTGCCGGTCGACGCGGTCGCCGCCGCCACCCGCCTCGGGCTCGCCTGACCCCGGAGACGGTACGGAGGCGATCCGGACCCGCTGCGGAAGCGGGTCTCCGGAGGGGCCCGGGGGGAACTCCGAGGGCACCGGAGAAGTTCCCGGATTCCCCCTGACATGGGCGCACGGGCAGGCACGCGACACGCATCGTGCGCCTCCTGTGCGCCCTATGTCGCCACCGATCCATCCTTCGATAAGCTGTCCCCATCCGCCCCGCCGCATATGCCGCGGTGCTGCCGTCGCTTCGCCGTTCTCGGCGCTGGCGATCCGTACGTCTCTCGTTTCTCATCCCTTTTCGCACCGTCCCCTCTCCCTCCGCACACCCCTACGCCGCTCCCGCCGCACCGCCGGCCCCGGCGTCGTCAACTCAGCACCTCAGCAAGCCAGTACCGCAGTCACCACCGGTACCGCAGTCACAAGGAGTCGTCAGAGCGATGGCCGGTCCCGCGTTCCGCGCCGCCGCCGTACGGGTGCGCACCCCCGCCACCAGCGCCAACCTCGGTCCCGGCTTCGACGCCCTGGGCCTCTCGCTGGGGCTCTACGACGACGTGGTGGTCCGCGTCGCCGACTCAGGACTCCATGTGGACATCGCGGGCGAGGGCGCCGAGACGCTGCCCCGCGACGAGAACCACCTGCTCGTACGCTCCCTGCGCACCGCCTTCGACCTGCTCGGCGGGCAGCCGCGCGGCCTGGAGGTCGTCTGCGCCAACCGCATCCCGCACGGCCGTGGCCTGGGCTCCTCCTCGGCCGCGATCTGCGCCGGGATCGTCGCCGCCCGCGCGGTCACCATAGGCGGGGACGCCCGGCTGGACGACGCGGCGCTGCTGGAGCTGGCGACCGAGATCGAGGGCCACCCGGACAATGTCGCCGCCTGCCTGCTCGGCGGCTTCACGCTCGCCTGGATGGACGGCGGGGCGGCGCGCGCCATCAGGATGGATCCCGCCGATTCCATCGTTCCGGTGGTTTTCGTGCCCGCCAAGGCGGTCCTGACGGAGACCGCGCGCGGTCTGCTGCCCCGTACGGTCCCCCATGTGGACGCGGCGGCCAACGCGGGACGCGCGGCCCTCCTCGTCGAGGCCGTCACCCGCCGCCCCGAACTGCTGCTGCCCGCCACGGAGGACCGCCTCCACCAGGAGTACCGGGCACCGGCGATGCCGCAGAGCATCGCCCTGGTCAACCGGCTGCGGACGGACGGTGTCCCCGCGGTCGTCTCCGGCGCGGGCCCCACGGTGCTCGCGCTGGTCGAGGACGGTGCGGCCGACAAGGTCGTACGGCTGGCGGGCGAGGGCTGGGCCGCCCACCGGCTCGCCCTGGACGCCGCGGGGGCGAGTGTTCTGCCCTTGGGTGCCTAGTGCCCATGCCCACAGGAGATTGCCGGTGAGCGAGAGGGGGAATGTTTGTTGGAGCCGGTAGTGTTAACCTCAATTCTGCAACCGCCGTCATTGAGGCGCGGTGCTTCGTGTCCCACTTCGGGACCGCCCTTCTTCCGGGAGCCTCCCCAACTGCCTGAGCAGCCTGCCTGAGCAGTTTTGAGCACGCACCGGAACCGGCACGACACCCCCCGTTCATCCCCACGCGGGGCGAGCAGGGGGATCTCGGGCCGGAGCCCTCGCTTGTACGCACGTTTGCAGATTTCTCCGCCGTATACCCGGCGGGACCACCGCCCCGGCACGGTCCACCAGAGAGGACCGCAGCCGGCAGCACGACCGGTCGCCGAGCCAGAAGGCCGACGTCCGCTCCAGGGAAGGACCCTTCGTGAGCGACACCACCGATCTGATGGGCGTGAGCGCCGACAGCAGTGTCGACACCGCCGCGCCCGCCGAAGGTGCTGCCACTGGCACCACCACACGGCGCCGCCGCTCCGGCACCGGCCTCGACGGCATGGTCCTGGCCGAGTTGCAGCAGGTCGCGTCGGGCCTCGGCATCAGGGGCACAGCGCGGATGCGCAAGAGCCAGTTGATCGAGGTCATCAAGGAAGCGCAGGCAGGCGGCGGCGCCCCGGCGGCCAAGGCCGCCGAAGCGGGCGCCGAGGCCGGCACCAAGCCCAAGCGCCGGGCGACCTCGAAGGCGCGTACGGGCGACGCCGCCGCCCCCGCCGAGGAGAAGAACGAGCAGCCGGGCCAGGCCGAGCAGGCCGTGAGCCAGCAGCAGATCGAGATCCCCGGCCAGCCCGCCAGCGACGACCAGCCCGCCGGCGAGCGCCGCCGCCGCAGGGCCACCGCCCAGGCCGGATCGCCCGAGACGAAGGCGGAGGCCCCGGCGGACGCCCCGGCCGACGTCAAGGTCGAGGAGCGCACCGAGGTCGCCGTGGCGGCCTCGGCCGGCGCCGTGACACAGGCCGAGAACGACGGCCGGCGCGGTGACCGCCAGGAGTCCGGCCGGCAGGGCCGCCGGGAGCGCCAGCGCGACCGCCGGGGCAAGGGCGACGACCAGCAGGGCGGCCAGGGCGGCGGCAGCCGCCAGCAGCAGGGCGGCGGCCGGAGCGACCGCCAGGGCCAGGGCGGCGGCGGCCAGCACGGCCAGCACGTCAACAACGGCCCCCAGGACGACTTCGACGACGAGCCGGGCGGCCGGCGCGGCCGGCGCGGCCGGTACCGCGACCGCCGGGGCCGCCGTGGCCGCGACGAGTTCGGCCCCGGTGAGCCGCAGGTCGCCGACGACGATGTGCTGATCCCCGTCGCGGGCATCCTCGACATCCTCGACAACTACGCGTTCATCCGGACCTCCGGCTACCTGCCGGGCCCCAACGACGTGTACGTCTCCCTCGCCCAGGTCCGCAAGAACGGCCTGCGCAAGGGCGACCACGTCACCGGCGCGGTCCGCCAGCCCAAGGACGGCGAGCGCCGCGAGAAGTTCAACGCGCTCGTCCGCCTCGACTCCGCCAACGGCATGGGCGCCGAATCCGGCCGTGGCCGCCCGGAGTTCCAGAAGCTGACCCCGCTCTACCCGCAGGACCGGCTCCGCCTGGAGACCGACCCGGGGGTGCTGACGACCCGGATCATCGACCTCGTCGCACCGATCGGCAAGGGCCAGCGCGGTCTGATCGTGGCCCCGCCGAAGACCGGCAAGACCATGATCCTCCAGGCCATCGCCAACGCGATCACGGTCAACAGCCCCGAGTGCCACCTGATGGTCGTCCTCGTCGACGAGCGGCCCGAAGAGGTCACCGACATGCAGCGGTCGGTCAAGGGCGAGGTCATCTCCTCGACCTTCGACCGCCCGGCCGAGGACCACACCACCGTCGCCGAACTCGCCATCGAGCGCGCCAAGCGCCTCGTGGAGCTCGGCCACGACGTGGTCGTCCTGCTGGACTCCATCACCCGCCTGGGCCGCGCGTACAACCTCGCGGCGCCCGCCTCCGGCCGCATCCTCTCCGGTGGTGTCGACTCGACCGCGCTCTACCCGCCGAAGCGCTTCTTCGGTGCCGCGCGGAACATCGAGGACGGCGGCTCGCTGACCATCCTCGCCACCGCGCTGGTCGAGACCGGCTCGCGCATGGACGAGGTGATCTTCGAGGAGTTCAAGGGCACCGGCAACATGGAGCTCAAGCTCGACCGGAAGCTCTCCGACAAGCGGATCTTCCCGGCGGTCGACGTCGACGCCTCCTCCACCCGCAAGGAGGAGATCCTCCTCGGCGGCGACGAACTGGCCGTCGTCTGGAAGCTCCGCCGGGTGCTGCACGCGCTCGACCAGCAGCAGGCCATCGAGCTCCTCCTGGACCGGATGAAGAAGACCAAGTCCAACGCGGAGTTCCTGCTCCAGATCCAGAAGACGACACCGGGCTCCAACGGCAACGACTGACACAGCCGGCCGGATCCCGCAACCCGTCCCCGCACCGCCCCGTCACCCACCGTGACGGGGCGGTGCGCGTTTTCCGACCGGACATACCCCCCGCATGCTGGGCAACCCTCCTTGGTGCTTCACTGTCAGTACAAGTGGCGACAAGATGCGCCCGATCACGTGATCACCCGATCGACAGCCCGATCGACAGCCCGATCGACAGCCCGATCGACAGCCCGATCGACAGCCGAGCGGCAGAGGGAGACCATGAGCGACCGGACCAGCGGCCGAATACGGGGCAGCGGCAGACGCCGCGCCGAACGGAGCCGCGGGCGGCGCGCCACCGTCGTCGCCGCGTGGTCCGCCGCCGCACTCGTCCTGGTCGGCGGCTCGGGCCTCGGCTACGTGTACTTCTCGCTCGACGGCAACCTCAGAGGCGTCGACATCAACGCCCAGCTCGGCGGCGACCGCCCGGCAGGATCCGGCGACGGCGCGGAGAACATCCTCGTCCTCGGCTCCGACTCGCGCTCCGGCGCCAACGCCGCGTACGGCAAGGACGGCGGCGGCGCCCGCTCGGACACCGCGATGGTCGTCCACGTCTACCCCGGCCACCAGAAGGCCACCGTGGTCTCCATCCCCCGCGACACCCTCGTCGACCGCCCCGCGTGCACCGACAGCAGGGGCACCGCAGTGGCGGGGCAGCCGCTGGCCATGTTCAACACGGCGTACGAGGTCGGCGGCCCCGCCTGCGCGGTCAAGACCGTCGAGCGGATGTCCGGGCTCCGCATGGACCACTACATCGAGGTCGACTTCACCGGCTTCAAGAAGATGGTCGACACCCTCGGCGGGGTGAAGATCACCACCACCCGGGCGATCGACGACCCGCAGAGCCATCTGAAGCTCCCGGCCGGCACCCACACCCTCGACGGGGAGCAGGCGCTCGGCCTCGTACGGACCCGGCACGGCGTCGGCGACGGCAGCGACCTCGGCCGCATACAGCTCCAGCAGGCCTTCATCAAGGCGCTGATCCAGCAGGTCAGGAGCGTCGACGTGTTCGGCAGCCCGAAGAAGCTCTACGACCTCGCGGACACCGCCACCCGGGCGATCGTCCCCGACTCCCAGCTCGACACCCTGAACAAGCTCATCGGGTTCGCCGACGGACTCAAGAAGCTCGGCCCCGACGACATCCACACGGTCACCCTCCCGGTCCGCTACGACCCCGCCGACCCCAACCGTGTGCTGCCCCTCCCGGCCGCCGCCCAGCAGGTCTGGAGCGCCCTCAAGCAGGACAGGCCGGTCCCCGCCGCCGCCACCCGGGACTCCGCGGGCGACCAGGGCCCCGCGGGCAGCGTCGTCAGCGGCCGGCAAACGGCGCCGGGCAGCGCGCCGGGTAGCGCCGGGTGACGTGTTCGAGCGCTGTGTGAGCGCCTGACGGGGCCCCGCGAGCCCCCGGAATACTTCCGGCCGCCCCCCGGTTTTGGGAGATACGGCCGGTCCTGGCAGACTGGTACGTCGGCCCCGGTTCACGTCCGCGCAATCAGCGCGTGCGACCCGGTGCCCTCCCGGAACTAGGAGAACCCGTGAAGCGCGACATCCACCCCGCGTACGTCGAGACCCAGGTGAGCTGCACCTGCGGTGCGTCGTTCACCACCCGCAGCACCATCGAGTCCGGCACCATCCGTGCCGACCTGTGCTCCGAGTGCCACCCGTTCTACACGGGCAAGCAGAAGATCCTCGACACCGGTGGCCGCGTGGCCCGGTTCGAGGCCCGCTTCGGCAAGGGCGCCGGCTCCGCCAAGAAGTAGCGAGCCACCCGCGCCGGTCCTCGGCCCCCGCACCGGGGCGCCGGGACCGGCGCTTTTGGCGTCCCGCAGCACCTTCGCAGCACCTACTTCACGCGAGAGACCAGGAGCCCCCGATGTTCGAGGCGGTCGAGGAACTGATCGGCGAGCACGCCGGTCTGGAGAAGCAGCTCGCCGACCCGTCGGTCCACGCCGACCAGGCCAACGCGCGCAAGCTCAACAAGCGTTACGCCGAGCTGACCCCGATCGTCGCGACGTACCGCTCCTGGAAGCAGACCGGCGAGGACATCGCCACCGCCCGCGAGCTCGCCGCCGACGACCCCGACTTCGCCGCCGAGGCGAAGGAGCTGGAGAAGCGGCGCGAGGAGCTCACCGAGAAGCTCCGGCTGCTGCTCGTCCCGCGCGACCCCAGCGACGACAAGGACGTCATCCTGGAGGTCAAGGCGGGCGCGGGCGGCGACGAGTCCGCGCTCTTCGCCGGCGACCTGCTCCGCATGTACCTGCGGTACGCGGAGCGCGTCGGCTGGAAGACCGAGATCATCGACGCCACCGAGTCCGAGCTGGGCGGCTACAAGGACGTCCAGGTCGCCGTGAAGACCAAGGGCGGCAACGGGGCCACCGAGCCGGGCCAGGGCGTCTGGGCGCGGCTCAAGTACGAGGGCGGGGTGCACCGGGTGCAGCGCGTGCCCTCCACCGAGTCCCAGGGCCGTATCCACACCTCCGCCGCCGGGGTGCTGGTCACCCCCGAGGCCGAGGAGGTCGATGTCGAGATCCACGCCAACGATCTCCGTATCGACGTCTACCGCTCCTCGGGACCCGGCGGCCAGTCCGTCAACACCACCGACTCCGCGGTGCGCATCACCCACCTGCCGACCGGCGTCGTCGCCTCCTGCCAGAACGAGAAGAGCCAGCTCCAGAACAAGGAGCAGGCCCTCCGCATCCTCCGCTCGCGGCTGCTCGCCGCGGCCCAGGAGGAGGCCGAGCGGAACGCGGCGGACGCCCGCCGCAGCCAGGTCCGCACCGTCGACCGGTCCGAGAAGATCCGTACGTACAACTTCCCGGAGAACCGGATCTCGGACCACCGGGTCGGCTTCAAGGCGTACAACCTCGACCAGGTCCTCGACGGGGAGCTCGACGCCGTCATCCAGGCGTGTGTCGACGCCGACTCCGCCGCCAAGCTGGCGGCCGCCCAGTAACGACCACCGGTGGGCCACCGCACCCGGGACCCACCCACTCGCACTCCGGAGGAGACCAGCGTGCAGCCACCATCTGGGGGGGCCGGCGACTCCCAGCGGCGCAGCCTGCTGCTCGCGGAGGTGGCCCAGGCCACCCAGCGGCTCGCCGACGCGGGCGTGCCCTCGCCGCGCTTCGACGCGGAGGAACTCGCCGCGTACGTGCACGCCGTGAAGCGGGGGGAGCTGCACCGCGTCAAGGACGGCGACTTCGACGCCCGCTACTGGGAGGCCGTCGCGCGCCGCGAGGCCCGCGAACCGCTCCAGCACATCACCGGACGCGCCTTCTTCCGCTATCTGGAACTCCAGGTCGGGCCCGGTGTCTTCGTGCCCCGCCCGGAGACCGAGTCGGTCGTCGGCTGGGCGATAGACGCCGTCCGCGCGATGGACGTCGTCGAACCCGTCGTGGTCGACCTCTGCTCCGGCTCCGGCGCGATCGCGCTCGCCATGGCGCAGGAGGTGCCGCGCTCCCGGGTGCACGCCGTGGAGCTCTCCGAGGACGCCCTCGTCTGGACCCGGAAGAACGCCGAGGGCTCCCGGGTCGTGGTCCACCAGGGCGACGCCCTGAGCGCCCTCCCCGAGCTGGACGGCCAGGTCGACCTGGTCATCTCCAACCCGCCGTACATCCCGCTCACCGAGTGGGAGTACGTCGCCCCCGAGGCCCGCGACCACGACCCGCAGATGGCGCTCTTCTCCGGCGAGGACGGCCTCGACACCATCCGGGGCATCGAACGCACCGCGCACCGGCTGCTCCGCCCCGGCGGCCTGGTGGTGATCGAGCACGCGGACACCCAGGGCGGCCAGGTCCCGTGGATCTTCAGCGAGGAGTCCGGCTGGGCGGACGCCGCCGACCACCCGGACCTCAACCGGCGCCCGCGCTTCGCGACGGCCCGCAAGGCGCTGCCGTGACCGGCGCCGTGACCGTTCCCGGGGCGGACACGCGCGCCCCTTCCGTTCCCCGCACTCCGTCCGCTTCGATGACCCAGACCGCGCCCCAGACCGCGACCCAGACCGTGTACGTGCACGAGGAGGCTTCCTAAGATGGCTCGGCGATACGACTGCAACGACGCGACCGACCGCATCACCGGTCTGCGTGAGGCCGCGTCGGCCGTACGCCGGGGTGAGCTGGTCGTGCTGCCCACCGACACCGTGTACGGGATCGGCGCCGACGCCTTCAGCGCCGACGCCGTCGCCGACCTGCTGCGGGCCAAGGGGCGGGGCCGCTCCATGCCCACCCCCGTCCTCATCGGCTCCCCGAACACCCTGCACGGCATCGTGACGGACTTCTCCGAACAGGCGTGGGAGCTGGTCGACGCGTTCTGGCCGGGCGCCCTCACCCTCGTCGCCAAGCACCAGCCGTCCCTCCAGTGGGACCTGGGCGACACCCGGGGCACGGTCGCCGTCCGGATGCCCCTGCACCCCGTCGCGATCGAACTCCTCACCGAGGTCGGCCCCATGGGCGTCTCCAGCGGCAACCTCACCGGACACCCGGCCCCCGAGACCTGCGACGCCGCCCAGGACATGCTCGGCGACTCCGTCTCCGTCTACCTCGACGGGGGCCCCACGCCCGGGAACGTGCCGTCCTCGATCGTGGACGTCACCGGCAAGGTCCCGGTGCTGCTGCGGGCCGGCGCCCTCGACGCCGAGGAGCTGCGCAAGGTGGTACCCGACCTTGAGGTGGCCAATTGACCGCCCCTGAGGGGCGTGGCATAGCGGAGCACTCCACCACCGGCACCACCTTCCGCATCCTCCACGTCAGCACCGGCAACGTCTGCCGCTCGCCCATCACCGAGCGGCTCACCCGCCATGCCCTCGACGTGCGGCTGGGGGAGCGGCTGACCGGCGGCCTCATCGTGGAGAGCGCCGGAACCTGGGGGCACGAGGGCGCCCCCATGGAGGCCAACGCGGAGGCCGTCCTCGCCGACTTCGGCGCCGACGCCTCCGACTTCACCGGACGCGAACTCCTCGACGAACACGTCATCCGCGCCGACCTGGTCCTCACCGCCACCCGCGACCACCGCGCCCAGGTCATCTCCATGGGCCACTCGGCGGGGCTGCGCACCTTCACGCTGAAGGAGTTCACCCGGCTCGTACGGGCCATAGACCCGGCGACGCTCCCCGACCCGCTCGACGACGGGGTGGTGGAGCGCGCCCGCGCCCTGGTCCGGGCGGCGGCGGCGCTCCGCGGCTGGCTGCTGGCGCCGACGGCGGAGGCGGACGAGGTCTACGACCCCTACGGGGCACCCATCACGTTCTTCCGCTCCATCGGCGAGGAGATCCACCAGGCCCTGGACCCGGTGGTGACGGCGCTGACCGGGGTCCCGGCGAAGACCCCGCCGGGCTAGCCCGTCCGGTACGGGGTCCTGAGGGCTCCGTCACGTCAGCTCCTCGGCGAGCAGGTCCATCAGCAGCCCGTCGTGCCAGGTGCCGTCGGCGCCCCGCTCGTACCGCCGCATGGTGCCCACCGGCCGGAACCCCACCTTCCGGTAGCACCGGATCGCGGCGGCGTTGTCGGCGGCCGGGTCGATCACCAGCCGGTGGAAGCCATGGCCGTGGACGAGATGGCGGGCCAGGGTCCGTACGGTGTCGGTGCCCACGCCCCGGCCGTGCACCGCCGGGTCGACGTAGATGTCGATGCTGGCGTGCCGGTACTCCGGGTCCTCCTCGGCGCCCCACTGCACCGCGCCCACCACCCGGCCGCCGTACTCCACGGCGAACACCTCGGTCGCCGGGTCCGCCAGGCTCTCGGCCACCGCCGCCCGCAGGTCCTCGCCGCCCCGCCACCGCGCCGCCACCTCGGGCGTGGCCCGGATCGCCGCCAGCGCCGGAACATCCGCGGCCACCGCGGGACGGAGCCGTACCAGCTCCCCGCGCAGGATCGTCGTCATGGCGGCCATGCTCCCGCACGCGCCCCGTTCCGTCACCGGGCGCACCAGGGGCCCGCGCCCTACATTGGAAGGCGTCCAGCCCTCCTCCGAGGCCCGGAGCGCGCCATGCCGGTCGTCAGCCAGCCCCCAGTGAAGTCCCGCACCGAGCCCTTCGCCGAGCCCCGCGCCGGCTCGTACGCGGGCCCCCTCGCCGGCGCGTACGACGTGCTGCGGCGCCAGGACCCGGAGGTCGCCGAGGTCGTCCTGGGGGAGGCGCTGCGCCAGGCGGACAGCCTCCAGCTCATCGCCGCCGAGAACTTCACCTCGCCCGCCGTGCTCGCCGCGCTCGGCTCCCCGCTCGCCAACAAGTACGCCGAGGGGTACCCGGGCGCCCGCCACCACGGGGGATGCGAGCTGGTGGACGCGGCCGAGCGGATCGCCGTCGAGCGGGCCCGCGCGCTCTTCGGGGCCGAGCACGCCAACGTACAGCCGCACTCCGGCTCCTCCGCCGTGCTCGCCGCGTACGCCGCGCTGCTCCGCCCCGGGGACACCGTGCTCGCCATGGGGCTGACGTACGGCGGGCACCTCACGCACGGCTCTCCCGTCAACTTCTCGGGACGGTGGTTCGACTTCGTGGGGTACGGGGTCGACGCGCGGACCGGGCTCATCGACTACGCCCAGGTGCGCAGGATGGCCCGGACACACCGCCCGAAGGCGCTGGTCTGCGGTTCGATCTCGTATCCCCGCCATGTCGACTACGCGGCCTTCCGGGAGATCGCCGACGACGTGGGCGCCTATCTGATCGCGGACGCCGCGCACCCCATCGGCCTGGTCGCCGGGGGAGCGGCGCCCAGCCCGGTGCCGTACGCGGACGTGGTCTGCGCGACCACCCACAAGGTGCTGCGCGGACCGCGCGGCGGGATGATCCTGTGCGGGGCGCGGTACGCGGAGCGGGTGGACCGGGCGGTGTTCCCGTTCACCCAGGGCGGCGCGCAGATGCACACGGTCGCCGCGAAGGCGGTCGCCTTCGGGGAGGCGGCCACGCCCGCGTTCGCCTCCTACGCGCACCAGGTCGTCGCCAACGCGCGGGCGCTCGCCGAGGCGCTCTCCGAGCAGGGGTTCGGGATCACCACCGACGGCACCGACACCCATCTGCTCACCGTCGACCCGGTCCCGCTCGGCGTGGACGCCGGGACCGCGCGCGGCCGGCTCGCCGCGGCGGGCCTGGTCGTGGACACGTGCGCGCTGCCGTACGCGCGGGGGCGCGGGGTACGGCTGGGCACGGCCGCGCTGACCACCCAGGGCATGCGTGAGGGGGAGATGGGCCGGGTGGGCACCCTGATCGCCTCGGCGGTGCGGGAGGGCGCGGAGGGGGCCTCAGGGGGCCTCGGCGCCGTGCGGTCGGCGGTGCGTGAGCTGGCCGTCCGTTTCCCGCCGTATCCGGACGTCTCCTGAGCGGAACTTTCCGTACCGGGTACCCGTGGAACCATTCGGCTCCCTCCGGGTGTCCTGGCTCATAGGCGACCGGAATTCCGATCGGGGGTCCGACGACGGCTAGTCTGTGGGGCTGAGATGGCCAGCGATTCCTGTGGGGCAGCCTGTGCGTGATTACCTGCTGACGCTCTGCGTGACGGCCGCGGTGACCTATTTGCTGACCGGGCCGGTGCGGAAGTTCGCCATCGCGACCGGAGCGATGCCGGAGATCCGCGCCCGCGACGTGCACCGCGAACCGACCCCGAGACTCGGCGGTATCGCCATGTTCTTCGGGCTGTGCGCGGGGCTGCTCGTCGCGGACAACTTGCAGAACCTCAACGGGGTCTTCGAGCTCTCCAACGAGCCGCGCGCGCTGCTCTCCGGGGCCGCGCTGATCTGGCTGATCGGGGTGCTCGACGACAAGTTCGAGATCGACGCGCTGATCAAGCTCGGCGCGCAGATGATCGCCGCCGGTGTGATGGTCATGCAGGGTCTGACGATCCTGTGGATCCCGGTGCCCGGCATCGGGACCGTCGCGCTCACCTCCTGGCAGGGCACGCTGCTCACGGTGGCGCTGGTGGTCATCACCATCAACGCGGTCAACTTCGTGGACGGCCTGGACGGGCTCGCGGCCGGCATGGTCTGCATCGCCGCCGCCGCGTTCTTCCTGTACACGTACCGGATCTGGTACGGGTACGGGATCGAGGCGGCGGCCCCGGCGACGCTCTTCGCGGCGATCCTGATGGGCATGTGCGTCGGGTTCCTGCCGCACAACATGCACCCCGCGCGGATCTTCATGGGCGACTCGGGGTCGATGCTGATCGGGCTGGTCCTGGCGGCGGGCGCGATCTCGGTGACCGGGCAGGTCGACCCGGACGCGCTGAAGATCTTCGAGGGCTCCACCCGGCAGGCCACCCATGCCGCGCTGCCGGTCTTCATCCCGCTGCTGCTGCCGCTGACCATCATCGCGATCCCCTTCGCCGACCTGGTGCTCGCGGTCGTCCGCAGGACCTGGAACGGCCGCTCGCCGTTCGCCGCCGACCGGGGCCACCTCCACCACCGGCTGCTGGAGATCGGCCACTCGCACAGCAGGTCCGTCCTGATCATGTACTTCTGGTCGGCGCTGATCGCGTTCGGCGTGGTCGCGTACTCGGTGCACTCGGCGTCGATGTGGATCCTGCTGGTCGTCGTGGTGCTGAGCGCGGTGGGCCTGGTGCTCCTGCTGCTGCCCCGCTTCACGCCGAGGGCGCCGCTGTGGGCGCAGTCCTTCGTGCCGCCCCGGTACCGGCGCCGCAGGCGCACGGAGGCGGTGGCCCGGGAGGCGGTGGAGTCCGTGAAGGGGGCCGAGGCGGCCGAGGGGTCCGTCGGGCGAGGCGCCGGGGAGTCCGCCGGGCACCCCGGGGCGGACCAGGCGGCCCCGGTGGAGGGGCCCGCGGGACACCCCGTACCGGCCCTCGCGTGCGCACAGGAGAACGAGCCGGCCGCCGAGGTCCGTACGCCCGTTCCCGCCGGCGTCAACGGGGCGACCGCCCTGGGCGCTCGTTCGCGTCTACCCGCGCGACGGAAGGCCGGCACCCGGCAGTGACCGGATCGCCATTTCGCCCGCCGAGCCCCAATACCAGACAAGCCGAACCCCTGTCCCGCACACACGCGCAGGGTCACTCTCATGTGTGACGGTCAGCACACCACCATGGTAAAGACCTCATCAAATAGTTTGTGATACTGTTCACGAGACCCGGCGACAGAGCCGAAGGACCGGAGTGCGCCGGTCCGTTGGCCCGAGCAACCCACCCTCGGACCGGGCCTACGCTCGTCTGTGACGACACCACCTGCCCCACCCATTCAGCGGAGCTGCCGCCATGCCGTCCAACGACGTCAGGACCCTCCTTCACGCCGCCGTACCCACCGCCGCCGCCGGCGCCGTCGCCGCGGCCGTCAGCGGTGTGGTCGCGGGCGGCAAGGGGGCACTGGGGGCCGTGGTCGGCGCCGTGGTCGTGATCGTCTTCATGGGGATCGGGCTGATGGTGCTCGAACGCACGGCCAAGTCGCTTCCGCACCTTTTCCAGGCCATGGGGCTGATGCTCTACACGGCCCAGCTCCTGCTGCTCGTGATCTTCGTCGGCCTGTTCAAGGACACGACGCTGTTCGAACCGAAGGCATTCGCCTTCACCCTGGTCGTGGCGACCCTCGTGTGGATCGCCGCACAGGCGCGTGCGCACATGAAGGCCAAGATCCTCTACGTCGAACCCGACTCCTCGACGGCCGCCAAGGCCGAGAAGTCGGGGTCCTCGGCGTGAGGGGTAGGGGCGGGATAAGTGCCCGTTCGGGATCCTGCTATCGTCCGGTGCCAACTGCGGCATTGCGGGCGCGGGCATCCGAGCTGACGCCGGTTCTCACGCGAGGCTCTCCGCCCCACCGCTGTTCCCCCATCCGTAACACCAGTCCAGTGCCGAACCGCGGCCGTGCGCCGCGCCGACACAACGAGGTTGCCGTACCTATGCGCCACGCTGAAGGAGCCCGCGGTGAGTGCTGACCCGACGCAGGTGCTCGCCTTCGAGACCGACTGCCACATCTTCTCCGGTTGTGGCTTTCCGGCACCCGGCCTGCACTCGTTCATGTTCGAGCCGATCTTCGGCGACGCGGACAGCAGCCTGTACTTCAACAAGACGATGCTGCTCGCCCTGCTCGGCTCGGTCATCATCGTCGGCTTCTTCTGGGCCGCCTTCCGGAAGCCGAAGGTCGTCCCGGGCAAGCTCCAGATGGTCGCGGAGGCGGGTTACGACTTCGTCCGGCGCGGCATCGTCCACGAGACGATCGGCAAGAAGGAAGGCGAGAAGTACGTTCCGCTCGTCGTCTCGCTCTTCTTCTTCATCTGGATGATGAACCTCTGGTCGATCATCCCGGTCGCGCAGTTCCCGGTGACGTCGATCATCGCGTACCCCGTCGGCATGGCCGCGATCGTCTACGTCCTGTGGGTCTCGCTGACCTTCAAGCGCCACGGCTTCGTCGGCGCCTTCAAGAACTTCACCGGCTACGACAAGTCGCTCGGCCCGGTGCTCCCGCTCGCCATGACCATCGAGTTCTTCTCGAACCTGCTGGTCCGCCCGTTCACCCACGCGGTGCGGCTCTTCGCCAACATGTTCGCGGGCCACACCCTGCTGCTGCTCTTCACGATCGCCAGCTGGTACCTGCTGAACGGGATCGGCATCGCCTACGCCGGTGTCTCGTTCGTGATGGTGCTCGTGATGACCGCCTTCGAGCTGTTCATCCAGGCCGTCCAGGCCTATGTGTTCGTCCTCCTGACGTGCAGCTTCATCCAGGGCGCGCTCGCCGAGAGCCACTGACAAGCCCACCACTTCAGACCCCGCAGACGTCCGGTGGCCAACCCCCACCGGTCCGTGAAAGAGAAGGAAGAATCAGCATGGCTGCCACTGAGACCCTTGCCGCCGTCACCGGCTCCCTCAGCTCCGTCGGTTACGGTCTTGCCGCCATCGGCCCCGGCGTCGGCGTCGGCATCATCTTCGGTAACGGTACGCAGGCCCTGGCCCGTCAGCCCGAGGCCGCCGGCCTCATCCGCGCCAACCAGATCCTCGGTTTCGCGTTCTGTGAGGCGCTGGCCCTCATCGGCCTGGTCATGCCCTTCGTCTACTAGGACGAACCGCGACCACCAGCTTTATTCAGACGAAAGGCATTGATGTGAACCCTCTGGTTCAGCTCGCGGCGGAAGGGGCGGAGAATCCGCTCATCCCGCCGATCCCCGAGCTCGTCATCGGCCTGATCGCCTTTGTCATCGTCTTCGGCTTCCTCGCCAAGAAGCTCCTCCCGAACATCAACAAGGTTCTGGACGAGCGCCGTGAGGCCATCGAGGGCGGGATCGAGGAGGCGGAGGCCGCCAAGACCGAGGCCCAGAGCGTCCTGGAGCAGTACAAGGCCCAGCTCGCCGAGGCCCGGCACGAGGCCGCCCGGCTCCGCCAGGAGGCGACCGAGCAGGGCACCGCCATCATCCAGGAGATGAAGGCGGAAGGTCAGCGGCAGCGCGAGGAGATCATCGCCGCCGGCCACGCCCAGATCGAGGCCGACCGCAAGGCAGCCGCCGCCGCGCTCCGCCAGGACGTGGGCAAGCTCGCCACCGACCTGGCCGGCAAGCTCGTCGGCGAGTCCCTTGAGGACACCGCCCGCCAGAGCCGCACCATCGACCGCTTCCTCGACGAGCTCGAGGACGGCGCTTCGAAGGCCGAGGCCACCCGATGACCGTGCGCGGTGCCAGCCGCGAGGCACAGTCCGCCGCCCGCGAGCGCCTCGACGCGCTGACCGACTCCACGTCGGTCGACGCCGCGAAGCTCGCCGACGAACTGGCCGCCGTCACCGCGCTCCTCCACCGCGAGGTGTCGCTGCGCCGGGTCCTCACCGACCCGGCGCGGAGCGCGGAGTCCAAGGCCGAGCTCGCCGCCTCGCTCCTCCGCGGCCAGGTGGGCGGTCCCACCGCCGACCTGGTCACCGGTATGGTCCGCAGCCGCTGGTCGCAGCCGCGCGACCTGGTCGACTCCATCGAGGAGCTGGCCACGATCGCCGAGCTGACCGACGCCCAGCGGGCCGGCGGACTGGACGAGGTCGAGGACGAGCTGTTCCGGTTCGGCCGCATCGCCGAGTCCAGCCCCGCGCTGCGCTCCGCGCTCACCGACCAGGCGGCGACGGTCTCCGCCAAGACCGCGCTGCTGCACAGCCTGCTCGGCGGCCGGACCAACCCGGCTACCGAACGTCTGGTCGTCCGCCTGGTCACCCAGCCCCGGGGACGTAGCCTGGAAGCGGGTCTCCAGACCCTCTCCCGGCTCGCCGCCGCGCGCCGGGACCGGATGGTCGCGGTCGTCACCTCGGCCGTACCGCTCACCGAAGGCCAGAAGCAGCGCCTCGGCGCCGCACTGGCCAGGCTGTACGGCCACCCGATGCACCTCAACCTCGAAGTGGACCCCGAGGTCCTCGGCGGGGTGTCGGTACGCGTCGGCGACGAGGTCGTCAACGGCACGGTCGCGGAGCGTCTCGAAGAGGCGACCCGGCGGCTCGCCGGCTGAAGCCGGCACGTTTGCAGAGCGTCAGAGTTACAGAGCGACAGAGCACGAAAGCGGCCCGGTTGGGCCGTGCAGAGACTTGCGGAAGATTCCTGGGGGCCGCCCCCAGAGGCAAGAAGCAGACCCCCAAGAAACTTCGGGCCCAACAAGGAGAGCAGGGAACCCAGATGGCGGAGCTCACGATCCGGCCGGAGGAGATCCGGGACGCGCTGGAGAACTTTGTCCAGTCGTACAAGCCGGACGCGGCCTCGCGCGAGGAGGTCGGTACGGTCAGCGTGGCCGGCGACGGTATCGCCAAGGTCGAGGGACTTCCCTCGGCCATGGCCAACGAGCTGCTGAAGTTCGAGGACGGCACCCTCGGTCTCGCCCTCAACCTCGAGGAGCGCGAGATCGGCTCGATCATCCTCGGTGAGTTCAGCGGTATCGAGGAGGGACAGACGGTCACCCGTACCGGCGAGGTCCTCTCCGTGGCGGTCGGCGAGGGGTACCTCGGCCGCGTCGTCGACCCCCTCGGCAACCCGATCGACGGTCTCGGAGAGATCGCGACCGAGGGCCGCCGCGCCCTCGAACTGCAGGCCCCCGGCGTCATGGTCCGCAAGTCGGTCCACGAGCCGATGCAGACCGGCTACAAGGCCGTCGACGCCATGGTGCCGATCGGCCGCGGCCAGCGCCAGCTCATCATCGGCGACCGCCAGACCGGCAAGACCGCCCTGGCCGTCGACACGATCATCAACCAGCGCGACAACTGGCGCTCCGGCGACCCGAAGAAGCAGGTCCGCTGCATCTACGTCGCCATCGGCCAGAAGGGCTCCACCATCGCGTCCGTGCGCGGCGCCCTGGAGGAGGCCGGCGCGCTGGAGTACACGACCATCGTCGCGGCCCCCGCGTCCGACCCGGCCGGCTTCAAGTACCTGGCGCCGTACACCGGTTCGGCCATCGGCCAGCACTGGATGTACCAGGGCAAGCACGTCCTCATCATCTTCGACGACCTCTCGAAGCAGGCCGACGCCTACCGCGCCGTCTCCCTGCTGCTGCGCCGCCCGCCGGGCCGTGAGGCGTACCCGGGCGACGTCTTCTACCTGCACTCGCGTCTGCTGGAGCGCTGCGCCAAGCTCTCCGACGAGCTGGGCGCCGGTTCCATGACGGGTCTGCCGATCGTCGAGACGAAGGCCAACGACGTCTCCGCGTTCATCCCGACCAACGTCATCTCCATCACCGACGGCCAGTGCTTCCTGGAGTCCGACCTCTTCAACGCCGGCCAGCGGCCCGCGCTGAACGTCGGTATCTCGGTCTCCCGTGTCGGTGGCTCCGCCCAGCACAAGGCCATGAAGCAGGTCTCCGGACGGCTCCGTGTGGACCTCGCCCAGTACCGCGAGCTGGAGGCGTTCGCCTCCTTCGGCTCCGACCTGGACGCGGCCTCCAAGGCCTCCCTGGAGCGCGGCAAGCGCATGGTCGAGCTGCTGAAGCAGCCCCAGTACGCGCCGTACCCGATGGAGGAGCAGGTCGTCTCCGTGTGGGCGGGCACCACCGGCCGCATGGACGACGTACCGGTCGAGGACATCCGCCGCTTCGAGGGCGAGCTGCTGGAGTACCTGCGCCGCGAGCGCAAGGAGCTGCTGACCAGCATCGCCGAGGGCGGCAAGATGTCCGACGACACGCTCCAGTCGGTCGGGGACGCCATCGCCTCCTTCAAGCGACAGTTCGAGACGTCGGACGGGCAGCTCCTCGGAGACGACGCGCCGGCCGTCAACGTCTCCAAGTGACGACGGAAGGGACCTGACTCATGGGAGCCCAGCTCCGGGTCTACAAGCGTCGCATCAAATCCGTCACCGCGACCAAGAAGATCACCAAGGCGATGGAGATGATCGCCGCCTCGCGCATCGTCAAGGCGCAGCGCCAGGTGGCGGCATCGACGCCGTACGCGACCGAGCTCACCCGCGCGGTGACCTCGGTGGCGACCGGCTCCACGACCAAGCACCCGCTGACGACCGAGGTCGAGCGGCCCACCCGGGCCGCGGTCCTGCTCATCACGAGCGACCGCGGACTGGCCGGCGGCTACTCCTCGAACGCCATCAAGGCGGCCGAGGCCCTGACGACCCGGCTCACCACCGAGCGCAAGGACGTCGACACGTACATCGTGGGGCGCAAGGGAGTCGCGTACTACGGCTTCCGTGAGCGTCCGGTCGCGGACTCGTGGACGGGCTTCACGGACAACCCCACCTACGCGGACGCGAAGGCGGTGGCCGCCCCGCTCATCGAGGCGATCACCAAGGACACGGCCGCGGGCGGGGTGGACGAGATCCACATCGTCTTCACCGAGTTCATCTCGATGATGACGCAGACCCCGATCGAGAACCGGCTGCTGCCGCTCACCCTTGAGCGGTCCACGGCCGAGGAGTCCGCCGAGGTCTTCATGCGGGGCGGCGGGGTCCTTCCGCTGTTCGACTTCGAGCCGTCGGCGGAGGACGTCCTCGACGCCCTGCTGCCGCGCTACGTCGAGAGCCGTATCTACAACGCGCTGCTCCAGGCCGCGGCGTCCAAGCACGCCGCGACCCGCCGCGCGATGAAGTCGGCGACCGACAACGCCGGAGAGCTGATCAAGACGCTCTCCCGGCTTGCCAACGCGGCCCGCCAGGCCGAAATCACCCAGGAAATCAGCGAGATCGTCGGTGGCGCGAGCGCCCTGGCCGACGCGACCGCGGGGAGTGAAAATTAATGACGACCACAGTTGAGGCGGCCACCCCGGGGAGCACGGCCGCGGGCCGCGTCTCCCGGGTCATCGGCCCGGTCGTCGACGTGGAGTTCCCCGTCGACGCGATGCCGGAGATCTACAACGCGCTGCACGTCGAGGTGGCCGACCCGGCCGAGGACGGCAAGCTCAAGACGCTGACCCTCGAAGTCGCCCAGCACCTGGGCGAGGGCCTGGTCCGCGCGGTCTCGATGCAGCCCACCGACGGTCTGGTCCGCCAGGCCCCGGTGACCGACACCGGCACCGGGATCACCGTGCCCGTCGGTGACATCACCAAGGGCAAGGTCTTCAACACCCTCGGCCAGATCCTGAACGAGCCGGAGGCCGAGGCGCAGGTGACCGAGCGGTGGCCGATCCACCGCAAGGCCCCGGCCTTCGACCAGCTCGAATCGAAGACCGAGATGTTCGAGACCGGCCTGAAGGTCGTCGACCTGCTGACCCCGTACGTCAAGGGCGGCAAGATCGGTCTGTTCGGTGGTGCGGGCGTCGGCAAGACGGTCCTCATCCAGGAAATGATCATGCGTGTGGCCAAGCTGCACGACGGTGTCTCGGTGTTCGCCGGTGTCGGCGAGCGCACCCGTGAGGGCAACGACCTCATCGACGAGATGACCGACTCGGGCGTGCTGGACAAGACCGCGCTGGTCTTCGGCCAGATGGACGAGCCGCCGGGGACGCGTCTGCGGGTCGCGCTCTCCGCGCTGACCATGGCGGAGTACTTCCGCGATGTGCAGAAGCAGGACGTGCTGCTCTTCATCGACAACATCTTCCGCTTCACCCAGGCCGGTTCCGAGGTCTCCACGCTGCTCGGCCGTATGCCGTCCGCGGTGGGGTACCAGCCGACCCTGGCGGACGAGATGGGTGTGCTCCAGGAGCGCATCACGTCGACCCGTGGCCACTCGATCACCTCGATGCAGGCGATCTACGTGCCCGCCGACGACCTGACCGACCCGGCCCCGGCCACGACCTTCGCGCACCTCGACGCGACGACCGTGCTGTCGCGTCCGATCTCGGAGAAGGGCATCTACCCGGCGGTGGACCCGCTGGACTCGACGTCCCGCATCCTGGACCCGCGGTACATCTCGCAGGAGCACTACGACGCGGCCAGCCGCGTCAAGGGGATCCTCCAGAAGAACAAGGACCTCCAGGACATCATCGCGATCCTCGGTATCGACGAACTGGGCGAGGAGGACAAGCTCGTCGTCCACCGGGCCCGCCGTGTCGAGCGCTTCCTGTCGCAGAACACCCACGCCGCCAAGCAGTTCACCGGCCTGGACGGTTCGGACGTGCCGCTGGACGAGTCGATCGCCGCGTTCAACGCGATCTGCGAAGGGGAGTACGACCACTTCCCCGAGCAGGCGTTCTTCATGTGCGGTGGCCTGGACGACCTGAAGGCCAAGGCCAAGGAACTCGGCGTTTCCTGACGCACGGCGCCGTGAGGGGGGCGGGTTCGACCCGCCCCCCTCCGATGCCCTCATCGACACCCCATAGAATTGAAGCCAACACCCGGCGGACCTCGCCGGGTGGTGACCCGAGGAGCCACCCATGGCTGCTGAGCTGCATGTCGAGCTGGTCGCCGCGGACCGTCAGGTCTGGTCGGGCGAGGCCACGCTGGTCGTCGCGCGTACCACCTCCGGCGACATCGGCGTCATGCCCGGTCACCAGCCGCTGCTCGGTGTGCTGGAGTCGGGCCCGGTGACCATTCGTACGAGTGACGGTGGCACGGTCGTCGCGGCCGTCCACGGAGGTTTCCTGTCGTTCGCCGACAACAAGCTCTCGCTGCTCGCCGAGGTCGCGGAGCTCGCTGACGAGATCGACACCCAGCGCGCCGAGCTGGCGCTGGAGCGCGCGAAGTCGGGGGAGGACGACGCCGCCGAGCGTCGCGCCGCCGTCCGGCTCCGTGCGGTGGCGGCGCGATAGGCGCCGGCACAACGGATTCACCCTCAGCCGCGGCTCGCTCCGGACCCCTCCGGACCGGGTCGCGGCTGAGGCGATGCGGGTGCGGTTCTGCTCCGGTGCGGTTCTGTTCCGGTGACTGGTTGACTGGATGAAGCGAGGAGGTCGGTACGGATGGTCCTCGCTCTGCTTGTCTGCGGACTGGTCGTCGTCCTGATTGCGGGAGGGCTCTTCGTCTTCGCCCTGCGCCGGCGGCTGATCCAGCGCTCCGGGGGCACCTTCGACTGTAGTCTGCGGTGGAATGTCCCGGAGGAGCCGGACCTCTCCGGCAAGGGCTGGGTGTACGGGGTGGCCCGCTACAACAGCGACCGGATCAACTGGTTCCGGGTCTTCTCGTACGCGCTCCGCCCCCGCCGCACCCTGGAGCGCTCCGCGATCGAGGTACTGGCCCGCCGTGCCCCCGAGGGCGAGGAGGAGCTGGCGCTCCTCTCCGACGCGGTGATCCTGGCGTGTACGCACCACGGGGTGCGGGTGGAGCTGGCGATGAGCGACGACGCGCTCACCGGGTTCCTCGCCTGGCTGGAGGCGGCGCCGCCCGGGCAGCGGGTCAACGTCGCCTGAGGCGACGCCGCCTGAAACACCGGCGGGTACGGCTCAGGGGCGGCCCCGCGGGTGCGGGGCCGCCCCTTCTCCGTACCGGTGGATCAGCGGGTCCGTACCGCCGGACCGTACGGTCGTGCGGTCAGCGGCTAGCCGAGCCCGCTGTTGACCGCCGACACCAGTTCGCCGTTGGCGGTGTCACCGCTGAACTCCCAGAAGAACGCGCCGCCCAGGCCCTGCTGGTTGGCCCAGGCCATCTTGGAGGTGATGGTCGCCGGGGTGTCGTAGCTCCACCAGTTGCTCCCGCAGTGCGCGTACGCCGTCCCGGCCACGGTGCCGGTCGCCGGGCAACTGGTCTTCAGGACCTTGTAGTCCTCGATGCCCTGCTCGTACGTGCCGGGGGCGGCCCCGCTCGCCGAACCGCCGGGCGCCGCCTGGCTCACCCCGGTCCAGCCGCGTCCGTAGAAGCCGATGCCGAGCAGCAGCTTGTCGGCGGGCACGCCCTGCGCCCTGAACCGGGCGATCGCGTCGGCGGAGGTGAACCCCTGCTTCGGGAGGCCGGTGTAGGAGGTGAGCGGGGAGTGCGGGGCGGTCGGGCCCTGGGCGTCCCAGGCGCCGAAGAAGTCGTACGTCATGACGTTGAACCAGTTCATGTACGGTGCGGCGCCCGCGTAGTCGACCGCGTCTATCTTCCCGCCGGACGAGCCGTCCGCCGTGACGGCCGCCGTGACCAGGGCGCCGGTGCCGAACTTGGCGCGCATCGCCTGCATCATGGTCTTGAAGACGGCCGGGCCGCTGGTGTCGCAGGAGAGGCCGCAGGCGTTCGGGTACTCCCAGTCGAGGTCGATGCCGTCGAAGACATCGGCCCAGCGCGGGTCCTTCACCAGGTCGTAGCAGGACTGGGCGAAGGCGGTCGGGTTCTTCATCGCCTCGCCGAAGCCGCCGGACCAGGTCCAGCCGCCGAAGGACCAGAGGACCTTGAGGTGCGGGTACTGGGCCTTGAGCTTGCGGAGCTGGTTGAGGTTGCCCCGGAGCGGCTGGTCCCAGGTGTCGGCGACGCCGTCGACGGCCTGGTCGGCGGTGTACGCCTGCTCGATGGCGGCGTAGCTGTCGCCCATGGCGCACTTGCCGCCGGTGACATTGCCGAACGAGTAGTTGATGTGGGTGATCTTGGCGGCGGAGCCGGAGGTGGCGAGGTTCTTGACCCGGTAGTTGCGGCCGTAGACGCCCCACTCGGTGAAGTACCCCATTTTCACCTTGTCGCCGGTGCCGGGCCCGCCCGGGTCGCTCGTACCGGTCGTACGGACCGCGCGGGCGCCGCTGACCGGGCCCGTCTGGTCGGCGGTGTCACGGGCCTGGACGGTGTACGAGTAGTCGGTGCCGGGCCGGAGTCCGGTGTCGGTGTACGTGGTCCCGGTGACCGTGGCGACCTTCGCGCCGTCGCGCAGCACGTCGTAGTTCTTGATGCCGTTGTCGTCGGTCGCGGCCGTCCAGCTCAGGGTGACCGAGGTGTCGGTGATGTTGCTCGCGGTGGGTGTGCCGGGCGCGGTGGGCGGGTTGTCGCCGGGGACGCCCGGACCGCCGTCGCAGGAGACGCCGTTGAGCTTGCAGCCGGTGGGGGCGCCGGAGCCGGTGCCGTTGAAGCCGAAGCTGACGGAGGCCCCGGCGGCGAGGGTGCCGTTCCAGGACTTGTTCTTGGCGGTCCAGTGGGTGCCGGAGCCGGTGATGTCGGCGTCCCAGCCGGAGGTGACGGCGGTGCCGGAGGGGAAGTCCCACTCGACGGTCCAGGAGTCGAGGGCGGTGGTGCCGGTGTTCTGCACCGTCCACTTGCCCTCGAAGCCGGTGCCCCAGTCGGAGACCTTGGTGTACGTGGCGGTGGCGGAGGCGGCGGCCTGGGCGGGGGCGGCCAGCGCGACGAGGGCGGCGAAGGGGAGCAGCAGGGCGGTCAGCGCCGCGGTGACGCGGCCTCCGGGGCGGGGTCTGTGGGGGGTACTTCTGGTGGTCAAGGCGTGCTCCTCGGGTGAGTACCTGGTGGGTACGTACCGGTGGTGAGTTCACGCTGCGAGGCTCACCGCAGTGTGTGCGGTGAGAGTAGGAAGGTCTGGACCAGTCGTCAATAGGTCCAGACCAAAGCTGGAGGGTGGCGCCGGGCCGTCCCGGGAGCCTGCCGGTCAGATGCCCAACTCCTGGGCGAGTACGGCCGCCTGGACCCTGCTGCGCAGACCGAGCTTGCCGAGCACCCGGCTCACATGGGTCTTCACGGTCGCCTCCGCCATGGCGAGCCGGCCCGCGATCTCCGCGTTCGACAGCCCTTCGCCCAGACACGAGAGCACCTCGCGCTCCCGGCGGGTCAGCCCGTCCAGCACCGAGAGATCGCGCCCGCCGGCCGCCCGTCCGGGGCGTACGGAGGCGAACTCCGCGATCAGCCGCCGGGTGACCGCCGGGGCGATCAGACCCTCGCCGCGCGCCACCGTCCGTACCGCCTCGACCAGCCCGGCGGCCTCGGTGTTCTTCAGCAGAAAGCCACTGGCGCCCGCGCGCAGCGCGCCGAAGACATACTCGTCCAGGTCGAAGGTGGTCAGGACGAGGACGTCGGCCAGCCCCTCGGCGACCACCTGCCGGGTCGCCGACACCCCGTCGAGGCGCGGCATCTGCACATCCATCAGCACCACATCGGGACGGAGCTCCCGGGCGAGCGCCACCGCCCGCTCGCCGTCCCCGGCCTCCCCGACCACCTCGATCCCGGCGGCGCTGCGCAGGATCAGCACCAGTCCCGCCCGTACCGCCGCCTGGTCCTCCGCGACCAGCACCCGGACCGTCGTCATCGCCCACCGTCCCCTTCCCCGGCCGTCTCCGATGCCCCGGTGGCCCCGGTGGCCCCGACGGGCAGCTCCGCCCGTACCACCCACACCGTGCCCGTGCCGTCCGCCGCGGGGACCGGGCCCGCGGTGAACTCCCCGTCGAGCAGCGCCACCCGCTCCCGCATCCCCACCAGACCCGCGCCGGAGCCGGGGGCGCGCGGTCCCGGCCGGGGGCCGAAGGGGCTGCTGACCCGGACGGTCAGGGCGCGGCCGGTGCGCGCCACGTCGACGGCGACCGTGCCGGGCGCCGCGTGCTTGAGCGCGTTGGTCAGCGACTCCTGGACGATCCGGTACGCGGCCAGCTCGACCGGGGCGGGCAGCGGGCCACCGCCCTCCCGCGCCCCGCCGTCGCGTGCTCCGTCCGCGCCGAGCGGCAGGCCGGTCAGGGTGAATCCGAGCCCGCTGGCGGCTCCGTTCGTACGGGCCTGCTCCACCAGCGTGTCCACCGTCTCCAGGGTCGGCCGGGCGGCCGGCTCCCGCTCGGTGCCGCCCGCGCCGTCCCGCAGCAGCCCGATCAGCCGGCGCATCTCGGCCAGCCCCTCCACACTGTTCTCCCGGATGACCGCGAGCGCCTCTCTGCTGGTCTCCGGGTCGTCGAGGGAGAGCGCGGCGGTCGAGTGGATCGCGATCGCCGAGAGGTGGTTGGCGACCATGTCGTGGAGCTCCCGCGCCATCCGGGCCCGCTCGGCGGTGACCGCCTGGGTCCGGTCGACCTCCGCGAGCAGCGCGGTCTGCTCGGCCCGCAGCCGCGCCGCCTCGGCCGCGTCGCGGTGGTTCCGTACGACGGCGCCGGTGGCGGCCGGGGTGAAGGTGACCAGGGCGGTGGCCACACCGATCAGCAGCGCCTCCACGGTCTGGAGCCAGGCGGTGAACCCGACCGTCACCGCGACCGTGAGGTACACGGTGGTGCGCGGGATCCGGCGGGCGGCGGCCGGGGTTCCGTAGAGCACGGCGGCGTAGACGACATCCGTGAACATCAGCACGGTGGCCACACTGCCCGTGGTGCAGAGGTCCGCCGCCAGCGCGGCCGTGGCGACCGTGAGCGCCGTACGCGGCGCCGTCCTGCGCAGCACCTCCGTCCCGGCCGTCACCACGAGCGGCAGCAGCACCCATGCCCCGGGGGCCGGCGCGGCCCCGCGCATGTGCAGCCCGACGCCCCAGAGCGCGAGGCCGCCGACGAGCCCGGCCGCCGCGATCAGCACATCGTGGCGGTGCGGACGGAGGGCGTACGGGCGGGCGGCGTACGGGCGGGGGAGCCGGCGGATACGGGCGGTCACCGTTCCATCCAACAGGGTGCGCGGCCCGGCGTCCTCCTCACCCCGGGGGAGCCGCACTCCATCGAAGGATGCAGTGCCCTCTCCTCACCGGCGACGACGCGGCGCGGGCCCGGGGCCGGGAGGCTGGACGCCGTACCCGCCCCTCGGGGCCCGCCCCTCGTACGACGAAGGAAGAAGAGAACGCCGTGATCGTCACCCTGGTCATCATCTGTGAGGCCGGCTTCTGGGTGCTGCTGGCCGCCGGGCTCGCGCTCCGCTACCTCGCGGGGCGGAAGCGGCTGGGCGCCGCCGTGCTGCTGATGGAGCCGGTGCTGGAGCTGGTCCTGCTGGTGGCGACGGCGGTGGACCTCAGGAACGGCGCCGAGCCCGACTGGAAGCACGGCCTCGCGGCGCTCTACATCGGCTACACCGTCGCCTACGGCCACTCCACGGTGACCTGGCTCGACGGGCACGCCGCCCACCGCTTCGGGGGCGCCCCGCGCCCCGCGAAGCCCCCTCGGTACGGCGCGGCCCGCGCCCGCCACGAGGGCAGGCTCTGGCTCCGTACCGTCCTCGCGGCGGCCGTCGCCGTCGCCCTGCTCCAGTGCGCCGTCTGGTACGTGGGCGGCGCGAACGACACCGGGCCGCTCACCGCCTGGCAGCTCTCCGCGGCCCAGCTCGTCGGGGTCCACGGGGCGGTCGCCCTGACGTACACGCTCTGGCCGAAGAAGCCCCCGAAGGGGCGGGACGGCGGGCAGGGCGAGGCGGCCGGGACGGCCGCGTCCGCCCGGCGCTGACCCCGTACCCGTCCCGTACCCGCCTCAGCGCTCGCCGCCCGGGACCCAGAGCACGTCCCCGACCTCCTTGTTGGCCACGCGGGCCAGGATGAAGAGGAGGTCGGAGAGGCGGTTGAGATAGGTCGCCGTCAGCGCGTTCATCGTGTCGCCGTGCTCCGCCAGCGCCGCCCACGTCGAGCGCTCCGCCCGCCGCACCACCGTGCACGCCTGGTGGAGCAGGGCGGCGCCGGGGGTGCCGCCGGGCAGGATGAAGCTGTGGAGCTTCGCCAGCCCGGCGAGGAAGTGGTCGCAGTCCGCCTCCAGCTTGTCGATGTACGCCTGCTCCACCCGGAGCGGCGGAAACTCGGGCTCGGCGACCACCGGCGTGCAGAGGTCGGCCCCCACGTCGAAGAGGTCGTTCTGGACACGGACCAGGACCTTCACCACCTCCTCGGAAAGGTCTCCCAGGGCGATCGCCGTGCCGATGGCGGCGTTGGCCTCGTTGGCGTCCGCGTAGGCGGCGATCCGTACATCGGTCTTGGCGGTACGGCTCATATCGCCCAGCGCGGTCGTGCCCTGGTCGCCGGTGCGGGTGTAGATGCGCGTCAGATGAACCATGCGGTCAGGTTACGGCGCCCGCGCCGCCCGTGGCCGAGGGCGAGTTCGACGAGGCGGGGCACGGTCTCCCCGGGGCTGGGCGTCGTGGCCATCTCCCGGGCCACGTCCCGGGCCGCCGCGCGCAGGGCCTCGTCGGTCAGGAGCCGGTCGACCAGGGCGGGGGTGAGGTCGCCGGGGTCCCCGGGGACCAGGCCGCACCCCCGGGCCCGTACCGCGGCGGCGTTGGCCGGACGGTCGGCGCCCTCGCCGAGGACGATCTGGGGCAGCCCGGAGTCCAGCGCCGTCAGGGTGGTCCCGGCGCCGCCGTGGTGGACGACGGCATCGCTCCGCGCGAGCAGCAGGCTCAGCGGGATCCACTCCGTGGTCCGTACGTTGTCAGGGAGTTCGCCCAGGTCGGCGAGGTCGCCGCCGCCGAGCGCGAGGACGAACTCGGCGTCCGTCTCGCGGGCCGCCTCGACCACCCACTTCACCGGCGAGACCCCGTCCACGACGGGCCGCACCGTACCGAGGGTGACCGCCACCCGGGGGCGCTCGCGCGGGGCCGTGAGCCAGTCGGGGACCCGGCCGCCGCCGTTGTACGGCACGTACCGCAGGAACCAGCGGCGCGGCTCCGCCGTGACACTCATGCTCGGCGGGGTGACATCGAGCCAGGCGGCGACCGGGTCGGGGCCTTCGAGGCCGTACCGGGCGTAGACCGGGGCCAGGGTGGCGTTCACCATCCCGACATGGGCCGCCGTGTGCCCGAAGCCCACCGCGTGGAGCACGGACGGCACCCGGAGACGGGCCGCCGCCACCTGGCCGGCGACCCCGAGCGGGGTGTGGACGACGAGATCGGGGCGCCACTCCTCGGCGACGGCGACCGTACGGTCGGCCATCTCGGCGGCGAAGAAGGAGAACCCGCCGCCCTTCCCCGGTGCCTTCGGTGCCGCCCCGCGCTCGCCCGGCGCCGGCGGTCTGCGGTTCCCCCGGTTCCGCTCCATCTCGGCGTAGAGCGCGTCCGGGTCGATCCCCGGCGCGCAGTCGACGGCGACGAGTCCGGCGCGCTCGGTGTGGCCCACGGCCGCGCCGGAGGTGGCGACCAGGACCTCGTGCCCCGCCGCCCGGAGGCCGTGGGCCAGGGGGATCAGGGGATACAGGAGGCCGAAGAACGGCGGGGCGGCAAGCAGGACGCGCATGTCTCCTCTTCTCGTCGCTGACGGTCTCGGCGACCGGGCGCCGCCGAACGGGAGATTAGGTTAGCCTAAGCTAAGTTCATGTCCACGGGATCGCGACCTCAACCGGGCGGCATGCGACGGCTCCTGGCCTCCTGCCGTCACCACCCCGGCCTCCTCACCGCACTTGTCCTCGGCTCGGTCCTCGGCACCGGCCTCGAAGCCGTGGGGCCGCTGCTGACCGGGCTCGCCGTCAACGACGCGGTGGCCGGCCGGCTGGACCGGGTCGGCGTCCTCGCCGCCGTCCTCTGCGCCCTCGCCGCCGTCCAGTTCGGCGCCGAGTTCACCCGCCGCTATGTCGCCGGGAAACTCGCCCTCGCCGTCCAGCACCGGCTCCGTACCGACGTGTTCGCCTCGATCCAGCGGTACGACGGGGTCCGCCAGGACGCGTTGCGCACCGGCCAGGTCGTCTCCCGCGCCAACAGCGACCTCCAGCAGATCCAGACGATGCTCGGCATGCTCCCCGTCCCCATCGGCGTGACCGCCCAGTCCCTCGTCGCCGTCGCCGCCATGCTCTGGCTCTCCGCGCCGCTCACCCTGGTCGCCCTGACCGTCGTCCCCGCCCTCGCGTACACCGCCGCCCGCAGCAGGAAGCGGCTGGTGCCCGGGACCCGGGCCGGACAGGCCCAGGCGGCGGCCGTCGCCGAACACGTCGAACAGACCGTCACCGGCGTACGGGTCGTCAAGGCCTTCGGCCAGGAGGACGCCGAGACCGACCGGATGGCCCGCGCCTGCCGCACCCTCTTCGGCCGCCGCCTCGTCGTCGCCCGCCTCCAGGCCACCGCCACCGCCACCCTGTCCGCGCTCCCCGCCGCCGGACAGGTCGCGCTCTTCGCGCTCGGCGGCTGGCTCGTCCTGCGCGGCACCATCGACATCGGCACCTTCCTCACCTTCGCCGGCTATCTGACGCTGCTCGCCGGGCCCGCCCGGCTCCTCGCGAGCTTCACCGTCAACGCCCAGCAGGCCCGCGCCGCCTGCGACCGGGTCTTCGAACTGATCGACGCGCGCCCCGACATCACCGACCACCCGCACGCCCGCGACCTCCCCGAAGGCCCCCTGGAGCTCGAACTCCGCGCCGCCACCTTC
The DNA here is from genome assembly GCF_040683935.1 of Streptomyces sp. NPDC093085. NCBI lineage: Bacteria > Bacillati > Actinomycetota > Actinomycetes > Kitasatosporales > Streptomycetaceae > Streptomyces > Streptomyces sp. NPDC093085. Next base: position 70,484 of record NZ_JBFBFB010000004.1, on the reverse strand, counting down.
GGATACGCGCCCAGCGACCCGGTGCTCCGCGAGGTGTCGCTGACCGTGCGGCCCGGCGAGACCCTCGCCGTCGTCGGCCCCCCGGGCTCCGGCAAATCCACCGTCTCCCTGCTGCTCAGCCGCTTCTACGACCCCCAGCGCGGCAGCGTCCGGATCGGCGCCCCCGGCGACCCCGCCGACCTCCGTACCGTACGGCTCGACTCGCTGCGCGCCGCCGTCGGCTCCGTCTTCGAGGACCCGTTCCTCTTCTCCTGCTCCCTCCGCGACAACATCGCCCACGGCCGCCCCGGCGCCACCGACGCCGAGGTGGAGGCCGCCGCCCGGGCCGCCGACGCCCACGGGTTCATCTCCGCCCTCCCCGACGGCTACGCCACCGAGGCGGGGGAGCGGGGCACCCAGCTCTCCGGCGGCCAGCGCCAGCGCGTCGCCCTCGCCCGCGCGCTCCTCACCGACCCCCGGATCCTCGTCCTGGACGACGCCACCTCCGCCGTCGACCCGGCCACCGAGGCCGTCATCCAGCGCGCCCTGCGCCAGGCCGCCGCCGGGCGCACCACCGTCGTCATCGCCCACCGCCGCTCCACCCTCGCCCTCGCCGACCGGATCGCCGTCCTCGACGGCGGACGCCTCGTCGACTGCGGTACGGAGGCCGAACTCACCGAGCGGTGCGCCCTCTTCCGGGAACTGCTCGCCGGACCCAGCGGCAGTGTGGACGAACGCGTCACCACCGGGGAGGCGGCGGCCGGCGTCACCCCGGAGCTCTGGCCCGTCCCGGCGCCAGCCAAGGCCCCGGACGGCGAGGTCCTGGACGAGGAACCCGGCCTGGACGAGGGGGAGTTGCGCGCGCCCGCCGCCGGGCTCACGCTGCGCGCGCTGCTCCGCCCCGTACGCGGGCCCCTGCTCCTCGGCCTCGCCCTCCTCGCCGCCGACACGGCCGCCGCCACCGCGCTGCCGCTCCTCGTCCGCCACGGCCTCGACTCCGGCGTCTCCGCCGGGGAGGGCGGCGTCCTCGCGCTCTGCGTGGCGCTCGCCGCCCTCGCGGTCGCGGTGAGCTGGAGCGCGACGACGACCCAGATACGGGTCACCCGCCGGGCCGGCGAGCGGGTCCTGTACGGGCTGCGCGTCCGCACCTTCGCCCAGCTCCAGCGGCTCGGCCTCGACTTCTACGAGCGCGAACGCGGCGGCCAGATCATGACCCGGGTCGTCAACGACATCGACGCCCTCGCCGCCTTCCTCCAGAACAGCCTGCTGACCTCCGTCGCCTCCCTGGTCACCCTCCTCGGCGCCGCCTGCGCCATGACCGTCGTCCACCCGCCGCTCGCCCTCGCCGCACTCGCCCTGCTCCCGCTGGTGCTCGGCGCCACCGTGGTGTTCTGGCGGCTCTCCTCGGCCGCGTACGATGACGCCCGGCGCCGGATCGGAGAGGTCAACGCCTCGCTCCAGGAGAACGTCAGCGGACTCCGCACCGCCCAGGCGCACGGCCGTGAGCAGGGCGCCGCCGACGACTTCGGCCGGCTCTCCGACGCGTACCGCGCCTCCCGGCTGCGCGCCCAGCGGTACGCCTCCGTGTACTTCCCCTGCGTCAGCCTCGCGGCCGAACTCTCCCGCGCCCTCGTGCTCCTCGTCGGCGTCCACCGGGTCGCCGACGGCCGGCTCTCACCGGGTGTCCTCGTCGCCTTCCTGCTCTACCTGGGCATGTTCTTCGGGCCGGTCCAGCAGCTCTCGCTCACCTTCGACGCCTACCAGCAGGCGTCGGTGGGGCTCCGCCGCACCCTCCAGCTCTTCGGCTTCCGCCCCTCCGTGACCGCCCCCGCCGACCCCGACCCGCTCCCCGGACGGCTGCGCGGCGCGCTGGAACTGCGCGGCGCCTCCCTCACCTACCCCGGCGCCGACCGGCCCTCGCTGAGCGAGATCGACCTGCGGATCGAGCCCGGCGAGACCGTCGCCGTCGTCGGCACCACCGGCGCCGGCAAGTCCACCCTGGTCAAACTGCTCGCCCGGTTCGCCGACCCGGACCGGGGCACCGTCCTCGCCGACGGTACGGACATCCGCCGCTGGCCCGTCTCCGGCTACCGGCGGCTGCTCGGCTACGTACCGCAGGAGCCCCATCTGTTCACCGGGGACATCGCCGCCAACATCCGGTACGGCAGGCCCGAGGCCACCGACGCCGAGGTGGAGGCGGCGGCCCGCGCGGTCGGCGCGCTCACCGCCGTCGCCGCCCAGCCGCACGGCTTCCGGCAGCCCGTCGGCGAGGGCGGCCGGGGGCTCTCCGCGGGGCAGCGCCAGCTCATCGCGCTCGCCCGCGCCGAACTCGTCGCCCCCGCCGTGCTCCTGCTCGACGAGGCCACCGCGGCGCTCGACCCGGCCACCGAGGAGGCCATCGCCCGCGCCGGGGAGCGCGCGGGGGAGCGCGCCGGGGAGGGTGCCGGGGCGCGCCGTACCACCGTCGTCGTCGCCCACCGGCCGGCCACCGCCGCCCGCGCCGACCGGGTCGTCGTCCTCGACCACGGCCGCATCGTCGAACAGGGCTCCCCCGAGCGGCTGCTCGCCGAGGGCGGCGCCTACGCCCGGCTGTGGCGCACCGAAAGTTCCGGTGAAAGTTCCCGTGGCGTGAAGGTGTGAAAAGCGGTCACGGGGGTAACCGCCCCGGCGTGCCGGTGTGATGTCCGTCATGTGAGACGTGACGCGCATCTCTTCACCGTTACACGGCGCTCCGCGACCGCTAACCTCCCGCACAGGCAGCGCGAGCACATACGCGTGACATCTGAACAGAAGCCGAACGGGAAACGTGGGGTGCCTTGTGGCCAGGAAGCTCGCCGTCGTCGGAGCCGGACTCATGGGAGCCGGAATCGCGCAGGTCGCGGCCGCGTCGGGCTGGGATGTCGTCCTGCGTGACGTCACGGAGGCGGCGCTGGCCCAGGGCGTCGAGCGGATCCGGGGCTCGTACGGGAAGTTCGTCGCCAAGGGCCGGCTCGAAGAGGCCGACGCCGACGCGGCGCTCGCCCGTATCACCACGACGACCGACCTCGACGCCGCCGCCGACGCGGACATCGTCGTCGAGGCCGTCTTCGAACAGCTCGACGTCAAGCACGAACTCTTCCGCACCCTCGACACGCTCGTGAAGGACGACACCGTCCTCGCCTCCAACACCTCGGCCATCCCGATCACCAAGATCGCGGCGGCCACCGGGCGTCCGGAGCGCGTCGTCGGGACCCACTTCTTCTCACCGGTGCCGATGATGGCCCTGTGCGAGCTGGTACGCGGCTACAAGACCAGCGACGAGACCCTCGCCACCGCACGGGAGTTCGCCGAGTCGCTCGGCAAGACCTGTGTGGTCGTCAACCGCGATGTCGCCGGGTTCGTCACCACCCGGCTGATCACCGCGCTCGTCGTGGAGGCGGTGAAGCTCAAGGAGTCGGGCGTCGCCACCGCCGAGGACATCGACCTCGCCTGCAAGCTGGGGTTCGGGCACGCCATGGGCCCGCTCGCCACCGCCGACCTGACCGGGATCGACATCCTGCTGCACGCGGCGGGCAACATCTACGCCGAGACGCAGGACGAGAAGTTCGCCGCCCCGGAGCTGATGCGCCGGATGGTGGACGCCGGTGACATCGGACGGAAGAGCGGGCAGGGCTTCTACCCGCACTGACCGGCCGCCCGGAGCACGCGCACTGACCACGCGCGCGCCGACCGGTCACTCCACGGGGTGAATTCGGTATCGGTTCGCCAACGGACGGCAACTTCTCGGGCCGCCGGAGTGTCAGTTGATGGAAGAACAAGAGAAGAACAGCAGCGCGGAACGGCGGATCAGAAGAGCGGAAGAGCCGACCAGACGCAGTCCGGAGCACGGAAACTCTCGGGGAGTACACATGCATATCAGGGGCGACCACGCCGAGCTGGTCGTCGGGGGCCGCCTCGACGTCCGCAGCGCGGCGGACGCCCGTACGGTCCTGCACTCGGCCGTCGACGACGGAGCCGGCGACCTGGTGCTGGACCTGACCGAACTGGACTCCTGGGACGCCACCGGACTCGGCGTCATCATGGGAGCCCACCGACGCGCGGGGCGGTGCGGCCGGAGGCTTGTGCTGAGGGGTGTCCCCCCGCAGATGCAGCGTCTGCTGGTGGCCACCCGGCTGCACCGCATCCTCGCCATCGAGGGCGGTATCGCGGCGGAATCGCTTCCCCGGGTCTGACCTGGGGCGGCGCGGGCCCCACCAGGCCACGCGCACACCGCTCGCACAATCCTCACGAGACCGTGATGTGGCCGAAGCGCTGCCATCCCGGCTGTTCGTAGATACTGTGCGAGGGGTCAGGACCCGGCCGAGAGCGGCGACGGGGACCCCGGGGGAGCGGACCGGACCGGAAGCAACAGGATGAGGCGTGTGAGACCGGGGGCAACGACACGCCATGATCTGGGGGGCTTTTCAGCATGGACCCGATAAGCCGGGCGCCGCGGGAGCACGGCCTGGACGACGACGAGACGCGCGGCGCCGGTGGTGACAGCGGGGCCGGAGGCGCCCGTACGGACAGCGGTTCCGACGGCGCGGCGGGCGTCCCCGACGCCCCGTACGCGGCGGAGCCCGCGGGCGTCAGCGTCAGTGTGCACGAAGGGGACGGCGCCGTCGCCGTCGCGCGGGCCGAACCGCCGCGCCCGCCCCGGGTGATGATCACCCCCGGCGAGGCGCCTCCCCCCGCCTCGCCCCCGGCCGCCGTCGCCCACATCAAGGGCGCGGGCCCCATCACCCCGGCGCAGCCCGTCCGTACCGTCCAGCTCGTCTCCGGCGACCTCCTCGTCACCGTCAACCCCGTCGACGGCAGCGAGATCGAACTCCTCCCGCCGGGCCGCGCGCACGCCGGGCCCGCCCGCCGCACCGCCGAGGAGCGCACCGAGTACCAGCGCGCGGGCCGCCCGCCGGTCCCGCCGGGGCCCGCCGCGCCCGCCCTCCCGCTGCTGGAGCGGCGCGACGAGCGCGCCCAGTTGACGGAGCTGCTGGGGCGCGGTCTCTCCGTACGGCTGACCGGGCCGGCCGGCTCCGGGCGCACCGCCCTGCTGGCCGCCGTCGGCGCGGAGTGCGCGGGGCTCGCGCCGGACGGGGTCGTACGGCTCTCCGGCTACCGCCGCACCGCCACCGAGCTGCTGTACGACCTGTACGCGGCCGTGTACCACTCGCCCCTGGTCCGCCCGAGCCGCGCCGAAGTCGCCGAACGGGTCCGCGAGATCGGCGCCGTCGTCCTCCTCGACGACCTGGAGCTGGGCGGCGAGGCGCTGGACGAACTCCTCGCGGCCACCCCGGAGTGCGCCTACCTCTGCGCCGCCACCCCGGAGACCCCGCCGCCCTCGGAGGGCGCGCTCCTCGCCGAGGTCCCCCTCGGCGGGCTCGGCCGGGGCTCCTCGCTGGAGCTGCTGGAGCATGTCGTCGAACGGGCGCTCACCGACGAGGAGGCGAACTGGGCGGGCGACCTCTGGTTCGAGTCCGAGGGGCTGCCGCTCCGCTTCGTCCAGGCCGGCGCGCTGCTGCTCCAGCGCGACCAGGCGCGTGCGGCGGCGGGCGAGTTCAGCGACTTCGAGCCGTACGCGCACCCCTACGAGCCCGCGCCGGAGCAGGGCGCCGGAGCCTCCGGCGCGGTGGTCTCCGCCGAAGGCCCCCGGGGCGCGCTCGCCACCGCCGTACCCTCCCCGGATACGGCGGGCGGCCCGCCGCTGCCCACTCTCGGCGAGGGCGCCGCGCCCGCCGCCCCGCTCGCCGCCCGGCTGAGCGAGTCGGCCCGCGCCACCCTGCGCTTCGCCGTCGCGCTCGGCGGCGAGGTCCCGCACCAGGCCCATCTGCCGGCCCTGGTCGGCGACACCCACGCGGACGCCGCCCTCGGCGAGCTGATGAGCTGCGGACTCCTCACCCCGGTCGGCGGGCGCTACCGGCTCGCGCCGGGTGTCGCCGCGCAGTTGGAGGCGGAGGGGTACGGGGCGGACGCGGTGGCCCACGCGCACACCGCCGCCCAGCACTACGCCTGGTGGGCCGGGCACCCCTCGGTCACCCCGGAGCGCGCCGCCGCCGAGGCGGGCGCCATCCTCGCCGCGATGGGGCCGCTGGTGCCCGGCACGGAGGCGGGCCACGCCAGCGCCGCCGTGCTGCTCGCCCGCTCCGCCGCCCCCGCCTTCCTCGCCGGGCTCCACTGGGGCGCCTGGGAACGCGCCCTGCGGACCGGCTCCGAGGCCGCCAGGGTCGCCGGGGAGGTCGCCGAAGAGGCGTACTTCCACCACGAGCTGGGCGTCCTCGCGCTCTGCGTCGGCAGCCTCGACTGGGCCCGCGCCGAGCTGGAGGCGTCGATCGGGATGCGCGGCGCCCTCGCCGACAAGATCGGCACGGTCGCGGGGCGCCGGGCGCTCGCCCTGGTCACCGACCGCGAGGCGGCGCCGAACGGACCGAGGCCGCTGGGCGCCGACGCGCCGACCGTACGGTACGAGAAGTCCGGGACCCGGCTCGCGGGCGCCTCGCTGCCCGAGCTGCCCGGACTCTCGAAGCCGGCCAGGCCGGCCCTCCCGGCCGGTCCGACCGGCACCCGGGCCGTCCCCGCCGCCGCCCCCATGGGGCCCGGCAACCCGGGCGGGGACCCGTACCGTACGCAGGTGACCGCGCGCACCCCGGTCGCCGCGCCCCGGCCCGGCGGCCCCGGGCACGCCCGCCGCCCGCCGCTGGGCGGGGCGCGCCGTAACCTCGTCGCCGCCGGCGCGGGCGCCCTCGTCGCCGCCGTCCTCGGTACGGTCGTGACGCTCGGGGCGACCTCGGGCGGCGACGGCACGCTCCCGGACCGGCCCGGCACCGGGCACTCCACCGGCCCGGACGACGCGGAGAAGGGCACCCCGCTCCCCGCCGACGAGCCCGCCGGCACCGCCCCGAGGCAGCCGGGGGCCCCGGCCGCGCCCGCCTCCCCGAGCGCCACGGAGAGTTCGGAGAGCCCCGGCCCCTCCGAGTCCCCGTCCCCCTCGGAGTCGCCGTCGGACTCCACCAGCACCTCCCCCGGCACCTCCCCGTCCGGCACGGGGCGGCCCACGGAGCCCACCGGCAGCCCCACGTCCTCCACCCCGGAGGACCCGCCGACGGACCCCACCCCCTCGGACCCCGAGCCCACGGACGACCCGCCGGAGTCCCCCTCGGACCCGGCGGACACCGGGACCCCGCCGTCCTCCCCGCAGACCACGGTCAGCGACGCGACCCCGAGCCTGGTCGACGAGAACGAACCGTCGGCGAACCAAACCTCACCGACGCAGATCTGACGGAAACGAAGGGGTCCGGCAGGCGCACCCGCGCCCGCCGGACCCTTTCGTTTCCGTTCGTTTCTGTTGAGTCTGCGATCGAAACAGCCGTGAAACTGCGATCAGAACAGTCGCAGCTTGTCGTCCTCGATACCGCGCAGCCCGTCGTAGTCGAGCACCACGCACCCGATGCCCCGGTCCGTGGCGAGCACCCGCGCCTGCGGCTTGATCTCCTGCGCCGCGAACACGCCCTTCACCGGCGCCAGATGCGGGTCCCGGTTGAGCAGCTCCAGATAGCGGGTGAGCTGTTCGACCCCGTCGATCTCACCGCGCCGCTTGATCTCCACCGCCACCGTGGCGCCGTCCGCGTCCCGGCAGAGGATGTCCACCGGGCCGATCGCCGTCGGGTACTCACGGCGGATCAGGGTGTACCCCTCGCCCAGCGTCTCGATGCGGTCCGCCAGCAGCTCCTGGAGGTGCGCCTCCACGCCGTCCTTGATCAGACCGGGGTCCACGCCCAGCTCATGGGAGGAGTCGTGGAGGACCTCCTCCATCGTGATGATCAATTTCTCGCCCGCTTTGTTGATGACCGTCCAGACGCCGGCGTCCGCGTCCGCCCCCTCCTTCAACGTGCAGGGCGGCGACATCCAGTTGAGCGGTTTGTACGCCCTGTCGTCGGCGTGGATGGAGACACTGCCGTCGGCCTTGACCAGGATGAGACGGGGAGCGGAGGGCAGATGGGCGGTGAGCCGGCCCGCGTAGTCGACGGAGCAGCGGGCGATGACGAGACGCATGGTCGGCAACGCTACTCGACGGCCGGCGCCGCGCGCGATTCGCCCTGGAAGCCCTGTTCGTTATTGGCCGGTTGTGGTCCCATTCTCCTGGTGTCTGTCCGGCGGCGCGCCTAACGTGTATGCGGGAGGTCGCCGCTCGTGCACGCTGCGTCGTCGCCGCCTCCTTCCCTGCCCGTAAGGCCCCGTGCCCCGCGGGGTCGCGAGAGGAGAACCCATGTCGCTCGACGTCTCACCGGCACTGTTGGAACAGGCCGAGCGAGGCGAGGTCGACGAAGCGGCTTTCGTCGACTGCGTCCGGACCTCCCTGCCCTACGCATGGGAGATGGTCAGTTCTCTGGTGGCTCAGCTGAAGGTGGACGGTGGACAGTTCGCCGACAACCAGACGCCTCCGCCGGACGAGCAGGCACGTGGTCAATTGCTGCGCGCGCTCGCGAGTGACGCCATTCGCGGTGCGCTCCAGCGTCACTTCGGAGTGCGGCTCGCGTTCCAGAACTGCCACCGCGTCGCGGTGTTCCCGCTCGACCCCTCGGTCGACGAGCGGCTGGGGCTCTTCACCTCGGTGCGGGCCCAGTTGCTCAACCAGTCCCCGGAACTGCGCGACTGCTGACGCCCTGCGGCTGTCGCTCCCGTACCGCGCCCCGTACCGCTCGTACCGCCGTACCGGCCGTACGGTCAACTCGGTGCCGGGGCGGCAGCCACCCTGACGGTCGGCCTCACCCCAGCAGCGGCAGCACCTCCGTCCCCAGCCGCCGTACGTTCTCCTCCGTCGCCGCCAGCTCCCCGGACCCCTCCACCAGCAGCGCGAACCGGGTGATGCCGGTGCGCTCGGCCGTCGCGGCGAGGCGGTCGGCGGCCAGCCGGGGCGGGCCCACCGGGTGCAGGGCGCAGAGCAGCCGTGTGTACGCCTCCGGATCGCGCATCCGCCGCGCCCGGCCGTCCACCGTGACATGCGCACCGAGCCCCTGGCGCAGCCAGCCGGGCATCGCCTTGACCAGGCGCTCCACCGCCTCCTCCCGCCCGTCCGCGATCTGCGCCACCCCCGCCGAGACATGCGGGGCGTGCTCGATCCGGGGGCCCGCCAGGCCCGCGGCCCGCGCGTGGCTCCGCCACAGCGCCACCATCTCCGCCTTCTCCTCGTCGCCGCAGTGCATTCCGAGGAGCATCGGCAGCCCGTGCTCGGCCGCCAGCCGGACGCTCCGGGGGCTCGTACAGGCCATGATCGTCTCGGGTCTGCCGCCCGGTGCCAGACCCTCGTCGGGGCGGGGCACGACGGTCACCTCGCGGAACGCGTAGCGGTCGCCCGCGTACCCCACCCGTGCCCCGTGCAGCCAGCGGAGCAGCAGGTCGAGCGCCTCGGGGAAGTCCCGCTCGTACGCGCCCAGACCCGTCCCGAAGACCTCCAGGTCGACCCAGGGGCCGCCGCGCCCCACCCCCAGGGTGAACCGTCCGCCGGAGAGGAGGTGGAGCAGCGCGGCCTGCTCCCCGAGGGCCACCGGATGGACGTTCGGCAACACGCTGACCGCCGTACCCACCCGGATGTGCCGCGTCCGGCCGAGCAGCAGCGCGGCGAGCGTCACGGCCGACGGGCAGACGCCGTACGGCACGAAATGGTGCTCCGCGAGCCAGACCGCGTCGAGCCCGGACTCCTCGGCCAGCTCCGTCGTGCGCACCGCCCGGTGCAGCGCCTCCCCCTGGCCCTGACCAGGGAATTGGGCGGCCAGTACAAAAGCTCCCACACGCATCGCCTTCTGCCTCCTTGCGGCCGACGCGACTCCCCCTACTGGCAACAACGCCTGACACGTGCCAAAGGCACGGCCAGCGGCAGAATTCATGCGATTGTCTGTTAAGTGCCTTTTGTCGCCGGGTGGTTCGTGAGCCGGTCCGTGAACCGGTCCCCGGCCCGGGTCCGGGGGCCTTTCCCGGGCCTCAGAAGGCGTCTGCCCGGTGGCGCTGGCCGTAGGCTGGAAAAGAACTGTGCCGTCGGCCCCGTGAGGTGTCCCGTGTCCCCGCGCCGCAACCGCCCCCGAGGCGGCGAGAATCCGAACGAGCGAGCCGCCGAGCCAGGCGACCGGTACGGCGGCTTCCAGCGCTCGGAAACCTGGCAGGGCGAGAATTGGTCAGTTCGCCATGTGGCCGGGGCAAGTGCTGCGGGCAAGCGGTACCGCTGCCCCGGATGCGACCAGGAGATCCCCTCCACCGTGCCGCACGTGGTCGCCTGGCCCGAGTACGGCGGGGTCGACGACCGGCGCCACTGGCACCAGGCCTGCTGGAACGCGAAGGACCGCCGCACCTCCCGGGTGCAGCGGTCCCGTAACGCGCCCCGGTACTGAGGGCTCGCGGGCGGACCCGGCACCCGCGCCCGCCGGCTCACACGTCGCGGCGCTCCTGGAGGACGTACGCGAGCGCCATCGCCACCGCCACGATCCCGGTGATGATCAACAGCGGGGTCGCGCCCCTGGGGCCGGACCCGAACTCCTGGCCGTAGAGCGGCACCATCATGCTCGGGATCGAGTACGAGAGCAGGAACATCCGGACGCCGTTGAGCCCCTTGGTGACCATGAACATGGACATCACCAGGGGCAGCAGCACCACGCCGATCATCACGGTGATCGCCGCCGCCGAGTGCCGGACCAGCGAGCCCACCGCGACCGACAGCAGCCCGACCATCGCCACGTAGTAGGAGACGCCGACCGTCGCCCGCAGTAGCGCGCCCGGGGCGGGGGTCGCGGCGTCGAGAAGGGCGATCTGGAGCACGGCGGTGAGCAGGGTCGTCACGGTCGTGAGCGTGAAGACCAGGGCGAAGTAGACCAGCGACTTGGCGGCCAGCACCCGGCCCCGGCTGGGGCAGGCGGTGAGGGTCGTCCGCATCATCCCGGTGCCGTGCTCCGACGACATCGTCAGCACCCCGAGCGTGATCACACAGAGGGTGCCCATCATCACCCCGAAGACCCCGAGGAAGAGCAGGGTCGCGGGGTCGACCGGCTGGAGGGCCATGTCCACCCGGCCCGCCGACTCGCGGTCACGGGCGAGGACCACCGCCGAGAGCACCCCGAGGCCCACGATCAGGACCACCATCACGCCCAGCGACCACACCGTGGAACGCAGGGAGCGCAGCTTCGTCCACTCCGAGGCGAGGGCGTCGCCGAGGTGTGCGTCACGGACCGGGATCGGCGAGACATACGGCGCGGGGGCGGGCCCCGTGCGGCCGGGGCCGGCGGCCCGGGGCGCGGCCGGGCCCGGTGCCGGTGCCGGGGCCGGGTGCCGGGGCTGCTGGTACGGCGTGGTCATCGGGCGTCCTCGCTGCTGCTGTCGCTTCGGTCCGGCTCGGCGGCGGGCGCGCCGGGCCGTGGCGGGGGGAACCAGCCCCCTTGCGGGACCTCGGGGCCCACCGGGGCCCCCTCCGCCCGTTCCGCCTCCTGCTGGGCCGCCAGGGCCGCCGCGTACCCCTCGGGCGGCCCGTACCCCGAAGGCGGGGGCGGCGGCACGAAGCCGGCCAGCTCGTCGGCGGTGGAGCGGTAGTCCACGGCGCTGTTCGTCAGCCGCATGTACGCCTCCTCCAGCGACGCCTGATGCGGGGAGAGCTCCCACAGCCGTACGCCCGCGCCGTGCGCCAGCTCGCTGATGCGGGGGAGCGGCACCCCGGTGACCCGCAGCGCCCCGTCCGGCTCCGGGAGCACCTCGCCGCCCGCCCCGGCCAGCGCCCCGTGCAGCTTCTCCCGCTGCGCCGGATCGCCGTCCGGGGTGCGGACCCGGGCGAAGTCGGCCGAGTTGGCCGAGATGAAGTCCGGCACGCTCATGTCGGCGAGGAGCCGGCCCCGGCCGATCACGATGAGATGGTCGGCGGTGAGCGCCATCTCGCTCATCAGGTGCGAGGAGACGAAGACCGTACGGCCCTCGGCCGCGAGCTGGCGCATCAGGCTCCGCACCCAGAGGATCCCCTCCGGGTCGAGCCCGTTGACCGGCTCGTCGAAGAGGAGCACCTGCGGATCGCCGAGCAGCGCCGCCGCGATCCCGAGCCGCTGCCCCATCCCCAGCGAGAACCCCTTGGAACGGTGCTTGGCGACATCCTGGAGCCCCACCACGCCGAGCACCTCCTCGACCCGCGCCGCCGGGATCCCGGAGAGCTGGGCGAGCGACAGGAGGTGGTTGCGCGCGCTGCGCCCGCCGTGCACGGCCTTGGCGTCGAGAAGCGCGCCGACCTGGCGCGGGGCGTTCGGGAGGCGCCGGAAGGGGTGGCCGCCGACCGTGACGGTGCCGCTGGTCGGGCGGTCCAGCCCGACGATCATCCGCATCGTGGTCGACTTGCCGGAGCCGTTGGGGCCGAGGAAGCCGGTGACATGGCCCGGCCGCACCTGGAAGGAAAGGTTGTCCACGGCCGTCTTGGCGCCGAAGCGCTTCGTCAGGCCGACTGCCTCGATCATGCTCCTATGCTCCAGCCCCATCGACAGGTCAGGTGGTCGGGGCGGTGGCCCGGCACGGACCGGCGAACCCCCATGAAGAAACCCCCGTAGGAGTTAGGAGGATAACCAGCCGCTGACGGTTCCGGCCAAGCCGTTCCGCCGTCGCGTCACGCGTCCCGCCGTCGCGTCACGCCTTCCGCCGCCGCGTCACGCGTCCCGCCGCCGGAGCACCGCGTAACCGCCCGCCAGCGCCGCCACCACCCAGAGCGCCATGATCCCCAGCCCCTGCCACGGCCCGTACGGCGCCGCCTCCCCGGTGAGGCCGCCCGGCACCACCTGGGTGATCTGGCGCCCCGCCTGGTCCGGGAAGTAGCGGGCGACGGCCTTCGTGCCCGGCACCGCCGCCAGGATCTGCGAGACCAGGAAGAAGAACGGCATCAGGATGCCCAGCGACAGCACCGAGCTGCGCAGCATCGCGGCGACCCCCATCGAGAACAGCGCGATCAGCGCCATGTAGAGCCCGCTCCCGAACACCGCCCGCAGCACCCCCGGCTCGCCGAGGCCCGTCCCGTGGGACCCCAGCAGCGCCTGCCCGAGGAAGAACGCGGCGAAGCCGGTGACCACCCCCACCACCAGCGCCAGTGCCCCGGCCACCGCGATCTTGCAGAAGAGGAAGGTGCCCCGGCGCGGCACCGCCGCCAGCGACCCCCGGATCATCCCCGAGCTGTACTCGGAGCCCACCACCAGCACCCCGAAGACCACCATCGCGAGCTGCCCCAGCACCATCCCGGAGAAGCTGGTGTACGTCGGGTCGAAGGCGGCCCGCTCGGCCGGCGGCAACGAGTCGAACTGGGAGTTCACCACCGCCGACAGCGCACCGCCCAGGGCCACCGTCACCACCAGGGCGCTGATCAGCGTCCAGGTCGTCGAGGAGACCGTACGGATCTTGGTCCACTCCGAGCGCAGGACCGCCGTCACCGCGGCCATGCCGGGCCCTCCTCGCCGGAGCCGCGGGTGTGGTACTCGACCGACTCCGCGGTCATCCGCATGAACGCCTCCTCCAGCGAGGCGCGCTCCGCGCTCAGCTCATGGAGCGTGACGCCGTCCCGCGCCGCCACCTCACCCAGCTCCTCGGTGCGCGCCCCGTCCACCTCCAGCGCGCCGTCCGCCGCCTCGCGCGCCGGGAAACCCGCCCTGTGCAGCGCGTCCTTCAGCCGCTCCGGATGCGGCGAACGCAGCCGTACGAAACTCCGCGCATTCGCCCGGATGAACTCCGCCATCGACGTGTCCGCGAGGAGTCTGCCCTGCCCGATGACGATCAAGTGATCGGCGGTCAGGGCCATTTCGCTCATCAGATGACTCGATACGAAGATCGTGCGCCCTTCATGTGCGAGTGTCTTCATCAGATTGCGGATCCAGTGGATTCCCTCCGGGTCCAGACCATTCACCGGCTCGTCGAACATCAGGATCTCCGGATCGCCGAGCAGCGCCGCGGCGATACCGAGCCGCTGCCCCATCCCCAGCGAGAACCCTTTCGGCTTCTTCCGCGCCACCGCCGTCAGTCCGACGATGTCCAGCACCTCGCCGATCCGGCGCTCCGGGATCCGGTTGCTCTGCGCCAGACAGAGCAGGTTGTGGTACGCGCTCCGGCCCCCGTGCACCGACGCCGCCTCCAGCAGCGCCCCGACCCGGGTCAGCGGCGCCGGCAGCTCCGCGTACCGCACCCCGTCGACCAGCACCGTGCCCGCCGTCGGACGGTCCAGGCCGAGGATCATCCGCATCGTGGTCGACTTGCCCGCCCCGTTGGGCCCGAGGAAGCCGGTCACCACCCCGGGCCGTACCCGGAAGGAGAGGCGGTCCACCGCCACCGTGCGGCCGAACCGCTTGGTGAGCCCCGCAGCCTCGATCATGCGGACCAACCTAAGCGCGCGAAAGGCCCCCCGCCACCGGAGTGACAGGGGGCCTTTCGACCGTTACGCGACGGAGCGGCCGTCACACGACGGACCGGCCGGTTCAGCGGGACTGCTGCGCCGGGACCCCGCGCGAGATCGGCTCGTCCTCGGCCGGGGAACCCGCAGCGGCCACCGCGGCACCCGTCAGCGTCGCCAGCATCTCGCGGACGTTGGTGAGCTGGGCGTTGATCGAGTCGCGGCGGTTCGTCAGCGCCGCCAGCTCGCGCTCCGACTCGCTGCGGATCCGGTCGGCCTTGGCGTTCGCGTCCGCCACGATGTCCTCGGACTGGCGCTGCGCCGTCTCGACGGTCTGCCGCGCCCTGCGCTCCGCGTCCGTCCGCAGCTTCTCCGCCTCCAGGCGGAGCTGCTCGGCGCGGTGCTCGATCTCCGCCAGCCGCTTCTCGGCCTTCGCCTGACGGGACGCCAGGTCGCGCTCCGACTGCTCACGCCGCTTGGCGAGGTTCGTCTCGAAGTCCGCGGCGGCCTGGGCGGCCTTGGCGCGGGTCTCCTCGAAGAGCGCGTCGGCCTCCTCGCGCTTGGACTGCGCGTCCTTCTGCGCGTCCGAACGGAGCGTGGCCGCGTCGCCCTTCGCCTTGTCGACGATGCGGACGCCCTCGTCCTCGGCCTTCGCCTTGCGCTCGACGGCGAACGCCTCGGCGTCGTTACGGACCTGCTGGGCCGCCGACTCGGCCAGCTCACGGTGCTGCTCGGCCGCCCGGCGGGCCTCCTCGCGCAGGTCCTTCGCCTCCTCCTCGGCGAGGCGGAGGATCTTCTCGACGCGGGCGCCGAGACCGGCGTACGACGGCTCCGCGTCGTTCACCTGCGCCTGCGCGTTCTGCGTCTCCAGGTGGAGTTCCTCGATGCGCTTTTCGAGAGAGGTGATGCGGGACAGTGCGCTGTCACGGTCGGCGACGAGTTTGGTAATGCGGTCGTCCACCTGACCGCGGTCGTAACCACGCCGCACGAGCTCGAAGCCGAATGGGGAGGAAGTGTCGCTCATGGGGTTCCTGTCGAATGAGACCGGTGAGGTGATAGGGGGAATCCTAGGGGCCTAAGCGGCGTGTCATCGAGCTGATGCAGGTTTGATATGGAGAATGTCCAGCCTTTCGAGTGGCACGTCCCCCTCCAGAGACGCCAACGGTCACTAACTGTCAGAAGACTTGCTACTCGAACGGGTGATTCCGGCCGCTGCGCCCGCCTTGACGGGATTGTCCTTCCCGCCGCCTGACGGTGCCTCGAACGACTCCAGCGCCTCCAGCACGTCCTGGACACGGGAGATCTCCGCCTGGATGTCCTCGCGCCGGCGCACCAGCACATCCAGCTCACGTTTGCCCTCGTCGACCACGCGCCGTGCCTCGGTGACCGCCTCGGAGCGCAGCTGGTCGGCCTCACGGACCGCCGAAGCCTTCTTCTGCTCGGCCTCCTTGAGCAGCCCCTCCGCCTTGCGCACCGCCGAGATCCGGACCGAACTCGCCTCCGAGTTGGCGTCCGCCACCACCTGCTTGGCCTTCTCATCGGCCTCGGCGCGCTGCTCGTCGGCGGCCTTCATCAGCTTGTCGACCCGCTCGCCCGCCGTCCGCAACTGCTCGGACGTCTCGCGCCGGGCCCGCTCGTGGAGCTGCTCGATCTCGTTCTCGATCCGGCGGCGCAGCTCCTCGGCCCGCTCCCGGATCGCCGTCGCGTCCCGCCGCGCCCCCACCAGCAGCTCGTTCGCGTCCGAACGGGCCTGCTCCACCAGGGAGTTCCCGTCGACCGTCGCGTCCGAGGTGATCCGGGCCGCCTCCTTGCGGGCCGCGCCGACCAGCGTGTCGGCCTGCTTCTCCGCCTCGGTGGCGGCCCGGAGGCCCTCCTCCTGGGCCTTGTTGATGAGCTGGTCCGCCTGCTCGGCCGCGTCGGAACGGCGCTTCGCCGCGTCCTTGCGCGCCTCGTCGAGCAGCCAGTCCGTCTCCTCCTGCGCCTCGGTCCTGATCCGCTCGGCCGTGGCCTCGCTCTCCCGCTGGTGCCGCTCCGCCTCGGCGCGCAGCCGCTCCGCCGTCTGCTGGGCCGAGCCCACCGTCTCGGTGGCCTCAGCGCGCATCCGCTCGGCCTCGCCCGCCGCCTCGTTGATCAGCCGGTCGGCCTGCCCGGCGGCGTCGCCCCGCATCCGGTTGGCGTCCTCGCGGGCCTCGGCGCGCGCCCGGGACGCGTCCCGCTCCGCCCCCGCCAGCGCCTCCGACGCCTCGGTACGGACCCGCTGGACATACTCCGCGGTGTCCGAACGGAGCCGCTCCGCCTCGCCGATCGCGTCGTTGACGGTACGTTCCGCCAGCGCCTGCGCGGCCTCGCTCTCCTCCTGGGAGCGGGTACGGAGCCGGTGCGCGTCCTCGGACGCCCGCTCCCGCTCCGCCCGCGCCTCCGTGAGAATCCGCTCCGACTCCTCGCGGGTCTCCGCCGTGAGCTGGTCGGCGGCCTGCTCGGCGGCGGCCCGCTGGGCCAGGATCTCCTGCTCCGCCTGGTCGTGCAGCCCGGCGACGGTCTCCCGTACCTGCTGCGCGGTCTGCTCGGCCGCCGCCACCAGCTCGGTCGCCCGGTAGTCCGCCTCGCCGACCAGCCGCTGCGCCTCGGCCTGCGCCTCCTCGACCCGCTTCCGCGCCGAGGCGAGCAGCTCCTCGCTCTGCTCCCGGGCCCGCTCGCGCTCCTGCTCCGCCTCGGCCCGCGCCCCGGTCAGGGTCTCCTCGGCCTCGCGGCGCCGGCGCGTCGCCTCCTCCTGCGCGGCGCCCAGCGCCTCGGCGGCCTCCGCGCCGACCCGCTCGGCCGCCGCCGCCGCCTCGGACCTGATCCGGTCGGCGCTCTCCTGCGCCTCCGTCTTCAGCCGCTCCGCCTCGGTGGCGGCGTCCGTCCGCAGCCGTACCGCCGCGTTCTCCGCCTCCGCGCGGGACGCCGAGGCGTCCTCGGCCGCCTCGGTCCGCAGCCGCCGCGCCTCCTCCTCGGCCTGCGCCTGGAGCGTACGGACCCGCTCGGCGGTCTCCGCGCGCAGCCGCTCGGCCTCCTCGGCCGCGTCCCGCCGGATCCGCTCGCCCTCGGTGCGCGCCTCGGCCAGCGCCTCCTCGGCCGACGTGAAGCGCTGCTCGGCCTCCGTGTGCAGCCGGGTCAGCTCACCGGCCGCCTCCGCCTTACGGGCCTCGACGCCCCGCTCGGCCTCCTCGCGCAGCTCCGTCGCCGCCTGCTCGGCGGCGGCCCGCATGACCTCGGCGAGGTCCTCGCCCTCCTCACGGAGCCGCTCCGCCTCCGCCCGGGTGCGCTCCAGGGTCTCCTCGGCCTGCCGGCGCAGCGTCGTGGCGCGCTCGATGGCCTCGGTCCGTACCCGCTCGCTCTCGGCCGTCGCCCCGCTGCGCACCTCGTCGGCGTCGGCCTTCGCCTTGGTCAGCAGCTCCTCGGCGGACCTGGCCGCCTCCTCGATCTGCTGGACCGCCTCCCGGCGGGCCTCGCCCCGGATCCGCTCGCCCTCCGCGACCGCCTCGGCCCGTAGCTGCTCGGCCTCGCCGCGGAGCCGGCGCGCCTCCTCCTGGAGCTCGACCGTCTTGGCCCGGTACTCCTTGGTGTCGTCCTTGGCGGCGCCCTTGAGCTGGTCGGCCTGTTCGGCGGCCTCGCCCCGGAGCCGGTCCGCCTCGGCCTCGGCCTCGCGCCGGATCCGGTCGGCCTCCTCGCTCGCCGAGCGGGTGGTGGCCTGGGCGTCGTCGGACGCCTTCGTCAGGACCTCCTCGGCGGTCCGGGCCGCCTTGGCGAGCTGGGCCGCGGTGTCCTCGGCGGCGACCGTACGGGCCTTCTCGGCGGCCTCCGCGACCAGCTTCTCGCCCTCGGCGCGGGCGTCGGCGAGGACCTGCTCGGCCTCCTCCTTGGTGGCCTCGGCCTCGCTGGTCGCCTCGTTGACCAGCCGGGCGATCTCCGACTTGGCGGTACGGCTGCGCTGCTCGTTCTGCGACTCGGCGCTCGCCAGTTTCTTGGCGGCGGACTCCTTGGCCTCCGTGAGGACCTTCTCGGCCTCGGCGCGGGCCTCCCGCAGCCGCTCCTCGGCCGCCGCGATCCGCTGCTCGGCGGCGCGGCTCAGCTCGGCGGCCTGCTGGCGGGCCTGGTCGGCCTCGGCGGTGGTGGAGGAGCGGAGCTGTTCGGCGTGGCTGGTGGCCTCCTGGGCCTGCGAGGACGCGGCGTTCATCATCCGCTCGGCGTCCCTGCGGGCCCGCAGCAGCAACTGCTCGGCCTCGGCCCGCGCCGACTCCGCCTCGGAGTTGAGCCGCCGCCGGGCCTCGTCGGCGGCGCGGGCGGCCTCCGCGCGGGCGGCGGCGAGCGACTGCTCGGCCTCGGCCCGCGACTCGTCCATCAGCCGCCGGGCCTGCGCCTCGGTACGGGACCTGAGCTGCTCGGCCCAGGCGACGTTCTCGTTGACGTGGGACTCGACGGTCTGCCGGCGCTCCGCCAGCTCCTGGTCGAGGCGCTGACGGCGCTGGGTGGCCTCCGCGTGCAGCTCCGCCTGGAGCCGTGCCTGGTGCTCGGCGTGCTCCTGGAGGATGCGCTGGGTCTGGGCGCGGGCGTCGCGCAGCTCCCGCTCGGCCTCCTGGCGCATCTGCTCGGCCTGCATCTGCGCGTTCCGCAGATGCTGCTCCGCCTGATAGCCGAGGTCTCCCGCGTCGTACGAGGAGGAGGGACGGGTCGCCAGAGCGCGCCGTGCCTCATGGAGCTTGGCACGCAACACCTCGACCTGGTAACCGAGGTCCTCGGCGTGCTGGACGGCCTTCTCCCGCGCGGTCTTCAGCCGGTCCATCTCGGCTTCGAACCGCGAGAGGTGGTCGTCCTCAGCTCGGTGGCTCTGCTGGCTTTCGTAGCCCCGCACTGCGCGGTCCCATCCGTCCCCTGGTCGCAACTGCCCTGTCTGGGCCCCGTTCTCGGCGAACGGACCCCCGGGGAATGGTGACAGATCAACGGCAGGGGCGCGGCCCCGGCCCGGCCCCGGCTCCGGATGCGCCACTCTACCGGGCCGCGAATCCTTAAGGTCAGTGCTCCGGGCGGGAGGTGACCAGTTCTGTGAGTACGCCGTGGCAGTCCTTGGGGTGGAGGAAGGTGATGCGCGACCCCATGGAACCGGTGCGCGGCTCGTCGTACAGGACCCGCACGCCCCGCTCCCGTACGGTCTCGGCGGCCCCGTCCACATCAGGGGTGCCGAACGCGATGTGATGCACGCCCTCCCCGTGCCTGGCCAGCCATTTCCCGACCGCCGAGTCCTCCCGGAGCGGCTCCAGGAGCTGGAGGTACGAGGCCCCGCCGTCGGAGGTTTCGTTGATCTTCAGCATGGCCTCGCGGACCCCCTGCTCCTCGTTGACCTCGGTGTGGAAGACCTCGAAGCCGTACGTGGCGCGGTAGAAGGCGACGGTCGCTTCGAGGTCGAAACAGGCGATTCCGATGTGGTCGATTCTGGTCAGCATGAAGACAGTGCAGCGGTAAGAGGGCGATGACGCAACGTGCGGGAGGGAGAACGCGACGTACGGCACGTGCGGCCGATCACATGCGCGGCCGGGTGACCGGGAGCCGCTCCGCTCAGTACATTTGATGTGAACCATCGTTCACTCGCACGCCATGGCCCGCCGCACCGTACCCGAGAAGCGACAAGAAGTAAGGGGATCGCGTCCCATGTCTGGAACGAACACCACCACCTCCGTGATCGTCGCCGGGGCCCGTACGCCCATGGGCAGGCTGCTCGGCTCCCTCACCCCCTTCTCCGGGGCCGACCTGGGCGGATTCGCCATCAGGGCCGCCCTGGAGCGGGCCGGGATCGGCGGGGACCAGGTGGAGTACGTGATCATGGGCCAGGTCCTCCAGGCCGGGGCCGGCCAGATCCCGGCGCGGCAGGCCGCCGTCAAGGCCGGGATCCCGATGAACGTCCCGGCCCTCACCGTCAACAAGGTCTGTCTCTCCGGCCTCGACGCGATCGCGCTCGCCGATCAGCTCATCCGCGCCGGCGAGTTCGACATCGTCGTCGCGGGTGGCCAGGAATCGATGACGAACGCCCCACACCTGCTCCCCAAGTCCCGCGCCGGCCACAAGTACGGTGCGATCGAGATGCTCGACTCCATGGCGTACGACGGACTGACCGACTCCTTCGAGTCGATCGCCATGGGCGCCTCCACCGAGAAGCACAACACCCGGCTCGGGATCACCCGCCCCCCGCAGGACGAGTTCGCCGCCCTCTCGCACCAGCGGGCCGCCGCCGCCCGGAAGAACGGCGTCTTCGAGGCGGAGATCACCCCGGTGGAGATCCCGCAGCGCAAGGGCGACCCGGTGCTCTTCTCCCAGGACGAGGGGATCCGCCCGGAGACCACCGTGGAGTCGCTCTCCCGGCTGCGCCCCGCGTTCGCCGCCGACGGCACGATCACGGCGGGCACCTCCTCGCAGATCTCCGACGGCGCGGCGGCGGTCGTCGTGATGAGCCGGGCGAAGGCGGAGGAACTCGGCCTGGAGTGGCTGGCCGAGATCGGCTCCCACGGCAATGTGGCGGGCCCGGACAACTCCCTCCAGTCCCAGCCCTCCAACGCGATCCGGCACGCCCTCGACAAGGCCGGCCTCGACGTCGGTGACCTGGACCTCATCGAGATCAACGAGGCGTTCGCGGCGGTCGCCGTCCAGTCGATGCGCGATCTGGGGGTCTCCCCGGAGAAGGTGAACGTCAACGGCGGAGCGATCGCTCTCGGCCATCCCATCGGCATGTCCGGCGCCCGGATCGTCCTGCATCTGGCCCTGGAGCTGAAGCGGCGCGGCGGCGGCACCGGCGCGGCGGCACTCTGCGGGGGCGGCGGCCAGGGCGACGCGCTGATCGTCCGCGTACCGGAGGTGTGATCCGGAGGCGTGATCCGGCGGTGGCGACGGTGGCGAAGGCGACGACAGGGAGCGGAACGGAATGACCATGCCACAGGACGTCCCCGGGCTGGTGGCCCGGGCGCGTGAGGGCGGGTCGAGGGCGGTGGCCCGGCTGATCTCCCTGGTCGAGGGGGCGTCACCGCTGCTCCGCGAGGTGATGGCCGCGCTGGCCCCGCTCACGGGCAACGCGTATGTCATCGGCCTCACCGGCTCGCCCGGGGTCGGCAAGTCGACCTGCACCTCCGCGCTGGTCTCCGCCTACCGGGCAACGGGCCGGCGGGTCGCCGTACTGGCGGTCGACCCCTCGTCCCCCTTCTCCGGCGGCGCGCTCCTCGGCGACCGGGTCCGGATGTCCGAGCACGCCTCCGACCCCGGCGTCTACATCCGCTCGATGGCCACCCGGGGCCACCTCGGCGGCCTCGCCTGGGCGGCACCGCAGGCGGTCCGGGTGCTGGACGCGGCGGGGTTCGACGTGATCGTCGTGGAGACCGTAGGGGTGGGCCAGTCGGAGGTCGAGATCGCCTCGCAGGCCGATACCTCGGTGGTGCTGCTGGCCCCCGGTATGGGGGACGGGATCCAGGCGGCGAAGGCGGGGATCCTGGAGATCGGCGACGTCTACGTGGTCAACAAGGCCGACCGGGACGGCGCCGACGCCACGGCCCGCGAGCTCAACCACATGCTGGGCCTGGGCGAGGCCCGCGCCCCCGGCGACTGGCGCCCGCCGATCGTACGGACGGTCGCGGCGCGCGCCCAGGGCATCGACGAACTGGTGGCGGCGGTCGAGAAGCACCGCGCGTGGATGGCGGAACACGGCGTCCTCACCGCCCGCCGGGCCCGCCGCGCCGCCCACGAGGTGGAGACCATCGCCGTCACCGCCCTCCGCGAACGCATCGGGGACCTCCACGGCGACCGCCGCCTGGAGTCCCTGGCGGTGGAGGTGGCGGCGGGCGCCCTGGACCCGTACACGGCGGCGGACAAACTCATCGCGGGCCTGACACACGGCTGACGCCCCCCCCGCGTACGGGTGGCGCCCGCCGGCGGGGGACCGGCGGGCGCCTGTACGGGGTGGCCGCGAGGCCGGTCGGCGGCGGCTGCGGTGGCGGCTGCGGCTGCGGCTGCGGCGGCTGCGGTCGCGCCGCGGTGGTGCCGCCGTGGCGGCGAGGTCAGTCGTGGTGGCGGGTGAGGTCAGCCGTGGTGGCGGTCGAGGGTGACGGTGCCGAGGGTGACGGTGCCGGTGGTCGGGTTGACGTGGACCTCGCGCTTGAGGCCGTCGTCGCCGCGTACCTCGACCTCCCAGGGCTCGCCCGGGTCGTCGTCCAGCTCGGCGGAGACCACCCGCCCGGGGACGGTGGCGAGCGCGGCGGACATCGCCTGCCCGGCATCGACGGTGGCGGCGCGCAGGGCCGCCAGTTCACCGCGGTCATCGTCCCTGTCGTCGCCCTTGTCGTCGTTCCTGTCGTCATCATCGGCGGCGTCATCGTCGTGGACCCGTACCGCGCCCGTCGTCGCATTGACGCGCAGCTCCACCTTGCGGCCGTCCACGGTGAACAGGTCGACCTCCCAGCGGCCGGGCGCGGCGGCGGTGCCCCCGTCGTCCGAGGCCTCCACCGAGGAGACCGCCCCGGGGCGCGCCGCGATCGCCGCCTTGACGGCGTCGGCCGCCGTGAGGGGCGCGCGGGGCGTGTCCGCCGTAGGGGACGGCGTCGCGGTACGGGTCGGGGACGCCGTCGGGGTCGGTGACGCCGTGACATCCGTACCGTTGTCGTCGCCTGGCTCCGAAGGCGACGAGGGAGTCGCCGTGGTCACCGGCACCACCGGGGCCGCGCCCCGGTCGTCCCCCTGGCCGCCCGTCAGGGCCATCGCCGCGGTGTACGTGCCGCCGCCGATCAGCACGGCCGAAGTGATCGCGGCGATAACGATGTTGCGCTTCATGAAGGGCCTCCCGAGCCGGTCCGTTTTCCTGTCCCTGTCGGACGCCTTCAATCTGCCGGACCGAAGCTGAAGCCACCCTGAAGCGACCTGAAGAGGTCTTCAGGTCGGCTCTGGGAAGCTGGGCGCATGCGCCTGTTGATCGTGGAGGACGAGAAGCGGCTCGCCGTGTCGCTCGCCAAGGGCCTGACCGCCGAGGGGTTCGCCGTCGATGTCGTCCACGACGGCCTCGAAGGGCTGCACCGCGCCGGGGAGGGCGTCTACGACCTCGTCGTCCTCGACATCATGCTGCCCGGCATGAACGGCTACCGGGTCTGCGCCGCCCTGCGCGCCGCCGGCCACGACGTGCCGATCCTGATGCTCACCGCGAAGGACGGCGAGTACGACGAGGCGGAGGGGCTGGACACCGGCGCCGACGACTATCTGACCAAGCCGTTCTCGTACGTCGTGCTCGTCGCCCGGGTCAAGGCCCTGCTGCGCCGCCGGGGTCGGGCCGGCGCCTCGCCCGTGCTCCGCGCCGGTCCGCTCACCGTCGACACCGCCGCCCGCCGGGTCTTCCGCGACGGTACGGAAGTGGCGCTCACCGCCAAGGAGTTCGCCGTGCTGGAGCAACTCGCCGTCCGGGCCGGGCAGGTCGTCGGCAAGCCGGAGATCCTGGAGCACGTCTGGGATTTCGCCTATCAGGGCGACCCCAACATCATCGAGGTCTACATCAGCGCCCTGCGCCGCAAGCTGGGCGCCGACACCATCCGGACGGTGCGCGGCGCCGGTTACCTGCTGGCCGAGCGGTGAGAGGCCCGTTCTCGTCGGTACGGGCGAAGGCGTCGCTCGGGGCCACCGCCGTCGTCGCGGTGGCGCTGGTGGCCGCCGGGGTCGCGGTGCTGCTCTCCCTGCGGGTGAACCTCACCGACCAGGCGGACCGCGCGGCGGACCGGGCCGCGCGGGAAGTCGCCCTGGAGATCGCGTCGGCAGCCCCGGACCGTACCCCCTATGCCGAACTGGAGCTGCCGGACGCCGAGGACCACCCGGTACGGGTGACCGACGAGGACGGCCGGACGCTCGCGCTGAGCGAGGACCTCCAGCGGATCGACGGGACAGCGGTCCCCCCGGCAGGCAAAAAGGCCCCCAACCCCTCCGAAGCCGACGACGACAACAAGGACGACAGCTGGGACGACACCGGAAACGACGACGACGGCGGCGGCCACGGCAGCCATGGCGGCGACGGCGGCCGTGACCACCCCGAGGACGACGACCCGGCCGTCGGCGAGATCGACGACACCACCGACTACCGCGAAGGGACCGCGACCGTCGACGGCGCGACGGGCGCGTACCGCTTCGCCACCGTCGAGGCCACCGACCGCTCCGGCCGTACGGTCCTGGTCCACGCGGGCGCGACCCTCGCCGACCGGGAGAGCGCCCTCAACACCACCGGCGCCGCGATGCTGCTGGGGCTGCCGGTGCTGCTGCTGGTCGTCGGGGGAGTGACCTGGCTGGTCACCCGGCGCGCCCTGCGGCCCGTGGAGGGCATCCGGGGCGAGATGGCGGCGATCACCGCCTCCACCGACCTCTCCCGGCGGGTGCCCGAGCCCGCGACCCGGGACGAGGTCGCCCGGCTCGCCAGGACCACCAACGAGACGCTGGCCGCGCTGGAGGCCGCCGTCGACCGGCAGCGCCGCTTCGTCGCGGACGCCTCGCACGAGCTGCGCAGCCCCATCGCCTCGCTCCGTACCCAGCTCGAAGTGGGCCATGCCCACCCCGGGCTGCTCGATGTGCCGGGCGCCGTAGCCGACACCGTACGGCTCCAGCAACTCGCCGGGGACCTGCTGATGCTGGCCCGGCTGGACGCGGGGGAGCGCCCCGGCACCGCCAGGACCGACCTGGGCGCGCTGGTACGCGAGGAGGCCGCCCAGCGCCCCCGGGACCGCTTCCCGGTCACGGTACGAACGGCGGAGGGCTGCGACGTCCTCGGCTCACGCGCCCAGCTCGCCCGGGTGCTCGGCAACCTCCTCGACAACGCCCAGCGCCACGCGGCCGGTTCGGTGGAGGCGTCGGTGCGCCGGGAGGGCGGCTGGGTGGTGCTGGCGGTCGCCGACGACGGGGCCGGGGTGCCGGAGGCGGAGCGCGAGCGGATCTTCGAGCGGTTCGTACGGCTCGACGAGGCCCGCAGCCGCGACGACGGCGGCGCCGGCCTCGGCCTCGCCATCGCCCGCGACATAGCCGAACGCCACAACGGCACCCTCACCACCACCCAACCCCCCACCGGCGGCGCCCTCTTCGAACTACGCCTCCCCCCACCCCCCGACCACTAGCCCCACCCGCCCGCTCACTCCGGAAACGCGTCCGACCTGCCCACCAACTCACCGGCCCCGGCGCGTCCTTCGAACCGCTGGAGCCGCCGCCGGGTCGCCGAGCGCCTTCACCACCTGACGGATGGCGACGATCCCCCTATCCCCCCTATCCCTACGCACACCGCACGAGCCCGGCGGGGCGCTGATCCGGCAGGTGACGGCTCCGGCGCCGCTGTCCCCCGAGGGACGCGCGCCACCGCCCGCGGAACAGGCGGCAGACCCCATCGGGCGTGATGCGCACGCGCGCGCCCACGAACCATCCGGGTGCACCAGGCAGGCCGTTCGTCCGCGTCCGCTGATCTCGTACCCGGTCCGTATTGATGTGCGTCCCGCCCATGGACTCCAGTTCGGCGCGCGCTTCGGCGGCCCGCTGCCCCGGCAGGATGTCCAAGGCGGCGAAGAACGGTGAGGCCGCCGGGGTCGGGGACGACGTACTGCGTGCGTACTGGCAGGCCGAAGGCCGCGCCGTCGGTGACGACCCCGACGCCATCGCAGCCGTCCTTCCATACGGCGTCACGGACTCCGAAGAGGCCGAACAGCTCACCAACTCCACCCTCCGGCAGCGGGGTACGCGGGGTACGCGGTCAGGCTGGACCCGAAGGGCGCCCGGCACTTCACGCACGCCGACCGTTACACGACGGCGGATGTCGTGGCGGCGGAGGCGCTGATCGTCTCCGAGGCCACGAACCGTCTCGGCATCGCCGGGGCGGGCAAGACCACCATCATGGACGCCGCCCGGCAGGCGTGGGAGGCCCAGGGATTCGTCCCCGCCGGGGCGAGTGCGGCGGCCGTCGCCTCCTGGCTCACCGGCATCCGTACCGGCGGCCCCGGACTCAACGGAGTGGACGTCCTGGTCGTGGACGAGGCCGCGATGTGCGACGACCGCGACATCGCCGAACTCCTCGCCCACGCGGCCGGGACCGGCACGAAGGTCGTCGGGATCGGTGACCCCGAGCAGTTGCACTCGCCCGGCATCGGCGGGTCCTTCGCCGCCGTCCACCATCTCGTCGGCGGACTCGCCCTCAGCCAGAACTTCCGGCAGAAGGACGCGATCGAGCGCCGGGCACTGGAGCTGTGGCGCGACGACAACAAGGTGGAAGCGCTCCGCGCCTTCGTCGGCACCGGCCGCGTACACGCCCTCGCGGACAAGGACGCGACCGTCGCCGCGATGCTCACCCTCTGGGCCGACAAGCGCGCCGCACACGACGCCGAGCGCCGCGTCCTGGTCGAGTGGCGCGAGGAGACCGCCGACGGCCCCCGCGACGTGGCCGAGTGGGTCGATGCGGACTACATCGCGCAGGGCGGACTCAGCCTCGGATACGCGATCACCTGCCACAAGTCCCAGGGCCTGAGCGTCCAGGAGGCGCTGGACTACGGCCCCGGCTCGTAGCCGAACGCGCTCTACACGATGACGAGCCGCGACAAGAAGGAGTCCCACCTCTTCCTGCCGCTGGCCGTCTACGGCCCCGCCCCCGGGAGCCGCCCCGACCGAGGACCGCCCTACGCGCACCTCGGCAACGCCGCCCTGCGTGACGCCGTGCGTAAGGCTGCCGCAGCCGCGCGCGCGACCGGGACGGCTGCGGAGAAGGCGGAGTCGGCCGCCGATCGCGCCGAACAGCAAGCCGCCGCCGGCACCGGCCCCCACGTGCTCGCGTTCGAGCGCCACCAGCAGGATGTCGTACGCCGCGCCGCGGCTATCCGCAAGGTGACCGAGGCGGCGGGGCCCACGGCCGAGCACGAAGGCATCCTCACAGAAGCGGACATGCCAGAGCGGGAGAAGGCCGCTCTCCGACGACGTGTTCAGGAGAAGGACAACCGGGATGCCAAGCACCTCCGGACGGAGGCCGTCACAATGCGGCGCACGGCTCGCGGCGCACGGTATCGGGAATCGGGGCTTCAAGAGGAACTGGAGCGACGAACCCGACACGATCGACAAGTTGATGTCGAGGAGCCTTCGCAGCTATCCCTCTGGAGTTTCACCCCGCCATACGCCGACCGCACCACCATGGACCTCTCGCCGCCTCGTCAGGCACCAGAGGATGCTCCGAATGTTCCAATGCCGTGGTATGGGGGTCCAGGAGTTCACTTCGGTGTCGGCTCGGCCGGAATGTCCCCCTTCTGACGTTGGAGTTGATGCGACGACGTGGCCACATGGATGGTCGTCGTCGTATGGGTGCGGGGTGTGGCTTATCTCGCGTTTGTAGCGTGCATGTCCCAGCAACTCGGCGCGCTCTGAGGCGGGTTGGTCACCTCACGCCTTAATCGTCTTTACGACCAAGGCACTTGGGTCTAGCGTCCTGCGACTGTGTGCAAATTCGCGCACGTGTCGCATTTTCCTGCAAGGAAGGACGCATCGCTTCGTGTCTGCATACAGACCGTCAAGACAGCTTCTTCGTAGCAGAATTGTGGCTGGCGTAGCCATGCTGCTGCTCATAGGCGCTGGCCCGGCGAGTGCGGCCGGTTCGGGCAGCGCTGCCCAGCCTGACCCGAACGCCGCACCTTCCAGCCGTCCCGCTGCGGGACCTGAGGTGAAACCGATCGCTGCGGCCGCATCCCGCCCGGTATCGGGAAAGAACCCCACGGCCGCCCCGTCGAACAAAAAAGACGCGGCAGGGTTCCAGCGGGTCATCTCGCAGAAAGTTCAGCTCAAAAACACGGTGACCGACGCCGACGGTGACAAGGCGAACCTGACATTCGAGGTGTGGAGCGCTGACGCGTCCGGCAACCCGAAGACGAAGGTAAGCATTGCCGACAACGAGTACGGTGTCATCGTCTCGCCCTTCGTGGCGTCAGGTTCCATGGTGACGGTGGATGTGCCTGCGGGCAAACTGGCCATGAACACGAACTATGTGTTCCATACTTCGGCCTACGACGGCTCGCTGTACGAGACGACCTGGTCGCCGTGGGCACCATTCCGTGTGGAGTTGCCGGTCGACCTCACCCTGCCTACGCCGGACTACTCCGCGCCTGACCCGAGTTCGTTCGACGTTCCGCCGAGTCCGTACCAGACCAAGCCGCTCGGCTCATCGCCCACGCTGTCGGCCACGTCGGATCCTGCGGTGGAACAGTGCGGCCCGGTCGACGCGGACGGGCGACAGGTCTGTTTCGGCAAGCCGATCCCCAAGGACCAGGCCCCTGAGAAGGTGGCTCAGGCGGCGTCGGCAACGGCGGCGACCGCCGGGGTGCCATGGTGCCACACCGAGTCCACCAGCATTCTCGCGACACGATTCACCGAATGTGACGTGCGGGCGGTTCCTGTCATCATTGCCACTGACGGCATCCCGGACGCGATCGCCTACTTCACGTTCCTGCGCATGATCGAACTCGATGGACAGAACAGCTTCACCGAGCACCTCACCATAGAGCCCGCGCAGCAGATCCCACGGGACTTCGCGGAGATCAACATGATGCTTGCCGAGCACCTGTGCCAGGGGCCGTGCAAGCCTGTCGAACCGGGCCCCGACGCCTGGACGGAGAAGACGTGGTGGACCCCCGGCGACATGCACTCCACGTCTCTGACGACGCCCTATATGTGGGACGCATCGACCGCTGACCAACAGTACCTGTTCAAGCCGGACGTCAAGATCGACGCGAACATCCTGCCCGCTGACGGAAAGATCCGGCCGTTCATGACCGGCTACCAGTGGTCCAAGGGCTACAGCGGCGGTACGGAAGACCTGGATCAGATCCGGTGTGACACCACCACGGCAGGACCGGGTACAGGCTGTGTGTTCGTCAACTCCGCACCTACGTACGTCTTCAACGCCAAGGCGTTCCCGCAGGCGGCTGCGCATGCCTGGTTGATTCAGCAGTCCACGCCCAACCAGCCGGGCTCTCGGTCGGTGCTGAAGCCCCTGTACTACATGGGTGACAGTGCGCAGAACAGCCGAAGCCGGAACCGTATCTGTCCCACTGGGTGGGCTGCCGAGAACGGGGACGCGAGCGCACTGGTGGACGCAGCCGACACGCTGAATTGCGATGAGTTCGCGTTCGCCTCGTCGTACAACAGCGGGGGTATGTCGTCGGCGGAAGGCGGCCTGAACCCAGCTCTGAATACCGGCAGCACCACTCCCACTGGCGCGGCCTGCATCGGCACCTACGCCAAGAAACACGACACGGCGGTGCACCTGTTCAGCCTGAATGGGGCCGACCCGACGTTCAAGGAAGTGTGTGGCCGCTCCGCCATCTCGGGTATGCATAATCAGGAATCCATGGGCAACCATTTCGCGGCGTTCATGCGCGACATGCGGATCATGGACAAGGACCCGTACTGGCTGGACACTCGTATGAGCACGGGAAACACCTGTCTGTACGGGACGCCCGGGAACGGCGAGCCGGTCATCTGCAAGCTCACCGCCCAGTAGCAGCCGCCCTCGCGAAGGCGCCGGCCCTCACCCTGTGCTCGGGGGTGGGGGCCGGCACCGTGTCACCGGTCAGGTCATGGGAAGGAGAACCGCGGGAAGGTCACCGGCCTGAACGGCTTCCTGGTCGACGGACAGACCGCAGTAGTCGCCGACGGCTGTGAACACTGCTACGGGCAGCCGGGGCCCGTGCTCCTCGTAGTAGGCCACCATGGCGGTTTCACCCACCTCTCCGATGGACGGGAACACCGCGCCGGACTCCTGGAGCGCTGCGTCCAGGGCCGAGCCCTCACCAGTGTCCTGTCCGAATTCGGCCTGACAGACGCGCCCGTCGCCCGGCGCATGGATGATCCTCTGCGGTGGACTCCACGAGTTCAACGTCACACAGACGAACTCCTCACCCGGTGCCGGCCGCATCGACTCCACCTTTCGGTAACCGGTGGCCCACGTCGCCATGCCCCAGTCTTCCAGCACAAACGCCCAGTCGCCGCATGTTCCGTACATCGCGCGATTCACGTGAGGTGACCGGTCGTTCCGCCGCCTCGCCGGTACGACGAGATCCTTGCCGGGGATACCGTCGGCGAGCTGGTCGAGGTCGGCGCCCAGTGCGATCAGGAACTCGTCCGCTTCGACGCCGCGGGCGCAGGTGAGCGATATTCCTCCGAGCATGCCGGGCAGGGCGGCCGAACCGCCTGTGGCGGCGTGGACGCCTATCCAGCCGATTCCGTCACTCATGGTTCCTCCGTACTCGGGCTCTGCCGTGGTCACCAGGTGCTCCACCGGAAGACAGTTTCTCGTACGGCCATCGGCTTTGAAACGGCCTAAAGAACTTGGCTCCCTGCCGCACTACGTCCACCGCGTCCGTCTCCCGCTCGCGGCCACCAGGTCCGCCGATGCACGGGCCGCCATCCTCACCGACGCCCATACCCGGCTGTGCACCACGCTGGCCGGCCATCCGGTACGGAGCCGCCCCCTATGAACCCGACCACCGCGATCTCGCGGCCGTCACCCCGGGACCCGAGGCGCCGGCCCTGTCCGCCCGCACCGGGAAGCCGGCCGAGGTCGTCCAGTTGACCCTGGACGAGTCGACCGAACACTAAGACCAAACACCAGGAGGAGACGTTCACCGATCTGGTCGCCGCCGCGGCCGGGCTGATCCTCGGCCAGCGCGGTCGCGGCGCGCCCGTGGCCGTGCTGCGCGGCCTCGCCTACGACCGTACCGACGACGGCGTGGCCACCGTGCTTCACAGGCCGGCATCATGAAGCTCGCCCTGCTCGGCTCACCCGTCCACGGCGCGCTCTCCCCCGTCCTCCACCGGGCCGCGTATGCCGCGCTGGGCCTGAACTGGACGTATCACGCCATCGATTGCCGCCCCGCGGACCTCCCACACCACTTCGCGGAGGCGCGCGCGGGCCGGTGGCGCGGCTTCTCGCTGACCATGCCGCTGAAGGCTGCCGCCGTCCCGCTCCTCGACGATGTCACCGACACCGTCGTGGCGGCGGGCGCGGCGAATACCATCGTCGTACGCGACGGACGGCTGTACGGAGACAACACAGATGTCCACGGCATGGTCCAAGCGCTGCGTACGGCCGGTGTCACCGCGGTGTCGGAAGTCACCGTCCTCGGCGCGGGAGCGACCGCCTGTACGGCTCTGGCCGCCGCCCGCGAACTGGGCTGCCACCAGGCCGTCGCGGTCGCCAGGGACACCGCCGGAGCCCACTCCCTCGCCACGGTGGCCGAGCGGACCGGTATAGGGCTGGTCATCAGTCCATGGGCCGATGCGGCAGCCCATCTCACCGCCGGACTCGTTCGTCTCGACCGTCCCCCCCGGCGCCGCCGATCCCCTCGCACTCACCCTCCAGACCGGACACGCCACGTCGTCCTACGACGAGATGCTGCGGGCCGCTACGGCCGAGATGTGCTCAGCCCCGCCAGCGCATGCCGTGCTGATGCCACAGGCGATGGATCTCCCACCACGCAAGTGCCGTCACTGATGCCGGGCCGCCGAAGACGGCGCACACCGTGAGCGCCTCCGGGCCCGGCGGCAGACCGCCTGAGGGCAGGTTGGCGAGGGCGAACACCCAGACCGCGGCGCACGTGGCCAGCGCTGGAAGCGCCGCATGGACGGCGGAGAGGCTGAAGGCGTTGCGCACGGCCGGTCCGGAGGCGAAGCACAGGAGTAGACGATCCACCAGAACGGTGCCCAGAGGGCTAGTAAGGGTACGTACAGGAGAAGTGCGGCCGAACCGGTAATGGTGGGCGGCAGCAGTTCCCCCATGGCCATGAGCGTCGCCACTAACAGCACGGGCACGAGCACCCAGGCGCCGATGTACCCCAGGACGGACAGGCTCACGCTCCTGAATTGCGCCCGCATGAGCAGCCGCCTCTCTCGACGGGCAGCCCAGTACGGACACTGACGGAGGCAGGTTGTCCTTACGGACTGAACTTCGTGCCGTGCTTCAGTGCTGCGGAAATCCGCCCGACGGTCTTGCGCGGCCGGTTGGTCCGCTGCGATCCGGTCGTACGCAGCGCAGCCATGTGGCGACCAGGAACTGTGGGAGCGCGGGACCCCGGTGTGACGTGCCGCGCCCCCACAACCCGGCCGCCCTGGCAGGGCCGCCCGTCGCTCAGGTCCCCCGGCTCCGGCTCACTCCACCTGGAGCCACTTCGCTTCGGACGGGACGCCGTTCTTGTCGGTGACGAAGAGCATGTACCAGCCGGGCGGGACCAGGGCGCGGTCCTGGGGGATCTCCACCGTCAACGTGGTGTGACCGTTGGCCTTGCCCTGGTGCGTTTTCAGGTCAATTGAGCGTTGCTCGACGTCCGTCGTGTGGGTGACCGCGCTCGGTCGCATCAGGCGCGCCTTGGCGATCGCCTCGGGGTGGTCCGTATGGAAGGTGGCCTTGCCGTCCGGGGCTGCCCGGTCGGGGCCCTTGCCGAGTTTCGGGCGGTTCTGCTGGGCCTTGTCGCCCTGGAGGTAGGGCGGGGTGAAGATCTCCACGCGTTGTTCGAAGGTGCCGAGTTTGGTGTTGTCCGCGTCGCCGAAGAGCGGGTCGGAGCCGAAGGTCACCACCCGCCCGTCGGGGAGCAGCAGCGCCTCGGAGTGGTAGTTGCGGCCCACCGTGGGGTCGGCGGCGCGGCGGAAGGTGTTGGACTTCGGGTCGTAGAACTGCGCCTTGAGGATGTCGCTGGCGCTGCGGCCCCGGTAGTCGGAGGAGCCGCCGGTGGTGAAGACCGAGTCGTCGGGGAGGAGCACGCTGCTGAGGTAGCGGGTGCCCTGGGGGAGTTTCGGGCCCTCCTTGAACGCCGGGTTCTCCGCCTTCAGGTCGACCACGGCCGTACGGGCGGTGGACTTGGCGGACTCGCCGACCCCGCCGCCGCCGAGCACCATCACCCGCTGGTCCTGCACGGGCGGCAGCAGCAGGGAGGCGGAGGTCTCCGTCTGGTCGCCGTCGGTGAGGCCCTTGATGCCGGTGAAGGTGTTGGTCTTCAGGTCCCAGAGGCCGGGCTCGCGGCCCTTGTCGGCGGGGCCGTACCCGGCGTTGGAGCCGGAGTAGAAGAGCTTGCCGCCCTTGGTGAGGAAGAGCGCGGGGTAGGTGGGGAAGTAGCGGGTGGGGCCCTTGGACCAGGTCTTGGTCTCCGGGTCGTACAGTTCGTTGTCGCCGGTCAGGACGGCGCCGACGTCGTCGAGGCCGGAGACGGCGAGCACCTTCCCGTCGTCCAGGGTGACGAGTGTGGGATACCAGCGCGCTTCCTTCATAGGCTGCACGGGGACGTACTTCTCGGCCTTCGGGTCGAACTCGTACGCCGCCTTGATGCCCTGGAAGTCCTGCTTCTCCGTGGTGATCTTCTGGGCGAGCCCGTAGAGGTTGTCCGCGTCCTTCCCCTTGAGCCCGACGATCTCGTACTGCGCCGCCTGGGTCGTCAGCGCCCGCGGGCCCTTCTCGACGGCCTCCACGAAGACGCGTGCCTCGCCCGCCGTGACCTTGGTCTTCCAGGGGAGCATCCGGCCGCTGGAGGCGTAGGAGATCTCGAACTCGCGCTTCGCCTTGGGGACGGTGACATCGAACTTGCTGACGTACTCGACGCCTGAGGGCGAGCGGAAGCGGGTGCCCTTTTTGAACGTGTGGGCCTTGTCCGGGTTCTCGTTCTTGACCCGCATCCCGCCGCCCGCGCGCTCGATCCCGCCGTCGAGCACCTCGTACCGGGCCGTGCCGCCCGCGACCAGCAGCCGGCCGTCGGGGAGCTGGGAGTGGCCGGAGCAGAAGAAGTCCTCGGGGGTGGGGATCTTCTTGAAGGAGTTGTCGGCCGGGTTCCACAGGATGGTGTCGAAGGAGCCCTGGTCGAACTTCTTCTGGTTGTTGCCGGAGCCCGCGATGATCAGCACCTTGCCGGTGTGGAGCAGGGCGGCGTGGATGGCGTTCGTACGGTACTTCTCGGGCACGTCGAGCGGGGCCCAGGAGCCGTACTGCCGCTTGTAGCCGGGCTGGGCGATCTTGTACGCGTGGTACTTCTCCTGGGCGAAGGAGACCGCGGCGGGGGCGTTGAGGCCGACGAGGACCACCAGGGCCCCACCGCCCATCAGGGTCTTCCTGAGCTTGTTCGGAGGCCGGCGGCGGGGCCGGTACGGCGTGGACGCGGACATGGGTCACTTCCCTCCGGTCGTCGTCGGTACGGGCTCGGCCACCGGGCGGGGCGGGAACGCGGGCTTCGGCGGGAACGCCGGCTTGGGCGGGAGCGCGGGGGCGGGGGCCGCCGGGGTCACCGGGGCCGGGGCCGCCGGGGCGGGCGCCTGGGCCGGCTTCCGTACGGCGGCGCGTACGGCGGCGCGTACGGTACGTACGGCGCGCTCCTGGCGGAGCGTCCAGGCCCAGACGGCGGCCGGGGCGAGCGCCGTCGCCAGCGCCAGCACCGCCCAGGTGCGCATCGCCACATGGGAGTGGCCCAGGAAGAGCGAGGCTATGAGCGAGCTGATCAGAACGGCCGCCCAGAAGAAGTGCACCCGGAACGTCAACAGCCGGTCCGGGCTGGCCTCGCCGCCCTTCGGGGTGACGACGAAGCGGCCCCGGGTACGGAGCACGGCGGCGCCCAGCGACTTGAGGTAGATCGGCGCGGAGAGCGCGGACATCGCCATCCCCGCGAGCCCGCCGGAGCCCTCGGGCTCGTGCGGCGAGACGTTGTGGCGCCGGTTCCAGAGGTAGAGCCCGATCTGGAGGGCGGCGGCGTCGCTGTAGAGCATCAGCAGGACCGAGGAGGAGACCTGGGTGCCGGAGGCGCCGAGCCAGAGGAAGAGGACGCAGCTCAGGACGCCCAGCAGCCAGTTGACGGCGGTCATCGGGTAGTAGACGAGCATCAGCGTGTAGCTGAGCAGCCGCCCGGGGGGCACGCGCAGAGGTGCCTTCCCGTACTGCTTGAACAGGGTCTCGTACGTCCCGCGCGACCAGCGGAGCTGCTGGGTGAAGAAGTCCGTCCAGGAGGCGGGCCCCTCGCCCACGGCGAGCACGTCGGGGGTGTAGACGGAGCGCCAGAACCGGCCGGTGAGGGGGTTCTTGCGGCAGTGGATCTCGAACCCGGTGGCCATGTCCTCGGTGATCGAGTCGTACAGCCCGCCGGCCTGCTTGAGCGCGGTGATCCGGACGACGTTGTTGGTGCCGACGAACATGGGGGCGCGATAGCGGTTGCCGGCCCGCTGGATCAGCGCGTGGAAGAGGAACTGCTGGGACTCGGCGGCCTTGGTGACCGGGGAGGTGTAGTTGCCGTACACCTGCGGGCCGACGACGAAGGCGACATCCGGGTCGCGGAAGTAACCGAGCATCCGCTCCAGGAAGTTGGGGAGGGGTATGTGGTCGGTGTCGACGGAGGCGAAGAAGTCGTACGCGTCGCCGTGCATCGCGAGCCACGCGTTGTAGTTGCCGTGTTTGGTACGGGCCTTGTGGACGCCGCTCTTACGGTTCCACTCGGGCACCCCGCGCCGGGTGAAGTGGCGTACGCCGAGTTCGGCGCAGAGCGCGCGGGCGGCGGGGTCGTCGCCCTCGTCGAGCAGCCAGATGTCGAGCGGGCCGCTGTGGCGCAGGCGCCCGGCGCCTTCGAGGGTGTCCCGGACCATGGCGAGGGGTTCCTTGCCGGGGACGTACGTGGTGAGGAACGCGACCCGGGTGCCGGGCTCGGCACGGACCGGGACGGGGTCCTGGGCGGCGAGCGTGGCATGGGCCACGGAGACCACGTTGACCAGCATGAAGAAGGCGATGAGCCCGATCGCGCCGAGCATCACGTGGTCGAAGGCGATGAGCCAGCGGTCGCCGCCCTCGCGGACGGTGCGGTGGCTGGGCCAGACCAGGTAGACCAGCAGGGAGCCGCTGAGGAGCGGCGCCAGGGCCATCAGCAGGACCGCGCGTATTCGGCGGGGTTCCCTCGACAGCAGACTCCGGTACCGCACCCGGTAGGCGGCTGCCGGGGCCGGTTCCGTGAGGGGACCGGCCAGGCAGCTATGGATGTCGTAGTCGTCGTCGAAGCCCTCGGGGCGCACGGTTCCTCCAGCTTTCTCGCGAGGTCGATGTCCCCACAAAAAGGGCAATTGACCGGCGTGTCGACTGGAGGCGTCCGTGTGAGGGGCTTTACGTTCGGGGGTTCGCCCGTACGGCGGCGACGCGCCCCGGGGCGGGCCCGGCAGCCCGAGGCGGGACCCGCGCCAGGCGGCGAGGCTCAGGCGGAGAGGTGGCTCAGGCGGCGAGGTCGCTCAGGTGGCGAGGTGGCGCTCCACCGTCTCGACCTTCGAGGTGAGGCCGTCGGTGACGCCGGGCCTGATGTCGGCCTTGAGGACGAGCGAGACGCGCCCGGCGCGCGCCTCGACGGCGGCGACGGCGCGCTTGACGACGTCCATCACCTCGTCCCACTCCCCCTCGATCGAGGTGAACATGGCGTCGGTGCGGTTGGGGAGTCCGGAGGCGCGGACGACGCGGACGGCGTCGGCGACGTACTCGCCGACGTCCTCCCCGACCCCGAGCGGCGATACGGAGAAGGCGACGATCATGCGTTCACCGTACCCTCGCGGCGGGCCCGGGAGGCGATGACCGCGTCGGCGGCGGCGCGCTTGAGCTTCCGCTCGGCGAAGAAGCCGCCGGCGGGCAGGACGGAGAGCACGAAGTAGAGGGCGGCCGTGCCGAAGGACCACTTGGTGCGGTTCCAGGCGTCCAGCCAGAAGATCACGTACAGGATGAAGAGCAGCCCGTGGATCGCGCCCATCACCGGGACCGCGTTGAACTCCGTCGTCCGCTTGAGCACCGAGCAGACCAGAAGTAGGAGGAAGGAGACGGCCTCCGGCGCGGAGACCAGGCGGAGGCGGTGGAGGGAGGAGGCGGTCTTGATGTCCACGGGGCAGGCACCTTCGTCTTCGGGGCACGGGAGGGCAGGGCGGCGCCCGGCGGCGCGCACACGATCTTGTGAATGCGCGCACAAGCGCCGGCCCCATTGTGGCAGCCCCTCTTTGCCGGACCGTTATCAGGGTCGGGATCGGGGTCGGGATCGGGGTCGCGGTCGGGGGCGCGGTAGGGGACTGGTGCGGGGCGGGGTCAGGGGCGTTTCCGGGACGGGTCAGGGGCGGGAACCCTGGTCCGGCAGGTGCGGCGCCGGATACCGTCGGGTGGTGGCTCAGTTTCGACTGCAAGGCAGCAAGGTGCTGGCCGTCGACCTGACCGGCGACGCCGTGAAAGCGAAGAACGGCTCGATGGTCGCGTACGACGGGCGGATGACCTTCAAGAGGATGACCGGGGGCGGTGACGGGCTGCGCGGGATGGTGACGCGCCGCCTCACCGGCGAATCGATGACCGTGATGGAGGTGAAGGGCCAGGGGACCTGCTTCTTCGCGGACCGGGCGAGCGAGATCAACCTGGTCTCGCTCCATGGCGACAAGCTCTACGTGGAGGCGAGCAACCTGCTCTGCACGGACGCCGCGCTGCGCACGGGGACGGCCTTCACCGGGCTGCGCGGCGGCGCGAGCGGAAACGGCTTGTTCACGACCACGGTCGAGGGCACGGGACAGGCGGCGATCATGTCGCACGGCGAGGCGGTGGCCCTCCGGGTCTCCCCGCAGTACCCGCTGCACGTCGACCCCGGGGCGTACATCGCGCACCAGGGCAACCTGTCGCAGAAGTTCCAGTCGGGGGTGAACTTCCGGACGCTGATGGGGGAGGGGTCGGGCGAGGCGTTCCAGATCCGGTTCGAGGGCGATGGGCTGGTGTATGTGCAGCCGAGCGAGCGGAACACGATCGGGGGTGATGTGTGATGCCGTTCCGTGAGATCAATTCGAAGATGGTCGAGGCGACGGTGGCGCCGGGGCAGCGGCTGTTCAGCCAGCGCGGCGCGATGCTCGCGTACCGGGGCGAGGTGAGCTTCACGCCGAACATCCAGGGCGGCCAGGGCGGGCTGATGTCGATGATCGGACGGCGGGTGGCCAACGAGGCGACACCGCTGATGACGGTCGAGGGCAGCGGCACGGTGATGTTCGGGCACGGCGGACACCACATCCAGGTGATCAACCTGTCGGGCGACACGCTCTATGTGGAGGCGGACCGGCTGCTCGCCTTCGACGGCACGCTCCAGCAGTCCACGATGTTCATGGGGTCGCAGGGCGGCGTCATGGGCATGGTGCGCGGCCAGGTCACCGGACAGGGGCTGTTCACGACGACGCTGACGGGCCATGGCGCGGTCGCGGTGATGGCGCACGGCGGGGTGATCGAGGTGCCGATCACCCCGGGGCGGGAGATCCATGTGGACCCGCAGGCGTATGTGGCCCACCACGGGGACGTACGGAACAAGCTCTCCGCCTCGGTGGGGTGGCGGGAGATGGTGGGGCGCGGCTCCGGCGAGGCGTTCCAGCTCGAACTGAGCGGCAGTGGCGCGGTGTTCGTCCAGGCGTCGGAGGAGAAGCTGTGAGCGGGGGTGTGACGAGCGCGCCGGTGATCTTCGATCCGGTGACGCTGCCGAGCGATGACAACGTCAACGAGTACACCTTCTGTGTGGACTTGAAGGGGAGCCGCTGGTTCCTCCAGAAGGGGAAGATGATCGCCTATTACGGGCAGATCGACTTCAACGGGGTCGGGCACGGCCACTTCGAGGGGCTGATCCGGAGCAGCTTCCACTCGCCGCTGCATGTGCAGGACTGGGTGGTCGCGGAGGGCAGCGGGAAGATGCTGCTCGCGGACCGGGCCTTCGACGTCAACTCCTTCGACCTGGAGGACGGCAATCTGACCATCCGTTCGGGGAATCTGCTGGCGTTCCAGCCCTCGCTGGCGCTGAAGCAGTCGATCGTGCCGGGCTTCGTGACCCTGATCGGGACGGGGAAGTTCGTCGCGGCGTCCAACGGTCCCGTGGTCTTCATGGAGCCGCCGCTGCGGGTGGACCCGCAGGCGCTGGTGGGCTGGGCGGACTGCCCTTCCCCCTGCCACCACTACGACCACGGCTATATGACCGGGGTGCTGGGCGGGATCCGTTCTCTGACGGGGATCGGGGGCGTCTCGGGCGAGGAGCACCAGTTCGAGTTCGTCGGGGCCGGTACGGTGCTGCTCCAGTCGACCGAGAAGCTCCTGGACGAGCAGCCGACCGGTGCGGTGCCCGGGGAGGCGGGCGTACCGGGCGGCGGCCGGCCGGGGGGCGGCCAGCCCTCCGCGCCGGGGGGACTGGGGGATCTCCAGCGTCGCTTCGGCCTGTGAGCGGTAGTCTGCGGAGGGTGACGGCCGGACGGGGGCGCCGCTGCCGTGGCCTGTCCGCGCGCCGGACGTCACACGTACCACTCCACGCGGCCCCGCACCCCCCTCACTTCCTCACTTCTCCGACCCTTCCCGCTTCCCCATTTCCCCACTTCCCGACTTCGTCCGTAATTCAACTTCTTAGGTAGAATCGATTACATGGAGACCGAGACGGCCACCCGCTGGCTGAGCGACGCGGAGCAGTGTGCCTGGCGCACCCACCTGGATGTCAGCAAGCTGCTCACCCACCAGTTGGAGAAGGACCTCCAGCCGTTCGGGCTGACCATGAACGACTACGAGATCCTGGTCAACCTCTCGGAGTCGGCGGAGCGGCGCATGCGGATGAGTGATCTCGCCGCCACCACGCTCCAGTCCAAGAGCCGGCTCTCGCACCAGATCACCCGGATGGAAGCCGCCGGGCTGGTCCGCAGGGAGAACTGCGAGTCCGACCGGCGCGGGCTCTTCGCGGTCCTGACCGACCACGGCATGGAGACGATGCAGGAGGTCGCGCCGCACCATGTCGAGTCCGTACGGCGCCACTTCATCGACCTGCTCTCCCCCGAGGCCCTGGCCGAACTCCGCGCCGCCCTGACCCCGGTCGCGGAACACCTGCGCGGCCGGCGCGGCAGAAGCTGACCGGGCGACGGCTATGGGCCGGGCGACCGCGCGACCGCGGCCGTCAGCCCTTCGAGCGGCGGGCCAGGCCCAGGGCGTACTCGGGCCACCAGGTGCCCGCCGCCGGGCCGCCTCGGCAGGGGCCGTCGGATTCGCCGGGGCGTTTGATCCAGAGGAGGGCGTCGATCCGTTCGTCGCCGGTGTCGGTGGTCGGCGGGGTGCCCAGGGCGCGGCCCGGGGGGTTGCACCAGGCCTCTTCGCGGTTGCCGGGGAGGGGGCCCGCGCCGTTTCTGCTGGTGTCCATCGTGAAGTGGGCGCCGCCGAGCAGGGCGGAGAGCCGGGTGCCGTACTCCCGGACCGCGCCGTCCGGCTGGAAGTTGGAGACGTTGAGCGAGAAGCCGTCGGCCGCGCCGACCCCCGCCCGCTGGAGCGGTTCGGCGATCTTCGCCGGGTCGGCGATCCAGTCCGGGTTCCCGGCGTCCACGTAGACCCGGGTGTGCGGCTGGCGCTTCAGCCGCCCGACCGCGTACGAGAGGAGCTCGTACCGCTCGGCGTGGTGCTCGGCCGGGGTGCAGCCGTCCGCGAGGTGCGGGACCGCGTCGGGCTCCAGGATGACGACCGCCCTGGCGTCGCCGATCGCCCCGGCGAAGGAGTCGATCCAGTCGCGGTAGGCGGGACCGTCGGCGGCGCCGCCCGCCGAGTAGAGACCGCAGTCGCGGTGCGGGATGTTGTACGCGACGAGGACCGCCGTCCGCCGCTCGGCGGCGGCGCCCCGGGCCGCGCGGACGATCCGGGGCTCCGGGTTCTCGGCGGCCGGCCAGACGGCGACCGGGCGGTCCGCGATCCGCCGGAGGAGCTTCGCGTCCCCGTGGCGCTTCTCCTTCTCCCACTGTCTGACCTGCTCGACCGCGTCGCTCTCCGGGTCGATCCAGAACGGCGCCCCCGCCGCCGGGGCCGCCTCGCCCCGTACCACCGGGGAGCTCTGCGCTGCGGGCGCCGTACGGGTCCCGGAAGCGGGAGGGGACGGGGCGCAGCCGGCCGCCGCCACGAGGGTGAGCAGCAGGGCGAGCAGCACGGTGCGGGGAAGAGAGGGAGGAAGAGCGGAGGGAAGGGGGTGTGAGGGTGACGATTGCGGTCTGCGGCCGGACATCCAAGCCCCTCGGAGACGAGCGAAAAGACCGGCATATCGTTACATAACGCTCAGCCGGTTCCCCTCTGCGACACCGCCAGCGCGATCCCCAGCGGCGTCCGCTCGTACAGCACCTGGTGCCCGTACCGCCGCGCCGTCAGCAGCCCCGCCCCGCGCAGCGCCGACAGGTGCCCCGAGACCGTCGAGGGGGCCAGCCCGAGCACCCCGGCGAGCGCCGTCGTGGACGCCGGTTCGTCCAGCGCGCAGAGCACCTCGGCGCGGGCCCGGCCCAGCAGCCGGGCGAGCGCGGCGGGGGTGCGTTCCGAGGGGCGCGACCAGAGGGCGCCGATCCCGCGCGCCGGGTAGATCACGGCGGGCTGCCATGGCGGCAGATAGCCGCTGACGACCCGGGGCCAGACGAACATGCTGGGCATCAGGACCAGTCCCGCGCCGGCCAGGACACGGGTGTGGTCGCCGTTCGTCCCCGTGATCCTCAGCGTGGTGCCGTCCGTCCAACTGAGCTGCGGGCTCAGCTCGCCCAGCAGCCCCTGGAGCCCCAGCTCCGCCAACCGCCGTGAGTGGTACGCCACATCGGCCTCCAGCAGGGTGCGCAGCCGGGGCCAGTCGGGCGCGACCAGCTCCTGCCACGCCCGCTCCAGCAGATCGGCCAGGGTCCGCAGCGCCGCCGCCGGATCCGCCGTCAGCGCCCGGCCCGCCGGGGACTCCGCAGCGCCCGGGGTGTCCGCGAGCGCCAGCCTGATATCGGTCCTGACCAGCTCCGGATCGGTGGCCCGGACGGCCGCGATCTCCTCCTCGAAGGACGGCGCGGCGACCACCGGCGGCCGGCTGAGGAAATCCGGGTTGTGGCCGAACTCGGGCATCAGCAGATGGAGCGGCGCGAGGTCGAGCGCCGCCGCCGCGTCCCGGATCCGGCGCAGCCACGGCAGGTGGTACGCGGCCCGCCCGGGGCGCGCGAGGGTCCGTACCGCCTCCTGGGTCTCCCAGAGCGGCGAGACGGCGAAGCGGCAGCGGAGCAGATCGCTCTCGGCGAAGTGGAGGTGGAAGGGCATCGGGGCCTCGGGGGAGAGCGAACGGGGAGAGGGGGAGGGGCGTGGAGGGGCCCGTGCGGGGGCGGAGAGCTGGGAGAGGGGGAGGGGCGCGGAGGGGCCGTACGGGGCGGAGAGCTGGGGGAGAAGAGGGGCGCGGAGGAGGCGTACGGGGGAGGAGGATTCGGGCTGGAGCGAATCTCTGTGACCGGGGGAGCCTAACCGCCCACCCTGCCGCCATGCCCCAGAACGCCTCCGCCGGCTACGGCGCGGTCTTCGCCGTGCGCGAGTTCCGCTTCGTCTTCGCCGCCCATCTGCTCTCGCTGCTCGGCGTCGTCGTCAGCGAGATCGCGCTCACCTACCTCGTCTACGTACTGACCGGATCGCCGCTGCTCAGCGCCCTCACCTTCGCCCTCGGGCTCCTTCCGTACCTCCTCGGCGGCACCCTGCTCGCCGGGATTGCCGACCGCTACCCCGCCCGGCGGGTGCTGGTCGTCTGCGATCTGCTCTGTGCCGGGTGCGTGGCGGTGATGGTGGTGCCGGGGACGCCGATCGCCGTGCTGCTCGCCCTGCGGTGTGCCGTCGCCGCGATCGCGCCCGTCTTCACCGGGACGAGGATGGCCGCGCTCACCGACATCCTCGGCGAGGGCGACCGGTATGTCCTCGGCCGCTCGCTGCTCCGGATCGTCTCGCAGAGCGCCCAGCTCGCCGGGTTCGGGGTGGGCGGGGTGCTGCTCGCCGTCGTCCCGGCGCGCGGCGCGATCTGCGTCACCGTCGTGACGTTCCTCTGCTCGGCCGGGCTGCTGCGCTGGGGCACCCTGCGCCGGCCCGCCCGGAGCGCGGCGGAGGAGGGGCGGGGAGAGGGGCGCGGGGCGCTGCTGCGGGAGTCGCTGGGCGGTGCCCGGCTGCTCCTCGGCGACCGGCGCACGCGCGGGCTGCTGCTGCTCTTCTGGGTGCCCGCGATGTTCGTCGTCGCGCCGGAGGCGCTCGCCGCCCCGTACACCGACGCGCTCGGCCTCGGACCCGCCGCGCTGGGGGCGCTGATGTGCGCGATGCCGGTGGGGCATATCGCGGCGGAGCTGTACCTCGGCACGGCGCTCTCCCCGCGCACCCGCTCCCGCCTCGTCCTGCCGGTCGCCGCCACCGGGCTGCTGCCGCTGCTGGGGTACGGGGCGGAGCCGGGCCTGTGGTGGGCGCTGGGCGCGCTCGTGCTCGCCGGGGCGGGGGCCGCGTATGTCATCGGGCTCGACCAGTGGTTCGTCGCCGCCGTCCCCGAGGAGCTGCGCGGCCGGGCGATGGTGCTGCTCACGGCGGGACTGATGACCATTCAGGGGCTCGGGATGGCCGCCGCCGGGCTCGCCGCGGAGTTCCTGCCGGTGCACCAGGTCGTCGCCGGGGCCGGGGTGCTCGGCACGCTCTGCTCCCTCGCCCTGGTGTACGAGGTCCGCCGCACCGGGCCGCACGGACCGGACCACGGGCCCGGCAAGGGGGCGGGGGCCGGATCCGTGGACGTACCGGAGCGGGGACCCGTGGACGTACCGGGGCCCGGCCACGGAGCGGGAGAACCGGGCGTCGCGCACCGTATGCCCGAAGTGCGAGACGGGGCTGACCCGCAAGTGACCAGTGGGTAAGGTCGGTGGCGTGTCCAAGCCGCTCAGCCTGCCCTTCGACCCCATCGCCCGCGCCGACGAACTCTGGCAGCAGCGCTGGGGACCCGTGCCCTCCATGGGGGCGATCACCTCGATCATGCGTGCGCACCAGATCCTGCTCGCCGGTGTGGACGCCGTCGTCAAGCCGTACGGACTCACCTTCGCCCGGTACGAGGCGCTGGTGCTGCTCACCTTTTCCAAGGAGGGCGAGCTGCCGATGTCCAAGATCGGCGAGCGGCTGATGGTCCACCCGACCTCCGTCACCAACACCGTGGACCGGCTGGTGACCGCCGGACTCGTCGACAAGCGCCCCAACCCCAACGACGGGCGCGGCACCCTCGCCTCCATCACGGACCGGGGGCGCGAGGTGGTCGAGGCCGCCACCAAGGACCTGATGGAGATGGACTTCGGGCTCGGGGTGTACGACGCGGAGCAGTGCGCCGAGATCTTCGCGCTGCTCCGCCCGCTGCGGGTGGCCGCCCAGGACTTCGAGGAGTGAGCACCGCGCTCCCCGGCTTCCGCTTCCCCTCCCGGCGGGGGGAGGGGCGGGGGAGGGGCGGGCGAAGATCGCCCTTTGTGCCCCGTTAGGCTCGGGCCATGAAGTCCAATGTGCTGTCCCGTTACCGGGTGATGGCGTACGTCACCGCCGTATGGCTGCTGATCTTCACCGTGGCGATCATCCTGAAGTACGGATTCGACACCGGCAATACGATGGTCATCTCGCAGATCCACGGGGTGCTCTTCATCATCTATGTGATCTTCGCCTTCGACCTGGGCTCCAAGGCGAAGTGGCCCTTCGGGAAGCTGCTCTGGGTGCTCGCCGCCGGC
The DNA here is from genome assembly GCF_040683935.1 of Streptomyces sp. NPDC093085. Lineage (NCBI taxonomy): Bacteria > Bacillati > Actinomycetota > Actinomycetes > Kitasatosporales > Streptomycetaceae > Streptomyces > Streptomyces sp. NPDC093085. The sequence goes on along the minus strand of NZ_JBFBFB010000004.1, from coordinate 25,555 downwards.
TGCATCCCCGTCGCCTCGTTCTTCGTCGAGCCGAAGATCACCGCCGAGGTCCGTCCGCTGATCACGGACCGGGACCCGGAGACCGCCCAGGCGTAGGCCCGTCGCCGCTCCTCCTCCGGGGCTCGCGCCCCGGAGTCCGCCCGACGCTTCAGCCGGTGGCCTGTTTCCATCGACATTTACTTGGACGTCCTAGTAAATTGGTTCCATGGACGCTGACGCAATCCAGGAGGGCCGCCGGCGCTGGCAGGCCCGGTACGACGGGGCCCGCAAGCGTGACGCGGACTTCGGTACGCTCTCGGGGGACCCCGTGGAGCCGGTCTACGGGCCCCGGCCCGGCGACACCTACGAGGGGTTCGAGCGGATCGGGTGGCCGGGGGAGTACCCGTACACCCGTGGCCTCCACCCGACCGGCTACCGGGGGCGGACCTGGACCATCCGCCAGTTCGCCGGGTTCGGCAACGCCCGGCAGACCAACGAGCGGTACAAGATGATCCTGGCGGCCGGCGGCGGCGGGCTCTCCGTCGCCTTCGACATGCCCACCCTCATGGGGCGCGACTCCGACGACCCCCGCTCGCTCGGCGAGGTCGGCCACTGCGGGGTCGCCGTCGACTCCGCCGCCGACATGGAGATCCTCTTCGACGCCATCCCGCTCGGCGACGTCACCACCTCGATGACGATCAGCGGCCCCGCCGTCCCCGTCTTCTGCATGTACCTGGTCGCCGCCGAGCGCCAGGGCGTCGACCCCGGCATCCTCAACGGCACGCTCCAGACGGACATCTTCAAGGAGTACATCGCCCAGAAGGAGTGGCTCTTCCAGCCCGAGCCCCATCTCCGCCTCATCGGCGACCTGATGGAGCACTGCGCCACCGCCATCCCCGCCTACAAGCCGCTCTCCGTCTCCGGCTACCACATCCGGGAGGCCGGCTCGACGGCCGCGCAGGAGCTGGCGTACACGCTCGCGGACGGCTTCGGCTATGTGGAGCTGGGGCTCAGCAGGGGCCTCGACGTGGACACCTTCGCGCCCGGGCTCTCCTTCTTCTTCGACGCGCACCTCGACTTCTTCGAGGAGATCGCCAAGTTCCGCGCCGCCCGCCGGATCTGGGCGCGCTGGATGCGGGACGTGTACGGGGCGCGCACCGCCAAGGCCCAGTGGCTCCGCTTCCACACCCAGACCGCGGGCGTCTCGCTGACCGCGCAGCAGCCGTACAACAACGTCGTACGGACGGCGGTGGAGGCGCTCTCGGCCGTCCTCGGCGGGACCAACTCGCTGCACACCAACGCGCTGGACGAGACCCTCGCCCTGCCGAGCGAGCAGGCCGCCGAGATCGCGCTCCGTACCCAGCAGGTGCTGATGGAGGAGACCGGCGTCGCCAATGTGGCCGACCCGCTGGGCGGCTCCTGGTACGTCGAGCAGCTCACCGACCGGATCGAGGCCGACGCCGAGAAGATCTTCGAGCAGATCAAGGAGCGCGGGACGCGGGCCCATCCGGACGGGCGCCATCCGATCGGCCCGGTCACCTCGGGCATCCTGCGCGGTATCGAGGACGGCTGGTTCACCGGCGAGATCGCCGAGTCCGCCTTCCGCTACCAGCGCTCGCTGGAGAAGGGCGAGAAGAAGGTCGTCGGCGTCAATGTCCACCCCGGCTCGGTCACCGGCGACCTGGAGATCCTGCGGGTCAGCCACGAGGTGGAGCGCGACCAGGTCCGCACCCTCGCCGAGCGCCGGGCCGCCCGTGACGACGCCCGGGTCCGTACGGCGCTGGCCGCGCTGGTGACGGCGGCGCGCGACGGCTCCAACATGATCACGCCGATGCTGGAGGCGGTACGGGCCGAGGCGACCCTGGGCGAGATCTGCGGGGTGCTCCGGGACGAGTGGGGGACGTACACGGAGCCCCCCGGGTTCTGACGCCGGGTCCTCAGCGGCCGGCCAGAGCGGCCGGCCGTACGGCCGCTGTCCCGAAGCGCCGGCGGGCGCGGTCGGCGGCGGCCTCGGCCGCTCGGGCGCGGGCGTCCCGGGGATCCAGCGAGAGCTGACGGCAGGCGCTGCCCGCGGGCAGCAGGTCGTCGGCGCGGAGCACGAAGGCGCGGACCCTGGCCCGTTGCAGCCCGAGGCCGGCCAGCAGAGCCAGGGCGGCCGTCACGAGGGCGGGCGAGTGGTCGGTGGGTTCCGGCAGCGCGCGTGTACGTGTGGTGGAGCCGTGGTCGGCGTAGCGCACGGTGAGGGTGAGCCGGCCGGCGGTCCGGCCTTCGCCGCGCAGGCGCCGGCCGAGTTGGTCGGCGAGTCCCACGGCGGCCCGGTGGTGGTGCGCCGGGTCGAGGCAGTCCCGTTCCAGCGCGAGATCCGCGACCAGATGCGCCGCGGGTTCCGACGGGATGACCGGGTGGGGATCGTGCCCGCGCACCCGCTCGGCCAGCAGCCGGGCCGGGCCCGCGCCGAGAAGCCGTCGCAGGGTCGGCGCGGGCAGATCCGCGACCTGCCCGATGGTGTGCACCCCGTACCTGCTGAGCGTCTCCACCGTGGTCCGCCCGGTCCCGGGCAGCGCCGTGACCGGGCGCGGACGCAGCCAGTCGGTCACCTGCCCGGCCGGGACCCAGGTGGTGTCCCCCGGCGCGGACGCGTCGGCGGCCATGGTCGCGAGCATCCGGTTGCCCGCGAGACCGGCGCTGCTGTCGATGCCGTACAGGGCTTTCAGCCTGAGCTTCGCCAACTGGACGGTGTCGTAGGGGGAGAGCCCGAAGTACCGGAGCGCGGACGTCAGGTCGAGCCGGACGGCGTCGGGCGGGACGGCCTGGACATGGGGCGTCACAGTGGACATCAGTTCGATGATGTCGCCGTACTGCTCCCCGGTCAGTGAGGCATGCAGGTGGAGGTGGGCGATGTGCCGCAGGCGGGCGGTCATCCCGCGCTCCCCGGGTTCTCCGGATGTCTCGGAGTGTCTCGTTCTCCTGCCGTGGACGGGTTCGTCACCATGGGCCACGAGACGCGCGCAGTTCGCAGCAGCATGACCCTCCGCCTCTCGGTGCTTCGATGGCCGCCGATGCGCCTCTGAGGTCAATATATCGAACGTAAATCGAACAGTGCGGGGTGAGCGAGGACTGCCCTTGGCGTTCGAGCCACTGCGACTGCGTGTCTTGTAGGGCAGCGGTCGGACGGGGCTCGGGCGGGGCTCCTGCCCGGGGCAGTGTCGGAACCCGTCACTAGGCTCCAGTGCCATGACCAGTGATCTCGGGTTCACCTGCTCGTGCTGCGGCGCCCACCACTCTGAGCTGCCGATGAACTACTCGGCCGAGGCCCCGGCTGTGTGGGATCCGTCGTTCGCCGACGCCGAAGACTGCCTGCTCTCCTCGGACCAGTGCGTGGTCCACGCGCGGCACTATTTCGTGAAGGGTCTGGTCGAGATACCGATCGTCGGTAGCGACGAGGTGTTCTCCTGGGGTGTCTGGGTGTCGCTCAGCCGCGAGAACTTCTCCCGCTCGGCGGACCTGTGGGACACGCCCGGCCGGGAGGCCGAGAAGCCGTACTTCGGCTGGCTGACCACTGATCTGCTGGTCTATTCGCCCACGACGCTCAATCTCAAGACCCACGTCCACACCCGCCCGGTTGGCGAGCGCCCCTACGTCGAACTGGAGCCCACCGACCATCCCCTCGCCGTCGAACAGCGCGCGGGGATCACCCTGGACCGCGTGCGGGACATCGCGGAGGCCGTGTTCCACTCCGGCAGCAGCGAGGAGCAGTGAGGGCCGGTACGTCGATGCAGCGCAAGGGCCGTGCAAGGGGCCGGATAAATGGCTTGTCCCCGGGGCGGATGTCAACCACGATCACCTCATGACGACCAGAAAGGGCCATGGCGTCTAGGCGCCCCGCCCCGCTCTCCACCGCTCGCGCGCCGCCGACCGCCGCTCACCGCCGCGCCCGATGGCCGTGACCGACCACCCACTCAGGAGAGCCCATCCGTGCAGAAGACCGTCCTCGTTCCCTACGCCCATCTGCCCCATGCGCACCACGACCGCCACGTCCTGACCAGTACCGTCGACGTTTTCGGCACCGCCCACTGGCTGCTTGCCGACCGCGTTCCGCAGCCTGGCGACGCTGCCCGGCCCTTTGACGCACTGGTTGTTTCCGTCGATCCGGACGGCAACGCCGAACTCACCGAGCTGAGCGCCGTGCGGGCCCGCTGGCCGCATCTGGACCGCCTGCCCGGCGGCGGGTTTGTCGTCGCCGCGTCTCGCGTCCGCCGGTACGAGGACACGCACCAGGTCCAGGTCTTCGATGCGCTCGGCCGCGAGACCTCGTCCTTCTCCGCCGGGGACGCCATCGAGCACCTGCTCGTGGACGAGGACGGCCAGATCTGGGTCGGGCACTTCGACGAGAACCCGATCGGGATCCACCGCTGGAGCTCCACAGGCCGGCACACCTGGACATCAGACGATGCCGGCATCCCCGGTCTCTTCGACTGCGATGCCCTGAACGTGTCGGGCACCGCCGCCTGGGCGTGTGCCTACACGGACTTCCCCCTCGTCGAGATACGCCCCGACCGCACCGATCGGCCCGTAAGGGTGTGGGCGAACCGCGTGCGGGGCTCCCACGCGGTGGCCGTCCATGGTGAGCGAGTCGCCTTCTACGGTGGCTACGGCGAGGCGCGGGACCGACTCGCCCACGGAGAGATCGGTGAAACATCCGTCGAGCCAACGGACGTCGGCCTGCTCACCCTGCCCGATGGCGCTGCCCCCGGCCGCCGGCGGGTTGCCGGACGGGGAAGCAGGATCTACGTCCAGACCGAACCGTTCACCACCTGGTGCGTGTTCGACCTCAACAGCTGACACCCAGCACTGGAAAGGGGCACTTCCAACGCCGGCACCCCTTCTGACCGCGCAGGGAGCAATGTGCCGCCGTCCTTCGTGCACCGGATCACCAAGTAGGACCCCGCCGACCGTACCGCCCGGACGGCACTGCGGGGCCTTGGCGCATGAGCCTTGATCCGCAGCGCCTTTTCCCCGCAGCGCCTTCGCCACCGTACGAGCCCAGGCCGAACACCAAGAACCACCTCTGGCGGGAAGCCGGCGTCAGCCGCGCCGCCATGAACCGCGCCACGAAGGTGCTGGCCGACTGGGACAACCGCATAGGGCACAGTCCAGCCCGTGTCCAGGACCGCAAGCGCTAAAGATCTGGAGAACCCGGGCTGCGGTGGCCGAGTTTCTTCAGGTCGGCCGAGCGGGTGCCGGCCGGCTGGAGGTCGGCGTAGGGGTGGAGGCGGGCGCCGGTGGTGCCGTTGTCCAGGGTGCGGTGGGGCTGGGCCGGGGTCGGGTGCGGGCGGGGGGTGCCGAGGAGGGCGAGCGCGGCCTCGGGGCCGTTGTCGCGGCGGGCGGCGGCGATCTCGTCCAGGTCCCAGGCCATGGTGCCGACGACGGTACGGCGGGTGCCGCGCACCTGTACCGTGCCGCGCACCAGCAGCAGTCCGCTGTGGAAGACGGTGTGCGCGCAGGCCGGGTGGGAGTCCTCGAAGAAGGCCAGGTCGACCAGGCCGGAATCGTCCTCCAGAGTGACGAAGATGATCCGCTTGCCGCTGGCTATCGGCGGGGTCTGGGTGGCCGCGCGCACGCCGGCGACCAGGACCTGCCGGCCGGCGCGCAGCCCGGCCAGATGTGCCGCGTCGGTCGCGCCGATCTCGCGCAGCAACCGGTGATGGTGCTCCATCAGATGCCGGGAGACATCGATGCCGAGGGTGGTCAGCTCCGCGCTGAGGGCCTCGCGTCCGGACATCTCCGGCAGGCCGCTCGGAGCGGTGCCGCCGGCCGCCTCCGCGGTGATGGGCAGCTGGCCGTCGGGCACCTGCCGGGAGCGGGACAGGCGGTGCGACTCGGCGATCTGGAGCAGGAGATCGCGCCGGGTGAGGCGGCCGTCGTGGAGGCGGTCCAGGGCGCCGATCCCGGCGAGCCGTTCGGCGGTGGGTCTGCTGGGGCGGGCCCGCTGCCAGAAGTCCGAGAGGGATCCGTACGGCTGTCCCTCCTCGATACGGGCGCTCTCGTCCTCGCCGATGCCGTGCACGGCGGAGAGGGCGAGGCGTACGCCCCACCGGTCGCCGTCGGTCTTCTCCACGGTGTGCCGCACCCGGGAGTTGTTGACGTCGACCGGCAGGACGGGGGTCCCGTGGCGCCGGGCGTCGGCGACGAGGACCCGTTTGGGCCACATCCCGGGGTCGTGTTCGAGCAGACCGGCCAGCAGGAACGCCGGATGGTGCGCCTTGAGCCAGGCGCTCTGGAGCGCCGGTACGGCGAATGCGACCGCGTGGGCGCGGCAGAAGCCGTACGCCCCGAAGGACTCGACGGTCCTCCACACCTCGTCGCGCACCGCCGCGTGGTAGCCGCGCCCGCGGGCCCGGTCGTGGAACCACTCCTTGATCCTGGGCAGTCGCTCCTTGTCGCCCAGTGCCCGCCGGGTGATCTCCCCGAAGGACCGGTCGCAGCCGGTCATCACCCGCAGGGTCTCTATGACCTGCTCGTGCCAGATGGTGACGCCGTAGGTGTCGGCGAGTACGGGCTCCAGATCCGGATGCGCGTACGACGGCGTCCCTCCGTGCCGGGCGGCGATGTACCGCTCGGGCATGCCCCCGGCGACCGGGCCGGGGCGGAAGAGGCTGATGTCGGCGATGACGTCGCCCACGTCGCGGGGCTGGAGCCGGGACAACAGGTCCTGCTGGCCGGGGGATTCCAGCTGGAACAGGCCCAGGGTCCGGCTGTCCTGGATGAGCCGGAAGGCGAAGACGTCGTCGAGCGGCACCTGCTCCGGGTCGTCGAGGTCGACGCGGTCGCCGGTGACGCGTTCCAGCTCGGCGACGGCGTGGGCCATCGCGGAGTGCATCCGCACGCCCAGGACATCGAGTTTGATGTTGCCGAGCGCTTCGACCTCCTCCTTCGCGGCCATGACCATGGGGTAGTCGCCCTGCGGGGTGGGCTGGACCGGCAGCCGGTCCAGGAGGCCGGCGTCGCTGATGACCACGCCGCAGGGGTGCATGGCCATGCCGTGGACCAGGGAGTCGAGGCCCTCGGCGAGTTCCCAGAGGGGGCCGTAGCGCTCCTTCTCGCCCGCCAACCGCCGTAGTTCGGGGAGTTCGGCGAGGGCGCCGGTGATGTCGCGGGCGCGCAGATGCGGGAAGCTCTTGGCGATCCGGTCGATGTCGGCGGGGGCGATGCCGAGGGCGAGGCCGGTGTCGCGCAGGGCGCGGCGGGCCCGGTAGGTCTCGGGCATCGCGGTGACCGCGACCCGCTCCTTGCCGAAGCGTTCGAAGACGGTGTCGTAGCACTCCAGGCGTCGGGCGGACTCCACGTCGATGTCGATGTCGGGCAGTGACTCCCGGCGGGTGCTCAGAAACCGTTCGAACAGCAGGTGGTGGTCGAGCGGGTTGGCGGTGGCGATGCCCAGCGCGTGGCAGACCAGTGAGCCGGCGCCGGAGCCGCGGGCCGCGACCCGGATGCCCTTGGCCCGGATGTCGGCCACGACCTGGCCGACGGCGAGGAAATACGAGTCGTAGGACAGCGCGGAGATCACGGCCAGCTCTTCGGCCATCCGCTCCCGTGCCGCGCGGTCCCGGTCGAGACCGCGCCGGACCAGGCCGGCCTCGCACTGCCCGCGCAGCAGCCGGGCGGCTTCTCCCGCCCCTGGCCCGGCCCCGAAGAGCGACGGTTCGGGAAAGTGCGGCGTACCGAGCCCGAGGGCGGCCGCCGGGTCGATGACGCACTCGGCCGCCGTGGCGGCGGTGTCCGCCATCAGACGGCGGGCCCGGCGGACATCCGTCCCCGCGCACTCGGCGGTCATCCGGGCCACGGCCGCCATTCCCCGCTCGTCCTTGAGCCAGCGCTGCCCGCTGTCCAGGTGGCGCCGGTCGACGGGGCGCAGCAGCCGTGCGGCGTCCAGGACGTCGGCGAGGCGGTGCTGGCCGGGGTCGGCGTAGCGGACGGCGTTGGAGAGCACGGCGGTGGTGCCGGTGCGGTCGGCCAGGGCGAGGGTACGGGCGGCCAGCCGCAGCGACCCGGGCCCGAGGCCGGAACGTCTCTGGGCGACGGCTTCCAGCCGGACACCCTTCCCGAAGATCTCCTTCCAGGGCGCCAGCAGCTTCACCGCGACGTCCTGCCGGCCCGCCGACAGTGCCCGTACCGGCTCGGAGAGCGGCCCCAGCAGGACGGTCAGACCGGGGCCGCCGTACGCGCGCAGCGCCTCCCACGGCACCACCGGCGCCGTACCGGACCCGGCACCGGCATGGGCGGCCGAGGTGATACGGCAGAGCCGCGCCCACCCCGCCCGGCCCTGCGCGAGCAGCACGAACCGCAGGGGCGGCTCGGTGACGTACGCGCCGCCGTGCGCCGGGGTGCGGTGCCGCCGGGCGGGCGGCGCGGGCGCGAGGGCCGCCACCGCGAGGTCGACGCCGAGAACCGGCCGGACGCCCTCCTCCTCACAGGCCCGGACGAAGCGCACGGCGCCGGTGACCGTGTCCCGGTCGGTGAGCGCGAGCGCGGACATCCCCCGCTCGGCTGCCCGCCGGACGAGCTGCTCGGGATGGGACGCGCCGTAGCGGGCGGAGTAACCGGACGCGACGTGCACGTGGACGAAGCCCGCCATGCCGCACCTCCATCACTCCACCCCTTTTCGATCAAAAGCCCGTTATGTTCATCGTACGCTCGTTCGATTACTCTAACCTCAGGCGGAGGGGAGCGCCGCCGCTCACTCGTCCGAGTGGAATAGCTCGGAGGCAGAGATAAAATTGATGGCATGGCCACGGAGGAGTTCTCCGGGGAGTTCCCGGACTCGCTCGCCGAGGCGCTGGCAGGGGTTCAGCGCACGATCCGGCGCCGGTTGCGCCGTACCGCGCCCGCCGCGCCGCTGCTCGGGGCCCAGGGTGAGCTGCTGCGGCTGGTCGTGGACCGCCCGGGCATCCGGGTCTCGGACGCGGCCGAGGAGCTGTGGCTCGCCGGGAACTCCGTCTCCACCCTGGTCAACCAGCTCGTCCTGGCCGGCTGTCTGCGCCGCGCCGACGACCCGGCCGACCGGCGTTCGACGCTGCTGCTGCCCACCCCGGCGGGGGAGGCCCGGCTGCTGCGCTGGCGCTCGCGGAGGGCCGCGCTCGTACGCGACCACGTGGCCCGGCTGACGGACGAGGAACGCGAGGCGCTGGCGGCGGCCCTGCCCGCACTGCGCAGCCTCGCGCGCCACCTCCATGAGGAAACGCCACCTCCATGAGGAAGGGGAGGCCGCACATGAGTGAGACCCCCGAACCGGGAACCTCCGGAACCCCTGGTGCCGCCGGAACCTTCGGAGCTTCCGGCGCCGTGGATTCCGTCGCCGCCGTACGGTGCGCCGGGCTCGACTACTCCTTCGGGGAGACCCGGGCCGTCGCCGCGCTCGATCTCGCCGTCGCCGCGGGCGAGGTCTTCGGGCTGCTCGGGCCGAACGGGGCCGGCAAGACCACCGCGATCCGCTGTATCACCACCCTCCTGCCCGTCCCGGCCGGCATGGTCCAGGTCTTCGGGCACGACGCGGCCAAGGAGAAGATGGCCGTCCGCAGGCTGCTCGGGTACGTACCGCAGCAGCTCTCCGCCGACGCCGCGCTGACCGGCCGCGAGAACGTCACCCTCTTCGCCCGCGTCTTCGACGTGCCGCGCCGCGAGCGCGCCGAGCGCGTCGCGCAGGCGCTCGCCGCCGTCGGGCTCACCACCGCCGCCGACCGGATGACCAAGACGTTCTCCGGCGGCATGATCCGCCGCCTCGAACTCGCGCAGGCCCTGGTCAGCGCGCCCCGGCTGCTGATGCTGGACGAGCCGACCATCGGCCTCGACCCGATCGCCCGTACCAGCGTGTGGGAGCACATCGACGCGGTGCGGCACGCCACCGGGATGACCGTCCTGGTCACCACCCACTACATGGACGAGGCCGACCAGTACTGCGACCGCGTCGCCCTGATGCACCAGGGACGTATCCATGCCCTCGGCACCCCCGACGAGCTGCGGAGCGCGCTGCGCGACCGCCGGGTGGCCGAAGGCGGCCGGGGGGACCCGCCGCCGACCCTGGAGGACGTCTTCCGGGACATCGCCGGCAGCGGTCTGGACGAGGAAGGGGGCGACTTCCGTGATGTCAGGTCCACCCGCCGCACCGCGACCCGGGTCGGCTGACCCCCGTACCGGCACCCGTACGGGCATCACCACCGGCACGCCCACGGGGAGCGCCCAGGGGCCCGACCCCGCGCGGTTCGCGCTGCTGCTCTCCGCGCCGCGCGCCCGGACCGGGTGGCGGGTGCTGCCCGCCCGGGTGGCCGCCATGTGTGTCGTGGAGCTCCAGAAGCTCCGGCACGACCGCACCGAGCTCTACACCCGCGCCGTCCAGCCGGCCCTCTGGCTGCTGATCTTCGGGGAGACCTTCACCCGGATCAAGGCCATCCCGACCGGCGGCATCCCGTACATCGACTACCTCGCGCCGGGCATCATCGCCCAGTCCGCGATGTTCATCGCCATCTTCTACGGCATCATGATCATCTGGGAGCGCGATGCGGGCATTCTGACCAAACTGCTGGTCACACCGACGCCACGGGCCGCGCTGATCAGCGGCAAGGCGTTCGCTTCCGGGGTGAAGGCGCTGATCCAGGCGGTCGTGGTGATCGTCATCGCGGCGGCCCTGGGGGTGGGGCTGACCTGGAACCCGCTGCGGCTGCTCGGCGTGGCCGTCGCCGTCGTCCTCGGCTCGGCCTTCTTCTCCTGCCTCTCCATGACCATCGCCGGGATCGTGCTCACCCGCGACCGGCTGATGGGCATCGGGCAGGCCATCACGATGCCGCTCTTCTTCGCGTCGAACGCCCTCTACCCGGTGGCGATCATGCCGTCCTGGCTCCAGGTCATCAGCCGGATCAACCCGCTGAGCTACCAGGTCGACGCGTTGCGCGGGCTGCTGCTCGGCACGCCCTCGCACCTCGCGCTCGACTACGGCGTGCTGCTCTTCGCCGCCGTCGTGGGCATCGCGGCGGCCTCCTCCCTGCTGGGGCGGCTCGCGCGGTGAGGGCGGAGTCGAGGGCGGGGGCGGAGGCGAGGCCGGGCGGGGGCGGTCACGGTCCCGGGACCGTGACCGCCCCCGGGGCCGGTCACGGTCGCTTCGGGCTCAGGCCGCCCAGGAGCAGCGCCGTGAACGTACGGGCCCACTCCGCGTCCACCTCCCGGGCGCTCACCATCGTCCGGTGGAGCACGGCGCCCGCGATCACATCGAAGATCAGCTCCGTCGTCCGGGCCGCCGCCCCCGCGTCCGGCTCGTAGGGGAGTTCACCGCGCGCCTGGGCGCGCTCGCGGCCGGCCACCACCAGCCGCTTCTGCCGCTCCACGATCGCCTGCCTGATCCGGAGCCGCAGCGCCTCGTCCCTGGTGGCCTCGGCGACCAGCGCCATCAGCGACGTCTTGTTCTCCGGCCGCTCCAGCAGCGCGGCGAACTGGAGGACGGCGCCCTCGACATCGGCCGCCAGACTGCCCCGGTCCGCGAGCTCCACCCGGTCGAAGAGGACCGCGACCGCGTCCACCACCAGCTCGCTCTTGGAGGGCCAGCGCCGGTAGAGCGTCGTCTTGGCGACGCCGGCGCGGGCCGCGACATGGCCCATCGTCAGCTTTGTCCACCCCAGTTCACCCAGGGCCTCCCGGGTCGCCTCCAGGATCGCGGCGTCCGCCTCGGCGGAACGCGGCCGGCCCCCGTGCGGACGGCTTCCCTCAGGACGGCCCCCGTGCGGAGGGCCCCCGGCCGGACGGCTCCCGCGCGGGCCCGTCCGGCCCTCGCCCCCGGTGGACTTCCGGGGTTCCGCGTCCTCGTCGCCGCCCATGGCCGCGACCCTACCGGCCGGTACCCGAAACCGTACCGGCCAGTAGTCATGTGATCCGGCTCACCAGGGGAATCTGTGCGCGTACCTTACGCGCCAGTTACGCTACGGCTCGTAGCGGAAACGGGGGCACGGGTCGGCCGTCCCGCCCGGATGCCGCTTTTCTCAAGTCGGCGCGGAAGGGGGAGGATGTACTCATGCAGCCTAGGAACATGTCCATGAGTGGCGTCGTCGACCTCGCCGCGGTGAAGGCGGCCGGTGAGGCCAAGGCGAAGGCGGAGCAGGCCCGCGCGGAGGCGGCCCGCAAGGGCGGCGCCGGCGCCGTCGCCCCGTCGAGCCTGGTCATCGACGTCGACGAAGCCGGCTTCGAGCGCGATGTCCTCCAGCGCTCCACCGAGGTCCCGGTCGTCATCGACTTCTGGGCCGAGTGGTGCGAGCCGTGCAAGCAGCTCACCCCCGTGCTGGAGAGTCTCGCCAAGGAGTACAACGGCCGCTTCGTGCTGGCCAAGATCGATGTCGACGCCAACCAGATGCTGATGCAGCAGTTCGGCATCCAGGGCATCCCCGCGGTCTTCGCGGTGGTCGCCGGGCAGGCGCTGCCGCTCTTCCAGGGCGCCGCCCCGCAGAGCCAGATCCGGCAGACGCTGGACCAGCTCATCCAGGTCGGCGAGGAGCGCTTCGGGCTCACCGGGATCGCGGTCGACCCGGCCGCCGAGGGCGCGGAGGGCGCGGAGGGCGCGGACGAGGCCGCCGTACCGGAGGGCCCGTACGACGCGCTGTTGGAGACGGCCGTCCAGGCGCTGGACGCCAATGACTTCCCGGCCGCGACCGAGGCGTACCGCGCGGTGCTCGCCCAGGACCCCGGTCACCCGGAGGCGAAGCTCGGCCTCGCCCAGACCGAACTGCTCGCCCGCGTCCAGGGGATGGACCAGGCGCAGGTGCGCAAGGACGCGGCGGACCGGCCCGCCGATGTGGCCGCGCAGATCGCCGCCGCCGATCTCGACCTGGTCGGCGGGCATGTGGAGGACGCGTTCGGCCGGCTCGTGGAGGCCGTACGGCGTACGGCCGGTGAGGAGCGGGAGGCGGCGCGGCTGCGGCTGCTGGAGCTCTTCGAGGTGATCGGCGGGGACGACCCCCGGGTGACCTCGGCCCGCCAGGCGCTCGCCCGGGTGCTCTTCTAGGCGCGGTGCGGCGCGGTGGTACGGCCCCGGGGCGCCGACTCCGGGGCCACGGTGCGGATTTGGCGACACAGCGACACCAGGGGCCTCGCTTTACCAAAACTTGGTAAAAGCGGCTACTGTTACCTACAGTAAATCAACTCCCTTGCTCTGTCCCGCTATGGGGGGTAATCGCCGCTTCTGACGCATCGGCGCGCGGCACCCTGTGTGGTCGTCCCGTGCCGCCCGGTCGCGTACCGGTTATCTGGCCGTTACTAGCCAGTAATGAACCCCCTTGTGTCAACAGCGCGAATGCACCACGATCGGCGACGCTCGGTCCATTTCCGTATCAGCACGGCAGCCAGTCGCGCCCTCGGTCCGTGGGTCCCCACCGAGCGGGTCAGGCGGCCCGGCCGCCGAGCCCGGACAGGGGGGTTCCTGCCCACCCGGCAGGGCCTGTCCAGAGGTTGCGCGAAGGCGTGGCCAGTGGTTGTCGCTCGGGGGTGATCGCCGTAATTTCGGACGCGGTTGGCGCCTCCGGAGCAGGCGCTCTCCTTCCCGAGGACGTAGCACTTCTCCCATCCCAGGACGGGTTTCCGCCCGATCCGGAGATGTACGTCCGAGAAGGAGGACATTCATGGAGTCCCAAGTGCGTGGCGGGACCAGATGGCGGCGGTTCGCCGTCGTCATGGTGCCGAGCGTCGCCGCCACGGCGGCGATAGGCGTCGCGCTGGCACAGGGCGCGCTGGCCGCCTCGTTCAGCGTGTCCGGCCAGAGCTTCAAGGTCAGCGCGGACAAGCTGGTCGGTTACGACTTCGTCCAGTACGGCAGCATCGACGCGGGCACGGATCTCAAGGGGAACAAGACCGCGCACCCGGTCGCCGTCTCCGGGTTCAGCACGGCCACGATCACCAACATGTGCCAGTCGGTGGTCACTCCGGACGTGCCGCTCTTCGGCTCCGTCAGCCTGGAGCTGCGGGCCGGCACGAACGCGAGCAAGCCGGTCAAGGCGACCAACATCTACATCGACATCGAGCAGCTCGACGCGGACGCCGTGTTCGAGAACATCGACATCGGTGTGGCGGCCGGGGACAAGAGCAACAAGACCGGCATCAACCCCGGTGACCAGGCCAACCCGTACGGCTTCGCCCAGCGTTCGGACAAGGCCACGCTCACCAATGTGGAGCAGACGGCATGGGCGACCACGGCCGGCACCTTCAGGCTGAACGATCTGAGCCTGAGGCTGCACAAGGGCGTCAAGGAGTGCTACTAAGCACTCCTCCGGGCGGGCGGGCCGTGTCCCGTAGGGCCTCCGCCTGCCCGCCCCACCTCCACTTTCTCACCGCAACACCGGTACCAGGGAGCTGTTTTCCATGAGCGCCGAGTCTTCAGGCCCCCGAGGCTCCTCGGATTCCCCCGGCCGCTTCGCGCAGGGGCGGCAGCGGTTCCGCGGCTGGCGCGGTACCCGGCCGTTCTGGGCGGGGCTCTTCACGCTGCTCAGCGGGTTCCCGATCGCCTACTTCCCGTACGCCGAGGTGAAGTTCGGCAACCTCACGGTGGCGATGGCGACCACGGCCGGCGCCGGCTCGCTGATCATCGGCGTGCTGCTGGTCACGCTCGGCCTGACGATGTGGTTCCACTCCATCGTCCGGGTCTTCGCGGGCGTCGCCACGATCCTGCTGGCGCTCGTCTCGCTCCCGGTCTCCAACCTCGGCGGCTTCCTCATCGGCTTCCTGCTCGCGCTGATCGGCGGCGCGCTCTCGATCTCCTGGGCCCCGGGCGTACCGGAGGACGCGGAGACCGGCGGGGAGGCGGAGCGGCACCGTCCGCCCGGGGCGCGCGGTTCCTCCCGGTACGGGGCGGTACGCGACAGCGGAGAACCGTACAGCGGGGACTCGTACGGCAGTGGGGACCCGTACGGCACGGAGCGCGACGGTACGGAGCGGGGCGGTACGGAGCGGGGCGGCACCCCGGAGCGCGGCACGGAGCACCACGGCACGGACCGGAACGCTACGGAAGCGACTGCCCACGCCAACGGCGGGAGGAACAGTGCGGGGTGACGATGTGCGGCCCACCGCGTCCGGCGGTGAGGAGCCCCGGGCGAGGAGAGGGCCCCGCCACGCGGCTCCGAAGAAGTCCCTCCTGACGAAGCTCCAGATACCCGCCGGCAAGGCGATGGCCCTGGCGGCGATGCCGACGGCGGTCTTCGTGGGCATGGGGCTCACGCCCCGGCTCGCGCTGGCGGCGGGCGGCGACGACATACCCTTCGCCCCCGGCCCCTGCGTGACCCGCTCCGACGAGCCCTCCGCCTCGGCCTCGGAGTCCTCCCCGGCGCCCTCCTCCTCCCCCTCCGCCTCCACCGCTCCTTCCCCCTCGGCCTCGTCCTCGGCGGGAGAGAAGGACACCGAGGGCAAGGAGGCGGCCGGGCCCTCGCCGTCCGGGTCCGCCCCGGCGGCGGACGCCGGTCCTGCCGAGGCCCCGGAACCGTCGGCCTCGGCCTCGGCCTCGGCCTCGGCCACCGGCACCCCCACCCCCGGCGCCACCCCTTCGCACTCCACCAACCCGCTGGACCCGCTGGGTCTGGGCGACGCGCTGGGCGACCTGCTGGGTGTGAACGGCAAGGACAAGGAGGGCAAGGACGACAAGAGCAGCGAGGACGACGAGAAGGCGGCCACGAGCAGCCCCTCGCCGAGCACCACCGCCGGCGCCTCCGCCTCCTCCGCCTCCTCCGCAGCGAAGGGCGAGAACGCCGACGGCGACGACGAAGACGGCAAGGACAAGGCCGGACAGAAGGACGGGAAGTCCGAGGACGGGAAGTCCGAGGACGGGAAGTCCGAGGACGGCGACGCGGCCACCGAGAAGTCCAAGGACGCGATCAAGGAAGCCGCCGAGCAGGCCGGCGCCGAGGTCGAGGAGCTGGACGACGCCGCCAAAGGGCTCCAGGCCCGCAAGGACGGTGACATCCCGGCGGGCGCCGAGGGCAAGACCCCGTACCCCTGCCCGACGGCCGACCCCGAGGCCCTCGCCGCGGCCACCGAGGAGCAGGGCCTCCCGCTCCTCCCCGACGACCCCTGGACGCTGCACAGTTCGCTGCTGACCCTGAACGGCCTCGACTACCAGGGCATCGTCGAGGTGCGGACCTACAGCGGCCAGGTCAAGAAGGTCCTCAAGTTCACGGCCTCGTCCCTGGACATCAAGGACCTCGACCAGCGGGTCGTCTACCCGCAGGGCGGCACCGCCCATGTGGAGGCGCGTCCGGGGTCCACCTCGACCATCCGCGACGGCGAGGTGACGATGTACACGGAGGAGCTGAAGGGCAACCTCTTCGGCCTGATCCCGATCACCTTCAGCCCGGCCACCCCGCCCCCGCTGAACGTCCCGTTCGCCTTCTTCACCGATGTCACGGTCGTCCAGGCGGGCCAGTTCGGCGGCACCCTCACCGTCCCCGGCCTGCACAACTACATCACCCGCTGACTTTCACCGGGGCTCACCCGGCGGCCCCCGTGGTGCCCGCCGCCTCCGCCGAGGCGCGCCGCCAGGCCGCTTCACGGAGCAGGCGCAGCCCGTTGAGGCCGACGAGGACCGTGGAGCCCTCGTGGCCGAGGACGCCGAGCGGCAGCGGGAGGGTGCCCACCAGGTCCCAGAGGACCAGCCCGGTGATGCACACCGCCGCGATGACCAGGTTCTGCACGACGAGGGCGCGGGCCCGGCGGGAGAGCGCCACGACCGTGGGGACGGCGGCGAGTTCGTCCCGTACGACCACCGCGTCCGCGGTCTCCAGCGCCAGGTCGGAACCGGCCCGGCCCATCGCGACCCCGGTGTGCGCGGCGGCCAGCGCGGGGGCGTCGTTCACGCCGTCGCCGACGACCAGGACCCGGCGCCCCGCCGCCTCCGCCTCCCGTACGGCGGCGACCTTCTCCTCGGGGAGCAGCCCGGCCCGTACGTCGGTGATGCCCACCTCGGCCGCGAGCCGGGCGGCGGCGCGCGGGTTGTCGCCGGTGAGCAGGGCGGGCGCGGCCCCGGTGAGCTCCGTCAGGGCGGCGACGGTGGCTGCGGCGTCCGGGCGGAGCCGGTCAGCGATGGCGAGCACCCCGGCCGCCGCCCCGTCCACGGTGACCACCACGGCGGTCCGCCCCCCGGCCTCCCAGCCGGCCGCCACCTCGGCGGCCTCCGCCGCGCGGGGCCCGGTGACCACGGAGGCGGGGGCGCCGACCGCGACCCGGGCGCCGTCGACCGTGGCGGTGACCCCGACGCCGGGGGTGGCGGCGAACTCCCCGGCGGCGGGGGTACGGAGGCCACGGGCGCGGGCGGCGGCCACCACCGCGCGGGCCAGCGGGTGTTCGCTGGGGTGCTCGGCGGCGGCGGCGAGCGCCAGCACCCCGTTCTCGTCGAGCCCCGAGCCGTCCAGCGCCCTGACATCGGTGACGTACGGGGTGCCCTCGGTCAGGGTGCCCGTCTTGTCCAGCGCCACGGCGTCGATCTGGCCCAGCCGCTCCATCACCACGGCGGACTTCACCAGCACGCCGTGCCGGCCCGCGGTGGCGATGGTGGCGAGCAGCGGCGGCATCGTGGCCAGCACCACCGCACACGGCGATGCGACGATCATGAAGGTCATCGCCCGGAGCAACGCCCCGGTCAGGTCGGCGCCGAGGGCGAGAGGGACGAGGAAGACCGCCAGGGTGGCGGCGACCATGCCGATCGAGTAGCGCTGCTCGACCTTCTCGATGAACAACTGCGTGGGCGCCTTCGTCTCCGAGGCGTCCTCGACCATCCGTACGATCCGGGCGATCACCGAGTCCGACGGGTCCCGCTCCACCCGGACCCGGAGCGCGCCCGTCCCGTTCAGGGTCCCGGCGAAGACCTCGTCGCCGGCCGTCTTGGCCACCGGGAGCGGTTCGCCGGTGATGGTGGCCTGGTCGACCTCGCTCGCCCCGCCCACCACCCGGCCGTCCGCCCCGACCCGCTCGCCGGGCCGGATCAGCAGGAGGTCCCCGACGGCGAGTTCCCCGGTGGCGACGGTCTCCTCGGCCTCCACCGCTTCCCCCGCCGCTCCGGTCTCCCCTGCCTCCCCGGCCGAGCCGTTCCGGAGCCGGGTCGCGGTCGGCGGCGCCAGGTCGAGGAGGCCGCGTACGGAGTCGGCGGTACGGGCGGTCGCGACCGCCTCCAGGGCGCCGGACGTCGCGAAGATGACGATCAGCAGCGCCCCGTCCAGGACCTGCCCGATGGCGGCGGCGCCGAGCGCGGCAACCACCATCAGCAGATCCACGTCCAGGGTCCGCTCCTTGAGCGCCCTCAGCCCCGCCCACCCGGGCTCCCAGCCCCCGGTGACGTAGGTGGCGGCGTACAGCGGGCCCCACATCCACCCCGGGGCGCCGAGCAGGTCCAGCGCGAGGGCGACGAGGAAGAGCACGAGGGCGGCGAGCGCCCAGCGGGCCTCGGGCAGCGCGAGGACGCGGGTGCGCCGCGCGGCGGGGGCGTTCTCGGCCGCCGGGGCGGCGGGGGCCCGGGTGGTCAGGGTGGAGGCCATGAGGGCAGGGGTCCTTCACAGGAGAGGGAGGGGAGGTGGGGAGGGGGGAAGAGGGGTCCGTACCGCCCTCACCATACAGGAACGAATGAACATCCATTCATGTGTTCAAGTCCGTAGGATGGCGCCATGGGCCACGGAGCGAACACCCCGGACAGCGGTACGACCCCCCGCACCCGGCTGACCCCCGAGAACGCCCCGCAGGTCGCCACCGCGCTCCAGGCCCTCTCCACGCCCTCCCGGCTGCTGATCCTGGCCCATCTGCGCGAGGGCCCCTGCGCGGCGACCGAACTCGCCGCCGCCGTCGGCATGGAGCAGTCCGCCTGCTCCCACCAGCTACGGCTGCTCCGCAACCTCGGCCTGGTCGTCGGCGAGCGCCAGGGCCGCTCCGTCGTCTACGCGCTCCATGACGACCATGTCGCCAGCCTCCTCGACCAGGCGGTCCACCACGTCGAACACCTCCGCCTCGGCATGACCGACCCGCCCGTACACGACACGCCGTGACCCCGCCACGCGCCCCCGCTCCGTAACCCCGCCGCGCAATCCCCCCCCCGCAGCCCCGCCCCGTACGCACCGCGGCCCCGCCGGTACGGAACCGGCGGGGCCACGGGCAAGGTGAGGTGAGGCGGATACGTCAGGAGGCGGCGGCGCCGCCCAGGTGGTGGACCCGGACCATGTTCGTCGTACCGGGGACGCCGGGGGGCGATCCCGCGGTGATGATGAGGGCGTCGCCCGCGCTGTAGCGCTGGAGCTTCAGCACCTCGTCGTCGACCAGGTCGACCATGTCGTCCGTGGACTGCACCCACGGCACGACGAAGGACTCCACGCCCCAGCTCAGCGCGAGCTGGTTCCGCGTCGACTCGTCCGTCGTGAACGCCAGGATCGGCTGCTCGGCGCGGTAGCGGGAGAGCCGGCGGGCCGTGTCGCCGGACTGGGTGAAGGCGACCAGCGCCTTGCCGCCCAGGAAGTCCGCGATCTCGCACGCCGCGCGCGCCACCGAACCGCCCTGCGTACGCGGCTTCTTCCCGGGGACCAGCGGCTGGAGCCCCTTGGAGAGCAGCTCCTCCTCGGCCGCGACGACGATCTTCGACATCGTCTTGACCGTCTCGACCGGGTACGCGCCCACCGACGACTCCGCGGAGAGCATCACCGCGTCCGCGCCGTCCAGGATCGCGTTCGCCACGTCGGACGCCTCGGCGCGGGTCGGACGGGAGTTGGTGATCATCGACTCCATCATCTGGGTCGCCACGATCACCGGCTTGGCGTTCCGGCGGCAGAGCTCGATGAGGCGCTTCTGCACCATCGGGACCTTTTCGAGCGGATACTCGACGGCCAGGTCACCGCGGGCCACCATGACGCCGTCGAACGCCGCGACGACGGCCTCCATGTTGGCGACCGCCTGCGGCTTCTCGACCTTGGCGATGACGGGGACCCGGCGCCCCTCCTCGTCCATGATCTTGTGGACGTCCAGCACGTCGTGCGCGTCGCGGACGAACGACAGCGCGACCATGTCGCACCCCATCCGCAGCCCGAAGCGCAGGTCCTCGATGTCCTTCTCGGAGAGGGCCGGCACATTGACCGCCGCGCCCGGCAGGTTGATGCCCTTGTGGTCGGAGATCACCCCGCCCTCGATGACGACCGACCTGACCTCGGGGCCCTCGACCTCGACCACCCGCAGCTCGACATTGCCGTCGTTGATGAGGATCTGGTCGCCCTTGGAGACATCGCCGGGCAGGCCCTTGTACGTCGTCCCGCAGATCGACTTGGAGCCGGGCACGTCCTCGGTGGTGATGGTGAACTCGTCACCGCGCTCCAGCTCGACCGGGCCTTCCTCGAAGGTCTCCAGACGGATCTTCGGCCCCTGGAGGTCGACCAGCACGCCCACCGCGCGGCCGGTGTCCTCGGCGGCCTTGCGGACGCGGTGGTACCGCTCCTCGTGCTCCGGGTGGCTTCCGTGGCTCATGTTCAGACGGGCCACATTCATGCCGGCTTCGATGAGCGACTTCAACTGCTCGTACGAGTCGACGGCTGGGCCCAGGGTGCAGACGATTTTGGAACGGCGCATAAGGCGGATCCTATCGTTTTGTTTCGGTGCGGAATATTCCGTCTGGTGGAAAGTACAAATGGGCGGGTGTGTGCTCAGTCGATAGGTCCAGCGGATTCCCCGGCGCCCGCCGGAGCGGAATCCATGGATGCGGCGGAATCCGCGGTCGCGGTCACCGTCGCGAAGGTCCCCCGCGCGATCTCCCATTCCTCGTCGGTCGGCACCACGGCCACCACCACCGGGGCGCCGTCCGGTGAGATGACCCGGGGCTCCCCGGTACGTACGGTATTGCGCTCCGGGTCCACCGACAGGCCCAGGCCCGCCAGTCCGGCCACCGCCGCCGCCCGTACCGGCGCCGCGTTCTCGCCCACGCCCGCCGTGAACGCGACCGCGTCCACCCGGCCCAGAACCGCCGTATACGCGCCGATGTACTTCTTCAGCCGGTGGATATAGACGGCGAAGGCGAGCCGCGCCCGCTCGTCCCCCTCGTCGATCCTGCGCTGGATCTCGCGCATGTCGTTGTCCCCGCAGAGACCGGCCAGACCGCTTTTCTTGTTCAGAAGTTCATCGGTCTCCGCGACGGACATCCCGGCCACGCGGTGCAGATGGGACGTGACGGCCGGGTCGATGTCCCCGGAGCGCGTCCCCATCACCAGACCCTCCAGCGGCGTCAGCCCCATCGAGGTCTCCACGCACCGGCCGCCCTCGACCGCCGAGGCGGAGGCCCCGTTCCCCAGGTGCAGCACGATCACATTGACCTCGGACGGGTCCTTGCCGAGGAGTTCGGCGGTCTTCCGGGAGACATACGCGTGCGAGGTGCCGTGGAAGCCGTACCGCCGGATCAGATGCGCGTCGGCGGTCGCCGTGTCGATCGCGTACCGCGCCGCGTGCTCCGGCATCGTCGTGTGGAACGCCGTGTCGAAGACGGCGACCTGCGGCAGGTCGGGGCGGAGCCGCAGGGCGGTCCGTATCCCGGTGAGGTTGGCCGGGTTGTGCAGCGGCGCGAGCGGCACCAGCCGCTCGATCTCGGCGAGGACGGCATCGTCCACCAGCGTCGGCGCGGTGAACCGGGGCCCGCCGTGCACCACCCGGTGGCCGATCGCCGCCAGCTCGGGGGAGTCCAGGCCGAGCCCGGCCCCGGCCAGCTCGGCGGCGACGGCCTCCAGCGCCTCGGTGTGGTCGGCGACCGGCCCCTCCCCGATCCGCTCGACCACCCCGGAGGCGAGCCGGGAGCCGTCCGCCATGTCCAGGAGCTGGTACTTCAGCGAGGAGGAACCGGAGTTGAGCACGAGGACACGGGTGGCGCGGGGAGTCACGGGGGGCTGGCCTTCTGTGGTGGGGGAGGTGGGGGAGGTGGGGGAGGTGGGGGAGTACGGGGAGGTCGGGTCGTACGGGTCGGACGGCGGGGTCATGCGGGGGTGTCCTGGGCCTGTATCGCCGTGATGGCCACCGTGTTGACGATGTCCTGCACCAGCGCGCCGCGCGACAGGTCGTTGACCGGCTTGCGGAGCCCCTGGAGGACCGGGCCGACCGCCACCGCGCCCGCCGAGCGCTGCACGGCCTTGTAGGTGTTGTTGCCGGTGTTCAGGTCCGGGAAGATCAGCACCGTCGCCTGCCCGGCCACCTCCGAGTCCGGCAGCTTCGTCGCGGCGACCGTCGGCTCGACCGCCGCGTCGTACTGGATCGGGCCCTCGATCCGCAGCTCCGGATGGGCGTCGCGGACCAGCTTCGTCGCCGCGCGCACCTTGTCGACATCCGCGCCCGACCCCGAGGTGCCCGTCGAGTACGAGAGCATCGCGATCCGGGGCTCCACCCCGAACCGGGCGGCGGTGGCGGCCGACTGGACGGCGATGTCAGCGAGCTGCTCCGCGTCCGGATCCGGGTTGACCGCGCAGTCGCCGTACACCAGCACCCGGTCGGCGAGGCACATGAAGAAGACCGACGAGACGATCGACGCGTCGGTCCTCGTCTTGATGATCTCGAAGGCGGGGCGGATGGTCGCGGCCGTCGAGTGGACCGAACCCGAGACCATGCCGTCCGCCAGGCCCTGCTGGACCATCAGCGTGCCGAAGTAGTTCGGGTCGGAGACCACGTCGTACGCCAGCTCCACCGTGACGCCCTTGTGCGCCCGCAGCCCCGCGTACCGCTCAGCGAACTCCTGGCGCAGCTCGTCCGTGGCGGGGTCGACCAGATGCGTCCCGGCCAGGTCGATGCCGAGGTCCGCGGCCTTCTTGCGGATGGTGTCGGTGTCGCCGAGCAGCGTCAGGTCGCAGACGTCCCGGCGGAGCAGCACATCGGCGGCGCGGAGCACCCGCTCCTCGGTGCCCTCGGGGAGCACCACCCGGCGGCGGTGGGCGCGCGCCTGCTCCAGCAGGTCGTGCTCGAACATCATCGGGGTCACATGGCCGCTGCGCGCCACCGACATCCGCGCCAGCAGATCGGCGGTGTCCACGTGGCGCTCGAAGAGGCCGAGCGCGGTCTCCGCCTTGCGGGGCGTCGCTGCGGAGAGCTTCCCCTCCAGGCCGAAGAGTTCGGTGGCGGTGGGGAAGGAGCCGCCCGGTACGGAGACCACCGGGGTGCCCGGCGCGAGCCGCGCCGCCAGGGTGAGGACCGCGTCGTCGGGGCGCTCGTCCAGGGTGAGCAGGACGCCCGCGATGGGCGGGGTGCCCGCCGAGTGCGCGGCCAGCGCGCCGACCACCAGGTCGGCGCGGTCGCCGGGGGTGACCACCATGCAGCCGGGGGTCAGGGCCTCCAGGAAGGTGGGGAGCATGGCGCCGCCGAAGACGAAGTCCAGCGCGTCCCTGGCGAGTCCGGAGTCGTCGCCGAGCAGCACCGTGCCGCCGAGCGCCTGGGTGATCTGGGCGACCGTCGGGGCGGCGAGCGCGGGCTCGTCGGGGAGCACGTAGCAGGGGACCGGGAGCTGGGCGGTCAGGCCCTCGGCTATGGCGGTACGGTCCTCGGCGGCGACCCGGTTGACGACCATGGTCAGCACGTCGCAGCCGAGCACCTCGTAGGCGCGGTGCGCGTTGCGGGCCTCGGCGCGTACGGACTCGGCGCTCTGGCCCTTGCCGCCGACGACGCCGATCACGGAGGCGCCGAACTCGTTGGCGAGCCGTGCGTTGAGCGCGAGTTCGTCGGGGAGCTGGGTCGCGGCGAAGTCCGTGCCCAGGACGAGCACCACCTCGTAGTCGCGCGCCACCGCGTGGAACCGCTCCACCAGCCGCGAGACCAGCTCGTCGGTGCCCCGCTCGGCCTGGAGCGCGGCGGCCTCGGGGTAGTCGAGCCCGTAGACGGAGCCGGCGTCCTGCGTCAGCCGGTAGCGGGCGCGCAGCAGGTCGAAGAGGCGGTCGGGCCCGTCGTGGACGAGCGGCCGGAAGACCCCCACCCGGTCCACCTGGCGGGTGAGGAGTTCCATGACCCCCAGTTCGACGACCTGGCGGCCGTCCCCGCGATCGATCCCGGTCACGTACACGCTGCGTGTCACGCGTGCTCTCCCGTTCCTGTCCGGTGGCTGTTCTTCTTGCCCGTGGCTGTTTCTTCTTGACTTCCTCTTGACAATACCTGCGGGGGTCGATAGTGCACCCGGTGCGGGCCGGGGCGCCCGATGGTCATGCCTGTGGAGGAAAGCCCAGGTCAAAAGGTTTCGGCGGGCTCCGTTCCCGCTTCTGACCGGCTGCCCCGGGGCCTCCGTACGAAACGATCAGTGACGCGGTCAACAGCGCGGAGGGCCCCCATACGGCCGGTACGTGGCGCCGATCACCCGTGGGAGGATCGGACCCGCACAGGAGGCGAGCGCGCCGCACAGGACACGAGCGAGCAGGAGACCAGAGCACGATGCGTATCGGAGTTCTCACCGCAGGTGGCGACTGCCCCGGCCTGAACGCAGTGATCCGTTCGGTCGTGCACCGCGCCCTGACCGGCCACGGCGACGAGGTCATCGGCTTCGAGGACGGCTTCAAGGGGCTCCTCGACGGCCATCTGCGCCCCCTCGACCTCAACGCGGTCAGCGGCATCCTCGCCCGGGGCGGCACCATCCTCGGCTCGGCCCGGCTGGAGCGCGGACGGCTCCGCGAGGCGGCCGAGAACTGCGCCGAACTGGCCCGCAGGTACGGCATAGACGCCCTCATCCCGATCGGCGGCGAGGGCACCCTGACCGCCGCCCGGCTCCTCTCGGACGCGGGCATGCCGGTCGTCGGCGTCCCGAAGACCATCGACAACGACATCCACGCCACCGACCGCACCTTCGGCTTCGACACCGCCGTCACCGTCGCCACGGAGGCCATCGACCGCCTCAAGACCACCGCCGAGTCCCACCAGCGGGTGATGGTCGTGGAGGTCATGGGGCGGCACGCCGGGTGGATCGCGCTGGAGTCCGGGATGGCGGGCGGCGCGCACGGGATCTGCCTGCCGGAGCGGCCCTTCGAGGTCGAGAGCCTGGTGAAGATGGTCGAGGAGCGCTTCGCGCGCGGCAAGAAGTTCGCGGTCGTCTGCGTCGCGGAGGGCGCCCACCCGGCGGCGGGCACCATGGAGTACGGCAAGGGCGAGATCGACCAGTTCGGACACGAGCGCTTCCAGGGCATCGGCAACGTCCTCGCCACCGAGCTGGAGCGCCGCCTCGGCAAGGAGGCCCGTCCGGTGATCCTGGGCCATGTCCAGCGCGGCGGCACCCCGACCGCGTACGACCGCGTCCTCGCCACCCGCTTCGGCTGGCACGCGGTGGAGGCGGCGCACCGGGGCGAGTTCGGGCGGATGACGGCGCTGCGCGGCACGGAGATCGTGACGGTGCCGCTGGCGGAGGCGGTGACCCGGCTGAAGACGGTGCCGGAGGACCGGATGTTCGAGGCCGAGTCGGTCTTCTGAGGGTTTCCGTACGGCGGAGGGTGCGGTCGTACGCGTACGACCGCACCCCCCTGTCCTGCCCCCCCCCCCGCCCCGCGGCCGGGCCGACAAACCCCGCCCCGCGGCCCCCCCCACCCCACCCGCGCCGACCAAC